>CAWFEZ010000019.1:0-600606 GCA_963814935.1 uncultured Actinomycetota bacterium | reverse complement strand
CCGTGACGCTGGACCCACGACAGACCTGGACCCACGAACCCCCTGACTACGAGTGCCCGTTCTGCCGGCTCCAGCGCGGTGTCCCCAGCGAGCACAACCAGCCCGGCGACATCGTCGCGGTGGCCGAGCTGGCCTTTGCGCGAGTCTCGCCCAAGTGGTGGCCGCGCAACCCGGGCCACGTGCTCGTCGTCCCCCGCGAGCACCACGAGAACCTCTACGACCTGCCGACCGAGGTGGGCCACGCCGTGTGGGACCTGACGCAGCAGGTCGCGGTGGCGCTGCGCGCGTCGTACCGATGCGACGGCGTCTCCACCAGGCAGCACAACGAGCCGGCCGGCGGCCAGGACGTCTGGCACCTCCACGTGCATGTCTTCCCGCGGCACACCGGCGACGAGCTCTATCTCAGCGATCGCGACTCGCGGTGGGTCGGTGCGGGTGAGCGGGCTGAGTACGCCGAGCGGCTGGCGGCCGAGCTCGGCGCGGCGCGTACGTTCGATGCCGCTGGTTGACGAGGATCAAGCCTGCTCGAGGTGCTCGCTCAGCGGCCCCATGGTCCGCGTGAACGCCGTCTCGAGATCGATGCCCATCATCGCCATGCCCGGCAGGCCGCTCGTAGTCAGACAGGCACAACCCCTGATTCGAGTGCCGACCCCGCTCAGCAGGCGGCGGGGACAGCAGGTTGTGCCTGTTCGGCTACGAGGTCGGTGGTCGGGTCGAAGAGCCGCGGGCCGCTGCTCGCCCAGGTGGCCACTGCGATGACCGCGGCCAGGGCCGTGGACACCAGGAGTGTCTGCCGCAGACCGATGGCGTCGATGAGGACGCCGGTGGCCAGTACGCCGACCGGGCCGGTCACCGGGATGCTCGCCGTGCTGAGCCCGACGATGCGAGCCAGCAGGTGCACTGGTGAACGGTCCTGGCGGATCGTCGCCATCAGCGGGACCAGCGAGCCGACCGCGGTGCCCAGGCGTCACCGTCGACCACGTCGACAAGCTCTGGGCGGATCTCGGTGGGATGTGGAACCTGATGCGCACGCCAGGGCGGTTCGCGCGCGTCCTCAGTCCTGCCTGGTCACGCTCTACCTCCCGAACGTCCCGAAGTATGTGAAAACGCGGCGATGAGGAGCCGACTCAGTCGGAACCCGACGTGTCGGCGAACGAGTGGTGCTCGTGGGTGACCACCCAGCGGTCGCCCTGCTTCCGCAGCCCGACCGTGAGCCGGAGACGGCGTCGCGGCTCCTCGGCGAGCTCTTCCCGAGTACCGCACTTCAGCAGCGCCCAGGCGAACGCGACGTCCTCCCCCTCGGTCACGTCGAGCTCGACGATCTCGAACGACGCCCCCGACGCCTGCCACCCGAAGAACGGCGGCCACGTGTCGCGGTACTCCTCGATGCCGCGTACGCCGTCGTGCGGCGGAGGCACGTCGAACATCACGATGTCGTCGGCGTGGTCCGCCAGCACGGTGTCGAGGTCGCCGGAATGCACGGCGTCCGCCCAGGTGCGGATCAGCTGCTCGATGTCCATGTGCGTAGGGACCTGACTTCGGGCCCGAAGTCATCGCGCTCCGCATTCCTCAGAGCTCCGCTCGCCGCGAGCACCCGCAGGCTCGACGACGAATCGGGGTTCGGTCAGCGCCGCAGGAAGATCCCGGCGCAGGGCTTCGGCTCGAAGTACGTCGTCTTCGGCGGCATCACCTCGCCACCGTCGGCGACGGCGATGAGCGCGTCGGCCGACGGCGGCGCGAGCGTGAACAAGGCTCCACCGTCGAGGTCGCACCGCTGGGTGAGCTCGTCGACGGACGTCGTGGCGGGGATGGTCTCGATCATCGGCGTGCGGACGGTGACGGCTCCCGCCAGGCGGTCGAGAACCCGCGTCTGCAGGAGCGCGACGTCCAGACCGGCGACCCCTTCGGGACGTCGACCCTGGTAGGTCAGCTCGAACCATCGGTGGTCGACGTAGAGCCCGATCGTGCCGCTCATCGGTGCCTGGGCCCGCCCCACTTCCTGCATCTCGAAGTCCGAGGAGACCAGGTCGACCAGGCCGTCGACCCGCACGGGGCCGGACACCCGGCGGTGGAACGAGGAGAGCCGGAGACCGTCCATCGGGTGGATCACGGCGAGCAGGCCGGCGTCCACGGGCTTGCCCGCGACCCGCCACTCCTCGAGGGCGGCCGTGGTCCGGTGGTGGCCGTCGGCGATGTAGAAGTCAGCCATCGCGAGCTCTTCGGCCAGTGCGTTGACTGCGGGGCCCTCCGGAAGGCGCCAGACGGTCTGCTGGAGGCCCCTGGGTCCGGCGAAGTCAAGGAGCGGTGGTGTCTGCTGGACCTCCTCGACCATGCGGCTGAACACCGGGCCCGCGCGATGCAGCAGGACCACCAGTGCCGGCGGTGCCTGCGAGGTCTGGTGGTGCCACAGCAGGGCCTCGACCCGCTGCGTGTGCACCGCCTCGTGGCCACGAACCCTGCCCTCCGCGACGGCCTGGACCGCCACGTCGCCCACGACGCCGGTGTACGACGCGTCGCCGCGACTCTGGCGGTAGACGTAGAGGGCGACCGCGGCGTCGTCGTACGCCTCGGGCTCGAGCTTGAAGCCCATCAGGTCGACACCTGACTCGTCGAGAGAGTCGGACAGGGCGCTGACCGTCCTCCGGGCCCACTCCTGGCGGACGACCCGCGCGGGGAAGAGACGCACGCTGCTCACGGTTGTGGAGCGCTCTCGCCGAGCGTCACGACGGAGACCCCCAGCACGTGGGGGATGGCGCGGAGTGCGGCCAGCAGCTCTTCGGAGGCGGGGTCCGCCACGTCGATGGTCGCGACGGCCGCCTCCCCGCCGCGGAAGACGCGGTTGACCATGTGCTCGACGTTGAGGTGCGCGCTGCGGAGCTCTTCGAGAACGTGCGCGAGCACGCCGACGCGGTCGAGGTGGCGGACCGTCAGCGTGACCGATCCGAGTCGGTCGGGGTCGAGGTTCACGCAGTGGCGGGCCTCGCCCTTCATGAAGGCGTCGACGATCTCGGTCACCCCCGCCGCGATCGCGCGTTGGGCCTGCGCGGTCGAGGCGCCGATGTGGTGGGTCGCGACCACGTTGGCGTGCCGGGCCAGGGGCGAGTCCCAGGCGCCCTTCCCGGAGCTCGGCTCGTCGGCGAACACGTCCAGGCCTGCGCGTACGGCGCCCTCGTCGAGCGCCTCGAGCAGGGCGGCTTCGTCGACGACGTCGCCCCGTGAGGTGTTCAGCAGGATGGCGCCCTTCTTCATCTGCGCCAGGAAGCCCGCGTCGACGAGGTGGCGGGTGTCGGGACCCGCGGGCACGTGGAGCGTCACGATGTCGGAGGACGACACCAGCTCATCCATGGAGTCGCACATCGTGATGCCCAGCTCCTCGGCCCGCGACACGGCGTACGCCGACCGGCCGGGCCTGGCGAGCGACTGCAGGCGGATGCCGAAGGCCGCCGCGCGTTCGGCCACGGAGAAGCCGATGGCGCCCAGGCCGATGATCCCCATGGTCGACCCCAGCAGCCCTTCGGCCTTGCTGTAGCGCTGCTTGTCCCAGTGGCCGCCGCGGAGGTCCGACACGTTGTCGGCGATCCGTCGGTCGACCGCCAGCAGAAGACCCATGGTGAGCTCCGCAACGGCGGCCGCGTTGCGGCCGGGCACGTTGGAGACGAAGACCCCGCGACTGGCCGCGGCGTCTGTGTCGATGGTGTTGGTCCCCGCGCCGGCGCGGATCACCAGCACCAAGCGGTCGGCGGCCTCGAACACTCCGCGTTTCACCTTGGTGCTGCGCACCACCAGGGCGTCGAACCCGGGAATCCGGCCCGGGAGGTCGTCCGCATGGAGCCCGGGCTCCATCACGCAGACGTGTCCGCGGGACTCGAGCTCGGTGACCGTCTGCTCGGGGAGCCGGTCGGCGAGAAGTAGGCGCATCGCGTGACCTCCGGAAGCACGTTCGCCGCCGGGGCCGGCGGTTCCGCGCCACGCTAGCCCGTGGACGAGCGGCGGCGCCATGGCTGCTCGTCGAGTTCGGTATTCGCGTTGCTGGCACACCGGTGGCGACCTAGCGTTGCCGGAATGTCGAACTTCCACGCGCTCTCCATCGACGCCCAGGACCCGCGAGGGCTCGCGGAGTTCTGGGCCGGCGTCCTCGGCCGGGAGCTGGTCGACGACCCTCTGGACGGCATCACGCTGATGCCGGGCGATGACATCGGCTTTCGGGTGCGCTTCGTCGCGACCCAGGAGGAGAAGGTCGGCAGGAACCGGATGCACTTCGACCTGACGAGCACCTCCTTCGATGACCAGCAGCAGACCGTGGCCCGAGCACTCGAGCTCGGTGGCCGGCACCTCGACGTCGGCCAGCTCCCCGAGGAGGAGCACGTCGTGCTCGCCGATCCCGAGGGCAACGAGTTCTGCGTGATCGAGGCGGGCAACAACTTCTTGGCCGGGTGTGGGCTCATCGGTGCCCTCTCCTGCGACGGTACGCAGGCCGTCGGGTACTTCTGGAGCGAGGCTCTCGGCTGGCCGCTCGTCTGGGACCAGGACGAGGAGACCGCGATCCAGGCGCCGCAGGGCGGCACGAAGATCGCGTGGGGCGGCCCACCCGTGGAGCCGAAGCCGAAACGGCAAGAACCGGTTCCACTTCGACCTCGCCCCGTCCGACGGCGGCGACCAGGAGGCCGAGGTCGAACGCCTGGTCGCCCTCGGGGCCAGACGCGTCGACATCGGCCAGGGCGAGGTCGGCTGGGTGGTGCTGGCGGACCCCGACGACAACGAGTTCTGCGTGCTGGCCGCCCGCTAGCGCGAGCCATCGCGCGGGCGCCCGGGGCCTGGGAAACTCGAGCATGACCTCGCAACAGCCGCAGCACGACCCCGGGCCCCCGCCCGAGTGGGAAGCACTCTTCGCGTCGGCTCCGCTGGACGCCTACGTCAATGCGCCGGGCGCGCCGTTCCACACGCGGTTCGGCCCGGTCTTCTATCGCGGACGCCTGGACGGCACGGCCAGAGTCCTCGTCGTCGGACAGGACCCGTCCACCGACGAGACCCTCGCCGGGCGGATCCTCGTCGGCCAGGCAGGTCAGATCACCCAGCGGTTCCTCGCCAAGCTCGGGTTGACCCGCTCGTACCTGATGTTCAACACGTTCCTGTACGGCGTCCAGAGCGGCGCGATCACTCCCGCGCTCGTCAACGATCCCGCCATCCAGGGATTCCGCAACCAGCTCTTCGACGCCGCCAAGGCGGCCAACCCGCTGACCGCCGTACTCGCGTTCGGACTCAAGGCTCAAGACAGCGTCGCGGCCTGGCCCGGCGTCGGGACGCTTCCGGTCATCGAGCTGACCCACCCGACGTCGCCGACCGGGGTCGCGGCGAGCTGGAACCTCAAGCTGGCGGACGCGATCACGGCAACCGGCCCGGACCCGGACGGCACCGTCGACGCCACCCCCTTCGACGCCGGTGCGGAAGACATGCCCACGACCGACATCCCCCGCTTCGACCTGCCGTTCGGGACGCCGCCGTGGCACGGGACCGAAGGCAGCACGCGCAGCAAGCGCGTCTCCGGGGCGTTCGAGACCGAGATCCAGTGGCGCGCCCCCTGACCGCTGCGCTGGCGGGACGTCATACGAAGTGGTCGCCATAGCGACCAGAACGTATGACGTTGCCGGCTCAGATGGGCAGCCCGTCGTCGCCGGTGTGCAGCGACTGGGTGTTGAACTTGACCTGCCAGACGTTGACCTTGCCGTCGGCAGCCTGCGTGAGGACGGCGCCGTCCTGCCAGATGCCGTTGTCGGCCTGGTGCGGGCCGGGTGGGTCCCCCTGGTTGTAGTGGACGTTGTGGACCCCGAGCCCTTGGGTGAACGGCTCACCGAAGATGTAGATCCGGACGGCTGCTTGCACGAGAGGCTCGAGCACGTCGAGGGCGTTGTCCCCGTCGCTCTGGATCCACGGGAACGACCGCCAGCGCAGGGGAAGCCAGTCGAACCACCCGCGGAACCGGTGGAGCACCGAGTCGAGCGGCGTGGGTCCCCAAGGCTGGGCAGCGCGCGTGGGCCTGCGCAGGTTGAGCGCCCCGATCCATCGGCGCACCCGCAGGATCGCCCAGCCGTCGCGCAGGAGCGGGCTGCGCACGTAGTCGAGCGCTCCGGACGACGAGGTGGAGGCCAGCGCGTGGAACCCGTTGGCCAGCGCCACGATGCCCGGGATGCTGGCCGTCGTGAGGTCCGTGACGACCCGGTAGCTGACGCCCACCCCACTCGGGGTGTCGACGTCCAGGGCCGCCTCGTACTCTCCCGCGGGCGTGTTGATGCGCAGCAGCCCGTGGTACCAGTGGCCGAAGTCGCTGGGGTCCTCGCGCGTGAACGACGCCAAGGTGCCGATCGCGACGCCGTACCCGTGGTCGAGTGGCATGACGGACTCCTTCCTGCCGTCACTGAAGAGCGTGGCACCATTCCGCAGATACCACGACCGTCGGGCCAGCGGCTCGTGCCCGAGGTCCAGGCGGCGTACGTCGAGCGGTTCTCGCCGGGAGTGCTCAAACGGGTCGACGCACCGCACTACATGGAGCCGGTCATTCCCGACGAGATCGCCGACGAGGTACGGGCGGTCATTGCCGCGGCCGGCTAGGGACCACGCCGCCGACGGTGAAGCCCGTGACGGCAGCGAAGAACGTGCCTGCTTCGTCGCGCCGTGCCATCTCGTCCAGGACGTTCGGGGAAGCGACATCCTGGAGGCGCAAGATGGTGGCCGCGAGCTCGAACCGGCGGAGGGCGAGGGTGAAGGGGCGGACAAAGATCTCGGAGAGTCCGAGCTGGACCAGGTGACCGACGAGCTCGCGGCCGATGCGCCCGTTGCGGGTCTTTTCGTCTCGCAAGCGTCGGACGATCTCCAGTTCTGTCGTCGGATCGGACGTGTCGATCACCAACGATCCCCAGTCGGGTTCGGAGACAACGATCCGACCTCCTGGCCGCACGACCCTGAGCATCTCCTTCAGCACGGCCCGTGGGTCATCGACGTGCTGGAGCGTGCGGTCGGCTCGGGCGCCGTCGAACTGGTTGTCGGGGAAGGGAAGCCCATGGGCGTCGCCGACCATGAAGTCAGCGTTCCTGACGGTGGTGTTCTCTCGTCGCGCCGAGTCGACCATGGCCCGGCTCCGGTCCACGCCCACCGCTCGGCCAGACGGACCGATGAGATCGGCCAGCCGTCGTACGTCGCCACCCAGCCCGCACCCGACATCGAGCAGCTTCGCGCTGGGGAACGGCTGCAGAGCTCGCAACGACTCTTCCTTCTGGTCCGCGAGTCGATCACCCACCTCCCGGAGGTAGCTCTCGAACTGGGCTCGGTCCGTTTGACGATCGACGTCTCGAAAGCCCATCGCGATGTCAGCCATCGTGTCCTCCACTGGCCGTCGGCTCGTGTTCAAGGAACGCGACGGTCCGCAACAACCGCCGTCGTTGCACTCCATCGAGCAAAACCATGGCCTCGTCGCGGATTGTGCGGGGAAGTCGGGCTGGGCACAAGAGGATCGGCGTCAGCGTGACATCCACCGAGATCCCGCCGTACTCACCAAGCATGACCTCACCCCCCAGGCTCTGGAACGCCTCGCGACCGAATGACCTGCGCAGGGACTGCAGCGTCTCGACCACGATCGCGAACACCCACGTCGCGTTGTCGTCAGCCTCGTGAACCATCCATCGGATCACTTCATGGACGGAGTACGGCGATCCGCCAGTGGCGTGGGCCAGCCCCGAGATCTCGATGACTGGTCCCCGTGCCGCCGCGGCTTCGAGGAGGGCGCGTCCGGACTCTGACAGGGCATCGCGGCACAGGCGAAGGCCCGGGAGGGACTCATACCCTTGCCCGGGTGCCGGTCTCAGCTGCGTTGAGGTTGCCCTGTCGGCAGGGTCGTCAGCATTGACCACGACGTAGTAGCTCGCGTCGCACCCATGCGGGATGGACCAGGCGGCACTGATGCGGCTGGGGTCCTGGGGCGTCGCGTCGTCGACGAAACCCGCCGCCAGGTAACCCTCCGCGTGGATCAGTCGGGCCTCGTCCACCAGGCCCGGCCTCGTTCGTTCATCGCCGCGATGGCGCCAGTATCTCGAGGCCCGTCGCTCGGGCGCCTGCAATGTGGACGTCCTGGACGATGTCGGGGCCGTGTTCGGAGGCATGTCCTTCTCCCGGAATGTCGGCACTTGTACCGCGGCTGCGATACATGTGGATGCTCGCGACACAGAAGGCCCGGGGCATGAGGCAGCAGTCCCTTGCAGCCGGGTGATCCTGTGCGTTCCGGGACGCGCATCCCGACCTGATGCGGGCCCACGTGACACGCTGCTGACATGGCACGAGTGCTGTTCACGTCGTGCCCGGCGTACGGGCACGTGCTTCCGATGCTGCCTCTGATGCGGGCGGCCGAGCTCGCCGGGAACGACGTGCGGGTCGCCACGGGTCCGGACATGGTCGGTCCGCTGGCCGGTCGCGGGCTCGATGTCCGCGCCGTCGGGCCCACGTGGGCAGAGGCGTGGTCCGCGCACGATGAGGTGTGGTCGGATCCCGACCTGCCCGACGAGCAGAAGATGATGGACGGGGTGGTGGCGCTGTTCGGAACGCCGGCGCTGGCCCGGCTCAGCGATCTGCTCGCGATGACGCAGGACTGGCGCCCCGACCTCATCGTCCACGAGGTCGTGGAGACTGCGGGGTCCTTGCTCGCCCGGAGGCTTGACGTGCCGGGGGTCGTGCACGGCCTCGGACCCATGTTCGCGTTCTATGCCCAGCTCATCGGCCCCGCGGGCGCCGCGATAGGCGAGCCTGAGCTGTGGGCTCAGGCCTCGTCCGAGGAGGCCCTGGACATCTGTCCGCCCTCGCTGCAGCCCGACGACGGCCCACCACCGTGGCCGGACGCAACGCCTCTGCGGCCCAGTGCCGGCGAGCCTGGCCAGATCCCACCTGGTGTTGCCGAAGTTCTCGCAACCGAGGAGCACGTCGCCTACTTCACCCTTGGCACGGTCAAGAACGCCGACGCCGCCGACTTCAGGGTCGGGCTCGCTGCCTTGCAGGAGTACGACGGCGTCGTGATCGCCACGACGGGGCGTCGGCTCGATCCCGAGGAGCTCGGACCAGTGCCGGCGAACGCCATCGTGGCCGAGTTCCTCCCACAGGCCTCCGTGCTGGAGCGCGCAAATCTGCTGGTCTCCCACAGCGGCTCGGGCACGATGCTGGGCGGACTGGTGCACGGCGTGCCACAGGTCGCGCTGCCGCGAGGTACCGACCAACCGGAGAACGCAGCCCTGCTGGCCCGCGCCGGCGCCGGGGTGGTCGTCGCCCCGGACGACTACGCCGTCGACACGATCCAGGCTGCGGTCAGGGAAGTGTCCGGCAACCCGTCGTTCAGAGCGTCAGCCGAGCGCGTGCGCGACGAGATCGCCACGATGCCCGACGCCGACGCGGTGTGGGCCGGTATCGCAGACTGACGAGGCGGCTCAGGGTCGAGCGCGAAGGGGGACACCGACCCACAGGACGAGGTAGCCGAGGAAGGCGACGACCGATGCCACGATTCCTCCGGTCCTCCCGATCGCCAGGTCGAAGGTGAGGAAGACGACCCCACACGTGGTCAGGGCCACCAGGACCAGCCCGGCTCTTGCCACCCGGTTGGCTGTCGCAACGAGCCACGGGCGTCGGCCGCGTCGGAACAGGATGCGGTGGTAGGCGACCGGCGACAAGATGGCCGCGGTGGCGGTGACGGCTCCCGAGAGGACGAGCAGGTACGCCGTCCGCTGGACATCGTCGAGCGTGTCGAAGCGGTCGGTGAACGGCACCGTCAACAAGAACCCGGTCAGCACCTGCACGCCGGTCTGCGTGGACCGCAGCTCCTGGATCAGCTCGGTCCAGTTGCGGTTGATCGTCGCTTCGGGGATGCCGTCAGGCGGCGGGTCGGACTCGGTCGGCTTCACCCGCCGAAACTACTGCGCGGAGTACTACTGCGAGCGGATGCGGCTTGGGGAGCGGCGATGGGCGACCACGACGTCGTCCTCGTGGGCGGCGAGCAGCTGGAGGTCGGTGGTAGCCGCTTGATTGCGTGCGAGCAAGGTGACGAACGCACCGTCGAGGGCGAGCCAGTCGTCGGCGTCGGCGAGGACGGCGCGCAGCGGGGCGAGGCCGTCGGGGCCGCCGTCGACGGAGAGGGCGGGTTCGTTCGCGCGGAAGTCCCCGTGGATCTGGGTCAGCCGTGACGTCGGGACGTGGGGGAGGTACGCGACCGCAAGGTCGACGCGGCCCTTCAGCTCAGGAGGCAGGCCGTTCCACCAGGAGCCGTGGTGCACCTGGAAGCCGCCGGTACGCCGCGCACACTCCAACGCTGCCTCGTCGACGTCCACCCCGTGCACCTCAGCAGAAGGCAGAAGCACGGCCAGCGAGGCCGCAAGGGCGCCGGCGCCGCAGCCGAGGTCGGCGACGATGCGGGCGTCGGGCTTGAGGGCGACGGCGGGGCCGAGGATGGCTTCGGCGCGGCGGCGGGGGACGAAGACGCCGGGGGCGAGTGCGACGCGGACGGGGCCGAACTCGGCCCAGCCGACGACCTGTTCCAGCGGACGTCCGGTCGCGCGGTCGGCGACGGCCGAAGCCCGGAGCGACGCGTCGTCGTACGTCTCCCAGATCGCGCCGGCCTCGTCCTCGGCGTAGACGCAGCCGGCGGCGCGCAGGGCGAGCACCGCCTCGTCGAACGTCACCGCCCCATTGTCAGCTGAGTGCCTGGCAGGATCGCGATCATGTACGACGTCCAGGCGCTGCGCGCGCGCTTCCCCAGCCTCGCCGGCGACACGGCGTACTTCGACGGTCCGGGTGGCACCCAGACGCCCGAGGTCGTCGGGGAGGCGATGCGCCACACCATCACCCAGCCGCTCTCCAACCGCGGGCGGTTGACGCGGGCCGAGCGCAACGCCGACGACGTCGTGCTCGCGGCGCGGGCGGCGGTGGCCGACCTGCTCGGTGGCGTGCCGGAGGGGGTCGTGTTCGGGCGCAGCATGACCCAGCTGACCTTCGACATCTCGCGGGCGTTGGCCAAGGACTGGGAGCCCGGTGACGAGATCGTCGTCAGCAAGCTCGACCACGACGCCAACGTGCGGCCGTGGGTGATCGCCGCGGAGAGCGTCGGGGTCACGGTCAAGTGGGCGGAGTTCGACCCGGCGACGGGCGAGCTCGACCCGTCGGCGGTCACCAGCCTGCTGACCGAGGACACCCGCCTCGTCGCGGTCACCGCGGCGTCCAACCTGATCGGCACGCGGCCCGACCTGGCGGCGATCGCGGCGGGCGTGCGGGACGCGGGAGCGCTGCTGTACGTCGACGGCGTGCACCACACCGCCCACGTCTCGACCGACATCGGCGAGCTGGGTGCGGACTTCTACGTCTGCTCGCCGTACAAGTTCCTCGGCCCGCACTGCGGTGCCCTGGTCGCCGCGCCGGAGCTGCTCGAAGGGCTGGACCCCGACAAGCTGGTGCCCGCGACCAACCAGGTCCCGGAACGGTTCGAGCTCGGCACGCTGCCCTACGAGCTGATGGCCGGGACGACGGCCGCGGTCGACTTCATCGCCTCGCTGGGCGAGGGCTCGGACCGCAGGGCCCGGCTCAAGGATGCCTTCGCCGCGATCGAGGAGCACGAGGACCGGCTGCGCGAGCGGCTCGAGGACGGACTGTCGCGGTTGCCGGTGGTCGTGCACTCGCGGGCCAAGCGGCGTACGCCGACGGTGCTGCTCACCTTCCTGGACGCCGACGCGGCCGAGGTGTCGGTCGCGCTGGCCGACCGCGACATCAACGCGCCGTCGAGCAACTTCTACGCGTGGGAGCCCTCGCACCACCTGGGCCTCGGGGAGGAAGGCGGGCTGCGAGTCGGGCTGGCGCCGTACTCGACCGAGGACGAGATCGACCGGTTGGTCGCCGCGCTGGGGGAGCTGCTGGCCCCATCCGCTGGTTGAGGAGGTTGCGCAGCAACCGTCTCGAAACCCGGTGAGGTTTCGTACTCGTCCTGGGGTCAGGCCCGCCACATCCTCAGGTCATCCGTAGTTTCGGGCGACCCTGCCCGGCGAGCACCGTTGAGGCATGAAGCTCACGTTCCCGCGGCTCGCTCGCGCAGGGCTTAGATCGCTTCGACGAGATCCACGCTGTCCACCTGCAGGATGTATACACCGTGCCCGTCAGGGTGCCCGACACTCAGTGGCTGGCCGACATGGGTGATCGAGGGTGGTTGTGTGCCACGCAGAACTTCAAGTTGCCACAGAATGACGCTGAAGCGAGCGCCCTCGTTAGCCATCACACGAAGGTCTTCTCGTTGAGTCGCGCCGACTACCCTCCCATCACCCAAGGGTTGGTCTTTGGACGGAACCTGCTCCGCATCTACTCGCGGGCAGGCAAGCCCGGTGGGTGTTTCTGGCGGATCTCAGAGCGCGCGCCGATTCGAGACATTGAGACGCTGACGTCACGACGTCGCTGATCACCAGTGAGAAACGGCCATGCGATGACTCTCGGCCGCTACGGCGCAGAGGCGAGGCGGCGACGTGACCCCTTGGTGTCACAGTCAGGTTTCGTGCAGACCCTCCGCGCTTCGGTGCGGGCCTGTGCTTCGCCAAGCGGCGGGGGACCTCTTGTTGCTCGAGACGGACGTGAGAGCCGCAGACGCGGCAGGGATCGTTGGGGTTCCATGCGTGGCAGTGTTTCAGTGAGTGCCGACATCGGCGCGCTGCCACAACGAACCGCCCACCCCGCCAACTCCGGGTGAGGCGGTAGAGGATCCACCATTTTCGGTGGCCTTCTGCACGTTGCGGGCAACGTTTGGCACGTTTGTGGACTGGTGCCCAGGGACGCTGCCACGTTCAGCCCGTCGACCGCATCGGTCGTCATCTCGGCAACTCTCGGAAGGGCATCCCCTTGCTCAGAAGGTCATCGCTCGTCGTCGTCACGATCCTCGCGGTCGTTGCGGCTCTCGCCTCCACGGCAACATCCGCCTCGGCGGCGGTCGGCACAACAGACCGGACCACTACCCAGCACGTCACCAAGATCGCCCCAAAGCCCACCGCCTGCAGCCCCGGGCAATCAGCGCACGGTGAACCGCTGCGCCGATGGCGGCGTCAAGAACTTCTCCGAAGGCGGATGCGGGTTCCTCCAGCGCTGCGTCTACTTCAGCAGGTCGGAGCAGTCGTTCTTGGCACAGGCCACTGCCACGGCGATTGCGGCGATGCTCTGCACCACCGCGGTGGTCTGTGGGGTCGCTGCGGCCGTGGCCTTCGCAATCGTGAAGTACTTCGACAGCCACTCGATCTGCCCAACCTCCAAGCCGAAGCTGCGGGTCCAGTACTTCCCGGTGCCGCAGATTGAAGGATGTGTATCTTGACCGCCATGCGTGTCACAAAGCGCTGGCAGCGGGCGGCGCTCTTCGGGCTTGTCCTCCTCGCCGCCGTCTCTGCGACGGCGAGTTGGCAGGCGGCAGCGGCGTGCGCCGCTGGACTGGCTGTCGCTGTCGCGATTCTGGCCTACGCCGATCGGGGCATATCCAGCCAGTGACCCGCGCGCTCTCGCGCCAACTACAGGGCGCGTCGTCTGCGCCATGCCTGGCGCATGTGCCGGAGGTTGCTGGCGCTGTAGGGGCGGTCCTCACGGCGACGGTGGCGGCCCCGAGTGCGGCTCCACATGACGCCACGGGCTCGGGTGAATGACACTCCCTGTTCCATTAGATCTTTGAACTCCTCTAGCGACCTTCGAGACACCCGGTACCCCACCTGGTCGGGTGTGTAGTCATAGCGATCCAGGCACCAGCACAGTTCGTTGGCTTTCCAGATCGGGATGTCGAGCTCGGCCGCAACACGACGGGCGGAGACGAGCAACTGCTGCGGGAGGGGCGGTTCCCATCCGCCTCCTTCGGCTGCCATCAGCGCCACCAACTCGTGTGGGAAGACTCGTAGGGCATGGAGTTCACCCACGCCAGGAGAGAGCCGTAGACGATCCGGTAGTGAGTCTTGCCGGCACCTATGAAGACGCGATCGACGTCCTGATCCCGGACGGCTTGCCGGATCGCGCTCTCGGGAACACTCAGCATCCAGGCTGCCTCCTTGGCCGTGACCAGGATCTTCTCGTCGAGAGGATCGGGCTCGCCGTCGAAGAAGCCGTCACCGAGGGGTCGCCGGCCGCGACGCCGCATCCCCTTCGGCGAGTCCGACGTCCCACTCCTCGAGAGGTCGCGTCGGCGGAGCGGGTGGCAAGGGCGGTGGCGATGGCATGGCTGGCTTTGCAGGCTCCGGTGGCTTCGGGTAGGAACCGTGCGCCAGGTAGTGGCTCCGGCGTCGGTGAGGGTCGCCCTCCAAGTCGGCCCATGGCCAGCGATCTTGACGACTCCACGGCGGGTCATCGCTCTGGCTGAAGTCCGCTGCCCTTCGGCCACATCGTCGAACGGGCCGCCGCGTGCGAGCCGGATGAGCAGTGACAGTTGGCCTGGATTCAAGGGCTTAGGAGCCACGACGCCGGACGCTAGCGGGCGGTGTGGGGACACCCGGCAACGGACCCCGGTCCAATCGAGACGGCGAACCGCCCACCCCGCTAACTCCGGGGTGGGCGGTTCGCTGCGTATGTTCGGGCTAGGCCTGCCGATGGGCCTCGATCAAGCGGTGGAGCGCCTCGGCGACCTGCTCCGCTCTCTCGAGGGTGAGTAGGTCAGCGCCCAAGAAGATGCCCGGCGCCGCGCGCAAGCTTCTCGCTGGGCGTGGTCTTGCTGGGGGATGATGTGGTCATGGTTCCTTGCCTCCAACTAGGTGAGGGATCTAGGCGCCGGTTCGGTGGTAAGAGCACCGGGTCGGCTCACAGACGATCCGAGGTATTGCCCCTAGCGCGCTCGGTGGCGCAGGGTGCAGCAGGAGCAATCCGAGGTCGCATAGTGTCGGCGGCGAACCAGAGCGCGAGCGTCTGGCTCGGCGTGAGTGGCTTGGCTGCCATGGTGACCTCCAATCGGTCGGTCGCGTTTGGGCGGACAGTCCGCACGAGAGTCCGCAGGACAGTCACACGGCGTCACCGGTTGCCACCGGTTCGGATCGCGTCTGCGCAGGTCAGAGGCGCGAGGGCTCGGACAGCCACCGCTAGTCACCACGCGGGGTGTCAACTTCTGGAAGAAGACCGGGAAGTAGGCCTAGCGGTCGACGTCCTCGTCCGGCGAGATCGCGAACCGTCCCGCCGCGACGAGGTGGCCGCGGCGCTCGTCGTCGAGGACCTCGTCGACGATCTGGCCGGAACCGTCGCGCTCGGGGGCGTGCAGCATCCGGCCGCGAGCGGCCACGAAGCCGACGTGGTAGACGCGGGCGTCGTCGCGGGCGAAGAAGTAGAGATCACCGGGCTCCTCGGTGCCGAGCGGCACCGGCGTCACGGCGAGGGCCTGGTCGGGGGAGTCGCGGGGGACGACGACCCCGGCCTGGCGGTAGGAGTAGTGGACCAGGCCCGAGCAGTCGAAGCCCGCCGGGCTGGTGCCGCCCCAGAGGTAGGTGAGCCCCTGGAACCGCTCGGCGTACGCCGCCACGGCGATGCGGTCGGTCGGCACGCGGGCCGACGGGTGGTCCGGGTCGTCGTCGGTGGGCGGGCGCAGATGGGCGGTGCGCACCCAGCCCTGGTAGCCGTTCTGGCCGGGCACCGGCTGCCACGGCGCGACCACCTCCGACCAGCCCTCCCGCTCGTCGCTGACCATCACGGGCTCGCCGTCGAGCACCTGGGTCAGGGTGCGGCCGTGGAGTCCCAGCCGGTCGGCGGGCGACAGGGCCGCGAGCCAGGCCGCGTCGTCGGGCCGGTCGGCCAGCGCCGCCGCGTCGAGGTCGCGCGGCGCGTCACGCGAGGCCCACATGGTCGCAACGGGGACGCCCACCCGCAGTACGTCGGTCATCGCAGTCCTTCGATCCCCAGGCCCGGCGCGTCCGGCAGCACGATCACGCCCGCGTCGTAGGTCGCCCCGCCGACGACGGGCGACGCGCTCGCCCACCACGCGGCGTCGAGGTCGCTGACGTGGGTGGTGCCGACGGCAGCGACCAGCGCGGCCGCGGCGCCGACGCCGATCGGGCCCTCCATCATCGAGCCGACGATGGTGCCCATCCCGGCGGCGCGGGCACGCTCGAGCAGCTCGCGGGCGACGCCGAGGCTGCCGCACTTGGCGAGCTTGACGTTGAGCAGGTCGGCCGCTCGGCGGTCGATGACAGCGGCGAGCTCACGCAGCCCGAACACCGACTCGTCGGCCATCACCGGGGTGTCCACCGCTGCGGTCACGGCTGCGAGCCCCTCGATGTCGTAGCGCTCCACCGGCTGCTCGACGAACTCGACGCCCAGGTCGGCGTCCTCCATCGCGCGGATGACGCTGATCGCCTGGTCGGGAGTCCAGCCCTGGTTGGCGTCGACGCGGATGCGGGCGTGGGGAGCGGCCTCGCGGACCGCGCGCACCCGTGCCACGTCGGTCTGGGCATCGGTGCCGACCTTGAGCTTGAGGACGGTGAACCCCTCGGCGGTGCGCTTGGACGCCGTCGCCGCGAGCTCGTCGGGCTCGCCCGCTGAGACGGTCACGTCGGTCTCGACGCGCTGCTCGCCGCTGCTCGCACCCAGGAACCGGGCGAGCGTCTGGCCGGTCCGGCGTGCCGCGAGGTCCTGGAGAGCGACGTCCATCGCCGCCTTCGCGCCGAAGTTGCCGACCACCGCCTCGCCGATCTCACGGGTCAGGTCGTCGAGGTCGTCGATGTCACGGCCGCGTACGACGTCGGCCAGCGGTCCGCTCAGGCAGGCTTCCGCCCCCGCCAGCGACTCACCCGTCACCCGCCAGACCTGCGGCGCCTCGCCGTACCCGCGGGTGCCGTCGTCGGCGACCACCTCGACGACCGTGGTCTCGAGGTGCTCGGTGCGGCGCAGCGCGGTGACGAACGGCGTGTGCAGGGGCGCCGTCAGCCGGTGGCAGCGGATCTCCGAGATCTTCATCGTTCGCCAGCGTAAGGCGCCGCCCCCCGGCCGCCCATCCTCCGATCGGGGTGAACTCGCTGGTCCCCCTGCGGTGGTTTCGAGGCTCGTCGCTGGCGCTCCTCACACCTCAACCACCGATGCGGGTACGGACTACCAGCGGTTGGCGTCGGCCTTGAGGTGGGCGCGGATGCCAAGGCCTGCGAGGGGTTCCTGGGCGAAGCGGGGGATCACGTGCAGGTGGGCGTGGAAGACCTGCTGACCGGCGACTGCGCCGGAGTTCCAGCCGACGTTGTAGCCGTCGGGCGCGTGCCCAGAGACATGACCGATGTCCAGCCAGGCCTTGGCCTGCCCCAGCATCCGGAACGTCGCCACCACCTCGTCCTCGGTGAGATCGAAGACCGTCTCGGCGTGGCGGACCGGGACGATGATCCCCGAGTGCTTGAGCGCACCCTGCCAGCGCTCGTCGTCGAGGTACCTCACCAGGTCGTCGGCGAACCGCACCACCTGCTGGGTTTCGAGCGGCGGGCAGAAGGAGCAGGTCACCCTGACATCATGCCGATCCGTATCCGGGGTTTCGTGACGGGCCTGACGGCCCTCCTCAACCAACGAAGACCTGGGCCGAGGCCGGCTGGCTGCGGCGGAGGTGTTCGGGGCGGATCTGGTCGGCATGTCGACCGTGTACGAGGCGATCGCGGCGCGAGAGTGGGGCGTGGAGCTGGTGGGGCTCTCGACCGTGACCGCGATCGAGGGCACTCCCCATCAAGTGGCACAGCAAATGGCACAGCCGGGGATCGATGCGGCCGAAGTGGTCAGGATCGCCGAGCGCAGCGCTACGAGGGTCGGGCCGCTCCTGGTGCGACTCGTCGAGGAGGGTTTGAGGACATGAGCACCGACACCGAACCGCAGGCAGAGCCGCAGGCGCCCGCCAAGCGCGGCGCCATCGAGACCAACGGCATCAACGTCATCGACGAGAGCGAGCGCAAGGGCAGCTCGGCCGGGTTGTTCTGGCCGTGGTGCGCCTCCAACATCTCGGTCCTCGCGGTGTCCTACGGCGCGTTCGTGCTCGGCTTCGGGATCGGCCTGACGCAGGCGCTGGTCGCCACGGTCGTGGGCGTGGTCGTCAGCTTCTTCCTGGTCGGGCTCGTCTCGATCGCCGGCAAGCGCGGCTCGGCACCGACGCTGGTGCTCAGCCGGGCGGCGTTCGGCCGGGTCGGCAACGGCCTTCCTGGCCTGGTGTCGTACCTGCTCCTCGTCGGCTGGGAGACCGTGCTGGTGACGCTCTCCACGCTGGCCACGGCGACGGTCTTCGAACGCCTGGGCTGGGCGTCCGGTGACGCCACGAAGGTGATCGCCTTCGTGGTGGTCGCCTGCGTGATCGTGGCCGCCGGGATCCTCGGCTTCGACGCGATCATGAAGATCCAGCTGTGGCTGACGATCGCCCTGATCATCGCCACGGCCATCTACGTCTACCTCACCATCGACGAGATCGACCTCGACGCCGCGCAGGCCCTTCCCGACGGGCCGACGACCGCGCTGGTCGGCGCGACCGTCCTGATGTTCACGGCGTTCGGGCTCGGGTGGGTGGGCGCCGCGGCCGACTACTCGCGGTACCTGCCGCGCACCGTCCGCACAGCCGGCGTGGTGTTCTGGCCGACGCTGGGCGGCAGCCTGCCGGTCGTCATCCTGGTGCCCTACGGAATCCTGCTCTGCGCCTCGAACCCCGACCTGGCCGCGGACATGGGCGCCGACCCGATCGGCACGCTGACGACGCTGCTGCCGACCTGGTTCCTGCTGCCGTTCGCGATCGTGGCCGTGGGCGGGCTGGTCAGCGGCGCGATCCTCGACCTCTACTCGTCGGGCCTGACCCTGCTGTCGCTCGGCCTGCGCATCCCGCGCTGGACGGCGGCGGCCTTCGACGGCGTGCTGATGATGCTCGGAACCATCTACATCGTCTGGATCGCCGACGACTTCCTCACCGTCTTCATGGCCTTCCTGATCATCTTGGGTGTCCCGCTGGCCGGGTGGTGCGGGATCTTCCTGTGCGACCTGTTGATGCGGCGCTACCCCTACGACGAGCGCGCACTCTTCGGTCGCACCGACAGCGCCATCGGGGGCGCGGGCTACGGCCTGGTCCGCTGGGAGTCGGTGCTGCTGCTCGTCGCCGCCACCGCCATCGGCTGGGGCCTCGTCATCGACACCACCGGCGCCGGCAAGGGCCTGAGCTGGCTGGGCTTCCTGCTCGAGCCCCTCGGCCTGGGCGGCCGAGACGGCGAGTGGGCCTACGCCAACCTCGGCGTGCCGGTCGCACTGGTCATCGGCTTCGTCGGCTACCTGCTCCTCGGATCGCGCGCCGTACGGCGTCAGGAGCACGAGCAGGTCGTGGCCGGCGTACGGGCGGAGTCGGCGGCGCAGGATTCACCGGCTGGCCGGTGAGGTCTCGACTCCTGACCCGAGGAGACTGAAGCAACGCCCCGTTTCGCGTCCTCTCGGGTCTGCAAGTGACTGGAGCTGGGTCAGTCGTTAGACCCCGGGACTTTTGGGTCGGCCACCCGGACGCGGTCGAACTGCATGCCGTGGTCGACGCCCCACAGCACCGCGCGCGAGCGGCTGTCGACGCCGATCTTGCGGTAGCAGGAACGGATGTAGGACTTGATCGAGTTGATCGACAGCTGGGTGCGCTCGACGATCTGGGCGTTGGTGAGGCCTTGGGTGATCAGGCAGAGCACCTCGGACTCGCGTGCGGTCAGGCCTTCCTCGCGGCCGGGCCAGTCGCCGCCGATCAGCGGCAGCCGCGCGGGCTCCTCGCTGACGACGATCTCGCCCTTGTGGACCTGCTCGAGGGAGTTGACGAGCTCGGTCGCGCTGAGTCGCTTGGAGAGGTAGCCGGCCACGCCGAGCCGCAGCGACGACTCGCGCAGGGCCCGGTCGGTGCTCCAGGTGTAGACGACGACCTTGGCGACGTGGGGGTTCTCGAGCAGCTTGAGGACGCCGGTGCCGTCGTCGCGCGACTGGGTGAAGGTGTCGAACAGCGCGATGTCGACCGGCTCCTCGACACTCGTGGACGCGTTGAGCTCGACGACCTCGACACGATGGGTGTGGGAACGCAGCATCGACGCGATGCCATGTGCGACGACCTCGTAGTCGTTGACGACCGCGACGCGGATGGGCATCCCGTCAGAGTAGGCCCACGGACGCCCTGGCTCCACCCTCTCGGGTGTGGTCCACCCCCTAGGGTCCGATCATGCTCCAGATGACCTGTGCCACCGCGGCGCCGGAACAAAGGAGAGCGACCATGATCGTCCTCGGACTGATCCTGCTCATCATCGGCCTGGTTGCGAGCATTTCCATCCTCACGATCATCGGCCTCATCCTCATCGTCGTGGGTCTGGTGCTCAACCTCGTCCCGATCGGCGGCGCCCGCCGGAGGGTCTTCTAGCGATACACCAATTTCGGTACGGCGAGGCCGGTGTGGCTCTTGGGGCTGCGTCGGCCTCGCTGTGTGTGCAGGGCGCGTCGGGCCGTCGGCGGCAACGCATAGGGTCACCGCGTGGCGCTCCACCTGCATCGGGCCCCGCGCACCGACCTGCTGGCGGAGGCGCTCGGCGACCTCCTCGCGCAAACCCTCGACGACCCGCTCGCCCAGGAGGTCGTCGTGGTGCCTGCGCAGGGGCGTGGAGAGGTGGCTGACCCAGCGGCTCGCCCACCGCCTGGGAGCGAGCGCCCGCGGCGGTGACGGCGTGTGCGCGGGCGTCAGGTTCCTCCAGCCGCGCTCGCTGGTCTCGTTGCTGATCGGCCGCGACCGCGACGACCCTTGGGACCCCGACCACCTCGTCTGGCCGGTGCTCGCCACCATCGACGCGAGCCTGGGCGAGCCCTGGTGCGCGACGCTCGCCGCCCACCTCGGCCACGGCCTCATCGGCGACGACGCAGACCTGCGGCGCGACCGCCGCTACAGCGTGGCCTTCCGGCTGGCGTCGCTGTTCGCGTCGTACGCCGTCCAGCGGCCGCAGCTGGTCACCGACTGGCGAGAGGGCCGCGACACCGACGGCGCCGGCCGGCCGCTCGACGCCGACCTCGCCTGGCAGCCCGAGCTGTGGCGCCGGCTGCTCACCCGGGTCGAGGCCGACCCGCCCGACGTCCGCCATGCCGCGACGCTCGCGGCCCTCCGGTCCGGCGGTGCGCACCCGGGCATCGACCCAGACCTCGCCCGAGACCTGCCGCCCCGGCTGTCGCTGTTCGGCCACACCCGCCTGCCTGTCACCGAGGTCGAGCTGCTGGCCGCGCTCGGCGAGCAACGCGACGTCCACCTCTACCTCCCGCAGGCCTCCCCGACGCTCTGGGACGACCTCCACGACATCGGTGGCGTGGTCGCCCGCGACGACGACGACTCAGCGGAGCGGGTCGGCCACCCGCTGCTCGCCTCGCTCGGCCGCGACGCCCGCGAGCTTCGTCGGACACTGGTCGGAGCGGGGTTCCCGAGCGGCGACGCGTCGCCCTGGCGCGGCGTCGCGACCGACGATCCGCCGACCACGCTGATCGGCCTGCTCCAACACGACCTTCGCGTCAACCACGCACCCACCGCCGACGAGCGGTCCGCCCGCCGCCACGACCCCGCCGACCGCAGCCTCCAGGTGCACGCCTGTCACGGCCCGGCCCGCCAGGTCGAGGTGCTGCGCGAGGTGCTGGTCGGCCTGCTGCAGGACGACCCGACCCTCGAGCCGCGCGACATCCTGGTGATGTGCCCCGACATCGAGACCTACGCGCCGCTGATCTCGGCGGGGTTCGGGATGGTGTCGGCCTACGACGACCCGGGCGACGACGCCGGTCATCCCGCTCACCGACTCCGGGTGAAGCTCGCCGACCGGGCGCTGGTCAGCACCAACCCGCTGCTCGCGGTAGCCGGCTCCTTGCTCGAGCTGAGTGGCGGACGCGTGACGGCGGCCGAGGTGCTCGACCTGGCCGCCAGTGAGCCGTGCCGGCGCAGGTTCGGGTTCACCGACGACGACCTGGAGCGCGCGGGCCGCTGGGTGGCCAGGGCCGGAGTCCGGTGGGGGCTCGACCATCGCGGGCGCGCGGCGTTCGCCATGGAACGTTTTCCCCAGAACACCTGGCGCACCGGCCTCGACCGCATCCTGCTCGGCGTGGCGATGAGCGGCGACGACCACCGCTACCTCGGCACCGGACTGCCGCTCGACGACGTCGGCAGCAACGAGATCGACCTGGCCGGCCGGCTGGCCGAGCTCCTCGACCGGCTGGAGGGATGCCTGGCTGCCCTGGCCGCTGCGCACACGGTGGCCGAGTGGATGGACGCCTTGCTCACCGGCGTCCGCGACCTGACCGACGTGCCCGCCGACGACGCCTGGCAGACCCCGCAGCTCGAACGCGAGCTGGCCAGGGCGGCGTTGGATCCGTCACCACACCTCCGCCTGGCCGACGTCCGGGCCCTGCTCGCCGGCCGGCTGGCCGGCCGGCCCACCCGCGCCAACTTCCGCACCGGCACCCTCACCGTCTGCACGATGGTCCCGATGCGCTCGGTGCCGCACCGCGTCGTCTGCCTGCTCGGGCTCGACGACGGCGTCTTCCCGCGGGCCGCTGTCGCCGACGGTGACGACGTGCTGGCCCGGCGGCCACAGACGGGCGAGCGCGACGGTCGCAGCGAGGACCGCCAGCTGCTGCTCGACGCGGTGATGGCCGCCACCGAGCACCTGGTGATCACCTACACCGGCGCCAACGAGCACTCCGGCGCGCGGCGACCACCCGCCGTACCTCTCGGGGAGCTGCTCGACGCCGCCGACCGCACGACCGCGGCCCCCGTGGTCGACGCCATCCTCACCCGGCACCCGCTCCAGACCTACGACCCCCGCAACCTCAAGACGGGCGACCCCGCGACAGACCCGCCCGAGTGGGAGGTCCCCGACCTGCGGGGTCCGGTCCAGCGGCCGTTCAGCTTCGACCGCGCTGCCCTGGCCGGCGCCCGGGCGGCGGTCGGCCCTCGCCGTCCCGTGCCGCCACTGCTCACCGGTGACCTGCCGCTGCGCACCGGCGAGGACCTCTCGGTCGAGGAGCTGGTCCGCTTCTTCATGCACCCGGTGCGGTCCTTCCTGCGCGAGCGACTCGACGTCTCGACCCCGTTCGAGCCCGACGAGCTCGCCGAGGCCATCCCCGTCGCCCTCGACTCCCTCGAGGTCTGGCAGGTCGGCGACCGCCTGCTGGGGGAGATGCTCGCCGGACATCAGGCGCAGGCGGTGATGACGGCCGAGCTGTTGCGCGGCACGCTGCCGCCGTTCCGGCTGGGCGACCGGGCGCTGCGAGGCGTCGTCGAGGAGTGCCAGAAGCTCTGGCAGGGGACGGCCGAGCTCCGCACCGGAACCCGCCGCTCGGTCGACGTCGACGTCGACCTCGGCGATGGTCGCCGCCTCACCGGCACGGTCCCCGGCGTCTACGGCACCCGCCTGCTCTCGCTGGGCTACTCCCGGCTGAAGGCCAAGCAGCGGCTCAGCACGTGGATCCAGCTGCTGGCCCTGAGCGCCTCCGATCCGGACCAGTCGTGGACGGGCCATGCCGTCGGCCGCGAGCGGGCCGGCCCCAAGCGAGCGCTCACCGGGCCGCTCGACCCGCGCGCGCTCGGCTGGCTGCGCGACCTCGTGGCGCTGCGCGACGTCGGCTTGACCAAGCCGTTGCCGCTGCCGATCGCGACGTCGGCGGCCTGGGCCGAGGAGCACGCGCGGGCCCTGCGCGGGGCCGACGCCGACGAGCGCAGGGCCGCGCGTCGCGAGTGGGAGACCGACCGGTTCAGCGGTACGGGGTCGTTCTCGAAGGAGGACGAGGACACCTACCACGTCCGGGTCTACGGGCCGGGCGCCAAGCTCGAGGTTCTCCTGGAGGCCGGCCTGCCGGCGTACGCCTGGCAGGTCTGGGAGCCATTACTCGCCGGCGTCGAGAAGGTCGGACCTCTATGACCGATCCCCAGTCCTTCTCGATCACCGACCCACTGCCGAAGGGCACCGTGCTCCTCGAGGCGAGCGCGGGCACGGGCAAGACCTGGACGATCGGCGCGCTCGTGGCGAGGTACGTCGTCGAGGGCGTCGCGCGGCTGGAGCAGATGCTGGTCGTCACCTTCGGCCGCGCGGCGAGCCAGGAGCTGCGCGAGCGCGTGCGCGCCCAGCTCGTCGAGGCCGAGAGGGTGCTCGGCGACGACCCGGACGAGCGTGCGGCGGCTGTGGGCGACCGGCCGTCCGACCTGGTCACGATGCTGCTGGCCTACGACGACGAGCAACGTCGCGTGGCCCACCGGCGGGTGGTCGACGCGCTGGTGGGGTTCGACGCGGCGACCATCGCAACCACCCACCAGTTCTGCTCGATGGTGCTCGACTCCCTCGGCGTGGCCGGCGACTCCGACTCCCGCGCGCGGCTGGTCGAGGACCTCGACGACCTCGTCAAGGAGACGGTCGACGACCTCTACCTCCGGGCCTTCGCGCTCGACGAGCACGATCCGGTGTTCGACTACGCGACGGCGCTGACCATCGCCCGCCGGGTCGTCGACGACCCGCAGGCCTGGCTGGAGCCCGCGGCTGAGGACCGCTCGACGGTGCCCGGGCGGCGGGTCGCGTTCGCCCGCGCCGTGCGCACGGAGATGGACCGCCGCAAGCGACGGCTCGGCATCCTCTCCTACGACGACCTGCTCAGCCAGCTGCGCGACGCGCTCCGGGGCGAGGGGTCGCCCGCCGCCGATCGGATGCGCCGCCGGTGGCAGATCGTGCTCGTCGACGAGTTCCAGGACACCGACCCGGTGCAGTGGGAGGTGCTCGACCTGGCCTTCAGCGGACACGCCACGATGGTCCTGATCGGCGACCCCAAGCAGGCCATCTACGCCTTCCGCGGCGGCGACGTCACGACGTACCTCAAGGCGGCCGAGACCGCGACCACCCAGCAGACGCTCGCTGTCAACTGGCGCAGCGACCAGCCGCTCCTCTCCGCGTTGCAGGAGCTCCTGCGAGGCGCCGCGCTGGGCGACGACAGCATCGTGGTCCGCGACGTCGAGGCCCATCACCCGGAGAGCCGGCTGGTCGGGGCCGGCGACCCGTTCCGCGTCCGTGTCGTCCTGCGCCAGGACCTCGCGAAGCGGACCGGGCTGCTCGCCGTCGGCCAGACGCGGCCGCGGATCGCCCAGGACCTCGCCCACGACGTACGCCGCCTCCTCGACTCCGGGGCCACCTTCGACGGGCGGCCCTTGCGGCCGCGCGACATCGCGGTGATCAGCTACCGGCACGCCGACCTCGCCGACGCCCAGAAGGCCTTGCAGCGCGTCGGCGTGCCCGGCGTGATCGCCGGTGGCGGCAGCGTGTTCGCGACACCGGCCGCGACCGAGTGGCTGACCCTCCTCGAGGCGCTGGACCAGCCCCACCGCAGCACCCGCGTGCGCTCGGCCGCGTTGACCTGCTTCTTCGGCCACACCGCCGTCCAGCTCGACGAGCGCGGAGACGACCTCACCGACGACGTCGCCGACACGCTGCGGTCCTGGCTCGAGCTCTTCGCGACCCGCGGGCTCGCGGCGGTGCTCGAGTCGGCGACGGTCGCCGGGCTCCCCGCCCGCGTGCTGGGGGAGCACGGTGGCGAGCGCCGCCTCACCGACCTGCGCCACATCGGCGAGGTGCTGCACGAGGTGACCCTCGCCCAGTTCGTGACGCAGCACCACGGCCTGGTCTCGCTGCTGACCTGGCTGCGCGAACAGGTCGCCGAGGGCCGCGCCGGTCGCGGGCTCGAGCGCACCCGTCGCCTCGACAGCGACGCGGCCGCGGTGCAGCTGGTGACCATCCACGCCAGCAAGGGTCTGGAGTACCCCGTCGTCTATCTGCCCGCCGTCTCCGACCGACACGTCTCCGAGCCCGAGCTGCCGCGCTTCCACGACGACGAGGGCCGACGTTGCCGCAACGTCGGCGCCGGGGGCCCCGGGTGGGCCGACCACGTGCGCCGCGCGCAGGAGGAGGACGCCGGTGAGTGGCTTCGCCTGCTGTACGTCGCCCTGACCCGCGCGCAGTCCCAGGTGGTGTGCTGGTGGTCGCCGACCAAGAACACCATCGCCTCGCCGCTGCACCGGATGCTGATGCGCCCCATTGAGGTCGGGGTCGATGTCGGGGTCGATGTCGGGGTCGACGAGGGCGCCGAGGTCCCCCGCGAGCCGGGTGTCCCCTCCGACGACGAGGCCATCGCGCTGTTCGCCCGCTGGCGCGACCGGGGCGGACCGACGCCCGAACCCGCCCGGCCCGCCGAGCTCACCGGTCCCGGACCTGCCGCCGATGTGCACGCCCTCGGGGTGCGCTCGTTCACCAGGACCGTCGACGCCGCCTGGCGGCGTACGTCCTACTCGTCACTGAGTGCCGTGCGCCTCGAGGCGGTCGTGCAGGGCGTGGCCAGCGAGCCGGAGGTCGTCGGGAAGGACGACGAGGGGCTGGCGCCCGACTTCCCCTCCGCGGGTTTCGAGACGGTCGCTGCGCGACCTCCTCAACCAGCGGAGGGGGCTGACGTCCCCTCGCCGATGGCCGGCCTCCCCGTGGGGGCGACGTTCGGGTCGCTCGTGCACGCCGTCCTCGAGCACGCCGACCCGTCGGCCGACGACCTCCGGGCCGAGCTGCTCACCCACATCGACGAGCAGCGTGGCTGGTGGCCGGTCGCACTCGACCGTGAGGAGCTCGCCGACGCGCTGGTCGAGGTGTGCGACTCGCCGCTCGGCGGACCCGCCTCGCTGCTGTCGGGGATCACCCTGCGGGGCGTCCCACTGACCGACCGGTTGCGTGAGATGGACTTCGAGATCGCGCTGGCCGGCGGCGACCTGCGCGGCGACGCCATGCCCGACGTCCGGCCAGTCATTCGTCTTGGCGACCTGGCGCCCCTGCTGGAGACACACCTGCCCGAGGGCGACCCCGTGCGCGCCTACGCCGCGGCCCTCCGCGGACCGCTCGGCGACCAGCCGTTGCGCGGCTACCTCACCGGGTCGGTCGACGTGGTGCTGCGCGTGCCCACTCCCGGCGGCCCGCGCTTCCACGTCGTCGACTACAAGACCAACTGGCTCGGTCCCATCGACGAGCCGCTGACCGCCGCCGCCTACCGACCCGACGCGCTCGACGCCGCGATGGGCCACTCCGACTACCCGCTCCAGGCCCTGCTGTACGCCACCGTGCTCCACCGCTTCCTGCGTTGGCGGCTGCCGGGCTACGACCCCGAGCAGCACCTCGGCGAGGTGCTCTACCTCTACGTCCGCGGCATGTGCGGCGCCGCCACGCCCCTGGTCGACGGGGCGCCGTGCGGCGTGTTCACCTGGCGGGCACCCGTGCCGCTCGTCGACGACCTCTCCGACCTCCTTGCCGGGAGCCCGAGATGACCGAGCTGTTCGAGCCGACCGACGAGCACGACTGGCGGCTGGCCCGCGGGCGCAGCGGCGTGGCGGTCGCTGGGCGGTCTGCTGGGCGCGTTCAACGACGGGCTGCTGCTGACGGCCGCCGACCTCCATGTGGCTGCACGGCTGGGGACGCTCGGCGGCGAGGACGACGAGCTCGTCCTGCTGGCCGTGGCGGCCGCGGTTCGCGCCGTACGCCGTGGGTCCGTGTGCCTCTCGCTCGACGACGTCCGCAAGGAGGCGCCGGAGCTGCCGTGGCCGGATGCGGCGGTGTGGGCCGACGCCGTACGCCGCTCGACCCTGGTCGACGACGGCGTGCTGCGTTGGGACTCGGTCACTGGCGGGGGGTTGCTCTACCTCGACCGCTATCACCGGATGGAGACGCAAGTACGAGATGACCTGGTCTCCCGGGCACAGCAACCGCCGCCCGTGGTCGACGAGGCGCGGCTCGCCGCAGCGATTGCGAGGGTGCGCGGCGAGCACGCCAGCGAGGAGCAGATCGCGGCCGCCGAGTCCGCTGTCCGCAGATGGACGACCATCGTCACCGGCGGGCCCGGCACCGGCAAGACCACCACCGTGGCGCGGATGCTGGCCCTGCTGGCCGACCAGGCGGTGGCGCGAGGCGAACGCCTGTCCGTCGCCCTCAGCGCCCCGACCGGCAAGGCGGCCAGCCGCCTGCAGGAGGCCGTGAGCCACGAGCTGGCGCACCTGCACGGCGTGCCCGAGGCGGTCGACCTGCTCGGCCGCCCCCAGGGGGTGACCCTCCACCGTCTGCTGGGGTGGCGTCCCGACAACACCACCCGCTTCAAGCACGACGGCGCCAACCGGCTCAAGCACGACGTGGTGGTCGTCGACGAGTCCTCCATGGTGGAGCTGACGATGATGGCCCGCCTCCTCGAGGCGCTGCGGCCCGACAGCCGGCTGATCCTGGTGGGCGACCCGCGACAGCTGACGTCGGTGGGCGCGGGCGCGGTGCTCGGCGACCTGGTGCGCGGCTACGCCGGCCGGGCTGGGTCGCCGGTCGTGGAGCTGACCACCAACTTCAGGTCCGAGGAGGACATCAAGGCCCTGGCCGCCGCGCTGCGGGGACCGGTCGGCGGCCAGCCCGATCCGGACACCGTGCTCGAGGTGCTGCGGACGGCGTCCGACCAGGTCTCGTTCGTGGAGGCCTCGACCGACGACGACCTGGTGACCGCGCTGCGGCCGACCGCCGTCGAGGCCGCGCTGCTCGTGCGCGAGCGCGCCGAGAGCGAGGACGCGGTCGGTGCGCTCGAGGCTCTCGACCGCCACCGGTTGCTGTGCGCGCACCGCGAGGGACCGTTCGGCGTACGCCGTTGGAACGCCCTCGTCGAACGCTGGCTCGCCGAGGAGTCCGGTCCCGAGGCCGCGTCGGACCTGCTCGGCCGGTGGTACGTCGGTCGGCCGCTGCTCGTGACCAACAACGACTACGCGCTCGACGTCTACAACGGCGAGACCGGCGTCGTGGTGCGGCAGGGTGCGCGCCGACGGGTGTTCGTCGCGGGCGCCGGCGTCGGCGGGTTGCGAGACTTCGCCCCAGGCAGGCTCGATGCCGTCGAGACCATGCACGCGATGACCATCCACAAAGCGCAGGGCAGCCAGGCCGACCGGGTCACCGTGCTGCTGCCCGAGGAGGGCTCGCGGCTGCTGACCCGCGAGCTGTTCTACACCGCCGTCACCCGCGCCCGCTTCCACGTACGCATCGTCGGCACCGAGGCCGCCGTCCGGGCCGCCGTCACCAACCAGGCCCAGCGCGCCTCCGGCCTCGCCGACCGCCTCGCCGGCGACTGAAACACCGATTCGTCTGCGGTTTGCCTCAACTTTCCACGCTGGGAGGTGCAGACGAATCGGGGTGGATGGAGGCGGCGAGGGCGGCGAGGTGGCCCAGGCGGGCCAGCTCGGAGTCGAGGAACTCGGGCCCGCCCCGACGGCCGATCACCACGATCTGGTCGCCGGTCAGCGGCGCGGCACAGCGGAGCTCGTCGCCGTCGAGCACGTCGAGGCGGACCGGCTTGTCGACGGACTGCCAGGGCACCTCGGTCGGCGCGCCCTCGGTGCCGCGCAGCACCTTGTCGGGTGACTCCACCCAGGCGCCCCACTCGCAGCGGAAGGTGACGGGCAGCATGTCGACGAGCCGCTCGAAGGCCACCTCGGGCGCGGCGGTCAGCTCCTCGACGACCTCGAGGTCGAGGAACAGGTTGTTGCCGGCGGCGTAGCGGCTGATCCACACGACCTGCACCCCGTCGAGCGCGTTGCACGCCGACACGATCGAGTCGGGCATCACGCCCGGGAGCGTCTCCAGCAGTACGTCGTCGACGGCCGTGCCGTCGTACCGCTTCTCCACGATCTCGAGGGCCCCGATGTCGCCACCTGCCCCGCCGATCGCCGTGGCCAGGCGGCCCAGCGAACCGGGCACGTCGGGCAGCTCGACCCGGAGCAGGAGGCTCATGGTCACGAGACTAGGCCCCGCGTGTTGCGGCAGGATTTCACTGCTCGATTTCGGGTCCCGCAAGCGGGACCGGTCTGGATCAGATCTCCTCGAGCAGGAAGATCGGGATCTGTCGCTCCGTCTTCTGCTGGTAGCGGCCGTACGTCGGCCAGGTCTGCACGGCGTACGCCCACCAGTCCTCGCGCTCCTCGCCGTCGAGCAGCCGGGCGCGGTAGAGCCTCGGCTCCGGGCCGTCCTGCAGCTCCACGACCGGGTTGGCGAGGAAGTTGTGGTACCACTCGGGGTTCTGCGGTGCGCCGCCGATCGAGGCGACGGCGAGGTACCTGCCGTCGCGCTCCACCCGCATCAGGGGGTTCTTGCGCAGGGCGCCGGACCTGCGGCCGACCGAGGTGATCACCACGATCGGGTCCTTGCCGCCGCGCAGGGTGTTGGCCCGGGCGCCGCCGGAGGCTTCGTACTCCGCGACCTGGTCGCGGACCCACTTGGCCTTGCTGGGGACGTACTCACCCACGAGAAGAGTCATGTCTGGCCAACGGCTGGTCGGCCGCTGGGATTCCCGGCCTGGACTCAGCGTGCGGCGTGGCGGCCGGCGCGGCGGTGAGTCTCGGGGGCGTTGAACGCCTCGAGCGTGTAGCCGTCGAGACGGCGCAGCAGACGCTTGATCGTCGTCATCGGATGCTCCTCGGTTGGAGGTGTTGTTTCTCGGACACCTCCATGGTGCGGGATCATTTGGATCGATCCAAAGCCTGGGCGACGTGTTCCGAGTCACGTGGTTTCGAGACGGGCCGACAAAGGAAACCAGCGTCCCTCCTCAACCAGCGGTGCCCCGGCAGGCGGCCACCGCCAGCTCGTCGACCAGGTCGTTCATGGGATCGCCCGAGTGGCCCTTGACCCAGTCGAACGCGACATCTCCGCGCTCGATGAACAGCGTCACGAGCGGCTCCCACAGGTCGCGGTTGGCCACCGGCTTCTTGGCGCTGTTGGTCCAGTCGCGGTCCAGCCAGCCGCGCCACCAGCGGTCGCGGAAGCAGTTGACGACGTACGTCGAGTCGCTGACCACCAGGAGCGGTCCGGGGTTGGCGCGGATCGCCTCGAGAGCGGCGCAGACCTCCATCCGCTGGTTGGTGGTGCGGTCCTCACGGCCCGAGTCGAAGCTGCCCGGGCGCCCGCTGGTGTCCAGCGCCCAGGCCCAGCCGCCGGGGCCGGGGTTGCCCGAGCACGCCCCGTCGGTCCACACGCGCGTGGCGCCGTCCGGGACGAGCATCGGAGCCGGGCGGGGGCGTCGTACGCGAGGTTGTCCTGGTGCCGGGGTCACGCGCGCAAGCTAGTCGCCCACTACGGTCGGCCCCATGAGCGCGATCGACGGTGTCTCGCAGATCTTCGACGCCTCCGCCTGGGACGCCGTACCGGGGTTCGACGACCTCACGGACGTGACGTACCACCGCGCAAGGGCGCACGGCACCGTCCGCATCGCCTTCGACCGGCCCGACGTGCTCAACGCCTTCCGGCCCCACACGGTCGACGAGCTGATCCGCGTGCTCGAACATGCCCGCACCTCGAGTGACGTCGGCTGCGTGCTGCTGACGGGCAACGGGCCGTCGGAGAAGAACGGCAAGTGGGCCTTCTGCACCGGCGGCGACCAGCGGATCCGCGGGTCGCACGGGTTACCAGTACACGCGTCCGGAGGACGCATCGGGAAGAGCGGGCGAGACATCGGAACTTGTCGACCCGGCGCGGTTCGGGCGGCTGCACATCCTGGAGTGCCAGCGGCTGATCCGCTTCATGCCCAAGGTCGTGATCTGCCTCGTCAACGGCTGGGCCGCGGGTGGTGGCCACAGCCTCCACGTCGTGTGCGACCTGACGCTGGCCTCGGCCGAGCACGGGAGGTTCAAGCAGACTGACGCGGACGTCGGGTCGTTCGACGGCGGCTACGGGTCGGCGTACCTGGCGCGTCAGGTAGGACAGAAGCTCGCCCGCGAGATCTTCTTCCTCGGCCAGGAGTACTCCGCCGAGGACGGCGTCCGGATGGGCGTGGTCAACAAGGCCGTCCCGCACGCCGAGCTGGAGGCGGTCGGTCTGGAGTGGGGACGGCTGGTCAACGGCAAGTCGCCGCAGGCCCAACGGATGCTCAAGTACGCCTTCAACCTGCCCGACGACGGGTTGGTCGGCCAGCAGCTGTTCGCCGGCGAGGCCACCCGGCTGGCGTACATGACCGACGAGGCCGTCGAGGGTCGCGACCAGTTCCTGGAGAAGCGGGAGCCGGACTGGTCGCGGTTCCCCTGGTTCTACTGACCCGGATCACCGTCTGCTCGAGAGGAGGCGCTGTGGGTGGCGACCTCGGACAGCATTTCCGCCGCGCCGAGCCGCACGAGGCCAAGGAGCTGGAAGAGCTCCAGGACCGGTCAGCGTCTCACTGGGACTACCCCGACGGCTACTTCGACTGGGCCGGCGACGCCCGGAGGATCGCTGAGTCGTACGTCCACGACAACCCGGTCTTCGTCCTCGTCGACAGCGACGGCCGCACGCTGGGGTTCTACAGCTTCACCGAGGACGACGACGGCCTGCTGCTCGACAAGATGTTCCTCGAGGTGGACCAGATCGGCAGAGGCCTCGGACGGGTGCTCTGGCGGCACGCCGTCCAGACCGCCCGCGAGCTCGGCGCGTCCGACTTCCGCATCGGCGCCGACCCCCATGCCGCTCCCTTCTACGACGCCATGGGTGCCAGGTGGTACGCCTCGCAGCCGACCGAAGAGCCGACCTGGACGGTGCAGATGTACCGGTACACCCTCCCCGGCAGCGACACGTGGCGGCCCTCGGTGAGCTGATGTCGCTCCGGCGACCTTCGTGACACTCCGGACGCCCTACGTCCGGTTCGGCTCCTATCCTCGGCCCATGCCGCTGACCTTCACCGGGACCCTTGACCATGACGCCCTCCGGCGTGCCTGCGAGGCGCTGCGGCCGCTGGTCTCCGCGCCGCAGGTGGCGGAGCTGTGGGACCGCGAGTCGGCACTGCCGGGCATGACCGTGGGTGGCGTCGCCCGGCACCTGGTCAGCCAGCCGGAGACGGCGGTCGAGTTCCTGCGCATCCAGCCACCGCCTCCGCACGCGCCGGTCGTGTCCCTGGCCGAGCTGTACGAGCGGACCGACTGGTTCGCGGCGGCGGTCGACGCGGAGGAGAACACCTCGATCCGCGACGACTTCAACGCGATGTCGGAAGGTCGACAGGAGCACTCGGTGGCGATCCTGGAGCAGGCGCTCGCAGACCTGCCGGACGCGCTCGCGGCCGCTGGCGACACGACCTACGTGCCGTGGCAGGACAGCTCGGTGGCGACCGACGACTTCTTGGTGGTGCGCCTGATGGAGATCGTGGTGCACACCGACGACCTCGCGGCCAGCGTCGGCATCCCGACACCGGCCTTCGACGACGACGTGCTGCACCCGGCGCTCGCGCTGCTCGCCATGCTCGGCGCACAGCGGCACGGGCAGGACGCGGCGGTGCGGGCCCTGTCGCGGGAGGAGCGCGCGGCTCGCCCGGCGGCGGCGTTCTAGCGAGGAGCCAGCAGGGCGCCGGCGTGGGCGGGCAGAGTGAGGGAATCACCCTCCAGGTCGACGCCAGACTCGGTCTCGAACAGCAGCGTCAGTCCGTCGTCCACCGCGGTGGTCACCGGCTCCGTCCCGAAGTTGACGACGATCACGACGTCACCGCGCCTCATGGTGAACAGCCCCGAAGTCCTCGTCGGCCGTGCAGCGGATCCGGGCGAACGACGGATCGGTGAGCTCGGGGAGCCGCCTGCGTAGATCCGCGAGCCGGCGGTAGACCTCGAGCATCCGGGCATGCCGGCCCTCACCGAGCTCCGACCAGTCCAGCTTGGAACGCCTGAAGGTCTCGGGGTCCTGGGGGTCGGGGACGACGTCGGGGTCCCACCCCAGCCGCGCGAACTCCTCGATCCGGCCCTTCGCCGTCGCCTCGGCCAGGTCGCGCTCCTCGTGGGAGGTGAAGAACTGGAACGGCGTCGACGCGGCCCACTCCTCGCCCTGGAACAGCATCGGCGTGAACGGCCCAGCCAGCGTCAGCAGTGCGGCGCACGCGAGCTGGTCGTCGTCGAGGCTGTCGGTGATGCGGTCGCCGACCGCGCGGTTGCCCACCTGGTCGTGGTTCTGCGCGCACACCACCAGGCGCCACGTCGGCATTGCCGAGGTGTCGATCGGCACGCCGTGGTCGCGGCCGCGGTACGACGAGAACGTGCCGTCGTGGAAGAACCCGCGCTCGCACACCTTGGCCAGCGCCGACAGCGGCTCGAAGTCGGCCAGCCACCCGGTCGTCTCCCCGGTCAGGGCGACGTGCACCGCGTGGTGGAAGTCGTCGCTCCACTGCCCGTCGAGCCCGTAGCCGCCCGCCTCGCGCGGAGTGACCAGCTTCGGGTCGTTGAGGTCGGACTCCGCGATCAGGGTCAGCGGCCGGCGCTGGTGGGCCGACAGCGCGGCCACCTCGATCGCCATCTCCTCGAGCAGATGGACCTCCGAGGAGTCGTCGAGGGCATGCACGGCGTCGATACGCAGGCCGTCGACGTGGTAGTCCTCCAGCCACATCCGGACGTTGTCGAGGATGAACCGGCGTACCTCCGCCGAGCCCTCGCCATCGAGGTTGACCAGGTCGCCCCAGGTGTTGCGGCCCGCCTTGAGGTACGGCGCGAACTCCGGCAGGTAGTTCCCCGACGGCCCGAGGTGGTTGTAGACCACGTCCTGGATGACGCCCAGACCGGCCTGGTGGCAGCCGTCCACGAACCGCTGGTAGCCGGCCGGGCCGCCGTACGGCTCGTGGACCGCGTGCCACAGCACGCCGTCGTAGCCCCAGTTGTGCACGCCGCTCATCGCGTTGACCGGCATCAGCTCGACGAGGTCGACGCCGAGCGAGCGCAGGTGGTCGAGGCGCCCGAGCGCCGCGTCGAACGTGCCTTCGGGAGTGAAGGTGCCGACGTGGAGCTCGTAGACCACCGCGCCGCCCAGCTGCCGACCCGTCCAGCCCTGGTCGTGCCAGTCGTAGGCCGCGGGGTCGAAAGTTCGCGAGCGCTGGTGGACGCCCGCCGGCTGACGCCGCGACCGCGGATCGGGTCGGGGCGTGTCCGAGTCGTCGATCAGGTAGCCGTAGTCGGCCTCCTCGGAGATGTCGGGGACAGGGCCCGCGGGGACCCACCAGTCGTCGCCCCCGCGTCTCATCTCGACGATGGCATCGCCCACCGACAGACGGACCCGTCGCGCCCGCGGCGCCCACACGTCGTACGGACATCTGTGGAGAACTCGCGTCATCGGCCGTGCCTCACCAGCAGCGCAACCGGCAACTGAGACAGCACTGACCGCACGTCTGTCGAGCTTGTCGAGACCCCTGTCAGCACGTCGCGCCACGTACCTTCGAGCTCCAGCGACGTGTCGCCCCATCCGCCGCGCCGGGCCAGCCCGACCGGCAACCGAGTGACGACGGTGACCGCGCCCCCGCGGTCGAAGGCCAGCACGTGGTCGGCGGCGCTGCCAGTGGCGGACACCTCGCCGTAGGACGTGAACAGCTCCGGACGTTCGCGGCGCAGCCGCAGGGCCGCGGAGGTCACGCGCAGCTTGGGGTGGGAGCCGTCGGCGAGCAGCGCTATCCGGTCGTCGTAGTCGACAGGCCGGCGGTTGTCGGGGTCGGCCAGGCTGTGGTCCCACAGCTCGGTGCCCTGGTAGACGTCCGGGACGCCCGGAATCGTCAACGCGAGCAGCTTGGCCGCCAGGCCGTTGTTGCGGCCAGGCTCGTCGATCTGCGGCGACCAGGCCGTCCACGACCGTGCGTACGGCGGCGGAGTCGAAGGCGGCGTCGACGGCGGCGTGCATCGCGTCCTCGTACGCCGCATCTGGGTCGGTCCAGGCCGTGTGCTCGCCGGCCTCGCGCATGGCCTTCTCGACGTACTGGTGCAGGCGTTCGCGGCTCGCGGGCCATGCGCCGACGACCGCCTGCCACAGCAGCGACCCGAAGCCGGGGTCGGGTAACGGCACGAGCGCGAGCAGCCGGTCGTGCGCGGCCTGCCAGACGTCAGGTAGCTCGGCAAGTACGGCGATCCGGGCCCGCGTGTCCTCGCTGCGCTTGGTGTCGTGGGTGGTCGTCGCGGTCATCGCGTCGGGCCAGTCACGCTGCCGCTCGGCCATCGCCGCATGGAAGTCGGCGGGCGTGACCGCGAAGTGAGCAGGGTCGCCGCCGACCTCGTTGAGCGAGGTGAGCCGCGAGTAACGGTAGAAGGCGCAGTCCTCGACGCCCTTGGCCATCACCATCCCGCTCGTCTGCTGGAACCGCAGTGCCGCAGGGTGCGCTGGGTCGGCGAGGACGGGTGCGAGCTCGTCGAGGGCCTGAGCCAGGTCGGGCCGGTGACGCCGCGCGCTGGCGAAGGCGTTCGCGAGGTGTTCGACGCCCTCCGGGAGGTAGGAGCGGTAGACGGGGAAGTTCGCGAGGAGCTCGGCGACGGCGTCTTGCAGCGACCGGGGTGGCTTCGAGGCTCGTCGCTGGCGCTCCTCGCACCTCAACCACCGAAGCTGTCGGTGGTTGAGGTGTGAGGGCCGCCAAGGCCCGAGCCTCGAAACCACCATGACGAACGACCTCCCGCACGATCCGGCGTACCTCGGCCAGCAGCGGCCCATCCGCAACCGCCCGCTTGGTGTCGTGGGTGAGGTCCGCCCAGGAGACCTCGCCTCCTCGCAGCCGCGACTCGAGAGCGTCGAGCGGTGCCTGGCCGGCGGGGTCGACGAGCACCCGGTCGATGAGCCCGAGTGCGTCGTACCCGGTCGTGCCGGCGGTCGCCCACGACGTCGGCAGCTTCTCGCCGGGCTCGAGGATCTTCTCGACCAACACGTACGCACCGCCGGTCAGCCGATCCAGGTCGTCGAGGTACCCCTGCGGGTCGCGCAGGCCGTCGGGGTGGTCGATCCGCAGCCCGTCGACCAGTCCCTCGGCGAACCACCTGCGGATCTCGCGGTGCGTCTGCTCGAAGATCCTCGGCTCCTCGACGCGCACGCCGGCGAGCGTGGTGATGGTGAAGAAGCGCCGGTAGTTCAGCTCGCTGTCGCCGCGCCGCCAGGAGACCAGCTCGTAGTGCTCCGGCGGCTGGGGGTAGTCCGTGGGCGGCACCTCGCCGTCGTCACCCAGCACCGGAATCATCACCCGGCCGCCGAACGCCTCCCAGTCGACGTCGAAGGCGTCGGCGTACGCCGAGTCGCGGCCGTGGCGGAGCAGGTCCCACCACCAGGGGTTCTGCTGCGGATCGGCCACGCCCATGTGGTTGGGCACGATGTCGACGATCACGCCCATCCCGAGCCGGTGAGCCTCGTCGGAGAGGTCGGCCAGGGCCGCCGGTCCGCCGCGTGACTCGTCGACGCGCGTCGGGTCGACGACGTCGTACCCGTGGGTCGAGCCGGACGTCGCCTGCAGCAGCGGGGACAGGTAGACCCAGTCGACGCCGAGGTCGTGGAGGTACGGCAGGACGCTGGTCGCCGCGCGCAGGTCGAAGTCGGGCGTGATCTGCAGGCGGTAGGTGTTTCGTGGGGTCCGCATCGGTCAGGCGTCGGGCGCCTTGGTGGGGCGGGTGCCGCTGCGCTTCGCGGCGGCCGGAGCCGGTTCGGTGTGACTGAGTGCCGCGACCGACGCGGCGACCGAGTGGTCGGGTTCGGCCTCCGGCTCGGCGTGCTCCTGTAGGACGACGACGGTCCGGGTGTCGAGCTCGAACGTCGACCCGGCCGCCAGCGTGGTGGCGGTGTCGGCGGCACCGCTGGTGTCGATGACGACGTCCCACGCCTTCGCGAACTCCTTCGGCGGCAAGGTCACCACGGCCTGCCCGTCGGCGTTGAAGTAGATGAGGAAGTGGTCGTCGGTGATGGTGCGGCCACGGGCGTCCTTGCCGGCGATGCCGTCGCCGTTGAGGTACATGCCGATGGCCTGCGAGCCACTCGTCCAGTCGTCCTGCTCCATGGCGCGGCCGTCGAGGTGCAGCCAGACGATGTCGTTGAGGCGCTTGCCGTCGCCGGTGCGAACGGTGTTGCCGGTGAAGAATCGCTTGCGCCTGAACGTCGGGTGCAGGTGCCGCAGCCGGGCCACGGCGGCGGTGAACTCCACGAGCGGCTTGTCGATGGTGTCCCAGTGCATCCACGCGATCTCGGAGTCCTGGGCGTAGGTGTTGTTGTTGCCGTCCTGGCTGCGACCCATCTCGTCGCCGTGCAGGATCATCGGCACACCTTGGCTCAGCAGCAGGGTGGCGAGGAAGTTGCGCTGCGCCTTGGCCCGCTCGGCCTGGATCGTCGGGTCGTCGGTCGGACCCTCCTCGCCGTGGTTCCACGAGCGGTTGTGGCTCTCGCCGTCGTTGTTGTCCTCGCCGTTGGCGTCGTTGTGCTTCTCGTTGTAGGACACCAGGTCGCGCAGCGTGAACCCGTCATGGGCCGTGACGAAGTTGATGCTCGCCACCGGGCGACGTCCCGAGTGCTCGTAGTAGTCGGCCGATCCCGCCAGTCGCGAGGCGAACTCGCCCAGCGACGGTTCGCCGCGCCAGAAGTCGCGCACGGTGTCGCGGTAGGCGCCGTTCCACTCGGTCCACTGGGGCGGGAAGTTGCCCACCTGGTAGCCGCCCGGGCCGATGTCCCACGGCTCGGCGATCAGCTTCACCTGGCTGACGACCGGGTCCTGCTGCACGAGCTCGAAGAAGGACGACAGCCGGTCGACGTCGTAGAACTCGCGCGCCAGGGTGGCCGCCAGGTCGAAGCGGAACCCGTCGACGTGCATCTCGGTCACCCAGTAGCGCAGGGAGTCCATGATCAGCTGCAGCGAGTGGGGCTGGCGCACGTTGAGGGAGTTGCCGGTGCCGGTGTAGTCCATGTAGTAGCGGGCGTCGTCCTCCATCAGCCGGTAGTACGACGGGTTGTCGATGCCCTTGAAGCTCAGCGTCGGACCGAGGTGGTTGCCCTCCGCGGTGTGGTTGTAGACGACGTCGAGGATGACCTCGATGCCGGCGGCGTGCATGGAGCGCACCATCTGCTTGAACTCCTGCACCTGCTGGCCGATCTTGTCCTCGGCGTCGGCGGCGCTGGAGTACTCCTGGTGCGGCGCGAAGAAGCCGAGTGTGTTGTAGCCCCAGTAGTTGCGCAGCCCCTTCTCCTGAAGCGTGCTGTCGTGCACGAACTGGTGGACGGGCATCAGCTCGAGCGCCGTGACGCCGAGCTTGGTGAGGTGGTTGGTGACCGCGGGGTGGGCGAGGCCGGCGTACGTGCCGCGCAGCTCCTCGGGGATCTCGGGGTGCAGCTGGGTGAGCCCCTTGACGTGAGCCTCGTAGATCAGGCTCTCGTTGTAGGGGATGTTGAGGCGGCGGTCGCCCTCCCAGTCGAAGTACGGGTTGATGACGACGCCGTGCAGCATGTGGGCGGCCGAGTCGTCGTCGTTGCGCGAGTCGGGGTCGCCGAAGTCGTAGCCGTACAGCGACTGGTCCCAGTCGATGGAGCCGGCCGTGGCCTTGGCGTAGGGGTCGAGCAGCAGCTTGTTCGGGTTGAACCGCAGGCCGTGCTCGGGCTCGTACGGGCCGTGCACGCGGTAGCCGTAGCGCTGGCCGGGCTGGACGGTCGGCAGGTAGCAGTGCCAGACGAAGCCGTCCACCTCGGTCAGCTCGACGCGAGTCTCGGCGCCGGCCGCTCCGTCGAGCAGGCAGAGCTCGACGCGCTCTGCGTGCTCGCTGAAGATCGCGAAGTTGGTGCCGCTGCCGTCGAACGTCGCCCCCAACGGGTAGGCGCTGCCGGGCCAGGTCTCCACGTGCTTCCCTTCGTCCTGACGTACGGGTGCCACGCCCGTCACTCTCGCGTGTGCCGCGCACACGGTCGACCGGTACCCCGTTTGGATCGATCCAAGCACAGCGCGTCAGCTGCAGCCTCATCCGGATACCCGACGGCGAGCAGGGCTGGCGAAGGTCCCGACCGGGTACCGACCAGGTCCCGACGGTCGCGCCTCGGCCTCTGAACCGGCCAGGACGTCATACGAAGTGGTCGCTCCGGCGACCACTTCGTATGACGTCTTGTCAGCTCACGTCGGCGACGAGGGCGCAGTGGTCGGACATCGGCAGCCGCATCGGGCCACCCGAGCGAGCCCGGGGGCCGTCGTCAGAGGCCAGGATGTGGTCGATCTGCATCGTGGGCGACGAGGTGGGGAAGGTCGCGCCGGTGGCGAGCGGGCGAAGGCCGGTGACACGCTCGGCCGTACGCCGGCCCATGTTGAGGTCGCCCATCAGGACCAGTGGGACGTCCGAACGGTCGCTGATCCCGCGAAGCAGCACGCGCAGCTGACGGACGTTCCAGATCCTCAGGAACGACAGGTGGGTGGTCACCACCCGCAGCGGACCGGTGGGCGTCTCCACCTCGGCCACCACGCCGACGCGTGGCTCGTCGCGCACCCAGTCGGGCAGCACCTGACCGTGCCAGCGGTGCGGCACACGGCCCGGCGCGGGTGGCAGCCGTACCACCTGCCAGCCGGTGACCGGGTAGCGGCTCAGGAACGCCACGCCGTACGCCGCGGAGTCCGGCTGCTCCTCGCCTGTCGACGCGGTCCAGACGGCGGGGGTGCCGTGCAGCGCGGCGACGAACTGGTGGTCGACCGCGCCCATCGCCTCGGCGGCGATCGCCGTGAGGTCGGCGTGCTGCGAGCGAGGTTGGTTGCGGTCGACCTCCTGGAGGCCGAGCAGGTCGGCGTCGAGCCGCTTGATCGCCTCGACGTAACGTCCCTCGTCGACCCGGTCGTCCTGCGGGGAGCGCCCGCTGAGGATGTTGAAGGTCGCGATGCGCATGTGTCCCAGGGTGCCCGACCTCGGGGTCTTTCATGCGAACGCGCCTGGCGGGTACACAGGTCCGCGTGACCGAACCGACCTCCGAGGCGCTGCGCGAGGGCCTCAAGCGCGTCGCCGTCTCCCTCAAGGAGATCGGCCATCCCTATGCACTCACGGGTGGGTACGCCGCGTGGGCGCTCGGCGCACCCGAGAACGCGCACGACGTCGACTTCCTCGTGCACCCCGATGACGTCGACGCGATCGTCGAGCAGCTGCGCGAGCGCGGACTCGAGGTCGAGCACCCTCCCGAGGACTGGCTGGTCAAGGTGCGCACCGACGGCGTCGTGGTCGACCTGCTGCACCGCGCCAACGGCTTCGACGTCGGTGAGGGCCTGGCGAGGGCCGACACGTTGCACGTCTTGTCGGTGGAGATGGCCGTGCTCTCGGCCACGGACCTGGTCACCGAGAAGCTGCTCGCCCTCGACGAGCACTACTGCGACCTCTCGGCGGTACTGCCGACCTTGCGGGCGCTGCGGGAGAAGGTCGACTGGGACGTGGTCCGCGAACGCGCTGCCGGTGCGCCGTTCGCCGAGGCCACCGTCTTTCTCCTCGAGCGGCTCCAGGTCATCGGGTGAACGAGCGACCCGAGCGGCCCGGGGCAGAGTCCTGGGTGCCGGCCGACCCCACGCTCCACGAGCTGGCCGAGGCGGTGCAGGGCTGCCGTGGCTGCGAGCTCTACCGCGACGCGACGCAGGCCGTGATGGGGGAGGGCCCCGCCCACGCCAAGATCGTCCTGCTCGGCGAGCAGCCTGGTGAGCGGGAGGACGTCGAGGGCAAGCCGTTCGTCGGCCCCGCCGGCAACCTCCTCGTCAAGGCGTTGGGCGAGGCGGGCATCGAGCCGGCCGAGGTCTACCGCACCAACGCCGTCAAGCACTTCCGCTGGTCGGGAACGCGCGGCAAGCAACGCATCCACAAGAACCCCGGCCAGGTCCACATCGCCGCGTGCGGACCCTGGATGGTCGCCGAGCTCGACCTCGTCAAGCCCCAAGGCCTGGTGCTCCTCGGGGCCACCGCGGGCAAGGCGGTGTACGGCGCGTCGTTCCGGGTCGGCGAGGCGCGCGGCCGTCTTGCTGACTTCCCGGCAGAGCTGCCCGGCCACCAGCAACCGGCCCATGCGCCGTCCTGGGTGCTCGCGACGACGCACCCGGCCGCCGTACTCAGGTCGCGCGAGCGCGACGCCGACTACGAGCGGTTCGTCGCCGACCTGCGTGTCGCGGCAGAGGCTGCTGGTTGAGGAAGGCGCCCGGCGCCTGTCACCGAACCCGGTGACCGGCGAGGCAGCTTCGTGGGTCGCCGGGTTTCGTGACGAGCCCTCCAGTGACCGGCGTCTCTCCTCATCCAGCGCTGGCGGGCGTTAACGTGGCCCGTCGTGCGGATGTTCGTGGCGGTCGTACCACCCGACGATGCCCTCGACCACCTCGACGACTTCCTCGACCGACGGCGCGATGCCGCGGAGTTCCGGTGGGTGTTGCGCGAGCAGCTGCACGTGACGCTGGCCTTCCTGGCCGAGGTCCCGAGCGCGCGCGCTCGACGACCTGGAGGAGCGGCTCGGGCGCGCGGCCAAGCGGCGTACGGCGTTCGGTACGGCGCTCGTGGGCGGCGGTGCTTTCCCGAACGTCGGCCGGGCCCGCGTGCTGTGGACCGACCTCGAGCTCGACGAGCGCCGGCCGCGTCGAGATGGCACGGCTGGCCACCGGAACCCGTGCTGCGGCGAGCAAGGCGGGAGTGGCGGTCGACGGCGCGCGGTTCAAGCCGCACGTGACCGTGGCGCGGCTCAAGCACCCGCAGGAGGCGACGGCGTGGGTGCGGTTGCTGGACGCCTATCGCGGGCCGTGCGTGGACGGTCGGAAGCATCGAGCTCGTCGCGTCGTACCTGGGTGAAGGCCCGCGCAAGCGACCGCGGTACGAAACCGTGGCGTCGTTCCCACTAGGGTCGCCGTGGCCGTGAAGATTCGCTGTCGCCGCTGAGTCCCGCGACGGCGAGTCCCGGGTGGCGATCGTCCCCGAGCTCGTCGACAAGCTGACGGCCCTGGGCTACGACGTGGCGGTCGAGCCCGGCGCGGGCCTGCACTCGCTGCTCTCCGACGAGGAGTACGTCGCGGCGGGTGCGACCATCGCCGACGACGCGATCGACACCGCCGAGCTCGTCGTCTCCGTGCAGCCGCTGTCGGTCGACCGCATCCGCCGGCTCCGCCGGGGCGCGGCGACGATCTCGTTCCTGCCGACGACCACCGAGCAGGACGCGGTGGTCGACCTGCGCGACTGTGGCATCACGGCGTTCGCGATGGAGCTGGTGCCGCGCATCTCCCGCGCGCAGTCGATGGACGCGCTGTCGTCGCAGGCGCTGGTCGCCGGTTACCGCTGCGCGATCGTCGCGGCCGGCATGCTGCGCCGGTTCTTCCCGCTCAACATGACCGCGGCCGGCACGGTCCAGCCCGCCGAGGTCGTCGTGCTCGGCGCGGGTGTCGCGGGCCTGCAGGCCATCGCGACCGCCAAGCGCCTGGGTGCCGTGGTCCGCGCGTACGACGTCAGGGCCGCGGCCGCGGAGGAGATCCGGTCGGTGGGCGCCAAGTCGATCGACCTCGACCTCGAGACTCTCGAGGGGTCCGGCGGCTACGCGCGCGAGATGACCGAGGACCGTGCGGCCCGGCAGCGCGACCTGCTGACGCCCTACATCGCCGCCGCCGACGCGCTGATCACCACCGCCGCCGTGCCGGGGCGGCAGGCGCCGATGCTGGTGACCGCCGAGATGGTCGAGCAGATGAAGCCCGGCTCCGTGGTCGTCGACCTCGCGGCCGAGACCGGCGGCAACGTCGAGGGCTCGGTCGCCGGAGAGGTCGTCCGCATCGGCAACGCGCAGGTGTGGGGCGGGCGCAACGTGCCGTCGCAGATGCCGGGCCCGGCCTCGAGGCTCTACGCCCAGAACATCGTCAACATCGTGACCCTGATGACCGCGACGGGTGAGGGTGACCAGTCAGGTACCTTCGCCCCCGACTTCGACGACGAGATCGTGGTCGGCTCGTGCGTCACCCACGACGGAGAGATCCGGCACGCCCCCACCCGAGATGCGATCGAGGGCCCCCGATCCAAGTACGTACTGCGGAGGAGGACCCGGCCGATGGACGAGGCTGTCGTCTGGCTGACCATCTTCGTGCTCAGCGTGTTCGTCGGCATCGAGGTGATCTCGAAGGTCTCCTCGACGCTGCACACGCCGCTGATGTCGGGCGCCAACGCCATCCACGGCGTGATCCTGCTCGGCGCGATCATCGTCACCGGCAGCACCGACAACAACCTGGCGCTGGCGGTCGGGCTGGTCGCGATCGTGCTGGCCGCGGTCAACATGGTCGGTGGGTTCCTGGTCGACCGACCGGATGCTGCAGATGTTCGTCCGCAAGAAGCCCGCCCGCCACGGAGCCTTCGTCTGGGGTGGACGCCAAGTGAGCATCCCCGTCTGGGCGCAGCTGACCTACCTGGCCGCTGCCGTCTGCTTCATCCTCGCGCTCAAGGGACTGTCCGGCCCCAAGACCGCACGCAACGGCAACCTGATCGGCGCGGTCGCAGCCGTCGTGGCCTGCGCGGTCCCGTTCTTCTACGCTCGACCTCGACCACGTCCCGCTGATCCTCGCGGCGGTCGCGGTCGGCACCGCCGGCGGCGTCTACGGCGCCCGCACCGTGCAGATGACCCAGATGCCGCAGATGGTGGCGCTGTTCAACGGCGTCGGCGGCGGCGCGGCCGCGCTGGTCGCGCTGCTCGAGCTGCACGAGATCACCGAGTCGTCCGCTGCTGGCCACGACGCCGGCTGGTTCACGCTCGCCGCGACGGCGTTCACGATACTGGTCGGCTCGGTGTCGTTCGCCGGCTCGATCATCACCTTCGCCAAGCTGCAGGACCTGATGACCTCGCGACCGGTGATCTTCCCGGGTCTGCCGGTCGTCTTCGGCGCGGCGCTCGATCGGGTCCGTCGTGCTGGCCGTGCTGATGGTCGACGAGCCGGCCATGTCGCTTCGGGGTCGCGCTGGGGCTGCTCGGCCTCTTGGTCGGTGTCCTGCTCGTCCTGCCCGTCGGCGGGGCCGACGTACCGATCGTGATCTCGCTGCTCAACGCCTTCACCGGCCTGACGGTGGCCGCCGGCGGCTACATCCTGTCCAACACCCTGCTGCTCGTCGCGGGCACGCTCGTCGGCGCCTCCGGCACGTTCCTGACCCTGCTGATGGCCGGACGCCATGGGTCGCTCGGTCGCCAACATCATGTTCGGCGCGCTCAAGGGCGGCTCGACGCTCGGCTCCGGCGAGGCCTCCGACCGACCGGTGAAGAGCGCGAACGCCGAGGACATCGCGATCCTGCTCGCCTACGCCGAGCGGGTGATCATCGTCCCCGGCTACGGCCTCGCCGTCGCCCAGGCCCAGCACACGCTGCGTGAGCTGGTCGACGTGCTGATCGAGCGCGGCATCACCGTCGACTACGCCATCCACCCGGTCGCCGGCCGGATGCCCGGCCACATGAACGTGCTGCTCGCCGAGGCCCAGGTGCCCTACGAGCAGCTCAAGGAGATGGACGACATCAACGGCGACTTCAAGAACGCCGACGTCGCCCTGGTCGTCGGCGCCAACGACGTCGTCAACCCCGCCGCCAAGACCACCCCCGGCGCCCCGATCTACGGCATGCCGATCCTCAACGCCGACGAGGCCAAGCAGGTCATCTTCATGAAGCGCTCCATGCGCCCCGGCTTCGCCGGCATCGAGAACGAGCTGCTCTTCGAACCCACCACCACCCTCTTCTTCGGCGACGCCAAGGAGTCCCTGGGCAAGCTGCTGAACGCCGTCAAGGCGCAGTGACTCGGGGTGAGCGATCCCGGAGCGATACCCGGTGAGCCGGGGATCGCTCGACTTCCAAGGCAGTATTTCGCCTTGGAAGTCATGCTGTTGCCTTGGAAGTCCGGGGCAGCCGCATGACCTGGAGACAGGTTCCTCGTTGAACGCAGCATGAGCGACCCTCACGACGACCGCATGGGCCGCGCGGACGGTCACCGCTACGACGCGCCGGAGTCCGACGAGGACCGGGCGGGCAAGTCCTGGGCCTACCTCGCCCTCGGACTCCTCGTGGTCGCGATCCTGGTGCTCATCGCCACCGGGAGGGTGCAGATCTTCCCGACCTGACCGCCGTACCCACCAGTTTCCGGGCCTAGGGTCGGTCGCGTGAACGTCGACGACGTACGCCGCCTCCTGCTCGGCACCTTCGTTCGTCCCCCGGAGGAGACGGGTGGGGCGCCGAGGGTCGAGGCGGTCTACGCGTACGCCGTCCCGCACGGCAGCGGCCTGGTGCTGCTCGACACCGGGATCGGCGCGGCCGACGAGGAGACCGAGGCGTGGTACCGCCCGCGTCGCATCGACCTGGCCGGCGCGCTGGCCGAGCACGGCTGGACGCTCGATGACGTGAGCCTCGTCGTCAACTGCCACCTGCACTTCGACCACTGCGGCGGCAACCCGCTGCTCGCCGGCCGCCGCGTGGTGGCGCAGCGAGGAGAGCTGGCGACCGCCCGGGCCGGCGGCTACACGGTCGAGAGCCTGGTCGACTTCGACGGCGTCAGCTACGAGGAGCTCGACGGCGAGGCCGAGCTGCTGCCCGGCGTGCACTGCATCCCGACGCCCGGCCACGTCGACGGCCACCAGTCGCTGGTGGTCGAGTGCGACGACGGGTCGATCGTGCTGGCGGGGCAGTCCCACGACGCCGCGTCCGCAGTGGAGCGCCGACGCGCTTGCCGCGCGGGCCCGGGACCTCGGCCACGACGACCCGCTGCCGTCGTACCCCGAGTGGATGCCGCGCCTCCTCGACTTCGACCCGCGCCGCGTCGTCTTCGCCCATGACGCAGCGGTCTGGACGCCGGGCTGACCCGTCAGGCGCAGTCAGCCCGCCAGCCCGTACAACCGGTCGCCCGCGTCGCCGAGGCCCGGCACGATGTAGCCCTTGTCGTTGAGCTTCTCGTCCATCGCGGCGGTGACGATGGTGACCGGCACGTCGAGCTCGGCGAGCTCCTTCTCGATGCGCTCGCAACCCTCGGGCGCGGCGAGCAGGCAGATCGCGGTGATGTCGTCGGCGCCACGGTCGGTGAGGAACTTGATGGCCGCAGCCAGGGTGCCGCCGGTCGCGAGCATCGGGTCGAGCACGTAGCACTGACGGCCGGACAGGTCGTCGGGCAGCCGCTCGGCGTACGTCGAGGCCTCCAGCGTCTCCTCGTTGCGCATCATCCCGAGGAAGCCGACCTCGGCGGTCGGCAGCAGCCGCATCATCCCGTCGAGCATGCCGAGGCCGGCGCGCAGGATGGGGACGACGAGTGGCTGAGGTTCGGTCAGGCGCACCCCGGACGTCGGGCCCACGGGCGTCACGATGTCGACCGGCCCGACCCTGACGTCGCGGGTGGCCTCGTAGGCCAGCAGCGTGACCAGCTGGTCGACCAGGCGGCGGAACGTCGGCGAGTCGGTGTTCTCGTCGCGGAGGTTGGTCAGCTTGTGGGCGACGAGCGGGTGCTCGATGACGTGGATGCGCATGGCAGGCACCCTAGTGGGGAGCCTTGGTTTCGTGACGGTCGCTGCGCGACCTCCTCAACCAGCGAGAGCGGGCCAAAGGGGGTTGGTTCAGCCGGAGGCCGTCTGCCACCCTGGAAGCGTGTCCGACACGGAAGGCACCCCAGTGGATCCGATGGTCGTCCAGCTGGGCGACGGCATCGACTTCGCCCTCGCGGCCTACCGCGAGGAAGGTGTCTGGCAGCTCGCGGAGCTGGTCCACGACGTGCTCGGTGACGTCGAGGCGCTGGCGCACGCGTTGCGCCGGTTCCCCGGCGACGGCGGAGCGGTCGGCCTCGTCGCCGTCGACGAGGACTTCTTCCTGATCCTCCGCGTCGCGGGCGCGACCACGCGCATCCTGCTCTCCGACGTGACCGCCGCCGACGAGTGGGAGCTCGCGGCCTCGGCGGTCGAGGCCCTCGGGCTGCCGGTCCCCGAGGACGACGACGAGCAGGTACCGGCCGGCGACCTCGACCTGCTCGGCGACCTCGGCATGGGCGCCATGGACATGGGCGTGCTGCTCGACGACCTCGAGCTCTACCCCGACGAGATGTTGTCCGACGTCGCTCGGCGGCTGGGGTTCGGGGAGCAGTTCGACGAGGCCGTCGGACTCGCCTCCTCCGCGTGAGCGCACACCGGTGAGGCCGGCGTACGACGCCCTCATGCAGGCCGCCCTCGCCGAGGCGAGGTCGGCATGGTCGACGGGCGACGTACCGATCGGCGCGGTCGTCGTCGACGCCGACGGCGAGGTGATCGGCCGCGGGCGCAACGTCCGCGAGCGCGACCACGACCCGACCGGGCATGCCGAGGTCGTCGCGCTGCGCCAGGCGGCGGCCGCGCGCGGTTCCTGGAGGCTCGACGGGTGCACCCTCGTGGTCACTCTCGAGCCGTGCACCATGTGTGCGGGCGCGATCGTGCTGTCCCGGGTCTCGAAGCTGGTGTTCGGCGCGTACGACGAGAAGGCCGGCGCCGTCGGAAGTCTCTGGGACGTCGTCCGCGACCGCCGCCTCAACCACCGTCCCGAGGTGATCTCGGGAGTCCTCGCCAACGAGGCAACGGCGCTGCTCGACGAGTTCTTCGCCGAGCAGCGCCGTGACATCTCCGGTGGTTGAGGCGAGGAGCGCCATGCAGAGCCCGTCACGAAACCTCGCAACAGGTCGGCGGTCCTGACCGGGTTTCGTGACAGGCGCTAGCGCGCCTTCGCTCAACCAGCGCTCTTGACCGCACCGCGCAGGGCGTAGGCCCACACCAGAAGGCCGGCGGCGCAGACCGCGGCACCCCACAGGGCACCCTGGCTCGCGAACAGCGCGACCAGTGGGAGGACCACCGCGAGGAGGGTCCACCAGCGCACCAGGCCGGCCCGCATCAGGGCGATGACCGAGAGCGGCGTGCCGATCAGGAACCCGGCCATCGAGGCGATGCCGAAGCCGGCGATGCCCCACATCGTGGCCTGCATGTAGGCCTCGACCGCCTGGGTGCCCTCGAGGCCGAACTCGTGGCCGATCCCGGAGGCGTACCAGTCGGTGATCAGCATCCCCGGCAGCGTCACCATGCCGGCGAAGGCGAGCAGCGCTGCGACGTTGGCCAGCCACGCGCCCTTGCCGCGGACCAGGGCTGCACCCAGGAAGGCCGGCAGGATCCAGAAGGCGTAGGCCCAGTGGTAGCCCGTGGACTTCCACTGCAGCGGGCTGGGGTTCTCGATGTAGACCTTGATCATCTCGGTGCCGTTGGTGCCGGCGGCCGGGTCGCCGAGCGACGCCGACGATCGTGAACGCCGCGGCGAGCACGGGTGCCGCGACCAGCAGGCCGCGCCGTACGGCGATGGCCTTGGAGGTCCCGGTCCGGGTCCAGGTCTGGGGCGCCGCGGACGGCGTCGTGGTGGAGCTGTCGATGTCCTGGTGGTTCGTCATGGTCGTCATGGGAAGACCTTCTGACGGGAGGACCTCGGCGCGGATCGGTCGCGAGACGGGTTCTGTCCTCGTCCTCGCGGCTGATTCTCGACTCGCCCGCTGGTTGAGGAGGGACGCCCTGCTCAATGAGTTTGGCCCGTCACGAAACCCAGTGAGCTCGAGACTCCCGTGTCCGTCACCGGGTCTCGTGACAGGCGCAGCGCGCCTTCCTCGACCAGCGGGTCAGTCGACGTCGCCCGGAATCACCACGCCGTTCTCGTAGGCGAAGATCACCGCCTGCACGCGGTCGCGCAGACCGAGCTTGGTGAGCACGTTGCTGACGTGGGTCTTCGTGGTGCCCTCGGAGACGAACAGCCGGTTGCCGATGTCGAGGTTGGAGAGCCCGCGGGCGAGCAGTCCGAGCACCTCGAGCTCGCGCGGGGTCAGCTGGGCCAGACGCTGGTCGACCGTTCGGGTCGACGGCTCGGCGCGGCGGACGAAGGCGTCGATCACGCGGCGGGTCACCCCGGGGGCAAGCAGCGAGTCGCCGGCGGCCACGACGCGGATCGCGGCCGCGAGCTCTTCGGCGGGCGCGTCCTTGAGCAGGAAGCCGGACGCGCCGGCGCGCAGCGCCTCGAACACGTACTCGTCGAGGTCGAAGGTGGTCAGCACCAGCACGCTGGTCGGCACCTGCGCCTCGACCAGCTGCCGCGTGGCGGCGAGCCCGTCGAGCACGGGCATCCGGATGTCCATCAGCGTCACGTCGGGCTGGAGCAGGGTGACGATGTCGACCGCCTCCTGGCCGTTGGAGGCCTCGCCGACCACCTCGAGGTCGGGCTCCGCCTCCAGCAGCGACTTGAAGCCGGCCCGCACCATCCCCTGGTCGTCGCAGATGACGATACGGGTCACGTCGCTCATTCCGGTCCCTTCAGGGGCAGGCTCGCGGCCAGTCTGCGTCCCACCGGAGGCGGCGGGCTCGAGCCGCACGGTGCCGCCGTACAGCGCGACGCGTTCGCGGATGCCGACGAGGCCGTGACCGCCGTTCGGCACTTTGCCAGTGACGCCGCGACCGTCGTCCTCGACCTCGACGTCGAGCCGTGACGGGCTCCAGCGCAGGGTCACCGTCGCGTGCCGCGCGCCGCTGTGGCGCAGCGCGTTGGTCAGGCCCTCCTGGGCGATCCGGTACGCCGCGAGGTCGAGGCCCGGACTCAGCTCGACGGGGTCTCCCTCGACGCGGAGGGTGGCGCTGCATGTCCCCGCTGCCGACCTGCTCGACGAGCCGGCCCAGCTCGGACAGGCCCGGCTGCGGCGCGAGCGAAGCGGACTCGCCGTCGCTGCGCAGCACGCCGAAGAGCCGCCGCATCTCGGCAAGCGCCTCGCGAGCCGTGGCCTCGACGGCGGCGAGGTCCTCGGCCTCGCGCGCGTGATCGGGGCCGAGGCGGCGGCGTACGGCCTGGGTCTGGATGGTCACCACGCTGATCGAGTGGGACACGATGTCGTGCAGCTCCCGGGCGATGCGGGTGCGCTCCTCCTGGGCGATCGCGAGCGGCCTCGAGCTCTCGCTCGGCCTCGAGGCGGTCGGCCCGCGCCACCGCCTCCTCGGCCCGGGTCGCGCGGTCGCGGGTCAGTGAGCCGACGGTCCACGGCCCGGCGAAGAAGACCAGCCCGGCGGCCAGGTCACTGGGTTCGAGGCCCTCGGCGATGCTGACCCCGATGAAGGGCAGGAGCACGATCGCCAGGCCGACGTAGGAGCGCGGCGGCCGGGTCTCGTAGCCGACCGTGAAGCACACCAGCACCAGCGACAGCAGGGTGGAGAACTGCCCCTGCGGGTTGGTGAGGATGTTGGCCGTCACGACGAGTGCGGTGACGACGATCGGTGCCTGCCGGCGCCAGGCGAGCAACACCATGGCCGCGCTCGCCCCGGCGACCCGCCACCACGGCTGGTCGGCCGGGCCGGCGACGCCCTCGGCGAGGGTGAAAGCGACGAACGCAGCCGCGATCGCCACGTCCACGAGCGGCGGGCGCACGAGCAGGCGACGGGTCACGGTCGAGAACGCTAGGCGACCCGGTGGCCCCGCACATCGGTCGCGCGACCGATTACGGTCGTGTCGTGCCGGACCTCCCGTACGTCGACGAGCACGAGGTGGAGGTCAGCGGCGGCCCGCGATCATGCCTGGGACGCGCTGACGTCCTACGTCGACGAGCACCTCGCGACGGGCCGCGCCTCGGTGCTGACCCGGCTGCTCGGGACCGACGCCCGCATCGGGGTTCGCGGTCACCTCGCGGGTGCCGGGGGAGTCGGTCGAGCTGGCGGGGAGTCATCGGTTCTCCCGCTACCGGCTGGTGTTCACGGTGCGGTCCGGCGCCGGTCCCGACCGTTCACGGCTGGTGGCCACGACGTACGCCGCGTTCCCGGGGCCGCACGGGGCGGCGTACCGGTTGCTGGTGATCGGCAGCCGCCTCCACGTGCTGGCGACGAGGCGGATGCTCGAGGCGGTTCGCCACCGTGCGCAGGCACGCTGATCGATTTCTGGCGCCCCTGAGCCGTCCGGTACCCTCTCCGGCGGTGGCGTGTCCGAGCGGCCTAAGGAGCACGCCTCGAAAGCGTGTGTGGGTGCAAGCCCACCGTGGGTTCAAATCCCACCGCCACCGCCAGCCAATGCTCACCACGTCATACGTACTGGTCGCCATAGCGACCAGTTCGTATGACGTTCTGGATCGGGGTCGCGGATACCGAGCGGTCGAGACGATCATCGCGCGCCCGTGCGAGCACCAGGTGGTCGTCACCCACGGGATGGCGCTGACCTTCGTGGTCAGTGCCTGGATCCGGATGCCTCTCGAGGCTGCTGGCTACGTGGCCTTCCGTTCGACCAGCGGCGGGATCACCGTGCTCCACGAGGACGACTTCTTCCGCAACCGCGCCGTCGTCTCGCTGAACGACACCTCGCACCTCGACTACGTGACTACACAACGTCATACGAATCGTGGTCGTCTATCGGCTCGATTCGTATGACGTCCCGCAGGCGTTGGGTGAAGGCCGTGGGCAGCGGCGACGTCCACCTCGCCAACTTCGCCGGACTGGACGGCGATCGCCGTGCGGACCAGCGTCAGCTCGGGGTCGGGGAGCCTCGCCTCGGCCCAGCGACCCCCGTCGACCTTGGAGACGAGCGACCCGTCGACGACGTAGCGCCAGGCGCGGCAGGCGTTGAGCACGGCGTACTCCGGGGCCGCGTGATCCACCGCCCACGTCAGCTCGTCGGCGAGCTGCGAGATCACCAGCGGTCGGGGCACGTGCGGGAAGGGGGTGAAGCCGATCCGATGGCAGACGGCGAAGTGCAGCACCAGATCCCGGTCGCCCGGGTGTCCGTGGCCGTCGATGACCTTCCGGTCCTGGGGTGCCGTGGTCACGTGCAGCTCGAACGGCGTCCGCGGCATCGGCTGCGAGATCGACCTCGCGTCTCACCACGCTGAGCTCCAGGCCCATGGCCGGGCACGGCAGGGACTCCTCGGACCAGGCCGCCGCCAGGAGCGACTTCTCCGTCGACGTCAGCTGCCGGTCGACCACCACCAGGACGTCGATGTCGCTTCGTTCGGGCCGCCATCCGCCCAGCATCAGTGATCCGTGCGGGTACACCCCGACCAGGGCGTCACCGAGGATCTCTCGCCCCGACTCGGTCAGGGACGCGAGGTAGCGCGAGGCGGAGGGGTCCACGGGCGCGAAGGTACGCCGTGGCGATCGCCAGGCACAGCACCGACATGGCCGACCAGGTCAACACCGGCCCGCCACGTGCGAGCAGCTGGGTGCCGAGCAAGGGAGCGACGATCCCGGCGAGGCCCCAGCTGCAGCCGAAAGCGGCGAGGTACCTGCCGCGGGCGTGCTCGGGGGCGATCGCCGACACCAAGGTGTAGACGCGACCCAGCAGCACGAGGTCGCCGAGGCTCCAGACCACGGTGGCGATCACGTACGCCGCCAGGCTGGTGGCCAGTCCGGTCAGCAGCAGGCCCGCTGCGAGGACCAGGTGGCCGACGGCCAAGGCAGTCGGGTCGTCGAGGCGGCTCAGTCGCGGGAGGCCCAGCAGGGGTTGCCCGAGGACGATGGTCGCGGCCGACACGGTGAGCAGCAGCCCCACCGTCGAGGCGGGCAGGCCGTGGGCGGTGACGGTCAGCGGAAGGATGAGGACCACCTGGAGGTAGACGACCGCGAACGCCGTGCCGAGCGAGGTCAGCAGCAACAGCCGAGGGTCACGCCATGGCTGACCGCGGGGCGCGTCGTCCGGTGGCGGAGTCATGGGCGGCCGAGCCGGCAGCCGCCATCTCACGACGCCGGCGCACGCCAAGCAGGTCACGGCATCGGCGACGAACAGCCAGCGGAGGTCGACACCCGCCAGCAGCGCCGCCAGCAATCCGGCGCCCACTCCGGCAGCCGCCAGCGCAGCGGCCAGCAGGCCGAAGGCCACCGGGCGCTGTCGTGGCGAGGTCGCGTCGGCGACCAGTGACTGGCTGGCCGGCTCGTAGACCTCGAACGCCAGCCCGAGAAGCACGACCGCGACGGTCACCTGCAACAGCGACTGCGAGGCGGCGACGAGGAGCTGCGCGACGGCCGTGGACAGCAACCCGCCGACGATGGTCGCTCGCGTGCCCCAACGGTCCGACAGCCGTCCACCGAGCAGCCGTGAGGGGATCGTGGCCAGGCCGAACACCGCCAGCAGGTATCCCGCCTGGGCGACGGACGCCCCCAGCTCGGCCACCAGCGTGAGCGAGAGGAACGGCAGCGTGAAGGCGCCGAGGCGGTTGACGGTGCGAGCCGCCACCAGCAGCCAGACGGTCGCTGGCAGGTCGCGCCACGCCGTAACTGTCGAACGCGCTATTGTCAGTGACATCATCCGCACACTACGTCGAAGTGAGTAACTGGTCAAATGACGTTCGACAGTCACCTACTCAACCTGGTCGACGTGGCCGCCCGCCTCGTCAACGGCCTGACGCCAGGGCTGGACCGCGGCCACGCGGTCGCCATGCCCCGCGGCGAGCACCGGCAGGGAGCGGTCGCGCAGGCGCTGGGCGGGAACGGCCGGAGCACGCCTGACGTGACCACGAGGCAGGCCACGGCACTGGCGGCCCACGCAGCCCAGATGAGGAAGGTGTTCGAGGCCGTCGAGCGTGGCGACCTGACAGAGGCAGCGCGCGTGCTCAACGCGCTCCTCAAACGGACCGGCGCCCGGCCCCAGCTCGACCCGCTCGCCGAGGGTGGCTGGCACGTCCACTTCCACGGCTCGACCGACGCTCTCGCGACCGGCTGGGCGGCCGGCTGCGCGACGGGGCTGGCTCTCGCCCTCGGCAGCGACCTGGCCGGGCGACTGGGGATCTGCGCGGCCGACAGGTGCGACCGTGTCTACGTCGACACCTCGAAGAACAGCACCCGGCGGTTCTGCTCCACGACCTGCCAGAACCGTACGAAGACCGCCGCCTTCCGCCAGCGCCGGAAGTGATCGATGGTTTCGAGGCTCGTCGCTGGCGCTCCTCGCACCTCAACCAGCGATCAGCCGACCCAGGCCCAGCAGGTCGAGGGTCCGGGCCATCGCCTGCCCCATGCCCACGGCGGCGACGTCGTCGACCAGCTCGTCCCGCTCCGGACCGTCGGTGAAGCAGTGCACGGTCAAAGCCTCGGACGTGCCCGGCAGCAGCACGCCGCCGTCATGCCGTACGCCGCCCACGCTGCCGGTCTTGTGCGCGAACGGCGTCTCGTCCACGAGGCGGCCGGGCCAGCGAGTCGCGGTGCCACTGCTGCTCGAGCATCGCGCGGGCGACGCGCGTGACGGGGCTCGGTCACCATCCGGTCGATCGCGGCGGCGTGCTCGCGCGGCACCACCACGCTCAGACCGGCCCGCGACGGCAGCGAGGGCGAGGAGTCCCAGGCATCGCAGCGCGGGTCGGCGTACCTGCCCGTCACCCAGCGCCGCATCCGTGAGGTGCACTCCGCGGCCGCCAGCGCGTCGTTGACGACCTCCAGCCCGCCGAGGGTGTCGACGACCGCGTTGGTCGCGGTGTTGTCGGACAGGGCGGTCATCAGCTGGGCCACCGCGTGCAGCGGCAGCGTCACGGGCAACGGCCAGGTCGCCAGTACGCCGTCCCCGACCGCGACGTGCTCGGGTGTCACCGACACCGCGCTGTCCCACGACAACGACCCGGCCTCCACGGCGTGCGAGGCCTGTTCGAGCAGGAACGTCTTGATCGTGGATGCACCGCTGTAGGCGAGGTCGCCGCGCACGTCGACATCGACCCCGCGACCGCGCAGCACCAGTGACCAGGCCGGTACGGCGGCCAGCTCGGACTCCCAGATCGCGACGACGTCGCCGGCTTCCACCACAGCCCGCACGTTACCCAGGCAGACCGCCGGGTCAGGGACAGTCGAGCGGCTGGTCTGAGGCCGGCTGACAACGTCATCCGTTCTGGTCGCCCGGACGACCAGTTCGTCTGACGTCCCGCGGCGGCTCAGGAGTAGCGGTGGCTCTTGGCCGAGTGGCCCTTCTCGCGGGTGCAGGTGCGTCCGCTCATGTTGCGGTGCCCGCACAGCTGCTCGTCGGGCTCTGCCTCGGCAGTGACCGGCTCGGGTTCGACTGACGGCTCGATGGACTCGCGGGGTGGCGTGACCAGAGCCACCGGGGAGGTCGCTCGGGCGCTGGCGGCCTGGTCTGCGCGTGCGACGGCCCGGTCGTAACGTGCCTCGCGCATCGCGCGGAGGTTGTCCATCTTGCTCATCGTCGGCTCACGTTCGTGACCCTACGGTGCCGCGCCGACGTACCCGGGAGGCCGCTCGGTCCCGTCAGGTCTGATGTCGGCCGCCCCGCTGCCAGCGTCGGGCCGAGAGGTGGTCCAGGGAGAGTCCCAAGCCCGTCGCCTCGTCGTTCAGGCGGCGCGCTGCCGCAGGGGGAGCGAGGTCGACCAGGCCCGCGAGGCCGGCTCTCGGTGACAGGCGGGGGCCGCCTTGCGACGGTCGACCGTCCGGCTGGTTCGAGCGCATCGCCGTCCAGAGCCGCCTCCGGCTGGTCGTCCGGTGCTACGGCTCGACGGTGACCTCGGGCGAACGGCTCCTCGTCGGCGAACCGACGGGCGGCCGCCAGGTCGGGCAGGTCGACGACGTGCACGCTCCCCGCGTGCCTTTCACCGTCGTTCGAGAGCACCGGCCCCCGCGCGACCAGCACGTCGGCCCACCCGTCCATGTAGCGCTGGTGTTCCTCCGGCAGCTCGGCCTCGAGCTCGCCGTCGAACTCCGGACCGTCGACGCCCAGGACGAGGAAGTGCACGCCGGAGCGCAGTGTGCGTCAGCCCGCGAGGTAGCCCAGGCCCTGGATCCGGCTGATCTCGGCACGCAGGTCGGGGTGGCTCGCATGGTCGACGGCGCGGCCGCCGAGGACGTACGCCGGCTGCTCGCCGCCGGAGCCGCGGCCGGCGTCGAACACCACGACCAGCCGGTTGGCGGCGCCGGCCGAGACGAGGGAGCCGAGCACGGCCACGGGGTCGGCGCGGTCCTCGAGCGACAGCATGCGGGTGCCGTCGGGAAGCGTGGGCACCTGCGCCGAGGGGGCGCCGGCGGTGACGACCTGGTCGACGGTGAAGCTCGCGGAGTCTGCGGCCGCCGCGATCTCGGCTGCGGCGACGCCGCCTTGGGCATGGCCGACCAGCATCACCGTGGCCTCCTCGACGTCGGCAACCGCGGCCTCGATCGCGGCGACGGCCTGGGCGGCGTACGACGAGGGGTCGGCGCCCACGAGCCGCAGGCGGCGGACGCCGAGGGCCGCGCCGTCGGGACCCGGCAGGTAGGCGATGAACCGCGCGTCGCCGACCTGGTGCACCGTCACCTTCGCGGTGTGGGACAGCGTCGTCATCAGCTCCTCGAGCGTGCGCGGCGCGCGGACCGGGCGAGAGGGCCGTGACCCCTCGGACCCCGGCGGCCGTCTCGGCCTCGGGGGCGAGGACCGGGCCGGCCACGTCTCGCACCGCCGCCGTCGTCACGCCCGCGAACGGCTCGACCCCGATCGCGCGCAGACCGCCCGCCGCTGCCATCCGGCCGCGGTCGCCCGCGAGGAGACCGGAGGTCAGCAGCGAGCGCAGCTGCAGCGCCTCGACCAGCCCGCCACCCCCGCTGGTGACGTGGTCCATCAGGTCGGGGTTGGCCTCGGCGAGCTCGTTGAGGTAGTCGGCGATGCCGTCGCGGTCGAGCGCGTCGGTCTCGATCAGACCCGCCGAGACGATCGCGCCACCGAGCGCGACGTTGGGCGCGAGGTAGCCGATGGCGCGGCCGGCGATCGAGCCGAGCGTCCGGTACGCCGCCTCCTGGAGCTCGTCGATCCAGCGGTAGGTGAGCACCGTGGCGCGCACCACCAGCGCGTCGGCGTCGAGCTCGATCGACCGGGTGAGCAGGCCGTGCTTGCCGGTGGTCGCGGAGCGGATGTCGTCGGCGGCCACGTCGTAGGACGTCTTGGACAGCTCGCTCGACTCGACGACGCCCTCGTCGCGCAGGATCTCGGCGCCGAGCTTGGAGCGGGCCCGCATCTCCTGGCCCGAGGAGTCGAACAGGTCGGCGAGCCGGAGCATGCGGTCGTACTTGTCGGCCAGGTCGGCGCCCTCCAGCGGTGTCGTGGGGCCTGAGGGGTCTCGTTCATGCGGTCACCTCCGCGATCACGGGGGCCAGCGCGCCGCCCAGCTCGCTCGCCTCGACCGCGCGCAGCCGCACGAGGGGAGCGTCGGACCCCGTGCCGGCGTGGGTCTCGAGTGCGTGCCAGCCGTCGGAGAGCAGCAGCCACGACACCACCCCGACGACCGTCGGCGGGCCGTCGCCGACGTGGGCGACGAGCGCACGGAGACGGCCGCGCGTCTCGCGGCTCAGGGTCTGGAGCAGCCCGGCCACGTCGGCGTCGGGTACGGGACGGCCGCCTTCGACCACGGCGCCGGCGTGGTGGTCGGCGAGCACGGGGACAAGGTCGCCGCGGCCGCTGTGGAGCGCCTCGCCGGCGGCGTCGAGCAGCTCGAAGGGCAGGTCGACGGTCGCCGGGACCCCGCTCGCCGACATCGGCAGGTCGCGCGGGAGCGCGGCCACCCGCCCGAGCTCGTCACCCCACTGGCTCGCGGGCATCCAGGCGATCTCGAAGACCAGGCCGTCGGCGGTCGACAGGGTCGCGACGCCGAGCTCGGACTGGCGGTGCCACGACTTCACCTGCACGCCCTCGACGACGACGTCGAGGTCGACGGCGACGTCGGGTGTCGCGAGCAGACCGACGGCACCAGACAGTCCGGCCTCGAGCTGCCCGTCGACCAGCAGCCGCCGGCGCTCGAGCGAGCCGGCCGGCTCGTGCAGCGCCTCGAGCGCAGCGACGTACGCCGCCTCCTCGGCGCTGCCGCGCGTCTGGCCCAGGCGGTCCTCGAGCGGGGTGGTCGTGGGCGCGGTCATCTCGAACGGAAGCGGCGCGCCACCGGCCTTCTCCGCCGCCAGACGCAGCTCGGAAACGGTCAAGGGCAGACGACGGGGGAGGCCGTCGAGCGCGGAGGCGGGTGCGGTGGGTGGGGTGCCGAGGTCGATGGTCACCATGGTTCAGAGCCCCGGGAGCTCGACGTGCAGCCAGTCCTTGTGACCGGGAGGCGGTGCGGAGAAGGCGGCGAGGACCTGGTCCTCCCGGGTCGGCATCGGCCGCACGTCGTCGTCGGAGCCGGAGGCCTGCACGCGGGCGATGCGGGAGCGGGCGTCGGCGACGAGTGACGAGGCGCGGCGCTCGATGTCGGCGATGGACTCGGTCAGCCGGTCGCACTCGGCCAGGTGCTTCTCGAGCGACGCGGCAGCGGTGTCGTGGGCGTTGGCCACCTCGCGCAGACGGGATGCGCGGTCGCGCACGCGCTGGCGCATCGCGTCGGCCGCGCGGCCGGTCCAGGCGACCTCGTCGCTGTGGGTGACGAGCTTCTCGGCCAGCCCGCGGACGTCGTCGCCCTGCTCGCGCAGCTGCGCCGCGCGTCTGCGGATCGCCAGGGTGTCGCCGTACATGCACTCTCCTCCAGGGGTCAGAGCCACCGTTCCCCCGAGTGGACCCGGCCAAACCACCCGTCGCTCACGGACCGCGGGTGATCTGGAAGACCTGGCTGGAGACCTCCTGCCCCGTGGCCGACCCGACGAAACCTCCCTGCGCGAGGCTGGCCAGCTGGTCCCGGACCGACGCGTCGTCGCTGGCCTGGACGGCGAGCGCGCCGCCGGCGTAGTGGCCGAGGTCGTGGTCGCCGACGACGCCGGCCGCGCCGTCGTCGAACCGCACGGTCACCTGCTCGGCCGAGTCGGGGTTGTCCTCACCGTCGAGCAGCGGCACCACGTCGCCGTGGTTCTCCAGCGAGAGCACGTGGGTGCCCGGCGGGAAGCCGTCGAGGTGGGCGGTCGGTGAGCCTGCGGTGACGACGTGGGTGACGGTGTACGGCGACCCCTGCGAGGCGATGGCTGCCGCGACCATCCCGCCCTGCGAGTGGCCGACCAGCGCCACGGGTTCGCCAGGCCGGACGCCGGCCTGCTGCAGCGCGTCGAGGACGCCCTGCTGGTAGGCGTTGTCGTCTCCGCTGACGAGCAGCAGGTTGGTGCCGAGGTCGCGGACGTCGGCGTCCTGGCTCCACGGAGTCGTGGCGAGGTCGTCGGTGCCGGGCAGGTAGACGACGTGACGCACGCTGCCGTCGGCAGCGCGGATCGTCTGCACCTCGACCGTGCCGCTGCCCCCAGGAGCCTCTGTGAGTGCGCTGACCTCAGCGAGGTGGTGGAGCAGCCCGGCCAGGTCCGGCCGGCTGCTCGTGGGAGCCCGGCACGGTGAGCGTGCTCGGCGTGGTGACGGCGTGGCCCTCGCTGTAGAGCGCCGCCAGCAGGCCGGCGGCCGACTCGGTGTCGGGGACCAGCAGGGGTACGCCGAGCGGGCCGCCCGGCACGAGCGGCGTCAGCCCGTCCCAGAGTCCCTCGAGCAGTCCGCCGCCGCCGTTGGCGAGGTGCTGGACGACCTCGGGATGGTCGTCGAGCCACTCCTGCAGCTCGTCGAGCGACTTGTCCGCGAGCTCGTCGCGGGTCTCGGAGGGCAGCTCGGACCAGAGCAGGGAGAGGCCGGCACGCCGAGACCACGAGCACCGGGGCGCAGGCTGCCACTGTGTAGCCGGCGAGGCGGCCGAGCTCGTGGTCGAGCCCCTCCCACACCTGCGCGACCAGCTCGTCGGTCAGCTGGGTGGCCCGCACGGCGACCCGGATCGTGACCGCGTCGGCCTCCCAGACCGCCGACGCCGCCAGGACGCCGTCGGGTCCGCTCGTGGCTTCCAGCACCGCCGCCTCCGCCTCGACGAAGGAGCCCGGCGACAGCAGCGCCGACTCGAGCAGGTCGCCGTCGAGCAGCACCCGCGCCCCGTGACCCGCCCAGTCACGCATCCGGCTGCCGGCGTCGTCGTAGTCGCCCGCCAGGGCCAGCGCGTGCTCGCACGCCACGGTCATGCCGTGGGACCCGCCGGTGACCTCGGTGACGACCGGCTCGGGGGTCACGGGCGGCCTCGGACCACGGAGACGAGGCGCGCGACCTCGGCGCCGAGCCGCGACGGCTCGACCGCGTCGACCCGGACGCTGGGCCGCCCGGCCACCCGGGTCGGGGTCAGCGCCCGCCAGCCGTCGGCGAACAGCAGCCAGCTCACCCAGCCGGCCCGGCCCTGACGGCTCGGAGCTCCTCTCGCGGCACGCGACCACGGCGAGCAGCCGCCCGACGACGTCGGTGTGGAGCCGGACCAGCCGCTCGCGCAGTGCCGCGCCGGGTCGGTCGAGGCCGCCCGGCCGCACCAGCTCGTCGAGGACGTCGGGCCGGTGGGTGCGCAGCGCCTCGCCGGCGCCGAGCAGCACCTCGAGCGGCACCTCGACGACACCTCGACCTCGGGCTCCGGCGGGACCGGTGCCTCCGGCACGGGGACGGTGGCGAACCTGGCCAGCCGCGTCGCCCACTCGTCGACCGCCCAGCACGCCACCTCCGCGCGGGAGCCGGCCGACGTCACGGCGGTGACCCAGCCACCGCGCATCGCCTGGCTGCTGCGGACCTGGACCCAGCCGCCGGGGCTCTCGCCGCGGCGTACGGACAGCGTCGACGACGCAGGTCACCTCGGGGGCCGTCACAGTCGCGGCACCTCCACCTCGAGCCAGAGACGGCTGCCACGTGGCGGTGGGTCGAAGCCGTGGAGCCACGCGGACGGTCCAGTCGTCGAGCTTGTCGCGCGCGGCGTCGACGAGGCGGTGGACCCGGCGCTCGATCTCCTCGATCAGCCGCTGCAGGCGCTCGACCTCGCGAGCGTGACGCTCCAGCGCGTCGGCGGCGTCGTCGTGGAGAACGGCCGAGCGCCGCAGCGCCAGAGCCCGGTCGCGCACGCGTTCGCGCAGCGCGCCGCCGGCCTCTCCGAGCCACCCGACGGCGTCGGTGCGCGAGACCAGCCGGTCGGCCTCGGCGCGGATCTCGGCGGCCAGCTCGCGCAGCCCGCTCGCCAGTCTCCGGATGGCGGTGGGGTCGCCGTACATGTGCCTGCCTCCCGAGTGGCTCGCTCGTGTGGGCAGGTTGCCCGCGCGACGGCGTCGCCGAAACCTGCACGCTGCCGTACCTGTGGACACGGCCGCCGGCGCGGTGAGGATGGCCGGATCCGCCACGCGGGAGGAACCGATGAACCTGTCATCCGTACGCCGGGCGCTCGCCGCCGCCACCGCGGCCGCCCTGGTCGCCGTACCGCTCGTCATGAGCGCACCCGCCGACGCAGGCAAGCCGAAGCACCCGCCGGGCAAGCCGGTGACGGTGATGACGCGCAACCTCTACCTCGGGGCCGACATCCAGCGCCCGTCACCGCCGCCGTCGTCGCCCAAGCGGCCCCCGGCAGCACGCCGCAGAGCGTCCTGGTCGCGCTGGCCAACGCGACGCACGTGACGCGGGCGATCGTCGACCAGACCGACTTCACCGTCCGCGCCGGCCTGCTGGCCGACGAGATCGCGGCCACCGAGCCCGACCTGATCGGCCTCCAGGAGGTGGCCTGGTGGCGGCACGGCGACCTCCAGCTCAGCGCCAAGAGGTCGTCGGCGTCCCCAACGCCGAGACCACCGACTACGACTTCCTCGAGCTCCTCCTCGACGCCCTCGCCGCCCGCGGGGCGGAGTACGTGCCCGTCAGCATCGCCCCGCGCGCCGACGTCGAGGCGCCGAGCTTCACCGGCAGCCCCTTCAACGGGACCATGGGCGCCGACGCTCGCGACGTCCGGCTGACCATGCGCGACGTGGTGCTGATGCACGTCGAGGACGGGCTGTCGGTCTACGACGAGGGCCAGGACGGTCTACGACGCAACCTCGACGTGCCGCTGCTGGACGGACGATCAACTTCGACCGCGGCTACCAGTGGGTCGACGTCCGCGCCGGCGCGAAGCGGTTCCGCTTCGTCAACAGCCACTTCGAGGCGTTCAGCTCCGACCTCGCCTTCGCCCAGGCCGCCCAGCTGCTGGACGAGGCACCGGCCGAGGGCCGGACGACGATCTTCGTCTGCGACTGCAACTCCGACCCGCTCAACAGCAGCATCAAGGGCCCGCCGGTCAACGACACGCTGCCGCACAAGGCGGCGTACGAGCTGATCACCGGCGACGGCGACTACCCCGGCGAGAGCGACTTCACCGACGAGTGGCTGGAGTGGGCGCCCGCCGAGGAAGGCTGGACCTCCGGGCTCTCCGAGACCGTCGACGACCCGGACGGCTCCGGCTTCCGACCACCGCATCGACATGGTCTTCGCCCGCACCGCCGACGGCGACCCGCTCGTCGTCGACCGCGGCCTGGTCACCGGCACCACCGTCGACACCAAGGACCCGGCCACCGGCCTGTGGCCCTCCGACCACGGCGGCGTCGTCCTGCGCCTGCGCGGTCTGTAGCCGAGGGCCGAAGGTCTGCGGAGGGCCGCCAGGCCCGTCACGAGACCCCGTGCGCGACAGCGGGTTTCGTGACAGGCGCTAGCGCGCCTTCCTCAACCAGCGGCTACCCCCGGTGTCTCGGCCGTCGATAGACTCACGCGTCAGCCGCCCGGAGAGGGGTGACTCGTGACCTTCGACGTCCATGCGCTCGACCTGTTCGTGCTGGTGGGCTCGGCCGTCACGATCCTGGCGATCCTCGCCGTGCGGGTCTCCTCGCGCGCTGGGCTGCCCAGCCTGCTGATCTACCTCGCGATGGGGGTGGCGCTGGGCGAGGCGGGCGTCGGCATCGAGTTCGAGAACGCTGCTGTCGCCCAGGCACTCGGGTTCGCCGCGCTGGCCATCATCCTGGCCGAAGGTGGCCTGACCACCAGGTTGCGCGACTTCCGGCCGGCGATGCGGATCGGCCTCTCGCTGGCGACCATCGGCGTCGCGGTGTCGGTGACGGTGATGGCGGTCGGCGCCCACTACGTGCTCGGACTGCCGTGGGAGCTGGCCTTCCTGCTCGGTGCGGTCACCTCGCCCACGGACGCCGCAGCGGTGTTCTCGGTGCTGCGGGCCGCACCCATCAAGAAGCGGCTGTCCGGCGCCCTCGAGGCCGAGTCCGGGCTCAACGACGCCCCCACCGTCGTCCTGGTCACGCTGATCTCCAGCGAGGCGCTGGGCGAGCACGGGATCGCCGTCACGGCCGGGGTCATGGTCTACGAGCTGGTCTTCGGCGTCGCCTGCGGACTGCTGGTCGGCGCTCGGCGGCGCCTGGCTGATGCGCCGGGCCGCGCTGCCGGCGTCCGGTCTCTACCCGATCGCGGTGCTGACCCTGGCCTTCCTGGCGTACGGCGCGGCGGCGTTCGTGCACGCGTCGGGGTTCGCCGCGGTGTACGTCGCCGCGCTGGTCCTGGGCAACTCCGAGCTGCCCCACCGGGGCGCCACCCGGTCCTTCGCCGAGGGCGTCGCCTGGCTCGCCCAGATCGGGCTGTTCGTGATGCTCGGTCTGCTGCTCTCGCCCGGCCGGATCTCGTGGGAGACCACCGGGGTCGCCCTGCTGGCCGGACTCATCCTCACGGTGCTCGCCCGTCCGATCTCGGTGGTGGTCAGCTCGCTGGTCCAGCCGATGCCCTGGCGCGACGTGGCCTTCTTGTCGTGGGCCGGACTGCGCGGCGCGGTGCCGATCGTGCTGATGACCATCCCCTTGGCCGAAGGGGTCACCGACTCGCCGCGACTCTTCGACGTGGTGTTCGTGATGGTCGTCGATCTACACGTTGCTGACCGGCCCGACCCTGCCCATGGTGGCGCGGTGGCTCGGCGTCGACCGGCGGCACGAGCCCCGTGACATCGAGCTCGAGGCCGCGCCGCTGGAGCGCATCGCCGCCGACCTGCTGCAGGTGACCATCACGCCGGCCTCCCGGCTCCACGGCGTCGAGGTGGGCGAGCTGCGGCTGCCCGTGGGTGCCTCGGTCTCCATGGTGATCCGCGACGGACAGTCGCTCGTCCCCGAGCGTCGTACGGTCCTCAAGCGCGGTGACGACATGCTCGTCGTGACGCCGCGCCGGCTGCGCGAGGCCACCGAACGCCGGCTCCGTGACGTCTCCCTCGGCGGGCGGCTCGCGCGCTGGCTGCCCGAGGAGTGACTCCGCGAGTCGGCGCAAATGGCCCTGGAAACCACGCCGAGTCGGCGCACGTTCGTCCGTCGCATCTCCGACGCTGGTCCGCGCGACTGGCGCCGACTCGACGCGTCTGAGGGCGATGCGCCGACTCGACGCGTCTGATGGGGCGACTTGCGCCGACTCGGCGGTCAGGCTTCGGGCGGCACGCAGATCTCGATGTCCTCCTCGACCGCGACGGTGCGCTTGCCCTTGACGAGCTTCTCGAAGCCGTCGCCCACCACGACGATCACCCCGACGCCGGTGGCGTCGCGGCGCACGACCTGGGCGTCGGGGCCGAGGCGGGTGCGGACCAGGCGTACGTCGGGACGTAGCGGGTCGTCGGTCCAGATCTCGGCGATCGCGACCTCGCTCCCCTCCGGGGCGTTGCCGAGGTCGCCACGCCCGAAGCCCTGGTCGGCGAACAGCCCGAGGGTCCGGTCGGCCAGGCCCGCCCGCTCGCCGGCGTTCAGCACGGTGACGGTGACCTGGCTGGCCCGGATCCGTTCGCCGGCGGCGATGGTGGTCGGCCGGCACTTGCCGGTCTCCTCGTCACCGGGGAGCGGCTCGGTCATGGCCGACCAGCCCCACACGCCACCGGCCACCAGCATCGCGCTCAGCACCCCGAGGGTGACCAGCGTCTTGAGATGGATGTTCACCGCCGTCCCCCGTCCCTGCCGACTCAGCCGGCGACCGGGTGGACCCGCGCGTGCAGGACGTTGCGCTGTTGCAAGGCGGCGCGCAGCGCGCGGTGGAGGCCGTCCTCGAGGTAGTACTCGCCGCGCCACTCCACGACGTGGGCGAACAGGTCGCCGTAGAAGGTGGAGTCCTCGTCGAGCAGCGCCGCCAGCTGCAGGGTGTCCTTGGTGGTGACCAGCTCGTCGAGCCGTACCTGCCGCGGCGGCACCTCCGCCCACGCGCGCGAGGTCATCCCATGGTCGGGATAGGGCCTCCCCTCGCCCACGCGTTTGAAGATCACGCGGGAAGTGTAAAGCGAGGTGGCGCATCGCAACTCCCCCGTTCGAATGGGGTCCACCAGTGCGGGTCGTGTGCCTGACCGTGCGTTCTGGCGCACTCTGGGGCACACGACCCGGTGGTTAGTCTTCGCGCATGAGTACGACGCCGCCCGAGCAGCCCGTCGACCCGCCCGCCGAGCCGGACCCGCTCGTCGACGCGATCGCACCCGGCTACGCCTTCGAGGGCGCTGCCCTCGAGCTGGGCGGCCTGATGAGGAACGCCACCGACCTCGCCGGCACCCACATCCGCATCCCGCTCGCCATGCTCAACCGCCACGGACTCGTCGCCGGCGCGACGGGCACGGGCAAGACCAAGACCCTGCAGCTGTTGGCCGAGCAGCTCAGCGCCAACGGCGTGCCGGTCTTCGCCGCCGACATCAAGGGCGACCTGTCCGGCATGAGCGCGCCGGGCGAGGGCGGGGAGAAGATCGCCTCGCGTGCCGCGTCGGTCGGGCAGCAGTGGACGGCGACGTCGTTCCCGGTCGAGTTCTACGCCCTCGGCGGCCAGGGCACCGGCATCCCGCTGCGGGTGACCATGACGGCGTTCGGGCCGATCCTGCTCTCGAAGGTGCTCGGCCTCAACGACACCCAGGAGTCCAGCCTCGGCCTGGTCTTCCACTACGCCGACCAGAAGGGCCTCCCGCTCCTCGACCTCGCCGACCTGCGCGCGGTCGTGCAGTGGCTGACCAGCGACGAGGGCAAGGCCGACCTCAAGCTGCTCGGTGGCCTGTCGGCCGCGACCGCCGGCGTCATCCTGCGTGAGCTGATCGGTTTCCAGGACCAGGGGGCCGAGGCGTTCTTCGGTGAGCCGGAGTTCGAGTCGTCGGAGTTCCTCCAGACCACGCCCGACGGCCGCGGCCTGGTCAACCTCGTCGAGCTGCCCAACCTCCAGGACCGGCCGGCGGTCTTCTCGACGTTCCTGATGTGGCTGCTGGCCGACCTGTTCCACGACCTGCCCGAGGTCGGCGACATCGACAAGCCCAAGCTGGTGTTCTTCTTCGACGAGGCCCATCTGCTGTTCAACGACGCGTCCAAGGCGTTCCTCGACCAGATCGCCCAGACGGTGCGGCTGATCCGCTCGAAGGGCGTCGGCGTCTTCTTCGTGACGCAGTCGCCGACCGACGTACCCGACAACGTGCTCGCCCAGCTCGGCTCGCGCATCCAGCACCAGCTGCGCGCCCACACGCCCAACGACGCCAAGGCGCTGAAGCAGACCGTCAACACCTACCCCAACTCCGCCTACGACGACCTCGGCGAGGTGATCACCAGCCTCGGGATCGGCGAGGCCGTCGTCACCGTGATGAACGAGCGCGGGGCCCCGACCCCCGTCGCCTGGACGCGGCTGCGGGCGCCCGAGTCGCTGATGGGGCCGGCCGACCCGGCCGCGATGCAGGCCACGGTCAACGCCAGCCCGCGCTTCGCCAAGTACTCCGCCGTCGTCGACCGCGACTCCGCCCACGAGATGCTCACCGTCAAGGTCGAGGAGGGCGCTCGGCGGGCGGCGGAGGAAGCCGCCGCCAAGGAGCGCGAGAAGGCCGCCAAGGAAGCCGCCAAGTCGTCCGGCTCCCGCACCACGTCCCGCCGTACGTCGACCAAGTCATCGAAGGGGGACGACGGCGGCATCGTCGAGGACGTCGTCCAGTCGGGTGCCTTCAAGGACTTCATGCGTACCGCCGCCCGCGAGATCGCCCGCGGGATGTTCGGCACCGGCCGCCGTCGCTAGCGTTGAGCCAACTCAACGTCAGAGGGCGGGGTCGGTCCAGGCGATCTGGACGACCTCGGTGCCGCGCTCGCGGGTCCAGAGGCGACCGCGGCCGGGGGGCAGCGGCTGGGGCTTGATGTTGCCGATCAGCACGCCCTCGTCGGGGGAGCCCGACAGCATCAGACCGGGCATGGCGAGCTCGCGCATCGACTGCAGCACGGCTTCGTACGACGCCCGGCCCGCGCCGCCCGAACGTCGCGCGACCACCATGTGCAGGCCGACGTCGCGCGACTGCGCGAGCAGCGGCTGGAGCGGCGCGATCGGAGAGGACTGCTGGGTCGAGACGAGGTCGTAGTCGTCGATGACGACGTAGACCTCGGCGCCCTTCCACCACGACCGGGTGCGCAGCTGGTCGGGGGTGACGTCGGGGCCGGGGATGCGTGACTCGAGGTAGGCCGCGAGGTCCTTGACCGTCGGCGTCGCCTGGGTGGCGGAGGTGAGGTAGTTGAGGAGGTAGTCCTCGGGCACCTCGCCCAGCAGCGACCGGCGGTAGTCGACGACGACGAGCTGCGCCTCCTGGGGGCTGCGGGTGCGGGTGACCTCGCGCAGGTAGGTCCGCAGCGTGGCGCTCTTGCCGGACTGGCCGTCGCCGTAGATGAGCAAGTGTGGCTGGCTGTCGGGGTCGAGCCCGACCGGCGCCAGCTCCTTCTCGTTGATGCCGAGCAGCAGGCGCCCCGACGGTGCGTCGTCAGCCGGCAGCTGGGAGACCAGCGACGCCAGCTCGATGCGAGCGGGCAGCAGGCGCAGCTTGGGCCCTTGGGGTCCGCGCCAGGCCGCGGCCACGCGTTTGACGAGGTCGTCGACGCCGTCGCCGAGGCTGTTGGTGTCGGGGTTGCCGTCGATGCGCGGCAGCGCGGCGAGGAAGTGCAGCTTGCTCGTCACCAGACCACGACCGGGCCGCCCGGCCGGCACCAGGGCGGCCACGCGGCGGTCGATCTCGGAGTCGAGCGGGTCGCCGAGCCGGAGCTCGAGGCGGGTGCCGAACGTGTCGCGCATGGCCGCACGGAAGTCGGCCCAACGACTGCTCGCGACGAGCAGGTGGAAGCCGAAGGTCAGGCCCCGCCCGGCCAGCTGCTGCAGGTGCAGCTCGATGTCGTCGAAGTCGGCGCGCAGCGTGCTCCAGCCGTCGACGACCAGGTAGACGTCGCCGTAGCCGTCATCCGCGCGGCCCCGGTCACTGTTGCGGGCCCGGCGCGACCGGTAGGTCTCGATCGAGTCGATGCCCTGCGCGCGGAAGTAGGCCTCGCGGCGGTCGACGATGCCGGTCACCTCGGCCACGATCCGGCGTACGACGTCGGGCTCGGAGCGACTGCCGATCCCTGCGACGTGGGGGAGCCCGGCCATCGGCGCGAAGGTGCCGCCGCCGAAGTCCATCACGTAGAACTGCGACTCCAGCGGCGTCGTGGTCAGCGCCAGGCTCGTGACGAACGTGCGCAGCAGCGTGCTCTTGCCGCTGCGCGGTCCACCCACGACCACCGCGTGACCCGCCGCGCCGGCCAGGTTGACGCTGAGCGTGTCGCGGCGCTGCTCGCGCGGCCGGTCGACCGTGCCGATCGGCATCACCAGACCACCGAGCTTGCGCCACTCGGGCGAGACGAGGCCGTGGATGGGGTCCTCGACGAGGTCGTCCATCAGGTCGTCGAGGGTGTCGGGCACGTCGAGCGGCGGCAGCCAGACCTGGTGCGCCTCGGGGCCGTGACCCTCCATCCGGTCGACCGCGATGTCGAGCACCGTGGCCTGCTCGCCCTGCTGTGGCTGCTCGACGACGGGTCCGGGCTCGTCGGCCTCACGCGGTCGGGCGGCGGCTCGAGAGCCTGCACCTCCGAGATCGTGAAGGGCAGGATCCCGTGCACGGGGCCGCCCTCCTCGCGGCGTACGCGAGTCCGCGCCGTGGGCGGTCCGGAGACGTAGGCCGCCTTGAACCGCAGCAGCGTCGACTGGTCCGGCTTCAAGAACCCGAGACCGGGCACGGGCGGCAGCTCGTAGGCGTCGGGCACGCCCAGGACGCCGCGCGACTCGACTGCGCTGAAGGTGCGCAGGCCGACCCGGTAGGACAGGTGTGACTCGAGCCCGCGCAGCCGGCCCTCCTCGAGCCGCTGTGAGGCCAGCAGCAGGTGCAGGCCCAGCGACCGGCCGAGACGACCGATCGCCACGAACAGGTCGATGAACTCCGGCTTGGCCGACAGCATCTCCGAGAACTCGTCGACCACGATGAACAGCGACGGCAGTGGGTCGAGCGGCTCGCCCGCCGCGCGGGCCTTCTCGTAGTCGCGGATCGAGGCGTAGTTGCCGGCGTCTCGCAACAGCTCCTGGCGGCGCACCATCTCGCCCGACAGGGCGTCCTGCATGCGGTCGACGAGCGTGAGCTCCTGGGCCAGGTTGGTGATCACGGCGGAGACGTGGGGCATCTCCGACATCCCGGCGAAGGTCGCGCCGCCCTTGAAGTCGACCAGCACCATGTTGAGCTGCTCGGGGGAGTGGGTCATCGCCAGGCCGAGCACCAACGTGCGCAGGAACTCCGACTTGCCCGAGCCCGTCGCGCCGATGACCAGGCCGTGGGGGCCCATGCCCTGCTGGGCGGACTCCTTGATGTCGAGGTAGATCACGCTGCCGCCGTCGCCGAGCCCGATCGGCACCCGCAGCCGGTCGCGCGCTGGTCGCTGGCGCCACGCGAGCGAGGGGTCGAACGGTGCACCTCGCCCAGCCCGAGCAGGTCCATGAAGTCCATCGGCCCGGTGATCTCGCCGCTGGCCGTGTCGGTGACACCGGCGGTGACGGTGTGCAGCGGGGTGAGCCGGCGGGCGAACGCCTCGGCCGTCGCCTGGTCGCACTGGTCGGCCAGCGCGCGCACCGGCGGCTCGCGCAACCGCAGGGCGCTCACCGGGTAGCGGCCCTCCTCGGCCGGCTGGTCGGGCTCGAACAGCAGGCGCAGGCAGGAGGCGTCGTCCAGCTCGTCCCAGCGCGACGGCAGGTCGAGGACGGTCACGCCGTGCAGGCCGTCAGGGGGTACGACGTGGTTGCCGGGCGGCAGGAACCCACCGTCGACCACGAACAACAGGTGCGGCGTCGCGGGTCGCTCGTCCGCCCCGAACCGCGGCCGCTCGCTGAGGTCGGGAGGCAGCAGGGCCGCCAGGTCGTTGAGCGAGGTCGAGACCATCCGCATCGGGCCGACGGCGTCGGTCTGCTCGGTCGACAGCGAATGCGGCAGCCACTTCATCCAGTCCCAGTGGGCGAGGTTCTGCTCGGAGGCGAGCACCGCGATCTCGAGGTTGTCGGGCGACTGGAACGCCGCGGCGCTGCAGATCATCGCGCGAGCCAGGGCGCGGGCCTCGTCCTCGGGCCCGCAGAGCTCGATCCGGTCGAAGGCCCTCAGGTCGATGGAGGCGGGCAGGTTGGGCAGCAGCCGGTGGACGACGAGCAGGCGGTGCAGCGCCGACGCCGCCGCCGGGTCGACCTGGTCGACGACCGTCGTCTCCGGGGCGACCAGGTCGAGGGCGAGCGGCTGTGCGCACAGGCCGTAGCGCACGTGCAGGAAGCTCGGGTCGGAGGAGTGGTGCTCCCACACGCGCGACCGCTCCTCGGCCAGCGACGGCAGCGCGCTCGGCGCGGGGTGCTGCCAGGTGAGCGCGCGGCGCTGCTGGTCGGCGGCCTCGCGGGCGACCTTGCGGACGTTGGCGAGGTAGCGGAGGTACTCGGTGCGCGACCCCGTGACCTGCTGGGTGCGCTGCTTGCGTTGACGATCGATCTGCACGACGACGAAGCCGACCGTGGCGAAGAGGAACATGCCCGCGGCGAGATAGCTGCGCCCACCGCCCGCGGCACCGCCGATGCTGGCGACGAGCACGATCGAGCCCAGGCTGCCCAGCATCGGGATGGCGTTCATCATCACGCCGCTGGCGCCCTCGTGCTGCTCGAGCTGCGGCGGCGCCTGGAGCACGATCTCGCCCGTGGGCATCTCGGGCTGGTCCAGCCGCCCGCCCCGAAGCGTCGTGCTCACTGTGCCTCCTGCTGACCTGCCCCGTTGATTGGCCCCGTGGATCCGCCCGTCCGGTCGCTCGATGATAGGCGTGGCACATTTCCGTGGGCCGGACTACCCTGCCCGACATGGGGAGGCAGGTCGGGAGCCGCAACCACCAGCTCGCCCTGACCGTCCACGGGCCGCTCGGCTCCATCGACCTGTCGGTGCCGCCGGGCGCCGCCGCGACCGACGTCGCCCGCGAGTACGCCGCCCAGGCCGGCCTCGGGTCGATCCCGCTGATCTACACCGAGCTCGGCGAGCCCCTGCCCGCCGACACCCCGCTGGTCGACGGCGGCGTCGACAGCGGCGACGTACTCGTGGCGAGCACGACCCTCCACCGCCCGCCGCGCGATTCGTCAGCAGCTCGCCCGCTGCGGTCACCCGCAGGACCGCTGACGAATCGGGGTGGGGGGCCGGTCGCGGTGCTGGTGCTCTGCCTGGCGTCCGCCGCCGCCGTGCTGGCCGGCTGGCTCGCCGCACTGGACGCCCAAGCGGCAGAGCCCTCGCGATGGCACGCCGTCGCCGTCGACCGTGCTGCTCGTCGGCGTCTTCCTGGGCGTGCTGCCCGTCGGGGTCCACCGGCACGTCCGGGCCCTCGCTGCCCCCGCATTCGCGGGTGCGGCCGCGTTCGCGCTCGTCGGTGAGACCGACCAGGAGAAGCTGCCGATCGTGCTCGGCATCGCCGGGCTCGCCGCGGCGATCGCGGCCGCGGTCGCGCGCGCCCTCGACGACGGCACCGATGCCGCCGCGAGGGTCTGGATCGTCACCGGCGGCGGGTTGTTCGTGCTCACCGGGCTGGCAGCGCTCATCGACGTCCCGCCGCGCATGACGTGGTCGATCCTCCTGGTGCTGGCGATGCTGGCCGCCCGGGTGGTGCCGGCGATCGCCGTCGACGTGCCCGACAACTACCTGATCGACATGGACCGGCTGGCCATCACCGCCTGGTCCGCACGCGAGCAGCCGCGCAGCCGGCGCGGCCGGGTCGTCGTACCCGAGGCCGCGATCGTCGCCGTCGCGGGTCGCGGCTCGGCGATCATCACGGCCGCGGCGGCCGCCGTGCTCGCGGTGGCGGGGGTGTCCGCGGTCGCTCCTGCTGCAGGCGGCCGACCTCCCGATCGACCGCGTCGGGGCACGAGTCCTGGTGTTCCTGTGTGGCGGCGGCCTGCTGTTGAGCGCGCGCAGCTACCGGCACACGGCCGCCCGGCAGCTGCTGCGGCTGGCCGGTCTGGTCTGCTGGGCCGCGCTGGCCTGGGCGCTGGTGCCCGTGCTCAGCGACGGGCAGTGGCTGGCCGTCGCGGTGGCCGCCGTGGCGCTCGCGGCCCTGATGGTGGCGGTGGCGGTGGCGACGGGCCGCGGCTGGCGCTCGGCCTGGTGGTCACGACGGGCCGAGGTCGCCGAGAGCGTGTGCAGCTCGTTCGCCATCGGGGCGGTCGTCGTCGCGGGCGGGTTCTTCCGCATCCTGTGGGAGTCGACCTCGTGACGGCTGTGGAAACCGGATCGACGAGGTTTAGGCCCCCAGAGGCGGGGTAGGAACGCGGTCACCACGTAGTACTTCGGACACGGCAACAGCTCGGGGGCCCACCGGTCGCTCGGGAGGAACAAGAGGAGGAGCCCCATGGCAGGCGACGACCCCAGGGTCATGGACATCGATCGCGATGGCGTCATCCGCATCGGTGAGCGCATCAACTTCGCGCAGAGCGAGTTCAAGAAGAAGTCCAAGGAGCTGGAGACCCAGCTCGGCAACATGCACCGCGACTGGATGGGCGAGGGCGGGTCTGCCTTCGGCAAGCTGATGATCGAGTGGCAGGGACGCCAGGAGAAGATCGCCACCCTCCTGCAGCAGTTCGAGGACTCCCTCACCCAGACCCAGAAGACCTCGACGGAGCAGGACTCCACGCAGGCCTCGAACATGTTCGCGATGAACAAGAACCTCAACCCGTAGCCCGCCGGTCAACCACGACCCGACTCGACGACCAGACCGAAAGAGAGACCTTCAGATGATTTCCGTCAATCACAAGGCGCTGGAGCTGGCGGCCCAGGACATGGTGGCCAAGGCCAAGGAGATCAAGGGCGTCCTCGACGCCCTCGACGCCGACATCCACAACGACGTCATGGCGTGGGGCGGCCAGGCCAAGGCGGCCTACATCCCGGCCAAGCGCCAGTGGGACGACTCCCTCGTCCAGATGATCAACCACCTGCAGGACGCCGCCAACGGCGTCAACAACGCCAACACCGAGTACCACAAGACCGACCTCAACAACGCCGGCCTCTTCCAGGGAATCCCGAAGGCTTGAGGGCGACCACCTGACCTGCTGGGACCGACATCCGCATGTCGGTCCCAGTCGGCACGTCACCAGCAGTACGACGGCACGAGCAGCGCGAGGAGCACCGATGGGTTTCCTGGACTTCAGCGCCCTGATCACCAAGATCGCGGCCGCTGCCAAGACCGAGGGGATCGAGCTCTCCCAGGAGGAGATCGACAAGGCGGTCAAGAAGCTGACGACCGCCCAGGAGTTCCTCAACGAGCACGGCCTCCAGGAGGACGAGCGAGCGGAGGGCCGGTTCGGCACGTCCCCGCTCGGCGCGACGATGAGCCAGCAGCACCGCCGGGTCTACGGCATCATGGCGCGCTCGCTCGACAACGTCGCCACCGACCTGGGCCAGTTCGCCACCGGCATCGACACCGCTGCCAAGTCGGTCACCAACACCGACGGAGACATCGGCGGCGAGCTGCTGCTGCGGGCGCTGACCATCCAGGCCAACAACACCGACCTCAACGACTACGACCCCCACGTCCCTGGGTCGCACCACGGGGGTGAGCCCTATGACGGGTAACCAGGAGCAGCGGCTGCGCCACCTGATCGCCGGCGCCCAGCTCGACGCGGCGATCGACGCCGAGCTCGACCAGTGGAAGAACGCCCGCGACCGCCTCCACGACGTCGGCGCGGCGCTGATCGCGGTCTCCACCCCGGTCAGCGAGAACCTCGGCAAGGAGACCGTCCAGAGCGCCCTCGAGGCGTTCAAGACGGTGGGCCAGAAGGTCAACGAGCGGGCCGACGACATCCAGGAGATCCACCAGGCGCTGAGCCACGCGGTGACCGCCACGCGCCAGGCCCAGACGGCCGTCGCCGAGATGGACGGCGACCAGCGCGACCAGCCGCAGTACGAGTCGGAGCCCCAGGGTGACGGGGCCGGCGAGGCCGACGAGATGCGCGACCTCAAGGTCTACATGGGGCAGATGAAGCTCTACAACGCCTGGGCCGACGCCCGCGAGCAGAAGTCCCAGGAGCACGCCGACAAGGTCGAGACCGCCTGGCAGGAAGCCATCGCGGTGATGCAGAAGATCCCCGACGACCAGGTCTCCGGCGGTGGCGGCGGCGCTGGCGGCGGCGGTGGCACCACCGGCCCGATCCTGCCGACCGCTCCGACGACGCCGTCCACCACGCCACCCGGGGGCCCCAAGATCCCCGACGTCATCTGGGTGGACGAGTGGCCGGAAGACCCGACCCCCACCATCCCGACGCCAACCCCCACCCCGACGCCCACACCCACTCCGACGCCGGTCCCGCCGACGCCGCACGTTCCCGGCCCCGACTCCCGTCCCGCCGGGTGGTGGCGGCTACGAGCCGACCCCCTACGTCCCGGGCCCCGGCTACGACCCCTACCCCGGCGGCACCCCCGGCACGTTGGGCACGCCGCCCATCGGCGACGTCGCGCCGGCCCCGGCGATCGCGCCGGGCTCGCTCAGCGGCTACGCCGTGGGCGGAGCGGCCGGCATGGGCGTCCTCGGCGGGCTCGCCGGCGCGCTGCGTGCGGGTGGCATCGTGGGCGCGGCGGGCTCCTCCAGCGGCCTGCGCTCCGGGGGCGTGCTCGGGGCGACGGGCCGCACGGCCGGGTCGGCCCGCGGTTCCCTGGGCGCCCGCTCCGGCACGATGGCCGGCGGCGCCGCCGCGGGTCGCGGCACCGGCGGCAAGGGTTCGCGCAGCGGTGCGGGAGCACGCGCCGGCGCGGGCGTCGGTGCCGCCGGCGGCCGCGGCAAGGACAAGGACAAGAAGAAGCGCAAGCCCCCCACGGTCGAGCTCTTCGACGACGACCAGGACTGGATCGACGACGAGGGCGCGAGCAAGGGAGTGATTGACTGATCTCCCACTCGGCCCTTCCCCCCAACTCGGCCGGCAGGCAGGCGCGCCGGCGCTCCGCAGGATCTCGGGGGCAGGATCGGGCCAGCACCAGTCAGGAGGTCGGATGAGCCAGGCGCCCACCGCCGGCGGTCCAGGGCCGGGCGCTGCCGCGTCAGGTCTGGTCCGGGTGACGGTCGCCTCCGGCACGCGCCGCGTCGACCTGGTCCTCCCCGGCGCCGTGCCGGTCGCCGAGCTGGTGCCGGAGCTGGCCCGCAGCGTCGGGCTGCTCGACGCGACGACGGTCTACGCCGGCTACCGTCTCGTCACCGTCGACGGCCGCGACCTCTCCGCCGACGCCGGGCTGACCATCCAGGGTGTCGAGGACGGCGGCGTCATCACCGTGACGGCGGGGGTCTCCGACCCGTCTCCGCGCGTCTACGACGACGTGGTCGAGGCGATGGCCGACGTCGTCGAGCGCGACCTCAAGCCCTGGTCCCCCGAGACCGGGCGCCGTACGGCGCTCTCGGCTGCTGGGCTGCTGATGGCCCTCGGCGCACTCGCCCTGCTGATCCAGCACGAGTCCACGGTCGCGGTCACCGCTGCCGCCCTGGTCGCCCTCGCGCTCGTGGTCGGGGCGATCGTGCTGTCCCGCGGCCAGGACGAGCCCGACGCCGCCGTCGCCGTCGCGTGGATGGGCACCGGCTACGCCGCTGTGGCGGGCCTGATGTTCGCCCTGCCCAATGATTGGCCCGCTGACTGGTCAGGTGACTGGCACGACTTCTTCGGCTATCCCGTGGCGGCCGCGGGCGGTGCCGCGCTGGTCGCCGGGGTGGTCGCCCTCGATCGGCCTGGGCGAGGGGCGCACGCTCGTCATCCCGCCGATCGTCGTGGGCGCGATCTTCGTCGCGGCCGGCCTGGCCACCGAGCAGCTCGACCTCGACCCCGCGGTGCGTGCTGACCAGCACCCTCGTCTTCGTCGTGCTGGTCAGCAGCATCTTCCCGTGGCTTGCCCTCGGCGCCACCGGCACCAACGTCGACCAGCTCTACTCCGTCGCCGACATCACCGCCGACCCCGACGACATCGACCCCGACCAGGTCGGCGTCCGACGCGCGCACCGCCCACGAGATCCTGGTGGGCGTCTCCGCGACGGTCGGGCTGCTGCTCGTGCTGGTCGCGCCGCTCGCCGTCTCCCTCGGTGTCAGCGGCACCCTCGTCGCGGTGATGTCGTGCCTGGTCGTGATGCTGCGCACGCGCCAGTACCGCACCGGCGCCGAGGTCCTGGTCGGCCTGGTGTCCGGGGTGCTGGGGCTGCTCTCGGTCGGCGTCGCGATGCTGTGGCTGCACCCCGACTGGCGCCCCGTCGCCGCGGTGGCGCTGGCGGCGACGGGCGCCGTGCTGCTCGCGGCCACGCTGCTGCCGGCCTCGCCCTCCGTACGCCGCGGCCGACTGGGCGACGTAGCCGAGACGATCGCGCTGCTCTCGCTGCTGCCTCTGCTGGTGATCGCGACCGGTCTGCTCGACGCGGTCCAGGGCTGACGCACACCGATGGCCACCAAGCGCGACCTGGTCGAGGCGCACCAGTTCAGCCGGCGACGCCTGATCACGGCGTTCGTGTCCGGTGCGCCCGGTGGGCGCGAGGTCGAGCCGGCGCGGCCCGGCCGGGCGCTGGTCGGCGGACTCGCCCTGGCGCTGCTGGTGGTCGCCGGCGGTGCCGTGACCGGGCTGATCTTCGGCCGCGACGAGGCCGACTGGAAGCAGCCGGGCCTGGTGATCTCCAAGGACCGCGGCCAGGCCTACGTGATCAGCACGCCCGACGACGACGAGCTGGTGATCCGTCCCGTCATCAACATCACCTCCGCGCGGCTGATCCTGGGCTCCGACGCCGAGCCGACGTACGTGTCCGAGGAGGCGATCAACGCCGAGAAGATCGGCGAGCCGATCGGCATCCTCAACGCCCCGGCCAACGTGCCCGACGAGGACGACCTCGTCGAGTCCGGCTGGACGGCCTGCACCAGCGCCGAGTCCGGCCTCCGGCTGACGCTCGCGCGACGGCCCGGGGTCGCGCCGGCTCCGGGCGCGGGCTTCCTGGTCGAGAGCCGGGGCGTGCGCTACGTGATCGCCCAGTCAGGGCTGCCGTCGCAGTCGGGCGGCGGCGAGCAGCCCAGCGCCTACGCCTACGCACTGCCGTCCGACCCCGGCGCCCAGGACAACCTCCTGCGCGACCTGGGCCTGAGTGTCGGCGCCGACGCGACGAAGGTGACCACGGAGTGGCTGGCGCTGTGGCCCGTCGGCGGCGCGCTGGTGTGGGAGACCTTCGGCATCTCCGGGGCCGGGAGCCCCGCGCCGTACGCCGGGGGCTCGTCGGGCATCCCGCGCCAGGCCCGCGTCGGCGACATCGTGACCACGCCCGCCGAGAGCGTGGTGCTCGCCGAGGAGGGACCGCGGCCGCTCGACGCCTTCGCGCTGGCCGTGCTGCGCAACGCCTCGATCGACGGACGGCCGGTGCGCGTGCTCGAGGCCGAGCGCATCGGCGTGGCCCGGCTCTCGCCCGACCGCAGCGCCCACTGGCCCGAGGCCACGTTGACGCAGGTGCGCGGCGAGTACTGCGCTGAGCTGGCGGCCGACGCGGGCCAGGTGCCGGTGGTCGGGCTCGGAGTCCGGCCCGTCGCCGTCCGCCTCCTCGCTCGAGGTCCCGGCCCGTCAGCGCGCCCTCACGGTCGCTGCCGGCGGCGGCGCCTACGTGTTGTCCGGGAGCTGGGCCGACAGCGACGACGGGTCGCCGTACCTCGTCGACAGCAACGGCGTGACCTACCCGCTCGTCGGCCCCGACGCGGCCGACAACCTCGGGTTCGCGGGCTACGCCGCGCCGGTCGTGCCCGACTCGTGGGTCAAGCTGTTCGACGAGGGCGTGAACCTGTCGGTCGCCGACGCCCTGTGCCCACCCGTGCGACCCAGCGGCAAGCCGTGCGAGTAACGCGCCTGCTGGCGTCCGCCGCCGTCGTGGCGGCGACCATCGCTGCTGCCCGCGCCCCCGTCGTACGCCGCGCCGTCGCTCGCCCTCGACAGCGTGCTGTGCGACGACGTCGGCGAGGACGTCGTGGCGACGACCGACCCGAGCGCGCCGCTCGAGCGGCTGCGGATCTCCGAGGCCCACGAGCTCCTCGGCGGGCCTGGCCCGGCGGGAGCCGGCGTCAACGTGGCTGTGCTCGACTCGGGAGTGTCGCGTCAGGGCAGCCAGGTGCGGGTCGTCGGCGGCACGGTGGTCGGGCCCGGCGGCGAGATCCAGGACCCTCACGGCACCGCCGTGGCGTCGCTGATCGCCGGGCGGCCGCGGCCCGACGGCAGCCTGGTCGGCATCGCGCCGGCCGCGGGCATCGTCGACGTCCGCGTCTACGACACCCTGGACGCGGAGTCGCTCGACGGCGAGGTGCTGACGGCCGCCTCCCTCGCCGAGGGGCTGCGCTGGGTGGCGGCCAACGCCGAGCAGCTGGACATCCGCGTCGCCAACGTCTCGTTGTCGGTGGCCCCGGACGACGAGCTGGCGGCGGCGGTGCGTGCCGTCCGGGAGGCGGGCGTGCTGGTCGTGGCCGAGACCGGCAACCGCGGCGCGGCCGGGCCGATGGAGGCTTTCCCGTCCGCGGCCCCGGGCGAGGACGTCGCGAAGGCCGTCTTCCCGGCGGGCTACCTCGACGACGTGATCGCGGTCAACGCGACCGTCGGGGGAGCGGACGCGGGCGCCGACCCCCAGGTCAACGTGGGCGCGAGCTCGGCCACCGACGTCGCCGCCCCGACCTACGGCGCGGTCGTGGTCGCCATCAACGGCAGCACGTGCACCCTCCAGGACGTCAACACCAGCTGGGCGGCCGCCGAGGTGAGTGGCGTGCTGGCCCTGCTGATGTCGCGCTACCCCGACGACAACCCCGCGCAGACGACAGCCCGCCTCCTCGGCACCGCCTCCGGCACGCTGGACGACCCCACCCGCCTGACCGGCGTGGGCGTCGTGCAGCCGCTCGAGGCGATGACCCGGCCGCTGCGTCCCGGCAAGGACGGCTCCTTCGCCGAGACCCGCTCGGCCCGCGACGAGAACCCCCGCGCCCGCGCCCCCGAGCCCGAGGTCGACACCCTCGCCCCGCTGCGCCACACCGCCCTGTGGGCCTCGATCCTCGGCGGCGCCGCTCTGCTGCTGGCGCTGATGCTGCGTCCGGTGCTGGCGCGGCGCCGCGACTGAAGGCAAGACGTCATACGTTCTGGTCGCTGGGGCGACCACTTCGTATGACGTCCTGAGGTGATGGCGGAGGACAGGGAATTCGAACATCTGAGGGCTGTTAACCCAACCCGCTTTCCAAGTCAGGGATCGGGGGTTCTGGTGTGTTCGCCTGGCCTTCGCTGAACGTGAATCCGACGTCCGCGAGCAGCTCCGAACGGGTTCGGACGAGGACAACTGAGACTAGAAGTGAGACTCGGAGAGCCCCGGTCACGGCCACATGCGTTTGATCTTGCCGTCGCGATAGACGTGCCAGAACCCGACCGGTTCCTCTGTGGCCGCGCGCTCGATCCTTGGGAGAGCATCCAAGAAGGCTTGGGTCATTTGGGCGATATCCAGGTTGCCGCTGACCAGGCAGAAGAGATGGCCCTCCTGCAGAGCCTCCAACTCCTCGGCCCGGTAGCGGATCCGCTTGTCCTTGGTGAGCAGCACCCAGCCATTCGCGCAGCCTTCGGCGATCCACTCTTCATCGGGAACATCGCTCGCGTCGTCCTGGTAGTGATCAGCGATGAGATGAATGACGCAGCCGGCCTCCCGCAGTCTCGAGGCCGTGGCCTTTCCCAGACTGCGGTCGAGGAAGAACTCAGGCCGCTCGGCGGAGGACATCCTCGACAACGTCGACGGCCAAATCGTACTCGTCGGCGATGGCCACGAAGCGCTCTCCGTTCCGCCAAAGGGACACCAGGTCCTCGACCTTCACCTTCGACTGCCCGAGCACGGGTGCGCCCCACCCGAAGCGCGGGTCGATGATCACGTCGGCGGCGGCCGGGAAGTCCCGGAGGTGGAGTCGCTTGGCGTTGCCGTCTGGTCCCCAGTCGATGTGCTTCAGGTGCTCCTCGAGAACGGCCGAGATGGCGATCTGGCGATCCCGAGCGTGCACGTAGGACTCATCGGCCATCCTCACGAACAGCGCCACCCCGTCGGTGACGAGGCGGCGGTGGGCCAAGGCGTAGGGATCGTCGAACTCTTCGCGCACGAGCTCGGCGGCCTTCCGAATCTCGTCCATGGGCAGCCTCAGGTCTCGCAGCGCCCGCAGCACGTAGGCCTCGATCACGCCAACGAAGGGCACCCGCGGCCACCCGCGACGCTCGGGCTCGACGCCATGGACGAGTGGCGTCTCGCCGCGGTCGAGCAGCCAGACGTCGAGGGTGCTCTCGGGCATGCCGAGATAGCGCGCCGTCTCCCGCGCGGTCAAGATCGGCTTCGAGTAGTAGTCGATCACCGCACTGCACCTCCTCCGCTGCTCGCCCACGCTAGTGCTTCACACGATCGCGACCCGGCTGCCACGACTGGTGTCACCCCGCGGATCCCCGATGAGGCTCCAGGCTAGACGTGGGCACCGACTCCCTCGGCCAATTCGGCCGCCCGGACCAGTCGACGGGCTTCGTGATACGGCACCCCGATCAGCTCGGCGGACTCGCGGATGCTGACGTGCTCTTGGAGTAGGCGCCTCAGTGCGTCGGCCATTCGGTCCTGTGCTTGGTCGCGGGCCTTGACTGCAGCCCGTCCCGCACGAGAGGTGGCTCGGATTCGAGCTCGCGATCGGGGCGGCCTCCGGCGACCGGCGCTCGGCCTCGCGGACCAGTCGCTCGATATGCCGGCGCGCCTGCCGCTCGACGGCAAGAGCGTGAGGAGCGGGTCCGCGCGGGGTCACTCTGGCAAGAAGGCGGCTGGGTCTTCACCAGTCTCATCGGCCGCCCCATCGCGCCAAACAGCGACTACCACGAAATGGCGCGCCCTGTTGGAGTTCGCCGGGGTCCGCCACGCTCGTCTGCACGATGGCCGCCACACCGCCGCGACCGTGCTGCTCGTCCTGGGCGTGCCCGAACGGACCGTCATGTCGATCATGGCCTGGTCGAGCACCTCCATGGCCGCGAGCTACCAGCACGTCACGACCCGGCCCGGCGCGACTAGAACTGAGACTACGATCCGATGGGGCAGACGAACATCGACCTGGCCCATCGGGTCACGGTCGGCGTTCTCGCAGGTCAGGCCTGCGTCAGATGGCGGAGGATAGGGGATTCGAACCCCTGAGGGCTGTTAACCCAACCCGCTTTCCAAGCGAGCGCCATAGGCCACTAGGCGAATCCTCCGCGGAGGAGGCTACCGGTCGGCGACGGGCGCGAAGAAATCACCGGGTCGAGTGGCCCAGGGAGCGTTCTAGCGCACGCTGGGGCACACGACCCGGGCGATTGGTGGGGCGCGAACCCCTCACCTACACTCGTCCGCAACCCCCCATGTGGCGGCATCATGCCGAACTCCCCCAGGGCCGGAAGGCAGCAAGGGTAGGCACGCTCTGCCGGGTACGTGGGGGGCCTTTTCATGCCCGCAAGATTTCCCCGGTCGACCGGGGAAATCTGGACATGTCGGGGCTAGGGAGGCACGACAAGTGCAGAGAACCCACGCCAAGTACGACGCCCCGTGTCGTTGTCGGCGTGGCTGGTTAGGGTTCAGGGGTGGAGTCACCCCTCGCGCTGTACCGGCGCTACCGGCCGGAGACCTTCATGGAGGTCATCGGCCAGGACCACGTGACCGATCCGCTGCGCGCGGCCCTGGCCGGCAACCGGGTGAACCACGCCTACCTGTTCTCCGGGCCGCGTGGCTGCGGCAAGACCACCAGCGCGCGGATCCTGGCCCGCGCCCTCAACTGCGAGCAGGCTCCGGTGGCCGACCCGTGCGGCGAGTGCGACTCCTGCCGCGAGCTCGCGCGCGGCGGTCCGGGCAGCCTCGACGTGATCGAGATCGACGCGGCTTCCCACAACGGCGTCGACGACGCGCGCGACCTGCGTGAGAAGGCGTTCTTCGCGCCGGTTCGCGACCGCTACAAGGTCTACATCATCGACGAGGCCCACATGGTCACCCCGCAGGCGTTCAACGCCCTGCTCAAGCTCGTCGAGGAGCCCCCGCCGCACCTGCGCTTCGTCTTCGCCACCACCGAGCCCGACAAGGTGCTCTCGACGATCCGGTCGCGCACCCACCACTACCCGTTCCGGCTGATCCCGCCCAAGCTGCTCTCGTCCTACCTCTCCGAGCTGTGCGAGAAGGAGAAGGTCGCCATCGAGCCGGCCGCGCTGCCGCTCGTGGTCCGCGCGGGCGCGGGCTCGGCACGCGACACGCTCAGCGTGCTCGACCAGCTGATCGGCGGTGCCGGTGCCGACGGGGTCACCTACGCCCTGGCGTCCGGGCTGCTCGGCTACACCCCGGACGCCCTGCTCGACGACGTCATCGAGGCGTTCGCGGCAGGCGACGGGGCGTCGGTGTTCGCGGTCGTCGACCGGGTGATCGAGACCGGGCAGGACCCTCGCCGCTTCACCGAGGACCTGCTGCGCCGGCTGCGCGACCTGGTGATCATCTCCGCGGTCCCCGACGCCCCGGCGACCGGCCTGATCGACGTCGCCGAGGACGCCGGCGAGCGGCTCGTCGCCCAGGCCGCTCGCTTCGGCGCGACCGAGCTCAGCCGGGCTGCCGACCTGGTCGCCAACGGGCTCACCGAGATGCGCGGCGCCACCGCGCCCCGGCTGCTGCTCGAGCTGATCTGCGCGCGGGTGCTGCTGCCCGGCGCCGACCACGGCACCGACGGGATGATGGCTCGTCTCGAGCGGCTCGAGCGCCGGGTTGCCATCGGGGGGCCCGTGAGCGGTACGGCGCCGGCGACCGCCGCCGCGCCGGTGCCGGCCACGCCGGTCGAGGCTCCGGCGGCCTCGACCCTTCGAGACGCCTCGTCCCTCGGCTCCTCAGGGCAGGCCAAGTCGACCGACGTAGGGTCACCGCCGCCCGTCACATCCGGGACCGCGTCCGAGCCTGCGGCGACCGTCGAGCCCACGCCGGAGCCCACGCCGGAGCCCACGCCCGAGCCCACGCCCGAGCCCACGCCCGAGCCCACGCCCGAGCCCACTGCCGAGCCAACTGGGGCGGCAGAGCCGACGCCGGAGGCCTCGACGAGCTCGACCGGCGGGCCTTCGGGTGGTCTCAGCCTCGTCGACGTGCGCAGGCTGTGGCCTGACATCGTCGAGGCGGTCAAGTCCCGCCGCCGGCTGACCTGGATCCACCTCACCCAGCACGCCCAGGTGGTCGCCGTCGACGGCACCACCTTGACGCTGGGCTTCAGCAACGCCGGCGCGCGCGAGTCGTTCGACGGCGGCGGCAGCGCCGAGATCGTCCGCCAGGCGGCGATCGACGTGGTCGGCTCCGACTGGAAGGTCGAGACGATCGTCGACCCCGGCGCCCAGCCGTCCGCCACCCAGTCGCCGGTCACGCCCGCGCCGGTGCCCGAGCCGACGGTCGCGGTCGAGCCTCCCGCAGAGGTCTCGACCAGCTCGACCGGCGTGGAGTCACCGTCCGCAGATCCCTCAACGGTCGCGAAGGCCCGCGAGGCGATCCAGCAGACCCGTACTCCCGGCAGAGACTCCGTCGACGACCCGCGCGCCGCAGCCGACGCGGAGGCCCATCCCGACGACGATGACGTCGACTCCTCCGGTCTCGCCGGCACCGAGCTGCTCCAGCAGCACCTCGGCGCCGAGGTGATCGAGGAGATCAAGCACCACTAACCGAAAGGCGAGCCGCCCGATGACGCAGGACGCTGACAACACACCGGACATCACGTCGGACACCGGACACCGGCCGGGCACCAACCCCTTCGACGCCCTCGGCGGCGGCGGCTTCGACATGAACGCCCTGCTCCAACAGGCCCAGCAGATGCAAGAACGCCTCGAGGACGCCCAGGCCCAGCTCGCCGACGCCACGGTCGAGGGCAGCGTCGGTGGCGGCGCGGTGACCGTGACGGTCAACGGCGTGGGCGAGCTCGTGGGCGTGGTCATCCGGGAGGGTGGCTTCGACGGCGGCAGCGCCGACGACCTGGCCGACCTCGGCGACCTGATCGTCGCCGCCTACCGTGACGCCAAGAGCCGCGCCGACGCGCTGGCCAGCAAGACCCTCGGCCCCCTGGCCGGGGGCATGCCCGGGCTCGGCGGCTAGGACACCCCTCGATGTACGAAGGCGTCATCCAGGACCTCATCGACGAGCTCGGCCGGCTGCCCGGCGTGGGTCCCAAGGGCGCGCAGCGCATCGCCTTCCACCTGCTGCAGGCCGACCCGGTCGACGTACGCCGTCTCGCCGACGTGCTCGTCGAGGTGAAGGCCCGCGTGAAGTTCTGCACCACCTGCTTCAACGTCTCCGAGGACGACCAGTGCCGCATCTGCCGCGACCCGCGGCGTGACCCGTCGGTGCTGTGCGTGGTGGAGGAGTACAAGGACGTCGTCGCCATCGAGCGGACCCGCGAGTTCAAGGGTCGCTACCACGTGCTCGGGGGCGCCATCTCGCCGATCGACGGCATCGGGCCCGACCAGCTCCGCATCCGCGAGCTGATGGTCCGCCTCGCCGACGGCGCCATCACCGAGGTGATCCTGGCCACCGACCCCAACCTGGAGGGGGAGGCGACCGCCACCTACCTCACCCGTATGCTCAGGGAGTTCGGGCTGCGGATCACCCGACTGGCCAGTGGTCTCCCGGTCGGCGGCGACCTGGAGTACGCCGACGAGGTGACCTTGGGCAGAGCGTTCGCAGGAAGGCGCTCGGCCGATGAGTAGGCCCGATGAGCAGGGCCGAGCGAGTGAGGGCAGAAGAGTGAGGGGCAGATGACTGAGGACGAGATCCTCGCGGCAGTGGACGGGATCGAGGCGCTCGCGCCCGTCGACAGCACCACCGAGGACTTCGCGACCTCGATCGCCGACTCCGTGGAGAGCTTCCTGATCGCCCTGCGGGCAGTCTCCCGCGAGGACGACGGCGGCCGGGCGATCTCGCTGCTGCTCCTCGAGATCAGCCAGGTCCTGCTGGCCGGCGCACGTCTGGGGGCGCAGGTCGACTTCGAGCCGCGATCCGAGTACCAGCCCGACGTCGGCCCCGATGCCGACCTCGACGACATGCGGCTGCGGCTGGCCAAGCTGCTCGGTGGCGTCGACACCTACAGCTTCGTCTTCGACCCCTACGTCCCCGAGGTCGTCGACAGCCAGCTCTCCGACGACCTGACCTCCATCGCCGCCGACCTCGAGAACGGCCTGCGCCACTACCGTGCCGGCGACATCGACGAGGCGCTGTGGTGGTGGCAGTTCTCCTACGTCTCCTCCTGGGGCAACCTCGCCGGCGGGATGCTCAACGCGCTGCTGTCGGTGGTCTCCCACGACCGGCTCGACCTCGACGTCGACCTCGACTCCGACCAGGTCGCCGCGGCGGATGAGATGTTGGCCGAGGACGTCGACCCGCCTCGTTAGACTCGGGGGGCCGTCCCGCGCAATGGCGCGCCGGACGCGCCGTACCCGTCCCGGAGCGACCGGGACACCAACCAAACCATGGGCCACTTCCATGGGCCAGCACGAGGACAGATACCCGTGGGCATTGTCGTGCAGAAGTACGGCGGCTCGTCGGTGGCCGACGCGACCGGCATCAAGCGGGTCGCCCAGCGCATCGTCAACACCAAGCGGGCCGGCAACGACGTGGTCGTGGTCGTCTCGGCGATGGGCGACACGACCGACGAGCTGCGTGACCTCGCCGAGCAGGTCACGCCGCTGCCGCCGCCCCGTGAGCTCGACATGCTGCTCACGGCCGGCGAGCGGATCTCGATGGCCCTGCTCGCGATGGCCATCGCCCAGCTGGGCCACAAGGCGCAGTCGTTCACCGGGTCGCAGGCCGGCGTGATCACCGACTCCGCGCACGGCCGGGCCAAGATCATCGACATCACGCCGGGCCGCATCGTCAACGCGATCGAGGCCGGCTCGATCGCGATCGTCGCCGGCTTCCAGGGCGTCTCCCAGGACACCAAGGACATCACCACGCTCGGCCGCGGCGCGTCCGACACCACCGCCGTCGCGCTCGCCGCGGCCCTCGGCGCCGAGGTGTGCGAGATCTACAGCGACGTCGACGGCGTCTTCACCGCCGACCCGCGCATCGTCCCCACGGCCCGCAAGCTCGACCGCGTCTCCCACGAGGAGATGCTCGAGATGGCGGCGTCCGGGGCGAAGATCCTCCACCTGCGATGCGTCGAGTACGCCCGCCGCTACGGCATCCCCGTCCACGTCCGGTCCTCCTTCTCCCAGAAGGAAGGCACCTGGGTCGTGGCCGACCCCACCGTCAACTCCCAGGGGGAGAAAGATATGGAACAGGCCATCATCGCCGGCGTCGCCCACGACCGCAGCGAGGCCAAGATCACCGTCGTCGGCGTGCCCGACAAGGTCGGCGAGGCGGCCCGCATCTTCGAGGCGCTCGCCTCGGGCGAGGTCAACATCGACATGGTCGTCCAGAACATCTCGGCCGCGGCCACGGGCCTGACCGACATCTCCTTCACGCTGCCGCGCGCCGACGGCCAGACCGCGATGGGCGCGCTGGCCCGGATCCAGGACGAGGTCGGCTACGACAAGCTCCTGTACGACGACCAGATCGGCAAGGTGTCCCTGATCGGCGCCGGCATGCGCTCCCACCCCGGCATCACGGCGCGGTTCTTCGCCGCCCTCGCCTCGGCCGGGGTGAACATCGAGATGATCTCCACCTCCGAGATCCGCATCTCGGTGATCGTCGACGAGGCGCAGGTCGACGCGGCCGTGCAGGCGACGCACTCGGCGTTCGACCTCGACGCCGACGAGGTCGAGGCCGTCGTCTACGGCGGGACCGGCCGATGACCATCGCCTGTCCGCCATCGGAGTTCGTCGGCGCCACCGGCCAGGTGGGCGTCGCCATGCGCCAGATCCTCCTCGAGCGCGGCTTCCCCGCCGACGAGGTCCGCTTCTTCGCCTCGGCCCGCTCGGCCGGCACCGTGCTGCCCTTCGGCGACCGCGAGGTCGTCGTCGAGGACGCCTCCACCGCCGACCCGAGCGGCCTCGACGTCGCGCTGTTCTCCGCCGGCGCGACCACCTCGCGCGCGCTGGCCCCGAAGTTCGCCGCGGCCGGTGCGATCGTGGTCGACAACTCCTCGGCCTTCCGGATGGACCCCGACGTCCCGCTGGTCGTCTCCGAGGTCAACCCGCACGCCATCGGCTTGGCCATGACGGGGGCCCGCAAGGGCATCATCGCCAACCCCAACTGCACGACGATGGCCGCGATGCCGGTGCTCAAGCCGCTGCACGACGAGGCCGGGCTGGTGCGCCTGGTCGTGGCGACCTACCAAGCCGTCTCCGGCTCCGGTGTGGCCGGCGTCGAGGAGCTCGCCGACCAGGTGGCGGCGGCCGGCGACAAGGCCCGCGAGCTCGCCTACGACGGCGAGGCGGTCGCCTTCCCCGAGCCGGTCAAGTACGCCCGCACCATCGCCTTCAACGTCGTCCCGCTCGCCGGCGTCGATCGTCGACGACGGGCTAGGACGAGACCGACGAGGAGAAGAAGCTGCGCAACGAGTCGCGCAAGATCCTCGAGATCCCCGGACCTGCGCGTCTCCGGCATCTGCGTGCGGGTGCCGGTCTTCACCGGCCACTCGCTGGCGGTCAACGCCGAGTTCGAGCGGCCGCTGACCGTCGAGCGGGCCCGCGAGATCCTGGCCGGCGCGCCAGGGGTCGAGCTGAGCGAGATCCCGACGCCGCTCCAGGCGGCCGGCAAGGACCCGTCGTACGTCGGCCGGTTGCGGCAGGACCCCGGCGTCGACGACGACCGCGGGCTGGCGTTGTTCGTCAGCAACGACAACCTGCGCAAGGGCGCGGCGCTCAACACCGTGCAGATCGCCGAGCTGGTGGTCGCCCAGTCGGCGGGAGAGCGCTGAGCCTCAGCGCGGCCGGTCGCCGGGCTCGGTGAACGTCGAGGTCACCCACTGCGACAGCGCGAACGCCAGCGCGCCCACGACCGCCAGCACGGCTGCGCCGAGGGCACTCGTCGAGGTCGTCGACGAACAGCAGGGCGACCACCGCGAGCAGCGCCATGCCGAGCAGCGCGGTGCTGCCGGCGTCGGGCACCCGCAGCCCGGCCAGCACCGCACGCCCGGCGAACACCATCGCCACGAAGATCGCGAGCAGCACCAGGATGCCGGGTCACCGCACGAGGCCGTGCCGCGCAGGCCGGAGCAGCCGCGCAGGGCCAGCCAGACGAGCCCCACGGTCACCAGGCCGACCAGCGCGCCGGTGATGGCGGCGGCGAGCAGGGGCGGCACCCGTGGTCCAGAGGTCTCGACGGGTGGTTCCTGAGGTGCGAGCTCGCGAGCCTCGACGGGCTCGATGTGCCGGGTCTCGGGCTTCCCGCCGCGCTTGAACAGCGACGGCAGCTCCAGCGACGGCTGGTCGCGGTCGGGCTGCTCCTCGGCCATGGCCGCAGTGTGTCACGTGGGCCCGTGCAGAAAGTCTGCCCCGCGGCGTCCGTCCGAATGTGCCCGTCAGTAGCTGATCGGAAGACGCCGCGGGGCCCCCGCGGCAAATCTGGGAGGTTCAGTAGGGAGTGGTGCGGGCGAGCGTGAGGGCCCGGTCCAGCACGAACGGCGCGGCCTGGTTGTAGAGCCAGGGGCGTCCGAACCACAGGTAGGCGTCGACGTACCGCCCGGCGAGGCTGCGGTCGTGCGAGTTCATCCCCCACTTGGGGTCGGCCACGTCGACGGTCGGTGGGATGCCCAGGGTGGTGCACCGCTTGTCCGCCGCCGAGGTGCACAGGCGCGCGTTGTCGTAGTTGCTGCCCTTGTACTTGTAGCCCTTGAACGGCCGGCCGTTGGACGAGGTGTTGATGACGGCGTACTTGTCGGTCATGCCACGCCGGGCCAGCGCCTTGGCGATCTTCGCCGCGTGCCGGATCTGCCGCTCGGTCGAGTCGTAGTGGGTGCTGTTCAGCGCGAACCCGCGGGCCCAGCGGACACCCATCGGGACCAGCATGCTCAGGGCCTTCTGGGCGTTGTCACGCTGCCAGTCGGCGGCACCGGCGTCGATGTAGACGCTGGTGTTCGGCAGGGCGCTCAGGGTGCGCACGCCGTACCGGATCAGGTGGGCCGGCACCTTGGAGCCACCCGGTGCGCACAGGACGAAGGGGCCGTCCGGCTGCATGATGATCGCCATGTGGGTGTCGCCCACGCCTGCGGCGAAGCCGTCGATCCAGGTCTTGTACGACGCCTGCTCGGCCGCCGTCGGCAGCCGCTTGCAGGCCTCGAGCTCCCACGGCTCCATCCGGAAGATCGAGGTCTGCACGAGGACCTCGGGGTCGCCGCCGGTGGTGAGCTCGATGTACTTCTCGACGCGGTCGCGGATGTCGTAGTCGCTCTGCCAGTGGCCGAACCAGGTCGCCTTGGGGCGCTGGATGATCTTGTCGAGCAGGGCCTTCTGGCTCTCGCTCGCGCCGAGGTAGGGCATCCACGCCATCTCAGCCAGGCCCTGGTAGACGCCCCACGGCCGGACGAGCGGGTTGGCGGGCGTGCCCTGGTACACCGATCGCGCGGTGGGCGGGTAGACGGGCGGGTCGTAGTTCTCGTTGTGCGGGCCGCGCTGTGCCGGTGCGGCGGAGCGCGGGTCGGCGCTGGCGCCGGTGCCCAGGCTGAGGGCGACCAGGCCCAGCAGCGCGGCCATGGCCGCGAGCGGCTTCCTGAGAGGTCGGGTGGTTCGCATTCGGGGGGTGTCTTTCCTGCTCGCTGACGACTTGCGGGAATCCCCCCGGAGCTCCCCAGCTCCAGTTCTGTGCAGTCTGCTCGTGGCCCGAGCTCCAGGGGAGCGGTTCGGGCTACTTCGGGTGACCGGTCTGGACGGGTAGGCACCGAATTGCCGGGTCGCGCGCAACCGCCACGAGAGGGCGATCCCCGGTGATAACCGGCCAGCAGCACGTTTCAGCGATGCAGGAGGTGGTGGCGTTGCCTGAGGATGTTGACCAGGGCCAGCAGGGCCCAGACGAGCGCGGCGACTCCGGCTTCGACCGGCTCCCGCCAGACGTCGAGCCGGCCCTGGAGGAGCAGGCTCAGCACCACGAACGTGCTCAGCAAGACCGCGGCCCACGCATGCTGCCTCACCAGGACCGCCGACAGGTTGGCGATCGCCATGGAGGCTGACACCCAGAAGAGAGCATCTGTCCGTGTCGGCCCCGACGAGACCGCGAACAGAGTGACCACTGCCAGGCCGGACGCCAGCAGATGTGGGGCGAGGAACGACAAGCGCTCGAACCTGCCTGCTCCTCCCTCGATGTCATCGTGGCTCCAGGAGAGCAGCGGCCCGGTGACGGTGGCGATGTAGACGCACGGGAGCAGCCAGGTGGGGATCTTCCCGTCGCCGAGCAGCGGGAAGCCGATGCCGGTCGTCAGGTTCGTGCTGCTGGACCGGGCGAGCAGCGGTGCGGCCACGGCCAGGGGAGCGACCGCCAGGAAGAGGAACAGCGCGGCTTGGTAGCGGATGAGAGCCAGCCGCAGATCGCTCCGGTCGCGCGTCATGAGCCCCCGAACGGGAGGCTGAGGTCACCGAGCTCGCAGGCGGTGAGCTTCCGGTAGGTGTCACGGATCCACGGGGCCGACTCGGGCGAGCCAAGTCCCAACCAGCGCCGCACGGCCGGGTCGGTGATGTCCGCCAGGCTCAGCTCGCCCTGGGAGATGAGCAGCCAGTCGTGGAGGAGCGCGCGAGCGGCGAAGTACGTGGGCGGCGGCGGCTTGTCGGCGGTCAGCTGCGGGCACATCGCCGGCGTCGTGAGGTAGCCCGCCGCCTCTTGCGCCGACGTGGGCGGTGCACGCCGCAGGCCGCCTTGAACAGGGTGGTCTTGCCCGCTCCGTTGACGCCGAGCAGCGCGGTCGTCCCGGCGGTCAGGCTCAGCGTGGCGTTCTCGAGGACTTCGACGCGGCGGTAGCTCAGGCAGACCGAGGAGATGCTCAACAGCTCTGCGGACCGAGAGATGGCTGGACCTCAGTAGGTAAAGGTCGGCAGGGCATCGGGCTCGCTGCAAGGGTCCTTCGACCAGGCCTGGTCCTCACACACCTGGATCGCCCCCCGGGCAGAGTTGCTGCTCGGCCAGAGCTGGAAGGTCTGATGGCTGGGGCCGGCCCAGGCACCCGAGGTCGTCCGGCCAGTCTGGTCGTTGCCTTTTTGGGAGTAGGCAGCCGGACACTGGGCGCAGTCCTGCACCCAGTACAGGTAGTCGATGTCGACGAAGACCCCGTTGCCCCCTGGCCGGGAGTCCTTGAAGTAGGCGTCCATCGCGGCGTAGGTGTAGCTCTGGCTGGCGAAGGTGCCGTAGGCGCGTCCCTGCTCGACGCCGCTCTCGTAGACGACGATGGTGCCCCAGCCGACCGCCATCGCCGGTGCCGCGAGGCCCAGGACGACAACGGTGGTGGCGAGAGAGGCGAGGACTGGGCGCAGGCGATGCATCCGAGACAGCTCCTTGGGTCGGTGAGTTGTCCGGAAACCTAGGACCAGCCGCGGCAGACGTCCAGGTACATGGATGTCTGTTACCGGATCGTGGACAAGGCCAAGGCATCCGAAATGGCGAACAGCCGGACCAGCTGCTCCGCTGGTCCGGCTGTCCATGAGGTCGTGTCGGGCTGACAGGATTTGAACCTGCGGCCTCCTCGTCCCGAACGAGGCGCGCTACCAAACTGCGCCACAGCCCGATGCGGACCGGCTGGTACGCCGACCGGTCCGCAACCCGGGCAACCTTACCGGAGCCGCGGACGCGCCTCCCAATCGGTTCAGGCGGGGCCGGGGGCGGGTCGAGGGGTCAGGGTGAGCAGGGTCGCCTCGGGCCGACAGGCGACGCGGATGCGGGCATACGGGCTGGTGCCGACGCCGGCCGAGACGTGCAGCCAGGTGCTGCCCGGGTCGCCGTCGCGGGAGTCTGCCGGGTGACGGTGCAGGCCCTTGGCGCGTGCGTTGTCGAGGTCGCAGTTGGTCGTCAGGGCCCCCACGAAGGGGAGGCAGACCTGCCCGCCGTGGGTGTGCCCGGCGATCACGGCGTCGTAGCCGTCGGCGGCGAACTGGTCGAGCACCCGCAGGTACGGCGCGTGGGTCACCCCGAGCCGCACGTCGGCGTCCGCATCGGCAGGTCCGGCGACCAGGTCGAGCCGGTCGTAGCGCAGGTGCGGGTCGTCGACGCCGACGAACGCGAACGAGGTGTCGCCCACCTTGAGCTCGTCACGCCGGTTGGTGAGGTCGAGCCAGCCGGCGTCGACGTACGCGCGCTGGAGATCGGGCCAGGGCAGCTGCGGCTTGTCGATGTGCCTCCTGCCGGTGTCGGGCAGCAGGTAGCGGACGGGGTTGCGCAGGGTCGGGACGTAGTAGTCGTTGGAGCCGAAGACGAACACGCCGGGCCGGTCGAGCAGCGCCCCCAACGTCCTGGTCACGACCGGCACCGCATCGCGGTGCGCCAGGTTGTCGCCGGTGTTGACCACGAGATCGGGCTCGAGGTCGGCGAGCCCGCGCAGCCACTCCTGCTTGCGCACCTGGCCCGGGGTCAGGTGGATGTCGGTCAGGTGCAGGACGCGGAGCGGCCGGTGTCCTGGTGGCAGCAGCGGGAGCTCGACGGTGCGCAGTGTGTAGGCCCGCGCCTCCCAGGCGGCGTACGCCGTCAGCGCGGCGCCCGCGGCCATCCCGCGTGACCACGGTGCGAGCGGCAAGGTCGAGAGGGCGCACCCGTCCAGGGTTCCACACAGGGGACAATGGCCCGCATGAGCGCCCTCAAGGACCGTCTGCGCAGTGACCTGACCACCTCGATGAAGGCGCGCGACGAGATCCGATCCTCGACCCTGCGGATGGTGCTGACCGCCATCACCAACGCGGAGGTGGCCGGCAAGGAGGCCCGGGAGCTCAGCGACGACGACATCGTCGGGGTGCTGTCGACCGAGGCCAAGAAGCGTCGCGAGGCCGCCACGGCGTTCGCGGACGGCGGGCGGCAGGCGATGGCCGACAAGGAGCTCGCCGAGGCGGCCGTGATCGCCGACTACCTGCCCGAGCAGCTCGGTCCGGAGGAGATCGACGCGCTGGTCGCCGCCACCATCGCCGAGCTCGGGGTCGCCGGTGACGGCATGAAGGCGATGGGCAAGGTGATGGGCGTGCTCACCCCGCAGGTCCGCGGCCGCGCCGACGGTGGCGCCGTCGCGGCGGAGGTACGCAAGCAGCTGGGCTGAGTCGAGTCGGCACATCTTCCCGTCGGAGAAGCGTCGAGTCGGCGCATCTGCGCCGCGGAGGCGGGTCGACGCGGCAGACCCTGGCTCTCAGGCGGCGCAGATGCGCCGACTCGACGTCGGCGTGGGAGGAAGATGCGCCGACTCGACGTCGGTGTGGGGGGAAGATGTGCCGACTCGACGGGGTCAGTGGGGGTTGCCGCCGCCGTTGCCGTTCCGCCGCCGTTGCCGTTCCCGCCGCCGTTCCCGGGACCGTCACCGCCGCCGTCACCGCCGCCGTCACCGTCGCCGTCACCGCCGCCGCCGTCGCCGCCGCCGCCGCCGCCCTTGGGTGGCTTGGGCGGCGGGGTGCCGGTGGACTGGTAGATCGTGACGGTCGTGCCGCTGGCGACGTCGGAGCCGCGGCCCGGGAGCGTGTAGGCGACGGTGTCGGCGGCGTACGCGCTGGCGGCGTAGCCGCCGATGTCGACCACGAAGCCGAGCGACTGGAGCAGGGAGGTCGCCTGGTCGACGCTCATGCCGCCGGTGTCGGGGATCTCGGTGAGCACGCCGGCGACGTCCTGGCCGCTCGGCGGGGTGAAGTCGTCGTCGGGGAGCCACCGCTGGATGACGTGCATCGCGTCGCCCCACATCGGGCCGGCGACCGTCGAGCCGAACGCCTCGCCGATGCCCGTGCCACCGACCACCTGGCCGTTGAGGGTGACCCACGTGCCGTCGTCGTTGGCGCCCGCGATCATCGCCGCGGTGGCGAGGTTCGGCGTGTAGCCCATGAACCACACCGCCATGTTGCCCTGGATGGTGCCGGTCTTGCCCGCCGACGGCTGGTTCAGGGCGAGCCCGTTGTCGTAGCCGAAGCCGCCCGGCTCCTGCACGCCGCGCAGGATGTCGTTGACGGCGTCGGCGGTGGACGCGGACATCACCTGGTGGCAGTTCTCGGGGTAGTCGCGGAGCAGGTTGCCGTCGGCGTCCTCGATCGAGGTCACCGGCCGCTGGGCGCAGGCGAGCCCGCGCCCGGCGAAGGTGGCGTAGGCGCCGGCCATCTCGAGCGGGCTGGTCTCGGCGACACCGAGGGTGAACGACGGGACCCGCTCGCGGTTGGGGTCGGTGAGGTCGATGCCCATCTCGCGGGCCAGCCGGTAGGGCTCGCAGAGGCCGGTCTGCTTCTCCAGCTGGGCGTAGAAGGTGTTCACCGACTTCTGGGTGCCGGAGTAGAGGTCGAAGGTGCCGCTGTCGGTGGAGTTCTCGGGTTCCCAGACGTCGGTGCTGTAGAAGTTGTGACCACCGCAGGTCGGGTACTCCGACATCGGGATCGAGATCTTCGGCGGCGCGGAGATCTTGGTGTCGAGCGGGATGCCCTTCTCGATGGCGGCGGCCAGCACGAAGGCCTTGAACGTCGACCCGGCCTGGAAGCCGTGCGGAGTCGCCGAAGCGCTTGGGGACGACGTAGTTGAGGTAGGTCTCACCCTTGGCGCGGTCGCGGCCCATCGGGCGGGACTGCGCCAGCGCCTTCACGTTGCCGGTGCGGGGCTCGACCATCGCCAGGCCGCCGATCGCCTGGTCGGTCGGGTAGACGTGCTCGGCCACCGACGCGTCCGCGGCGTCCTGCATGCGCAGGTCGATGGTGGTGTGGATCGTCAGGCCGCCGGACTTGATGAGCTCCTTGCGCTCGGCGACGGTGTCGCCCAGCGTCTTGTCGTGGTAGAGCCGGTTGAGCACGTAGTCGCAGAAGAACGGCGCCCGGGAGAAGACGCAGCCGTTCTGGGTGTTGACCAGGTCGAGGCCGAGGCCCTTCTTCTTCAGCTGCTCGGCCTTGGCGTCGTCGATGACGCTGAGCTGGGCCATCCGGTCGAGCACGATGTCGCGGCGCTCGAGGGCCCGGTCGGGGTAGTTGGTGGGGTCGAAGCCGGTCGGGTTCTTGACCAGGCCGGCCAGCACGGCCGACTCGCCCCAGTCGAGGTCCTTGGCGTTCTTGTTGAAGTAGTGCTTGGCGGCCGACTGGATGCCGTAGGCGCCGTCACCGAAGTAGGCGAGGTTGAGGTAGCGCTCGAGGATCCAGTCCTTGGAGTAGTGCTGCTCGAAGGCGATGGCGTAGCGCAGCTCGCGCACCTTGCGGGCGTAGGTGTCGTCGGTGGCGGCCTGCAGCTCCTTCTTGCCCTTGGCCTGGGCGAGCAGGGTCAGCTTCACCATCTGCTGGGTGATCGACGAGCCACCCTGGACCACGCCGTTGTTGGCCTGGTTGGTGATCAGCGCGCGCAGCGTGCCCTTCAGGTCGAGGGCGCCGTGCTGGTAGTAGCGGTAGTCCTCGATCGCCACGATGGCCTTGACCATCTTGCGGGAGATCTGGTTGAGCGGGACGTTGAGGCGGTTCTCGTCGAACACGGTGGCGATCACGTTGCCGGCGGCGTCGACCATCACGGTGCGCTGCGCGAGCGGCTCGGTCTTCAGCTCGGCGGGCAGCTTGGTCATCCCGGAGGCGACCTGCTTGGTGCCGATGCCCAGCACGCCGGCGAAGGGGATCGCGAGGCCCGCGGCGACCAGTCCCATGACCGCGGCGACGGCGAGCATGACCACGACATGGCCGAGCACTCGGGGCGCGGACAGGCGGTCGGACCGGGGACGAGCCATGGCGAAAGAGTACGGGACTAGTCCGTGACTACCGATTCCTCGACGGCTCGCGACCTAGGTTATTACCTAGGTTTCACGCCTGGACGCCTCGCATTGTCGACATGCGACCGGTCACACGTCCGCTACCGGACCCCCGTTTGTCTAGTCACCCGGGCATAGTCCATTTGGACTATGCCAAACAGGTCAAAGGTGATCTGTGGACCAGACCCCTAGGTTCTTTAACTTTCTCTCACGGGGAAACCCCGGCGGCGTCATGGGGATGTCGGTCTGAGACGGATGTGGGGACGTCAGTCATGTGGAACGAAGACTGGGCAAGCCAAGCAGCTTGCCGTGCCAGCCAGCCAGACCAGCTGTTCGTGCGTGGTGCCGAGCAGAACAAGGCCAAGAAGCTCTGCGCCGGGTGCCCGGTGAAGGCCGAGTGCCTCGCTGAGGCCCTCGAGAACCAGATCGAGTGGGGCGTCTGGGGAGGGATGACCGAGCGCGAGCGCCGGGCCCTCCTCAAGCGCAACCCGAACGCCAAGTGGCGCGCGGTGCTCGAGCAGGCCCGTACCGGCGCCGCCGCCCGGCCCGTCACGGCGACCGTCTGACGCAGCCGAGCCGACGCTCGCTGACCTAGCCGGTCTCCACCAGCGTGTCCCGAACGTGTCACCGTCCTGACCCCCCAGGAGGACGCCGACACGGCGGAGGTCGTCGAGGTCGTGGACGTCGCCGGCCAGTGCCGGGACCACCGCCGTCGCCACCTGGGGGTGCGCGGCGGCGAACCTGGCGCGCAACGTCGCCTCTCGTTCGACCAGCCGGCTCCGGTCGGCGTACAGCCGGAGCAATCCCGCCGCCAGAGACGTCTGGGTCCACTCTTCCCAGACGCCCTGCGGCGGCGGCCGCCTCCTCGGCGCTCAGCCCATGGGCCGGAGCCGTGGCGGCCCGGTTGACCACCAGGCCGGCGAGCGGCATGCCGTCCTCGCTGAGCCGTTCGACGAAGTACGCCGCCTCGCGCAGCGCGTCGGGCTCGGGCGCGGCGACGACGAGGAACGCCGTCCCGTCGGCCTGCAGCAGGCGGAAGGTCTGTTCTGCGCGCGCTGGCGGAACCCGCCGAACAGCGTGTCGAGCGCCGCGACGAACGTCTGCACGTCGCGGAGGAACTGGGCACCGAGCACCCTGGTCAGGCGTTGGTGACGATGCTGAAACCGGCCGTCATCAACCGCGCCGGTCCCCGCGCGGGGGTGAGCAGCAGGCGGATGAAGCGGCCGTCGAGGAAGCTCGAGAGCCGCTCGGGCGCGTCGAGGAAGTCCAGCGCCGACCGCGAGGGCGGGGTGTCGACGACGATCAGGTCGTAGCTGCCCTCGACCTGGGCGTCGCGGTGGATCTGCCCGAGCTTCTCCATCGCCATGTACTCCTGCGTCCCCGCGAACGAGCTCGACAGCGCCTGGTAGAAGGTGTTGTCGAGGATCTGCCGGGCCTTCTCCGGGCTGGCCTGGCTCTCCACCACCTCGTCGAAGGTGCGCTTCATGTCGAGCATCATCGCGTCGAGCGAGCCGCCGGCCCCTCCCGACTCGTGTCGATCCCCGCCACCGGACGCGGCGTGTTGTCCAGCTCGCGCGATGCCCATCGACTGAGCCAGCCGGCGGGCCGGGTCGATGGTGAGCACCACGACGTGCCGCCCGCGCTCGGCAGCCCGCAGCGCCAGGGCGGCCGAGATCGTGGTCTTGCCGACGCCGCCGGAGCCGCAGCACACGATGATGCCGACCGACGCGTCGTCGAGGAGGGCATCGACGTCGAGGCGCGGGGCCGGCTTGCTGGACTGCGGCCCGACGCGGGTGCGGGTCCTGGTCATCTCGTCATTCCCTGCTCGCGGAGCAGCCCGGCCAGCTCGTAGAGCGCGCCGAGGTCGATGCCCCCGACCAGCCGGGGCAGCTCGTACGTCGGCACGCCCAGGCCGGCGACCACCTTGCGCTGCTCCTCCTCCAGGGCCCGCCGCTCGGCGTGGTCGCGCGCCTCGGCCAGCAGCCCCTCGACGAGGTCGTCGTCGACCTCCAGCCCCGCCCGCTTGAGGTCGGCCGACCACGGCGCCCGCGTCGACCTTGCCCTTGCGCACGGCCGCCAGGGCGCGGTCGTCGAGGTCGCGCGGCCGCACCAGGTTGACCACCACGCCGCCGACCGGGAGGTCGTGGGTCGCGCAGGTCGGCGATGCCGTCGACGGTCTCCTGGACGGGCATCTCCTCCAGGACGGTGACCAGGTGCACGGCGGTGCGGTCGGAGCGCAGCAGTCGCGTCACGTTGTCGGACTGGGTCTTGATGGGGCCGACCTTGGCCAGCCCGGCGAGCTCGTTGGTGACGCCCAGGAACTGGGTGATCCGCCCGGTCGGGGGCGCGTCGAGCACCACGGCGTCGTACTCGATCGCGCCCTTGTTGCGCGCGTTGCGCTTGGTCGCCTCGTAGACCTTGCCGGTCAGCAGCACGTCGCGCAGGCCGGGCGCGATCGTGGTGGCGAACTCGGTCACGCCGAAGCGGTCGAGCGCCCGGCCGGCGCGGCCGAGCTTGTAGTACATCGAGAGGTACTCGAGCAGGGCCGACTCGGGTTCGATGTGCAGCGCGTGCACCACCCGCCCCGGTCGCCGTCGCTCAGGCCGTCTCGGGCAGCCCGGTGGCGATGCGCCGCTCGGCGTAGGGCAGCGGGTCGACGTCGAACATCCGGGCGATGCCCTGGCGGCCCTCGACCTCGCAGAGCAGCACGTTCTTGCCGTGGGTCGCCAGCGCCAGGGCGAGCGCTGCGGCGACCGTGGACTTGCCGGTGCCGCCCTTGCCGGTGACGACGTGCAGGCGCACGTCGGGAAGTCGGGGGCACGTGCGCAAGCCTAGACTCGGCTGCGGATCGCGTGGAGCCACGACCTGGACGAGCCCACGCAGCGGCCGGTCACACGCGCTGCTCGTGACTAGGATCCCCGCGTGGACAAGGTCGTGACATCGGCTGCGGAAGCGGTCGCGGACATCCCCGACGGGGCGACGCTGGCGGTGGGCGGTTTCGGGCTGTGCGGGATCCCCTCCGTGCTGATCCAGGCGCTGCTCGACGCCGGCACGACCGACCTCGAGGCGGTGTCCAACAACTGCGGCGTCGACGACTGGGGCCTGGGCCTGCTGCTCGGCGAGCGGCGGATCCGCCGGATGGTCTCGTCGTACGTCGGGGAGAACAAGGAGTTCGCCCGGCAGTACCTCGTCCGGCGAGCTCGAGGTCGAGCTGACCCCGCAGGGCACGCTCGCCGAGCGGATGCGCGCCGGTGGGTCCGGCATCCCGGCGTTCTTCACCGCGACCGGCGTCGGCACGCAGGTGGCCGAGGGCGGGCTGCCGTGGAGGTACGACGACTCGGGCAACGTGGTGTCGCGTCCCCGCCCAAGGAGACGCGCGACTTCACGTCGACGGCGAGACCGCGAGTACGTGCTGGAGGAGGCGATCGTCGCCGACTTCGGGCTGGTGCGGGCCTGGAAGGGCGACCGCCACGGCAACCTCGTCTACCGCGACAGCGCCCGCAACTTCAACCCGCTCGCCGCGATGTGCGGCCGGGTGACGATCGCCGAGGTCGAGCAGCTCGTCGAGCCCGGCGAGCTCGACCCCAACGACGTGCACACGCCGGGGGTGTTCGTGCAGCGCGTGGTCGCGCTGACCCCGGAGCAGGCCGCCGACAAGCGGATCGAGAAGCGGACCGTGCGTCCGCGAGGAGAGGAGTCCTGATGGCGTGGACGCGTGAGGAGATGGCCGCCCGGGCGGCCGCGGAGCTGACCGACGGGTCGTACGTCAACCTCGGCATCGGGCTGCCGACGCTGGTGCCCAACTACGTGGCCGACGACGTCGAGCTGGTGCTGCAGTCCGAGAACGGCATCCTCGGCGTCGGCGCCTACCCGACGACGGCGAGGAGGACCCCGACCTCATCAACGCCGGCAAGGAGACCGTCACGCTGCGGCGCGGGGCGTCGTTCTTCGACTCCGCGACGTCGTTCGGGATGATCCGCGGCGGCAAGATCGACGCCGCGATCCTCGGCGCCATGCAGGTCTCGGCCGCGGGCGACATCGCCAACTGGATGATCCCCGGCAAGATGGTCAAGGGCATGGGCGGGGCGATGGACCTCGTCCACGGCGCCAAGCGGGTGATCGTGCTGATGGAGCACGTCGCCAGGGACGGCTCGCTACAAGATCGTCGACGAGTGCTCCTGCCCTACACCGGCCGCGGCGTCGTCCAGCGGATCATCACCGACCTCTGCGTGCTCGACGTGACGCCCGACGGGCTCAGCTGGTCGAGCTGGCTCCCGGCGTGACCGAGGACGAGGTGCGCGAGAAGACCGAGCCGCCGGTCCTCGGCTGAGCGACACGCACTCCGTAACCCGGCCGATGAGTCTCGCTCGTGGTCACCGGTCTGACTCGCTAGGGTCTCGACAAGGAGGACACCATGGGCAAGGTCATCGCATCCATCACGACGTCGGTCGACGGCTTCATCACCGGACCGGACGACGGGCCGGAGTGCGGCCTGGGCCGGGGCGGCGAGCGCCTGCACTACTGGGTCATGGGCGGTCCGTGGACCTACGACGGCGAGCACTGCGTTCGGCATGTCGGACGCCGACAAGGCGTTCTTCGAGCCGCTCGTCGCGAGCATCGGCGGCGGCATCGTCGGGCGCGGCATGTACGACGCCGCCGGCGCGTGGGGCGGCAACAACCCGTTCGGCGGGCACGCTCGTCGTGCTGACGCACCGGCTCGAGGACCAGCCCGACCCGGCCAACGGCTTCCACTTCGTCGAGGGCCTCGACCACGCGCTGTACTGCGCCCGCCGCGACGCCGGCGACAAGGACGTCTCCATCGGCGGCGGCGCCGACGTGATCCGCCAGGCCCTGCGCGCCGGGGTGGTCGACGCGCTGGTCATCTCGACCGCGCCGGTGATCCTCGGCGCCGGCAAGCGGCTCTTCGACGGGTTCGAGCAGGACGTCGACCTGCGGATCCGCTCGGTGCACCCGTCCGAGTGGGCCGTCCACACGACGTACGACGTGGTGCGCTGACGCCCGAGTCCGAGTCGGCCGCGGTCCGACGCTCGGCGTCGTCACGCTCGAGCGACGTCGCAGACGAATCGGCGTCGCCGCGACGTCCGGGAGGCGGCGACGACGGACAGCGCGGCCACGGCGGTGCCGAGGGCCAGGGCTGAGACGAACGGGTCGGCACCGGTCCGCGGTCGCCACGGCGAAGGCCACGCCGGACGCGGAGATCGTCAGGGCGCCGCCGAGGGAGTCGGCGATCGAGAGCGCCGCGGAGTTGAAGCCGCGGTCGGAGTCGCTGGAGTCGGCGAGCATCGCGACGCTGGTGCGCGGGTAGGCCAGGCCCATGCCGGCGCCGGCGAGGACGTACGTCGTCACGGCCAGCGCCGCGGGCACGTGCGAGCACCACGGCGCTCGTGAGCCCGGCGCTCCCGGCCGAGCACCAGGACGCTGCCCGATGAGCATCGCGGTGCGGTCGGTCAACGTCGCGGGCCAGACGGGACTGGACCCAGCTGGCCGCCGTCCACGACAGGCCCACGCCGGTGAGGGCGAGGCCGGCGATGCCGGCGCTCAGTCCCCAGCGTTCCTGGAGCACGAAGATGATGTAGGTCTCGCCGCAGAAGAACGCCCCGCTCAGCAGTCCGCGGGTGCCGATCACGGCGGGCAGGCCACGCCGGAGGGCGAGCGTGCCAGCCGGGACCAGCCGGCTCAACGCGAGTCAGCGCCACGGCGGCCGCGGCGATCATCAGCAGGGCGAGCGCGCCCCGGCGCGAACCCGAGGAGCTCCATGGCCAGCACGGCCGACGCGGCGGCCACCGCCCAGGCCAGCCGCGAGCGAGGGGCGCGGACTCCGGCGGCTCGCGCGTCCAGTCCGCGCACGGCCGGCGCGACCAGCCCCGCCGCCGGCCGACCATGACGACCACGCCCGAGGAAGACCCAGCGCCAGCCCGACGCGTGCGCGACGTACGCGGCGAGCGCGGGGCCGAACAGCGTCGGCAGCACCCAGGCCGCCGCGAAGCTGGTGAAGATCGCGGGCTGCAGCGCCGCCGGGAAGATCAGGCCGACCAGGACGTACAGGCACACCGTCAGCGCGCCGCCACCCAGCCCCTGGAGGACCCGGCCGGCCACCAGCACCTCCATGCTGGGAGCCAGCCCGCAGACGACGAGCCCGGACGCGAACAGGACCAGGGCCAGCACCAGCGGAGCGACGGGTCCGCGGCGGTCGCTCCAGCCGCCCGCCGCGACCATGCCGACCACGCCGCTCGCGAGCGGGGCCGCGAACGACGAGCGCGTAGAGCCCGACGCCGTCCAGCTGGGCCGCCACCGTCGGCATCACCGTCGTCACCGCCGTCGCCTCGAAGGCCACGAACGCGCAGAGCGCGAACATGCCCACCGTCGTGGCGGCGTACGCCGGGGACAGCAGGCCCTGGTCGGCCTGCTGAGTCTCGCTCCGGTGGCGGCGGTCAAGGTCACAGCGTATGACCGCTAGGAACTCAAGTCCGGTTGAGGTCAACTGCCGGCCACGACTCGAGCGCTCGGACCCGGTGACGTTAGGGTGCGGATCATGACCAAGTGGGAGTACCTGACGGCGCCGATCCTGACGCACGCCGCGAAGCAGATCCTCGACAACTTCGGCGCCGAGGGCTGGGAGCTGGTGCAGATCGCGCCGGGCATGAACCCCGAGAACCTCGTGGGCTACTTCAAGCGCCCGCTGGAGGGCTGAGACATGGCGCGACTCCGGAGGAGAAGCTGGCCGAGCTCGGGCTGACCGTGCCGGAGGTGGTGCCGCCGGTGGCGGCGTACCAGCCCGCTGCGCGCAGCGGCAACCTGGTCTTCACCGCCGGGCAGCTGCCCTCGCGCGACGGCGCGATGCTGGCCACCGGCAAGCTCGGCGACGCCGTGACCGAGGAGCAGGGCTACGAGTGTGCGCGGCAGTGCGCCCTCAACGCGCTGGCCGCGATCAAGGCCGAGATCGGTGACCTGTCGAAGATCAAGCGGGTGGTCAAGGCGGTGGTGTTCGTCGCGTCGACGCCCGACTTCACCGCGCAGCCCAAGGTCGCCAACGGCGCCTCGGAGCTGTTGGGCGAGGTGTTCGGCGACGCCGGCAAGCACGCGCGGTCAGCCGTCGGCGTGGCCTCGCTGCCGCTCGACGTACCCGTCGAGGTCGAGCTGGTCGTCGAGGTCTGAGCGCCTGATGCTGCGGATCCCCTTGCCGGCCTCGCTCGTCGAGCAGGCCGCGGCGTACGCCTCGGGCGAGCTGACGCCGGCCGAGCCGCGCGACGCGGCCACGGTGGTGCTGATGCGGCCGGGTACGACGGCCGGTCCGGAGGTCTACCTGCTGCGGCGGCAGGCGTCGATGGCCTTCGCGGCGGGGATGTGCGTGTTCCCGGGCGGCGGCGTCGACCCGCGCGACTTCGACCACGCGGTGGCGTGGGCCGGGCCCACGCCGTCAGCGTGGGCCGCGCGGCTGGGCACCGACGAGGCGACGGCCCGGGCGCTGGTGTGTGCGGCGGTGCGGGAGACCTTCGAGGAGTCCGGGCGTGCTGCTGGCCGGGCCGTCCGACTCGTCGGTGGTGTCGGACACGACGGGCGACGACTGGGAGGCCGACCGGGTCGCCCTGGAGTCGCGCGACCTGTCGTTCACCGAGTTCCTGGACCGGCGTGGGCTGGTGCTGCGCACCGACCTGCTGGGCGCCTGGTCGGGCTGGCTGACGCCGGAGTTCGAGCCGCGGCGCTACCGCACCTGGTTCTTCGTGGCGTCGCTGCCGGCGGGACAGGTCACCCGCGACGTCTCGACGGAGTCGTCGTCGGTCACCTGGATGGGCGCCCTCGACGCCGCCGTCGTCGGTCGACGCAGGACAGCTGCTGATGCTGCCGCCGACCTACCTGACCTGCCTCGAGGTCGGGCTGCACGCCTCGCCGCGCGAGGTGCTGCGCGGCCGCAGCCGAGCGCGGTCCGGTCGAGATGTTCATGCCGGAGGTCGAGGGCTCGGGCGACTCCGGCGTCGCTGTCGATCCCGACGAGCGCTGCGGGCGCTGGTGGAGGAGCGGCTCGCGTGAGCTCGCCTGAGCTGGGCCGGCGGCTCGTTCGGGTCGCGGGCGGTGTGCGTGCTGGCCCCCAACGCCTCGCCGATGACGCTCGACGGCACCAACACGTGGGTGCTGCGCGAGCCGGGCGGCGCCCGGTCGGTCGTGGTCGACCCGGGCCCGCCGTCGCCGGCGCACCTGACGCCGTGCGCGAGGTCGCCGGCGACGTGGCCGTCGTGCTGCTGACCCACCACCACCTCGACCACTCCGAGGCGGCGCGGGAGTTCGCCGAGTCGGTCGGGTGCGGCGTACGCGCCCTGGACCCGGCGTACCGGCTGGGCTCGGAGGGCCTCGGCGCGGGCGACGTCGTCGCGGTCGACGGCCTCGAGGTCCACGTCGTCGCGACCCCGGGCCACACTGCCGACTCGCTGTCGTTCGTGCTGCCCGCGGAGCGGGCCGTGCTGACGGGCGACACGGTGCTCGGCCGCGGCACGACGGTGGTGGCCCATCCCGACGGCGAGCTGGGCGCGTACCTCGCGTCGCTCGACCGCCTGCACGCCCTGGCGTCGGCGCACGAGATCGAGACGATCTGGCCCGGCCACGGCCCGGTCATCGCCGACGCCCTGCCCGCCCTCGACCACTACATCGCCCACCGGCGCGAGCGGCTGGAGCAGGTCCGCGAGGCCCTCGCGTACGCTCCACGCCGCCGCCCGCGACGGCGTACCGCTCGACCACGAGACCCTGCCCCGCCGCATCGTCGAGATCGTCTACGCCGACGTCGACCAGGTCCTCTGGCCCGCCGCCGAGCTCTCCGTCCGCGCCCAGCTCGCCTACCTGCCAACCTCGTTGAGTTGGCCCGAATGGTTCGTTGAGTTGGCCCGAATGGTTCGTTGAGTTGGCCTGAATGGTCGGAGCGCTTCGTCTGCGTTGCGTCCACAGGCACCGACAGGTGGCGGGTGTGAGTCGCCCTCTCGGTGGACAGCAGACCTGTCCATGGCCGACACAACCTTGCCCATCAGTCCATTCACGCTTGCCTCAGCGCCGTGCACGCGGGCCCAGCTCCGTCGCGCCGATCGAGTCTCGGAGAGGTCGTACGGGTCGTCCACGGCGCGTACCTCCGCTCAGATGTCGAGCTGACTGCGACAACGCGTGCCCAGACCGCGTCACTCGGTACTCGGCCCGACGGCCGTGCTGTGCGACCGTACGGCGGCCTGGGTCCTCGGAGTGGACTGCTTCCGGTACGCCGAGCTCGACGGCGTACCGCGACTCGAGTCATGCGTACTACGGGGTCACGAGCCAACCGAACCGCAGAGAGGTAGTCGGTCGCACCCGCGACCTGCGGGAGGACGACATCATCGAGATCGGTGGGGTGCGCGTCACGTCACCGCTGCGCACAGCGGCTCGACCTGCTGTGCCTCCTGCCGCGTCGAGAAGCACTGGCAGCTGCTGGACGCGCTGATGCGGCTGCACGGCTTCACCGTGGCGCGAGCTGCGTCGATTGCTCGTTCGGTATTTCCGGCGCCGAGGCGTGATCCAGGCTCGCAGCCTGGCTCCGTTGGTCGACGGCCGGGCAGAGTCCTCTGGCGAGTCGTGGACTCGGCTGGTGATCGTGGATCACGGGTTGCCGGTGCCCCTGCCGCAGTACTGGATCAACGTGGACGGCGTACCGACGTACCGTCTCGACCTCGCCTACCCACGGGCAAAGATCGCGATCGAGTACGACGGGGAGGAGCACCACACGCACCCCCGCGGGTCGCTTGCGTGACGAGCGGCGTCGAGCGTGGCTGCGCGCGAACGGCTGGCGGGTGATCGTCCTGACGAAGGACTCGTTCACCGATGAAGCCGTCGAGGTCTGGATGAGCGAGCTGCGCACCATGCTGGCCAAGTGAGTGCGCCGTTCGAGCCAATTCAAGGAGCCAAACGGGCCAACTCAACGAACCATTTGGGCCAACTCAACGAGAGGTCAGCGGGCGCGGCGCTGGAGGCGGTCGACCTCCATGATCACCACGGAGCGGGGCTCGAGGCGGAGCCAGCCACGGCTGGCGAAGTCGGCGAGGGCCTTGTTGACGGTCTCACGGGAGGCGCCGACGAGCTGGGCGAGCTCTTCTTGGGTCAGGTCGTGGTGGACGTGGACGCCGTCGTCGGCCGTGCGGCCGAACCGGTCGGCGAGGTCGAGCAGGGCCTTGGCGACGCGGCCGGGTACGTCGGAGAACACCAGGTCGGCGTTGACGTCGTTGGCCTTGCGGAGGCGGCCGGCGATCTGGGCGAGCAGGCCGCGGGCGACCGTCGGGCGGCCCTCGAGCCAGCGCAGCAGGTCCTCGTGGGACAGGGAGGCGAACGTCGTGTCGGTGACGGCCGTGACCGTCGCCGAGCGCGGGCCGGGGTCGAACAGCGAGAGCTCACCGAACATCTGGCCGGGGCCGAGGATCGCCAGGAGGTTCTCGCGGCCGTCGCTGGAGGTGCGGCCGAGCTTCACCTTGCCGTCGAGCACGATGTAGAGCCGGTCGCCGGAGTCGCCCTCGTGGAACAGCACCTCGCCGCGGCGGAGCCTGGTCTCGGACATCGAGCTCTTCAGGGCGGTGGCCGCCTCGTCGTCCAGTGCGCTGAACAGCGGGGCCTGGCGCACCACGTCGTTGTCCACGAGTCCTCCTCCAGCGGCCCCCGACGACTCGCGCGAGCCTGCGGGCAGAATCCTACTCAGTGGCGTGGGTCACAAGCAGCCACGACCGCGCCCGTGGAGCGGGGCCGTCGGTACGCCGCCGTAGGCTGACCGCGTGTCCAGCCCAAGGTCCCGCCGCGCCCGCCGTTCGACCGCGGAGACCAGCCCACCGGCGAGACCCGCACCGCCCTGGTGCGCCGGGCCCGCCGCATCGACCGCGTCCTGGGCGAGACCTACCCCGACGCCAGGTGCGAGCTCGACTTCGACAACCCCTTCGAGCTGCTGGTCGTCACCGTGCTGAGCGCGCAGACCACCGACAAGCGGGTCAACGCCGTCCGGCCGACGCTGTTCGCGGCCTATCCCGACGCCCGCGCCATGGCCGGCGCCGACCGCGAGCGGCTCGAGGCGATCATCGGCCCGCTCGGGTTCTTCCGCGCCAAGACCGACTCGCTGCTCAAGCTCAGCCAGGCCCTGGTCGAGCGCCACGGCGGCGACGTACCTCCCCGGCTGAAGGACCTCGTCGAGCTGCCGGGCGTCGGCCGCAAGACCGCCAACGTCGTGCTCGGCAACGCCTTCGGCATCCCCGGCATCACCGTCGACACCCACTTCGGCCGGCTCGCGCGCCGCTTCGGCTGGACCACGCAGACCGACGCCGTGAAGGCCGAGCACGAGGTCGGCGCGCTGTTCCCCAAGCGCGACTGGACCCTGCTCAGCCACCACCTGATCTGGCACGGCCGCCGCGTCTGCCACGCCACCAAGCCGGCGTGCGGAGCGTGCACGGTCGCCCGCTGGTGCCCGGCGTACGGCGCGGGCCCGACCGACCCGGTCATCCGCGGCCAAGCTGGTGCGCACCGAGGGCCGCGCGTGAGGAAGGCACCCGTCCTGGTCGCCGTCCTGGTCGCGGTCGCCGTGCTCGACGCTCACCACCGCCTGCGACCCCGACGACGTGCCGGTGCCCGACGAGTCCAACGTCGACTTCGACACGCCCGCGCTCCGGGAGGCCAAGCAGGCAGCCGGCGTGGCCGACTGCGAGCCCGGCACGGCCAAGCCGGTCGACGGCGGGCTGCCCGGCGATCACGCTTGCCGTGCCTCGGCGGCGGCCCCGACGTCGACCTGTCGACGCTGCGTGGGCCGCTGGTCGTCAGCCTGTGGGCCCAGTCGTGCGGCCCGTGCCGCACCGAGATGCCCATCCTGCAAGCGTTCTACGAGCAGTACGGCGACCGGGTGGGCGTGCTCGGCATCGACTACGTCGACACCATGCCGGGCGGTGCCATCGCGCTGATGGACGACACCGGCGCGAGGTACCCCTCGGTCGCCGACATCGACGGGGCGCTCAGCGCCCAGGGTCCGTTCCCGGTCATCCGCGGCCTTCCCTACCTCGCCTTCGTCGACGCCGACGGGGTGGTCGCCCACATCAGGTCGGGTGACGTGAAGTCGGCCGACGAGCTGGAGGGGCTGGTCGAGGACCACCTCGGGATCCGGCTGTGACGCCCGATCCCGATCCCCGAGTGGCTCGACCCGGTGCGGGCGGGCGCCGAGGCGATCACCGCCAACGACCTCACGGCCTTCCTCCCGCCCGACGACGCCGACCCGCGCCGCGGGGCGGTGCTGATGCTCTTCGCCGACCCTGTCGGCGACGGCCTCGAGAGCGCGACCCTGCTGCTGACCGAGCGGGCCCACCACATGCGTTCCCACCCCGGGCAGGTGTCGTTCCCCGGCGGCTCGATCGACGCCGGCGAGACGGCCGTGCAGGCCGCGCTGCGCGAGGCCGAGGAGGAGACCGGCCTCGACGCCGGCCGGGGTCGAGGTCTTCGGCGAGCTGCCGGAGCTGTGGCTGCCGCCCAGCAACTTCGCGGTCACCCCCGTCCTCGGCTGGTGGCGCACGCCGATGGCCGTGCGGGTGGTCGACCCCGACGAGGTGCACGCCATCCACCTGGTGCCGCTCGCCGAGCTGCTCCGCCCCGACCACCGGGTCAACGTGCGACACCCCTCGGGCTGGGTCGGGCCGGCGTTCCTGATCGGGCCCGACCGTGACGTGATCCTGTGGGGCTTCACCGCCGGCGTGATCACCCGCCTCTTCGACTACCTCGGCTGGTCCACGCCCTGGTCATCTGTCTGGGCCGACTACGACGTCCGTGACCTGCCGCCGTACATGCTGCAAGGTGGGAACCGAAGCGCAGGCCCCACCGACCGCCGGGAGAGATGAGTGAACCTGCTCGACTGGCTGCTGGTCGGCCTGGTGCTGACCTACGCGCTGTCGGGCTACTGGCAAGGCTTCGTCACGGGCGCCATGGCGACCGCAGGTCTGCTGCTGGGCGGCCTCCTGGGTGTGTGGCTGGCGCCGCTCGCGCTCGGTGACGCCAACCCCAGCGTCCTGGTCTCGCTGGGCGCGCTGTTCATCGTGATCGTCTGCGCGTCGCTCGGCCAGGCGTTCTTCCAGTACGGCGGTGCCCGGCTGCGCGACACCATCAGCTGGCAGCCGTTCCGGGCGGTCGACGCCGCGGGCGGCGCCGTACTGAGCGGTGTTGCGGTGCTGCTTGTCGCGTGGGCGCTCGGCGTGGCCATCGCGGGGTCCGGCATCGGCGGCATCACCCCGCTCGTGCGTGAGTCGGCGGTGCTGAAGAAGGTCGACGAGGTCGCTGCCCGCCGGTGCCGACGGGTTGCTCAAGGCCTTCAACAACGTCGTCGGCACGACGTTCTTCCCTCGTTACCTCGAGCCCTTCGCGCCGGAGCGGATCGTCCCCGTGGACGCAGGTCCCAAGCGGATGCTCACCGACCCCGACGTCGTCCGAGCCGAGCAGTCGGTCGTGAAGATCCACAGCACGAACGCATGTGGCCGCGGCGTCGAGGGCTCCGGGTTCCTGTTCGCCCCCGACCGCGTGATGACCAACGCCCACGTGGTCGCGGGCGCCGACCAGCCGACCGTCGAGATCGGCGGGAGCGCGGTCGAGGCCACGGTCGTCTACTACGACCCCGACGTCGACGTCGCCGTGCTGGCGGTCGAGTCCGGCGAGGTCGCCTCGCTGCCCTTCGAGTTCCAGGTCGAACCGAAGGAGGGGGTCGCGATCCTGGGCTACCCCGAGGACGGGCCGTACGACGTCCAGCCCGGCCGCGTGCGGTCCGAGCAGCGGTTGCGCTCGCCCAACATCTACGGCGACGGCGCGGTGATCCGCGACGTCCTCTCGCTGCGCGGCAGCGTGCGGCCCGGCAACTCCGGCGGTCCGGTCGTCTCGTCCGGCGGCGACGTCGTCGGGGTGGTGTTCGCGGCCTCGCTGACCGACTCCGACACCGGCTACGCACTCACTGCCGAGCAGGTCGCCGCAGCCGCGACCCGCGGAGTCGCCGCCACCGAGTCCGCTGACACCCAGGACTGCGCGGGATAGGCCCTCCGCTGGTTGAGGAGGGACGGAGAAGGCCCGTCACGAAACCCGGCGACCGGTCCGCGCACCCCTCACCGGGTTTCGTGACAGGCGCTAGCGCGCCTTCCTCAACCAGCGGCGACGCGTCACGACCGGTCGGTCAGGGCCCGCTTGATGCTCTGCGCCTCGGCGAGGGCCTTCTCGGGGCCGCGGACCTTGCGGACCTTGCGGTAGCCGATGAAGCCGAGCAGAGCTGCGACGAGCACGTAGATGACGAAGACGAGCAGGAACGCCCAGTGCAGGTCGAGTCCCTCGCCGTTCCAGTTGAAGACGTAGGCGAGTCCGACCGAGAACATGACCAGGCCCATCAGCACGAAGAACAGCGCGCCCGCGAACAACCCCAGGCCCGTACCGCCGTTCTTGACGCTCACCTTGAGCTCGCTCTTGGCGAGCTGGATCTCCTTCTGGATCAACGAGGAGATGTCACGGCTGGCGTCGGAGACCAGACGCCCGATCGTGGGCTCGTCCTGCATCGGCTCGATCGCCATGAAACCTTCCCCCTGGTCGACTCGGGTCGGGAGCGACCCTACTCCGGGCCTGGGACCCCTGCCTCACCCGTGCGGAGGCGCGGCGCGGACGGCTCCCACGACTTGTGACCCGAGCGGACGCATACCGGCGGGCTTCTCGCGTCCGTTCGCGTCCCAAGTCGAGATTTCCCCGGTCGACCGGGGAAATCTCGAACTCGGACGCGAGCGGCATGCGGGGGCGGAAGGCTAGGGTGAGGCGAGGTGAGCCGGGAAGTCTGGTCGGCACGTCGTCAGCGCATGTCGCTGACGGCGTCTACCGCCGAAAGGACCGCCCGTGTCGTTCGTACGCCGGATCTTCCCGGAGCCGGACCAGCGTGAGGAGACCTTCCTCGGCGACCTGTTCCGGCGCGAGACCGTCGGCGGGGCACTCGCTCTGGCGGCAGCCGTGGTCGGCATCGTGTGGGCCAACTCGGCGTGGGGCGATGCCTACCTCGACCTGCGCCACCTCGAGATCGGGCCGCTCGACGTCGAGCACTGGGCGGCGGACGGCGCCCTGACGCTGTTCTTCTTCGTCGCCGGTCTCGAGCTCAAGCGCGAGCTGGTGGTGGGGTCCTTGCGGCGGCCGGCCGACGCGGCGGTTCCGGTGGCGGCCGCGGTGTGCGGGGTCGCCGTACCAGCGCTCATCTACCTGGCCGTCAACGCGAACGGCGGACACCCCGAGGGCTGGGCGATCCCGGCGGCCACCGACATCGCGTTCGCGTTGGCGGTGCTGGCCGTCGTCGGCTCCAACCTGCCGACGGCGCTGCGGGCGTTCCTGCTGACGCTGGCCGTGGTCGACGACCTCATCGTGATCGTGATCATCGCCGTGTTCTTCACCGACTCCCTGGACCTGGTCTGGCTCGCAGTGGCGATCGCGGCGGTGCTCGCGTGGGCGCTGCTCCAACATCGCAGGGTGACCACGCCGTTGCTCTACCTGCCGCTGGCGGTGCTGGCGTGGTGGGCGGTGCACGAGAGCGGGATCCACGCGACCATCGCCGGTGTCGCGCTGGGACTGTTGACCCGCGTACGTCACGACGACGGTGAGGAGGACAGTCCGGCCGAGCACTACGAGCACGTCTGGTCACCGGTCTCGTCGAGCCTCGCAGTGCCCTTCTTCGCGCTGATGTCCGCCGGCGTGGTGCTCGCCGGCGGGGCTGAGCTGGTCGGTGACCCGGTGGTCATCGGCGTGGTCGCGGGCCTCGTGGTCGGCAAGCCGGTCGGCGTGATGCTCGGCGGGTGGCTGGTCGCCCGCTTCACCCGGGCCGAGCTGGACCGGTCGCTCGGCTGGCGTGACGTCGTCGGCGTAGCCCTGCTCGCCGGCATCGGCTTCACGGTGTCGCTGCTGGTCTCCGACCTGGCCTTCTTGGGCCCGGAGCGCGACGCGGCCAAGACGGCCGTCCTGGTCGGGTCGCTGGGCTCGGCATTGCTCGGCGTGGTGGCACTGGGTCATCGCGACCGGTTCCACAGGACCCCGTGACCTGATAGGGCCAGCGCGGCATGTGCCTGTGACACGCTGAGGCCATGCGAGCGGTGGAGCTGGCCGAGCAGGTGCCGACGGTCCAGCGTGCGACGACCGGCGCCGAGGCGGCCCGGGTGATCGCGGAGTATCGCCTGTCCGGGCTCGTGGTCGCCGATGACGACGGCGTACCGATCGCGGTGGTCCCGGGCAGCCAGCTGCTGAGCGCTGGTGTTCCCGCAGTACGTCCGGGACGAGCCGAACCTGGCACACGCCTACGACGAGGCGGCGCCGACGAGCTGTGTCGGGTCCTCAACCACGCGACCATCGGCGAGCTCCTGGAGGCCAAGCGGCTGACCGCCGCAAAGCCTCCGTCGGTGCTGCCCGAGGACACCCTGATCGAGATCGGCGAGCGTCATGGACGGCGGCCACACGCCGGTGATCCTGGTCATCGACCGCGACGGTGCGCTACCACGGGGTCATCACCTTGAGCAGGGTGCTGGCGGCCATCGCCACGGCGGCGGTCAGGACAGCCCGCTGGTCCGGCGCCGGCTGGAGCGCGACGTCCTGCACCGCGACGACGACGCCTGACCGTGCAGCCGCTGGTCGCGGTGCTGCCACCGTGTACCGTGACGCCCGGTGTGCCGGGAAGTCTGGTCGGCGGTCCTGTCGCCGACCCCGGAAGGCGCCCATGCCCTGCCTTGCCGACCGCTGTCCGCCGTGACCTGGTCGGTGAACGTCATGTCGCTGACCGCCTGGCTCGCCTCGCGGTCTTCGCCACGGCGTACGTCGTCATCGTCACCGAGCAGTTCAACCGCGCCGCCGTGGCTCTCCTCGGTGCGGCCGCCATGGTGGCGATCGGCTCGGTCCGCGGCCACGACATCTTCTTCTCCGAGGACACCGGGATCGACTGGAACGTCATCTTCCTGCTGTTCGGGATGATGGTGATCGTCGGCGTCCTCCGGCAGACCGGGCGTCTTCGAGTTCCTCGCGATCTGGTCGGCGCAACGCGCCCGCGGCCGCCCGTTCCGGATGATGGTGCTGCTGGTCCTGATCACGGCTGTCGCCTCGGCGCTCCTGGACAACGTGACCACGGTGCTGCTCGATCGCGCCGGTGACCCTGCTGCTGTGCGAGCGCCTCGCCCTCGACCCGATGCCGTTCCTGCTGGCCGAGGTGATGGCCAGCAACATCGGCGGCACCGCCACCTTGATCGGCGACCCGCCCAACATCATCATCGGCAGCCGGGCCGGACCTCGGCTTCAACGACTTCCTGGTCCACCTCGCGCCGATCGTGCGTGGTGCTGCTGGTCGTCTTCGTCGGGCTGTGCTGGTTGCTCTGGGGCCGTCACCTGACCTACGACGCCGAGCGCGCCGAGGCGGTGATGCGACTGGAGGCTCGCGAGACGATCACCGACCCACGGCTGCTCGTCCGGGTCGGCGTCGTGCTGCTGCTCGTGCTCGTCGGGTTCGTCACCCACGCGGTCACCCACCTCGAGCCCTCGCTGGTGGCGCTGCTCGGCGCCGGTGCGGCGATCCTCGTCTCGCGGGTGCCCGCACCCGGTCTACCTCGAGGACGTCGAGTGGGAGACCCTGCTCTTCTTCGCCGGTCTCTTCATCATGGTCGGTTCCCTGGTCCACCAAGGCGTGATCGGCGAGCTGGCCGACACGCTCACCGCCCGCATCGGCGACAACTACGCACCCGCCGCGCTCGGGCATGCTGGTGGGCTCGGCCGTCCTGTCCGGCGATCGTCGACAACATCCCCTACGTCGCCACCATGGCGCCCCTCGTCTACGAGCTCGTCGGGCCCGGCACCCGGCCTGCCACCGCAGCAGCAGTCGCTGTGGTGGGCCCTCGCGCTCGGCGCCGACCTCGGCGGCAACGCCACCGCCATCGGCGCCAGCGCCAACGTCGTGGTCATCGGCATCGCCAAGCGCAACGGACACCCCATCACCTTCTGGACCTTCACCCGCTACGGCCTCGTCGTCACCGCCGTCACCATCGCCCTGTGCGTCCCCTACGTCGCGCTGCGCTACTTCGCCTGGGCATGAGGTGTCGCCGTACCCCGTACCTCCATTCGTCATGACTCTCGCCGCTGCGACCACCGCAGGATCGATGACGAATCGGTGTCGGACCGGGCTCACTCCTCCGAGGTCGCGCCCGCGCCTTCCTTCTCCTTGATCAGGTCCATCACCGTCGAGTCGGCCAGGGTGGTGACGTCGCCGACCTCGCGGTGCTCGGCGACGTCCTTGAGCAGGCGGCGCATGATCTTGCCGGACCGGGTCTTCGGCAGCTCGGGGACGATCATGATCTGGCGGGGCTTGGCGATCGCGCCGATCTCCTTCTGCACGTGCTTGCGCAGCTCCTCGATGAGGTCGTCCGGCGCCGAGCCGTCGCCGGTGATCGCCGACTCGCGCAGGATCACGAACGCGCACACCGCCTGGCCGGTCATCTCGTCGGCCGCGCCCACCACGGCCGCCTCGGCGACCTTGGGGTGCGACACCAGGGCCGACTCGATCTCGGTGGTGGAGAGCCGGTGGCCGGACACGTTCATCACGTCGTCGACCCGGCCGAGCAGCCAGAGGTCGCCGTCGTCGTCCTTCTTGGCGCCGTCGCCGGCGAAGTAGAAGCCCTGGTCGGCGAACCGCGCCCAGTAGGTCTCCTTGAACCGCTCGTCGTCACCCCACAGCGTGCGCAGCATCGCCGGCCACGGCTCGGTCAGCACCAGGAAGCCGCCGGACCCGTTGGGCACCGGCTCGCCCTCGTCGTTCACGACGTCGGCGCTGACGCCCGGCAGCGCCGTCATCGCGGAGCCGGGCTTGCCGGCGGTGACGCCTGGCAGCGGGCTGATCATGATCTGCCCGGTCTCGGTCTGCCACCAGGTGTCGACCACCGGGCACCTTCGAGGAGCCGATGGTCTCGCGGTACCAGACGTAGGCCTCCGGGTTGATCGGCTCGCCGACCGACCCCAGCACCCGCACCGAGGACAGGTCGAACTTCTCGGGGATGTCCGCGCCCCACTTCATGAAGGTCCGGATCGCGGTGGGTGCGGTGTAGAAGATCGTCACGCCGTACTGCTGGATGATCTCCCACCAGCGGCCCTTGTGCGGGGTGTCGGGCGTGCCTTCGTAGACGACCTGCGTCACGGCGTTCGAGAGCGGGCCGTAGACCATGTAGCTGTGGCCGGTCACCCAGCCGACGTCGGCGGTGCACCAGTAGACGTCGGTGTCGGCCTTGAGGTCGAAGACCGCCCAGTGCGTGTACGACGTCCCGACCAGGTAGCCGCCGGTCGTGTGCAGGATGCCCTTGGGCTTGCCGGTCGTGCCCGAGGTGTACATCACGTACAGCGGGTGCTCGGCGTCGAAGAACTCGCACTCGTGCTCCGTCGACGCCTTCTCCACGGCGTCGTGCCACCACACGTCTCGGCTCGTCGTCCCACCCGACTCACCTAGGTCTTGTCCCGTACGCCGCACCACCAGCACCTTGTCGACGTCCTGGCCCAGCTCCTTGGCCTTGCCGACGGCCTCGTCCACCGCGGGCTTGAGAGCTGACGGCGCGCCGCGCCGGTAGCCGCCGTCGGCGGTGATGATCACCTTGGCCTCGCAGTCGGCGACGCGGTTGGCCAGCGCGTCGGCCGAGAACCCGCCGAACACCACGGTGTGAGGGGCGCCGATGCGCGCGCAGGCCAGCATCGCGACGACGACCTCGGGGATCATCGGCAGGTAGATCGCCACCCGGTCGCCGGTCTGCACGCCGAGCTCGGTCAGCGCGTTGGCGGCCTGGCAGACCTGGTCCTTGAGGTCGGCGTAGATATCTGATGTCGCGCTGTGCCATCTTCTGCAACGGGCTCGCCGACCCAGTGCAGCGCGACCTTGTCGCCCTTGCCGGCCGCGACGTGACGGTCGACGCAGTTGTACGCGGCGTTGATGCGCCCGCCCACGAACCACTTGGCGAACGGCGGGTCGTCCCAGTCGAGCACGCGGTCCCACTTCTGGTCCCAGTCGAGGCGCTCGGCCTGCTCGGCCCAGAACGCCTCGCGGTCGGCGTCCGCCCGCGCGTACGCCTCCTCCTTCACGTTGGCATCGGCCGCGAGGTCGGCGGGCGGCTCGAAGCGGCGCGTCTCGGTGCTCAGGTTGGAGAGAGTCTGGTCGCTCATGCTTCGGAACCTACCCGTCGCTGGCGCGGCCGACGACCCCCTCTACGGGCGTGCTGCGCCGTCCGGTCGGTGGTCATCGGCGAGCGGTCACCGGCATACATCGACGACGTGATCGAGCCTGTCTCCACCCAGGGGCCGCGGCTGCGCGGCCGGGTGATGATGAACCAGGACTGGCACGACCTCACCTTCCTGCACTGGGCCGTGCCCCCCGAACGGGTCGCTCGCAGCCGCGCGTGACCTCGGCCCGGCACGTGTCGGTGCCGCGCATCCCCTTGGCGCAGCACGCTGCCGGCGGTCAGGAGCGCGCGCCCGAGACCGCGCAGGCGATGAGCTGCTTCACTCCACTTCGCTGGCGCGGCGGCCTGCTCCGGTGCGCACGGGTCATCGGTCAGCCCTGTTCGCAGTTGCTGGTGACCTCGGCGCGACAGAGGTCATGACCGCGGCGGCCCTTGGCTACGTCCTGGCCCCCACCCCCGAGGAGGAAGTCGTCGCCCCAACCGCCGATCAGACGGTCGCGGCCACCTCCGCCCCAGATCCGGGCAGCGTCCCCGTCGACGAGGATGGTGTTGGGTCCGTCGTCACCTCGCACCCGCGCGTCGTTCCCGTAGACCTGGAGGTCCTCGACGCCCTTGGCGAAGACCGGGCGGAACAGGCGCAGGGCGCCGAGGTCGACGTCCAGACGCCTGCACCCGTTCTCGGGACCCAGGTCCGTCACGCGTGCCAGGTCCCGGCCGCGGCCTCCCATGACCCGGCTGCCCGGTCGGAAGAACCTGCTGCACTCCACATCGACGACATCGTCACCAGGACCCATGTCGGCGTGGACGACGGCGTCGGACACGTTCAGATCGAGCGTCTCGTCGGCAGCGGACCCGTGGAAGGAGACGGTCATCAGCGTGAGGTTCGTCGGCGACAGGTAGAAGTGCGAGACGTCGCCCGTCCAGGTCACGACGGTTCCGGCGTCCGAGGTCACCTTCCGTCGTCGGTTGTCGACGTCCAGCTCGGACAGGTCCAGCCCGGTCTCCTTCACCGTGAGGCTGGCGGGTCCGTCCCCGAAGCTCAGCGACCCGGCCGTCCCCTGGTTGCCCTTGTAGACCACGAGGTTCTCATCGCCGGTTGCGTCGCCCGTGACGATCTGGTCGTCGTTGACCGTGTCGTGCTGCCCGGTCCGGACCTTGGAGCCGCCGTTCCCCGTGTCGATGGCGTCGCGGCCGGTGTCGACCTCAGCGCCGTCGCCGGACATGTCGTCGAAAGGCCCGGCATACACAGCGTCGAAGCCGCTGCCACCCGTGAAGACGTCGTCTCCATCGCCCAGGATGGTCACGACCTTCCCGGACCTCAGCGTGGTGTCGACCGTGTCGTTGCCCTCACCCGCGTCGAGGAACCGGGTCGACCCGGTGGCGCACACCAGGTCGTCGCCACCGAGTGCGTCGACCTCGAGCGCGCCAGCAGTCACGATCACGTCCGGACCCTCGGTGCCGACGAGCGCCTGTCCGGAGGTGCCCACGATCGTGGCCGCCTGGGCGCGACAGGTCTCGGCGGCGGCGTACGACGGCGTGCCGGGCAGCGCGCTGACCGTGAGAAGGGTCCCGAGAGCGGTGGCAACCGCGAGTGTCTTCACGGTGGGTGAGAGGCGCCGTACGGCGGTTTGGTTCGGCCGGCAGGGCGCGCAACACCGATTCGTCTGCGGCCGCAAGCGGGAGAAACCGCAGGCAAATCCGCAGACGAATCGGTGTGGCCCCGGGTCCTAGTGGACGACCGCCTTCTCGGAGCCGGCGCCGGTGTAGGCGCGGACCTCGAGCTCGGTGAACCGCTCCTCGGCCTCCGGCTCCTTGGACGTCACCGTCCCGAGCCAGCCGAAGAAGAAGCCCAGCGGGATGGAGACGATGCCGGGGTTCTGCAGCGGGAACCAGTGGAAGTCCACGTCGGCCGGGAAGAGCGACAGGCTCGCTCCGGTGGCCGGGTTCACGCCCAGGCCGGACACGACCGGCGAGAAGAACACCAGGACGACGCAGGAGATGAGACCGCCGTAGATCGCCCAGGTGGCGCCCCGGGTGTTGAAGCGCCGCCAGAACATGTTGTAGATGATCGACGGCAGGTTCGCCGACGCCGCGACCGCGAAGGCCAGGGCGACGAGGAAGGCGATGTTGAGCTTCTGCGCGGGGATGGCCAGCGCGATGGCGATGCCGCCGATCACGAACGCCGCGATGCGGGCCACCTTGACCTCGTCCTTCTCCGTCGCCTGGCCGCGCTTGAAGACGGTGGCGTAGAGGTCGTGGGAGACCGACGACGCCGAGGTGAGCGTCAGGCCGGCGACGACCGCGAGGATGGTCGCGAACGCGACCGCGGAGATCAGCGCCAGCAGGACCGCCCCTCCGGTCGAGCCCTCACCGCCGCCGACCGCTTCGGCGAGCAGTGGCGAGGCCAGGTTGCCTCCGGAAGTGGCGACCTCGCTCTCCGGGCGTGGTGTCGAGCAGCGCCGCGGCACCGAAGCCCAGCGCCAGCGTCATCAGGTAGAAGGCGCCGATCAGGCCGATGGCCCACGACACCGAGGTACGAGCGTCCTTGGCCGTCGGCACGGTGTAGAAGCGGATCAGGATGTGCGGCAGGCCGGCCGTGCCGAGCACCAGCGCCAGGCTCAGGCTGACGAAGTCGATCTTCGAGGTGGTGCTGACGCCGTACTTGAGGCCGGGCTGGAGGAACGCCTCGCCCTTGCCGGTGTTCTGCGCGGCGGCGCCGAGCAGGTCCGACAGGTTGAAGCTGAACTCCGCCAGCACCAGGATCGTGATCAGGATCGTGCCGCCCATCAGCAGCACGGCCTTGACGATCTGCACCCAGGTGGTGCCCTTCATGCCGCCGACGGTGACGTAGAAGATCATCAGCGCGCCCACCGCCGACGATCGTCCATGCCTTGGCCGCACTGCTCGTCGTGCCGAGCAGGAGGGCGACCAGCGCGCCCGCACCGACCATCTGGGCCAGCAGGTAGAAGATCGAGACGACCACGGTCGAGGTGGCCGCCGCCGTACGCACCGGGCGCTGCCGCATCCGGTAGGCCAGCTGGTCGGCCATCGTGTAACGGCCCGAGTTCCGGAGCAGCTCCGCGACGAGCAGCAGAGCCACCAGCCAGGCCACGAGGAAGCCGATCGAGTAGAGGAATCCGTCGTAGCCGCTGAGCGCGATGGCGCCGGAGATGCCGAGGAAGGACGCCGCGGACATGTAGTCGCCGGAGATGGCCATGCCGTTCTGGAAGCCGCTGAAGGAGCGGCCGCCGGCGTAGAAGTCGGCCGCGCCGCGCGTCTGCCGGCTCGCCCAGAACGTGATCCCGACGGTGATCAGGACGACCGCGATGAAGAGGACGGCGGTCAGGGTGTCGGAGTCCATCAGCGCCCGACCTCCTCGCGGTAGCGGGCCTCGAGGTCACGGGCGAGCGGGTCGACCTTGGCGTTCATGTGGCGTGAGTAGAGCCAGGTGATGAGGAACGTCGTGGCGAACTGCAGCAGCCCGAAGACCAGCGCCACGTTGATGTTGCCGAAGACCTCTCGGCTCATGAAGTCGTGTGCCCACATCGACATCACGACGTACAGCAGGTACCAGACGAGGAACGCGATCGTGGCCGGGACCACGAAGCCGCTGTGTCGCTTCTTCAGCTCCGTGAACTCCGGCGTCGCGTGCAGCCTGTCGTAGATCGGGTCGTGCCGTTCGGCCTGATCGTGCGCTTCGACATCATGTGTGTCCGCCATGGTCACCCTTTCGATGAGGCCCGAAGTCCCCCGAGTTCGTCACCGGATGTGACGGCCTTCACGCTGGCGGAGCCAGTACCCGCCGGGCAGGGGGTCGTGCGCGTACGTCGGTCAGTGGGGGCGGGCATTCGGCCAGCGGTCGGTTTCGGGCGACGAGCGGTCGCTGGACCGCCGCTGGTTGAGGAAGGACGAAGTCGTCGCCACGCACCGTTGGTTGAGGAGGGACGGAGTCCTGTCACGAAACCCCAGTGACATTCCAAGCAACCGTCACCGGGTCTCGTGACAGGCGCTAGCGCGCCTTCCTCGACCAGCGGAAGTCAGCCGCGGTCGACGCCGACGGCCTCGGGGGTGTGGAGGCGGACCATGAAGCGGGTGGCGTGGGGCGGCTGGCGGTCGGGGGTGAGCAGCGAGCCGACGATCATCGCGGTGAAGGCGAGCGGGACGGTCCAGGCGGCGGGCTGGGCGAGAAGGGTGGAGAACCAGCCGTCGTCCTCGGTGGTCACGAACGTGCGCACGACGGCCGCGCCGCTGGTCAGGCCGCCGACGACCAGGCCGGCGATCGCGCCGACGTCGGTCAGCCGGCGCCACCAGATGCCGAGCACGAGCAGCGGGCAGAAAGTCGACGCTGCCACGGCGAAGGCGAGGCCGACGGCGGTGGCGACGCCGACGTCCTCGGCGAGCACGGCCAGCGCGTAGGCGACCGAGACGCCGACGACCGCGGCGACCCGGAACGACGCGATGCCGCCGAGCCAGCGGTCCATCAGGTCCTGCGAGAGCACGCCGGCGATGGCGATGGTGAGCCCGGACGACGTCGACAGGAACGCCGCGAACGCCCCGGCGACGAGCAGCGCGGCGAGCAGCTCGCCACCGGTCCCGCCGACCATCCGGAGCGGCAGCTCGACGACCACGGAGTCGGCGCGACCCGCGGCGACCAGGTCGCCGGCGTACATGCGACCCAGCGCGCCGTACACGGGCGGCAGCACGTAGAAGATGCCGAGCAGGCCGAGCACGACGAGCGTGGTGCGCCGGGCGGCGCGGCCGTCGGGGTTGGTGTAGAAGCGCACGACCACGTGCGGCAGGCCCATGGTGCCGAGGAAGGTCGCGATGATGATCGAGTACGTCGTGTAGAGCGGGTGCGAGCCCAGCCCTGACAGCGGATCGGCCCACCCGACCTGGCCGGGCAGGTCGAAGACGGGGTCGGCGGGGGACTGCGCGCCGTCCCCGAACCACACCATCAGCAAGAAGACCGCCGGGATGAGGAGCGCGGTCAGCTTGAGCCAGTACTGGAACGCCTGGACGAACGTGATGCTGCGCATCCCGCCGGTGACGACGCCGACCAGCACGACGAGCGCCACGACCAGTCCGCCGAGCCGGTTGTCGAGGCCGGTCGCGAGGTTGAGCGTGAACCCCGCGCCCTTGAGCTGTGGGATCAGGTAGAGCCAGGCGATCGCGACCACCAGCGCCGAGGTGACCAGGCGCACCGGCCGCGAGCGCAGCCGGGCCTGGGCGAAGTCGGGCAGCGTGTAGGCGCCGCTCCGCCTCAGCGGCGCGGCTACGAGGGCCAGCAGCATCAGGTATCCCGCGGTCCAGCCGACCGGGTACCAGAGCATGTCGGCGCCGAAGGCGAGCACCAGCCCGGCGACGCCGAGGAACGAGGCGGCGGAGAGGTACTCGCCGCCGATCGCGCTCGCGTTGAGGGCCGGACGCACGGTGCGCGAGGCGACGAAGAAGTCGGACGTCGTCCGGCTGAAGCGCAGCCCCCAGATGCCGATGCCCGACCGTGAGCACCGACACCACGAGCACGGCGACGGCCCCGAAGGTGTGGCTCATCGCGGGCTCATGACCTCTCCACCACGTCGGTGAAGGCGCGCTCGTTGCGCTCGGCCGCGCGCACGTACCACCAGCCGATCGCCAGCAGCGTCGGGTAGACGAGGAAGCCGAGCAGCCCCCAGGCCAGGGGCATGCCGAGGAACCGCGCCTCGCTGACCTCCGGGAGCAGCCAGAACACCAGCGGCAGCCCGCCCACCAGCACCGCCAGGAGTACGACGACCCCGACGGCCAGCCGCAGCTGCGCGCGCAGCAGGGACCGGAGGTACACCTCGCCCACCTGGCTCTGCGCGTCGATCTCGTGCGCCGCGCTGGGTGGCGGCCGGCGGCGACCGGACGTCGTACGGGGTGAGGTGACGCGTACCCGGTCGGTCATCGGGTCGCCCGCCGCCCCGCTGGTTGAGGAGGCGCGTCAGCGCCGTCACGAAACCTCGGAACAGGTATGAGCGCGTCTCACCGGGTCTCGTGACAGGCGCTAGCGCGCCTTCCTCGACCAGCGAGTGCGACGGTCATCGGGAGGCTCCGGGGCGGTTGCGGCGGACGAGGAGGTCGCGCAGGGCGCGGGTGTGGCGGCGGCTGACGGCGAGCTCGGTGCCGCCGACGACGACGGTGCAGCGGCCGGCCTCGGTGCGTACCTCCTCCACGTGCGGCAGCGACACGAGCAGGGAACGGTGGATGCGCACGAAGCCGGCGGGCTGCCACTCCTCCTCGAGGGCGGCGAGGGGAGTGCGCAGCAGGTGGCTGCCCTCGGCGGTGTGGAGGCGCGCATAGTCGCCGTGTGCCTCGACGTAGGTGATGTCGCCGCGGCTGATGAAGCGGGTGACCCCGCCGAGCTCGACCGCGACCTGGTCGTCCTCGGCGACCCGGGTGGGGTGGGCGCCCTCGACCACCCGTCGCACGGCCTCGGCCAGCCGCTCCTCCCGCACCGGCTTGAGCACGTAGTCGACGGCGTTGAGGTCGAAGGCCTCGACGGCGTGCTGCTCGTGCGCCGTCACGAACACCACCGGTGGCGGGGCCTTGAACCGGGCCAGCACCTGCGCCAGCTCGAGGCCCGACAGGCCCGGCATCGAGATGTCGAGGAAGACCGCGTCGACCGGGAGGTCCTGGAGCACCCGGAGCGCGTCGGTGGCCGAGTCGCTGGTGATCACGCCCTGCACGCGCGGGTCGCGCTCGAGCAGGAAGGCCAGCTCGTCGAGCGCCGGTCGCTCGTCGTCGATGACGAGGACGCGGAGGCCCTGGCCGTCCGTTCACGAGTGCAGCCTGTCGGCGTACTTGGGCACCCGGACGACGACCCGGGTGCCGGCGCCGAGCGCGGTCTCGACGACGAGGCCGTACTCGTCGCCGAACGCGTGGCGCAGCCGTTCGTCGACGTTGGCCAGCCCGACGGACTCGCCGAGGCCCGCCAGCGCGCGGCGTACCTCCTCGGGGTCGGCGCCGGCGCCGTCGTCCTCGATGCTGATCTCGCACTCGCGGTCGAGGTCGCTGGCGACGACCGTGATCGTGCCGCCCTCGGCGCGTCCCTCGAGCCCGTGCTTGACGGCGTTCTCGACGAGCGGCTGGAGGGACAGGAAGGGAACCTGCACCGGCAGCACCTCGGGCGCGATGCGCAGCACGACGCGCAGGCGCTCGCCGTACCTCGCCTGCTCCAGCAGCAGGTACTGCTCGATCGAGCGGAGCTCGTCGGCGAGCGTGGTGAAGTCGCCGTGGCGGCGGAAGGAGTAGCGGGTGAAGTCGGCGAACTCCAGCAGCAGGTCGCGGGCCCGCTCGGGGTCGGTGCGCACGAACGACGCGATCGCGCCGAGGGAGTTGTAGATGAAGTGCGGCGAGATCTGCGCGCGCAACGCGCGCACCTCGGCCTCGACCAACCGGCGCCGCGACGCGTCGAGCTCCGCCAGGTCGAGCTGGCCCGACACCCAGGCCGCCACCTCGTCGGTGGCGCGCACCAGCCCCGCGGTCGGGTACGGCGTCCCGACGACGATGTGCCCGACGACCAGCTCGTCGACGACGAGCGGACTGAGGATCACCTGCTGCACCGGACAGCTCACCAGGTGGCAGCCCAGGTCGGACTGGCCGGCGATCTTGGTCGACTCGGTGGTGCGGGCGAGCGCGGCCACCTGGTCGTCGTGGTGGGCACCGAGACCGTCCCAGGCCAGCACCCGCTCGGTGTCCGTCAGCGCCACCGCCGGGGCGCCGAGCAGCGCGCGCAGGTGCCGGATGCTGCGCTCGGCGCTGGCCTCGGTCAGCCCCTCGCGCAGCGCCGGACCGGCCAGCGACGCCTCGTGCAGCGTGCGGAACGTGGCGCGGTCGGCCTCGGTCCCGAGGTGGGACCTCCGGAACACTCTGCTCCGGAACGCTCTGCTCCGGAACCACTCTGCTCCACGACTGACCCAGCGCCGTCGCCATGCGCGGACGCTAACGGGGTGGCCCTCAGGCAACAAGGGTGGGCAGACGCCCCCTGGAGGTCGTCGACGCCGGGTATCGGGCCGGGGTGGCCCAGCTCCCGGGGCCTGTCGACCCGACGTACCGGGCCGCGGTGGCCCGGATCGGGGGCACGGGGGTGGCGGGAAGTGGGCCGCGGTGGCCCGCCTGTCGTACGAAGCCGGTCGAGCTTGTCGCGCCTGCCTGATTGAACAATCAGTCAACCAGTGGCAGGCTGCCTCCATGTCGCTCGACTTCACGGCCATCAACCCGTCTGCCGCCCGGGCCGGGGCCGCTCCGCACTCGCCGTCCGGCGACCTGCCGAGCCGAGCCCAGTACGTCGTCGTCGGCGGCGGCGTGATCGGCACGTCGATCGCCTACCACCTCGCACTCCTGGGTGCGCCCGACGTGGTGCTGCTCGAGCGCAAGCAGCTCACCTCCGGCACCACCTGGCACGCGGCGGGTGAGGTGGTCTCCGGCGGCACGACCGAGGATGCGCTGTGGATGGCGCGCTACTCCGCCGAGCTCTACGCACGGCTGGAGGAGGAAACGGGGCTCTCCACCGGGTTCCGCCAGTGCGGCTACCTCCAGCTGGCCACGTCGGCCCGGGCCGACGAGAGCCTGCGCCGCGAGACGGCGTACATGCGCTCGGTCGGGATGACCAAGGACGTGCTGTCGCCCCGGCGAGGTGGCCGACCTGGTGCCGCTGATGCGCGCCGACGACGTCATCCACGGCTTCTGGACTCCCGACGAGGGGCGGGCCAACCCGGTCGACGTGACGATGTCCCTGGCCAAAGGTGCCCGGCAGCGCGGCGTACGGATCTTCGAGGACACCGAGGTCACCGGCTTCGTCCTCGACCGGGGGCCGCGTGGTCGGCGTCAGTACGCCGCGTGGCGACATCGAGTGCGAGAAGGTCGTGCTCGCCGCGGGGCTGTGGGGCCGCGAGCTGGCGGCCAAGGCAGGCGTCACCGTGCCGCTGCAGGCCGCCGAGCACTACTACCTGCTCACCGAGCCCATCGCCGGCGTGACGCCCGGAGTCGGTGCCGGTGATCGAGGACGGCGAGGCCTACGGCTACTACCGCGAGGAGGGCGGCGGCCTGCTGGTCGGGATGTTCGAGCCGGTCGCGAAGGCCTGGGCGCTCGACGGCACCCCACGGGAGAGCGCGTTCGCCGTGCTCCCGCCCGACTGGGAGCGGATGGCGCCGTTCCTCGAGGTCGCGATGCGGCGTTTCCCGGCGCTCGAGGACGCCGGGATCCGGACGCTCTTCTGCGGGCCGGAGAGCTTCACCGACGACCTGTCGCCGATGCTCGGCGAGTCTCCCGAGGTGGACGGCCTCTACCTCGCGTGCGGCCTCAACTCGGTCGGCATCCTCTCCGGCGGCGGCCTCGGCCACATGATGGCGCAGTGGCTGATCGAGGAGCACCCGCCGCTCGACGTCACCGCGGTCGGCGTCGACCGGGCCCACGAGTTCCAGGCGACGCGGCGGTTCCGCGAGGAGCGCACCGTGCAGCGGCTGGGCTTCCTGCTCAACGACCTGTCGTGGCCGAACGCCCAGAACGAGCACGCCCGCAACGTCCGCCGGTCGCCGTACCACGCCCAGCACGTCGCCGACGGCGCCCACTTCGTCGCCACCAGTGGCTGGGAGTACCCCGACTACTTCGCCGGGCCGGGCGTCACCCCGACCGTCGAGTGGGGCTTCGCACGGGGCGAGGCGTTCGAGCGCACGCGAGAAGAGCATCTCTGTGCGCCCGCGAGAACCTCGCGATCTTCGACCTGTCGCTGATGTCGCACCACCTGGTGCAGGGGCCGGACGCGATGGCCGTGCTCAACCGGGTCTGCGCCAACGACGTCGACTCGGCGGTCGGCCGAGTCGTCTACACCCAGTGGCTCGACGACCGTGGCGGGATCATCGCCGACGTCACCGTCACGCGGATGGCCGCGGACACCTACATGGTGGTCAGCGGCGACAACATCCACCGCCGGGTGCCGGCGTGGATCCGCCGCCAGACCCGCGACGCGGAGTTCGTCACCGTCACCGACGTCACCGGCGGCCACTCGCTGCTGTCGGTGCAGGGCCCGAGGTCGCGCGAGGTGCTGCAGCGGCTGAGCCCGGACGACTGGTCCGACGCCGCGTTCCCCTACCTCACCGCACAGAAGGTCGAGCTCGGCTACACCCCGCTCTGGGCGCTTGCGGGTGACCTACGTCGGCGAGCTGGGCTGGGACCTGCTGGTGCCCACCGAGTTCGGCGCCACGCTCTACGACCAGCTGCGCGAGGCCGGCGCCGACCTCAGCCCATCCGGGGACTTCCGCCCGACGGGCGTCGGCGCACTGGAGACGATGCGGCTGGAGAAGGCCTTCCGCGACATGGGCCACGACATCGACTCCACCGACACCCCGCTCGAGGCCGGGCTCGGCTTCGCCGTCGCCTGGGACAAGCCCGGCGGCTTCGTCGGCCGCGACGCACTGCTCAAGCAGCGCGAGTCCGGTCCGCTGACCAGTCGGCTGGTCAACGTGCTGCTCGCCTCGCCGGACCACGACCTGTACGGCGACGAGCCGGTCTACTGGGACGGCAAGCCCGTCGGCCACGTCCGCAGCGGCGGCTTCGGCCACTCCCTCGGCGCCGCCTGCGGGATCGCCGGCATCGCCCGCGACGGTGGCATCACCGCTGCCGGCCTGGCGAGGGCTCGTTCGAGATCGACGTCGCCGGCACCCGGGTGCCGGCCCAGGTCTCGCTCAAGCCGTTCTTCGACCCAGCGCGGGAGCGCATCCTCCGCTGAGTGGACCGAGTCGTGTGGCTGAGGGTGCGCGAGAGCGCTCCCTCAGCCACACGACCCCCAGAGTTCTGTCGCGGCACGCGCTTCGCCACACTGGGCGGGCCATGTCCCCTGCCGCACCCGATGGCGCCGACGAGCCGGGCGCCGACGCAACCGACACCCGCGAGATCACCGCGACCATGGACCTCGCGCTGCGGATCGGCGAGCTGCTGCTCTCGTCGGGGGCGGGAGCCAGTGACGTGAGCGCAGCGATGAACAACGTCGCCTGGGCCTGCGGGCTGCGCCGTTACAACGCCGACGTGACGTTCACCGAGCTCACCATGAGCGTGCAGACCTCGACCGACGCGCCGGCCCTGATCCAGATCCGGCAGGTGCGCTACCGCGAGGTCGACTACGGCGACCTGACGCTGGTCGACCACCTCATCCGTCAGCTGGTCGCGGGCGTGATCGACCGCGTGCACGCCACCGCCCGTCTCAACCGGATCATCTCCACCGGACACTCGCGCCCGCGGTGGTCGGTCACGCTTGCGCTCGGCGTGATGGGCAGCGGCGTCGGGTTGCTGCTCGGCGGTGACTGGCTGGTCGTGCTGCTGGCCGCGGTGGCCGCGATGCTCGTCGACCTGCTGCAGCGGCAGATGGGACGTCGCCGGCTGCCGGCCTTCTACCAGCAGGTGGCGGGCGGGCTGCTCGCGACGCTGATCGCGGTCGGGGTCGCCGCCACGCCGGCGGAGGTCTCGCCCAGCCTGGTCATCTCGACCAGCATCGTGATGCTGCTGGCGGGCGTGAGCTTCCTCGGCGCGATCCAGGACGCGCTCACCGGCTTCCCGCTGACGGCCGGGGCCAGGATCCTGGAGGCGTTCATCGCGACCGCCGGCATCGTGGCCGGGGTCAGCGGCGGGCTCCAGGTGGCCGACCTCCTCGGCGTCGACATGGGCAAGGTCGACCCCGGCGCCTACTCTCTCGCCGACCTGCCGCAGATGGTGGCCGGCGGCGCGGTCGCCGCGGCGGCGTACGCGTTCTCGGCCTACTCTCCCCATCGCGCGCTGCTGCCCATCGCGGCGGTGTCAGCGGTCTCCGTCGGGCTGTACGGCGTGGTGCTCGAGCGCGGGGTCGGCATCGCGTGGTCGTCGGCCCTGGCCGCGCTGCTCCTGGGAGTCGTCGGCTATCCGGTGGCGGCCCGGGCACGGGTCCCTTCTCTGGTGGTCGTGGCCGCGTGCATCATGCCGTTCCTGCCGGGGCTCTCGATCTACCGAGGGCTGGCACTGTCGGCCACCGATGCCAGCGCGGCGCTGCTGGCGATGGTGACCGCGATCGCGATCGCGATCGCACTCAGCTCGGGCGCGATCCTCGGCGAGTACCTCGCCCAGCCGATCCGACGCGAGGCCCGTCGCCTGGAGGCCAAGCTCGCCGGCCCGCGTCTGGTCGGCCCGCACATCGTGCGCCACGTGCGCGGCGTACGTCGCCGGCGGGCCGGCCAGCGCGCAGACTGACCCGGCGACCTGGACTGCTGCTCATGTCAGGGGCAGCCGCATCACGACGCGCGGGAAGCCGTCGGTCACGGACTCGGTGTCGGCGACCTTGGTGAAGCCGGCCCGCTCGAACAGACCACGGGTACCGACGAAGGCCATGGTGAGGTCGACCTTCCGGCCGCCGTTGTCGACCGGGATCGCCTCGACCGCTGGCGCGCCCTGCGAACGCGCGAGCTCGACGGCGCCGTGGACCAGCTCGAGGGACACGCCGCGGCCGCGGAAGCCGGGGCGCACCCGGACGCAGAAGATCGACCAGACGGGCAGGTCGTCGACGGCCTCGATCTTCGTGGAGCGGGAGACGGGAAGCTCTGCCCGCGGTGCGATCCCCGCCCACCCGGCGACCTGGCCGCCCTCGTAGGCGAGCACCCCCGGAGCAACCTTGCGGCGGCACAGCCTGCGCACGTAGTCGGCGCGCTCACGGCCGACCAGCGACTTGTTGGTCCGGCTGTCGACGCGATGGCTCAGGCACCAGCAGACGCTGGCGTCCGGGTTCTTCTTGGGCCCGAGCATCGTGGCCACGTCGGCGAAGCGGGTAGCCGGGCGGACCTCGATGGTCATGCCCGTCACGCTAGTCCGCAGCGGGGCCGGCCGACCCGCTGGTTGAGGAAGGACGGACTCGTGGTGCGGGCCTGGTGCGAGAGTGATCGGGGTGACGGAGCGCGGCGTGCCGCCCGAGGCGCGCTGGCCGACGCGTCCCGGGGCTCGGGCGGGGTGGTCATCACGAGGTACCCGCGGCGGTACGACGACACGTCTCGGCGGCGGATCGCCTGCACCGTTCGCAGCCGCTGCGGACAAGGGGGCGGGCGGCCCCAGGTCCCACCCGCCGGGCGGAAGGAGGCCTTGATGACCGTGGTCGAGGCCAGGTTGTCGAGGTGGCGCCAGATCGCGGTCGCGTTGCCGGCGGAGTCCACGACGACCCGTGGTTCGGTGCTCTCGCCCCCGAGGTCCGACACCAGGACCTTCTCCGCCCAGGTCCCGCCAGGCGGACGGTCCGACGACCAGACAGCGTCGGCGCCAGGCGTGGCCGCCTGGTAGACCAGCAGGCGCCCCGTCGGGCAGGACCCCGGCCACGGGCGCGCTGGCCCTGAGACCGGGGATGGGCGCGGGCGGCAGCACCCACGTGGGGCCGCCTGCACCGGCAGCGGGCTGAGCACCGCAAGCAGCAAGGCAGCGACCACCGCAGCGGCTCACCCGGTCGTCGTACGTCGGACCATTGGAAACCCCCCGGGCGCCAACAGACGGCGAAGCTCGACACCCCTGTCGTCAGCCAACCCCCGGTGACCCTGGCCGCCAAGCCCGCTTGGGCCATGTCCCTGGGGGGTTGGAGGCCACATGCGTTCGCGCACGGCGAGGGCGTCGCTCCCTGGTACCGTCGCCCGGTGCTCACCAGGGCGGTCGACGTCGATACTGATGACGTGACGGCCGACAGCCTCCACGTGGAGGCCAGCCTCGAGGTGCTCGCGCAGGTGCGGGCCCACATCCGCTCGGTCGTGCGCCGTCTCGGCGCCGACGGCACCGCGGTCAGCGGCCTGGTCCAGGCGGTCGACGAGTGGGTGACCAACGTGACCGTCCACGGCTACGGCGGGCACTGCCGGACCCGTCGACATCGACGTCTGGCGTGACGGCGCGGACATCACCGTCCGCATCCGCGACCGGGCCCCGGTGTTCGACCCAGCCACGGCACCGGCGTTCGACTCGGCCGTCCCGCTGGAGCGGCGGCCGTTCGGGGGGATGGGGATCGCCCTGATCCGCGACCTGTGCGCGACCTTCGACCATCGAGCCCTCCCTGACGGGGGCAACGAGGTGACGATCAGCCGGTCGGCGCACACCGCACGACGCGAGGGAGGAACAGCGTGAAGACGACGGTTGAGCGGGTCTCGGACTCAGTTGCGGTCATCGGCTTGGACGGCGAGCTGGACGCCTCCAACTACCAGGACCTCATCACGACCGGGCAGGGGCTGTACGGCGAAGGCGTCCGCACGCTGGTGCTCGACCTGGCGGCGCTGGAGTACATGGCGAGCTCCGGGCATCATCGCCCTGCACTCGCTGGCCCTCGTCTACCGCGGCGAGGCACCCCACGACCCCGACGCGGGCTGGGACGCCTTCCATGCCGTCCAGGCCGACGCCGAGAGCGGCAACCGCCAGGAGCAGCTCCGGCTCGTGGCTCCCACGGAGGCCATCGACACCGTGCTCGACCGGACGGGGATGAAGCAGATCCTGCCGATCTTCCCGGATCGCTCCGCAGCGCTCGCGGGCTAGCGGCGAGCGGCTCGAGGACGGCCCGGCACGGCGTACCCATGGCAGAGCTCGAGGTTCTCCTCGCCGATCCGACGCTCGGCAGACTGCTCGACCTGGCCTCGCGCTGCGGCCGGCGGTGCCCCGATCGCCCTGACCGACACCGAGGGCCGGCTCCTCGCCGGGGCGCCGGTGTCGGCCGAGGCCAGTGCCCTCCCGGTGCAGGTCGACGGCAGGACGATCGGGCACGTGGTCTGCGACCCGGCGACGCCCGTGGGCCTCGCGGCGCTCGTCGGCGCCTCGCTCGAGGTGGCGATCACCGGCGCTCGGGACCACGCCACGCCGGGCGCGCGAAGCGCAGGAGCTGGAGATCGGTCGCCAGATCCAGCGCTCGCTCCTCCCGCGCCGCTTCCCCGACGTCCCGGGTTGGCGGTTCGCGGCCGACTACGAGCCGGCGCGCGAGGTCGGCGGCGACCTGTACGACGTCTTCAGGCTGCGCGCGGGCGGGGACCGGGTGGTCCTCCTCATCGCCGACGTGACCGGCAAGGGCGTGCCGGCCGCGTTGCTGATGGCCGACACCAAGGCCCTGCTGCATGCTGCCGCCGACAACGCCACCGGGCCGGCCGACGCCCTGGCCCGCGTCAACCGGATCCTCGCCATCGAGCGGCGCAGCGCAAGGTTCGTGACCGCCGCGATGGCCGAGGTCGACGCCCGATCGGGCGAGGTCCGGCTCGCGATCGCAGGCCACGAGCCTCCGCTCGTCATCCAGGCCGACGGGCTCGTCCAGCAGATGGAAGGCGAGCGGCCCCATCCTGGGCGCATTCGCGGGAGCGGAGCACGCACCAGTCGAGCTTCCGGATCCGACCGGGCGAGAGCATCGTCCTCTACACCGACGGGATCACCGACGCCAGGAACCCGGACGGTGCGTTCTACGGTGAACCCCGGCTACGGGAGGTCCTGTCCGGGCTCGCGGGGGCGACCGCCGACGACGTGCGGCGGGCCGTGGTCGAGGACGTCCGCACCTTCCGGGCCGGTGCCGACGCCTACGACGACCTGACGATCCTCGTCGCCGAGCGAGAGGCCGACGGGGCGTGACGCTTCAGCGGAAGTCGATCAGGAGCATGTCGGTGTCGGTGCCGTCGGAGCGGCCCGACTCTCCGGCGGACTCGTCGTCGTCCTCCGGGTCGGCAACGTTGATGACGGCCGCCCGGAAGCACCGCGTGACGTAGGGCAGCTGCATGCCGTCCATCCCCCGGCCGTAGTCGTCGTAGAACGCGACGACCTCGGCGAGCTTGGCCGCGCGGCCCTCGTCGTCGAGCACGGCGACGTTGGACCGCGACAGCACGAGCTCCTGGATGCTCTTGCGGTCGACCTGCTGCCAGTGGACGAACGACGCCTCCTCGACCTCACCGAACAGTCCGCTGTCGGCGAGTGCCTCGGCCGGTTCGTCGAGCTGCTCCTGGGTGCCGATGATCTTGCCGAGACGGCGTACCCAGGGGATCGACTCGTCGCGCTGGTTCCAGGCCAGGCCGATGCGGCCACCGGGCTTGAGCACCCGCGCCATCTCCGGCAGCGCACGGTCGAGGTCGAACCAGTGGAACGCCTGGGCGGCGACCACCGCGTCGAAGGCACGGTCGCCGACGGGCAGCTCCTCGGCGTGCGCCTCGATCGTGCGCACCTCGGGCAGGTTGCGGACGAGGCGGTCGAGCATGGCCTTGTCGGGGTCGGTCGCCACCACGTCGTGACCCAGGTCGACGAGCTGGGCGGTCAGCTTGCCGGTGCCGGCGCCGAGCTCGAGCACGGTGGCGGCATCCTGGCCCACCAGCCACGCGGCCGCCTCGCGGGGGTACGTCGGCCGGGCCCGGTCGTAGGCGTCGACGACGCCGCCGAAGGAGTGCGCCCAGTCGGGTGTCGGCTCGTCGTTCATCACCGGCGACCCTACCCGCGGCTCGCCGGAAATCGGGTCGTGTGCCTCTCGCGGCGCCATGGCGCTGCGAGAGGCACGACGACCTCACGGAGGAAGACTGGGCGGTGTGACCGATCCGCTCGCGCCTTGCTGCGCCTGGAGGGCGTCCCGTCGGCGTTCGCGGCGGCCCGCGACGGCATCGACGCGCTGCTGCGCGACCGCGGGCTGCGGCGTACGTCGCGCGGACCAGACCGCCGAGGCGTTGCTGGTCGGCGCCCACGCGTCCGCGGTCCTGGAGGGCTCCGCCTCGACCCTGGACGAGGTCCGGGCCGGGGCCGAGCGACGACCTGGCCGAGGACGCGGTCCGGGTCTCGGTGCACCTGCTCTCACTGGTGCCCACGTTGCGGGTCGCACCCCTGCAAGCCCTTGCGCGCCTGCACGCGCTGGCGTCGGGCGCGGAGGAGTCCGGGCGCCCGCGCGACGCCGAGTCGCTCTCGCGGCTCCAGGCCCTCGGCCGGATGCTGGCCGACACCTCGGCCCCTGCGCTCCTGGTCGCCGCCGTGGTCCATGCCGACCTCGCCACGGGCGCCCCGTTCCCGTCGCACAACGGGATCGTGGCGCGCGCGGCCGAGCGGCTGGTGTGGGTCGCGCGTGGGGTGGACGAGCGCTCGGTGCTGGTGCCCGAGGCGGGGCACCTCGCGCTCCGAGCGGCGTACGAGTCGAACCTGGTCGGTTACCGCGACGGCGGCACCGCCGGCGTGCACGCCTGGCTCCGGTACGCCGCCGAGGCGGCCGCCAAGGGAGCCGAGGCGAGTCCCGTTGCACAGGTCGTCCGAGCGCGCGCGTGCCGTCCTGCACTGACGAGCGAAGCGAGCGCCAGCGAGCGAGCGAGGAGGAAAGAGCGGCCCGCATGCGCGCGCTCAGACACGGCTCGAAGCGCAGCGGCGAGCCCATAGACAGACATGCGACGGCACTCGTCTTCATCGAAGGCGAGTGCCGCCACTGACACGCAAGACCGATGGCTACCAGGCGTGCACACTCAACTGCTGCCTCGGGAGGATCCCGGTGGCTAGCGCCCTGACAAAGGGTGGGTTGCCGCGTGGGTACCCGGTCCGCGTGCTGGTTTTCAGTTGGTACTTCCTCTGTTCTACGCCGGTCCGGGGAGGCCCACAAGCCTTGACTTTCTGGGGGTTTGGTGGGGGTCGGAGTACGTGCAGGTCACGCGGCCTGTCACGCACCGGTCACGCCTGGGACGCCGCCGACGAATGCTGGACCACCACACCCACCCCACCGCCCCGACGCCGCCCAGAGCCAGCGCTGCGAGGGCCGAGCGTGCCGGTGGCAGCCGGCTGCGGAGCGCGACAGGACGGGTGAAGACGAGGATCGGCCAGCCCCGGTCGGCCGCGACCCGGCGCAGCTCCTTGTCGGGGTTGACGGCGTGGGGATGGCCGACCGCCTCCAGCATCGGCACGTCGGTGACCGAGTCGCTGTAGGCGAAGCTGTGCTCGAGGTCGTAACCGCGCTCGTCGGCCAGGGCGCGGATCGCGCGGGCCTTCTCCTCGGCGTAGGCGTAGTACTCGATGGTGCCGGTGTACTTGCCGTCGACGATCTCCATCTGCGTGGCGATCACGTCGTCCGCTCCGAGCATCGCCCCGATGGGGCCGACCACCTCGGCGCCGCTCGTGGAGACGATGACGACGTCGCGGCCCAGGGCGCGATGCTCCGCGATCAGCGATACCGCCTCGTCGTAGACGATCGGGTCGACGATGTGGTGCAGCGTCTCGGCGACGATCTCGCGCACGGTGGCGACGTCCCAGCCGGCGGTCAGCTGCGACATGAACTGCCGCATCTTCTCCATCTGGTCGTGGTCGGCGCCGCCGACGAGGTAGACGAACTGCGAGTACGCCGACCGCAGCATCGCTCGCCGCGAGATCAGGCCGCCGGCCTGGAAGGGCTTGCTGAACACGAACGAGCTCGACCGGGCGATGATCGTCTTGTCGAGGTCGAAGAAGGCCGCGGTCGGACGGAGACCACCTGACGCGGGCATGCCGTCATGGTAGGTGGGCCGGTGCCGCCGCCCCCGGGACCCCAGGCGCCCGTTTGTCGTCCACACCCTCGCGGGCAAGGGCAGTTCTGCACAGGCCGACGGTTGCCAGGTGGGAGTCAGAGGAGACCGGGGAAGTCTCGGTGACATGGACGCTCCTCTCTTCGTGACCGACGACCCGACCCTCCTCGACGAGCTCCAGCGGCTGGCCGCCGCTGCCGGCGTGACGCCGGCGCTCGCGCGCGACGAGACCGGCGCGCTGAGCGCCTGGGGTGCAGCGCCCCTGGTCTTCGTCGGCGTCGACAAGGCCAAGGCACTGAGCCGGGTGTCCCCGCCGCGGCGGGCCGGGGTGCACGTCGTGGGCTGTGGCGGGGTGCCCGACGACGTGTTCCGCACGGCGCTGGCCCTCGGTGCGGAGAACGTCGCCGAGCTGCCCCGCTCGTCGGGGTGGGTCGCCGAGCTGATGGCCGACGTCGGCGACGCCGTGCCCCACGGCTCGGTGACCGTCGGCGTCATCGGCGGCTCGGGTGGTGCCGGCGCGTCGACGTTCGCCTGTGCGCTGGGGCAGATGGCCGCCCGTTCGGCGCCCGCGGTCGTCATCGACGCCGACCCGCTCGGGCCGGGTGTCGACCGGGTCCTGGGGCTCGACGGCCACGACGGCATCCGGTGGGACGCGTTGTGCCAGACGACAGGCAGGTTCAGCGGCCGCTCCCTGCGCGAGTCCCTTCCGCGACGCGACCAGCTCGGGGTGCTGACCTGGTACCCCGGTCCGCAGGGCAGCCTCCAGGCCTTCGCCGTCCGCAACGCCGTCGCCGCGGCCCAGCGCGGCCACGAGACGGTCGTGATCGACCTGCCGCGGACGGTCGACCCGCTGGTCGAGGAGCTGGTCGCCCGATGCGACCGGGTGTTCGTGCTGACGGTGCCGACCGTGGCCGGGCTGGCCTCGACGGTTCGCCTCTGCGCGCGGTTCCGCGACCCGGTCTCGCTGCGACTGGTCGTGCGCGGCGACAACGTCTCTCCCGACGCGCTGGCGCGCCTGACCGGCGTCCAGGTGGCCGCGCAGATGCCCGACCAGCGCGGGCTCGAGGAAGCCATCGACCTGGGCCTGGGGCCGGTCCGGTCGCCGCGCGGGCCGCTCGGCCGCACCGCCCTGCGCGTGCTCGACGACCTCGCGCCGATGCGCCGCGCGGCATGACCGCCCATCCCGTCGACCAGCGGGTCGAGCTCCCGATGGAGCTGGCGGTCGTCGTCGACGAGGTCCGTGAGCGGCTGGCCGACCGGCCGGGTGCCCTCACGGCGCACCGGGTCGCCGAGGCGCTCCGGGCGTCCGGCCGGCCGGTGGGAGACGCGACCGTGCTGGCCGTGCACGAGGAGCTGCGCCGCGACGTGCTGGGCGCCGGGCCGCTCGAACCCCTGCTCCGGCTGCCAGGTGTCACCGACGTCGTCGTCAACGGCACCCACGGCGTCTACGTCGACACCGGCGAGGGCCTGCGGCCGGCCGACGTCCGCTTCGCCGACGAGGCCGCCGTACGCCGTCTGGCGCAACGGCTGGCGGCGCTCGGCGGCCGGCGACTCGACGACGCCAGCCCGTTCGTCGACGTCCGGCTCGCCGACGGCACCCGCTGCCACGCGCTGCTCGCTCCCATCGCCCGGCCCGGCACGCTGATCTCCCTGCGCGTCCCCCGGGCACGTGGGTTCAGCCTGGCCGGGCTGGTGGAGGCCGGCACGCTCACCCCGGCCGCCGAGCGACTCCTGCGAGCCGTCGTACGCCGGCGGGCGGCGTTCGTCGTCAGCGGCGGCACGGGCTCCGGCAAGACCACGTTGCTGGCGGCGCTGCTCTCGCTGGCCGAGCCGGCCGAGCGGATCGTGCTGGTCGAGGACTCCCACGAGCTGCGGCCCGACCATCCCCACTGCGTCTGGCTCGAGGCGAGGCCCCCCAACCTCGAGGGTGCGGGCGAGGTGACGTTGCGGGCGCTGGTGCGGCAGGCCCTGCGGATGCGTCCCGACCGGCTCGTCGTCGGCGAGGTCCGCGGTGGCGAGGTGGTCGACCTGCTGGCGGCCCTCAACACCGGGCACGAGGGTGGCTGCGGCACCCTCCACGCCAACTCCGTCGCCGACGTGCCGGCCCGCGTCGAGGCACTGGCGCTGGCCGCCGGGCTCGGCCGGGAGGCGGCGCACAGCCAGTTCGCCGCTGCCGTGGACCTCGTGCTCCACCTCGGCATCGACGGGTCGGGGCGCCGCCGGCTGCGCGAGGTCGGCGTCCCGGAGCGTGGCGCCGACGGCCTGGTCTCCATGGCCTCGGCCGTCGTGTTCGACGACGCCGGCGGCGCTCGCCACGGGCCCGGAGCCGACCGGCTGGCGCGGCTGCTGGACGACGGGTGACCGCGGCGCTGCTGGCGGCCGCGGCGGCATGGGTGTGGGTGCGTCCCCGGTCGCGGATCACCCTCGACCGTGCGCCGCGTCGCACTCGGCGCTGTTGGTGCCGACGACCGCTGCGGCCTGGTCTGGTGCTCGGTGTCCTCAACGGGGCCGCCGCGCCCTCCGCTGTCGCTGTCGTGCTCGCGGCGACGGCATGGGGCGGTCACCGTCTGTGGCGCCGGCGGGGGCTGGCCCGCGCTGTCGTCGAGACCCAGGAACGCGTGCTCGAGTGCTGCGACCTGCTCGCCGCCGAGCTCGCCGCGGGCCAGCCCCCGGACGCCGCGCTGGCCCGGGCGGCAGAGACGTGGCCCTCACTCGCGTCTGTCTCGCAGAGCCACGCCTACGGCGGCGACGTGCCGTCGGCACTCCGCCGCTCGGCCGCCGAGCCCGGCGCCGAGGGGTTGGCGCTGGTCGCCGCCGCGTGGCACGTGTCCCACCGCACGGGTCACGGACTCGGCGAGGCGCTCGCCCGTGTCGCCGAGGCACTCCGCGCGCGGCGCGCCACCGATCGCGTGGTGCGCGGCGAGCTGGCGTCGGCGCGGGCAACCGCGCGGTTGGTGGCGGCTCTCCCCGTGGTCGCGCTGGTGATCGGTGCCGGATCGGGTGGCGACCCCCTGGCCTTCCTGCTCGGCACGCCTCTCGGCATCGCCTGCCTCGCCGGCGGTCTCGCTCTCGGCCTGGCGGGGCTGACCTGGATCGAGCGCATCGCGGCCGGCGTCGGGCGGTGAGCACGCTCGTGCTCGCCGGCGCGGTGGCCGTGGCGACCTGGCTCGCCATACCGGCAGCGTCACGCCGTCCCTGGGCCCAGGCACCGGCACCGGCACCGGCCCCGCGACCCCAGGGGGAGCGCGGTCCGCGGCGGTGGCTGTGGACGGTCCTGGCCGGTGCGGGGTGCTGGGCGTTCGTGTCCGGCACCCCGGGCCTGGTCGCCGGCGTGGTGGCCGGCGGCGTCGTCTGGGTGGTGCTCGGCCGGGCCGAGACGCCTGCCCAGCGTGAGCGCCGGGCCCGCGTCCGCGCCGAGCTGCCCCACGTCGTCGGGCTGCTCGCGGCCGCCGTGCGAGGTGGGCTGCCGCCGGCCGAGGCGCTGGCGATGGTCTGCGTGGCGCTGCCCGGTCCGGCCGCCGACTCGCTCGCGCTCCTTCCACCTCGCATCGCCCTCGGCGTCGACCCGGCCGAGGTCTGGCGCTCGCTCGAGGCCGATGCCGTCCTGGCCCCGCTGGGGCGCACCCTGGCCCGGTCGGCGCGCACGGGCGAACCCGTCGCCGAGGCGCTCGACCGGCTCGGTACCGAGCTGGCCGCCCGCGCCCGGGCCGAGACCGAGGACGCAGCCCGCCAGGTCGGCGTCCGGGCGGCCGTACCGCTCGGCCTGTGCCTGCTGCCGTCCTTCCTGCTGCTCGGCATCGTGCCGGTCGTGGCCGGACTGGTGGCCGAGCTGGCTCGTTGAGCTGGCCCTCCGGGTTCGTCGACCTGCTCCCCGCCGAGCCCGGGCCCCATCCACATGACGTCGCCCGGAAGGGCTCATCCCCAGGTCCGCGATGAGCGCGCCGACGAGGGGTCGGCCCCGGCGATCCTGGGTCCGGTCGGGGCGCATCGGGCGCCCCGAGGAGAGGAGACACACACATGAGGATCAAGGCACGTGCCGACCAGCGCGGCATCACCACCGCGGAGTACGCCGTCGGCACCGCCGCCGGCGCCGGCCTGGCCGGGCTGCTCTACAAGCTGCTCACCGGCGGGTTCGGCGACAAGCTGCTCAAGACGCTGTTCGACCACGTGCTCTCGCTGCTCGGCCTCGGGTGAACCGTCAGCCTGGTCCGGGGGAGCGCGGTGTGGTCACGGCCGAGCTGGCCATGGCCGTGCCCCTGCTGCTCGCGGTCACGCTCGGCATGGTCTGGCTGCTCACGCTCGGCACGGCGCAGGTGCGGATGGTCGACGCCACCCGCGAGGCGGCGCGGGCGGTCGCGCGAGGCGACGCCACGGGGGTCGCCCTCGACCGGGTCGTCAGGTCGCCCCGCCGGGCGCGGTGCTGACGGTGGCCACGGTCGACGACCAGGTCGTGGTCTCGGGAACCGTCGAGATCGACGGCGTGGGTGGGCTGTTCGGGGTGCTGCCCTCCGTCGAGCTCACGGCCGAGGCGGTCTCTGCCCGCGAGGACGCGCCTCCATGAGCCGGGCCCGACACGGTGAGCGGGGCGCGGCCACCCTCCTGGCCGTGGCCATGGCGGGTGTCCTGCTGATGGTGGGTGCCGCGCTCGCGGTCGTCGGCGCCCTGGTGGTCGACCACCGCCGGGCGCAGGCGGCCGCCGACCTGGCCGCGCTGGCGGGTGCGGGCGCGGCGGCCCGGGGTCAGCCGGCGTGCGCCGCGGCTCGAGCAGTTGCCGGGCTCAACGACGCCGAGCTGATCGAGTGCTCGATCGACGGGTCGCCCGAGGGGGCGACGGTGACCGTTCGTGTCGAGGTGAGCGGGCCGCACTGGCTGGGCCAGCAGGCCGATCTCCAGGCCGACGCTCGCGCCGGGCCGCGACTGACGCGTCGCTCAGATCCGGTCGTCGTCGACCTCGCGACGCTTGTCCTCGTCGACCTTGTCGAGCTTCTCCGACAGCTCCTGCAGCTGCTTGCTCTCCCGGCGGTGCTGCATCGACTTCTTCACGCCGAACTTGGCGACGGAGTAGCCCCACAGGATCGCGACGCCGGAGGCCAGGCCGATCAGGAAGATGGCGAAGGCGCTGAGGTCCATGTTGAGGAACTCAGCAGTCCCGTCGCTGCCGAACAGCGCCGCGACGATGGCCAGCGCACCGAAGAGGACGAAGAGCAGACCGACGACGAACATAGCTGGACCCTACTGCGCTCAGGGCTCACGGCTGTAGCAGTGTGTCGAGCAGGGCCACGGCACCGACCTTGTCGAGCGGGTGGTTCTGGTTGCCGCACTTGGGCGACTGGATGCACGACGGGCACCCCTCGTCGCAGGCGCACGACGCGATTCCCTCGCGGGTCGCGGTCAGCCACTCGCGCGCGGCGCGGTAGCCCCGCTCGGCGAAGCCCGCGCCGCCCGGGTGGCCGTCGTACACGAAGACCGTCAGGCGACCCGTGTCGGCGTGCATGATCGTGGAGACGCCGCCGATGTCCCAGCGGTCACAGGTGGCGAACAACGGCAGCAGTCCGATCGAGCAGTGCTCAGCGGCGTGGGCGGCGCCGGCGAGGTCGATCTCGGCCAGTCCGCCCTCGAGGAGCACGTGGTCGGGCACGGTCCACCACACGGCGGTGGTGTGGAGGGTGCGGACCGGCAGGTCGAGCGGCTCCTCGCCGATCACCTCGCCGCCGGGCTGGCGGCGCTTGAGGTAGGAGACCACCTGGTGGGAGACCTCGACGGTGCCGAGGCTGAGCCGGCACGCCCCGAGCTGGCGGCCCTCGCGCTCGCCGACGACGCGGATGTCGGTGATCTCGCGTGCGGTCGTCGACCAGTCGAGGTCGGTGCGAGCGATCACGGCGACGCGGTCGTCGAGGTCGAGCGAGTCGACCAGCCAGGTGTCGCCGCGATGGACGTAGACCGCGCCCGGGTGGGCCGTGGCGTGCGCGCTCGACGAGTCGACGTGACCGACGACGCGGCCGGTCTCGGACTCGACCAGGGCGATCGGGCTGCCGCCCGAGGAGCGGATGTCGGTCTGGTCGGCGGCGCGGTGGCGGTCGGTCCAGAACCATCCGTGTGGACGCCGCCGCAGCCGTCCTTCCTCGACGAGCCGGTCGAGGATCCCGCGCGCCGTCGGCCCGAAGAGCGGCACGTCGGCCTCCGTCAGCGGGATCTCCTGGGCGGCTGCGCACAGGTGGGGCGCGAGGACGTACTCGTTGGTGGGGTCGATGACGGTGGCCTCGACCGGCCTGCCGAAGAGCGACTCGGGGTGGGTCACCAGGTAGGTGTCGAGCGGGTCGTCACGGGCGACGAGAACGCCGAGGGCGTCGCCATGACCGCGCCCGGCCCGGCCGACCTGCTGCCACATCGCGGCGCGGGTGCCGGGGAAGCCCGCCATCAGCACGGCGTCGAGACCGCTGATGTCGATGCCGAGCTCGAGGGCGTTGGTCGCGGCCAGCCCGGTGAGGTCGCCCGAACGGAGCGCCCGCTCGATGGCGCGCCGCTCCTCGGGCAGGTAGCCGCCGCGGTAGGCAGCCACCTGGCCGGACAGCGCCGGGTCGACGTCGGCGAGCAGGTCGGCCGCGGTCAGCGCGACCTGCTCGGCCCCGCGCCGCGACCGGATGAAGGCGAGGGTCCGCACCCCCTCGACCACCAGGTCGGCGAGCAGGTCGGCGGTCTCGGACGAGGCCGCGCGACGCACGGGCGCACCGTGCTCACCCGTGTAGGACGTGAACGGCGGCTCCCAGAGAGCGATGGCGACCTGGCCGCGCGGCGACGCGTCGTCGACGACGGGGAGCACCTCGAGGCCGGTCAGCCGGTGGGCGTGCACCTCGGGCTCGGCCACTGTGGCCGAGGCGAGCACGAACGTCGGGTGGGCGCCGTACGCCGCGCACACGCGTTGCAGCCGACGCAGCACCTGCGCCACATGGGCCCCGAAAACGCCGCGGTAGTGGTGGCACTCGTCGACCACGACGTAGCGCAGCGACCCCAGGAAGCGGGCCCAGCGGTGGTGAGCAGGGAGCAGCGAGCGGTGGAGCATGTCGGGGTTGGTCAGGACGTACTCAGCGTGGTCGCGCGTCCACTCCCGCTGCTCTCTGGGGCTGTCGCCGTCGTGGGTGGCGAACCGTACGTCGAGACCCAGGGACTCGAGGCCGGCCAGCTGGTCCTGGGCGAGGGCCTTGGTCGGGCTGAGGTAGAGCGTCGTCGCGCCGCGCTGCTGCCGCGGTCCGCGCGTCGAGCGGATGGCGGTCAGGGTCGGCAGCTGGTAGCCGAGCGACTTGCCCGAGGCGGTGCCGGTGGCCATCACCACGTGACGGCCGGCATGAGCCGCCTCGGCGGCCTCGACCTGGTGGCGCCACGGGGTCAGCAGGCCGCGCGCCTCGAACGCCGCGCGCACGTCGTCAGGAACCCAGTCCGGCCAGTCGGCCTCGACGGCCGCCCGTGCGGGCAGCACCTCGAGGTGGGTCAGCCGTTCCTCCCGGCCGGGCACGGCGGCCAGCCGCTCGACAACCTCGCGCACCGCGATCCCGGCGGCCGGGGAGGCCACGAGAGAGGCGGTCTGCTGCAGCACGGCTCGAGTCTTCCAAAGCGGACGGACAGTGGCTCAGGGTCAGACCCAGGGTCTCACCTGATGCAGGTCCTCGCGGGTGCGGCCTACCGTCGCAGACATGAGTTCTCGGGCCCGGTTGAGCCGTAGCGCACGTCGTTGGTGGCTGGTGGCGCACATCCTGTGCGGCGTCGGCTGGATGGGGGCGGACGTGATCCTGGCGGTCTTGGTGGTGACCGCCCAGACCACCGGCGACGGGGCGACCGTCTCGTCGATCTACACCGTCCTTCGCCTGGTGATCCCCTGGACGGTGCCCTTCCTAGCCGGCGGGATGCTGGTGACGGGCGTGGTGCTCGGGTGGGGCACCAAGTACGGCCTGGTGCAGTGGTGGTGGGTGCTGGTCAAGCTGAGCGTCGCGATCGTGTTGACGGTGCTCGTCTTCGTGGCCCTCGTCCCGGGTGCGCTCAGCCTCCCGCAGGGCCTCGTCGGGACTGCCGGACAGGTGCGGGAGGCGGCGGGCGACGCCGGCACCGACCTGATGTACCCGCCGTTCGTCTCCTTCACCGCGCTCGCGTTCGCGCTCGTGCTCTCGGTCTTCAAGCCATGGGGCCGGACCCGCTGGGCACGCCGTCCGGAGGGCGTCACGGACCGTGCGGCGGCGCCGCCTGAGCCGGCCCGGCGATGACCAGCCGATGACCAGCCGGGCCGCTCCCGCCCTCCTGCCTACTATTTCCACGAACGACGCGGATGCGTGGTTTGATTGGAGCACGGGGCTCGCTACGGCGCGCCTGCAGCGTGGTAGGACCTTGCGACACGGGACTGGGCGCCACACGACTGGGCACACACGAGGGCAGTGGAGACGACGTGGACCTGACTCTTTCGACCCGCGAGGCCGACGGCATCACCGTCGTCGCCGTCGGGGGAGAGATCGACGTCTACACGGCCCCGCGGCTGCGCGACAAGTTCACCGAGCTGGTCGCCGCCGGCTCCTACGACATCATCGTCGACATGCAGGAGGTCGAGTTCCTCGACTCGACCGGCCTCGGCGTCCTGGTCGGCGGCCTGAAGAAGGTCCGTGCCCACGACGGCTCGCTCGACCTGGTCTGCACCCAGGACCGCCTGCTGAAGATCTTCCGCATCACCGGCCTGGCGAAGGTGTTCGTCATCCACGACTCCGCAGAGTCCGCGCTCGCCTCCAGGTAACCGCCCGGCAGGCTGACAAGCGTCTTCGTCATCCACGCTGCGCCCGAATGTCGCCGAGTCCGCGTTCGCCTCCCGCTGAGGCCCTTTCACCCTTCCCGGTGAACCCCGTGGGATGCGCCACACCTGGATGCTGTGGAACGGCTAGTCCTGCGTAGACTCCCGCGGGTTCGAGTCTTGAAACAGCCAGGAGGACACACATGACCGGGATCACTCCGGCCGTCGTGGAGCTCTCCGGAGGCAATCTCGTCCTGGTCATCATCGTCGCCGTGATCGCGCTGGGCGCGCTCGCGATGGCCGTGATGTTCAGGCAAGAGGTTCTTGCCGCCGGTGAGGGCACCGACAACATGAAGAACATCGCCCACGCTGTCCAGGAGGGCGCCAACGCCTACCTGCAGCGGCAGTTCCGCACGCTGGCGATCTTCGCCGCCATCGCCTTCTTCGTCCTGCTGGCACTGCCGGCCGACGACTGGGGCGTCCGGATCGGTCGCTCCATCTTCTTCCTGGTGGGCGCCGGCTTCTCGGCGACCGTCGGGTACCTCGGCATGGGGCTGGCCGTGAAGGCCAACCTCCGCGTCGCCGCGGCCGCCAACGACACCGGTCGCGACCCGGCCATGAACATCGGCTTCCGCACCGGCGCCATGGTCGGCATGCTCACCGTCGGCCTGGGCCTCCTGGGCGCCAGCGTCGTGGTGCTGCTGTTCAAGGACGAGGCCCCCCACGTGCTCGAGGGCTTCGGCTTCGGTGCCGCGCTGCTCGCCATGTTCATGCGTGTCGGCGGCGGCATCTTCACCAAGGCCGCCGACGTCGGCGCCGACCTCGTCGGCAAGGTCGAGCAGAACATCCCCGAGGACGACCCGCGCAACGCCGCCACCATCGCCGACAACGTCGGCGACAACGTGGGCGACTGCGCCGGCATGGCCGCCGACCTGTTCGAGTCGTACGCCGTCACGCTGGTCGCCGCGCTGATCCTCGGCTCGCAGGCCTTCGGCGACAAGGGGCTGGTCTACCCGCTCCTGATCCCCGCCATCGGCGCGCTGACCGCGGTCGCCGGTGTCTACCTGTGCAAGCCGCGTGCGGGCGAGAACGGCCTGACCACCATCAACCGCGCTTTCTACATCTCCGCGGCCATCTCCGCGGTGGCGTGCGTGATCCTCTCCTACGTCTACCTGCCGTCGAGCTTCGCCGATTTCAACAACGTCACGCCCAGCGCGCTCGACCTGCTCTCGACCAGTGGTCCCGAGGGCGACCCGCGCCTGATCGCCTCGGCCGCCGTGGTCATCGGCATCGTGATGTCCGCGGGCATCCTGGCGCTGACCGGCTACTTCACCGGCACCGAGTACCGCCCCGTCAAGGACGTCGGCAAGACCTCGCTCACCGGTGCCGCGACCGTGATCCTGTCCGGCCTCGCCGTCGGCTTCGAGTCGGCCGTCTACACGACCCTGGTCATCGGTGCCGCCGTCTTCGGCGCGTTCCTCCTCGGCGGCGCGTCGCTCACGGTGTCGCTGTTCGCGGTCGCGTTGGCCGGGTGTGGCCTGCTGACCACCGTCGGCGTGATCGTGGCCATGGACACCTTCGGTCCGGTCTCCGACAACGCCCAGGGCATCGCCGAGATGTCGGGCGACGTCAGCCCCGAGGGCGCGCAGATCCTCACCGAGCTCGACGCCGTCGGCAACACCACCAAGGCGATCACCAAGGGCATCGCGATCGCCACGGCCGTGCTGGCCGCGACGGCACTGTTCGGCTCCTACGCCACCTCGGTGCTCGACGCCCTGGTGGAAGCGCGTCCGACCGACGACGAGTTCTCGCTGGCCGACTTCTTCGTCTTCAACCCGGCCGTCCTGGTGGGTGTGCTCCTCGGTGGCGCGGCGGTGTTCCTGTTCTCCGGTCTGGCGATCAACGCCGTCGGCCGGGCCGCCGGTGCGGTGGTCTTCGAGGTCCGTCGCCAGTTCCGCGAGATCCCCGGGATCATGGAGGGCACCGGCCGTCCCGAGTACGGCAAGGTCGTCGACATCGTCACCAAGGACTCCCTGCGCGAGCTGATCACGCCGGGCATCCTGGCGGTGCTCGCCCCGGTGGCCGTGGGCTTCGGCCTGGGCGTCACGACGCTGGCCGGCTTCCTCGCCGGCGCGATCGGCACCGGCACGCTGATGGCCGTGTTCCTGGCCAACTCCGGTGGTGCCTGGGACAACGCCAAGAAGCTCGTCGAGGACGGCAACCACGGCGGCAAGGGCTCGCTGGCCCACGAGGCCACGATCATCGGCGACACCGTCGGCGACCCGTTCAAGGACACCGCCGGCCCGGCCATCAACCCGCTCATCAAGGTGATGAACCTGGTCTCGCTGCTCGTCGCCAGCGCCGTGGTGTCGATGGGCGTCGGCAAGGACCAGAACGACGCGCTGCGCATCGCCATCGCCCTGGGGGCGACCGCGATCATCGTGGTGGCCGTCTACATCTCCAAGCAGCGCGAGGTCTCCATCGGCAGCGACGGCCCGGACGTCCCGGTCCCGCCCACGCCGGTGAGCGACCCCACACCGACCCAGCCGGTCCAGCCGACCGTCTGAGCAGCGAACACCACCATGCCTGGGGGCAGGTCCGACATGTCGGACCTGCCCCTTCGGCTTCGTGAGGTCCTGCAGCGGGCCGGCTACACCTACGACGCCGTGGCCGAGATGCTCGGCACCCGCGCCCACGAGGCGCTGGGGCGCAACGAGACGACGCCGGCCCTGCGCCGTACGACGGACGGGTCGCCCCTCTCGACCCTGACCCGGCTCTTCGTCCTCCAGGCGGACGTGCCGGTCGACCACGCCGAACGCGCGCTTCCGGGACTGTTCGACGAGCTGGTCGAGCGCGACACGTTCGTCAGGAGGTCCGGTGACGAGGTCCGCGCCCTGCCTCGACGTGCGCCCGTACGCCACCGACGACACGGACCTGTGGGTCGTCAGTGACCTGACCCCCGGGCTCGACGGGCCCATGAGGCGGGTGCCCGACTACCACGTGCTCGGCGTCACCTCCGCCTCGACCTCGCTCGCCCAGCTGACGCTGCGCGAGCCCGTCGGCCGTGCTCTCGACCTTGGCACCGGCTGTGGCGTGCAGGCCCTCCACCTCGCCTCCCACGCCGAGCAGGTGGTGGCCACGGACATCAACGCCAGGGCGGTGTGGGCGGCGCAGTTCAATGCCGACCTCAACGGGCTCGGCAACATCGAGACCCGCGGGGGTTACTACTACGCCCCGGTCGCGAACGAGTCGTTCGACCTGATCACCACCAACCCGCCGTTCGTGATCTCCCCGGCAACCACGGTCCCCCGTCTCGTCTACCGCGACTCAGGGATGCCGGGCGACGACGTGGTCTCCTACGTGGTTCGCAACGGGCCGGCACACCTCACCGACGGCGGCTGGCTCCAGGTGCTGGCCAACTGGGCGATCCACCACGACGTCCCGTGGCGCGAGCGCGTCGCCGGATGGGTGCCAGCGGGCTGCGCCGCGTTCGTCGTGCAGCGCGAGGTGCTGGACCCGGCGGCGTACGTCGAGCTCTGGCTCAAGGACGAAGGCCTGCACGGCGGTCCCGACTACCTCGCCCGGTACGACGCGTGGCTGGCCTGGTTCGACGAGCAGGGCATCGAGGGGATCGGCTTCGGCTGGATCAACATCCACAAGGCACAGCACGACAGCACCTACCTGGACTGGCCGTACGCCGTCGAGCAGCCGATCGCGCCGGCCATCCGCGACTGGGCGGCCGCCGCCGGACGCCTTGTCAGCGAGCACGACCGCCTCACCCTCCGCGTCGACGTCGTGCAGGAGACCACCGGCGAACCAGGCGCGGAGGACCCCGAGACCATCGTGCTGCGCCAGCAGCGCGGCCTGCGCCGCACCCGCCGCGTCGACACGATCGAGGCGGGACTGGCCGGCGCCTGCGACGGCGAGCTGACCGTCGGCCAGATCCTCGACGCGCTCGCCACGCTCACCGCGCGCGACCCGGCCGAGCTCCGCGCGGCGTACCTGCCCGTCGTCCGGGAGCTGGTGGTCGAGGGGTTCCTGGTTCAGTCGGGTACGTAGGCGGGCGTGACGTCGGTGAGCGCGAAGTCGTCGCCCTTGAAGAGCAGCGGCTCGCCGGTGGTGATGGCGAGTGCGTAGGAGAAGCAGTCGCCGAAGTTCAGGCGAGCTCGTGAGCCACGGCCTCGCCCGTAGCGGAAATGGCCGATCCGAGCCGCCTCCATCTGGGCGCGGTCGAAGGCGACCAGCTCGGCCCCGGCCGAGCGAAGGAGCAGATCGAGTCCAGCTGTTCTATGAGGGCCGACGACCAAAGACGTCTCCAAGACGGTGGCGACGGAGACGCGGACGCGTGATGTCTCGCCGATGAGGCGAGACATGACGGCGGCGTCCGGCTCCTGCGCCAGCACGGAGACGAGGGCCGAGGAGTCGACGATCACTTCGGCAGGCCATTCTCGTCGTAGAGGTCGTCGTCGGTGAGGAACTCATGACGATACGGCGCGGTACTTCGGCCGATCTCCATGAGCTTCTCGGCCACGCCGCGACGGTCGGCGCGGTCACGATCGAGGGTCTCGACCAAGGCCTGACGCACGGCATCGGTCAGCGACGTGTGCCGCCGCTCGGCCAGCTCGCTTGCCAGTCGGCGTACCTCTGGGTCCTTGATGTTCATGGTCGGCACGAGGTCGATTCTACCTGTCACGGTAGAAAGGGTGGCACGGATCGCGACGGGCGGTTGGGCGCCATCCACAGGACGCCGTGGTGGCGGCGGAATGCGAACCAGGCGCTACCGTGTTCGGCCGTACGCCCCCCGTCACTGACCACATCAGCAGGAAGAAGCGAAGTGGCCCACAAGCTCGTCATCGTCGAGTCACCGAAGAAGGCCCAGATGCTGGGTGACTTCCTCGGCGACGACTACGTCGTCGAGTCCTCCATCGGCCACATCCGCGACCTCCCGCAGAGCGCCGCCGACACCCCGGCCAAGATCAAGGACAAGCCGTGGGGCCGGCTCGCGGTCGACGTCGACAACGGCTTCGAGCCCCACTACGTCGTGCCGCGCGACAAGAAGGCGCACATCTCCAAGCTCAAGGCGCTGCTCAAGGACGCCGACGAGCTCTACCTCGCCACTGACGAGGACCGCGAGGGCGAGGCCATCGCGTGGCACCTCTTCGACGAGCTGAAGCCGAAGGGCATCCCGGTGCACCGGATGGTCTTCCACGAGATCACCAAGAAGGCGATCCTCGAGGCCGTCGCCAACCCGCGGCAGATCAACGACGACCTCGTCGAGGCCCAGGAGGCCCGCCGCATCCTCGACCGCCTCTACGGCTACGAGGTCTCGCCGGTCCTCTGGAAGAAGGTCATGTCCGGGCTGTCGGCCGGCCGCGTGCAGTCGGTGGCCACCCGGCTCGTGGTCGACCGCGAGCGCGAGCGGATCAAGTTCCGGGTCGCGTCCTACTGGGACCTCGAAGGCACCTTCGACGCCGGTGCCGGCAAGGAGCCGCGGATGTTCCCCGCGCGGCTGCACTCCGTCGACGAGGTCCGCGTCGCCAGCGGCTCCGACTTCGGCTCGGACGGAGAGCTCAAGGGCAAGAAGGACCGGGTCCACCTGCGCCGGGCCGAGGCCGAAGCCCTGGTCGAGGCGCTGCACGACACGTCGTACGCCGTCCGGTCCGTGGAGGCCAAGCCCTACCGCCGCTCGCCCTACGCGCCGTTCCGCACCACCACCCTCCAGCAGGAGGCCAGCCGCAAGCTCGGCATGAGCGCATCGGCTGCGATGTCGGTCGCCCAGCGGCTCTACGAGGGCGGCTACATCACCTACATGCGCACCGACTCGACGACCCTGTCCGAGACCGCGGTCAACGCGGCGCGCAGCCAGGTCCGCGAGCTCTACGGTCCGGAGTACCTCCCTGACGTGCCGCGCACCTACGCATCGAAGGTCAAGAACGCCCAGGAGGCGCACGAGGCGATCCGGCCGTCCGGCGACTCCTTCCGCACGCCTGGCCAGACCGGGCTGACCGGCGACCAGTTCCGGCTCTACGAGCTGGTCTGGCAGCGCACCGTCGCCTCGCAGATGAAGGACGCGACCGGCCAGAGCGTCTCGGTCCGCATCGGCGGCCAGGCCTCCGACGGCCGCGACGTGGTCTTCGCGGCGTCCGGCCGGGTGATCACCTTCCACGGTTTCCTCAAGGCGTACGTCGAGGGCACCGAGGGCGGCAAGCGCAGCGACGACGACCAGATCCCGCTGCCCGAGCTGGCCGAGGGCGAGGCGGTGAACGCCGCGTCGCTGACCGCGCAGGGCCACGAGACCAAGCCGCCCGCGCGCTACACCGAGGCCACGCTGATCAAGGAGCTCGAGGACCGCGAGATCGGCCGCCCGTCGACGTACGCCTCGATCATCGGCACGATCATCAACCGCGGCTACGTCTACAAGAAGGGCACGGCGCTGGTGCCGGCCTGGATCGCCTTCTCGGTGGTGCGGCTTGCTGGAAGAGCACTTCAGTCGGCAGATCGACTACGAGTTCACCGCCCGCATGGAGGACGTGCTCGACGAGATCGCCGCGGGCCAGAGCGACCGCAACACCGAGCTCCAGGAGTTCTACTTCGGCTCCGACTCCGTGACGGGCCTGCACACGCTGGTCACCGAGCTCGGTGAGATCGACGCCAAGGAGCTCGCGACGTTCCCGGTCGGCGGGCCCGACAGCGGCATCGTGCTGCGGGTGGGTCGCTACGGGCCCTACCTCGAAGGCCCCGACGAGGAGGGCAACCCGACCGGCAAGCGCGCCAACGTGCCCGACGACCTGCCGCCCGACGAGCTGACGCTCGAGAAGGCACGCGAGCTGTTCGAGACGCCCGCCGGCGAGGAGGTCGTGCTCGGGTCAGCACCCCGAGACCGGGCTCACCGTGGTGGCCAAGAACGGCCGCTACGGCCCCTACGTCACCGAGGTGCTGCCCGAGACGCCAAGAAGGTCGGACCGGCCGCGCACCGGCTCGCTGTTCAAGTCGATGTCGATCGACACGATCTCCCTCGACGACGCGGTCAAGCTGCTGTCGCCTGCCGCGGGTCGTCGGCCACGACGCCGAGGGCGTCGAGATCACCGCGCAGAACGGCCGCTACGGGCCGTACCTCAAGAAGGGCACCGACTCGCGCACCATCGCCTCGGAGGAGCAGCTGCTCACCATCACCGAGGACGAGGCGCTGGCGATCTACGCCCAGCCCAAGCAGCGCGGCCGCGGTTCCGCCACCGCGCCGCTCAAGGAGCTCGGCAACGACCCCGTGTCCAAGCAGCCGGTCGTGGTGAAGGCTGGTCGCTTCGGCGAGTACGTCACCGACGGCGAGTTCAACGCCACCCTCCGCAAGGACGACTCCGTCGAGTCGATCACCCTCGAGCGGGCGGCCGAGCTGCTCGCCGAGCGCCGCGAGAAGGGGCCGGCCAAGAAGACCGCCAAGCGAGGCGCGAAGAAGGCGCCCGCCAAGAAGACGGCCAAGAAGACCGCCAAGAAGGCTGCCAAGAAGTCCTAACCTCGGTGGTTGAGGTGCGAGGCGTCAGCGAAGTCGCTCGCAAGCTCGCACCTCAACCACCGAGCGACGGGTGTCACCGCCGCCGGGTAGCGTCTGGCGCACCATGCCTGACCGACCGCCCGTCTACTCCAGCGTCGGTGTCTTCGTCTGCTTCGAGGGCGGCGACGGCTCCGGCAAGTCCACGCAGTCGCGCGCGCTGGCCGACTGGCTCGAGGCCGAGGGATACACCGTCAGGCCCACGTTCGAGCCCGGTGACACCGAGGTCGGGGTCAGGGTCCGGCAGATCGTGCTCGACCCGGCCACGGGTGAGCTCTCCGACCGCACCGAGGCGCTGCTCTACGCCGCCGACAAGGCCGAGCACGTCCACAGCGTGGTGCAGCCCGCGCTCGACCGCGGAGAGGTCGTCATCACCGACCGCTACGTCGACTCGATGCTGGCCTACCAGGGAGCGGGCCGCCGCCTCGAGCTCGCCGAGGTCGAGCAGGTCGCCCGCTGGGCGACCCACGACCTGCGGCCCCACCTGACCGTCGTCCTCGACCTGGCGCCCGACCACGGGCTCGGGCGGTTCGACGAGCGCGACCGCATCGAGGGCGAGTCGGTGGAGTTCCACGAGCGGGTCCGGCGGACCTTCCTCGACCTCGCCGCCGCCGACCCCGACCACTACCTCGTGGTCGACGCGGGGCTGCCGGTCGAGGTGATCTCGGCCGCCGTGGCCGAGCGGACGAGTCCGCTGCTCACACAGGCCAAGAAGCGACCACCCACTGACCACGGAATGACGGTCTGGGACAGCCTCGTCGGCCAGGCCCGCATGGTCGAGTCGCTGCAGTCCGCCGTCGCCGGCCGCGGGATGAGCCACGCCTGGTTGTTCACCGGCCCGCCCGGCTCGGGCCGCTCCAACGCCGCTGTCGCCCTGGCCGCCGCCCTCCAGTGCGAGCGCGGCGGCTGCGACGAGTGCCACGAGTGCCACACCGTCCAGGCAGGCACCCACGCCGACGTCACGGTCGTCCGCACCGAGAAGCTCTCGATCGGCGTCGACGAGGTGCGTGACCTGGTCCGCCGTTCCGCGCTGTCGCCGGTCGGCAGGCGGTGGCAGATCATGATCGTCGAGGACGCCGACCGCCTCACCGAGCAGGCCTGCAACGCCCTGCTCAAGGCGATCGAGGAGCCCACCGAGCGCACGGTGTGGATGTTGTGCGCGCCGACGGTCGACGACGTGCTCCCGACCATCCGGTCGCGCTGCCGGCTGGTCACCCTCGCCACGCCGACGGCCGACGACGTCGCGGCCTTCCTGGTCCGCAAGGACGGCGTCGCCGACGGCCTCGCCGCCTACGCCGCTCGCGCGAGCCAGGGTCACATCGGTCGTGCGCGGGCGCTGGCTCGCGACGAGGCCACCCGCAACCGGCGACGAGAGGTCGTCACCATCCCGGCCCGGCTGACCTCGCTCGGCGCCTGCATGGCCGCGGCCGCCAACCTCGCCGAGGTGACCAAGGAGGAGGCCGACCTGATGACCTCGCGGCTCGACGAGCGCGAGAAGGCCGACCTCGACGCCGTCTACGGCGTGGTCGAGCGCGGCCGCCGTCCCCGCGAGTACGCGCCTGCGCTCGCCGCTCTCGAGCGCGCGCAGAAGACGCGGGCCAAGCGCCGCCAGCTCGACGTCGTCGACCGCGGCCTGATGGACCTCCTCTCGGTCTACCGCGACGCGATCGCCGAGGCCACCGGAGCGGGCGGTCCCCTGGTCAACGAGGAGATCCGCGGCGACGTCGCCGAGGTCGTCCGCGCCTCCACGCCCGAGCTCAACCTGCGGCGGATCGGCTGGATCTTCGAGGCCCGCGAGCAGATGCTCGAGTTCAACGTCCCGGTCGCGCTCGCCCTCGAGAGCATGATGCTGGCGCTGAAGGTGCCCGAGGGCAGCCGGTGAGGCCCAGCCTTCGATCCAGCGTCGCGCTGCTCCTGGTGGTCGCCCTGGTGCTGGCGGCCGTCGGCACGGTCGCCTATCTCTACGCCGGCGGCGAGCCCGACTACGACCCGGTCCCGGTCGCCGTACCCGACGGCACGCCTCCGGCGCAGCAGCCACCCGACGCGGCGCTTGCCTCGTTCTACGACCAGCGGCTCGAGTGGGCCGCCTGCGGCGACGACGAGTGCGCGACCCTCACCGTCCCGCTCGACTACGACGACCCGGGCGGGGCGACCATCGGCATCCACGTCGACCGACGGCCGGCCGACGAGCAGGACGACAAGGTCGGCTCGCTGCTGGTCAACCCCGGCGGTCCGGGCGAGCCCGGATCCGTCGTCGCCGCCAACGCCTCCGGCTACTTCCGGCCGGCCCTGCTGCGCTACTTCGACATCGTCGGCTTCGACCCGCGCGGCACCGGCCGCAGCGCGCCGGTCGACTGCCTGAGCGACAGCGACCTCGACGCCTACGTCGCCGGCGACCCCGAGCCGTCGACGCCGGAGGAGGCGCGTGCGGCCGTGCGGCTGACGCGCGGGCTCGGGCGGGGTTGTGCCGCGCTGTCGGGTGCCTTGGCCTCCCACGTCTCGACCGTGGAGGCGGCCCGCGACATCGACGTGCTGCGCGCCGCGCTGGGCGAGCGGGTGACCAGCTACTTCGGCTTCTCCTACGGCACCGAGCTCGGCGCGACCTACGCCGAGCTGTTCCCCGGGCGGGTCGGGCGGTTCGTGCTCGACGGCGCCGTCGACCCGGCCGCCGACCCGCGCGAGGAGGCCCTCGTCCAGGCGGAGGGTTTCGAGACCGCGCTGCGGGCCTACGTCGCCAACTGCCTCGACGTCACCGACTCCTGCTTCCTCGGCGACTCCGTCGACGAGGGCATGCAGCGCATCCGCGACCTCCTCGACCAGGTCGACGACGCAGCCCCTGACCACCATCAGCGGCCGCCCGCTGACCGCCGGGCTCGCCCTCTACGGCATCGTCGTGCCGCTCTACTCCCGCGACACCTGGATCCTGCTGAGCCAGGCGCTGCGGTCGGCGTTCGACGGCGACGGCTCGGCCCTGCTGCAGCTGGCCGACGCCTACACCTCGCGCTCGTCCGACGGCACCTACGCGAAGAACTCCATGGAGGCGATCGCGGCGATCAGCTGTCTCGACGACCCCGAGGGGATCAGGCCGTCGCAGGTGCCGGACGAGTACCCCGCGTTCGAAGAGGCCTCCCCGACGTTCGGGCGGGTCTTCGCGTGGGGCCTGGTCGGCTGCCGCAACTGGCCGCCGGCGCGAGGGCTCGACACCAAGCCGTTGACGATCGACGCCAAGGGCGCGCCGCCGATCGTGGTGGTCGGCACCACCCGCGACCCCGCCACCCCGTTGGTGTGGGCGGAGGCGCTGGCCTCCCAGCTCGACTCGGGCGTGCTCGTCGAGCGCGACGGCGACGGCCACACCGGATACAACTCCGGCAACGACTGCGTCGACGTCGCCATCGAGTCCTACCTCATCGAGGGCGCCGTCCCACGCGACGGCCTGAGCCGATGTCTGCAGGCCCGTCGCTGGACGCCGAATCGGTGGCTCCGCCGACGGCTCGGCGACATCCGGATGCGCTGGACCGCGAGCTCGATCATCAGCTCGGGCGGCGGGCGAAAGGTGGCGTTGACCCGGTGCACGATGGCGAAGGTCTCGTACTGCCGCGGCCGCAGTGCTGTCCACGTGGCGCCGGGGGCCAGCCGGGGCACCAGCTCCTGGGCCGCGCCCTTGTGCACGACCGTGTCGGCCAGCCCGCGGCCCATCAGCTCGATGGCGGTCTCGACGTCCTCGACCTCGATCCGGGTCTGTGGGTTGTGGCCGGCCTCGTGCAGCATCTTGCGGAGCGCCAGCCGCATGCGAGTCGGTCGCCCGGTAGCTGGTGTCGGCCATCACCAGCCGCGCTTCCGCCAGCCGGCGGGCGGTGACCGGGCTCGCCGTACGCGCGGGGTCCGCGACACGTAGACCAGCTCGTCGCGGGCCACCGGCGTGACCTGGAGGCCCTCGCTGGTCGGTGGTGCTGCGATCAGCGCGGCCTCGATCCGGCCGCGACGCAGGTCCTCGAGCACCTCGGAGGAGTTCAGGCCGATGATCTCGACGCGGACTCCGGGGTAGCGCTCCAGCACGTCGACCACCATCCCGCGCTGACGTAGAGCCGGGCGCTGCCGAACATCCCGAACCGGATCGTCCCGGTCTCGAAGGCCTTGACCCGCTGCACCGCCCGGCGCGCCTCCTCGGCGGCGGCGATGGTGGCCTCGGCGTGCGGGCGCAGCGTGTCGGCGACCGTCGTGGGAACGACGCCACGACCGACGCGTCGGAACAGCTCGATGCCCAGCGACTTCTCCAACGCCCGGATCTGCTCGGAGATCGAGGGCTGCGCGTAGCCGAGCTCCTCGGCCGCGGCGGTCAGGGAGCCCAGCTCGTAGACGGTCAGGAAGCAGCGCAGCTGGTGCAGCGAAAACATAGGCACTCCCTTGAGGAACTCTTGGAAAGAGAGGCTACCCCTATGGATGCGTGACGCGGAGAATGGACAGCGACAAGATCGCGACAGACCTGGAGGAGGTCACCCATGTTCGACCGTCACTGCTCCGCCTGCGACCGGACCCAGCTCATCTTCCCGAGCCAGATCACGGGTGTGACCAACACCGAGCACGGCATCCTCGTCAGCTACGTGTGCTGGTGCGGCTCCGAGCAGACCTGGCTCACCGGCGCCGCCGGCCACGTCGCCGAGCCCGCCCTCGCCGCCGCCTGACCTGTCCTCACTGCACGATTTCGGCGGCCCGCCGAGGGTCCTATATCCTCGGCGGGTTGCCCGGACCCGGCGTACCCGATCGGTACGCCGCACCGTCCGGGCAGCGCGCCGCCTTAGCTCAGTCGGTAGAGCGATTCACTCGTAATGAATAGGTCGTCGGTTCGATTCCGACAGGCGGCTCCAGAGGAGAACCTTCGTAGTGTCAACGTCCCGCGACGATTCGGTAAGCCGCCCCGGCCGTGGTGCCACATGGTGAGGCGATCAGGAACGCCTTAGGAGAATCAAAATGAGGAGAATCCCAATTCTCCGGATCTGTTGAAGAGCTCGCCAGCGGTAGAGCCAACGTCCGCCTGCTCCATGCCGAGGAGCTCCTGGCTGACCTCTGAGCGCGTCCGTCTGGGAGTCGGGCCGTCTGGCTACGACGACCTGTTCATCACGCTGTACGAGCGTTGAGGGCAGACTGTCGATCGTGACTGACGACAACGCCGCTACGACCTTCGACATCCCGCCAGGCGACGTTCGTGGAGTACCTCGGCCTCGACCTCCGCGAGGTGAGCGGCGACCGGGTGGTGGCCACCTGGACGGCCGGCCCGAAGCACCACCAGCCCTTCGGCATCGTCCACGGTGGTGTGCACTGCAGCGTCGTCGAGACCCTGGGCAGCTTCGGCGCGACGTACTGGCTGCTGGCCCGTGACCCGCAGGCCACCGCCGTCGGGGTCAACAACAGCACCGACTTCTTCCGGGCCGTGACCGAGGGGGCCATGACCTCCACGGGCGTGCCGCTGCACCAGGGCCGCCTCCAGCAGCTGTGGCTGATCGAGACCCACTCCGACGCCGACGGACCGACTGGTGGCGCGCGGCCAGGTGCGGCTGCAGAACCTCTACCCGGACGCTGCCGGACACCGCGGCCGAAAGTCGCTAGGCGCCGCGGCGACCCGCGAGTACCGTCCGCGACATGGCCCCGAGAACCTGGCGATCCTGGTCCACGACGACGTCGAGGTGCTCGACTTCTGCGGCCCGTTCGAGGCGTTCGGCGTGACCGGCGAAGCCGGGGACCCCTACTTCAACGTCTTCACGGTGGCCGAGGAGTCGCGGCCCGTGCGCGCCAACACCGGGATGATCGTCCAGCCCAACCACACCTTCGACGACTGCCCGCCGCTGTTCATGCTGCTGATCCCCGGCGGCAACACGAGCGTGCTGACCGGGAACCCGCGGGTGATGGCGTGGGTGGCCGAGCAGGAGAAGCAGGTCGAGCACCTGGTCTCCGTGTGCACCGGCGCCATGGTGCTGGCCGAGCTCGGCCTGCTCGACGGGCTCGAGGCCACCACGCACTACGGCAGCTACGACCGGCTCCAGGAGGCCGCACCGAAGGCCGTCGTACGACGAGACGTGCGGGTCGCCGACAACGGCCACATCGTGACCGGCGCCGGAGTCTCGGCGGGCATCGACCTGGCCCTGCACATGATCGCCCGGCTGTCCGGGATGCAGGAGGCCCGCGACGTGGCCGAGTACATGATGTACCGCTGGGCCGACGACGACCGGGCGCGCGCGGAGGCTCTGATCGCCTCCACCGATTCGTCTGCGTGGCCCAGCGGAGAAAAGTGAGGTGATCCGCTGACGAATCGGTGGTCAGGCCGGTGGGTGCAGGACGACCCGGGCGGTGGTGCAGACCTTGCCGTCGACCAGGCCGTCGATGTCGACCACGGCGAGAGACCGACCGGGGTGGCGCACATCGGCACGCCAGAGGACCTCGGCGCCGATCGCGATGCCGCGCGTGTAGGTGATGTGCAACGACGCGGTGACCAGCTCGGGCGCGAGCGCCGAGGCGACCAGGTCGGAGCACAGCATCGAGATGCCGCCGTGCAGTGAGTCGCTCTCGTTGGCCAGCACGTCGGAGGTGGCCATCGGTACGCCGGCCCGGACGGCAAGCAGCCGCTCCAGGTCGCCGGGAGCCGGCGGCCCGCCCCACGCGCCCTCCTCGACCAAACCGTCCGGCGCCTTGATGTAACGCCCGCGCTGGCTGGCCAGCGCCAGGACGGTCCCGTTCGCGTCGGTCACCGTGCCGGTGGCCAGGCCGCCGAGCGAGTCGGCGTGCACGAGGCGTGCCTCCACGTGGACGGTCCCGGTGGCCGGCAGCGGGCGCAGCACGTCAAGGGTGATCTCGGCACTCACCGACCACATGCCCGGCGGTTCGTCCTCGGTGATCGCGTACGCCAGCACGTCGTCGACGAGTACGGCGACCGCGCCGGCCGGCGTACGCCCCGCGACGCTCGAGCCACGGCCCGACCGCCATGGAACCGCGGAACACGGGGCGCTGCTTCGGGGTCCTCGGAGGCCGTGATCTCGCCCAGGCGCAACAGCGCCTCAGGCCCGGTGTCGACGACGGGAAGTACGACGCGGCTCACGGCCGCAGGCTAGCGACGGGTACCGCGGCGGCGTTTGCGCCATGCTCGGCCCATGAGCGACGGTGACCGGGGAGACCTCTACGACCTCCTTCCGCCGGGCTGCACGACCGACAGCGACGGGATGACCCTGGTCGCGGGCTGCCGGCTCGACGAGATCGCCGGCCAGGTCGGCACTCCGGTGCTCGTGGTGTCCGAGGACGCGCTGCGCGCCCGGGCCCGGGAGTACGCCGACGGGCTGGCCGAGCGCTGGCCCCGCAGCAGGGTCGTCTTCGCCTCGAAGTCCTTCCCCTGCACGGCGGTTCAGCGCGTGATGGTCGAGGAGGGTCTGGGTCTCGACGTCGCCGGCGGCGGCGAGATCGTCACCGCCCTGCGTGCGGGCGTCGACCCCGCTCGCGTCGTGCTGCACGGCAACGCCAAGGGCGACGAGGAGATCGCGATGGCGGTCGAGCACGGCATCGGCCTGGTGGTCGTCGACGGCGCCGACGACCTCGACCGGCTCGAGGCCACCCTCCCGGCCGGTGCCACTCAGGACGTGCTCGTCCGGGTCATCCCAGGCATCGAGGCCGACACCCATGCGAGCGTGCTCACCGGTCACGAGGGCTCGAAGTTCGGGGTGTCGCCGGAGCGGGCCAGCGAGCTGATCAAGCGCATCGAGGCGTCGCCGGACCTGAGGATGCGCGGTCTGCACGTGCACGTCGGGTCGCAGATCCTCCAGACCGAGCCGCTGGCGGCCGCGGTGCCGGCGATCGCAGGCCTGGGGGAGTTCGAGGTCTACGACCTGGGTGGCGGTCTCGGCGCCCGCTACACCTGGGCCGACCGGCCGCCGTCCGTGCCGGCGTACCTGGACGCGCTCGTCGACGCCGCGCGGGCACACCTGCCCGCCGAGGCCGAGCTGATCATCGAGCCGGGCCGCAGCATGGTCTCCGCGGCGGCCTGCACGGTCTACCGCGTCGTCACCGTCAAGCGCGGGGCGCGCACGTTCGTCGCCGTCGACGGCGGGATGAGCGACAACCTCGAGGTCGCGCTGTTCGGCCAACGCTTCGAGGCCGGGATCCTCGGACGCCTCGACGCGCCCGGAGAGACCTGCGACCTGGTCGGCCGGCACTGCGAGAGCGGCGACGTGCTGGTTCAGGGAGTCCCGCTCGCCGACCCTGCTGTCGGCGACCTCGTCGTCGTCCCCGCGACCGGCGCCTACTGCTTCACGATGGCCAACAACTACAACGGGAACCGCCGGATCCCGGTGGTGTTCGCGAGCAACGGCGAGTGGCGCACCGTCGTACGTCGCGAGACCTGGGACGACCTGCTGGCGCGCGACGTCTGATCCCACCCGCACGGGCGTACTGGCACGTTCCCGGCGTGGTTAGCGTCGAAGACATGGCCAAGCGGAAGACCAGGTCGCCGGTGCTCGACCCCGAGCTGTACGAGACCCTGCGCGACGAAGGAAACAGCAAGGAGAAGGCGGCGCGGATCTCCAATGCCGCCGCCACGCGGGGCCGCAGCGCCGTCGGCAAGCGCGGGGGCGAGTCCGGCTCGTACGACGACTGGACCGTCGCCGACCTCCGCAAGCGCGCCGCCGAGCTCGACGTCAAGGGCCGGTCGTCGATGAACAAGGGGCAGCTGATCAGCGCCCTCCGGAATCACTGACCGAAGGGACAACCATGACCGAGCAGAACCAGAACGGGCAGTCGCACAACCTCTCCGTCTTCGACACCGGCGGCGACGGCCGTCCGGTCGTGCTGATCCACGGCTGGCCGCTGAGCCATGTCTCGTGGTCGGCGCAGACCGAGGCGCTCTCCGACGCCGGCTACCGGGTCGTGGCCTACGACCGCCGCGGGTTCGGCAAGTCCGACCCGGGCGACTCCTACGACTACGACGCGCTGACCGACGACCTCGCGAACGTCATCGACGACCTCGACCTGACCGACGTGACGCTCGTCGGGTTCTCGATGGGAGGCGGCGAGGTGGCGCGCTACGTGGCCGCCATGGCGAGGACAGGCTGCGCAGCGTCGTGTTCGCCGCCGCCATCCCGCCAGCACTGGTCACGTCCGACAGCAACCCTGATGGTCCCCTCGACGAGGACTCGGCCAAACAGATGCGCCAGGACCTGGAGAACGACCGCGATGCCTTCTTCGAGGAGTTCACCACGAACTTCTTCTCCGCGAACGGCGAGCTCAAGGTCGCCGAGGAGAAGCGCCAGGAGGCGTTGGCGTCGCCAAGCAGTCGGACCAGGAGGCTGCGTTGCAGAGCATGGACGCCTGGGCGACCGACTTCCGCAACGACATCGCCAAGGTCACCGTGCCGACGCTCGTCATCCACGGCGACGCCGACGCCATCGTGCCACTGGAGGGTTCCGGTCAGCGCACGCACGACACGATCGAGGGCAGCGAGCTGGTCGTGATCGAGGACGGTCCGCACGGCATCAACGCCAGCCACCCGCGCGAGTTCAACGAGGCGCTGCTGAAGTTCCTGGAGAAGTAGTCCCACTCGTTGGTCGAGGAGGGCCGTCAAGGCCCGTCACGAGACCCGTGAGCTCGCCGCGGTCGACTCGCCGGGTCTCGTGACGGCGCTGGCGCGCCTCCTCGACCGGCGTGGCGGTCAGCGCGGGACGGCGGTGTGGTCGGGGTCGCCGGGGGTACGGCGCTCCTCCTTCATCTCGGCCTCGAACAGGTGGCGCTTGCCCATGCACGAGGCTGTCGCGCGCCTTGGCCTCCAGCTCCTTGAACAGCCGGTAGTAGCCGTCGTCGTACTCCTCCACGACCTGGAAGGTCCACCGGCCCTCGATGACGTTGCGACCGAGCAGGCGTGACTGGATCTCGCCGGCCAGCGAGTCGTGGCCGGCCTCGCGCAGCAGGTCGACGGCCTCGCCCAGCGCCAGGTCGGCCGTGCCGGTGAGCCGGTGGAACCGGTAGAGGCTTCCTCGGGCGTCCTCGATGACCTCGAGCGACTCCGACAGCTTCCCCAACGCCTCGACGGTCTTGTCGTCGACGCCGTCAGGACGGCGGTGCTCGGGTGCGGGCCGGTCGCGGTCGCTCATCGCGCCACCGTACGACGCGGCGCCCGTTGAACAGTTCACCCGGCCGGGCCGTACTGCCCTGAAGGACAATGCCGCCCGCGATGCTCTGCGGAGCAGGGTGGCGGGAAACCACACCGTCGAGGATCGGAGGTCCTCCATGTCCATGTCACTGCGTTCACGATCTTTCAGGTTCGCGATCGCCGCGGCGGCGCTCGGCCTGGTCGCAGGCAGCGCTGCGGCCGTGAGTGCCGCCGGCGGAGGAGGTGGTGTTGCTCGTGACGGCGGTGATGGGCGCAACGGGATGATCCACGAGCGGCTCAGTGGGTACGAGGAGGCGCCGTTGGCGCTGTCGACCAGCGGCCACGGCACCTTCCGGGCGATGGTGACTGACGCCGGGATCCAGTACCGGCTGACGTACGCCGACACCGTCGGGGTCGTCTCGCAGGCCCACATCCACTTCGGCGCCGTCAACCAGATGGGTGGCATCAGCGTGTTCTTGTGCACGAACCTCGGCAACGGTCCTGCCGGGACGCAGGCCTGCCCGGCGGCCGGCGAGGTCACGGGAACCATCGTCGCGGCGGACGTGATCGGCCCCGTGGGCCAGGGCATCGCGGCGACGGAGTACGAGGAGCTGCTGGCCGCGATCCGGGCCGGCACGGCGTACGTCAACGTGCACAGCTCGACCTACGGCGGCGGCGAGATCCGCGGCCAGATCGAGACCGGTCACGAGGCCACTGAAACATCTGCCCCTCCGCTGCGCTTCGGGGCGTGTCCGAGCGCGCGCTCGGACGTTCAGGTCTTGCTCGGGGAAAAGACGCAGAACTCGTTGCCCTCGGGGTCGGCCAGGACGGTCCAGCGAGGGCGGTCCCACAGGTGCGTCGCGCCACGGTCGAGGAACTCCTCGACCGTGCCGACGACGTCCCAGTGGAGGCGGTTCTTGACCGTCTTGGGCTCGGGGACCGGCACGAAGTCCATGGTCAGCACCGGGTCGTCGGTGGCGCCGAGCACGGTGAACCAGCCACCGCCGTGCTCGGCGTTGTCGGTCACCTCGCGCTTCCAGCGCGTCGGCCCACCACTGCGCGACCGGGGCCGGGTCGGCGGAGTCGACGACGATGCCGTGGACGCGGTAGGCCGGCAGCTCATCTCGAAGAAACGCGCAGAACTCGTTGCCCTCGGGATCGCGCATCACCGTCCAGTGGAACCCGCTCTCCTCGGCCGGCAGCTCGACGACCGCGCCGAGGGCGGTGAGGTCGTCGACCGAGCGGGCGTAGATGTCGAGATGGACGCGGTTCTTCACCGTCTTGGGCTCGGCGACCGGGCAGATGGAGATGCCGTGCTGCTCGTGGTCGCCGACGACGTCGGCCGGCCCGCCGGACGTCGCGGGCGTCGTACGCCCTCCGGACACGGCGGCCCAGAAGGTCGCGATGTCGCTGTCGGGGCTGGCGGTGTCGAGGCAGAGCTCCAGGAAACGGGCCATGCGCCGACGCTAGCGAGAGCCGCCGACAAGCCGTGCCGATGAGTTCCGGGCGCCGCCGTGGTCGGATGAGGCATGGCCGACTCTGCGAGAAGGAAGCGCTTGCCCGCAAGTACGCCGCCGAGCTGACCGCGATGGCGCACGGGGTGATCGCCACCAACAGGTACTTCGTGCTCGGCACCGCCCATCCCGACGGGCACGCGCGGGTCTCGCCGGTGTTCTTCAACCACCACGAGCACCGGTCCTTCTACTGGGTCTCCTAGCCGGACTCCCAGCACTCGCGCAACATCGCCGCCGACCCGCGCGTCAACGCCGTCGTCTTCGACTCCTCGCCGCCGCCGGGGGAGAAGATCGGCGCCGTCTACCTGACAGGCGAGGCCGCCGAGGTCCCCTCGTCCGACCTCGAGGCCGAGATCCCGAAGGCTTTCGCGGGCTCCGAGGCCAAAGGCGCCCGCGCCTTCACCGTCGAGGAGCTGATCGGGCGACGGCGACCTCCGCCTCTATCGCCTCGACGTCCGCACCGCCGAGGTCCACGCCCGCGGTGGCCACCCCCTCTGGGGCCTCGGCATCGACACCAGGCTCCCGGTGACGTTGGGGTAGTCCCGTGCGGTTCCGGGGTTCGGAGCCCGATGTGACCCCGGAACCGCACGGCACTACCTCGGCGGGGCGGGGAGGGGGTGGTCGGCGAGGAGGGTGTCGAGGACCGCCGCGACGTCGTCGCCCAGCCCCTCCGCCTCCGCCCCACCGCCCGCTCAGCACACCCGCCGCACGGGACTATCCCGACTCGGCGCGTCTGAGCAGGAGGGAGCGCTCGGCGTCGTTGCGGGTGAGGGAGGCGGCGGTGCGGAACTCCTCGGCTGCCTCGGACGTGCGTCCGGCGCGCGAGAGGAGGTCGCCGCGCACGGCGTGCCACTGGTGACCGAGGTACGACGACCCGGCCACGTCGGCGACCGCGTCCAGGACTGCCAGCCCGGCAGAGGGACCGAAGGCGCGGCCGTGGGCAACGGCCCGGTTGACCTCGACAGCCGGGTTGTCGCCGGCCGAAGAGAGCAGGTCGTAGAGCCCGGCGATGCGCGTCCAGTCCGTGTCGGAAGGTCGGCGGGCGCGCGCGTGGCAGGCGGCGATGGCCGCCTGCACCGTGTAGACCCCGACGGGCTGACCCGTTCCCTCCGCGCGGGAGAGCGCGGCCAGTCCCCGCCGGATCAGCAGGTGGTCCCAACGGGCCCGGTCCTGGTCCTCGAGCAGCACCGGCTCCCCGGAAGGCATCGTGCGTGCGTGGAAGCGCGAGGCCTGGAGCTCCAGCAGGGCCTGCAAGCCGTGCACCTCCGCGTCGGTCGGCGCCAGCGCAGCCAGCATCCGTGAGAGCCGGAGCGCCTCGAGACACAGGTCGGTGCGCATCCACGACGAGCCGGCCGTGGCGGCGTACCCCTCGTTGTAGACCAGGTAGATCACCGCCATCACGTCGTCCAGACGGGCCGTGCGCTCGGCGCCGGTCGGCATCTCCAAGGTCGCGCCGGCCTCGGCCAGCGTCCGCTTGGCGCGCGAGATGCGCTGTCCGACCGCGGTGTCCTTGACCAGGAAGCCACGCGCGATCTCCTCGACCGTCAGCCCGCCGACCAGCCGCAACGTCAGCGCCGCCCGCGACTCCGGGGTCAGCGCCGGGTGGCAGGTCAAGAACATCAGGCGCAGCACGTCGTCCTCGACGTGGTCCACCTGGTCGACGAGCTCGCTCACAGGTGCTCTCCGATAGGTCGTGGCCGAGACGAGCCACTTCCTGTCGGTGGCGCTCGGCGCGGCGGAACGTGTCGACCGCCCTGCGCTTGGCGACCGTCATCAGCCAGGCGCCGGGGTTGGCGGGTACGCCGTCGCGGGGCCAGGACTCCAGGGCGGCGACCAGCGCGTCCTGGGCGAGGTCCTCGGCCAGGGTGAGGTCGCGGGTCATCCGCGCCAGGCCGGCCACGACCCGCGCCGACTCCAGCTGCCAGACGGCGACGACGGCCCGGTGAGTTGTTGCGTCGGTGGTAGTCAGGTCGGACCCACCTCGGGCTCACCGATCCGCCGTACCTCGGCCGCTCCTTCCCATCCCGGCCAGTGGTCGAGGTGCACCTGCATCATCCGGCGCGCGCCCTCCACGGCCTCCTCGTGGGAGCGGACGTCGAGCACGGCGTACCCGCCCACGACCTCCTTGGCCTCGGCGAACGGCCCGTCCACCCGCGACAGCGCGCCCGCGCGGATCGTGAGCTCGGTCGACTCGGCCATCGGCATCAGCCCGCCGGCGTCGATCATCAGGCCGCTGGCGAAGGCCTCCGCCATCGCGGCGTCCATCGCCTCCATCAGCTCGGCCGGGGGCGCGCCGACGTCGGACCTCATCGACAGCATCACCATGTAGCGCATCTGTTCCTCCTCGGTGTCGGGATCGCCAGTGCGTCGAACGGGCGCCGGATCCTTCGACATCCTGCCGCGACGCAATCCAGGATGAGGGCGTGGATCCCGTCGCCGCCGCCCGGGAGGTGGCCGAGAGGCGAGGCCTCGACGCGAGCGAGGCGGTGGTGCTGCGTGACCTGAGGACCGCGGTCGTGCACCTCCGGCCCAGCCCCGTCGTGGCCCGGGTCGCGCCGGCGGCCGAGGAGGACGCCGTACGGCGCGAGGTCGCCGTCACCACGTACCTCGCCGCTCGCGGCGCGAAGGTCGCGGCGCCGTACGCCGACCCGGGTCCGCACCAGGTGGGCGAGCTCGCGGTCACGTTGTGGCAGTACGTCGACCACGACGACGCGCGGCCGCTGGACGCCCGCGCAGCCGGGTCGGCGCTGCGCGAGATCCACGACCTGCTGCGCGACTACGAGGACGAGGAGCTGCCGCACTTCGCCCGGCTCGACGAGGTCCGGTTGGTCGTGGCCGCGCTCGACCTTCCGTCCGCGGACGCCGAGGACCTGGCCGAGATGGTCGCGCGTGCCGAGGCGCGCGTCGCCGAGCGCGACGTACCGCTCCAGGCAGTCCACGGCGATGCCTGGCTCGGCAACGTGATGCGCACCCCGGACGGGCCGCTGTGGGGCGACTTCGAGAAGGTGTGCCGCGGCCCGCGCGAGCTCGACCTGGCGTGCAACGAGACCGCCGCACGTCGACACCCCCGGACGCCCGCCGACGACGACCTCCTGGCGGCGTACGGCGCCGCACGACGCGAGCCTGCTGGAGTGGGTGACGCCGCTCGAGCTGGTGCCGCTGACGGCGTGGACCTACCGCCTGGCGGCGACCCGCCCGGAGTTTCTCGATGCTGCTCGCACGCGTCTGACCTGGGCACTCGAGGGACTTCGAAGGGAACCGGGAGCCTGATTCCCCTCGGGGTGTTTCATCTGGCGGGCTCGCGTGTCAGAGTCGTAGGTCCGATCCGGGAGGGAATCGTGACCATCGACACCGTCGTGCTCGACGTGGACGGCACGCTCGTCGACAGCGTGTACGCCCGCACCATCGCCTGGAAGGCCGCCTTTCGCGAGGTCGGCGTCGAGGTACCCAGCCACCGCATCCATCGCGCCATCGGCATGGGCGGCGACCGCGTCGTCGCCCACCTGGCCGGCGACTCGGCCGAGCACGGCGTGGGCGACGAGCTGCGCCGCCGCCACGCCGAGTACTTCGAGCGGCTGATCCCCGAGATCAGCGCCACCGACGGCGCCGCCGAGCTGCTCGCGCAGCTGCGCGAGCGCGGCCTGCACGTGGTGATCGCCAGCTCCGGCGAACCCCAGCTGACCTCGCGGCTGCTCGAGCTCGTCGACGGTGGCCCGGGCCTGGTGCACCGCATCGTGTGGGGCTCGCCGACGGTGCGCAGCAAGCCGGCGCCCGACCTGTTCCACGCGGCCGTGGAGTCGGTCGGCGGCCGCGAGGCCGTGGTCGTCGGCGACTCGATCTGGGACACGCGCGCGGCTGCGGCGGCCGGGCTGCCGTGCGTCGCCGTCCGCACCGGTGGCTTCTGCGACAACGAGCTGCTCGAGCAGGGCGCCGTCGCGGTCTACGAGGACCCCGGCGAGCTGCTGAAGGCGCCCGAGATCTTCGGCTGACGCTCCACCGGTCCGACGGCGTACGACGCCGCCGCGCAGCCGACCTGGACCCGGCACGAGCACCCGCCCGCCGATCTCGACACCTTCGAACAAGCGCGGGGTGCTCGAGACGCGGGCCCACTCGGGCTGCCGGTCGCGCGACGACGCCGTCGCCGAGGACACGGCCAACGGCCGTGCCCACACCCCCGTCAGCCCAGGGCCTCCATGACGCGTACCGCCGTGCGGTGCCCCATGTCGTAGGCGTCCGTCATCGCCTGCCGGTAGTGCAGTCCGCCCCAGATCCGGGCGTGGAACGCTTCGTGCTCGATCTCCGACAGCCGGGCGTAGGTGCGCGTGCCGAGCGTGGGGGAGCGCAGGTCGAGCGGGGTGTCCTCGCCGAAGGTGCGGCGGATCACCTCGATCTGCGGTGACGTCGCGCAGCCGTGCCCGCTGAGGTAGTCGGAGTACGGCGGGTTCTGGATGAGCGGCGTCCAGCCCGGCTGCGGGATCGTCCCCGGGTTGCCGTCGTCGTACTGTCCCGAGATGGCCTGGAAGGGGCGCCAGAACCCTACGTCGCGCTTCTGCTGCCAGGCGCAGATGAGCGAGTCGGCGAGCGCGCCGTGCATCTGGGCGAAGACGCGCGAGGTCTCGAGGATGCCCTGCGGATGGGCGCCCAGGTAGCGGATCATCGAGTCGCCGAGGGTTCGCGCGGCGTTGGTGGTGTTGTGGAACAGCGCCGTCGCCGTCTGTGCGGGCGTCCGGACGGTCGAGTTGTTGCTGCCCACCGCTCGGACCTCCTCGTAGTCGTCGGCCCACGCGGTCGACCCGAGGGAGTACGGACCGTTGATGTCCTCCGCCGTGACGACCAGGTTCCGGAGCGAGCCGAGCCAGGCGCCGAGCATGGGGCCTGCCACCGACATCGGAGTCGTGACGGTCGCCGGCTGCCAGTAGGGGGCGGTGTTCGGCTGGTTGTAGGGGACCGAGAGGTCGAGGTATCCGTCGTCCTCCCGGCTCCTGAGCATTTCGCGGGCGGCGTCGGCGCCGATGCGGCTGCCCTTGGTGCGGGCCTGGCCGGGGCCGACCGCGTCCATCGTGTTGTCCAGGGCGGTCTGTGAGCGGCCCGGCCTGGCCCGGGTAGTACGCGAGCAGCACGTCGTGTGCTGCCTGGGCCACGGCCGCCGACTCCGAGCTGCTGCCGAGGTGCGCCGACCAGCTGGCCGCGCGGTACATGGCGAGCGAGACGAAGCCGAGCACGGGGGCGCCGACCGGGATGCCCGTCCGTGGGGGCGTCGTGCCGAGGACGCCGTACACGGTGTCGAACGAGACCTGCTCCCAGTCGAGGACGGCCTGTCCGCCCTCGGCGGAGCGGGCCCGGCGACGGCGGCCGGGAGCGGCGAGTCGCGTCCGGCCCGAGAGCGAGCGCAGTGGTGGCGACGGCAGCGGAGCCGACCACCGAACGGCGGGTGAGCATCATGGTGACCTCCAAGGGTGTCGTGAGGTTGCTTCCTCGACGGGAGGACGACACGCCACGAGTCCTGTCCGTTCCCTGTCACCTTGTTAAGTACCTCGGCGGCAGGTTCGGTTTACTCCGGTCGGGTATCGATGCGTGTTCCGTCCTTCTCGACATCCCCTGGATATGGCCGCGCGGTATCAGTTGGGTATTCGCCTTCAGGCGTATCTGTCGAGCCGGCCGCGCAGGTCCAAGGTGGGCTCGTCGCAGCCACGGAGCCGGGCGACGGCGCCGACGCACTGTTGCTCACACCGAGCTTTCGGTACGCGTGCTCGAGGTGCTTGCGGACCGTGCCGACCGAGATGCACAGCGTCTCGGCGATCTGGGCGTTGCTCCGGCCCGCGGCGACGTGGCTGAGCACACGGCGCTCGGTCAGCGTGATGGTCGAGGGGAGCCTGGGAGTGGGGCGCTCGCGCACCAGTCGCTGGAGAACCGGTCCGATCATGTGCAGCAGCGCGAGGTCGCGGTCGCGTGAACATCTGGTCGTCGCGGTGGAAGCCGTACTGCACGATGGCGTCGGTGCCATTTCGGAAGCCGATGCACACGCCGTCGCCGGGTTCGCCGAGGTGGCCGCAGTGCTCGGCCTGCGCCGGGTGCTCGCGCCAGTGCATGACGCCGAGGTAGAACGGACCGTCGTGCTCGGATCGGACCTGAGAGGGGACCGTGGTGTCCAGGGTGCTGGTGTGGGCGCCCCGAGGCATCACGTCGATCGCTCGGGTGATCCGGCCGTGGAGGTCGGAGTAGACGGCGCCCAAGGAGTCGCAGCGGACCAACCGGTTCAGCATCTCGAAGGCCTGCTGGCTCGGTAGCGGCTCGCCCGGCACGGCCTCGAGCGACAGCAGGCTGTGCAGGACCCGCTGGTCCGATTCGGAGAGGCGTACGTCCGGCATCAGGCGTACCTGTCGATGCGTTCCTGGAGGTCGATGGCCGGCTCGTCACACCCCCTGAGTCGAGCGATCGCGGCGGTACGGCTGCCGACGCCCAGCTTCCGGTAGATGTTCTCGAGGTGCTTGCGGACGGTGCTGGTCGCGACGGTGATCTGCTCGGCGATCTCGGGGTTGCTCAGCCCGGCGGCCACGTAGGTGAGGATGCGGCGCTCGGTCACGGTGAGGTTCGCCGGCAGTGTCGGGGTCGGGCGCTCGCGGGCCAGCCGCTGCAGCACCGGGCCCAGCGTCCAGAACATCGCGAAGTCGGCGTCGGAGAATTGCCCACCGACCCGGGCGAAGTAGAACTGGACGATGTGATCGGAGCCGTTCCGGAACCCGATCGCCAGCGAGTCCGCCGCCGCGATGTCGACCTCACACCACTCGGCCTCCCGCGGGTGCTCGTTCCAGTGCATGTACCCGAGATAGTGCGGCGCCCCGTCGCAGCTGTCGTCCTCGGCACGGCCCGACGTCTGTTCTCGACCTCTACGACGCGGCTCCTGGCTTCCGGGACTCAGCTCGATGTTGTGGGAGTGGTGCCCGTGCAGGTCGGTCCGGCCGGCGCCCAGGACGTCGCAGGGGACCAGCTTGTTGATCAGCTCGTAGGTACGCGCCTCGGGGACGGGCCGTCCGGGCACCGGCTCGACGGCGAGCAGCGCGCGCAGCGCGTTCTGGTCGGGCTCTGAGAGCGTTACCTGCGCCATGGGCGGCCTCCTGCTCGACCGCCACGCTACGCCGGTCGGCGGCTGTCGGCGACACGGTTTGTGAGCCCAGGAAAGCCGCTGGTTGAGGAACGCGCGCTAGCGCCTGTCACGAAACCCGGTGAGCTGACGATCGGCCGCTTGTCAGCTCACGGGGTTTCGAGATGGGCCTGGCGGCCCTCCTCAACCAGCGTTGGAGCGGGTGGGCGCGCCATGGGCAGGTGCATGACTCCGTCGTCGTCGAACGGCGGGCCGGTGGGCTCGAAGCCGTACGACGCATACCAGGCGACGAGTCCTGTCTGGGCGTCCAGCCGCACCTCGCGCTCGCCGATCACGTCGAGGGCGGCGCGCACCAGTCGGCCCGCGAAACCCTGTCCGCGGGCGTGCTTGGCCACCACGACGCGCCCGATCCGCGCCCAGGCGCCGTCGTCGAGCACGCGCGCGTAGCCGACGAGGTCGCCGTCGCGGCGGAGCAGGAGGTGGCGGGTGGTGGGTTCGTTGTCGCGGCCGTCGAGGTCGGGGTACGGCGACCCCTGCTCCACGACGAACACCTGCTGCCGCAGCCGCCACACGTCGTACGCCGTCGTGGCGTCGAGGTCCGCCCAGGCCAGCACCTCCACACTCACGACGTCGACACTCACGACAAGAACCTCACCGTCTCGCGGAACGCCGTGCGGGCCTCGGGGAGGAAGGGCAGCACCGGGTAGGCGTGGATCAGGTCGGGCTGCTCGACGTAGACCAGCGGCCAGCCGGCCTCCGCGGCCCGACGCGCGAGCAGGCGACAGCCGGGCAGCAGCAGGTCGCGAGTGCCGCAGAACATCAGCCCCGGTGGGAGTCCCGACAGGTCGGCCAGGGCAGGGCTCACCTCGGGTCGGCCGAGGTCCTCGGCGCTGCCCGCCCACCACAACGCGTACGCGCGCAGCTTGCCGATGAACAGCCACGGATCGACCTCGTCGAAGGAGTCGGTCTCGGGGGTGCTGGTCGTCAGGTCGGCCCAGGGAGCGTGCAGCACGAGGTGGGTCGCCTGCGCGCGTCCGCGGTCGCGAAGGGCGATGGCGACGGCCAGCGCAAGGCCGCCGCCGGACGAGTCGCCCACCAGCGTGATCCCGCCGGGCTCGTTCGCCCAGCGCGCGGCCAGCTCGACGACGGCGTCGTGACTGTCGCGCCAGGTGTGCTCCGGCGCCAGCGGGTAGTCGGGCATCACCACGCGAGCGCCCCGTCCATGATCCAGCGCCGTGGCGAGGCGCGTGATGTAGCGGACCTGGAACTGGTCGATCGGCGCCATGTAGCCGCCGCCGTGCAGGTAGAACAGGGTGCGCTGTGGGGTCTTTCCGCGCGGTGTGACGACGTACGTCGGGAAGCTTGCGCCTGGGTCGCCGAGCTCCTCTCGCACGAGCGAGAACCGCCGATGGAACCCTGGCACCGCCCGGGTGGGGAAGGTGCGGTCGAGCGTGGCGTGCCAGTCCACGACTCGGGCCCGCTCCTCCGGCTCCGGCCCGCCCATCTCCTCGGCCTTGCGCACCTTGGGCACCACGCGCGCGTAGACGGCGTGCAGGCGGCTCGGCATGCGCGCAGCGTACGGCGCTGGTCGAGGAGGGCCGTCAGGCCCGTCACGAGACCCTGACCACCGGTTTCGAGACGGTCGCTAGCGCGACCTCCTCAACCAGTGGCGATCGATGTCACAAACTTCGTACCGCCGGTGTCTTCATGAGCGACAACCGAAGACACCGAACTCGGAGGCACACCATGGCCAGCACGTTCCGCATCCCGAAGGCCACCATCACCGGCCTGTACGGCAAAGCGCTCACGACGTACGCCCGCCGCTCCTGGGGTCAGGTCCCCGACAACGCCTATGTCCTGTGGCACAACCGCAAGGTGATGAAGGCGGTCTTCTCGTTCGAGCAGAAGGTCGCGAAGTTCGACACCCTGGACCGCGACCTGTCGGTGCTCGCCCAGGCGGCGACCGCCGCCACCGTCGGGTGCTCGTGGTGCCTGGACTTCGGCTACTACCTCGCCCACAGCGAGGGCATGGACCTGGAGAAGATCCGCGAGGTCATGCGGTGGCGCGAGTCCGACGTGTTCTCGCCCGTCGAGCGCGAGGTGCTCGGGTACGCCGAGGCGATGTCCACGACGCCGCTGACCGTCACCGACGAGATGGTGGCCTCCCTCATCGAGCACCTCGGCAACGAGGCGGTCGTCGAGCTGACGATGATGATCGCGATCGAGAACGAGCGGGCGCGGTTCAACTCCGCCGCAGGCCTGCAGTCGCAGGGGTTCTCGGACGTCTGCGAGCTCCCCATGCCTCGGCTCGACTCGCTCCACGCCGTAACGTCGAGCTCGTGAACGCGGCAGCAACGACCGGGACGGACGCCTTCGTGGCGCACCGGAACCTGCTCTTCACGGTGGCCTACGAGATGCTCGGCTCGGCTGCGGACGCCGAGGACGTGCTGCAGGAGACTTGGCTGCGTTGGGCAGCGGTCGACCACGCCGACGTCCGCGACGAGCGGGCCTACCTGGTCCGGATCACCACGCGGCTGTCGCTGAACCGGTTGCGGAGCCTGTCCCGTCAGCGCGAGACGTACGTCGGGCCGTGGCTGCCCGAGCCGCTGCTCACCACGCCCGACGTCGCCGAGGACGTGGAGCTCGCCGACAGCGTCTCGACCGCGATGCTCGTGGTGCTCGAGACCCTGACGCCCACCGAGCGGGCGGTCTTCGTGCTGCGCGAGGTCTTCGACGTCGCGTACGACGAGATCGCGGACGCCGTGGACAAGTCGCCCGCCGCCGTGCGCCAGATCGCCCACCGCGCCCGCAACCACGTCGAGGCCCGCCAGCCTCGCGAGCAGGTGAGCGCCCGCCAGCGCGAGGCGATCCTCGACAGGTTCGTGCTGGCGGTGGAGTCAGGCGACCTGCAGTCGCTGATGGACGTCCTCGCCCCCGACGTCGTGCTGATGACCGACGGCGGTGGGGTCAAGCAGGCGGCGCTACGGCCGATCCTGGGGCGCGACAAGGCGGTGCGGTTCTTGGAGGGCGCGGCCACCAAGGGCGGACCGATCGACGCCGTGCACCGCACGATGGTCAACGGACGTCCGGGCCTGGCCTTCGTGATCGACGGCGAGATCGACACCCTGCTCACCATCCTGGTCGAGGACGGCGTGGTCGCCGGCCTCTACGCCGTGCGCAACCCCGCCAAGCTCACCCGCCTGGAGGAGCCGGTCACGCTGACGCGGTAGCCGCCCTCCGACGCACATGCGCTCCGCGGCAGGAGAAGATGGGTCGGGTCGACGTGGGCATCCGCGGAGTTGTGACGCACCTGCGTTGCGTTGATACACACCGCCAAGAGGGTGCGCCTGCCGGACGACTCGAGCCGGCGGCAGCCGTCCTAGCACGCACTCCAGAGTTCTAGCGCCGCCCACCCATCAGGCACTCCCAGCGATGCTACGGATAGGGAAGTTGACACGGGGAAGGTCTGAATCATTCCAACGAGGCGCTGACACCAGTCAGACTCGCTTTCGATCGATCGCAAGAGGTAGGCGATCACCGCCAAGGCGTTGTACAGGCCGTAGATGCTCTTGGCTGTTTCCTCGTCACGCAGGTGATCGAGCACCGGCACCGTGCCCTTCTCCGGACGGCCAGGTGCGTACTGGAGTTTGCGGTTGAATAGGCGGGCGTGATGCGCCGCCACGTTACGCACATAGTTCAGGCTGGCGAGCCAACTCACCATCAACTTCTTCTTTGGTACGCCGAATGCCTCCGCGATCTCCTGGGAGTCCGCCTGGTTTAGCCCGCGATAGAGACGAGCCAAGTGACCCAATTCAAGGATCTCGGTCAATGCCCAGATCGGCATTTGGCCGTCGTGCTTGTCCCGGAAGTGGGCGACGAAGGTCTCGTCCGAGCCCTTGCGACGCTCCTCCACGCGGCTGAGCCACTCCTCGTGCTTGCTCGGCAGTTGCTCACCAGTCCGAGCGCCCGCTTGGGCCTCGGTGAAGGAGGCGGTGAACGTCGCGGTGTCCAGATGCGCGAACGGACTTCTGCGTCCAAGCACATATCCGACCTGCATTCGAACAGCGATCTCTATGCGCTCCACGCCGTCCATAACTAGCAGCCGTAAGCGGCGATCGAAATCGATGAGCTGAGCTGCCTGGCTGAGCGACGTTCCTGGACGGTATTCGCTCAGGATGCGTGTTTGGGTGCTTCCCGTGGCATCCACGAAACTCTCTGAGCGTCGGAATGGATAGAGATAGCCAGTGAGGCGGTAGTACCCGATGGCTTTCAAAGAGGCCAGGGCGCGATCGGCTGGACCGACGTCGATCCCGCGGCGCGAGAGCCTCTCCACCTGTTCATTGAGGGAGAGCCAGGGTTTGGTGTACTGGACCAATTGAGTCCCTTGTGACAGAAAATCAGCCCGCGCCGTGAGGCAACGGGCTGATCATGATGGTCGGAGCGTAGCACCAGGGCCAGACATGTGCCCAAGGCGTTGTTGAGGTTGGGTCGCGCGACCCGGTCCATCGCCTGGTACGTCCCCTGCTCCCAACCGCTTGTGGGATGTGTCCATCTGGGCGGGAAGCGCGTCACCAGACAGGTCCTAGGAGCGCCCCTCGTCAATCGAACGCAGAGTCAGGACACTCCGGTCATCAGGCAGAACGGGTGCCCGTGCGGGTCGGCGTACACCCGCCAGTTCTCCCCGTCTCCCGGCAGCCTGCTCGCGCCCAGGTCGAGCGCGGCGCGTTCCGCCTCGTCGGCGTCGCCGACCACGATGTCGAGGTGCAGCTGCTGCGGGTAGGCCGGGTCCGGCCACCTGGGCCGGCGGTGCTCGGCCACCTGCTGGAACATCACCTGCTGACCCTCGGTCCCGATCAACACGCCCTCGGGACCCTCGTAGGTCACCTCCAGGCCCAGCAGCCCGGAGTAGAACCGGCCCAGCGCGGGCGCATCGGCCGTGTCGATGTTGACCGCGAAGATCCCAGTGCCCTCGACCTCCGCCTGGCACAGGCAGAACGGGTGCCCGGCCGGGTCGGCCAGCACGTGCCAGCTCTCCCCGTCGCGCAACCGCAGGGCGCCCAGGCCCACGGCACGTTCGGCGGCGGCGTCGATGTCGGCGACCTGGAAGTCCACGTGCATCTGCTGCGGGTGGGCCGGGTCCGGCCACTGCGGCGGGACGTGGTCAGCCGCGCGCTGCACCCCGAAGCGCCACCCGTCGGCGGAGGTCAGGGTCACCCACTCGTCGTCGGCGTACCGCTGCGTCAGGCCGGCCATGCTCACGTAGAAGTCGGCCAGACCCTGGATGTCCGGTGCGTCCCAGACCACCGTCTTCAGCTGCCCCACCATGGTCAGCTCCTCTCGTCCTCCGCCATCCTGGCCGACGGTTCCGACAGGGCCTCGACGAGACCCTCGAGGTCGACGCGGTCCTTGCGGCTGATGAGGTAGATGCCGCGGTACGTCGGGCGCTTGAGGCGCAGGATCGCCAGGTCGGCGCGCAGCGAGGGAACGAGCAGGTCGGGCACGAGGGCGACGCCGAGACCGGCGGCCACCATGCCGGTCTTCGAGAGCAGGTCGTCGGCCATCGTCGAGATGCGTGGCTCGAACCCCGCCCGGGCCGCGAGCTGTCGCAGCATGACCTCGGAGCCGACGTTGTCCTCGATCCAGGTCTCGCCGGCCAAGCGCTTGAGGTCGACCCGGTCCGGTCCGGCGAGCGGGTGTCCGGGAGCGGCGATGACGACCACCTCGTCGTCGTCGAGATGAGTCGCCCGGAGCTCGGCGTCCCGGGGCAGGCCGGGTGGGGCATCGGTGACCACGGCCGCGTCGAGCTCGCGGCTGACCACCATCGGTCCGAGCTCGGGCGTGATCCGGGAGATCACCGTGACCTCGGGGCCGCCGGTGTCGCGGAGCCTCGCGATGGCCCGCGGCACGAGCGCCGCGGTCGCCGACGGGACCGCGCCCAGCACTATCGTCGCGGGCCTCTCGGTCGCGGTCCGGGCGGCCTCGCGTCCACGTCGGGCTTCGTTGACGACCAGCCGCGCGTGCGGGAGCAACGCGGCGCCGGCCGCCGTCGGCGTGACCCCGCGGGAGCCTCGGTGCAGCAGGCGCACCCCTACTTCACGCTCGAGAGCCGCGACCTGGCGGGAGAGTCCGGGCTGGGTGAAGCCGGTGACCTCGGCGGCCGCGCGGATGGAGCCCGTCCGGCACACCTCGACGAACGCGTTCCAGGGCGTCAGCGACATGACGCCATCATGACGGAAGCGCATGGAGAGGATGCATGATCTGCGCTTGTCGCATGTCTGTGCCCGAGCCAGGCTGGTGCGCATGACCTCTGTTGCTGTGCTCGGACTCGGCCGGATGGGCTCGGCCATCGCCGCCCGCCTCGCCGACGACCACGACGTCCGCACGTGGACCCGGAGCGGCGGCGGCTCGCCGACGATCGCGGTGGAGGGCGCCCACGTAGTGCTGCTCTGCCTGTACGACGGCCAGGCCTGCCGCGAGGTGCTCGCCGCAAGCGTGCCGGCGCTGTCGACCGGGACGACCGTCGTCAACACCACCACCGTCGGTCCCGACGAGGCGGCGGAGCTGGAGGCGTTGGTCACGGCGGCCGGCGCGACGTACCTGCACGCGCCCGTCATGGGTTCGACCCCCGCCATCGCAGCCGGCCGGCTGACGATCCTCGCCGGTGGCAAGCCGACGGCCGAGGTCGAGGCCGTGCTGGGGCTGCTGGGCGAGACGCTGGTGTTCGGCGGTCCGGCCGAGACGGCCGGGCTCAAGCTCGTCGCCAACGGGGTCCTCGGCGACTCGTTGGCGTCGCTGCGCCGGGCTCTCGCCCGTGGCGACGCGCTCGGCCTGCCGCGCGAGGCCGTCCTCGACGTGGTGGGCCGTGGTGTCCTGGGCCGGTTCGTCGACGGCAAGCGCGAGGTGCTCGGCCACGAGGCGGCCCGTCCGGCGGCGACGTTCGCGGCCGGCGCGCTCGCGAAGGACCTGGCCCTGCTCGGGTCCGCGACCGACACGCACTCCGACTCCGGCACCGCCCTGGACACGCTGTTGTCCGCCGGCGCGCTCGAGCGCCGGCGACGACATCACCGTCCTCGGCGTCGCGGCTCCGGACCTGACCTGGCTGGCCGACGCCCGCCTCGACGTCTCACCCGAGGTCGTCGCCGACGCCGACGTGCTGCGCCCGCTGCACGCCTACGCCCGTACGCACGCGAGCGGGGACCCGGCGTACCTCGACGACGCCTTCCTGCCGACCGCGCACGTCGAGGGCCACCGCGACGGCGAGTTCGTCTCTTGGACCCTCGAGGCGTTCCGCGGCGTGTTCTCCGGCTCGCCGGCCGACGACGAAGCCACCCGGTCCCGCCGCATCGAGCGCCTCGACGTCCGGGGCTCGGTCGCCACCGCCGTGATGACGCTGCACCACGGCGAGGTCGACTTCACCGACGTGTTCGTGCTCCTACGGGATCCGGGGTCGGGCCAGTGGCGAATCGCGAACAAGGCGTACGAGCGGTGGGCCGCAGGGCGATGAGCACGCCGACGATGAGCACGGCGCCACCGATCAGCTCGGCCGGCGTGGGTTGCTGGTCGAGGAGCAGCCAGGCCGACGCCATCGCCACGACGGGAGCCAACAGGACCCACGGCACGACCGACGACGACGGGTTGCGGCCGAGCAGCGTGTTGAAGATGCCGTAGCCGACCAGCGACGCGAGGCCCGCGGTGTACAGGGTCGAGACGCCCGCCTGCCAGGAGAACCCCGCGAGCGCCGAGCCGACGGCCGACGGGCCGTCGAGGGCGAGGGAGAGCGCGAAGAGCGGCACCGGGACGACGATCGCCGACCAGACGGTCAGCGAGAGGCCGCCCGAGCCCCGGACGCGCGGGAGACGACGTTGCCGATGCCCCAGGACAGTGCGCCCAGCAGACACAGGGTCAGCGCGGCGACGGTGACGTGCCCACCGCGGCCCACGGCGACCACGACCAGCCCGGCCGAGCCGAGGACGACGCCCACGACCTGCGGGCGCGTGGGCCGCTCGCGCAGCACCGCGGCCGCGATGGCGACCGTGAAGATCACCTGCGCCTGCAGCACGAGGGCCGCGAGGCCCGGAGGCATTCCGGCGGCCATGGCGCAGTACAGCAGCCCGAACTGGCCCAGGGACATGAAGACGCCGACCGCGGCGACGGTGCGCCACGGTGCCGACGGGCGAGGGACGAAGAACACGGCGGGCAGCACCACGAGGGTGAACCGGATGGCCGCGAACAGCAGCGGCGGTACGTCGTGCATCCCCCAGTCGATGACCACGAAGTTGAAGCCCCACACCGTCGCCACGAGCGCGGCCAGCAGCGAGTCGCGTCCGTTCACGGCCCCAGCGTGACTACCGGATCCCGGAAACACCAGCGAATGATCATACGCGTATCGATGTAGCATTCCTTCATGATTGATCTGTCGTCCCTGACCGCGCTGAAGGCCGTCGACGACGAGGGCTCGGTGGTGGCGGCCGCCGAGGCGCTCGGCTTCACGCCAAGCGCGATCTCCCAGCAGGTCAAGCGTCTGGAACGCCAGACGAACGTCGCCCTGCTCGAGCGGGTGGGCCGCGGCGTGATGCTCACCCGGGAAGGCCGACACCTGGTCGACGCCGGCAGCCGGTTGCTCGCCGACCTCGAGACGATCGAGTCCGGGCTGCACCAGCAGGCCGGAACCGTCGCGGGCCGGCTCCGGATCATCGCCTTCTCCACGGCGATGCGCGGGCTGGTCGCCCCGCGCGTGCGAGCGCTGCGCGACGCCCACCCGGACCTCGTGCTGTCGCTGACCGAGCGCGAGCCCTGGGACACCGTCGAGCTGGTCGCGAGCGGTCAGGCCGACGTGGGGGTGGCGCACAGCTGGGGCGACGTGACGCTGGACATCCCCGAACACCTGGAGACCACCTCGCTGGCCGACGACGTGGCCGACGTGATCGTGCCGGTGGGTCACCGCCTGGCGAAGCGGCGGCGGGTCAGCCCGCATGACCTGGTCGACGAGAGCTGGATCGCCACGCCCGAGGGGACGATCTGTCGCGAGTGGTTGTCGCGGATGTACCTCGGGACCGGCCGCCAGCCCCGGATCGCCCACGAGTCCCTGGAGTTCCAGTCCCACCTGGCCCTGGTCGCCGCCGGCCTCGGCATCGCCCTGGTGCCCCGGCTGGGCCGCGAGGAGCTGGGCGCCGGCCTGGTCGCCGTACGCGCCCACGACCCGGTGCCGACCCGCAACATCGTCGCGGTGCACCGACGCAGCATGAGCGAGTCGCCAGCGGTACGAGCGGTGGTGGCCGCGCTGGCCGGCGGGCCACCCGCCTAGACTGGACGGAGTTCACCCACACGACAGGGGAGCACGTCGTCACCTCACGGTGGCCGCGGGCTGAGAGTGCGGACAGCCGCAGACCCTCGAACCTGCTCCGGTTAGCACCGGCGAAGGGAGTCACACCGATGACCCGTCCGTTCCGGCTGCGCGCACTCGCACTCACCCTCGCAGCGCTCGTCCCGCTCACCGCCTGCTCGCTGGTCGGCGGTGACGACAGCAGCACGGATGCCGGCGGCGACACCGGCGGCGGCGAGACCAAGCAGGTCGTGCTCGTCACCCACGAGTCGTTCTTCCTGCCCAAGAAGCTCGTCAAGGCCTTCGAGCAGGAGTCGGGCTACGACCTGGTGCTCCGCGCGTCCGGTGACGCCGGCACGATGACCAACAAGCTGGTCCTCAGCGCCGGCAACCCGCAGGGCGACGTCGCCTACGGCGTCGACAACACCTTCGCCTCGCGCGCACTCGACAACGACGTCTTCGCGCCGTACGACGCCGCACTCCCGGCCGGCGCGGAGACCTACGCACTGCCGGGCGACGACGACCACCGGCTGACGCCGGTCGACAACGCCAACGTGTGCGTCAACGTCGACACGACGTGGTTCGACGCCAAGGGCATCACGCCGCCTGAGACGCTGCAGGACCTCGTCGACCCGACGTACCGCGACCTGTTCGTGCTGCCCGGCGCGGCGTCGAGCTCGCCGGGCATGGCGTTCCTGCTGGCCACCATCGCCGAGTACGGCGACGACTGGCCGACGTACTGGACCGACCTGTTGGACAACGGCGCCAAGCTGACGTCCGGCTGGTCGGGCGCCTACGAGGTCGACTTCACCCAGGGCGGCGGCCACGGCGACCGGCCGATCGTGCTGTCCTACGACTCCTCGCCGGCCTTCACCGTCGGCGACGGCGGCAGCAGCACGGCGGCGCTGCTCGACACCTGCTTCCGCCAGGTCGAGTACGCCGGCGTCCTCGAGGGTGCCGACAACCCCGAGGGTGCCGAGGCGGTCGTCGACTGGCTGCTGTCGCCCGAGGTGCAGGCGGCGCTGCCGACGAGCATGTACGTCTTCCCGGTCGACCCGGCGACCGCGCTGCCGGACGAGTGGGCCACGTACGCCGTGCAGCCCGACGCGCCGCTGACCCTCGACCCCGCCGAGATCGCCGCGAACCGCGACGACTGGCTGACGACGTGGAGCGACGTCATCTCGCGATGAGGCCGAACATCAGACTGGCTCGGCTGCTCCTCGTCGCGGCCGTCCCGCTCGCGATCCTCGGCGTCTTCTTCGTGCTGCCGGTCGCGGGCATGATCTCGACCGGCTTCTGGACCGACGGCACCTTCGACCCGGCCGGGGTTCTCGAGGTGCTGGGCCGTCCGCGGGTGCACCGGGTGCTGTGGTTCACGCTCTGGAGTGCCACCCTCGGCACCCTCCTCTCCCTCGCCCTGGGTCTGCCCGCCGCGCACGTGCTCTACCGCCGTCGGGTGCTGGGCGGGAAGGTGCTGCGCGCGGCGCTGCTGGTGCCGTTCGTCCTGCCGACCGTGGTGGTCGGCGTGGCCTTCCGCGAGCTCATCAGCGACAGCGGGCCGCTCGGCTTCCTCGGCCTCGACGGCACCCCGGTCGCGATCATCGCCGGGCTGGTGTTCTTCAACGCGTCGGTCGTGATCCGCGTGGTGGGTGGCGCCTGGGAGGGGCTCGACCCCCGTCCGGCCGAGGCCGCCGCTGCCCTGGGCGCGACACCGCTGCAGGTGCTCCGCACCGTCACGCTTCCCGCCCTGCGACCGGCCATCGTGTCGGCGGCCAGCGTGGTGTTCCTGTTCTGCGCCACGTCGTTCGGCGTGGTGCTCACGCTCGGCGGGCTGCGCTACAGCTCCGTGGAGACCGAGATCTACCTGCTCACCACCAACCTGCTGGACCTCCAGGCGGCGGCCGCCCTGTCGATCCTGCAGCTGGTGGTGGTCGTCGCGTTGCTGCTCGCGGCAGCGAGGGCGCGTCGTACGCCGGACTCGTCGCTGGCCAGGGCGGTGGCCCGGCCGCGGCGGGTCGACCGGGGCGATGCTCCAGCGGTGCTCGCGACGGTCCTGCTGGGGCTGCTGGTCGCCGCACCGATCCTCGCGCTGGTCGTGGGGTCGTTGCGCAACGAAGGCGGCTGGAGCCTGGCCAACTACCGCGCGTTGGCGACCACCGGCGAGCAGCAGGCGCTGCTCGCGCCGGTCACCGAGGCCCTGGCCACCTCACTGCGCACGGCCGTCGACGCGACCTGGATGTCGCTGCTGCTCGGCCTCTCCGTGGCGGGCATAGCCACCCGGCGCTCGCGGTCGACGGCCGAGCGCCGGTTGCGCACGACGTTCGACGGGCTGTTCATGCTGCCCCTCGGGGTGTCGGCCGTGACGTTGGGATTCGGGTTCCTGATCACCCTCGACGAGCCGCCGCTCGACCTGCGCGACTCACCGCTGCTGGTGCCCGTCGCGCAGGCGCTGGTCGCGCTGCCCCTGGTCGTCCGAACGCTCGCACCCGTGCTCAGCAGCGTCGACGACCGGCTCCGCCAGGCAGCGGCCACCCTGGGCGCCCCGCCGTGGCGGGCGTCGATGACCGTCGACCTGCCAGTGGTCGCCAAGCCGCTGCTGGCCGCGGCGGGCTTCGCCTTCGCGGTGTCGCTGGGGGAGTTCGGCGCGACGTCGTTCCTGGCCCGCGACGAGCACCCGACGTTGCCCGTGGTGATCTTCGACCTCATCGGCCACCCTGGCCCGATGAACTACGGCATGGCCCTGGCCGCCTCCGTCGTGCTCGCCGCGACGACGGCCGGGGTGATGCTGGCTGGTGGAGCGCCTGCACGTGCCGATCGGCACGACCTGATGCTCTCGCTGCGCGACGTCTCCGTTGCGTACGACGGCATCTCGGCCGTCGCCGACGTCGACCTCGAGCTCTCCGACGGTCAGGTCCTGGCCGTGCTGGGCCCGTCGGGGTGCGGCAAGTCGACCCTGCTGCGCGCGATCGCCGGACTCGAGCCGTTGAGCGCGGGCTCGGTCAGCTGGGACGGCGCCGACCTGGGCGGCGTACCGACGCACAAGCGCGGCTTCGCGCTGCTGTTCCAAGACGGCCAGCTGTTCGCGCACCTGACCGTGGCCCGCAACGTCGGGTACGCCCTGCGCCTCCGGCGTGCCGCCAACACGCGAGCGCGCGTGGACGAGCTGCTGGAGCTGGTCGGCCTCGCCGGGTTCGGGGACCGGTTGCCCGCGACCCTCTCCGGTGGCGAGCGCCAACGAGTAGCGCTGGCGCGCGCGCTCGCGGCCGAGCCTCGCCTGCTGCTGCTGGACGAGCCGCTGTCGGCCCTCGACGCCGGCCTGCGCGAACGCCTGGCCGCCGACCTCCGCGACATCCTGCGCGCCGCCGGCACCACGGCCCTGATGGTCACCCACGACCACGACGAGGCGTTCAGGGTCGCCGACCGGCTGGCGGTGATGCGGGCGGGACGCGTCGTGCAGGAGGGTCCGATCGCCGAGGTCTGGCGCGAGCCGGCCGACCCGGAGACGGCGCTCTTCCTCGGCTACGCACGAGTCTTCCGCGACGACGCCGCCGCGGCCATCCTGACGGCCGCCGGTCGGGAGCCCGCGCCCGCGGTCGCCGTACGCCGCTCGGCGCTGAGCGTGGACCCGCGCGGCGCGCTGACCGGTCTCGTCCGCTCGTCCCGCGCGACCCCCGAGCAGATCCGGCTCGTCGTCGACGTGACCGGTGTCGGCGAGGCCGACGCAGTGGCGCCGCTCGACGCGCACCCGGCCATCGGCCAGACGGTGCAGCTCGCCGTCGACCCCGGTCGCCTCGCGATCTGGTCGTCGCCGCCAACACTCCTAGACTGACCGCCGTGTATCGCCGTGCCTACGCCTTGCTGGTAGGCATCGCCGTCGTCATGGGCGGCCTGGCCCTGACGGCGGCCGTCTCGATCGACAGGTCGCTCGTCGACCCCGAGGGGTTCCTCGGCCCGTCGTGGCTGCGGCTGCCGCTGCTGCTGGCCGGCGCCTTCGCCCTCGACCTGGTGCCGCGCACGCTGTGGCTCTCGAAGTTCAAGCCTGCTGCGATGCCGGCGATCTTCATGGCGCGGGTGCGCACCCACTGGACCCGCGAGCGATGCACCCTCGTGGTGGTGGGGCTGGTCTGCTTCTACACGACCTACGTGTCCTACCGGAACCTCAAGTCCTTCCTGCCGTTCGTGATGGGCGACACGAAGTACGACCGCACCCTCCACCTCGTCGACCGGCTGCTGGTCTTCGGCCACGAGCCAGGCCTGCTGCTCCACAACGTGCTCGGCACCGGCATCGCAGCACACTTCCTGTCCTACATCTACCTGTGGTTCCTGCCGCTGGTGCCGCTCGCGCTGACGGCGTGGCTGATCTGGTCGAGGAACATCACCTACGGCTACTGGTTCGCGACCTCGCAGAGCATCGCCTGGAGCCTCGGCACGCTGTCCTACTACGCGCTGCCCACCCTCGGGCCCGGCCTGATGTACCCGTCGATCTACACCGACCTCCCCGACACCCCGACGTCGGCGCTGATGGAGACGCTGGTCGACATCCGCCAACGGGTGGTCCTCGGCGGCCTGGCCGACGCCGTGCAGTCGATCGCCGGCTTCGCCAGCCTCCACACCGCCATCACGCTGCTGGTCGCGCTGATGGTGCAGTACACCCTGCGCAGCAAGATCCTGAAGTGGGTCTTCTGGCTCAACTTCGGCGTCACCGTGATCGCCACCATCTACTTCGGCTGGCACTACATCGCCGACGACATCGCCGGCGTGATGATCGCCCTGGTCGCCTTCTACGTCGGCGGCATCGCCAGCGGGCAGAAGTTCGAGCGACATGGCCTGGTCTCCCACCCCACCGCCGACTCCTCCCAGGTCCCCGTCCTCGAGGACTGAGCTGATTTGGCTCGCTCCGCTCGCTTGTCCGCCGCGCTATAGTCCCCGGTCTTCCTCCTCGCTCGCTCGCTGCGCTCGCTTCGCTGCGTCGTGCAGACTCGGGGTGCCGCGGCGGACGTGATGCTCCGACTCGGCGTGAGTTACAATCATGTAGTTCGTCAAGGCGACACGCCGGGGACTGGTGGGAAAATTGGGGAAAATGTTCCCACTGTGACGAAATCGCACTAGCGTGCTTGGCAGTGCCTCGGGCGATGGGGAAGTCGCCCGAGGCACCTCCAGTGAGTCCGCCGGGGCTTGCGAGTCGGCGTCTGGGAAGAACGCCGGCGAGAACTGAGGAGTACGCCGACGTGCGCAAGCACGCAGTCACTGCTGCGCTCGCCCTGACGCTGGTCGCCGGTGTGGCGACCGCCCCCGGCTGGGTCGCCTCCGCCGACGAGGGCGACGGCAGCCACCCGAGCCGCGCCGACGTCCGCGACGCCTCGCAGGCCGCAGACGACAAGGCCGGCGAGGTCGCGGCCGTCCAGGCCCGGCTCGCCGAGGCGCAGGGCCGCCTGCAGGACTCCGCGGTCCGCGTCGCCCAGGCCGAGGAGGCGTTCAACCGCGCCCGGTGGCTCTACCGCGAGGCCCGCCGCAAGCAGCGTGGCGCCGAGCAGGCCGAGACGACCTCGGAGACACAGCTCGGGGCGATGCGCGACCAGTACGCCGACCTCGTCGTGGCGTCGTACGAGTTGTCGCCCTCGCTGAATGCGATGTCCGCGATCCTCGACGCCGACGGCATCGCCGAGGTCGTCGAGAGCACCACCTCGCTGCACAACGCCCAGACGGCGATGGACCAGGTCTACGACGACTACGACGTGGCGGCGCTGCTCGCCGGCGTGGCGACCGACCAGGCCACCGAGGCGCGGACCGCGGCCGACGAGCTGCGCGACCAGACCAAGCTGGCGCGCCAGACGGCGCGCGAGACCCAGCGCGCCGCAGCGGGAGAGGCCGACGCGGTCGCCACCGAGCGGGCCGCGCTGATCGGCGAGCTGGCCCGCCTCCAGGGCATCAGCGTGGCGCTGGCCGAGGAGCGGCAGGAGTGGCTCGAGGCCCAGAACACGCCGACGCCGACTCCGACTCCCACTCCCACTCCCACCCCGACTCCCACCTCGGCTCCGACGCCGGAACCCACCGAGGCGCCGACGGCGCAGGCCACCCCGCCGCCCACGGCCGCCCCGACCCCGACGCCCACCGCGACCAAGACCCCCACGGCGACACCGACACCGACGCCGACGCCCGACCCCGACGCCGACCCCGACGCCGACGCCGACGCCCACCCCCACGCCCACGCCGACCGCGACCCCCACCGCGCCGCCGCCGGCACCTGCGGGCGGTGCCGCGGCTGCGATCGCCTTCGCCGAGGCGCAGATCGGCGAGCCCTACCAGTGGGGCGCGGCCGGCCCGGACCGGTGGGACTGCTCAGGCCTGACCATGCGGGCCTGGCAGGCGGGCGGGATCTCGCTGCCGCACTACTCGGCCGGCCAGTACGACGCCAGCACCCCGATCTCCGAAGCCGACCTGCGCCCTGGTGACCTGGTGTTCTGGGGCTCCTCGAGCAGCCCGTCGTCGATCTACCACGTCGCGCTCTACGTCGGCGGCGGCATGATCATCCACGCCCCCCGCACCGGCGAGAACGTCGCCCAGGTGTCCATGGACTACTGGATCGCCCCCAGCTTCTTCGCGAGGCCGTGACTGTGACATTGGCTCGCTCCGCTCGCGTGTCCGCCGCGCTATAACCCCTGGTCTTCCTCCTCGCTCGCTCGCTGGCGCTCGCTCGCTCGTCGTGCAGACCAGGGTGCGCGGCGGACGAGTCCGGTGGTCGAGGGCGAGTTCTAACCCGCTTTGATCTCGTCGCGGGCGGGGGCGCCGGGCGCACCTCGACCCGGGAGGCGAACCGCTCGGCCAGGTCGGCGGGTGACATCCGGCCCGAGAGGATCCGCACGGTCGGCCAGGCGTCGATGTGGAGCTTGGAGACGGCCCGGAACTGCGCGAGGTCGGCGGCGTAGAGCTGGGCCAGCGACGCCAGGTCGGCGGCGGTGGGCGCCGTACCGACGACACGGTCGGGCCCGCTCATCAGCCGGCCCGGCTCGGGGTGTCGGTGGTAGGCGTCGACGTCCAGGAAGCCGGTGAGCTGGTCGAGGGTGCCGGAGAAGTCGGCCAGCATGGCCCGGAACTCCAGCCACAGCCACTGCTCGCGCGGGAAGATCGACAGGCCGCGGGTGAGCTGGTCGCCGTAGTAGCCCCGCGCGACCCCGGAGCGTTGCTTGAACGCCAGCGAGGGCACGTCGGGCAGCGACGTCGGGGTCGTGGGCGGCCGGAACTCGGTGATGAACTCCGGCCAGTCGGGGGCGGTGGTCCATCGGCCCCGCAGCATGGTCCAGTGGGAGAACAACCGCTCGAGGGGATCGCGGAACACCGCGATCAGCCGCATGTCGGGGTTGTAGGCGTGCAACCGCTCCAGGGCGTGCGGCCAGAACAGGTACGCCGGGGTGGCGTCGCCCGCGATCAGGTGCTGCGGCTTGCGCCGGGGGGCGCGGTAGCCGGAGTAGTCGGGTCGCGACCAGTCCATGTCCTCGCGGGTGAAGTACTGCAGCTCCTTGCGCGGCGCGCGGGCCACCTGGGGGTGCCGGTCGAGGGCCGTTGACAGCGTGGAGGTGCCGCTCTTCTGGGCGCCGACGATCGAGAAGCTGTAGGGCAGCCAGTCGTGCGCGTCACTCCGGTTGTCGCCGCGGTTGCCGCCGCGCTGCCTGGAGTCCCTGGACACGTATTCCTCACCCTGTTCGATCGACGGCGAATCTACCAAGCATCGGCACCCGACCTGGCCCGGTAGCGTGAATTGCATGGCCCCCCGCCCGGTCGACGACATCGGTGAGGACACCGTGCCACCTGCCACCGACCCCGCCAATGGCCCAGCACCGGTCCCCCCCGACCAGCGCCCGCCGCCTCCCGAGGTCGACGTCGCCGCGCTGACCAGCCTGCTCGACGGGAGGTACGCCGAGGTGCGCGACCTGGTTCGCCGCAACCTCGCGGCGTACGCGTCGGTCCTCGAGGAGGCCGAGACGCTGTCGCGCGAGGACTACCGCGACCGGGTCCGCGACCTGGTGCTCGAGATGGCCGCGACCGGCCAGACGGGGATGGGCTTCCCGGAGGAGCACGGTGGCGGGGGAGACCTCGGCGCGTCGATCGCGGCGTTCGAGACCCTCGCGTTCGGCGACCTGTCCGTGCTGGTGAAGGTCGGCGTGCAGTTCGGGCTGTTCGGCGGCGCGATCCTCCAGCTCGGCACCCAGCGCCACCACGACGCCTACCTGCGCGACCTGGTGACCGGGCAGCTGATGGGCTGCTTCGCGATGACCGAGACGGGGCACGGCAGCAACGTGCAGGCGCTCGGCACGGTGGCGACGTACGACGCCTCGTCCGGTGAGTTCGTGATCACCACGCACGATGAGGAGTCGCGCAAGGACTACATCGGCAACGCCGCCCGGCACGCGCGGCTGGCGGTGGTGTTCGCCCAGCTCGAGACCGCGGGGAGGGCCGCGGGGTGCACGCCTTCGTGGTGCCGATCCGCGACGAGTCCGGGGCGCCGAGGCCCGGCGTACGCATCGAGGACGACGGCCTCAAGCTCGGCCTCAACGGCGTCGACAACGGGCGGCTGTGGTTCGACGGAGTGCGCGTGCCGCGCGAGGCGCTGCTCAACCGCTTCGCCGACGTGGCCGAGGACGGCACCTACTCCAGTGAGATCGAGAACCCCAACCGCCGGTTCTTCACCATGCTCGGCACGCTCGTGCAAGGGCGGGTGTGCGTCGGTGGCGCGGGCATCAACGCCGCCAAGGTCGCGCTGGCGATCGCGGTGAAGTACGCCGTGCGGCGGCGGCAGTTCGAGGCCGGCCAAGGAGGCGACCCGGAGGAGGAGCAGCTGCTCCTCGACTACGGCATGCACCAGCGGCGGTTGCTGCCCGCTGCTGGCTCGCACCTACGCGTTGCACTTCGCGCAGGAGGTCGTGGCGCTTCAGCTGCACGACGTCTTCTCCGGCGAGGTCGCGACGAGAAGGCCCGTCGCGAGCTCGAGTCGCGGGCGGCCGGCACCAAGGTCGCTGGGCACCTGGCACGCCACCGGACCATCCAGGAGTGCCGCGAGGCGTGCGGCGGCGCCGGCTACCTCGCGGTCAACCGCTTCGCCGCGCTGAAGGCCGACACCGACGTGTTCACCACGTTCGAGGGCGACAACCACGTCTGCTGCAGCTGGTCGCCAAGGGCCTGCTGACCGACTACGCCAGCGCCTTCGAGGACGTCGACCAGCTCGGCATGGTCCGGTTCGTGACCGGCATGGCGGTCGAGACCGTCGTCGAACGGACCAGCGTGCACAAGCTGCTCGAACGCATCAAGGACGTCCTGCCCGGCGGCGACAGGTGGGACGACGAGGCCGGCATCCTCGACACCAACTACCACCTGGCGATGCTGCGGTTCCGCGAGGAGCACCAGCTCGCCGGGGTCGCGCGGCGGCTCAAGCGCGGCATCGACGCCGGCCTGAACCCCGGCGTGGTCTTCTCCCGAGTCCAGGACCACGTGATCGCCGCGGCCCGCGCACACGTCGAACGGCTGGTGCTCGAGGCGTTCGTCGCCAAGCTCGCCGGGCTCGACGAGTCCGAGAACAAGCGGGCGCTGGCGCTGCTTGTGCGACCTCCACGCGCTGTCGGTCATCGAGGCCGACCGCGCGTGGTTCATGGAGCACGGCCGGCTGACCGTCGTCCGGTCCAAGGCGATCTCGCGAGAGGTGAACCGGCTCTGCCGCCGGGTCCGGCCGCTCGCGGTCGAGCTGGTCGACGCGTTCGGCGTACCTCCCGAGATGCTGCGCTCGCCGGACCTCGTCGGGTGAGGAGTCGATGAGGGCTCCCGTCGGCCCCTGGGCGGACGACCCGCTCTGGGCCAGCGTCTACGACTGGTCGGTCGAGCACCCGCGGCTCGGCAGCCTCGGCTGGCGGCTGGTCGTGGGCAGCGACCTGTCGATGCTGTACGACGCCGTGGCCGAGATCGGCCTGCTGCCCGCGGGCGCGGTAGTGCTCGACGTACCGTGCGGCGGCGGTGTCGCTCTTCGGGGCCTGCGCCCGGGCAGGGCGTGACCTACCTCGCCGCCGACATCGCGCAGGCGATGCTCGACCAGACGGTCGCCGCAGCGCGGCGGCGCGGCGTCGCCGACCAGGTGGTGCCTCGGCTGGCGGACGTCGACGGCGCTGCCGCTCGACGACGGTTCCGTCGACATGGTCGTCACCTTCGCCGGGCTGCACTGCTTTCCCGCGCCCCGCACGGCGGTCGCCGAGATGGCGCGGGTGCTGCGCCCCGGAGGCGTGGTGTCCGGCAGCATGATCGCGACCGACACCGGCGCGCGGTACGAAGGGCTCCGACGTCTCGGCCGGCGGGTCAGCATGCTGGGAGCGATGTGCTCGCGCGCCGAGCTCGTGTCGTGGTTCGCGGAGGAGGGCGTCGTTGACCTGCGGGTCACCACGAGCGGCGCCTTCGCCTACTTCCGGGGAGTGAAGGCATGAGCAGGTTCCCGCCCGGCGTCCCGACCGACGTGTGGGAGCCCGTCGGGGAGCCGGTCGGCACCGGCATCGTGCTCCCGGGCCGGGGGTACCCGCCGGCCGCGCCGGGCTGCGCGTACGCCGGGTACGTGCTGCGCGCGGCCGGGTGGCGGGTCCGCGACGTCTGGTGGGACCCGCCCGCCAACGAGTTGCTGTCGATCGAGGACGAGGTGGCCTGGGTCGGCGACCAGCTGGCATCCGCGACCGCCGGCGTCTCCGGCCCGGTGTTCGTGGTCGGCAAGTCGCTCGGCACGTACGGCGCCCGGCTGGCGGCCGAGCGCTCGTACCCCGCGATCTGGCTGACGCCGGTCCTGACGGAGCCGGTGCTCGTCGAGGCGATCCGCGCGAACCCCGCACGTCAGCTGCTGGTCGGCGGCACCGCCGACCTCCTTGGGACGCCGACGTCGCCGCCTCCCTGGCAGCCGACGGGTGCGACGTACTCCAGCTCGACGCCCTCGACCACGGCCTCATCGACCCCACCGACGCGGTCCGTTCCGCCGAGGCCCTGCTCGAGATCACCCGCGCCATGGTGCGGTTCGTCGCCGGCTGAGGAGCTAGAGCGATCCCCGGCTCACCGGGGATCGCTTCGCATCCAAGGCAAGATATTGCCCGAGAAGCCGAGCGATTGCCCAGGAAGCCTCAGTGCCGGCGCTCGCCCAGCGAGTCGTCGGCGATGTTGGCCAGGTCGGAGCCGTGGCCCTCGGTCTCGGCCCGCTTGAAGGAGGCCCGCACTTCCTTCTCGGCCTCGTCGCGGCCGACCCAGTTGGCGCCCTCGACGGACTTGCCGGGCTCGAGCTCCTTGTAGACCTGGAAGAAGTGCTCGATCTCGAGCCGGTCGAACTTCGGCAGGTGGTTGATGTCGCGCAGGTGCTCCAGGCGGGGGTCGGAGACCGGCACGCACAGCACCTTGTCGTCTCCGCCGGCCTCGTCGGTCATCCGGTACATCCCGATCGCCCGGGCCTTGATCAGGCATCCCGGGAACGTCGGCTCGCCGATCAGCAGCACCAGCGCGTCGAGCGGGTCGCCGTCGAGGCCGAGGGTGTTCTCGATGAAGCCGTAGTCGGCGGGGTACTGCGTCGAGGTGAACAGTGTCCGGTCGAGCCGGATGCGCCCGCTCTCGTGGTCGACCTCGTACTTGTTACGGCTCCCCTTGGGGATCTCCACCAGGACGTCGAACTCCACGGGTGCCACTTGCCAGACGGACAGCTTCCACGCCCACGAGCGCTCAGCGAACGGCCACCTGGCAGGGCCCGGGCGAGGAGGCGGGCGGCCCCGCTCCTCCGCCCGCCTACGCTACTGACGCCCGGCGGGGCGGAAATGTTCGCGGCAAGGAGGCAGCGATGGCGGCGCGCGACCGACGACGCCCGCGCGTCCTGACGACCTGGGGTCCGGTCCTGCTCGTGCTGGCCGTGCTCGCCGGCGGCTTCGCGACCTACCAGTGGGACCTGGGCGAGCGCTGGTTCGGCGGCGAGTACGACGCCCCCGCCTCCCGACCCGGACACCGAGCCCGCCGCCGTACCTCCGCCCCAGGGCGTGACCCTCCCACTGCCCGCCACGCCCGCGCCCGTGGCGGTGGGAGTCGCCGTCGACGACGGACGGATGGCACCGGGCAAGGTCGCCCGCCTGCTCAGGCCTCTTCTGAAAGACCCCGACCTCGGCAAGCACGTCGTCGCCGCCGTCGCCGACCTCTCCTCCGGCGACGTGGTCTTCCAGCAGGGCGGCAGCGCCCGGCCGGCGTCCACGACCAAGCTGCTCACGGCCGCCGCAGCGCTGCACGTCCTCGGCCCCGACCACCGATTCACCACGAGCGTGGTGCTCGACGGCCGCGGCAAGCAGCGTCGAGTGGTGCTCGTCGGCGGGGGAGACCCCTTCCTGGCCAGCAAGCCGGCGGCGAAGGACGAGCCGGCGTACCCCGAGCGCGCCGACCTGCGCACGCTCGCCCGCCAGACCGCCCGGGCGCTGTCCGAGCAGGGGCGCACCCGCGTCCGCCTCGCCTACGACGACTCGCTCTTCACCGGACCGGACGTCAGCCCCCGGTGGGAGCCCAGCTACGTGACCGGACGGCGTCATCTCCCGGATCCGAGCTCTCTGGGCCGACGAGGGCCGGCCGGCGTCCGGGTTCGGCCGCGTGCCCGACCCCTCGCTGACGGCGGCGACGTACTTCGCCAAGGAGCTCGGCGCGGCCGGCATCCGCGTGGCCGGCCCGCCGGAACGGCGCAGGGCCGGTGACGGCGCCACGCCGCTTGCGGAGGCCGAGAGCGCGCCCGTCTCGCAGATCGTCGAGCGGGTGCTCAACGTCAGCGACAACGAGGCCGCTGAGGTGCTGGCCCACCAGGTCGGGCTGGCGACCGTCGGCGAGGCGTCGTTCGCGGGCGGGGTCGAGGGCGTCCGGCGGGCGATGACCGAGCTGGGCGTGGACCTCGCGGCCGCCGACCGGTGGTACGACGGCAGCGGGCTGTCCCGGGACAACGTGCTCGCGCCCGCGACGCTGCTCGCCGTGCTGCGGGTCGCGGCCACCGCCGATCACCCCGAGCTGAGATCGGTGCTCACCGGGCTCCCGGTCGCGGGCTTCAACGGCTCGCTCGAGTACCGCTTCGTCGACGCGGCCCCTGCCGCACGCGGCCGCGTCCGCGCCAAGACCGGCACGCTGCGGGGCACCAGCAGCCTCGCGGGAGTCGTGACCGACCTCGACGGGACGTCGGCCGCCTTCGTGCTGATGGCCGACCGGGTGCCGCTGCTCAAGACGCTGGCCGCCCGCGACGCGCTCGATGCGGCCGCGGCCGCGATCGGTGGTTGCCGCTGCTCGGTAGGCCCAGGTCGGTAGGTTCGAACCCATGACCGCTGCGGACATGATCGACTGGGACCTCGCGATCAGCATCGGCTCCCGGGTGGCCGGCTCCGGTCCTGAGGTCAGCCGCGCAGAGGCAGACGCGGTGGTCGCCGAGCTCCGCGAGGGCGCCGCCCGGTCGACCGGGCTGGTCCGCGACTACACCGGCCTGGTCGCCGCAGAGCACGAGACCGGCGCCACCGCGCCCCTCCTCGTCGTCGACCGCCCGGGCTGGATCCGCGCCAACGCCGAGAGCTTCGACGTGCTGCTGTCGCCGTTCGTCGACAAGGTCACCGAGAAGAAGGGGCCGCCCGCAGGCATCGGCAAGGCTGTCGGGTCGCGCGTGACCGGCGCCGAGATCGGGGCCGTGCTGGGCTTCCTGGGCGGCAAGGTGCTCGGCCAGTTCGATCCCTTCCACGACCCGGTGGGCCGGCTGCTGCTGGTGGCGCCCAACATCGTCCACGTCGAGCGGGAGATCGAGGCCGACCCTCACGACTTCCGCCTCTGGGTCTGCCTCCACGAGGAGACCCACCGCGTGCAGTTCACCGCGGTCCCGTGGATGCGTGACCACCTCTCGTCCCAGATCGAGCGACTGTCCGAGACCATCGAGCCGACCAAGCTGCTCGACGACGGCCTCAAGCGGCTGTCCGAGGGGCTCAGGGGCGGCCACTCGGCGGGCCAGTCATCCGGCCAGTCATCGATCATCTGGGCAGCGGGGCAGCCTGCTCGAGGTGCTCGGCACGCCCGAGCAGCGCGCGATCATGGACGAGCTGACCGGCGTGATGTCGCTGCTCGAGGGCCACGCCGACGTCGTCATGGATGGCGTCGGCCCGGGCGTGATCGCGTCGGTGAAGGAGATCCGCACGAAGTTCACCCGGCGCCGCCAGGGCGTCGGCGTCCTCGACAAGCTGCTGCGACGTGCTCTCGGCCTCGACGCCAAGATGGCTCAGTACCGCGACGGCGCGCGCTTCGTCCGCGGCGTCGTCGACAAGGTCGGCATGGCCGACTTCAACGTCGTCTGGCAGGACCCCGCCCACCTGCCCACCAAGGCCGAGATCGCCGATCCCGCCGCCTGGGTGACGCGGGTCCTCTAGGGCGCCGGTCGTGGGTCCCGACCCCGCCGTCGCCGCCACCCGGGTCGCCGTACGCCGCGCGCTCGCCGCCGGCACGCCAGCCGACCCCGGCTCCGCGCCGGTCCTGGTCGCGTGCTCCGGCGGTGCCGACTCCCTCGCGCTGCTGGCCGCTGCCGTGTTCGAGGCTCGCGCCCGTCCCTGGTCGGTCGTGGGCGTGACCGTCGACCACGGCCTGCACGAGGCGTCGGCCGAGGTAGCCACGCGGGTCGTCGGGCAGATGGCCGCGCTGGGCGCCGACGAGACCGCGTCGATCCGGGTACGGGTCGAGGCCGAGGGCCAGGGCCTCGAGGCCGCCGCCCGGCAGGCCCGCTACGCCGTCCTGGAGGAGATCGCCGACCGCTTCGGCTCGCACACGGTGCTGCTCGGCCACACCCTCGACGACCAGGCCGAGACCGTGCTCCTCGGCCTCGCCAGGGGAAGCGGGGCCCGGTCGCTGGCCGGCATGCGCCGCGTCCTCGGCGTGTTCCGCCGCCCCCTGCTCGACCTGACCCGCGCCCAGACCGAGCAGGCCTGCGGCGCTCAGGACATCGCCTGGTGGACCGACCCCGCCAACGACGACCCGCGGTTCACGCGGTCGCGGGTCCGCCACACCGTGCTGCCGCTCCTCGAGAGCGAGCTCGGGCCGGGCGTCGTCCAGGCTCTGGGGCGCACCGCCGACCTCCTGCGCGCCGACGTCGAGCACCTCGACCACCTCGCCCAGACGGCGTACGCCGACCTGTCCGACCCGCTGCCGGTCGAGGCGCTGCTCGACCTGGCTCCGGCCGTCCGCACGCGGGTGCTCCGCCTCGCCGCGCTGCGAGCCGGCGCTCGCGACTCCGAGCTCTTCCACGACCATGTGCGTGCCCTCGACGCGCTGCTGACCGACTGGCACGGTCAGGGTCCGGTCGACCTGCCGGGGCACGTGCGCGGCGTACGTCGGGACGGCCTCGCTGGTGTTCGAGGTGGGGTGAACCTCGGGTTGCCTGATCGCTCACCGGGTCTCGACGCGCCGGTGGCGGCCTCGCAGGCTCGGCCGCCCGGCTTGCTCGACCTGGCTCCGTCCTACGCCGTGCACTCCTTCGTCGTGCACGGCTAGGGTCGCTCACGTTCCTCGTGCACGGCTAGGGTCGCGCACATGGACGCAGGCCACGTCGAGCAGGACCTCGTGAACGTGCTGTTCAGCGAGAAGCAGATCCAGGACCGCCTCGGTGAGCTGGCCCGCGAGATCGAGCGCGACTACGACGGCCAGGACCTCCTGATCGTCGGCATCCTGCGCGGTGCGGTGATGGTGATGGCCGACCTGGCTCGTAGCCTCGAGCGGCACGTCGAGATGGACTGGATGGCGATCTCGTCATACGGCTCGGGCACCAAGTCGAGCGGCGTGGTCCGCATCCTCAAGGACCTCGACACCGACATCACCGGCCGTCATGTCCTGATCGTCGACGAGATCATCGACACCGGCCTGACGCTGAGCTGGCTGACCTCCAACCTGACCTCCCGCGAGCCCGCCAGCGTCGAGATCTGCACCCTCCTGCGCAAGCCCGAGGCCCTCCAGATGCCCGTCGAGGTCAAGTACGTCGGATGGGACATCCCCAACGAGTTCGTCGTCGGCTACGGCCTCGACTACCGCGAGCGCTACCGCAACCTCCGCGACATCGGCACCCTGGCCCCCCACGTCTACAGCTGACCCGACGAGTCGGCGCCAATCGCCCTCCGAAGACGCCGAGTCGGCGCAAATCGCCCTTCGAAAGTGCGCCGAGTCGGCGCAAATCGCCCTCGGAAGTACGCCGAGTCGGCGCTCGTCGTCCTTGTCCCGGTCGGTGCCTCCCGGACTACCAGCGCCGACTCGACGTACCTTCCGGGGCGATTTGCGCCGACTCGACGTACCTTCCGGGGCGATTTGCGCCGACTCGCGGGGGTGAGCGGAGGGGGTCTCCGGTGCGGGGGAACGTTCGGCTCCCGCTCAGACGTTGTGCCTGAGAGAATGGGCTGGCGGGCGACGGCGTGATTGCCGTGGGCCTGTACCGTCGTCCCCTCACACAAGTGCCGTCCCAGGCCGTTCGGAAAGAGTCTCGTGAAGCGTTTGCTCAAGGGTCCCTGGCTGTGGATCGTCGTCGCCGTGGTCGGCGTGCTCATCGCCCTGCAGTACCTCACGCCCAGCGACGGGCACGACGAGATCCAGACGTCCGAGATGGAGCAGTACATCACCTCCGGGCAGGTCAAGGAGATCGCCTTCATCGACGGTGACCAGGTGATCAAGGCGGTCCTCGACCAGGGCGTCGAACGCGAGGGCGGCAACCAGGTCCAGTCCCACTACATCCAGGGTCAGCAAGAGGGCATCATCGCGAAGGTCGACGCGGCGATCGCCGACGGCACCATCGAGAAGTCCAACTCCGAGAACCCCCAGCCCAGCCTGCTCGGCTCGATCCTGGCGACGCTCCTGCCCTTCGCCCTGATCATCTTCCTGTTCATCTTCTTGATGAACCAGGTCCAGGGCGGCGGCGGCAAGGGCATCATGCAGTTCGCCCGGTCCAAGGCCAAGCTGATCACCAAGGACATGCCGAAGACGACGTTCAGCGACGTCGCCGGCTGCGAGGAGGCCATCGAGGAGCTCGGCGAGATCAAGGAGTTCCTCCAGGAGCCCGCCAAGTTCCAGGCCGTCGGGGCCAAGATCCCCAAGGGCGTGCTGCTCTACGGGCCGCCCGGCACCGGCAAGACGCTGCTCGCCCGAGCCGTCGCCGGCGAGGCCGGCGTGCCGTTCTACTCCATCTCGGGCTCCGACTTCGTCGAGATGTTCGTCGGTGTCGGCGCCTCGCGCGTTCGCGACCTGTTCGAGCAGGCCAAGGAGAACGCCCCCGCCATCGTCTTCATCGACGAGATCGACGCCGTCGGCCGCCACCGCGGCGCCGGCATGGGCGGCGGCCACGACGAGCGCGAGCAGACCCTCAACCAGCTGCTGGTCGAGATGGACGGCTTCGACGTCCGCGGCGGCGTGATCCTCATCGCCGCCACCAACCGGCCCGACGTCCTCGACCCGGCGCTGCTGCGTCCGGGCCGCTTCGACCGCCAGATCGCGGTCGACGCCCCCGACCTCAACGGCCGCAAGCAGATCCTCGAGGTGCACTCGCGTGGCAAGCCGATGTCGCCCGACATCAACCTGCTGTCCGTGGCTCGCCGTACGCCGGGGTTCACCGGCGCCGACCTCGCCAACGTCCTCAACGAGGCCGCCCTGCTCACCGCGCGGGCCAACGAGAAGCTGATCACCAACGTGTCGCTGGACGAGGCGATCGACCGTGTGATCGCCGGCCCGCAACGACGCACCCGCCTGATGAGCGAGCAGGAGATCCTGATCACCGCCTACCACGAGGGCGGGCACGCGCTGGTGGCCGCGGCCCTGCCCGGCACCGACCCGGTGCACAAGGTGACGATCCTGCCGCGCGGCCGGGCGCTGGGCTACACGATGGTGCTGCCCGACCAGGACAAGTACTCCACCACCCGCTCGGAGATCCTCGACAAGCTCGCCTACATGATGGGCGGCCGCGCGGCCGAGGAGATGGTCTTCCACGACCCGACCACCGGTGCCAGCAACGACATCGAGAAGGCCACCGCTCTGGCGCGCGCCATGGTGACTCAATACGGCATGACCGAGAGGCTCGGCGCCATCCAGCTCGGCAAGGACACTGGCGAGCCGTTCCTGGGTCGCGACATGGGTCACAGCCGCAACTACTCCGAGGACGTCGCCGCCATCGTCGACGACGAGACCAAGAAGCTGCTGGCCACCGCTCACCAGGAGGCCTTCGACATCCTGGTCGAGAACCGTGACGTGCTCGACGCCCTGGTGCTCGCGCTCCTCGACCGCGAGACGCTCGACAAGGAGGAGGTCGCCGAGGTCTTCTTGCCGCTGCGGCGCCGCGGCGAGCGGCCCGCGTGGACGGGCTCACCCGACCGCGTGCCGTCGACGATCCCGCCGATCGAGATCCCGCAGGAGATCCGCGACCGCGCCAAGATCAACGGCACCAACCAGCAGGATCACGCGGCGCCCGTGCTGACCCCGCCCGGTTCGGGCGGCGACGTGCACGGCGACCCTGGCTTGGTGCCGCCCGGCAACAGCGGGACCGACCTGCCGACGTGAGCACCTGACATGAGCGCCCCGGGTGTCGACCGGGTCTCCGCAGCCGACCGCCCGCCCGCGGACGTCCCGGACTACGACCACGCCCGTGCCGAGGCCGCCGTCCGCGAGCTGCTGATCGCCATCGGCGAGGACCCCGAGCGGGAGGGCCTCCACGAGACGCCGGCCCGCGTGGCCCGCGCGTACGCCGAGCTCACGGCCGGGCTGCGGATGTCGCCAGAGGACGTGCTCACCACGACGTTCGACATCGGTCACGACGAGATGGTGCTGGTGCGCGACATCGAGCTGTGGTCGATGTGCGAGCACCACCTGGTGCCGTTCACCGGGGTGGCCCACGTCGGTTACATCCCGTCCGAGAGCGGCAAGATCACCGGTCTGTCCAAGCTCGCCCGGCTGGTCGACGTCTACGCCAAACGGCCGCAGGTCCAGGAGCGGCTGACCACGCAGGTCGCCGACGCGCTGATGCGGCTGCTCGAGGCGCGGGGCGTGATCGTGGTGATCGAGGCCGAGCACCTGTGCATGACCATGCGCGGCGTCCGCAAGGCCGGAGCCCGCACGATCACGTCCGCGGTGCGCGGCCAGATGCACAACGCCGCCACCAGGTCCGAGGCGATGGCGCTCATCAGCGGCAGGCGCAGCGGTCGTTGATGCTCCCGCCTGGCATCCTGACGGGGCTCACCAGGACCGACCGCCCGGTGCTGATGGGCGTGGTCAACGTGACGCCCGACTCCTTCTCCGACGGCGGCCGTTGGGCCACCCCCGACGCCGCGATCGCGCACGGCCGGACCCTCCTGGTGGCGGGCGCCGACATCCTCGACGTGGGTGGTGAGTCGACGCGGCCCGGCGCCACGCGCCCCCTGGTCGAGGACGAGCTGGCCCGGGTCGTCCCGGTGATCACGGCCCTGGCGGCCGACGGTGCCGTCGTCTCGGTCGACACGATGCGCAGCGAGGTCGCGCTCGCCGCCCTCGAGTCGGGCGCGCGGATCGTCAACGACGTCTCCGGCGGGCTGGCCGACCCGCGGATGTTGTCCACCGTGGCCGCGGCGGGGGCGGCGTACGTCGCGATGCACTGGCGCGCCCACAGCGACACCATGCAGCAGCACGCGTCGTACGACGGCCCTGGCGGCGTCGTGGCCGCCGTCCGCGACGAGCTGGCCGAGCGCGTGGAGGCGATGCTGGCTGCGGGCATCGAGCGCGACCGGATCGTGCTCGACCCCGGCATCGGCTTCGCCAAGACCGCCGAGCACAACTGGACCCTGCTGCGCGGGCTGGGCCCGATCGCCGCGCTGGGCTTCCCGGTGCTGGTGGGCGCCTCGCGGAAGGCGTTCCTGGGCAGTCTGCTGGCCGGGTCCGACGGGGTCGCCCGCGGGGTCGAGGAGCGCGAGCACGCCAGCTCGGCCCTGCACGTCCTGCTCGCCCAGGCAGGTGTCTGGGGCCTGCGCACCCACGACGTGCGCGCCGCCCACGACGCCCTGAGAGCCCTCGCCCGCTGGAACCGGACCCCTGCGACCACGGCGGCTGCACCATGACCGACGAGCTCAGCGTCACCGGTATCGAGTGCTGGGGCTACCACGGGGTCTTCGAGCACGAGAGGCGTCAGGGGCAGACCTTCGTGGTCGATCTCACGCTGGGCCTCGACACCGCTCCCGCCGCCGCCAGCGACGACTTGCGCGACACGGTCGACTACGGGAGTCTCGTGGCCGCGGTGAAACAGGCCGTGGAGGCCGACCCGGTCGACCTCATCGAGACCCTGGCCAAACGGCTCGCGGACGTCTGCCTCAGGGATGGTCGTGTTGAATGGGCCAGGATCACGGTGCACAAACCGGATGCCCCCATCGACGCGACGTTCGGAGACGTCACGCTGACGGTCACCCGCTACCGCCCGAGCTCATGACAAAGCCCCCCGAAGGTGAGGCCCCCACATGACTGAGACCCCCAACCCGCACATCATCGACTCGGACACGCTGACGGGCGAGATGCGCCCCATCCGGCGGGCGGTGCTGTCCCTGGGGTCCAACCTCGGCGAGCGGCTGACCAGCCTCCAAGGCGCCGTCCACGCCCTCGCCGACACCCCCGACGTCTGGGTCACCAACGTCTCGCCGGTCTACGAGACCGAGCCCGTCAACTGCCCGCCCGGCTCCGAGGACTTCCTCAACGCCGTCGTGCTCATCGACACCACCCTGGCCGCGAGCCGGTTGCTCGACCGGGCCCACGCGATCGAGGACGCCTTCGGCCGCGAGCGCGGCGACGGCATCGAGGTCAACGCGCCGCGGACCCTCGACGTCGACATCATCGTGGTCGGCGACCGTCGGGCCGACGACGACAGCCTGCGGCTGCCTCACCCGCGCGCCCACGAGCGCGCGTTCGTGCTCCAGCCCTGGTTCGACGTCGAGCCCGACGCCGTGCTGCCCGACCACGGTCCGATCGTCGACCTGCTCGAGCAGGCCGACCGCAGCGGCTTGAAGCTGCGCGAAGACGCCACCTTGCAGGTCCAGTGAGCCCAGCAGCCTCCGCGTCACGGGGATGATCGACCCGCCACCCGAGGACGAGCCTGACGACCCGCCTGGACCTGCGGGACGGCTCCAGCCGACCTCGCCCAGGGTGCTGACCGTCTGGTTCCTGGTGGGGCTGGTCGGCGGCTGGCTGTTCCACGCCTACGCCGACCGGCAGATGACCGCCGCACCCGTGGTGACCTGGGGCCAGCCGCTCGCGCTCTTCCTGGTCGCCGCGATCCTCGGCGCCACCGCGCGGGCCACCTGGCGGATCATGCGGGACCGTCCCCGGTCGCTGGCTCCGCACCAGGCCGTCAACCGGCTGGTGCTGGCGCGCGCCTGCGCCTACGTCGGTGTCCTGGTCGCCGGCGCGTACCTCGGATACGCGCTGAGCTGGGTCGGGGTCTCGGCGGAGCTGGCCGAGCAGCGCGCCATACGCTCGCTCATCGCGGGTCTCGGCGGCGCCAGCGTGGTCGTCACGGCGCTCCTGCTGGAGCGAGCGTGTCGCGTCAGGAAAGGCGAGGACGACGCCTAGCCTGGCCTCATGTCTTCCCCCAAGGCTCGTCGTCGGCAGCGCAGTACCCGCATCACCGTCGCTGTCGCCCTTGTCATCATCGCGGCGGCCGCCGTTCTCGGCGCCGTCCTGGCTGGTTCGTGGGGTCCCCTCGCAGCCACCGCAATCCTCGGCGTCGCGCTTGGCGCGCTCGCCGTCCGGATCACCCACTCCGAGCTGATGCAGACCCGTCGCGACGCCAACCGCGACCGGGCCGAGCAGGCTCAGGCCTTCCGCGACCTCACCGCCGAACGTGCCGACGAGCACGCGGAGTTCGTCGCCGGCATGGAGCAGCAGATGACCGCACACCAGACCACCATCGAAGAGCTCGAGGTCGCCCTGACCTCAGCACAGCGCCGGGCCGCCGAGACGAGCCGCAAGCTCAACGCAGAGGCCAAGCGGGCCGACCTCGCCGAGGCCGACGGCGAGTCGCTGGCTCGTCGGCTCGACGACGCCGAGACCCGTGCCGCCGAAGCGATCCTGCGGGTCGCCGAGCTCGAGGCCGAGCTCGACGTCGCCAAGGCCGAGCTGGACGCCGTCCGGGTCGAGCTCGCCGCCTGGGAGGCTTCGCCGATCGTGAAGCACGCCTGAGGCTCGCAGCCCCCTGACGTCACGGGCGGGACGGACGTGTCCCGGCCGTGCCGAGCTCTGCGAAGTCGCGACGAAGGATCATGGACAGCAGGCTGTCGGCGACGACACGCAGGCGTCGGGAACGAACGGGTACGGCGCTGACGTGGTACGCGCGGGTGACCAGCGCGCCGAGCCTGCCGCTGACGTGGAGGCCGAGGATGCGGGCGACGCCCCGGTCGCGCCCGAGCGTGGCCCCCTCGCCGATGCTGCGGTACCGATAGGGCCTGGTCTCGCCGACGAAGGAGGCGACCAATGCGCGGGCCTGCCGGACGGCGTGCTGACACGTGGGCGGGTCCACCCGACCGGGCGTCGCTGCATTGGGCACGGCCGCGCAGTCGCCGAGAGCCCAGATGTCCGCGTGTCCAGCGACCCGGAGCGAGGAGTCGACGACGATCCGACCGCGGTCATCGAGGGGAAGCGCCAGGGTGCGGACCAGCGGGTTCGCTCTGACACCTGCCGTCCACGCCACGGTCGCGGTGTCGATGCGCCTGCCGGAGGCCAGGGTCACCGCCGCCTCCTCGACCGCGGCAACCGTTGACGACGTCAGGATCTCCACGCCGGAGCGCTGGAGCAATCCGGAGGTGTAGTCAGCGAGGCGTTCGGGCACCTCGGCCAGAATCCGAGTACCAGCATCGACGAGGATCCATCGCTGAGCCACGTCGCGCAGGCTGGGGTAGTGCGGCAGGGCGTCCTCGACGAGCTGTCGCATCTCAGCGAGCGCCTCGACCCCGGCGTACCCGGCGCCGACGAACACGAAGGTCAGGTGGCGGCCTGCGCTGGGTGGGTCGGCCTCGGCGAGGTCGAGCCGGCGGACGACATGGTTGCGCAGGTGGATGGCATCGGCCAGGTCTTTGAACGTGAGCGCGTGGGTGGACAGTCCGGGGATGGGGAGCATGCGCGCGGTGGAGCCGAGGGCGATCACGAGGCGCCGGTAGGCGACGACGACGGACCCGGTCTCGGTCTCGACGGTCACGGTGCGAGCCGTCTGGTCCAAAGCCGATGCGCGGCCGCGGAGCAGCTCGGCCCGCGGACACATCATCCGCAGCGGCACGAAAGCGTGTCGCGGCTCGATGGCGCCCGCCGCCACCTCGGGGAGAAGTGGCGTGAACAGGAGCGAGCTCTCGGGGCTGACCACGGTTGCGCTCCCCAGCAGGCGCGCCACGTGGGCGCCGCCGAAGCCACCGCCGAGGATCAGCGTGCCTCCCCGGGCTAGGCGCACGGTGGCCCGTCGCGGCCCACCGGAGGGCTCCCCGTGCATGAGCGTGCTCATCGTGGTCTCCGCACCAGGCACGTGGCGCCGGCGACCGCGATCACCCTGTCCTGCTCGTCGACGACGCGGGCCTCCGCCACCATCGTGGTCGTCCCTGCGTGGACGACCACGCCGGTGCAGACCAGACTCCCCGCCGAGACCAGGCCGGGCCGCAGGAAGCGGACGTTCAGCTCGCCCGTGACGTAGCTGGTCGATGCTGGGAGCAGCGAGTGGACGGCACAGCCCATCGCGGTGTCCAGCAGGGCTGCGAGAACGCCGCCGTGCACCAGGCCGAAGGGGTTGAGGTGGAACTCGGCAGGGTCGAGCCTGAACGAGACGTGCCCGGGAGCTGCCTCCACCGGCTCGATCCCCAGGGTCCGCAGGGCGGGAGGGACGGGGAGCTCGCCGGAGCCGATGGCTCGTAGGACCGACAGCCCGTCCAGCGAGGCGACGGCCGAGCGGCTGGCTTCCTGGTCCTCCCAGTCGTAGGTCCGGTGCCGGACGCCGGTCGTGTCGAGGGCGGTCATGACGCACCTCCCGACCGTGCCTCGGCGAGCCTGTTGTCCGGGCTGGGCGCGGCGGAGGGGCGGCGTCGACTGACGGCGAGGTACCAGACAGCGGCAAGCACCACGTACGCGCCGCTGAGCAGGACGCCGAGCCGCGCCTTGTCGACGCCGGTGACCATCGTGAAGAAGAACATGCCGCCGACAGCGTTGAGGCTCGCGTGCCAGACCGCGACCAGCGACCATCGGCCGCCGCTTGCCGTGAACACGAGCAGCGTGACCATGGTGAAACCGGCGTTGCCCACGATGCCCAGGACCCAGGACAGCTCCCCGGTCAGCATCAGCGGCAGGTGCCAGAGGATCCGCATCATCGCGGCTACCACCCAGCCCAGCGCCAGGCCGTACCGGCGGAGCACGACCGGAGCGGCGAACAGGGTCCAGCCGATCTCCTCTCCAATGCCGACGAAGACGAGCATCGTCAGGAACGCGACGGGGATCTGTGGCCAGTCTGCGAGCTGCTCGGACGTCGGCAACGGAGCGCCGAGCCCGTGGTTCACGAAGACGAGCAGCACCTGCAAGGCCACGGGGACGAGCAGGGCCACCAGGTACCAGCCGAAGGGAGCACGCCAGTCCCGGATGCCGGCGACCCCACGCACGCAGCTCCCCGCGGCCGATGCAGGCAAGCACGATGAAGGCAGCGATGCCGGGGCCGAGGGGAAAGTTCTCGGCTCCGGAGCCGCCCGTCAGGAAGGTCGTGACGAACGGATACCACCCGATCAGGCACGCGAGGACGAAGAAGGCGGTGATCGGGAACCGACGCGCGTACCTCATGCCGACACCGCCATCGTGTTCACGGCGCGAGCGAGCATGGTACGGACGACCCAGGAATGGATCCTGCGCACGAGGGCGGAGTAGGCGCGACCTCGTCGATTGCGCACCTCGACGATGGTGCTGACGACCACGCGGTCGCGGCTGCACGAGCACGGACGCCCGGAAGGCCAGATGACGCTGGTCGATGCCCAGCAGAACCTCGTCAGGGCTCCACGCCACGAGGTCGAACGCGTGGTGGTCGCCGGCTTCGATGCCGCACAGCCGGACCAGCACCTCGCGCATGGCGAAGAGGGCACGGACCGAGAGTGGCGGCCCTCGGAAGATGGCGTCGGCCCAGTCCTCGGGCGGTCGGCCTCGGGCCCCGAACGGGACGGCGACGGCGAAGGCATCCGACCAGTCGACGCGGAGCAAGGTGCATGCGAGCAACGGAGTGCTGGGTCGAGCGACGGCTGCGATGCTTCTGCGCCGGACCCGCACGGTGGACGTGGCGGGGAGCCGACGACCGGCGCCATCGTTGATGGTGCGAACGGGGTGGTGGATCAGTGTGGTCATTTCGAACTCCTTCCATACGCCTCCGTATGGAGGATTGACCGTACGGTAGCGTATGGACATGACCAAGGGGAAGCGTGAATCGTTGAATGCCGCTGACTGGACCGAGGCAGCCCTCGTGGCGTTGGCTCGCGGCGGGCTCGCGGCCGTCGCGGTCGAACCACTTGCCAAGGAGCTCGGTGCCACCAAAGGCAGCTTCTACTGGCACTTCACCGACCGCAACGAGCTGCTCGCGGCGACGCTGGAGCTGTGGGAACGACGCGACACCGACCGCGTCATCGGCGCCATCGACCAGACGCACGACGTCGCGACCCGGCTACGCAACCTGCTCCGCGTGGCCTTCGCGTCCGTGCCCAACGGTTCCACCGGGTCGCTCGGCACGGTCGAGCTCGCCCTCCAGGCCAGCGCCGCGCATCCTCTGGTCGCACCGGTTCTCGGCCGCGTGACCAAGCGCCGGCTGGCCTTTCTCGCCGACCTCTACGTCGAGCTGGGCTTGTCTCCGGCCCGTGCACGTGACAGAGGTCTGTTGGCCTACACCTCCTTCCTCGGTCACGCGCAGCTCGCCCACGCCACTCCCGCGCTGTTGCCGCGAGGTCGGGCATTCGCCGCCCACGTCGACCAGGTCACGGAGACGCTCATGCGCCTAGGCGACTGACTCAGCGCAAAGAGGCCCGCAGCTGTTGGTGGATGCCGGCGGGGGTGAGGACGCCGAGGAACTGGGCGCCGTCCTTGATGCCGACGACCGCCTTGTCGTCGCGGAGCATCGCGGCCAGGGCCTCCTCGAGGGTGGCGTCGACGTCGATGGCGCTGCCGAGGTCGCCGGTGGTGACCCCCTCCAACGGCTCGAGGTGGTCGCGGTCGATGGGGGTGACGGTGAGCCGGCGGAGGCCGCGGGTCGCGCCGACGAAGTCCTCGACGAACTCGTCGGCGGGGTGGGCGAGCAGCTTGGCGGGGGTGCCGAACTGCGCCAGCCGCCCGCCGGTCGCGAAGATGGCCACCCGGTCGCCCATCTTGACCGCTTCGTCGATGTCGTGGGTGACGAGCACGACGGTCTTGCCGAGGTCGCGCTGGAGCCGGAGGAACTCCTCCTGGAGGCGGATGCGGACCACCGGGTCGACGGCGCCGAACGGCTCGTCCATCAGCAGCACCGGCGGGTCGGCGGCGAGCGCCCTGGCCACGCCGACGCGCTGGCGCTGGCCGCCGGAGAGCTGGTGGGGATAGCGGTCGGCGTAGGTCGCGGGGTCGAGGCCGACGAGCTCCATCAGCTCGCGGGCGCGCTCCTTGGCGGTCGCGGTGGACTCGCCGTAGAGCAGCGGCACCGTCATCACGTTGCGCAGGATCTTCTGGTGGGGGAACAGCCCGATCTGCTGGATGACGTAGCCGATGCCCCTGCGCAGCTTGACCGCGTCGACGGTGGTGACGTCCTGGCCGTCGATGAAGATGCGCCCGGTCGTCGGCTCGATGAGCCGGTTGATCATCTTCAGCGTCGTGGACTTGCCGCAACCCGACGGCCCCACCAGCACCACGAGCTCGCCGCGGGCGACCTCGAGGTCGAGCTCGTGGACGGCGACGGTGCCGTCGTCGTAGGTCTTGCCGACGCCGGACAGTCGGATCATCGACTCGTCCGGCGCCGGCGCGGCCTCTCGCGCACTGGCCTCAGCCATCGTCGTCGCCCTCGCCCGTCGCCTAGATCAGGCCCTTGTCCTCGAGGAACTCCTGGGCGACGTCCTCGGGCTTCTGGCGCTCGAGGTCGACCTTGAGGTTCATGCTCGCGAGGTCCTCGGTGGTCAGCGCCGCGGACAGCTCGTTGAAGACGTCCTCGAGGTCGGGGTTGTCGGCCAGGAAGTCGGCGTTGACCGCGGGGGTGAGGTTCTGGGCCGGCTGGATGCCCTTGTCGTCCTCGAGCAGCACCAGGCCGAGGTCGGCGAGGCTGCCGTCGGTGGTGCCGGTCTCGCCGAGGTCGACCTCACCGTTCTTGACCGCGTCCTTCACCTGGACGCTGCCGAAGTCGAGCGGCACGATCTCGCTGATCTTGAACCCGTAGACCTCGGTGAGCCCGCCCTCGCAGTCGGCGCGGCCCTCGCAGTCCGGCGGGGCGCCGAGCTTGATCGGCTTGCCCAGGGCCGCCAGGTCGGACAGCGTCGTCGAGGTCGTTGGCGTCGGCGGACTCCTGCGACACGAAGAAGGCGTTCTGGTCGGTGGCCTCCGACGGCGGCAGGATCGCGATGCCCTGCTCCTCGGCGAGCGGCTCCAGCGCGGCCAGCGTCTCGTCGGCGTCGTTGCTCGACACCAGCGGGGCGTCGGGACCGTTCTTCTCGGTGTTGAGGTAGTCGGTGATGCCCGCGAGGTAGTCGGGCACGATGTCGACGTTGCCGTTGCTGAGCTCGGGCAGGTAGACGTCGCGGGTCGTCACCAGCTTGGTCTCGACGGTGTAGCCCTCGTTCTCGAGGACCTGCTGGTAGATGGCCGCCATCACCGCGCTCTCGGTGAAGTCCTGCCCGCCGACGACCGCACTGCCCTTGTCGGCGTTGCCGGCGTCGTCGTTGTCGGTGCCGGAGTCCTCCAGGGAGTCGCCGCCGCAGGCGGCGGTGGCCAGGAGGAGCAGCGCAGCGGTCGTGAGCCCGAGTGCGCGAGAGATGCGCCCAGAATTGTCGCATGGTGTGCACCACCTTCTGTGTCCCGCGGAGACCAGCCCCGCGCGTGTCCGATGGGCACCCGCTTGGCACCCGCCTCAGAACACTAGCCCGCACCTCCGACAGTGGCACCGAGCGGGCAGTGACGAGATGGTTACGAAACCGGCTCAGACGACCGCGTCGGGTAACGGATCGCGCCGCCCCGCCTGCTGGGCGTTGTGGCGCTGGGCCTGCCGGCCGGCCCGGCGCATCGGGTCGGCGTACCTCTCGACGAGCACGGCGATGCCTTCGAGCACGAGCGCGCCCACCGCGACCAGCAGGGCGCCGGCCACGACCTCGTCGGTGCGGTGGTTGGCGAACCCGCGGGTGATGATCCGCCCCAGCCCGGGGCCGGCCACCAGGGCCGCGATGGTCGCCGTCGCCCAGACCTGCACGAGCGCGAGGCGTACGCCGGTCATGATCACCGGCATCGCGAGCGGGAGCTCGACCGACGAGAACACCTTGCCCTCGCCCATGCCCATCCCGCGCGAGGCCTCGACGATGTCGCGGTCGACCTCCGTGATCCCGACGTAGGCGTTGGTGATCAACGGTGGGAGCGCGAACAGCACCAGCGAGATCAGCGTGGCCAGTCCGGCGCGGCCGTAAGGACCGAACTCGGCGGTGCCGATCGGGCCCAGCGAGAGCACCAGCAGCACGGCGAAGACCGGGACCGCGCGCCCGACGTTGGAGACGTTGACCGCCAGGAAGCCGCCGCGGCTGCGGTGTCCGGCCCACAGCGCGAGGGGAAGGCCGATCGCCGTCGCAATGAACAGCGACGTGAAGGTCAGCAGGAACTGCTGGACCGCGAAGGTGCTGATGCCGGTCGGGCCGGACCAGTTGTCGCCGTCGGTGAGGTAGGAGAAGACGTCAGCGAGCATGGCGGGTCCAGGGGGTCATCAGGCGCTGCGCACCCACGAGGAGTACGTCGAGCACGACGGCGAGCAGGACGCACAGGAGGCTCGCGGCGAAGATCTGGGCCTTGAACTGGTTGCCCACGGCGCGCAGCAGGAGGTTGCCGAGGCCGCCGTAGGACACGATCGAGCCGATGGTGGCCAGCGCCACCGTCGAGACTGTCGCGACGCGCAGGCCGGCCATGATCACCGGCAGCGCGAGAGGGAGCTCGACCCGGGTGAGCAGCCGCATGTTGGAGTAGCCGACCCCGCGCGCCGACTCCACCACCTCCGCGGGGACCCCGCGCAGCCCGGCCAGCACGTTGCGCACCAGGATCGTCAGCGAGTAGAGCGCGAGGCCGATGATCACGGTGGTCGGCGAGAGCCCGGTGAACGGCAGCAGCAGCGAGAAGAGCGCCAGCGACGGGATCGTGTAGAGGATCGTGGTGCCGCCGATGACCAGCGACTCGATCGTGGAGCTGCGGCGCGCGAGCAGCGCGAGCGGGACCGCGAGCACCAGCCCCGCGAGGACCGACACCACCGTGAGCCACAGGTGCTCCACGGTGGCTTCGGCGAGCTCGGGCCGGTAGTCCGTCCAGTACTGCCCGCAGATCCACGAGTTGTCGACGTAGCACTGGGCTACGCCGTCGGCCGAGACCATCACCCGGGAGACGCTAGTGCGTGCCACCGCCGTGCCCATCGCTGGTTGAGGAGGGCGCGCTAGCGCCCGTCACGAAACCCCGCGAGGCTCGGAGCGTCGGTTGCGGGGTTTCCGTGACACGGCCTCGCTCCTTCCTCAACCAGCGGCGATCTCGTGGTCGCGGAGGGCGAGGGCAGCGGGGTCGACGCCGGAGGTGTCCAGGACTTCGGACGGGTACGACGAGGTGGTCGCCGTCCCGCGGCGCCGGTCCGTCCAAGGTGAGGAACCACCGCACCACCGACTCGGCGTCGGCGCGGCGGTCACGCTCGACCAGCCAGCCGACGAGGCGGTGCACCGGCGGGAGGCCGCTGTGCACGAGCGACCGCTCGCCCCACAGGTCGTGGACGCCGTCGACCAGCAGCCGCCACCACACGTCGGACGCGCCGGGGATCTCGACGAAGTAGCGGTGCAGGTCGCCGGCGAGCACGCGGTCGACGAAGTACGCCGACGTGCCGGGGTCGTCGTACTCCTGCACGGCGTCGAGCGCCATCCGCTTGGTCCGCCACCGGTCGCGTCAGGTCGGTGAGCGAGGCGCGCTGCTGGGTGATCGAGGTGCCGTCCTGGCGGATCCGCCAGTGGTAGACCACGTCGGGCACCACGTCGAAGGTGCCGGCGAGGTAGGCGCGGGTGGTCGTCGGCTGGTCCTCGTACCGACGTCCCTCGGGCCACTCCAGCCCCTGCTCACGCCAGAACGACGTGCGGAACAGCTTGTTCCACGCGAACACGTCGCCCAGGATCTCGGGGTGCTCGCGGGCGGTGATGCCCGTACGTCGCTGGTGCAGGCGGCGCATCCAGGGCGGCTCGTGGAGGCCGTCGGCCTCCCAGCGGACGATCGAACCGGTTGCGAAGTCTGAGCCCGAGCCGGCCAACGTGTCCGCCAGCGTCGACAGCGCGCCCGGCGGCAGCACGTCGTCGGAGTCGAGGAAGGCCAGGTAGTCACCCGTGCTCTGCCCCAACACCTGCTCCGTGCCGACGTTGCGGGCCGACCCGAGGCCGCCGTTGGGCACGTGCAGCACCGTCACGCGGTCGTCGCGGGCGGCGTACCCGTCCGCGATCTCCCCGGAACCGTCCGGCGATCCGTCGTCGACCACGACGACCTGGAGGTCGACGCCGTCCTGGCCGAGCAGGCTGTCGAGGGACTCCGGGAGCCAGCGCTCGACGTCGTAGACGGGGACCACGACCGAGACTCGCGGCAGCGCCCCGGTCATGATCGGGGTCGTCGCAGGGCCAGCCTCACGAAACGAGGCTATCGACACCCAGCCGATAGGCTTCCGCTGCCGTGAGCAGCCCCACCACTGACACCCGAGGCGGTAGCGCGCCGGGGGACCTCGAACCCGAGGACTACCCGCGCAAGGTGCTCTTCGTGGCCGGCGCCGGCCGCAGCGGCACCAGCACGCTGTCGGGCCTGATGCAGCTGATGGGCCTGCACGTGCCGCAGCCCGAGGTGGTGCCCGACGAGTCCAACCCCAAGGGTTTCGGCGAGCCGGCCTGGGTGGTCGAGCACCACGACCGGCTGCTCAAGGAGGCGGGCGTCCAGGTCAGCGACGCCCGCCCCGACGCCTGGTTCGAGACGGGTCGGATGTCCACTCGCGAGCCGGAGCGGATCCGCACCGCCGACTGGCTCGACGGCCACTTCGCAGAGAACAACGAGCTGGTGGTCAAGGACCCGCGCCTGAGCTGGTTCATCGGCCTGTGGCGGGTTGCGGCGATCCGCGACGGTGCCATCCCGGTGTTCGCCACGATGCTGCGCCCGCCGTCCGAGGTGGTCGGCAGCAAGCAGAAGTACTACGCCAACCGCCTCGGCTCGGCGCACCTCGCGGCCAGCTGGCTCAACATGCTGCTGCACACCGAGCGCGCCACCCGCGAGTCGGTGGCCGACGGCGGCCGGGTGTTCGTCCGCTACGGCGACCTGCTCGACGACTGGGTCAAGGTCGTGATGCAGCTCGGCGAGCAGCTCGAGCTGCAGAACGTGCTGCACGCCAAGAGCGAGCAGATCCGCGACGGCCACCGGTTCGTCGACCCCGGCCTGCGCCGCGTCACCCAGAGCCTGGCCGACCTCCAGCTGCCGCCCAAGCTGCACGACCTCACCGGGGCGACCTGGGAGGAGCTCAACAAGCTGGCCGAACCGGGCGGTGACACGACCGAGGCGCACACGACCCTCGACCAGCTGCGGGAGGCGTACGTCGACCTGTACGCCGAGGCCGAGGCGATCTCCCGCTCCTCGGCCGTCGCCGCTGAACAGCGCGTGAAGCGGGACCTCAAGGGTCGCGGGCCCGGCCCGACGCCCGCACCGGAGGAGCCTCGCGACCTCGCCGACAAGATCCCGCACGGCCTCCGCGCGGCCATCCCGCCCGGCGTACGCCGTGGCCTGCGCAAGGCGCTGGGACGCGAGCGATGACTGTCCCCGCCGTGGGCGCCGGACTGCAGAACCTCGAGGGACACACCGACTACGACATCGTCTGGCCGTGGACCAGGCCCGAGGGCTTGCGACCCGGCACCACCGCGGTGCTGCGGGTGAAGAACGAGGCGCCGTCGCTGCCGTGGGTGCTGCCACCGCTCCTGCGCGCGTGTGACGAGGTGCTGCTCGTCGACAACGGCTCCACCGACGGCACGCCCGAGGTAGCTGCGCGACACGGTCGTCCAATGCGTTGCGGAGCGCAAAGTACAGCCAGACTGTCGTACCCGTTCGACGTCGCGCGCGCCGGGGCCGAGCACCTCGCCCAGCACGAGCTGTCGGTGCACTCGCTCGCCTACTTCTACAACTGGTGCTTCGCGCAGGTCTCCACCCGCTACTCCTACAAGTGGGACGGCGACATGGTGCTGACCACCGAGGGCGAGGTCTCGATCGCCGACTTCGGCTGGCAGGTCGGCGACGTCGCGTCCATCCTCCGGGTGCCGCGCCACGGCCTGTACCTCGCCGACGACCGCCACGGGTACCTCGACCTCGGCCTGCGCAACGCCGAGGAGTGGGGCTTCCCGATCGGCCCGGACTTCGTGTTCACCAAGGCGTTCGAGTGGGAGATCCGGACGACGCCTGTCGGCGTCCGTTCCATCGGCCTGCCGCACGGGTTGTGCGTGGAGCTCAAGTACCTCGACGGCGACGAGTTCGCGCACTGGACCGACCCGGAGTCGTTCGCGACGTCGTTCCGCAACAAGCGCAAGCGGCGCGAGTGGGAGGTCTTCAACGCCCTCAAGGCGGGGCCAGCCGATGATGCAGTCCCCGACGGCGTGCACAAGATCACTGCGCCGGAAGGTACGCACATCGTGGACTTCGTGACCAAGGAGTGGCTGCCCCGCGCCCCCCGCCCGCTGCAAGTTGGGTGACCCGTAGATCGGTGGTTGAGGTGCGAGGCCGTCGCTGGCGCTCCTCGACACCTCAACCACCGATGTTTCGAGGCCTCGCTAGCGCTCGCACCTCGACCATCGAGGTGGCCTTCGTCACTCCGCGTTCGGGTAGGCGGGCGGAAGACCTCCCCGTAACCTCGGGTTGAGCACCAAGAGCAATCGTCTGGTACCTGACCGGCCTCACCCGAGGCGGGCGGCGGGACTGAAACGAGAGGTTCGAGGAAACATGACGCAACCCCTTCGGGTTGGAGTGATCGGCGCCGGCCGCGTGGGCGCCGTCCTGGCCGCCGGCCTTCGCGCGGCGGGCCACGAGATCGTCTCCGTCGCCGGTGAGTCCGACGCCTCCCGCCGCCGCGCCGGGGCCCTGCTGCCCGGCGTACCGATCCTCAAGCCGACCGCCGTCGCTCGCTCGTGCGACGTGCTGCTGCTGACGGTCCCCGACGACATGCTCGACAACGTCGCCACCATGCTCAGCGCCGCCGGAGCCATCCGGAAGGGCCAGGTCGTCGTGCACACCAGTGGCCGCCACGGCCTGGCGGTGCTCACCCCGGCCATCGCCGTGGGAGCCCGGGCCATCGCGATGCACCCGGCGATGACCTTCACCGGCACTGACGTCGACCTGCCCCGACTGCAGGGCTGCGTGTACGGCGTCACGACCGGCCCGGCGGAGCGCGAGCTCGCCGAGTCACTCGTCGCCGATCTCGGCGGCCTGCCGATGTTCGTGCCCGAGGACAAGCGCACGCTCTACCACGCGGGCCTGGCCCACGGCGCCAACCACCTGGTCACGCTGGTCACCCAGGCGATGGAGATGCTCGGCGCGGCCGGTGCCGACGACCCGGCCGCCACCTTGAGGCCGTTGCTCAACGCCGCCCTCGACAACGCGCTCGCCCACGGTGACGCGGCCCTGACCGGCCCGATCGTCCGCGGCGACGTGGGCACCATCCGCGGCCACCTCGCCGAGATAACCGCGACCGCGCCCCACACGCTGCCGTCCTACGTCGCCATGGCGCGCGCCACTCTCGACCGCGTGGTCACCGACGGCCGGGTGCTGCCCATCCGAGCGACCCGGATCCGTGAGGTGCTGGACGATTCCCTGGCGTCCCTCGACGCCCCCGTCTCCCCGCGCGAACACATCTGAGGCACGTCGTGCCCCCGGTGCTCGCGAGCACCCGCCAGGAGCTGGCCGGCCTGCTCGCCCCTCACCGCGCCCGTGACGAGCGCGTCGGCCTGGTGTGCACGATGGGCGCGATGCACGAGGGCCATGCCAGCCTGATGCGCCGCACCCGCGCCGAGGTCGGGGCCGAGGCGCCGCTCGTGGTCTCACTGTTCGTCAACCCGCTCCAGTTCGGGCCGGGTGAGGACCTCGACCGCTACCCGCGGACCTTCGACGAGGACCTCGCACTGTGCGACGCCGAGGGAGTCGACGTCCTCTTCGTTCCATCGGTCGACGAGGTCTACCCCGGCGGTACGCCGCTCGTCACCGTCGATCCCGGCCCACTGGCCACGATCCTCGAGGGCGCCTCGCGCCCGGGTCACTTCGCAGGAGTGCTGACGGTGGTCGCCAAGCTGTTCGGGCTGGTGCGGCCGGAGGTGACGGTCTTCGGCGAGAAGGACTACCAGCAGCTCGCCCTCGTCCGGCGGATGAGCGAGGACCTCTGCCTGGGGGTCGAGGTGCTCGGCGGCGAGACGGTCCGCGAACCCGACGGCCTTGCGCTGTCCAGCCGCAACCGCTACCTCGACCCCGAGCAGCGCCGTACGGCGACCTCGCTGAGCCGCGCGCTGCGCGCCGCCCAGTGCGCCGCCGCCGACGGGCCCACCGCGGCCGAGGCGGCTGCGCTGTCCGAGCTGCACCAGTCGCCCGGCGTCGACCTCGACTACTTCGTGATCACCGACCCCGCTCTCGGCGAGCTGCCCGCCGACCCGCCGGCCGGTACCGAGGCCCGGGCGATCATCGCGGCAAAGGTCGGCACCACCCGTCTCATCGACAACATGCCGCTCGTCCTCGGGAACCCAGGAGACCAGTGATGCTGCGCACGATGATGAAGAGCAAGATCCACCGGGCGACGGTGACGCAGGCGGACCTGCACTACGTGGGGTCGGTGACGATCGACGAAGACCTCCTCGATGCGGCCGACCTGCTGCCCGGCGAGCTGGTGCACGTCGTCGACGTCACCAACGGCGCCCGCCTCGAGACCTACACGATCGCGGGGGAGCGCGGGTCCGGGGTGCTCGGCATCAACGGCGCGGCCGCGCGGCTGGTCCACCCGGGTGACACGGTGATCCTGATCGCCTACGGCCAGATGGAGACCGCCGAGGCGAAGGAGCACCAGCCGAGAGTGGTGTTCGTCGATGCCGACAACAAGATCCTGGCGACCGGCTACGACCCGGCCGAGGCCTTCGGAGATCCGCGCCTGACCCGCGGCGACATCGCGTCCGGCACGGGCCACTAGCCTCACGACATGCTTCCCAGCCGACTGCCGGGCCGACTGCAGGCTCCCGAGCCCGGCTGGACGACGACCTGTGACGTCGTGGTCATCGGCTCCGGCATCGCCGGGCTCACCGCGGCGCTCCGGCTCAAGGACAAGGTCGGTCGCGTCCTCGTGGTCACCAAGGACGTCCTGAACGCCGGGTCGACCCAGTGGGCCCAAGGCGGAATCGCCGCAGCCCTCGGCCCCGGCGACACCCCCGAGCAGCACGAGCGCGACACGTTGGTGGCGGGCGCGGGGGCCTGCGACGCGGAAGCCGTGCACGTCCTGGTCAGCGACGGCCCCGCAGCCGTCCGCGAGCTGATCGGTCTCGGTACCAACTTCGACCACGACTCCGCCGGCGACCTCAGCCTGACCCGCGAGGGCGGTCATCATCGTGACCGCATCGCCCACGCCGGCGGGGATGCCACCGGCGCCGAGATCCAGCGCGCCCTCAACGCAGCCGTCCAGGCGGCACCCGAGATCGAGGTCGTCGAGCACGCCCTGGCCGTCGACCTCCTGCTCACCGACGACGGTGCCGTCGCGGGCCTGACCCTCCACGTGATGGGCGAGGGGCAGATCGACGGCGTCGGCGCGGTCCACTGCCGCGCGGTCGTCCTCGCCAGCGGCGGCCTCGGCCAGGTCTTCTCCCAGACGACGAACCCCGCGGTCGCGACCGGCGACGGTACGGCGATCGCGCTGCGGGCCGGAGCCACGGTCCGCGACCTCGAGTTCGTGCAGTTCCACCCCACCGTCATGTACCTCGGCCCCGACTCCCGAGGCCAGCAGCCGCTGATCTCCGAGGCGGTGCGGGGCGAAGGGGCGTTCCTCGTCGACTTCGAGGGCCACCGCTTCATGCAGGGCGTCCACGAGCTGGCCGACCTCGCTCCGCGCGACGTCGTCGCCAAGGCGATCACCCGCCGCATGCACGAGACCGGCCGCCCGCACATGTGGCTCGATGCGCGGCATTTGGGTAAGGCGTTCTGGAGCACCAGGTTCCCCACCATCCTGGCCACCTGCCGATTCCACGGCGTCGACCCGGTGACCGAGCTGATTCCCGTCGCCCCCGCCTGCCACTACGCCTCGGGCGGGGTGGCCACCGACCTCTGGGGCCGCACCTCGGTGCCCGGCCTCTACGCCACCGGCGAGGTGGCGTGCTCGGGCGTGCACGGCGCCAACCGGCTGGCCTCCAACTCGCTCCTCGAGGGTCTGGTGTTCTCGCGGCGGATCTCCGACGTGCTCCCGGGTGAGCTGCGGGAGCTCACGCCGCCCGCCCTCGACCGTCGTACGCCGGGTCTGGTCACCGGTGACCTGCGCGACGCACTCGAGGAGCTGATGACCGACCGGGTCGGCGTGCTGCGATCCGCTGACGGCCTCGCCGAGGCGATCGACCGCCTGGCCGTGATGGGCGAGCAGGCGACCGAGCACGTCGACCAGCCGTCGTGGGAGCTCACCAACCTGCTGACGCTCAGCACCGCCATGGGCCTGGCCGCGGCGCTGCGCGAGGAGACGCGGGGGTCCCACTGGCGCGACGACTTCCCCGAGCGCGACGACGACCGGTTCGCCGGTCACTTCGACGCCCGCATGGTCGACGGCGTGATCGACGTGCAGTTCTCGCCGGCTCCGCAGACCGACCCCTCGACGGCGGTCGCCCTGTGACGCCGTTCGACGAGCTTCCCGCGGCTCTCGTCGACGAGATCGCCGACACGGGCCTCGACCCGCTCGACGTCTACGCCCATGTGGTCGCCGCGCTCTCCGAGGACCTCCCCGGTGGTGTGGACGTCACCAGCGAGGCGACCATCCCCGCCAGTGCGCGCGCGGTGGCCGACTTCGGCGCGCGCGACGCAGGAGTCGTCGCGGGTCTCAGCGTGGCCGCGATGGTGCTCCACACCGTGCTCGGCGACGACCTCGCCGTCGAGCACCGCGTCGACGAGGGGAGCCGGGTGTCCGCGGGTGATGTGGTGATGCGGGTCGCAGGCCCCACCCGCGGGCTGCTCACCGCCGAACGCACCGCCCTCAACCTGGCCTGCCACCTCTCCGGCGTCGCCACGGCCACCGCTCGCTGGGTCGACGCGCTCGAAGGCACGCGCGCCCGGGTGCTGGACACCCGCAAGACGCTGCCGGGCCTGCGTGCCTTGCAGAAGTACGCCGTCCGGTGTGGCGGAGGCGTCAACCACCGGTTCTCGCTCGGCGACATGGCGATGGTCAAGGACAACCACGTGATCGCCGCGGGCGGCGTGGTGCCGGCCTACGTCGCGGTCCGGGAAGCCCATCCCGACCTACCGGTCGAGGTCGAGGTCACCGACCTCGACCAGCTCCGCGCCCTGCTCGACGTCGGTTGCGACCGCATCCTGCTCGACAACATGGACTCTCCGACCATGGCGGAGGCGGTCCGAGTCACCGCCGGCCGCGCCAGCCTGGAGGCGTCGGGAGGCCTGACCCTGGAGCGGGCGCGGGAGGTGGCCGAGACCGGGGTCGACTTCATCTCCGTCGGGGCCTTGACCCACTCGGTGGTCGTCTTCGACATCGGAATGGATCTCCAGGACCAGACATGACCCTCCTCGCTGTCGACATCGGCAACAGCCACACGGTGCTGGGGCTGATCGCTGACGGGCAGGTCAGCCAGGACTGGCGGGTGGCCACGGCCGCCCACCGCACGGCGGACGAGTGGGCCGTGCTGATCCGCGGCCTGCTCGGTCAGTGGCTCGACGGCGTCAGCGGCATCGCCGTCTGCGCGACCGTGCCGGCCGTGCTGCAGGAGTGGCGGCTGATGCTGGCGGCCCACTTCGCCGACCTCCCCAGCGTCGTGGTCGAGCCGGGTGTGCGCACCGGCATCCCCGTGCTCACCGACAACCCGCGCGAGGTCGGCACCGACCGCATCATCAACGCCCTGGCCGCCGCCACGGAGTACGGCGGGCCGGCGATCGTGGTGGACTTCGGCGGGACCGCGACCACCTTCGACGTGGTGAGTCGCAAAGGGCAGTACGTCGGCGGCGCCATCGCTCCCGGGATCGAGATATCACTCGATGCTCTCGCCCGGCGCGGCGCCCAGCTGCGGATGGTGGAAATGGCCCGCCCTCGCTCGGTGATCGCCAAGAACACCGTGGAGGCGCTGCAGTCGGGGATGGTATTCGGGGTGGCCAGCCAGGTCGAGGGAATTGTGGCGCGGATGATCGCCGAAATGGGTGAGGAGGTGCCCAGGACGTGCACGTGGTCGCCACGGGCTATCTGGCGTCCCTGGTGGTCGACGAGTGCCGGTGCTTCACCGAGCGTGCTCCCTGGCTGACCCTGCGCGGCTTGGAGCTGGTGTTCTCCCGAAATGCCTGACCGCGCCGCGATCCGTTGCCGCCGGCTGCGGATATTCGCGGAGAAACCGCGTGTCCGCCGACAATTCGGTCAATGGAACGACTGACACACCATCGCGGATAGCGCCGGAATGCTATTCCCCGCTAACGTTGTCGGTCACGGGGAATTGCCACTGACCGACTGTTCACCAATAGGGAGCTCCAACCATGGCGCAAAAGGTCCATATCGTCCTCGAGGATGACCTCGACGGCAGCCCCGCCACCGAGACCGTGTCTTTCGGGCTCGACGGGAAGACCTATGAGATCGACCTGAACGACAAGAACGCCGGCAAGCTGCGCGACGCCCTCGCCCAGTACGTCGGCGCCGCCCGCTCGACCGGCGGCCGACGCGGTGGTCGCAAGGCCAGCAGCGCGACCAACCTGGGCCCCAGCGCCCGCGAGGTCCGCGACTGGGCCCGGTCCAACGGCTACAAGGTTCCGGACCGCGGCCGCATCCCGGCCGACGTACGCTCCGCGTTCGACGCAGCCAACTGATCCACCGCACAGCCTGATCTCTCGGGCTGATCGCTCGGGCCCCGGCACGTTCAGCGTGCCGGGGCCCGATGCGTGGTCACGCGGGGTCGAACCAACCCGGGTCCTGCACGATCTCCAGGAGCTCCTGGGTGCGCAGCACCGGCGGCGTGCCGGGCGCAGGGTCGGTGGTGGGCGTCGGCGTGTTCCACGCCGTGACCTGCACGACCCTGCCGTCGAAGCCGTGGTACGTCGCCTGCGCCATCATCGCCTTCCCTCCGAGCGCGGTGTCGTCCGCGGGCGGTACATCGTCGTGCCACAGGTCGACGTACCCGCCCTCGAGCACCACGCAGTCCGTCCCGTCCTTCGGGCTGACCTTCTTCTGGACCGCGACGCAGTCGTCGAGCCGCTGGGCGCGGTCCCGGCGCGGGATCGCCTCGTCCACGCCGAGATCGACCCTGACGACCCCGTTCGACCCACCCGGCCTGGTCAGCTGCAGCTGGAACGCCAGGCCGTACGGCACCTCGGGGACGGTCACGTCCCGAGCGGTCCCGAGGAGCAGGCCGCCGAGGCGGCCGGCCAGCTCTTGGGCATCGGGCAGTGCCAACCCGTTCGGCCCGGCCACCGGACCGTTGGACGTGGGCTGCCCTGAGCGAGCCCCCTCGTCGACGGCCTGGTCGACAACCGCCGGGCCGCCCCAGCCGATGAGCAGGGCCACGGTCACCGCCGCCACCGACCCGATGGCGGTGCGGCGACGCCTGGCCCGGGTCAGCGCGGCACCTCGAGCCACCCCGGCGTCGACCAGCCGCCGGGTGTCGACCGGCATGCCCTCGGTCGCCCGGTCCATCACGTTCGCGAGGTCGAGCGTCACGATGCTGCTCCTTCGCGGCTCAGGGTGACGAAGTCGGCGCCCAGGTCCTCACGCACCCGCACCAACGCGCGTGAGGTCCGGGAGCGGACTGCCTGGTCGGTCAGGTCGAGGGCACCGGAGACGGTGGCGACGTCGAGGTCGAGCAGGAAGCGCAGCACCAGCACCGCCCGGTCTGTCGGCGTGAGTCGCCCGAGGGCGGTGAGCAGGGCGTGGCGCAGGTCGGCATCCGGGCCTCGGGACGGGGTCTCGGGCACTGGGTCCACGGGCCGCTCGCCGGAGCTGCGTCGCCGCTTGGTGTCGATGAACAGGCGGGTCAGCGTGGTGCGGGCGTAGGCGACCGGGTTGTCCGCGCGGCGTACCCGCGGCCACCGGGAGCACAGGCGCGCGAGCGTTTCCTGGACCAGGTCCTCCGCGGCGTACCGCTCCCCGCAGAGCAGCCACGCGGCCCTCATCAGCTCGGGCGTTCGCGCGATCGCGAACTGCTCGAAGTCGTCCCGGTCCCGGTCCCGCACGCCCTTGGTCCTTCCTGCCGCACCCATCGTGCTCTCCACCCCGTACGACGGGTCGAGGGGGCGCGATGTGTCACAGGTTTCCTGGCCGGTGTTCGCTCTCAGCGGACCGCCCTTGTCTCCCACGGGGAACGCGTACGCTGTCCGTGGGGTTGTAGACCCTGTACCCCGGTGACCCGTGAGGCGATCCGGACCACGGACTTTCAGGAGCGATGAGCATGTTCGAGCGGTTCACAGACCGAGCTCGCCGGGTGGTCGTGCTGGCCCAGGAAGAGGCCCGCATGCTCTCCCACAACTACATCGGCACCGAGCACATCCTGCTCGGTCTCATCCATGAGGGCGAGGGCGTCGCCGCCAAGGCGCTGGAGAGCCTCGACATCTCGCTGGAGGCCGTCCGCGCCCAGGTCGAGGAGATCATCGGCCAGGGCCAGCAGGCGCCCAGCGGACACATCCCCTTCACCCCGCGCGCCAAGAAGGTGCTCGAGCTGTCCTTGCGCGAGGCGCTGCAGCTCGGCCACTCCTACATCGGCACCGAGCACATCCTGCTCGGCCTGATCCGCGAGGGCGAGGGCGTCGCCGCGCAGGTGCTGCAGAAGCTCGGCGCCGACCTCAACCGCGTCCGCCAGCAGGTCATCCAGCTGCTCTCGGGCTTCCAGGGCAAGGAGTCGGCGTCGTCCGGCGCCTCGTCGTCCGCCTCGGGCGGTGACGCGCCGTCGTCCTCGCTGGTGCTCGACCAGTTCGGCCGCAACCTCACCCAGGACGCCCGTGAGTCCAAGCTCGACCCGGTCATCGGGCGCGAGCAGGAGATCGAGCGCGTCATGCAGATCCTGTCGCGGCGCACCAAGAACAACCCTGTCCTCATCGGTGAGCCCGGCGTCGGCAAGACCACGATCGTCGAGGGACTGGCCCAAGACATCGTCAAGGGCAACGTTCCCGAGACGCTCAAGGACAAGCAGATCTACACCCTCGACCTCGGCGCGCTGGTGGCCGGCAGCCGCTACCGCGGCGACTTCGAGGAGCGCCTGAAGAAGGTGCTCAAGGAGATCCGCACCCGCGGCGACATCGTGCTGTTCATCGACGAGATCCACACCCTCGTCGGCGCCGGCGCGGCCGAGGGCGCCATCGACGCCGCCAGCATCCTCAAGCCGATGCTGGCCCGCGGCGAGCTGCAGACGATCGGCGCGACCACGCTCGACGAGTACCGCAAGTACCTCGAGAAGGACGCCGCGCTCGAGCGCCGCTTCCAGCCGATCCAGGTGGCCGAGCCGACGATCGCCCACACCATCGAGATGCTCAAGGGTCTGCGCGACCGCTACGAGGCCCACCACCGGGTGACCATCACCGACGAGGCGCTGGTCTCCGCGGCGACGCTCGCCGACCGCTACATCTCCGACCGCTTCCTGCCCGACAAGGCCATCGACCTGATCGACGAGGCCGGGTCGCGGCTGCGCATCCGCCGGATGACCGCCCCCGCCGACCTGCGCGAGTACGACGACAAGATCAGCGACGTGCGCCAGCGCAAGGAGGCCGCGATCGACGGTCAGGACTTCGAGGCCGCTGCCCGTCTCCGCGACGAGGAGAAGCAGCTGATCCTGAAGAAGGCCGACCGCGAGAAGCAGTGGCGCGCGGGCGACATGGACGAGGTCGCCGAGGTCGACGAGGAGCTGATCGCCGAGGTGCTCGCCGTGGCGACCGGCATCCCGATCGTCAAGCTCAGCGAGGAGGAGTCCACCCGTCTGCTCAAGATGGAGGACGAGCTCCACAAGCGCGTCATCGGGCAGGAGGAGGCCGTCAAGGCGCTCAGCCGGGCCATCCGTCGTACGCGTGCGGGCCTGAAGGACCCCAAGCGTCCCGGCGGGTCGTTCATCTTCGCCGGCCCGTCCGGTGTCGGCAAGACGTGGCTCTCCAAGACGCTGGCGGAGTTCCTGTTCGGCGACGAGGACGCGCTGATCCAGCTCGACATGTCGGAGTTCAGCGAGAAGCACACCGTCTCGCGGCTGTTCGGTTCGCCTCCCGGTTACGTGGGCTACGAGGAGGGCGGCCAGCTCACCGAGAAGGTGCGCCGCAAGCCGTTCTCCGTGGTCCTCTTCGACGAGGTCGAGAAGGCTCACCCCGACATCTTCAACAGCCTGTTGCAGATCCTCGAAGAGGGCCGGCTCACTGACTCCCAAGGCCGGGTGGTCGACTTCAAGAACACCGTGATCATCATGACCACCAACCTCGGCACGCGCGACATCTCCAAGGGCGTCAGCCTGGGGTTCCAGCAGTCGGGCGACGCCGGCTCCTACGACCGGATGAAGACCAAGGTGCAGGAGGAGCTCAAGCAGCACTTCCGCCCCGAGTTCCTCAACCGTGTCGACGAGATCATCGTGTTCCCGCCGCTGACGCGGGAGCAGATCATCGCCATGGTCGACAACATGGTCGCCTTCCTGGAGCTGCGGCTGGCCGACCGCGACATGCGGCTCGAGCTGACCCAGCCCGCGAAGAACCTGCTCGCCGAGCGGGGCTTCGACCCGGTGCTCGGTGCCCGGCCGCTGCGCCGCACCATCCAGCGCGAGATCGAGGACGTGCTCGCCGAGAAGATGCTCTACGGCGAGGTCGGCCCGGGCCAGATCGTGCTGGTCGGCGTCGAGGGCGAGGGTGCGGAGGCGAAGTTCACCTTCAAGGGCCAGAAGGTCGGGGTCCTGCCCGACCTCCCGCCCCTCGAGACCGCCGATGTCGCCCCGGCGCTGGGTCCCGACCCGGTGCGTGGCGAGGGGGACGACGTGACCCCTGGCCCGACCGACGTCGAGAAGTCGACCGGCACTGACTAGATTGACGCACGTGATCATCGGCGAGGCCCCCGCATGAGCGGGGGCCTCGTCTTCTGTGTGAGCACGGTCAAGGACACCCTCGCGAACCTCCAGCGGTACGTCGACGGCAACCTGGCCGGCGGCGCCGACCACCTGGTCGTGTTCCTCGACGCCCCGGACGACCCGGCCACGCCGGAGGTCCGGGGGTTCCTCGACGGCCATCCCCAGGTGACGTGCGTGGTCACCGACGCGTCCTGGTGGACCGACAAGCGACCCGAGCAGCTCAACACCCGCCAGCGGCTCAACGCCAACGTCGTCAAGGCCCTGCTGTCCGCCGTCGACTGGGCGGGTTGGGTCTTCCACGTCGACGCCGACGAGATCGTGCAGCTGGACCGTTCCGTGCTCGACTCCGTGCCAGGCTCCCAGGCAGCGGTGAGCCTGGCACCGTTGGAGGCCGTCTCGCGCAAGCAGTGGGACGCCGACCCGACCTGGTTCAAGCGGCTGCTCGAACCCGACGACCTGACGCTGCTCAAGACCCTCGGTGTCCTCGACCGGGCGGCCAACGGCGACTACTTCCACGGACACGTCGAGGGGAAGTCCGGTCTCCGGCCGACCACGGAGCTCTGGCTGACGCTGCACCATGTGGTCGACAGCGACAAGAACGAGGTCGAGACGTTCACCGACTCCGCCGCGCTGCGGGTGCTGCACTACGAGTCGTTCTCCGGCGAGGAGTTCGTCCGCAAGTGGACCTCGATCCTGGCCGCCGGGCCGAAGCCGAACTTCCGGCCGGCGCGCGAGCCCACCGCCATCGCCCTGCAGACCCTGATCGCCAAGGGTCTGACCCCCGAGCAGGCCCAGCCCTACCTGATGCGGATCTTCGAGCGCACCACCGAGGACGACTTCGACACCCTGCGCGACCTCGGCCTGCTCGAGTACGTCGACCCCCGCTCCGGGACCCACGTCCCGGCTGAGCTGCCCGACGGCTCCCTGGCCACCCTGCTCGACGCCGTACGCCGCGAGCCCAAGCGCCCCTTCCACCACGGCACCCCCGCCGCCCAGGTCCAGAAGATCCTCGACCGCGTCACCTCCTCCACCCCCACCCTCCGCGCCCTCCTCCGCCGCTGATATCACGGGACTACCCCGGCAACGCGTAACCCTCGGGGCGCCGGACGAGGAGGCCGTCGGTGAGGAGGGAGGCGAGGCAGCGTTCTCGTTGAGGCTCGTCGTGCCAGGCCTGGTCGAGGCGGACCTTCGGTACGGCGCCCTCGGCGTCGCGGACGACGGCGAGCAGCCGGCCACGGCACTGGCGGTCGGTGCCGGCCCAGGTCTGCGCCTTGCGGGGAGGGCCGTCGTACGCCGGGTAGCCCGCGGCTCGCCAGGCGCACCGCACGGCGACCGGGCACGCCTCGCACCGCGGCTTGGTCGCCGTGCACACCAGCGCACCGAGCTCCATCAGCGAGATCGACCAGGCGGCGGCGTCCGCCTCGTCGTCAGGCAGCAGGCCCTCGGCCAGCCGCTTCTCGGCGGCCGTGGCGGCGACCGGCGGCAGCTCGGCGCCGCTGACCACCCGGGCGAGCACTCGGCGCACGTTGGTGTCGAGCACCGCGTGCCGGCGGCCGAACCCGAACGTCGCGATCGCTGCGGCCGTGTAGTCGCCGACGCCGGGGAGAGCGCGCAGGTCGTCGTACGCCGACGGCACCTGGCCGCCGTACCGCTCGACGATCGCGGTGGCCGCGGCGTGCAGGCGCAGGGCGCGGCGGGGGTAGCCCAGCCGGCCCCAGGCTCTGACCGCCTCGCCGCTCGGCGCTGCGGCGAGGTCCGCCGGCGTCGGCCAGGTCTCCAGCCAGACGCGGTGGACGGGCTCGACCCGCGCGACCGGCGTCTGCTGGAGCATGAACTCCGAGACCATCACCGACCACGGCGTCGCCTGCTCGCCGCGCCAAGGCAGCTCGCGGGCGTGGGCGTCGTACCAGTCGAGCAGCGGCGCGTGGAGGTCGCTCATCGTGGGCGATCGTAGGCGGGACGGTGTGGCAACCCGGCGCGAGGCCGGGTGCTGATTAGCGTTTCAGTGTGGCCCAGCAGCGCAGACCCCGGCGGCGAGTGCCGGCGCAGGTGTACTGGGTACGTCGGCTCGCCGTGCTCGGCACCGCCTTCCTGCTCGTCTTCGCGGTCGGCCGGCTGCTCGTCGGGTCGAGCGACGGGTCCGACTCGGACACATCGGACCCGGCGGCGGTGCAGGCGGGGGCCACCCTGGGCTCGGGCCCTCAGTCACGTCGAGCGGGCCCGAGATCCAGCTGCCGAAGGGCACCAAGAAGCCCCGCAAGTCCAGGCCGCCGAAGCCGATACCCACCCCACTGGCCCAGCCGAGCGGGCCTTGCGCGCCCGATGACGTGGTCGTCGCGCCGGAGGTGCGAGAGCCGGTCGGTGGCGGTGACGTCGTGATCGCCCTGATGTTCCGCACGCTCGTGTCGCCGGCGTGCACCTTCGAGGTGTCGGCGCAGACGATCACCTTGAACATCACTTCGGGCAACGACCCGATCTGGTCGACCCGGCAGTGCCCGGGAGCAGTGCCGACCACCAACGTGGTCGCCCGCAAGGACGTGGCGACGTACCTGTTCGTCACCTGGAACGGCAAGCGCTCCGACGCCACCTGCTCGCGCCTGACCGAGTGGGCCTGGCCCGGCTGGTACCACGTCCGCGTCGCCGCCCTCGGCGGCGAACCCGCCGACGAGCAGTTCGAGCTGGCCCGCCCCCAGCCCGCCACGGTCACCACCACCGTCACCCCCAAGCCCCCGAAGCACACCAAGAAGCCGAAGGGGCGCTAGAACGGCTGAGGGCGAGCGATCCCCGGTGAGCCGGGGATCGCTGCAGCTTCCAAGGCGTTGCAACTCGCCGAGAAGCGGAAGCGATTGCCTTGAAGTCAGACGTACCGCTCCAGGATCGTCGACTCGGCCAGCCGCGAGAGCCCCTCGCGGACCGACCGCGCGCGCAGCTCGCCGACGCCGTCGACGGCCTGGAGGTCGTCGACACCGGCGGAGAGCAGCTTCTGCAGGGTGGAGAAGTGCTCGACCAGGCGGTCGACCACAGGCGTGGGCAGGCGCGGGACCTTCGCGAGCAGGCGGTAGCCGCGCGGGGCGACGGCACCGTCGAGGTGCTCGCCCAGCCCGAGGGCCTTGGCTACGGCGAGCGGGTCGACCAGGTCGGTGGGGGAGAGGGACTCGAGCAGGGCGAGCAGCGCCTCGGGGGTACGGGCCTTGCGGCCGGTCGGCACGTAGTCGCGGATCACCAGCTCGCGCTCGGCGTCGACGCCGGTGACCAGCTCTTCGAGCTGGAGGGAGAGCAGGCGGCCGTCGGTGCCGAGCTCGAGCACGTAGTCCTCGATCTCGGCGGCGATCCGGCTGACCATCTCCAACCGCTGCGCGACGACGGCGACGTCGCGGACGGTGACGAGGTCCTCGATCTCGAGGGCGGAGAGGGTGCTCGACACCTCGTCGAGCCGGAGCTTGTAACGCTCCAGCGTGGCGAGGGCCTGGTTGGCCCGGGAGAGGATCTGGCCGGAGTCCTCGAGGACGTAGCGGGTCTCGCCGACGTACGCCGCGATGATCTGCATCGACTGCGACACCGAGATCACCGGGTGACCGCTCTGCTTGGCGACGCGCTCGGCGGTCCGGTGGCGGGTGCCGGTCTCCTCCGAGGGGATCCGTGAGTCCGGCATCAGGTGGACCGCCGCCCTGATGATCCGGGTGAGGTCCTTGTCGACGATGATCGCGCCGTCCATCTTGGCCAGCTCGCGCAGGCCGGTGGCCGTGAACGGCACGTCGAGGGCGAAACCACCGCTGGAGATGGCCTCGACGGTGCGGTCGTTGCCGAGCACGATGAGCGCGCCGGTGCGGCCGCGGAGGATGCGCTCGAGGCCGTCGCGCAACGGGGTGCCGGGCGCGATCAGCGCCAGGGTCGCCCTCAGCCGGAGGACGTCGTCGGAGCGCTCGATGCCGGCCACGGCGGGAAGTCTAGGGCGTGCCCCTCAGCACCAGGCGCGTCGATGCAGGTCAGACGGCTTCTGCGGTGGTGTCGCGGATGACGCCCAGCAGGCGCAGCGCCGAGGCGACGTCGGCGACCTCGATGACACGCATGCCCTCGACCGTGCGCGGCGCGGCTGCGACACCGGTCACGGCGTGGGGTCCGCGACGCTCGGTGGGAACGACCGCCACGGCGAAGCCGAGCCGCGCCGCCTCGGCGATGCGCTGGGGCAGGTCGCGCACCCGGCGCAGCTCGCCGGCCAACCCGATCTCGCCCATCGCCACCACTCCCATCGGAGCTGGTACCTCGCGGGTTGCGGACGCGATGGCCACCGCGACCGCAAGGTCGCTGGCCGGCTCGGTCACGCGCGCGCCGCCGACCGTCGAGGCGAAGACGTCGTGGGTGTGGAGGCGGATCCCGCAGTGCTGCTGCAGCACCGCCAGCACCATCGCGATCCGCGAGCCGTCGAGCCCGGACGTCGTACGCCGCGGCCGCTCGGCGGAGCTGGGCGTCACCAGGCCCTGGATCTCGGCGAGCATCGGACGCCGGCCCTCCATGGTGACGGCCACGCAGGTGCCCGGCACCTGGCGGCCGTGGTGCTCGACGAACAGGCCGGTGGGGTCGGTGACGGCGGTGATGCCCTCGGCCGAGAGGTCGAAGCAGCCGACCTCGTCGACCGGGCCGAAGCGGTTCTTCATGGCCCGGACCATGCGGAAGCGGGAGTTGCGGTCGCCCTCGAAGTGGAGCACGACGTCGACGACGTGCTCGAGCACGCGCGGCCCGGCGATCGAGCCGTCCTTGGTGACGTGGCCGACGATGACGGTGGTGATGTTGCGGGTCTTGGCGACGCGGATCAGCGCGGCCGCGACCTCCTTGACGTGGCTGACCCCGCCGGGCACCGCGTCGAGCCCCGGCGCGGAGATGGTCTGGATCGAGTCGACGACCAGCAGAGACGGGCGGACGTCCTCGATGTGGGTCAGCACCGCTCCGAGGTCGGTCTCGGCGGCCAGGAACAGCTCGTCGTGGACGCCACCGGTGCGGTCGGCGCGCAACCGGACCTGGGACGCCGACTCCTCGCCGGTGATGTAGAGAGTGCGGCGGTGGACCCGGGCCGTCTGGGAGGCGACCTCGAGCAGCAGCGTGCTCTTGCCGACGCCGGGCTCGCCGGCCAGCAGGATCGCCGCGCCGGGCACCAGGCCGCCGCCGAGGACCCGGTCGAGCTCGGGGACCCCGCTGGAGCGGAACTCGGAGTCGCGCACGTCGACCTGGCCGATCGGCACGGCCGGGCTGGTCACCGGTGTCGCGGCCGCCCGCAGCACCGGCGTGGCGGCCTCCACGACCGACCCCCAGGCCTGGCACTCGCCGCAGCGACCGACCCACTTGTTGGTCTCCCAGCCGCACTCGGTGCAGCGGTGGGCGGGGCGGGCCGCCTTGGCGGACTTGCTCGACGACATGGCGGTCACGCTAGGCGAGGGCGCCGACAAGTCGTCGCAGCCTCGCTGAGGCTTGTGGATGACGGGTCCCGGGGTGCCGCGCCGTATCCCTCACCTATGCTGACCTCGCCGGGTTGGATCGATCCAGCCTGGTGGCTGTGTCGGGAGGTGCACGCATGACGATCCGCTACCCCGTCGCACCGCCGACCCTGGCCGACGTCGCCGAACGCGCGGGGGTGTCCCGGCAGACCGTGTCCAACGCGATCAACAACCCCGACCTGCTCCGCGCCGACACCCTGACCCGGGTGCAGGAGGCGATCGAGGAGCTCGGCTACTCGCCCAACCGGGCCGCCCGCAACCTGCGCACCCGCGCCTCGCACCTGATCGGCCTGAAGTTCAGCCCCGCCCAGGAGGGCACGGCCAACGCCGCGATGGACCGCTTCGTGCACTCGCTCGTCGAGACCGCGGGTGGCGCCGGCTACCACATCCTGCTGTTCGCGGTCGGCGAGGACGAGGACCACCTGCGCGGGTACGACGACCTGTTGCGGTCCACCGCCGTCGACGCGTTCATCGTCACCGACACCTACCTCGGCAACCCGCAGGCCGCCTGGCTGCGGCAGCGGCGGGCGCCGTTCGTGGCGTTCGGCCGGCCCTGGGACGACGAGTCGGCCGACCACCCCTGGGTCGACGTCGACGGCGCGGCGGGCGTCGACCTGGCCACCACCCACCTGCTCGAACGCGGCCACGAGCGCATCGCCTGGATCGGCTGGCGCAAGGACTCCCGCATCGGCGAGGACCGCCGTTCGGGCTGGACCCGCGCCATGCACGGCCGGCACCTCTCGACCACGGGTCTGGCGTCCCGCACCGAAGACACCGTCTCGTCGGGGCGCGAGGCCGCCGCCGTGCTCCTCGACGAGGCGCAGCCGTCGGCGTTCGTGTGCGCCTCCGACACCCTCGCCATGGGCGTGCTGCACACCCTGCGCGACCGCGGGCTGGAGCCGGGCCAAGACATCTCGGTGGTCGGCTTCGACGACTCCCAGGTGGCCCAGGTCATCGAGCCCGGCCTCAGCTCGGTGCGCCAGCCCCTGGAGGAGGTGGCCGTCGAGATCGTGCGCGCCCTCGAGGGCCTGCTCGGCCACCCGCCGGCCGTGTCTCCCGGTGTCCTGCTGACGCCGACGCTGGCCGTCCGCGGGACCGGCTGAGACAGCGGAGACTCTTCGGCACCTGGTGCCGAAAAGTCTCCGCGAACCCAGCCCGTGGGCGGAGCCGTCAGAAGTCGCGTGACCAGACGTTGACGGCGTAGTCGACGTCGGTGCCACCTCCGCTCGCCCGGTGCTCGGCGACGATCTTCGCTGCGGTCGGCGCGTCGAACTCGATCCTGACCACCGCCTCCAGATCGGCCTCGCTGCCGAACGAAGCCGGGTCAGCACGGGGTGCGCGTCCAGCCGTGCCGGGCCCAGAACCGCTCGACCTCGGCAGGGTCGATCTTGGGATAGCCCAGCCTGAACCATCGCCCGAACGTCGACCGGGTGCCGTCGTTGTCGATCACGAACGCCGTGCCCCCGCGCCGTACGACGCGGGCGAGCTCGCGCAGTCCGGGCTCGCAGCCCGGGCCGAAGAAGTAGGCCCAGCGCACGTGCACGACGTCGACCGACGCGTCCGGCAGCGGCACCTGCTGCGCGGTGCCGGGTACGACGGAGACGTGCGGCAGCGACCGGGTGCGGCGCCGGGCCAGGGCGACCAGGTCGGGGTGCGGCTCGACGCCGACCACGCGCTCTGCGGTGCCGGCGAAGTGCGGCAGGTGGAAGCCGGTGCCGCAGCCGAGGTCGAGGACGACGCGGCCGGCCCACGAGGCGCGGGCGACCATGGCGTCGTACACCAGGCCATCGGGGTCGAAGGCGCGGTTCTCGACCTCGTAGGTCGCGGTGTGCTCCCAGATGTTCGGGCTGGGGACCGCGCCCCTCGGGAGCTTGTGGCTTGGGCTGCTTCTCATGTCACCGGGTCTCGAGACGCGTCAATCGTCCCTCGCAGGCTCGGTCCGATTCGACGCTCCTCGACCTGGCGCCTGATCGCGGTCCTCGCAAGCCGACCGCACGGCGCACACCGCAGGCTCAGGCTGGCGCGCTCATATGCGGACCAGCCCGTTGGGCGTCTGGAACTGCGCGGCCAGGATGCCGGGTGTGCCGTGCGGCGCGACCCAGTCGACCTTCACGTCCTCCAGTGGCGCCTCGACGGTCTCGCCGAGCCACTCGCTGACCCGTTGCGGGTCGCCCGCGATCTCCAGGCAGGCCAACGACACATCGCCCGAGGCGCCCGTGCTCGGATGCAGCGACTCGGGGATCGACCACTCGATGAAGAACGGCAGCTGCGGGTCGGAGATCAGGCCGTTGATGCCGATCTGCTTCCAGGTCAGCTCGGTGCCGTCGGGCAGGTAGCGGTTGCCTGGCGCTGACTCACGACCCAGCCGGCTCTCGACCGAGGTGATGTCGTCGACGGCCACGACCCAGCCCAGCCAGCCGCCGCCGAGCGCCGACCGCGCCCGCACCGCCTGGCCGAACGGCGCCTTGTCGGACGCCGGGTGGTCGAGCACTTCGACGACCTCGAGGTAGGTGTGGTCCGCCAGCGGCAGGATCATGTTGCGGGTCCCGAAACGCGGGTGCATGCCCCCATCGGTGAACGACTTTCCGAGCAGTCCCCCGATGCGCTGGGCGGTTCCGGCAAGGCCGTCGGGTCCGGCGGCGTAGGAGAGATGGTCCAGGCGCATGCCGGTCATTCTCAACTCTCTCTCAGGATGACCGTGCACGGGGGTCGGCTTCTCTTGACGTCGAGAGACCCGTCAACGCGGGTCGGCGGGATGCAGCGCGAGGGCCGACCGCGACCGGAGGTGGGCTTCGCAGTGCCGCACGAGCTCGGCGTACGCCGCCGGCCCCATCAGCTCGGTCAGCTCGGGCGCGTTGGTGACGAACAGCGGCTCGACGCCGACGTGCGCTTCGGTGTTGCCGGAGCAGTACCAGTCGAGGTCGTGGCCCCCGGGACCCCAGCCACGGCGGTCGTACTCGGCGATGGTGACCTCCGTGTACGACGTCTCGTCCTGCCGCTCGACCGTGCGGAACGTACGCCGGATCGGCAGCTGCCAGCACACGTCGGGCTTGGTCTCGAGTGGGTGTCGGTCCTGCTGCAACGCCAGTGCGTGCAGGGCGCAGCCGGCTCCGAGGGCGAAGTCGCGGCGGTTGTGGAAGATGCACGCCGACTGGCCGTCGACCTCGATGACGGGTGTCTTGCGCGCGCCCTCGTCGTCGGTCGTCACCCAGTGCTTCTTGCGCACCCGCCCGCCGGGATGGAACTGCCAGACGTCGGGCGTGAGCTGGTCGACGTACGCGGCGACGCGCTTCTCGTCGTCCTTGTCCGCGAAGTGGGCGCCGAGCGTGCAGCAACCGGTGTCGGGCGACTCCTTGTAGATGCCATGGCAGCCCTGGCCGAAGATGCACAGGTAGTTCGACGTCAGCCAGGTCAGGTCGCACTTGAAGACCTGGTCCGGGTCGGCGGGGTCGGCGAACTCGACGAACGCGCGTGGAAACACCAAGTCGACCTCGGGCACACCCGCAAGCGTACGAGGGTGTCGTGACGGGCTATACCGTTGGCCCATGCGGTTGGGCGTGCTCGACATCGGCTCCAACACGGGCCACCTGCTCGTGTTCGACGCCCACGACGGCGCAGCCCCGCTGCCGGCGTACTCCCACAAGGAGCCGCTGCGGCTCGCCGAGCACCTCGATGACGACGGTCATGTCAGCAAGAGCGGCCGCGACGCGCTCACCGACTTCGTCGCTTCCTCGGTCGTGGTGGCCGAGGACAAGGGCTGCGAGGAGGTCATCGGCTTCGCGACCTCGGCTGTGCGCGACGCGGGGAACAGCGACAAGGTGCTCGACCACGTCCACGAGAAGACGGGCGTCCGCATCGACGTGCTGTCCGGCGCGGACGAGGCGCGCCTGACGTTCCTCGCCGTACGCCGCTGGTTCGGCTGGTCGGCCGGCAGGCTGTCGGTCTTCGACATCGGCGGGGGCTCCCTGGAGATCGCCGGCGGCGCGGACGAGTCGCCGGACGTCGCCTGGTCGGTCCCCCTCGGCGCGGGCCGGCTGGCGCGGCAGTTCTTCGCCAAGGGCCAGCCCGACGAGGACGACCTCAAGGACCTGCGCCGACGGATCCGCGCGGAGATCGCTCGCGACGCCGGCCAGCTGCTGCGGGCCGGCCGTCCGGACAGGTCGGCCGCGACGTCCAAGACCTTCCGGTCCCTGGCCCGGATCTGCGGAGCCGCGCCCGCCGGCGACGGCGCCCTGGTCGAGCGCACCCTGACGTTGGCGGACCTGACGCAGTGGATCCCCAAGCTGGTCGAGATGAGCGCCGACAAGCTCGCCGTACTTCCCGGCGTATCGCCGTCGCGGACCCACCAGATCGTGCCCGGCGCGCTCGTCGCCGAGGCCTGCATGGACATCTTCGACCTCCAGGAGCTGGAGATCTGCCCGTGGGCCTTGCGCGAGGGCGTCATCCTCGAACGCATCGACAAGATCCCGCTCCTGAGCAGCCGCCCCGACCGGCAAGCCTGACGTGTCCTCTTCCATCGCTCTCTCGACCGCCTCGGTGTATCCCGAGTCGACCGCGCACGCCTTCGCCTACGCCGCGAAGCTCGGCTACGACGGCGTGGAGGTGATGGTCGGCATCGACGCGCTGAGCCAGCAGGTCTCGGCGGTCAAGCAGCTCGCCGACCACCATGAGCTGCCGATCGTCGCGGTGCACTCGCCGTGCCTGCTGTTCACCCAGCGGGTCTGGGGGACCGAGCCGTGGGGCAAGCTGCAGCGCTCTGCCGAGATGGCGGCTGAGGTGGGGGCCGAGGTGGTCGTCGTACACCCGCCGTTCCGGTGGCAGCGCGAGTACGCCGCCGGGTTCGTCGAGGGCATCGCGGCGCTCGAGGAGGAGACGGGGATCGCGTTCGCCGTCGAGAACATGTACCCGTGGCGCGCCTCGTCGCGACGCCGTGCCGATCGTGGCGTCGAGATGTACGTGCCCGGCTGGGACCCCTCCGAGGAGTCCTACGCCAACCAGACCATCGACCTGTCCCACGCCGCGATCGCGCGGACCGACGTGGTCGCGATGGCCGAGCGGATGGGACCGCGGCTGCGACACGTGCACCTCACCGACGGGTCGGGCTCCGCGAAGGACGAGCACCTCGTGCCCGGCCGCGGCGTGATGGAGGCCGACACGTTCCTGCGGCACCTGGCCGGCGCCGGCTTCGGCGGCCACATCGTGCTGGAGATCAACACCCGCAAGTGCTCGACCCGCGAGGAGCGCGAGCGCGACCTGGTCGAGTCGCTGGAGTTCACCCGCGAGCACTTCGTCGTCCCCTCGGCACATGGCTGAGCGCGCGGCTTCCTCTGGGCCCCCCCGTGGCCGCCGACGCGGCTCACCCGACACGCGCTCGGCGATCCTGGCCGCGGCCCGGTCGTCGTTCGCGGAGCACGGCTTCGCTGGTACGACGATCCGCGCCGTCGCCGCGTCCGCCGGCGTCGACGCGGCCCTGGTGCACCACTACTTCGGCACCAAGGACGAGCTGTTCCTCGCCGCCCTCGAGCTCCCGGTCGACCCCCGCAAGCTGATCGGCCCGGCCGTCGCCGGACCCGTCGAGCAGGCGGCCGAACGCTTCCTCGGCGTCTTCCTCTCCGTCTGGGACGACCCCGACATCCGCCCGTCCCTGCTGGCTGTGGCCCGCGGCATCATGGACCCCTCCGCCAACCGGCTGCTCTCCGAAGGCGTCCTGCCCGTCGTCATCGAACCCATCGGCGTCGCCCTCGGCATCGACCGCCCGTCGGAGCGGATGCCGCTGGTCGCCTCCCAGGTGATCGGCCTGATCCTGCTGAGGTACGTGCTCGCCGTCGAACCCCTCGCCTCGATGTCCCGCGACCAGCTCATCGCGATCTACGCCCCCACGATCCAGCGGTACCTGACCGGCGACCTGCCTTAGGAGGTGGCGTGAGGTGTCACCCAGTGACACCCACACGACTACCCAGGCCTCAGCCGACCAGGCGCGGGGTGGCCGTCAGCACCTGGAGGTCGACCGGAGTGCCCTTGGACGGTCAGCTCTTCCGGGATGTCCTCAGGACTGCCGCCGTTGACGGTGTAGCTGCCGTGGTAGGTCACGTCCACCCATGGATGCACGGTGACGTCGGCCTCGACGTAGGTGTGTCCGACCTGGATCGGCTCCTCGGAGTTGTACGCCGCTCCTGGTCCGTTGGTCGTCAGCTTGCTCCCGTCGCCGAAGTGCCAGGTGTAGCTGACCGGCGTCGCCGTGATCGCCACCTCTTGGCCGAGGAGGGTGATGGTCTTGGGCGCGGGTGCTTCGGTGTCCGAGTAGAAGTTGGTCAGCAGGTTGACCAGGGTCTTGCCGTCGGGTGGCTGGATGGTCAGCACTGCCTCGGGCCACTCCAGCTTCTTCATCTCGGCAAGGACCTTGCCTGGCGTGATGACGTCGAACTCGCCGCATCGCCCGGGCCCGAGGCAGGTCGAGGCGACAGGAACGAACGGTCCGTCGTCGACGCTGCGGTACACCCAGTACTTCCAGGTGTCCGGAGGACTCGGGCACGCGATCTGATCCGTGGCGCAAACGGAGTCGGGCCGATCAGGGGCAGTCGCGCATATCGGTCGAATCAGGTACTTGATGTTCGATGGCGCGGTCGCCCAGATAGCCATCAGTTCGGCTCCCTGGAACGAAGCAATCGCGATATCCACTTTGCATCCCCACGTCCAACAAGCACGACGTCGGTCCTTCGCCTGCTACGGCTGACGGTGACCAGGCCGCGATGGGCGCGACGATCAGTAGCAGTGCGAGCAGACGCGGCCTCATCGAGGCAACCTGCGCAAAACTGAAGGTTGACCATGAGCGACCGGCTTGCTTGAGGGTGACGATGAAATCGACAGCGGCCGCCCGTGTGATGCTGAATCGGGCCACCGGCCTCCTCCACGTACTCCGTGGGTGGTGACTCAATGTTGATCGTGACATCGACGAGCCCTTGGCTGGTCACTTTCGAGGCCCGACTGGCCTTGATGCTCCAGCCGTCCGTCTTGACGTACCCGCCGGCTTCGTAGATGCCCTCGATGTAGTCGGCATAGTCGCAGGCAAGACGGGCACTTCTTCGAGAGCCTGCCGGTACTCCGCCCCATCACCCGTGTTCTGCATGTGCGTATCCGCGTCAACCCACCGCCGTACGAACTCCTCCGGCGTCTCAGGTACCTCCGTCGGCGACGGGGCGGGTGAGGAGGACGTCGGAGTCGGGGACGGCGGATCCGCCGACGACGAGGACGAGTCGCTGCAACCAGAGAGCCACAGCGACATCAGGCAGCACAGAGCGATGAGCAGACGCGGCACGACGAGCAATCCTCCCGAGATCGAGGTGACCGACGGCCGGACGCTAGCGGAACCGGCACCCTCGGACGGGCTTCGTCTCGGCGGCTGTGGACGACTTGACCAAATCGGTGTCAGCTCGCATAATTCATCACATGATGAAAAACGCGGTCGAGGTGAAGGATCTCGTCGTCAAGCGTGGGGGCCGGGAGGTTCTCAAGGCGATCGGGTTCACGATCGAGGTGGGCAGCGTGACCGGCCTCCTGGGCCCGAGCGGGTGCGGCAAGTCGACGCTGATGCGCTCGTTGGTCGGGCGTCCAGCAGCTGACCAGCGGTTCCGTGACCGCCTTCGGCGAGGTCGCGGGCGGCAAGGCGTTGCGCAGCCGGATCGGCTACGTCACGCAGGCCGCGAGCGTGTACGACGACCTGACGGTCGCCGAGAACCTCAAGTTCTTCGCCAAGGTCCTCGGAGTCAGCGGAGACAAGGTCGACGAGGCCGTCGACGCCGTCGACCTACGAAGTCAGGCCGACCAGGTGGTCGGCCAGCTCAGCGGAGGGCAGCGCAGCCGGGCGAGCCTGGCCGTCGCGTTGCTCGGCGACCCCGACCTGCTTGTCCTGGACGAGCCCACCGTGGGGCTCGACCCCGTGCTGAGGCGCGACCTCTGGAAGCTGTTCCACGAGATCGCGGAGCGGGGGGCCGCGGTGTTCGTCTCCAGCCACGTGATGGACGAGGCCGACCGCTGCGACCGGCTGCTGTTGATGCGCGAGGGCGTGATCATCGCCGACGACACCCCCGAGCGCATCCGCGAGAAGACCCGCACCGACGACATCGAGAGCGCGTTCCTCGCGCTCGTGGAAGAGACCGGAGACGCAAGATGAACCCCCGCATCACCCTCGCGGTCGCCACCCGCGTGCTCACCCAGATCCGGCGCGACCACCGGACGGCGGCCATGCTGCTGGTGTTGCCGTGCCTGCTGATGACCTTGCTGTGGTGGATGTTCATCGACGTCAGCGGGGCGGTGTTCGACCAGATCGGTCCGGGCCTGCTCGCGCTGTTCCCGTTCATCATCATGTTCCTGGTGACCAGCGTGACGACGCTGCGCGAGCGGAGCTCGGGCACGCTCGAGCGACTGCTGGCGATGCCGATGGGCAAGCTCGACTTCCTGGTCGGCTACGCGATCGCCTTCGGTGTCGTGGCCGCAGGACAGTCAGCGCTCGCTGTCGCCCTCTCGGTCGGCCTGCTCGACCTCGACGTCCAGGGCCCGGTCTGGCTGCTCACCGTGGTCGCTATCGCCGACGCCGTCCTCGGCTCGGCGCTGGGCCTGTTCGTCAGCGCTTTCGCGACCACGGAGTTCCAGGCGGTGCAGTTCATGCCGGCGTTCGTGCTTCCGCAGATCCTGCTCTGCGGCCTGTTCGTGGCCCGCGACCAGCTGCCCCCGGTGCTGGAGGCGATCAGCAACGTGCTTCCGCTGTCCTACGCCACCGACGCCATGCAGACCCTCGTCAGCACCAGTGACACCGCCGACGTCTGGCGGGACGTCGCCATCGTCGCGGCGTTCGCCGTCGCCGCTCTCGGCCTGGGCGCGGCAACCCTGAAGAGGCGTACGCCGTAGGTCAAGGAATAGCCTGACCGCATGGCTCTCCTGCGCGAACCGCTCCTCATGCTGTCCCGGAGCGGCAAGGTCAAGCAGCTCGTCAGCACCATGCCGGTGTCGGCGGGCATCGTGAAGAGCTACGTGCCCGGGGAGACGACGGAGTCAGCGGTCGAGGCCACCCGGGGGCTGGTCGACGACGGACTGAAGGCCACCCTCGACTTCCTCGGCGAGGACACCCTCGACGTCGAGCACGCCGAGGCCACCGTGGCGGCGTACGTCGACCTCCTCAAGCAGCTGGCCTCCCACGGCCTCAGCCGCAACGCGGAGGTCTCGGTGAAGCTGTCGGCGATCGGCCAGGCGCTGCCCGACGTGGGTCACAAGACCGCGCTGGAGAACGCCCGCACCATCTGCCGGGCGGCTCGCAACGCCGGTACCACGGTCACCCTCGACATGGAGGACGCCACCACCACGGACTCGACGCTGGCGATCCTGCGCGAGCTGCGCAAGGACTTCCCGGAGACCGGCGCGGTGCTGCAGGCCTACCTCCACCGCACCGAGGCCGACTGCCGCGCGCTGGCCTACGAGGGCTCGCGGGTCCGGCTGTGCAAGGGCGCCTACAACGAGCCCGAGGAGGTCGCCTACCAGAGCCGCCTCGACGTCGACCGCTCCTACATCCGCTGCCTGAAGATCCTGCTGGCCGGCCAGGGCTACCCGATGATCGCCAGCCACGACCCGCGGATCGTCGCGGTCGCCTCGTCGCTCGCCAGCCGCTACGGGCGCGCTCAGGGCTCCTACGAGTACCAGATGCTCTACGGCATCCGTCCCGAGGAGCAGCGCCGGCTCGCGAAGTCGGGCGAGACGATGCGCGTCTACGTGCCCTACGGCCAGGAGTGGTACGGGTACCTGATGAGACGTCTCGCGGAGCGTCCGCAGAACCTGTCATTCTTCGTGAAGTCCCTCGTCTCAAAGAAGTAGTTCTCCAAGAAATAGAGGGGAAACGCGATGCCCCAGACCGCCATCATCGGCGCCGGCGTCATGGGCGAGGCCCTGCTCTCCGGGCTGGTCCGCGCCGGACGCCGCGTCGACGACCTCCTGGTCGGCGAGAAGCGACCCGACCGGGCCCGCGAGCTCGAGGAGCGCTACGGCGTCCTGGTCGTCTCCAACGCCGAGGCGGCCCGCAAGGCCGACACCCTGGCCCTGGTCGTCAAGCCGCAGGACATGGGCGAGGTGCTCGACGAGATCGGTCCCGAGCTCCGGCCGGGCCAGCTCGTCGTCTCGATCGCGGCCGGCATCACCACGGCGTACATCGAGGCCCGGGTGCCCGAAGGCGTCGCGGTCGTCCGCGTCATGCCCAACACTCCCGCCCTGGTCGACGAGGGCATGACGGCCATCTCACCCGGCTCCCACTGCGACGAGAGCCATCTCGCCGAAGCAGAGGCGCTGATGGGCTCGACCGGCCGGGTACTGCGCGTGCCCGAGCGCCAGATGGACGCCGTCACGGCGATCAGCGGCTCCGGTCCGGCGTACATCTTCTTCGTCGTCGAGTCGATGATCGAGGCCGGCGTCCACCTCGGCCTGCCGCGCGCCACCGCGACCGACCTCGTCGTGCAGACCCTCGTCGGCTCAGCCAAGATGCTGCGCGAGACCGGCACCCACCCCGTCGTGCTGCGCGAGCAGGTCACCTCACCCGGCGGCACCACCGCCGCAGCGCTGCGCGAGCTCGAGACCCACAAGGTGCGCGCGGCGTTCCTGGCCGCGATGGAGGCCGCCCGCGACCGTTCGCGGGCGCTGGCCGAAGGCGACTGACCGCCGTTCAGCGCTTGATCGTGAAGCGGTTGGACTTCCCGATCGCGTGGTAGCTGTCATCGACGAGCAGCCGTGCGACGTAGCGGCCCGGTGGCAGCGGCCACGGCACCGTGCCTTCGCCGAGCCAGGTGTCGGCGCTGAAGGTCACCGATCCCTCGATGCGCGTGTGGGTGTAGCGGTAGACCAGGTACCAGCCCGCCCCCCGGCAGACCTTGAAGCAGCGGAACAGCCCGACCCAGTCGAAGAGCTGGCCCGGCGCACCGGTGAAGGCGACGCGGATGCGCTCGCCGACCTCGTACGACGAGCGCGTCGGTCCGCAGCCTCGGCTCGCGCGCCCGCCGCGTACACCCAGACAGGCGCGCGGGCGCCGATGGATCCGGTGGTCTCGTCGACCAGCACGACGTCGTAGCGACCCGGCCGCAGACCGGACTTGTCGAGGCTCACGACGCCGTCGGTGTGGCCGGCCGTCGACCCGCGCGGTCAGCAGCGGCGACGCGGCATCCCTCGGCACGAGTGCGACCACCTCGTGGGGGGCCCCGTCCCCGTGGAAGCGGACCTGCAACGGCTGGTCGCCGACGAAGACTCGACGATGCTCAGGAGAGACGAGCACCGGCGCCTGGCCAGGAGTCACGTCGAACGTCGACACGACGCCGCGGTGGTCGGTGGGGAAGGGCTGGCGAAGGGCAGGTCGACCTGCGGGTTGCCGCGCTCGCCGACCAGCCTGCTGTCCACGGTGGTCGACGCGCCCGCGTGGAGGACCCAGTCGATGCGGTCGAAGAAGTCCTTGTCCTGCGTCTCGGGACCGCCGGGGGACCACGTGTAGCCGGGGTCGGCCACCGGGTCGGGATGGGCGTCGCGGTAGGAGTCGCCGAACCCTGCCTCGGCGAGGGCTTTGCTCGCCGGCCACGCCACGGCGTACGGGACCTCGCGTCGGCTGTCGGCCACCGCCTGCGTCCAGTCGAGGTGTGAGGGGCTGTTGAAGTCGCCGGTGAGGAAGACCGGCATGCGCTCGGCGAGGGCAGGCAGAGCGCGCAGTACGCGGTGCAGGGCCGGCAGGCGGAGGGTGCGCTCGAGCTCCAGCACCTTCGACCGCGGCCATCCCTTGCGCACCTGGTACGGGCCGTAAGGAGTCGACGGGAGGTGCACGTTCGAGACCGCGACCACGCTGGCCGGGCACCGGCATCACATAGGCGAACAGGCCATCGGCGTGAGGCGGGTCGAGGACCGGGAAGCGCGAGATCACGTGCGCCTGTGGGCTGGCGTGCCAGCCCAGCACGTCAGCCAGCTTGCGGGTGTTGCGCTCCGGCTCCTGCACGCCGACCACGTCGGCGCCGCTCGCCTCGATGATCTTCGCGAGCCGGTAGAGCCCCTCGGGGCAGCGGTTGGCGACCGGGCACCAGTCCCGTGCCGACAGGTCGTAGTCGTCGCCGCCGTAGAAGATGTTGAGCGACATCACGCTCAGCCGCACGGTCGTCGGCGCCGACTCGACGGGCGGGCCGGCGGACGCTGGCGGCGCCACGAGCAGCGTGGCGATCAGGGCGAGAAGAGCCAGGCGGGCCGCGCGCATCCGCCGAGCATGACATTGAACGGCGGTTCAGTCACCCATGAGCGGTACGAGTCCGGCCGGGCCACGGTCGGCGGCCAGCCGGGTGCGCCCAGCTCGCGCGAGACGTTGCGCGCGGCCTCGCGCAACAGCGTGACCACGGAATCGGCAACGGGCTGCTGGCTGGCGGGCAGCACGACGGCGATCGCGGCGATCGCCTCGCCGTCGCGGTCGGCCACCGGTACGGCGATCGAGGCCTCGCCGAGGACCGCTTCCTCGTCCTCGACGGCGTAGCCCTTCTCGACGATCTCGACCAGCGCCTTCTCCAGCGCGTCTGACTCGACGAGGGTCTCGCCGGTGAGGCTGCGGAGTGGCCCTTTGCCCAGGAGGGTCTGGAGGAACCCCGGTCGGTAGGCGAGCAGCACCTTGCCCAGCGCGGACGCGTGGGCGGGGATCGTCAGCCCGGTCTCGGGCATCTGGCGGGTGCCGTCGGGGCGGGGCTCGTGGTGGATCACGATGACCTGGTCGAAGAACTCGACGCCGAGCCGGACGGCCAGACCGGTGCGTTCGCTGAGGTCGCCGGTCCAGCGCATCGCGCGGGCGCGGACGTCGAGGGTGTCGAGGTAGACGTTGGAGAGCTGGAGCAGCGTGGGGCCGAGCATGTAGCGCTGGCCGTGCGGCTCCTTGACCACCAGTCCGTGCTCCAGCAGCGACTTCACGATGCCGTGCACGGTCGAGGGTGGCAGCTCCAGGATCGCGCCGAGCTCGCTGATGCCGAGATGCCGGGATCCCTGGAGCGCGGCCAGGATGCGCGCCGCGCGGTCGATCGCCTGGATCACCCGAGCCTCCTCCCGACGTCCCCGCCGCCCTGATGGACGGAGCCCGAGCATGCCAGAAGCGATCGACTTTCGCGAACCCCCTTGACTTGTGGCTAGTTTCCGATAACTATTCGACATTGTCGAATGTGCTTCGCATCACACGGAAGGTCAATGGGATGGATGAAAACACGAGGTGGCAGAAGCTCGCGGCTGAGTTTCTGGGGACCGCCTTCCTGGTCTTCGTGGGCGTCGGCTCGGTCCCGGCCCTCCTGATCGTCAACGACGCCAACGGCTCCACGTTCAGCGGGTCGGACCTCGGCATCATCTCGTTGGCGTTCGCCACGATCGTGATCGTGACGGTCTACGTCTTCGGCTACATCGGTGGCAACCACATCAACCCGGCCGTCACCTTCGGGCTGGCGGCCACCGGCAAGTTCCCCTGGGCCGAGGTCCCGGCGTACGTCGCGGCGCAGGTCGCCGGTGCCGTCGCGGGAGCCTTCACCATCGTCGGCGTGCTCGGCACCAAGGCCAGCGACTTCGGCCTCGGCGTCGCGGCGTACAGCGACGCGATCCCGTGGTACCAGGCGTTCTTCGCCGAGTTCATCGGCACGTTCCTGCTGGTGTTCGCGGTCTTCGGCGTGATCTATCGCAAGGCGGCGCCCGGCTGGGCCGGCCTGGCCATCGGCATGGTGGTCTTCGCCGCGATCATCCCCGTCGCGCCGACCACCGGCGCCTCGATCAACCCGGCCCGCACCACCGGCCCGATGCTCGTCCAGCAGATCATGGATGGCTCGGTGTCGTGGGAGCAGTGGCCGGTGTACGTCGGCGCCGAGCTGCTCGCGGGTGTCCTAGCAGCGTTCGCCTTCGGTTTCATTGCCCACACAGCCCACGACAACGCCCACAACGATCTGGCTCCAGCTCCGGGTCCGCCCGCGGCTGTTCCTTCGGAGGTCTGAACCATGAAGAAGCTCATCAACCGTCCCGAGGACGTGCTGGCCGACGCCCTCAAGGGCATCGACGCGGCCCACCCGGAGCTCCGGGTCGACCACCAGCACCGCGTCATCTACCGGGCGACGCCCGAAGGCCGACGGCAAGGTCGCGCTGATCTCGGGTGGAGGCTCGGGCCACGAGCCGCTCCACGGAGGGTACGTCGGGCCGGGCATGCTCGACGCGGCGTGCTGCGGCGAGGTCTTCACCTCGCCCACGCCCGACCAGATGCAGGAGGCCACCACGGTCGTCGACCGCGGAGCCGGCGTGCTGCACATCGTCAAGAACTACACGGGCGACGTGATGAACTTCGAGATGGCGGGCGAGATGGCGGCCGTCGACTCCGGCGTACGCGTCGAGACGATCGTGACCGACGACGACGTCGCCGTGCAGGACTCCACCTGGACCGCCGGTCGCCGGGGGGTCGGCGTCACCGTGCTGCTGGAGAAGATCGTCGGCGCCGCCGCCGAGGAGGGCCGCGACCTCGATGCCGTCCTCGAGCTGGCCAAGCGCGTCAACGGCCAGGGCCGCTCGATGGGCATGGCCCTGACCAGCTGCACGGTGCCGTCGGCGGGCAAGCCGACCTTCGACCTGCCCGAGGACGAGATGGAGATGGGCGTCGGCATCCACGGCGAGCCCGGCCGTCGCCGCGTCCCGCTCGCGGGAGCGGCCGAGATCGCCGAGATGCTCGTCGAGCCGGTGCTCGCGGACCTTGACTTCACCGGCGGCCCGAGCATCGTGCTGCTCAACGGGATGGGCGGCACGCCGCTCATCGAGCTCTACCTGCTGTACGGCGAGGTGGCGACGCTGCTCGAGAAGGCCGGGGTGCAGGTCGCCCGGACCCTCGTCGGCGACTACATCACCTCGCTCGACATGGCCGGCGCCTCGGTGACCGTGCTCAAGGCCGACGACGAGATGGTGCGCCTGTGGGATGCTCCGGTGAAGACAGCGGGCCTGCGATGGGGACTCTGACCGTGACCGATGCCGTATCTGTCGACCAGCTGGTCGGGTGGCTGTCCTCGTTCCGCGACGCGGTCCACGAGCACGGCGCCTACCTGACCGAGCTCGACTCGGCGATCGGCGACGCCGACCACGGCGCCAACCTGATCCGCGGCATGGACGCGGTGATGGCGGCGGTTTCGCCTGATCCTCCTGAGACCGCCGGCGAGCTGCTGAAGAAGGTCGGCATGACGCTGGTGACCTCGGTCGGCGGCGCGAGCGGTCCGCTGTACGGCACCTTCTTCCTCCGTGCGGCCACGGCCGTGGGCGACGCCACCTCGCTCGACGGCCCGGCGTTGCTCGCGGCGCTCCGGGCCGGGCTCGAGGGCATCGTCGCGCGTGGCAAGGCCGAGGCCGGCGACAAGACGATGTACGACGCGCTGGCACCCGCGCTGGCGGCGTTCGAGGAGGCGCTGGGTTCCGGCGCCGACGTCGGTGCCGCCGCGCGAGCGGCGGCCGACGCGGCCGCCGCCGGCCGCGACGCGACCGAGCCGCTGCTCGCCCTCAAGGGCCGGGCGTCGTACCTCGGCGAGCGCAGCGTCGGCCACATCGACCCCGGCGCCGCGTCGTCCGCGTTGCTGCTCGCCGCGCTGGCCGACACGCTCGAGAGCTGAGGGGCGCCGTGATCGGGATCGTCGTCGTCTCCCACAGCCTCGCCCTGGCGGAGGCGGCGGTCGCGCTCGCCGACGAGATGGTGCACGGAGACGGGCCGGTGGTCGCGGTGGCCGCCGGCGCCGGCGGTGGTCTCGGCACCGACGCCACCGAGGTGCGGCGGGCGATGGAGAAGGCGGCCTCGCCCGACGGCGTACTCGTCCTGATGGACCTCGGCTCCGCCGTGCTCAGCGCCGAGCTCGCGCTCGAGCTGGGCGCTCCCGGCCGACCACGCCGTACGGCTGAGCGCAGCGCCTGTGGTCGAGGGCCTGGTCGCCGCCGTCGTGCGGGCGGCCGGGGGAGCGGACCTCGACACCGTCGCCCGCGAGGCCGAGGCCGCGCTGGTCCCGAAGATCACGGCGCTGGCCGAGCACGCGGCGTCCGGCTCGGCAGGGCCGCCGCAGCCGGAGGGCGAACCGGACGCGTCGGTGCGGCTCATGCTGGTCAACCCGCAAGGTCTGCACGCCCGGCCGGCGGCCCAGATCGCTACGGCGGTGGGCGGCCTGGCGGCGGACGTCGCGGTCGAGGCGTGCGGCCGGCGGGCCGACGCATCGAGCTCCCTGGAGCTGATGACGCTCGCGGCGGGGCAGGGTACGGAGATCACCGTGTCGGCGACCGGCGCCGACGCGAGCGAGGCGGTCGAGACGGTGCGCGGGCTGGTCGAGGCCGGGTTCGGGGAGCTCGAGGCGAGCTGACTTGTCAGGCTGTTCCGTCAGCTTGTCGGGGTTGCAACGCCTGACAAGTGCAGGAATACCCGGATGATCCGGGGATCACTCAGCCAGCCGGCAACCGCCTCGAGGACCGCGTAGTGGGTGGCGGTGGCGACGACGCGGGTGAGGCGGAGGCCGGCGCGGGCGAACAGCGCGGCGAACTCCGCCTCGGTGCGTTCGCGGCCTCCGGCCACCACCAGCATCTGGAGGTCCATCAGGGCGGTGAACCGTTCGTGCCCGGGGCGGTCGAGCAGGAGCTCGACCACGAGCACCACGCCGTCGGGGCGCAGCGACTCCCGGCACCGGCGCAGGATCGTCACGCACTCGTCGTCGGACCAGTCGTGGAGGATCCACTTCATCAGGTAGCAGTCGGCCGGCGGCACCGCGTCGAAGAAGGACCCGCCCACCGCCGACCAGCGTCCCTCCAGGTCCGGCGGCGCCTCGGTCGCGACGACGTGTGGCTGGTCGAACAGCGTGCCGGAGAGCTCGGGCCGCTGGCGCAGCACCGCCGCCAGCAACGAGCCCTGACCACCCCCGACGTCGACGACGTGACTGCGCCCGCTGAAGTCGTACGACGAGGCGACGGCTTCCACCACCAGCGAGCTGAGCGAGGTCATCAGGGCGTCGAAGCTCGCGCCGCGCTCGGGATGCTCGGCCCGGTGCGCCCACACGTCCTTCCCGTGCAGGGCCGTGAAAGCCGTCTCGCCGGTGCGCACGCTGTGCGCCAGGTGCCCCCACGCCGCCCAGACCTCCGGGTCCGCCTGCACCATCGCCTGGGGAGCCAGGGAGGCGGGTGCATCGGATCGCAGGGGCAGGCCGAGCTCGGTGAGCTCGAAGGTGTCGCCCCGCTCGTCGAGCACGCCGACGGTCGCCAGCACGTGCAACAGCCGCCGGGTCGTGTCGGGGTGGGTGCCGGTGGCGGCCGCGACGTCCTCGAAGGAGCGAGCACCCTCTGCCAGTGCGTCGATGGCGCCGGTCGCCACGGCCGCGGCGATCGCGGCCGCCGCGCGATGGCCGGTGACGAGCTGGCTGAGCTGCTCACGTGCGTCCATCGCCGGATCATCCCACTCCCATCGCGGCCTCGGCAGCGGCCAGGACGGGTGCGGTCACCTCGCGGCAGCGGGTGCTGCCGGCCTCGAAGACGGCGGTGACGTACGCCGGGTCGGCGGCCAGGTCGGCGTACCTCTTCTGCACGGGTTCGAGCACGGCGACGACCGCGTCGGTGACGGCGGCCTTGAGCGCGCCGTACGTCGTGATCCCGTCGGCCGAGCCCCCGCACGCGGCGAGCACGTCGAGCAGGTTGGAGACGCCGGGCTTCTCTCCCGCTGTCCGTACGGCGCCCGGGCCGGTCTCGGAGTCCGTCACCGCCCGCGCGACCTTGCGGCGCACCACGTCAGGCGGGTCGAGCAACCGGATCACCCCACCGTCCGCGCCCGGTGCTGCCGACTTGCTCATCTTGCGAGCGGGGTCCTGGAGGTCCATCACCCGGGCGCCCGCCGTCGGCGTCACGATCTCGGGCACGGTGAACACCGCGCCGTAGCTGTTGTTGAAGCGGACGGCGAGGTCACGCGTCAGCTCCACGTGCTGGCGCTGGTCGTCGCCGACCGGCACCTGCGTCGGCCGGTAGAGCAGGATGTCCGCTGCCATCAGGACCGGGTAGGTGTAGAGCGAGACGCGGGTCGACGGCTGGTCCCGGCCCTTCTCCTTGTACTGGATCATCCGCGCCAGCTCGCCGGTGTACGCCGTGCACTCCAGCAGGTAGGCCAGCTCGCGGTGCGCGGGCACGCGCGACTGCCGGAACAGCACTGCCTTGTCGGGGTCGAGCCCGAGTGCGAGGAACAACGTGGTGACCTCGGCGATGGCTGCTCGCAGCACGACCGGGTCGTGCGTGGTCGTCATCGCGTGGAGGTCGGAGACGCCGTAGAAGCACTCGGTGCTCACTTGGGCGGCAGCCATGCCGCGGAAGGCGCCGAGGTAGTTGCCCAGCGTCAGACGTCCGGACGGGGTGATGAGGGAGAGGTTGCGGATCATGAAAGTGCTCCTGGAGTGAGTGCCTCCGGGGCGGGGTCTCGACAAGCTCGACCGGCGCTGGTTGCTGCCGCCATGACACGAAACGGCCGCCCGGAGGCGGCCGTGGTTGAGGTGTGCGTCAACGGGTGGTCCGCCTAGGAGGCGGGCCACCAGCACCGGTTGATGGTCGTGCGCACGCAGTCAGGGTAGCCGCAAGGAGTACGTTTCGGGCCATGGAGTGCAGCGGCCCTGCGACCGTGGTCTTCGACCCGTCGCTGACGGCGTACGACTTCGGCTCCACACACCCGATGTCGCCGATCCGGGTCGACCTGACCATGCGGCTGGTCCGCGAGCTCGGCGTCCTCGACACGCTGCGGATGGTGCCGGCGCCGTTCGCCGACGACGGGCAGATCGCGACGGTCCACAGCGAGAACCTGATCGACGCTGTGACGCGGGCGGGCAAGGACCCGGGCTCGATCGAGTTCGACGACCACGGGCTCGCCACCGACGACAACCCGGTCTTCGCCGACATGCACCTCGCGGCCGCGCACGTGGTCGGCGCCAGCCTCGAGGCCTTCCGCCAGGTCCACTCCGGCGAGAGCCTCCACAGCGCCAACATCGCCGGCGGGCTGCACCATGCGATGCGCGACCGCGCGAGCGGCTTCTGCATCTACAACGACGTCGCCGTCGGCATCCAGTGGCTGCTGGACCAGGGCGTGGAGAAGGTCGCCTACGTCGACGTCGACGTCCACCACGGCGACGGTGTCGAGGCGATCTTCTACGACGACCCGCGGGTGCTCACGATCTCGCTGCACGAGACCGGGCAGATGCTCTTTCCGGGCACCGGCTTCCACGACGACTCGGGCGGGCCGCAGGCCCAGGGCACCGCCGTGAACGTCGCGCTGCCGCCCGGCACCGCCGACGCCGGGTGGCTGCGCGCCTTCCACGCGATCGTGCCGCCGCTGGTCCGGGCATTCGCGCCGGAGGTGCTGGTCACCCAGCACGGCTGCGACTCCCACATGGAGGACCCGCTCGCCCACCTGATGCTCTCGGTCGACGGCCAGCGGGAGTCGTACCTCGCGCTCCACGACCTCGCCCACGAGGTGTGCGACGGGCGCTGGGTGGTCACCGGAGGGGGCGGCTACGCGCTCGTGGACGTCGTACCGCGGGCCTGGACCCACCTGCTCGCGATCGTCGCCGGGCGGCCCATCGACCCGGCCACCGAGACCCCGCAGGCCTGGCGCGACCACGTCCAGGCCACCCTGGGGCGCCGCGCGCCGTCGCGGATGACCGACGGGAAGAAGCCGCACTGGCGCGACTGGTCGGAGGGCTACGACCCGGACTCCTGGCTGGACCGCACGATCCACTCGACCCGCAAGGAGATCTTCCCGTCACACGGTCTCGACCCGATGCCCTGACCGCGCGTCAGGAATCACAGGCGTGTGAGTCGGGAGTGGCTGGTGCAGACAATGCAAGCCGACACGCCGAGTCTCTCAGGTTTCTCTAGGCAAACCCTTCCCCACGAGTCACAAGCGGCGCTATCTTCACCACAAGCGCGGGACGTGGAGTCATCGGTGGGCAAGCCGGTGGCGTCGCCGCAAGAGAGATCGGTGCGCCATGCCTGCCACAGGAGACAACCGTGGAGACATCTCGGACGTGAAGTTCCTGACCGTCGCCGAGGTCGCCGCCACCATGCGGGTCTCGAAGATGACCGTCTACCGCCTCGTCCACAACGGCGAGCTGCCCGCCGTCCGCGTCGGCCGCTCGTTCCGGGTCACCGAGGACGACGTCAACGAGTACCTGCGGAAGTCCTTCTACGACGCTGGCTATTTGCCCTCCGCTCCGCTTCGGGCGTGTCCGCCGCGCCATGAGGTCGCTCCTTCCTCCTCGCTGGCTCGCTAGGGGCTCGCCTCGCTCGTCGTGCAGGACGCGACCGCGCGCCGGACGGTCTGTGCTCACGACTGGGCGAACGGTCACATCCGTTCACCTCGGCACGGATTAACCCCGCACTCGCCTGCCCGTTAGGCTGTCGAGGTCCCACGGGCCGTTCCCTGGGGCACGTTCGACGCAGGTGAAGGGTTACCACGTGGGTTCTGTCATCAAGAAGCGGCGCAAGCGCATGGCGAAGAAGAAGCACCGCAAGCTGCTCAAGAAGACGCGCGTCCAGCGCCGCAAGCTCGGCAAGTAGCCACCACCCGGGTCGTCGAGGGAGCCGCATGGGCCGGGTCGCACTCGTCACCGGGGTCTCCCGCGACCTCGGCCGGCGGTTCGCGCGCGTGCTCGCGGCGACCGACGGCATCGACCGGGTGATCGGCGTCGACGTCGTACCGCCGCGCGGAGACGTCGGCGCGATGTCGTTCATCCGCGCCGACATCCGCACCCCCGTGATCGCCAAGGTGATCGCGAAGGAGGACGTCGACACCGTCGTCCACATGAGCGTCATCGCCACCCCCGGCAGCGCCGGGGGCCGCGGCACGATGAAGGAGCTCAACGTCATCGGCACCATGCAGCTGCTCGCTGCGTGCCAGAAGGCGCCCTCGGTCCAGCACCTCGTGGTGAAGTCGACCTCGACCGTGTACGGCGCGAGCTCGCGCGACCCGGCGATGTTCACCGAGGAGATGGGGCCGCGCCGCAACCCCCGGTCGGGGTTCAGCAAGGACGCCCAGGAGATCGAGGGCTACGTCCGTGGCTTCGCCCGCCGCCGTCCCGACGTGCGGGTGACCACGCTCCGCCTGGCCAACGTCGTCGGCCCCCACGTCGTCAGCCCGATGACGTCCTACTTCCGCCTGCCCGTGATCCCGACCGTGCTCGGCTTCGACGCCCGCATGCAGTTCGTCCACGAGAGCGACCTCGAACCGCGTCCTGCAGCACGCCGTCCTCTCCGACATCCCCGGCACCTTCAACGTCGCCGGCGACGGCATCGTGATGCTGTCGCAGGCCGTGCGCCGCCTCCAGCGCGCGACGCTTCCGATGCCCGGCTTCGCCGTCGGCCAGCTCGGGTCGGTGCTGCGCCAGGCGCGGCTGGCCGACTTCTCGCCCGAGCAGCTCACCTTCTTGACCTTCGGTCGCGGCATCGACACGACGCGGATGCGCACCGAGCTCGGGTTCGAGCCCGACTACTCCACGGCCGAGGCGTTCGCCGACTTCGCGTCCTCCATGCCCGCGACCTCGCGGGTGTCCGAGCGCGCCGTCGCCGGGCTCGCCGACCTGCTGCCGTCTGATCATGCCCAAGGACCCGTGGGAGCCTCGCGTGGCTGACGCCGAGATCATCCCGATCGGCACCCGCGGCCGTCCCGGCCGCGGGGTCGGCCAGGCCAAGCCGTCCTCGGCCGCCCGCAGCCTCGCCGGCGGCAGCCGGCCCAGGCCGGTGGCGAAGACGGCGGCCAAGCCGGTCGCGAAGTCTGCGGGACGGCCAGCCGCCGGCAAACCGCGGGGCGTGGCCGCGCGCCGTACGACGCCCGAGCCCGAGTCCATCGAGCAGGTCACCACCGAGGCGGTCCCGGCCCGCAGCCGTCTGGCCAGCGACCGCTGACCAGCCGCCTGCGCGGCCGGCGGCGACGACGTCCGACCGCGCGCCGCTCGCCGGCATCTCGCCTGCCGACTGGTGGTCGGCTCTCCAGCACGCCGCCGGCGAGGTGTTCGGCGACCAGTGGGAGCCGAAGCTGGCCCAGCTGCTCGCCCTGCTCCGGCGCAGGCTTGCCGGCGACTACGAGGTCGACGAGTTCGGGTTCGACCCCGAGATCACCGAGAAGTTCATGCTCGCCCTGCTGCGGCCGATCGCGGAGAAGTGGTTCCGCGTCGAGGTTCGCGGCATCGAGAACGTGCCCGCGGAGGGCGGGGCGCTGATCGTCTCCAACCACTCCGGCACCGTGCCCGTCGACGCGCTGATGACGATGGTGACCGTCCACGACCACACCGGCCGGTTCCTGCGCGCGCTGGGCGCCGACCTGGTCTTCCGGATGCCACTCGTCGGCGAGCTGGCGCGCCGTGGCGGCGCGACGCTGGCCTGCAACGAGGATGCCGAGCGGATGCTCAGCAGCGGTGAGCTGGTCGGCGTCTGGCCCGAGGGTTTCAAGGGGATCGGCAAGCCGTTCTCCCAGCGCTACAAGCTCCAGCGCTTCGGCCGCGGCGGCTTCGTCAGCGCCGCGCTGCGCACCGGCGTACCCATCGTGCCGCTGTCGGTCGTCGGCGCCGAGGAGATCTATCCGCTCCTCGGCAACGTGCCGTCACTGGCCCGTCTGCTCGGCGTCCCCTACGTGCCGATCACGCCGCTCTTCCCCTGGCTGGGCCCGCTGGGCCTGGTGCCGCTGCCCTCGAAGTGGCTGCTGGAGTTCGGCGAACCCATCCGCACCGACGAGCTCGACGGCGGCGCCGCCGACGACCCGATGCTGGTCTTCAACGTCACCGACCAGGTCCGCGAAACCATCCAGCAGACGCTCTACAACCTGCTGATGAAGCGCGACTCCGTCTGGCGTGACTTCGTCGGTCACGCCGCATCTCCGCGTGTCGCGTGCTCGAGACCCCGGACGTGCTACCGGCGCTACGGCAGCAAGTCGCCGAGGGGGTCGGTGATCGCCGTCGGGCAGGGCGCTGCCGACGCCGCCGAGGAGCTGGGTGACGTCGACGGACGGCAACGGGATCAGCGGCGTGGGGCCGCCGGTCAGCTCGTCGAGGATCTGGGTCACGTCGATGGTGGGCAGCACCACGCCGGTCGTCGCCCCAGCGGTCGGCAGTCCGCCGGTCGGCAGCCCGCCAGTGGGCTGACCCGAGGTGGGTACGCCGGTGGGCAGCGGGGTCGGCAAGGCCGTCGGGCCTCCCGTGGGTCCGCCGGTGGGGCCTCCGCCAGGCCCGCCGCCAGGTCCGGCAGTCGGGCTGGGCTTGGTGACGCTGCCAGGAGGCAGGTCGCCGCCGAGCGACGGGAGCACCAGCGTGGGCAGCACGAGGTCGGGCAGGTTCAGCGCAGGCAGCGTGCCCGCGCCGAAGCCGGTGCCGACCGGCGGGAGGGTGGGTGCGATCTCGTCGAGGTCGGCGCCGGGGCAGGCCGGGCACGACAACGCCGCCTCGTCGTCGATGCGCATCAAGGTCGTCACCGCGTGGACGTACTCGTCCTGAGCGGTGGGCGGCACCGTGCCGTCGAGCTCGGACAGCGACTCCATCGAAGCGGCGGTGAAGGACCGCAGCTCGGTGACCGTCGCGTCGTCGCCCTTCTCGGCGTACGACGCGAGCAGCAGGTCGGAGGCCTCGATGGCCTGCTGGGTGAAGTCGTCGAGGGTGTCGGCGATCTCGGCCTCGTGCTCGCCGGCGTCGAGGCGTCGGACCTCGTCGAGCCGCGTGGTGGCGCTGGCGAGCAGCGTGTTGCCCTTGCCCTCGTCGCCGACGCTGATGCCGGCGTGGACCGACTCGATCCCGCGCTTGAGCGGGTAGAGCAGGTCGCCCGGCAAGGCCGCCTGGGCGACCACCGACATGGTGGCCGTCGCCCCGACCAGGGCGAACCCGCCCATCGCGATCGCGAGCCGGCGTTCGCGCGGGTTGCGGACCCGGCCAGGGTCGGGCGTCCGCAGGCGGAGCCGGTCGACCTCGGCCGCCTGGCTCGGCAGGCATCGTCGCGGCCTCGGCGAGCAGCCTGGTACGGAGCTCGGCGACGAACTCGGGACGGGCCTGCGGCTCGGGGACGTCGCGCATGGCGCCGACGAGCGCGAGCAGGTCGTCGTAGCGGTCGTCCGACGCCCTCCCGCCGCTGCCGGGCGTCGAGCGACCCTCGACGACTGCGTCGAACTCCTCGGCGCGACGACGTGTCGCGAACACCGGGCTCATCACAGACGTCCTGTCAGGTCACTGGCTCCGGCGCCCCCGCCGGACACCGACCTCAACGAGCCCTCGGCCTGCACGGTTACGGCGTACTGGCGAGTAGCAACGACTGGACTGGTCCAGCCCACCACCGGATTCGGCACCTGGCAGCGCATCTCAGCCACGGATCCCGTCGGGCATCAGCTTGGCGAGGTTGCGCACGCCGCGCAGCTGCAGCTGCTTGACCGCTCCGTCGCTGCGGCCGAGCACGGCCGCGGTCTCGGCGATGCTCATCCCTTGCAGGAACCGCATCACGAGGCAGTCGCGCTGCTCCGCCGGCAGCTCGGTCAGCGCCTCGAGGAGCACCTCGTTGGTCAGGCTGGCCAGCACGGCGTCCTCGGGGCCCTCGCTCGTGCGGTCGTCGTGGAGGCCCATGTCCTCGGTCGTCAGCTCGAGGCGGGTGCGGCCGGCCTTGAAGTGGTCGGTGCAGAGGTTGCGGGCGATGGTCATCAGCCAGGCGCCGAAGTCCTTGCCCTGCCAGCGGAAGCTGCTCATGCTGCGCAACGCGCGGAAGAACGTCTCGGACGTGAGGTCCTCGGCCAGCGTGGACGACCGAGTGCGGTGGAACAGGAAGCGGTAGACGGAGAGGTGGTAGTGGTCGAAGAGCATCCCGAACGCCTCGGCATCGCCGTTGCGGGCCAGCTCTACCAGGGCGATCAGCCGGTCGCGGTCGGCCGCGGACTCCTGGTCGGACGCCGCAAACTGATGGTCCCCGTCGACACCTCCACCGGCACCGGTGTCGCCCTGGGCGCCGTCCCGGTCGCTCGTCGGCGAGGCCACGCCGACCTCGCCGGCCATCAGGAGGCGGCGGTCGTCCAGGCCCGCTGGCGGGAGCAGGCAGGCGAGCACCAGCGACCGCAGGGCGTCGAGCCCACGCAACGCCACAGTGCCCGGATCTGGCTTCACGCCGGTACCTCCCTAGTACCCCTAGCCAGGATCAGGGTAGGTGGCCCTTTCGTGCAGGGGAACCGCCCGAAGGGTTAAGTGTCGCAGCCCACTGTCTGCGGCAGCGGCCGCGGAGCTCGACGATCGGTGCAGGTCAGGGGCGCGTCGCCGACCTGGCGCGGACCGCGAGAGCGGCGGCGATGCCACCCGCGACGCCCCCGGCCACGGTCCCCGTGACTAGACCGGCCCGCGCGGCCTTGCGACCGGTCCGGTAGTCGTAGACGCGCCAGCCCTGCCGCCGGGCGTGGGCGCGGAGGCGGGCGTCGGGGTTGATGGCGCAGGCATGGCCGACCATCGAGAGCATCGGCAGGTCGTTGGCAGAGTCGGAGTACGCCGAGCAGCGCGACAGGTCGAGCCCCTCGCGCTCCGCGACCGCCGCGACCGCCTCTGCCTTGGCCGGGCCGTGCAGCATCGTGCCGACCAGACGGCCGGTGTAGACGCCGTCGACGTGCTCGGCGACGGTGCCCAGTGCGCCGGTGAGTCCGAGCCGCCGGGCGATGATGCCGGCGATCTCGACCGGTGCGGCGGTGACCAGCCAGACCCGCTGTCCCTGGTCGAGGTGGAGCTGGGCGAGGGCGCGGGTGCCCGGCCAGATGCGGCCGGCCATCGCCTCGTCGAAGATCTCCTCGCTGAGCTGTTCGAGCTCGAGCACCGTGTGGCCCGCGATGAAGGCCAGCGCGGAGGCCTGGGCGTCGGCGACGTGGTCGGGGTCCTCGGCACCGACGATGCGGAACTTGGCCTGCTTCCATGCAGCCGAGGCGATCTCACGCGTGGTGAAGAAGCGGCGGCGGTAGAGGCCGCGCGCCAGGTGGAAGATGCTCGCGCCCTGCATCAAGGTGTTGTCGACGTCGAAGAACGCCGCCACCTCGGGGTCGAGCGGCACGGTCAGCGCGTCCTCCACCGCGGCCGACGTCGCGGCAGCCTCGCCGGCCATGGTGGACCGGCGCTGGAGGTCGATCCGGCGCGGAGCGGGCACGGTTCGAGGGTACGACCTTCGCTGGTCGAAGAGGGCCGGCACGGCCCGTCACGAGACCCGGGTACCGGAACGCACCGGCCACGTCCGGTGCGTAGGGGCGCACGTGGGCCCGCCACGAGGTACCGAAGACTAGGGCGAGGGCGCTGACCCAAGGATGCCCGAGTATCCGGCGCACCAGGTGCGCCGGATACTCGGGCATCATGCTTGGAGCGGCAGCTCACTCGATCGTGGCGGGCCACCCCGGACCAGCTGCCGGCACCCCCGGGCACCGCATTCGGGCCACGGTGGCCCGGTACGTCGGGTCGACAGGCCCAGGAGTTGGGCCACCCCGGCCCGATACGGGCGGCGTAGCCGTTGGTCGAGGAGGTCGCGCTAGCGACTGTCACGAAACGGTGACCGGAAGGACGGAGTCACGAAAGCCGTCCGCCGTTCGTTGATCGTCGTGGCTCGTCTCGTCGCTGGCCACGGGCGTGACGAGGGGCGTGCCGAAGACGCCGGGCCGGTCACCGCGATCTTCGGGTCAGGCGCTGGCGCCTTCCTCAACCAGCGATGGGGAACGGTGGGTTCTGCCTCGCGTCGAAACCGCGCGTGGAACCATGGACGGATGTCCCTGGACGTCCGTGACAGCGCTCCCGCGGCGCCGCTCGAGCCCACCCTGGTCGCCGACCTGGTGGCGCTCGCGGCCGGCCGCGACGGGGCGAAGGACGCCTTGGTCGAGGCCTCCGGACGCCGGCTGACCTGGGCCGATCTCGACCGCGAGGTGGGCCGGGTGGCGACCGGCCTCGGCGACGTCGGGATGGTCGCCGGGCAGCGGGTCCTGCTGGTGCTGGGCAACCGGATCGAGCTGGTGACGACGTACCTCGGGGCCCTGCGCGCCCAGCTGGTCGCCGTACCGGTGAACCCGCGAGCCAAGGTCGAGGAGCTCGCCTGGATGATCGCCGACTCCGGCGCCCGGCTGGTGGTCGCCGACGCTGCGACCGTCGCCGCCGCGCGGGCGGCCGGCGTCCTGGTCCGTGAGGCGCTGGCCGGCGCCCGCGACGCGCTCGACGACGACGTCGTGGAGCGGGCCCGCGAGCCGAGGCTGGTCGTCGTGGACGCCGATCCCCAGACGGGTGACCAGACAGGTGACCAGTCGGATCGGGAGCCGGCGAGCTCGCCTTCGACACCCTGCTGGCCGACGAGCCGCGACAGCTTCCGGCCCGCCCGGAGCCCGAGACCCTCGCCTGCCTGCTCTACACCGGCAGCACCGCCGACCGGCCCCGCGCCGCGATGCTCACCCACCGCGCCCTGCTGGCCAACGTCGAGCAGACCGCTGCCGTGCGCCCGGTCGAAGGTCTGGCCATGATCGGCGCCGGCGACGTGGTCCTCGGCGTGCTGCCGCTGTTCCACGTCTACGGCCTGAACGCCGTCCTCGGCAGCGTCCTGCGCCACGGCGCGACGCTGGTGCTGACCGACCACTTCGACCCGCACGGCACCCTCGACGTGGTGGTCGAGCACGGCATCACCGTGGTGCCGGTCGCACCGGCCGTCTTCCCACACTGGCTGGGCTCCGACGACCTCGCCGTCGTCCCTCGCGTCGGTGCGCCTGGTGCTGTCCGGATCCGCCCCGTTGGCCCGGTCGGTGATCGAGGAGTTCACCGCGCGCACCGGCGTCCCGGTCCACCAGGGCTACGGCCTGACCGAGGCGGCTCCCGTCGTCACCAGCACGCTGACCGCCACCGCAGGCGTGCCCGGCTCGCTGGGCGCACCGCTCCCCGGCGTGGGCCTCCGCCTGGTCGACGACCACGGCCTCGAGCCCGAGCCGGGTGACCCCGGAGAGATCCAGGTCAGGGGCAGCAACCTGTTCAGCGGCTACTGGCCCGATGCGTCCGACGGCCCTGGTGCCGACGGCTGGTGGCCGACCGGCGATGTCGGCTACCTCGACGACGGCGGTGAGCTCTACCTGGTCGACCGCGCGGCCGAGGTGGTCGTCGTCGCCGGGTTCCGCGTCTACCCGCACGAGGTCGAGGCGGTGATCGGCCAGGTGCCCGGCGTCGAGGAGGCCGCTGTGATCGGCGTACCCGACGACCTCACCGGGCACGCCGTCGTGGCCTACGTCCGGGTCTCCGGGCTCGACCCCGACGAGGTCGCGGACGCCGTTCGCGAGCGGTGCGAGGCCGCGCTCGCGGGCTTCAAGCGCCCGGCCCGCGTCGAGGTGGTCGAGGAGCTGCCGACGACGCTCGCCGGCCGGGTGCGCAAGGGCGAGCTGCGCCAGCTCGAACGCCGACGGGCGCTGGGGATCTTGGAGTGACGGCTCCCGTCACCCCACGGGTGACCATGTACAGCCGCCCCGGCTGCCACCTGTGCGAGGTCGCGGCCGAGGTCATCGCCCGGGTCTGCGCCGACCTCGGCGAGGAGTGGGTCGAGATCTCGATCGACGACGACCCCGCCCTGCGCGAGGAGTACGGCGAGGAGATCCCGGTGACCCTCGTCGACGGCCGCCGCCACGACTTCTGGCGCGTCGACGAGGCCCGCCTCCGCGCGGCCCTCACCGCAACACCGCGGTAGTCCCGTGCAGTAGCGGGGTCCCAAGGCGCGATTGACCCCGGAACTGCACGGGAGTATCCCGCCGCACCGGGTTGGTGAGGTGCGTCTCAAGTGCTCGCTCGGTTTTGTTCTCGCGTTCACAAGCGCCTACTGTGGCGGGGCTGAGCGAGACCTGAATACCGGCGTCGCAGAGCCCGGGGTCCGCCGGCTGGAAACGAGAAACCGTGACCGCCAAAGCGTCCAGCGAGAGCGCCAGGGACATCCCCGAGGCGACCGTGGCGCGACTGCCCGTCTACCTCCGGGCCCTGGTCACCCTCAGCGACGCCGGCACCGCCACGTGCTCGAGCGAGGAGCTCGCCGCCGCGGCCGGCGTCAACAGCGCCAAGCTGCGCAAGGACCTCTCGTACCTCGGCAGCTACGGCACCAGGGGAGTCGGGTACGACGTCGACTACCTGCGCTACCAGATCGCCCGCGAGATCGGGGTCACCCAGGACTGGCCCGTGGTCATCGTCGGCATCGGCAACCTCGGGCACGCCCTGGCCAACTACTCCGGCTTCCGCAGCCGCGGCTTCCGGGTCGTGGCGCTGCTCGACGCCGACCCGGAGCGCCACCGGGAGGTCGTCGCCGGGGTCGACGTACGCCCGTTCGACGACCTCGAGCAGATCGTGGCCGAGCAGGGCGTCGCCATCGGCGTGATCGCCACCCCTGCCGTCGCCGCGCAGGACGTCGCCGACCGCATGGTCGCGGCCGGCATCAGCAGCATCCTCAACTTCGCGCCGGTCGTGCTCTCGATGCCCGACGGGGTCGACGTCCGCAAGGTCGACCTGTCCATCGAGCTGCAGATCCTGGCCTACCACGAGCAGCGCAAGTCGCCAACGTCGGGGCCCAGGTCGACAGCCGGGGGGCCACGGCATGAGCGTCCTCGTGGTCGGCATCTCCCACCGGTCCGCACCCGTGCCGCTGCTGGAGCGCGTCGCCGTCGACGGCGAGGGCGCCGCCAAGCTCGCGCGCGACGTGGCCGCCGGCGAGCACGTGACGGAGGCCGCCGTCATCGCCACCTGCAACCGCCTGGAGATCTACGCCGACGTCGACCGCTTCCACGGCAGCGTCGAGGAGCTGTCCCGGCTGCTCGTCGAGCGCGCGGGACGCTCCACCGAGGACCTCCTGCCCCACCTCTACGTCCACTACGACGACGGCGCGGTGTCCCACCTCTTCCAGGTCGCCGCCGGGCTCGACTCGATGGCCGTCGGCGAGGCCCAGATCCTCGGCCAGACCCGTGACGCGCTGGCTCGCGGCCAGGAGGCCGGCACCGTCGGGCCCGCCCTCAACGTGCTGTTCCAGCAGGCGCTGCGGGTCGGCAAGCGGGCCCACGCCGAGACCGGCATCGACCAGGCCGCGCCGACGCTGGTGGCCGCCGCCCTCGACCGCGTCGGCGACGTCTCCGGACACCGGCTCGACGACATCTCGGGCGCGCACTGTGGTGATCGGGGCCGGCTCGATCGCCGCGCTGGCGACCGCGACCCTGGTCCGCCGCGGGGCGACCGACGTGGTGGTCGTCAACCGCTCGCCCCACCGGGCCGCGCGCCTGGCCGCCGAGTACGGCGCGCGCGCGGCCGCCCTCGCCGACCTCGCGGCCGAGATCGAGCACGCCGACCTGGTGGTCGCCTGCACCGGCTCCACCGGGGTGCTGCTCACCACCGACATGGTGGCCTCGCTCGGTCACGAGCGGGCCGCGGCTCGACGTGGTCGACCTCGCGCTCCCGCACGACGTCGAGCCCGGTGTCGGCGAGCTGCCTGGCGTCACCCTGGTCACGCTCGCCGACCTGGCCGAAGACCTCGCCGACAGCGACGCCGGCGCCGAGGTCGACGCCGTCCGCGAGATCGTCACCCAGGAGGTCGCGGCGTTCGACGCCGCGCGGCGACAGGCGAGCGTGACGCCGACGGTCGTGGCCCTGCGCTCGATGGCCACCGACGTGGTCGAGGCCGAGCTGGCCCGGCTGATGGCCCGCCTGCCCGACCTCGACGACGCCTCGCGCGCCGAGGTCCTGATGAGCATGCGCCGCGTCGCCGACAAGCTGCTCCACCAGCCGACCGTCCGCGTCAAGGAGCTCGCCAACGAGACCGGCGCCGTCTCCTACGCCGCCGCGCTGGCCGAGCTGTTCGCCCTCGACCCCGACGCGGTCGAGGCCGTCACCAGGCCCGAGGGACTGGCCCCATGACGCCCGTGACCGTGATCCGCATCGGCACGCGGGCCTCGCTGCTCGCCACCACCCAGTCGCGCCAGGTCGCCGACCTGGTGTCGGCGAGGCTCGGCCGCGAGGTCGAGCTCGTCGAGGTGACGACCGAGGGCGACCGCAGCGCCGCGCCGCTGGCGACCCTGGGCGGCACGGGCGTCTTCGTCACCGCGCTGCGCGAGGCGCTCCTCGAGGGCCGCGTCGACGTCGCCGTGCACTCCCTCAAGGACCTGCCCACCGCACCCGCACCCGGCATCGCGCTGGCCGCCGTACCCGTCCGCGAGGACCCGCGCGACGTCGTCGTGGCCCGCGACGGCCTCACCCTGGGCGAGCTGCCCGCCGGCAGCCGCGTCGGCACCGGCTCACCGCGCCGGGCCGCCCAGCTGCACGCGCTCGGGCTCGGCCTCGAGGTCGTCGACATCCGCGGCAACGTCGACACCCGGCTCGGCAAGGTCGTGTCGGGGGAGTACGACGCGGTCGTGCTCGCCCGCGCCGGCCTGGCCCGTCTCGGCCGGCTCGACGAGGTGACCGAGGTGCTCGACCCCCTCCAGATGCTCCCGGCGCCCGGCCAGGGTGCCCTCGCCGTCGAGTGCCGGGCCGACGACGACCTGGTCGCCGCGCTCGCCGTTCTCGACGACCCCGCGAGCCGCGCTGCGGTCACCGCCGAGCGCGCCGTGCTCGCCACCCTCGAGGGCGGCTGCGCCGCGCCGATCGGGGCGCTGGCCGACGTGGCCGAGGGCGACGACGGCGACGAGCTGTGGATCCGGGCCGTCGCCTTGTCGCTCGACGGCGCTCTCGCGATCCGCATGTCGGCCACCGGCACACCAGAAGGCGCCGCCGATTTGGGCGCACGGCTCGCACGCGACATGCTCGCCGAGGGAGCCGCGGACCTGACAGACACCTCAGTCCAGACGAGCGACCCAACCGTTGGGCAGCACGATCAGCAGCAACGAGAAGGCAGTAACGCATGACGCGAGGCAAGACCAGTACCGACTCGACGACCCAGATGGCTGGCCGGCTGAAGACCGACCCCGCCGCCGCCCGCGGTTGGGTGGCCTTCGTGGGCAGCGGCCCCGGCGACCCGGGCCTGCTCACCGTGCGCGCCGTCGACCTCCTGCGCGAGGCCGACGTGGTCATCACCGAGTCGCCCGACCACGAAGCCCTGGTGCGCTCGGTGCGCGGGGGCGTCAGCAGCGAGGCCGGCCCCGAGCTCGTCGACGGCGGGTTCGGCGAGGATGGCCAGCCGCTCACCCACGCCGCTCGCGCGAAGGTCGTGGTCAAGCAGGCCAAGCGCGGACTGCGCGTGGTGCGGCTGATGACCGGCGACCCGTTCCTCTACGCGTCCGGCCCCGAGGAGGCCCTGGCCTGCGCCAAGGCCGGGCTCGGCTTCGAGGTCGTGCCGGGAGTCTCCTCGCTCGGCTCCGTCCCGGCGTACGCCGGCATCCCGCTGACCACCAAGAACCACCGCGAGCTGACCGTCGTCACCTGCGGCGAGAAGGTCGACTGGAGCCTCCACGGCGGCACCGGCACCCTGGTGCTGCTCTCGGCCGTCAACGGCATCGGCGACATCGCCAAGCAGCTCGTCGCCGCCGGCCGCACGCCCGAGACGCCGGTCCTGATGACCCGCGCCGGCACCACCACCGACCAGTCCACCGTGGTCTCGACGCTCGACCGCATCGCGGCCGACGCGCGCGCCGCCCGGATGAGCCCGCCGGCCGTCACCGTCGTCGGCGACGTGGTCGACCTGCGCGAGACCCTGTCGTGGTTCGAGACCAAGCCGCTGTTCGGCTGGCGGGTCCTGGTGCCCCGCACCAAGGAGCAGGCCGGCGCGCTCTCGCAGCGGCTGCGCGGCTACGGCGCGGTGCCCGAGGAGGTGCCGACCATCTCGGTCGAGCCGCCCCGCAACCCGCTCCAGATGGACAAGGCCGTGCGCGGCCTGGTCGAGGGCCGCTACGAGTGGATCGCCTTCACCTCCGTCAACGCCGTCAAGGCCGTGCGCGAGAAGTTCGAGGAGTACGGCCTCGACGCCCGCGCGTTCTCCGGCCTCAAGATCGCGGCCGTCGGCGACAAGACCTCGCAGGCCATCGCCGACTGGGGTCTGCGGGCCGACCTGGTGCCGTCGGGCGAGCAGTCCGCCGCCGGGCTGCTGGCCGACTGGCCCGAGTACGACGAGCTGCTCGACCCGATCAACCGCGTCTTCCTGCCGCGCGCCGACATCGCCACCGAGAACCTCGTCGCCGGCCTGATCGACCTGGGCTGGGAGTGCGACGACGTGACGGCCTACCGCACGGTGCGCGCCGCGCCGCCGCCGGCGCCGACGCGCGACGCGATCAAGGCCGGCAAGTTCGACGCCGTGGTCTTCACCTCGTCCTCGACCGTGCGCAACCTGGTCGGCATCGCCGGCAAGCCGCACCCGTCCACGGTGATCGCTGTCATCGGCCCGGCCACCGCCAAGACCGCCGAGGAGCACGGCCTCCGCGTCGACGTGATGGCGCCCAAGCCTGACGTCGAGGTGCTGGTCGAGGCGCTCGCCGACTTCGGCGCCGCCCGGCGGCTGGCGATGGTGGAGGCCGGCCAGCCGGTCGCCAAGCCGTCGGAGCGCAAGCCCGCGACGCGTCGGAAGGCCTCGGCGAAGTAGTCATGGCCGAGCAGCCGGACGAGGCCACCGCGGTCGTCGGGCCGCTCCTACGCCCGCGCCGGCTGCGCACCACGCCCGCCCTGCGGCGGATGGTCGCCGAGACGCGGGTCGAGGCCAGGCAGCTGGTGCTGCCGCTGTTCGTGCGCGAGGGGATCGACGCGCCGGTCCCCATCAGCTCGATGCCGGGCGTCGTCCAGCACACCCGGTCCTCGCTGCTGAAGGCTGCCCACGAGGCAGCCGAGCTCGGCCTCGGCGGGGTGATGCTCTTCGGCATCCCGGAGTCCAAGGACGCCGCAGGGCTCCGGTGCCATCGACCCCGCCGGCGTCCTCAACCTGGCGATCACCGACGTGGTCGCCGAGGTCGGCGACGCGCTGACCGTGATGAGCGACCTGTGCCTCGACGAGTTCACCGACCACGGGCACTGCGGCCTGCTCACCCCCGACGGGCGGGTCGACAACGACCGCACCCTCACGGCGTACGCCGAGATGGCGCGCGCCCAGGCCGAGGCCGGCGTCGACATGGTCGGGCCGAGCGGCATGATGGACGGCCAGGTCGCGGTGATCCGGGCCGCGCTCGATGCCGCCGAGCACACCGACGTGGCGATCCTCGCCTACTCCGCGAAGTACGCCTCCGCCTTCTTCGGCCCCTTCCGCGAGGCCGTCGCGTCGTCGCTGATCGGTGACCGGCGTACCTACCAGCAGGACCCCGCCAACGCCGTCGAGGGCGTGCGCGAGGCCCTGCTCGACGTCGAGCAGGGCGCCGACGTGGTGATGGTGAAGCCGGCGCTCGGCTACCTCGACGTCGTACGCCGGGTGCGTGACGCGGTGAGCGTGCCCGTGGCGGCGTACAACGTCTCCGGCGAGTACGCCATGGTCGAGGCCGCCGCCGCCAACGGCTGGATCGACCGCGAGCCCGCCATCCTCGAGGCCCTCGGCTCGATCCACCGCGCCGGCGCCGACGTGATCCTCACCTACTGGGCCGCCGAGGCCGCTCGCCTCCTCGCCCGCTGACCTGCGTCCCGCTCGGGTCGCACCTGCAGGATTCCCCGGTCGACCGGGCGAGTCTCGACTTGTGACCCGAACGGACGCACTCGCGGGCCATTTCGCGGTCAGCTCGGGTCACAAGTCGCTCCTCAAGCGAACGGACGCGTCTAGCCGCCGGTGAGGTTGGCGACGCACTGGTCGAAGGCGTCGTTGTTGCTGAGCGGGTTGTCGATCAGGCCCTGGAGCGGTGCACTGCACGATCGCGTCGGCCAGCGTCAGGATCGGCGTCAGGATGCTGGTGGGCAGGTCGGTCGGCAGGATCGTCGGCAGCTGGGTGGGCAGCACCGTGGGCAGCGCCGAGGTGGGGTTGGCCGTGGGCAGCTTGGTCGGCTCCGGCGCCGTTGGTGGGCGAGGCCTGCTGGGTCGGTTGCGGCGTGGGCTGCGCCGGTCGGCTGGCCCGTCGGCTGCGGAGTCGGCTTGGACGTCGGCGCCGGCGTCGGCTTGCTGGTCGGGCCCTTGGTGGGCTCGGGCTCTGCCGTCGGCGTGCCGCCACCGCCACCGCCACCGCCGCCACCGCCACCACCGCCGCCATCGCCGCCGCCAGCCGGGCGGGATGGTGCCGCCACCGCCGGCGCTGTTGGGAACGGAGGTGTAGTCGCCGGCGACGTAGGCGTCGTAGAACGCCAGCACCAGGTCGACGTACTCCTCGCTGTGGTTGTAGCGGAACACCGACGAGCGCCGGCCGGCGTCGGTGGCGAGGTCGTCGTCGCCGGAGCAGAGGTAGACCGCGGTCGCGAGCGAGGCGTCGTCGATGTCTTGGGGGTTGCGCTTGGCGTCGCCGTCGGCGTCGACGCCGACGACCGACCAGGTCGAGGGGATGAACTGCATCGGGCCGACCGCGCGGTCGAAGCTGGTCGTCGCCGTCGAGCAGGCCGGCGTCGGTGTCGTCGATGCGGGCGGTGCCCTGGCTGCCGTCGAGCGGGATGCCGTAGATGGCCGGGCGGGCCAGGCCGTTGCCGTCGAGGTGGCTGCCGTGCACGCGGCCGTGGTCGGACTCGACCCGCCCGATCGCCGCGACCAGCTGCCAGGGCAGGTGGCAGGTGGTGTCGGCAGCGTTGATGACGGTCTCGGCGCGCTGGTAGGCCGTCAGGGCGGCGCTCGGGATGCCGTTGACGGCGGCGTTGCCGACGGCGTCGTCGAGGTCGCCACTCGATGCCGGGCGCGAGCTGGGCGCGGGTCGACAGGCTGGCCGGCGCCTCGATCGCCTCGTCGGGGACGGTGCTGCCGTCGGGCAGCGTGCCGTCGGCCGAAGCGCTGGCGGGGCTGCCCGCGGAGCCGGCGCCGGCGATGCTCACGCTCGCGGCGGCGGACAGCAGGGCGAGGGGAACCAGGGTGGCGACCTTCTGCAGACGGCCCAGCTGGGCCCTGCCAGGTGTCGGGCCGGTCGCGCCCATCACGTTCTCCCTCTGCTCTTGCGGGTGCTTCCCTCACCCGCTGGCACCTCCCTAACGAATGAAGTTACCCAAGGGTTACGTTCTCAAACCACGATACGTGCGGCCCCGCGAGCGCGTGGGCCGATGTGGAGTCTTCGCGGTCGTTGGGGACAATGAGCCGGTGACCCAGCCGACGCGGCAGACCTCAGCATCCGAAGCCCTGTTCGCCCGGGCCCGAGCGGTCACCCCGGGCGGGGTCAACTCCCCGGTCCGCGCCTTCAACGCCGTCGGTGGCACGCCGCGCTTCATCCGGTCGGCGCGGGGCGCCTGGCTGACCGACGTCGACGGCAACGAGTACGTCGACCTGGTCTGCTCGTGGGGCGCCGTGCTGCTCGGCCACGCCCACCCGGAGGTCCAGGAGGCGGTGGCCGCGGCGGTCGCGCGCGGCACGTCCTACGGCACTCCCACCGAGCCCGAGGTCGAGCTCGCCGAGGAGATGGTGGCGCGCACGCCGATCGACAAGGTCCGCTTCGTCTCCTCCGGCACCGAGGCGACCATGTCGGCGATCCGCCTGGCGCGCGGGGTCACCGGCCGCGATGTCGTGGTGAAGTTCGCCGGCTGCTACCACGGCCACGTCGACTCGCTGCTCGCGGCGGCGGGTTCCGGCCTCGCCACGTTCGCCCCGACCTTTGCGCTGCCCGGCACCCCCGGCGTACCCGCCTCCTCCACCGCTCTGACCCTCGTGCTGCCCTACAACGACCGGGCGGCCGTGACGGCTGCCTTCGCCGAGCACGGTGACCGCATCGCCTGCCTGATCACCGAGGCGGCCCCGGGCAACATGGGCGTCGTCCCGCCGCTGCCCGGTTTCAACGCCTTCCTGGCCGAGACCTGCGCGGCCCACGGCGCCCTGTTCGTCAGCGACGAGGTGATGACCGGCTTCCGCGCCAGCAGGCTCGGGCAGTGGGGCCTCGACGGGGCCGGTCGAGGGCTGGAAGCCCGACCTGATGACCTTCGGCAAGGTGATGGGCGGCGGCCTGCCCGCCGCGGCGTTCGGCGGTCGGGCCGACGTGATGAGCCAGCTCGCGCCCGAGGGCCCCGTCTACCAGGCCGGCACGCTGTCGGGGAACCCCGTCGCGACCACCGCCGGGCTGGCCACGCTGCGGCTGGCGACCGACGAGGTCTACGACCGCCTCTCGCTGGTCGCCGACACCCTCCGCACCGCCGCAGGCAAGGCGCTCACCGAGGCCGGCGTACCCCATGTCGTGCAGTCGACCGGCACGATGTTCTCGGTGTTCTTCTCGCGGAGACCCGGTCCTCGACTTCGCCGCCGCGACGACCCAGGACACCGCCGCGTACGCCGCCTTCTTCCACGCCATGCTCGACGCGAGGCGTCCACCTGCCCCCCTCGGCCTACGAGGCGTGGTTCGTCTCCAGCGCCCACGACGACCGCGCGGTCGAGGCCGTCCTCGATGCGCTTCCCGCACGCCGCCGAGGCGGCCGCCGCGACCCGAGAGGCCGCTCGATGACCGATCGTACGACGGGCACGATCGTCCACGTACTCCGCCACGGCGAGGTGCACAACCCCGAGGGCGTCCTCTACGGCCGCCGGCCGGGCTACCGCCTCTCCGAGCTCGGCCGGGCGATGGCCGAGCGCGTCGCCGAGTCGGTGCGAGACCGCGACATCGTCCACGTCGGCTCCTCGCCGCTCGAGCGGGCGCAGGAGACCGCAGCCCCGACGGCGAAGCTGCTCGGGCTCGACGTGCAGACCGACATCCGCCTGATCGAGTCGACCAACGTCTTCGAGGGCAAGTCCTTCGGCAAGGAGGACGGCGCGCTGCGCAACCCCAAGAACTGGTGGCACCTGCGCAACCCGTTCACCCCCTCGTGGGGCGAGCCGTACGACGACGTGGTCGCCCGCATGCGCGCGGCCATCCTCGACGCCCGCGTCGCCGCCCACGGCCACGAGGCCGTCCTCGTCTCCCACCAGCTGCCGATCTGGATCACCCGGCTCTCGGCCGAGAAGCGCTCGTTCCTCCACGACCCGCGCAAGCGCCAGTGCACGCTGTGCTCGCTGACGTCGTTCCACTTCGACGAGCGCGGGCTGGTGCGGGTGTCCTACTCCGAGCCGGCCGGCGACATGATCCCGGTGCGCGACAAGCAGGCCACCTTCAGCGCCGGCGGGGCTGCCGAGGAGCACCGGCCCTGAGGAAGACTCCTCGCCTCGCTCGCCTGTCTGCTGGTGCTGACGGGCCTCACTGCGTGCAACGACCTGGAAGGTACGGGCGACAAGGGCTACATCACCGGTGACGGCGTGCTGTCGACGGTCGCGCTCGACGACCGCGACGACGCCATCTCCTTCGCGGGCGACACCTTGGACGGCGACCCGCTGGCGGTCCAGGACTTCCGTGGCAAGCCCGTCGTGGTCGTCGTCTGGTGGTCGGGCTGCCCACCGTGCCGCAAGGAGGCACCCTGGGTGGTGGGCGCCGCCGAGGAGCTCGGCGACGACGTCCAGTTCGTGGGGATCAACATCCGCGACACGGGCACCGCCCAGGCGCAGGCCTACGAGCGCACGTTCGGCATCGACTTTCCCTCGTTCTCCTCTCCCGGCGGGGAGGCCCTGCTGGCCTTCCCGGGCGTGCTCGGCCCGCGCACGATCCCGGCCTTCGTGGTCCTCGACGCCGACGGCCGCGTGGCGGCGAGCATCCTCGGGAGTCTGCCCTCGCAGCAGACCCTGGTCGACCTCGCAGGCGATGTCGTCGACGAGACTCGCGATGGCTGAGTGGTTCCAGGAGCAGGCGCTGGCGGGCAGCCTGCTGCTCGCCGTACCCGTCGCCCTCGTGGCCGGCCTGGTCTCCTTCTTCTCGCCGTGCGTGATCCCGCTCCTGCCCGGCTACCTGTCCTACGCCACCGGGCTGTCCGGCGCCGACCTCGGCGCCGAGCGCCGCGGGCGGATGTTCGCGGGTTCGGTGCTCTTCGTGTCCGGCTTCACCCTGGTGTTCGTGCTGCTGGGTGTCGCTACGGGTGCGGCCGGCGCTTGGCTGGTGCGCTGGGACGACCAGCTCACCTTCGTGCTCGGCGTGCTGACGATCCTGCTCGGGCTGGCGTTCGCCGGCTGGCTGCCGTTCTTCTCCCAGCGCGAGTGGCGCATCCACAACATCCCGGCGGTGGGGCTGGCGGCGGCACCGATGATCGGCTTCCTCTTCGGCCTCGGCTGGCTCCCGTGCGTCGGCCCGACGCTGGCGGCCATCCAGGCTCTGTCGTTCCAGGAGGCCACCGTCGCGCGGGGCGCCTTGCTCTCCGCGGTCTACGCCCTGGGGCTCGGCATCCCGTTCGTGGTCGCCGCGCTGATGTACCGCAAGGCCCTGCGTGCCTTCGGCTGGGTACGTCGCCACCAGCTGTGGGTGATGCGGGCCGGTGGCCTGATGCTGGTCGCCGTGGGCGTGCTGGTGGTGACGGGCTACTGGACCGAGCTCGTCCAGTGGCTGCAGGTCCGCCTGATCATCGGCACGGAGCCACCGGTATGAGGGTGATCCAGTGACCGCGACCCTCCCCGAGGCCCACGCCGACGCGCCGGAGCCACCCGACCGGCGCACCGGAGACCTGACGGCGCGCGAGCTGCTTCGCTGGGGCTGGCGTCAGCTCACCTCGATGCGCACCGCCCTGGTGCTGCTGCTGCTCCTGGCCCTCGCGGCGATCCCCGGCTCGGTGATCCCGCAGAGCGGCGTCGACTCGCTCAAGACCTCGCGCTGGCAGGCCGACCACCCCGACCTGACCCCGGTCTACGAACGGCTCGGGCTGTTCTCGGTCTACGACTCCGCGTGGTTCGCGGCGATCTACACCCTGCTGATGGTCTCGCTGGTCGGCTGCATCATCCCGCGCTCGTTCGTCTACTGGCGGGCCCTGCGCGCACAGCCGCCCGCCGCGCCGCGACACCTGTCGCGGCTGCCGGTGCACACCTACTACGCGAGCGACGAGTCGCCCGAGGTCGTGCTGCAACGCGCGCGCAGGGTGTCCTGAAGGACCGCGGCTACCGGTTGCGCGACGTCGCCGGACGAGGGCTGGGTGGCCGCGGAGCGCGGCTACCTCCGCGAGGCGGGCAACCTGCTCTTCCACCTGGCCGTCGTCGTGGTGCTGGTCGGCTTCGCGGTGGGCGGGCTGTTCGGCTACAAGGGCGGCGTCATCCTGGTGGTGGGCAACGGCTTCTCCAACAACCTCACCCAGTACGACGACTTCGACCCGGGCTCGCTCTTCGACGCCGACGGCATGGAGCCGTTCAGCTTCACCGTCGACGAATTCGATGTCGAGTGGATCGAGGACGGGCCGCGGCAGGGGATGGCGCGTGGCTTCAACGCCCACGTGACCTATCGCGAGACCCCGGACGGCCAGGACCATCAGTACGACCTGCGGGTCAACCACCCGCTCAAGATCGGCGGCACCGAGGTCTTCCTGATCGGCCACGGCTACGCACCGGTGATCACGATCCGTGACGGCAACGGCGAGGTGGCCTACAGCGGGCCGACGGTCTTCCTCCCGGAGGACGCCGGCTTCCGCTCGTTCGGCGTGGTGAAGGCGCCCGACGCCGAGCCGGCCGGGATCGGGCTCGAGGGGCTGTTCTTCCCGACGTACCTCAGCATCGACGGCAACCCCGTCAACGTGATGGGCGACCTGAAGAACCCCACCCTGTCGCTGCTCGCCTACACCGGCGACCTGGGCCTGGACGACGGCACCGCGCAGTCCTTCTACGAGCTCGACAAGTCGAAGCTCACGAAGGTGACCGAGCCCGACGGCTCGATGTTCCGCGTCGACCTGCAGGAGGGCCAGTCGATCGACCTGCCGGACGGCGCAGGCTCGGTGACCTTCGAGGGCGTCGAGCGCTGGAACAAGCTCCAGATCAGCCGCACCCCCGGCATGCACGTCACCCTCGCCGGCGTCGTGCTGGCGCTTGCCGGGCTGCTGCTGTCGCTGTTCATCCGGCCGCGGCGGGTGTGGGTGCGAGCCCGTCGCGCCGACGGACGGTTCGACCAGCGTCGACGTCGGCGGCCTCGACCGGTCGACCGCGGGTGACGTCGAGGCCGAGGTGTCCGAGGTCGTGGCCGGTCTGCGACAGTTGAGCGGGCCGGGAGCACAACCCGGTCTCGCCCCCGAGAAGGAGGAGTCGTGACCGACCAGGCATGGGAGACGCTGAGCAACCAGGCCGTCGCGGCCGCGGGTGTCGTCTACTTCCTCTCCCTGCTCTCCTACCTCGTGCAGTGGGCCTCGTTGCGCAACGTCCCGGCCGCGCGTACGCCGGCCAAGGTCGCCGTCGGCGCCGGCGAGGTCTCGACGAGCGTCGACGAGCGGAGGTGTCGAGACCCCGCGCGCAGGCATGTCGCAGCGTGCGGAGATGACGGGCCGGCTCGGCCTGATCCTGCTGGGCCTGGCTTGCGCGCTCCACTTCGTCTCGCTCGTGGGTCGCGGGATGGCCGCGGATCCCAACCGGGTGCCCTGGGGCAACATGTACGAGTTCACGCTCGTCGGGCACCTTCGTGGTCGCGTTCATCTTCCTGGTCGGCCGCCGCCGACTGGGCCTCGACTGGGCCGGCCCGCTCGTGGCCGCGATCGTGCTGACCCTGCTGATGATCGCGGTGATCTGGCTCTACGACCCGGTCGCCCCGCTCACCGAGGCGCTCAACTCCTACTGGCTCGTCATCCACGTCGTCTCCGCCGTGATCGCGACCGGTGCGTTCACGCTCGGTGGCCTGTGCTCGGTGCTCTACCTGGTCAAGGAGCGCAAGAAGGCCCAGTCAGACGGAGGGGCACGACCGGCTACCTCTCGCGCGTGCCCGAGCCCGCCGCGCTCGACCGGGCGGCCTACCGCCTGCACGCCTTCGCCTTCCCCGTGTGGACCTTCGCGGTGCTGATCACCGGGCCGATCTGGGCCCACCAGGCCTGGTCGTCGTACTGGAACTGGGATCCCAAGGAGGTCTGGGCGTTCATCACCTGGGTCGTCTACGCCGCCTACCTCCACGCCCGCGCGACGGCGGGCTGGCGCGGCCGCAAGGCTGCCTACCTCGCGCTGCTCGGCATGGCGACGCTGTGGTTCAACTTCATCGGCATCAACTACTTCTCCACCACCAGCCAGCACTCCTACGCCTCCGGGGTCTCGACAAGCTCGACCGCCGGGAGTGCCTCCGGTCCTGTCGACACCCGCTGAGGCAGACTGGCCGGGTGATCCGGGGGCTTGCGGTGCTGACGTCCGCGGCCCTGCTGGGATCGGTGCTCACCGCGTGCTCGGTCGGATCGGCGGACACCGGCGAGACCGCGCGGCACGCCTCCACCGTGCCGCGGACTCCGACGCCGAAGGTGGTTCCCACGAGGGACCTGCCGCCCAACGACGGCCCCAACATCCTGGTCGTCACGATGGACGACATGCGCTGGGACGAGCTGCGTTACGTGCCCAACGTGCGCAAGTACGTCGCGTCGCGCGGGTTGCGGTTCACCAACTCGTTCGCGCCGAACCCGCTCTGCTGCCCGTCTCGGGCGTCGTTCCTGACCGGGCAGTACTCCCACAACCACCGCGTCTACACGCACGAGGCGCCGTACGGCTTCGGTGTCTTCGACGACCACCTGACCGTCGGCACGGCCCTCAACGAGGCCGGCTACCACACCGCCCTGGTCGGCAAGTACCTGAACGGATACGGCCAGCAACCGTCGCGGGTGACCGGCGGCCGGTCGGCCACCTACGTGCCGGACGGCTGGACCGACTGGAAGGTCAGCATCGAGAAGCGGTGGCCGGCCGGGTCGCCGTACTCGCGGCGGGACCTACAACTACCGCTCCTTCACCCAGAACGTGAACGGCAAGGTCGTGTCCAACCGCGGGCGATACTCCTCGACGGTGGTCGGCGACGCAGGTGCGTGGAGTGATCGAGCAGTACAGCGCTACCGCGCATCCGTGGTTCGTCTGGGCGACGCCGGTCGCTCCGCACTTCGGCGGGCCGGCCGAGGCCGACGACCCGACGTCGTACCGGACCAAGCGAGGCACGTTGTCGCGCTTCGGCACGCCCGCGCGGCCGGGCTGGGTGAAGGGCCGCTTCGACGACGTGGTCACGCAGGGCGCCGGGCGTGCGTGCCCGCTGGCCGGCCGACCGAGCGCGACATGAGCGACAAGCCGAAGTTCTTGCGGAAGCAACCGGAGCTGGTCGCCCAGGAACGCCGAGCGCTTGCTCGAGGTGGCAGCGCCAGCGCGCCGAAGCGCTGTTCGCCTGGGACCGGCAGTTCGGCCAGATCGTGCGCACGCTGAAGAAGACCGGTCAGTACGACGACACCGTCATCGTGTTCACCTCCGACAACGGCTACTTCACTCGGCGAGCACCGGCAGCGGTACGGGAAGGTCAAGCCGCACGAGGAGTCGCTGCGGGTGCCGCTGGTGGTCGCGGGGCCGGGCATCCCGCACGGCGTGCGGCACACGCCGGTCACCACGATCGACGTGACCGCGACGATCCTCGACCTCGCGGTCCGCGTCACTGCCCGCGGTCGACGGGACGTCGATGGTGCCGGCCTTCGCGGCCGAAAAGCCGTGGGCGGTGCCGGTCGTCACCGAGGGCAGCGCAGCCCCTGCCACACGAGATCGGCGGCTTTCCCCGGCGCGCTGACCGAGATGGGCCTGCGCACCGGCCGCTACGCCTACTTCCGCTACTCCACCGGCGAGGGCGAGCTCTACGACCTGGCCACCGACCCGCTGCAGCTGCGCTCGCGCTACGACGACCCGGACTACCTCGACGTACGTCGCGACCTGGCCAAGCTGTGGCGCCAGTACCGCTTCTGCGCCGCTGCCGAGTGCCGGGCTCCGCTCCCGCCGGCCTACCAGGTGTCGGTCGCCGAGCTGGCGAAGATCACCTCCCGCCGGGCCACCGCCCTCCGCAAGTACTACGGCGACTAGCTCATCGCTGGTTGAGGAAGGCGCGCTAGCGCCTGTCACGAAACCCGGTGAGCCGACGGGCGGCCTGGTCAGTCGCTCGGTTTCGTGACGGGACTTCGTCCCTCCTCAACCAGCGAGTCGACGCCTCGGGGTCGTCGGGGTGCTTGCGCTTGCGGTCGAGGTCGCGCAGGAAGTCGGGGTCGTCGTCGGGGGCGACGGGACGCGCGGGCGGGCGGCGCTGGGGCCGGCGCGGCCGGGGAGAGGCGCCGCGTCCTTGGACGGTCCGCACGATGAGGTAGATCGCGAGCCCCAGAAGGGCGACGAGGACCAGGACCTTCAACACGCCTCAAGAGTAGGGCGCGGGTGGTCGGCGTCTACCCTGGACCCGTGAAGGAGTTCGCCGTCTACACCGCGCTGCGGCTGCTGCTGTTCGCGGCGTCGTTCGCGATCGTGGCCGGAATCTGGCTGGCCGTCTCCGACAATGTGCCGCTGATGTGGGTGTTCGTGATCGCGTTGGTGATGTCCGGAGTGGCGTCGTACTTCGTGCTCAACCGCCCCCGGGAGTCCTTCGCCCAGCGCGTCGACGAGCGCGCCCGCCGCGCGTCGGAGGCGTTCGAGGCCCGCAAGGCTCGCGAGGACGTCGACTGAGCAGCTAGTCGGCTACTGCTTGCGCTGGTTGAGGCGTCGCTCGATCCGCGACTGCGGCTGGCCGGTGATCTTGGCCAGCAGGGCGACGCGGTTCTTGTAGGCGAGCACGCCGGCGACAACCAGCACGAGGATGATCAGGAAGGTCATGCCCCGAGCGTACGTCGGGGCGCTAGCGGGCGCCCACCAACAGCCCCGCGAACAAGCCGAGGCCGTAGACCAGCTCGGCGACGCCGGTGAGCTGAAGGGCCGGCACCAGGTCGCGGCCCGACGCCTTGCGTACGACGCTCGAGGCGCGGCCGGCGGGCACGAGGAAGGCCAGCGCCAGGAACGCCCACCACGTCGTGTCCAGGGCCACGCCGACCAGCGCGACGAGCGCCGCCAGCACGAGGAGGACGAAGAGCGCACGGGTGCGCGGGTCCCCGAGCCGCACGGCCAGGGTCATCTTGCCCGCGACCTGGTCGGTCGGGATGTCGCGCAGGTTGTTGGCGACCAGGATCGCGCAGGCGAGCACGCCGATGCCGCACGCGGCGTACACACCGGCGGCGGTGACGTCCTCGGCCTGCACGTACTGCGTACCGAGCACGGCCACCAGGCCGAAGAAGACGAAGACCATCACCTCGCCCAGGCCGAGGTAGCCGTAGGGCTTGGCGCCGCCGGTGTAGAACCAGGCCGCAGCCACCGAGACCGCCCCGACGGCCACCAGCCACCAGGCGGTGGTCGCCGCGAGGACCAGGCCCGCCGCCGCCGCGACGCCGAACGCCGCGAGCGCCGCGGCCTTCACCGACGCCGGAGTCGCCACCCCCGAGCCGACCAGACGGAGCGGGCCGACGCGGTCGGCGTCGGTGCCGCGGATGCCGTCGGAGTAGTCGTTGGCGTAGTTGACGCCGACCTGCAGCGCCAGGCTGACCACCAGGGCCAGCAGTGCCTTCCACCACACCGCCTCGCCGTCGTACGCCGCCACGCCGGTGCCCGCGAGCACGGGCGCGACCGCGGCCGGCAAGGTACGCGGGCGCGCGCCGGCCAACCACTGCCCGGGAGTCGTCACGAAGACGGATTCAAGCAGGCTGGTCGGCCGGCCTCGACCCTGGCGGTGCGGGTCGCCAGGTAGCGCTCGGCTGCGCGCGCGGCGGGGTGGATCCCGATGCCGGCCACGACCACGATGGCGGCGATCGTCAGCCAGCCGGTCGTGCCCCACTCCATGGCGAGGAAGGTGAACAAGGCAGGCGCCCACACCGAGCCGAGCGTGCCACCGACGTGCGTCGCGCCCTGGTACTCGGCCCGACGGGCGGGCTCGGACAGCTCGGAGGTGAGGCCCCAGTGGCCGGCCGACTCGAACAGCTCGGCGCCGGTCACCGTGACGTGCCCGATCCACACCAGCAGGATCGTCGTCCAGCCGATGGTGTCGTGGGTGACCATCACGATGAAGCAGGACAGCACCATGAAGCCGGTGCTGATCCGGGCCGCGCGCAGGGCGCCGTTGACGGTCTCGGAGCCGCGGGAGGCAGGGACCTGGAGCAGCACCGCGAGCACGGTGTTGGTGCCGAAGAGCCAGGCGAGCAGCACCCGCGGCGCATCGGTCTCCTGGACCAGCCACAGCGGGATCACCACGTTGAGCAGGACCTGGTTGGTGCCGAGGATGCCGTCGAAGAAGGACATCGCCAGGTAGCCGCGGTTGCGCAGCACGCTGGTCCGCTTGGGCGAGTCGACGAGCGCCTCGACGTCACTCGAGACCTCCACCTCGCCGTGGGCATCAGGAAGCCGCGTGATCAGGAACGCGTTGGCGAAGAGGATCACTGCTGGGAGAACGGGCATCCACCGGATCACCGTGTCGCTGTTGGTGGCGAGCGCCAGGCCACCGATCAGGGCGCCGATCGTGAACCCGATGTTGAGGGCGCTGCGCATGAACGCCTGGGAGCGCACCCGGTCCTCGCGGGGGAAGACGTTGAGGGTGTAGGCCCCGAACGCCGTGTAGCCGGCCGTGCCGACCAGTTCGAGGACGACGACCATGGCCACGAACTGGGTGAAGCCCTCGAGCCAGGGCCAGACGAGGAACAACCCGGCGTCGATGAACGAGGTGATCGCCCACAGGCGCTTGGTCCCGACCTTGTCCGCGAAGCGTCCCAGCGGGACTGCGAACGCGAAAGACACCAGGCCGGCGATCGTCAGGCCCAGGCCGACCTGGGCCGCGGTGAGGCCGACGATGTGGGTGAAGAAGACCGCGCTGCCGGTGAGGAAGGCGCCCTGGCCGATCGCGAAGAGGATCGACTGGGACGAGAGCCTGCGCGCCAGCGGGCTCGGTGGCATGAAGCGCTCGATCCAGGTGGGCATCGCCGGAATTCTCCCAACTCTCAGTAGGTTCGTCGCGTGCTTTTCTCCCCGACGATCGCCGAGGTCGACGCCTGGCTGGCTGCCCCGGGCGAACCCGAGCCGGTCGTCGTCGAGACGTCGGGGTCGACAGGACGGCCCAAGCGCGTGGTCCTCTCACGGCGCGCGATCCTCGCATCGGTCCGGGCGACCGAGTCGCGCCTGGGTGGCTCCGGACCGTGGGTGCTGGCCCTGCCGGTCTCGTACGTCGCCGGGCTGCAGGTGGTCTGCCGGTCGCTGGTGGCGGGGCATCAGCCGGTGGTGCTCGGCGACCACGCGTCGCTGGCCGACGCCGTCTCGGCGGCAGGCGGGGCGCCGTACGTGTCCCTGGTCGCGACCCAGCTCCATCGCGCCCTCGGGTCGCCCGACGACACCGCGGCGCTGGCCGCCTGCTCGGCCGTGCTGGTCGGCGGCGGGCCGGTGGACCAGTCGTTGCGCCGGCGGGCGCGCGACGCCGGCCTCCGCGTGGTGGCGACCTACGGCTCGGCCGAGACCGCCGGCGGCTGCGTCTACGACGGGCTGCCGCTCGACGGCGTGGCCGTGGCGATCGGTACCGACGGCCGGGTCCGCATCGGCGGGCCGACCCTGTTCGAGGGCTACGACGGCGATCCGGCGCTGACGGCCGAGATCCGGGTCGGCGGGTGGTTCCTGACGGCGGACGCGGGACGGTTCGACGAGGACGGTCGGCTCCAGGTGCTCGGACGCCTCGATGACATGGCCATCTCGGGCGGGGTGAAGGTGTCCACCGGCATCGTCGCCGCAAGGCTCCGCGAGCATCCGGCGGTGACCGCCGTCGATGTGGGTCGCGTGCCCGACGACGAGTGGGGCGAGCGCGTCGTCGCCTGGGTCGTGGGCGACCTGTCACTCGAGGAGGCGCGCGACTGGGTGGCCGAGGTACATCCGCGATCGTGGGCACCGCGCGAGCTCCGGGTCCTGGACGCGATGCCGATGCTCCGCAACGGCAAGGTCGACCGGCGACGGCTGCGGGGTGAACTGGGAGATGGTCAGCGTGGGTGAGGTCCGGGTGTTCTCGATCCCGATGCGGGTGCGGTTCCGGGGGATCACCGTGCGCGAGGGAGTCCTCATCCGCGGCGATGCAGGTTGGGGGGAGTGGAGTCCCTTCTTGGAGTATGACTCTAGAGAGGCACGCGCCTGGCTGCGCTGTGCAGAGGAGGCTGCCGCGGGCGACTGGCCGGCGCCTGTCCGTGACCGGGTCCCTGTCAACGTCACCGTCCCGGTGCTGTCCCCCGAGGAGGCCCACGAGCTGGTCGCGCGGTCCGGCTGTCGCACGGCCAAGGTCAAGGTCGCCGACCCCACCGTCACCCTCGCCGACGACCAGGCCCGGCTCGAAGCGGTGCGCGACGCGCTCGGTCCCGCCGGCCGCATCCGGGTCGACGCCAACGGGGCGTGGGACGTGGACACGGCGATCGCGTCGCTGAAGGTCCTCGACCTTGCGGCCGGTGGGCTGGAGTACGTCGAGCAGCCCTGCGCCGCCGTCGAGGACCTGGCGGCTGTGCGGCGCCGCACGTCCATCCGGGTCGCGGCCGACGAGTCGATCCGGCGCGCGGCCGATCCCTACCGGGTGCGCGAGCTCGAGGCGGCCGACATCGCGGTGCTCAAGGTGCAGCCGCTCGGCGGGGTACGGGCGTGCCTGCGGATCGCCGAGGACATCGGCCTCCCGACGGTGGTCTCGTCAGCTCTCGAGACGTCCGTGGGGCTGGCGGCGGGCGTCGCGCTCGCCGCGGCGCTGCCCGAGCTCGACTACGACTCCGGCCTGGCCACGGCTGGGTTGCTGGCCGACGACGTGTCTGCGCACCCGCTCGCGCCCGTCGACGGGTACCTGCCGGTGCTCCGGCCCGAGGTGAGCGAGGAGCGCCTCCAGCGGTGTGCGGCTTCTCCGGAGCGCGAGACGTTCTGGCGGGCGCGCCTGGCCGACGTACGTGCCGTGGGCCAGGATCGGTCCTCGTGACCTCGATCTCCGTTGGCCCGCGCCGTCGTCTGCGGCGCTGGTCGAGGCCGGCGTCCGCGAGATCGTGGTGGCTCCTGGCTCGCGCAACGCCCCGCTGACGTTCGCGGCCTACGACGTCGCGGCGGCCGGGCTGGTGCGGCTGCACACCCGCATCGACGAGCGGTCGGCGGGCTTCCTCGCCCTGGGACTGACGAAGGTCGGGAGCCCGGCGGCAGTGATCTGCACCTCGGGCACGGCCGTGGCCAACCTGCACCCGCGATGCTCGAGGCCGCGCACGCCGGGGTCCGGCTGGTCGCGGTCACCGCCGACCGGCCGGCACGGCTGCGGGGTACCGGCGCCAACCAGACCACCGACCAGGTCGGCATCTTCGGACCCCTGGTCCCCTACGTCGACCTCGGCCCCGACGACGCCGCGATCGCCCGGACCGCCCTCGGCCTCGGCGACGGCCCCCTGCACCTCAACGTCCAGCTCGACGACCCGCTGGTGCCCACCGAGCCGTGGGACGTCTCTTCGCAGGTTTCGTGACGGGCGCTAGCGCCTTCCTCGACCAGCGGGCCGCTGGCTGAGGAGGTTGCGCTGACGGTCACGAAACCGTCGCTGCGACCAGCGGATCCCACCCGGCCCGCGGACCGTCGTCGTCGCCGGCGACGACGCGGGGCCGCCGGCGCGGGTGCTGGCAGAGCAGGCGCGGTGGCCGCTGCTGGCTGAGCCGACGAGCGGCAGCCGGACGGGCGACGCCGCGATCCGGACCTACCGGCTGCTGCTGGGCGGGCGCGCTCGCCGACGAGGTCCAGCGGGTGGTGGTGTTCGGGCACCCGACCCTGAGCCGCCCGGTGATGCGGCTGATGCAGCGCGACGACGTCGAGGTGCTCTCTGTGCCGACCCCGGGCGCGTGGAGCGAGCGGCCGTTCCCGGTCGACCGCCACCTCGACGGCGGCCCACGGTCGAGGCGGCCGACGAGTCCGACTGGTTCGACCGCGTGGCAGGCCGCCGACGCGGCGAGTCGGCGCCGCCCTCGACGCGCTGCTGCGCGACGAGGCCGAGCTGACGCCGTACGAGGTTGCCGGTGCGGTCGCCCGGGCGCTGCCACGCGGCGGGCTGCTCGTCGTCGGCGCCTCCAACCCGGTGCGCGACCTCGACCTGATGGTGCCGCGGTACGAGGTCGGCGGCCGTCGCAAGACCATCGCCAACCGCGGGCTCTCCGGCATCGACGGCACCGTGAGCACCGCGGTCGGCGCGGCCCTCGGTCGCGACTCGACCCGGAGCTTCGCGCTGATGGGCGACGTGACATTCCTGCACGACGCCAACGGGCTGGTCCACGACGTCCACGACCCCGAGCCCGACCTGACGATCGTGGTCGTCAACGACGACGGCGGCTCGATCTTCGCGACGCTGGAGCAGGGAGCGCCCGAGCACGCCGACCGGTTCGACCGGCTGTTCGGCACCCCGCACGGCGTCGACCTCGCGAGCCTCTGCGCGGCGACCCGCACCCCGCACTGGCGCGTCGAGTCGCTGCCCGAGCTCGAGCAGGCGCTGGCCTCGCCCAACGGAGGCATCGAGGTCGTCGAGGTGCGCGTCCGCCGCGACAACCGGCGCGAGCTCGACGAGCGCATCCGGCAGCCTCGGGACTCGCGCAACGATGATCAAGCGAGAGGGCGCACGGCCCACCACGATGAACGCATGGCCGCACGATGACCGTCGCACGCGACACGTTCGTGAGCTTCGTCGACACCCTCGTCGACGTGCTCGACGACCACGACGCGACCGGCGACGAGCTGGCGCTGCGGCTGCACTTCTCGCGGTTCCACTTCGACCGGATGATCAAGTCGGTCGCGGGCGAGCCGCCGACCGCCTTCCGCCGGCGCATCCTGCTGGAGCGGGCGGCGTACCGGATGATCACCACCCCGGCGCCGCTCATCGACATCGCGGTCGAGGCGGGCTACGGCTCGCACGAGGCGTTCACCCGGGCGTTCAAGCAGGCGTACGGCGCCACGCCGGCCACCTGGCGCAAGAAGCCCGGCCACCTCCAGATCGCCGCGCCCAGCGGCGTCCACTTCCACCCACCCGGCAGCCTCCGGCTGCCCGCACGAGACGAGGTCACTGCCATGGAGCTGCTCACGAAGATGGTCGAGCACCACATCTGGCTCACCGGCGAGATGGTCCGGCTCGCCGAGCGTCTCACCGACGAGCAGCTCGACGAGGAGATCGAGCTCAACGTCGACGACGACCGGCAGTCCATCCGGTCGCTGCTGAGCCGGCTGATCGGCCAGATGGGCATGTGGAACGCCGCCATGGCCACCCGCGACTACGACTGGTCCGTCGAGGACCACGAGTCGCTGAGCTCGATGCGCGAGCGGCTCGCCGCCGAGGGGCCGACGTACCTGGGCCACGTACGCGACGTCGTCGACGCCGGCCGCATCGACGACACCTTCGTCGACGCGCTGTGCGAGCCCGCGGAGGTGTTCACCTACGGCGGGATGATCGCGCACGTCCTCACCTTCGCCGCCCACCGGCGCACGCTGGTCGTGCTCGCCTTCTCCAAGCACGGCGTCGAGGAGCTCGGCTGGGGCGACCCGATGCGCTGGGTAGCCGAACCTGCCTGACCGCGTTCGAGTGGTCGAGGCTCACGGCCTGGGGCGGGTTCGCGACCTCAACCACGACGATCGCGCGGTCCGACGGGTACTCCGCAAGAATGGCGCGTGGAAGTTGCGGTGCTCCTCGTCGCCATGGCCGTGTCCGTGCTCGCGTTCACGGCGCTGGCCAGCCGCCTCGACTTCCCGGCGCCGCTGCTGCTGATCGCGGTCGGCGTGGCGGCGTCGTACGTGCCGGGTGTCCCCGAGATCCACCTCGAGCCCGAGGTGGTGCTGTTCGGGCTGCTGCCTCCGCTGCTGTACGCCGCGGCGATCCAGACCTCCCTCGTCGACTTCAACGCCAACCGGCGGGCCATCCTGCTGCTCTCGGTCGGCCTGGTCGTGTTCACCACCCTCGGGGTCGGCGCGATCGTGCACGCGATGATCCCGGGCATCTCGTGGCCGATTCGTTCGCGATCGGCGCCGTGGTGGCGCCGCCCGACGCCGTGGCCGCGACCGCCGTCGCGCGGCGGATCGGGCTGCCCCGCCGCATCGTGACGATCCTCGAGGGCGAGTCGCTGCTCAACGACGCCACCGCCCTGGTGGCGCTGCGCACCGCCATCGCCGCGACGTCGGTCGGCGTCGAGGCCTTCCACGTCGGCGGGAGTTCCTGGTCGCGTCGGTCGGGGGCGCGGCCGTCGGCTTCGTGGTCTTCGTGGTCGTCGCCAAGCTGCGCAAGCTGATCACCGACCCGGTGCTCGACACCGCGATCTCGTTCGTCGTCCCCTTCGGCACCTTCATCGCCGCCGAGAAGATCCACGCCTCAGGCGTCATCGCCGTCGTCGTCGCCGGCCTGCTCCTCGGCCACAAGGCGCCGATCGTGCAGACCGCCCAGTCGCGCATCGCCGAGCGGATGAACTGGCGCACCATCGCGTTCGTCCTCGAGAACACCGTCTTCCTGCTGATCGGCCTCCAGGCCGGCTGGATCGTCGACGACGTCAGCGAGAGCACCCTGTCCGGCGCGCGCATCGCGGCTGTCTGCGCCGCCGTCCTGGTGGGCTGCATCGTGTTGCGCATGGCCTGGGTGTTCGCGGCGCGATACCTGCTCGTGCGGCCCGGCCCTGACCCCGTCACCGGCCTGCGGCCGCCGTGGACGTTCACCTTCATCCTCGGCTGGGCCGGCATCCGTGGCGTGGTCACGCTCGCCGCGGCGTTCCTGATCCCGGAGGACACCCCGCACCGCGAGGTGCTGCTGCTCATCGCGTTCACCGTCGTGGCGGGCACCCTGTTCCTGCAGGGACTGTCGCTGCCGATGCTGGCCCGCCGGCTCCGCGTCCCGTCGCCGGACCCGATGGAGGACGCGCTCGCCCGGGCCACGCTGCTGCAGCAGGCGTCGAAGGCGGGCTTCAAGGTGCTGCAGGACCTCGAGTACGACGACCAGCAGGGCGTCGTGAAGCTGGTCAAGCAGCGCATCGAGCAGCGCAACTTCGCCGCCTGGGAGCGGCTCGGCACGCAGGCCGACGTGGAGACGCCGAGCGAGCTCTACGCGCGGGTCCGGCTGGCCATGCTCGAGGCCGAGCGCACGCGGGTGCTGGAGATCCGCGACGCCGGCCAGGTCGCGAGCGAGGTCGTCAGCGAGGTGCTGGCGATGCTCGACGTCGAGGAGTCGATGATCGACGTCGCCCAGGCCAGCCGCGAGGAGCTCAAGACCGAGTACTCCCGGGTGCGGCGTACGGGCGCCCGTGCGACCACCTCGAGTCGCGGCCGGTCCAGGAGGTCGAGCAGGAGCCGGCCCCGGTCTGCCAGGCGTGCGTCGACGATGGCTACACCTGGGTGTCGCTGCGGATGTGCCTGGACTGCGGCCACATCGGCTGCTGCGACTCCTCGGTGATGCGGCACGCCACTGGCCACTTCCGCGAGTCGACCCACCCGGTCATGCAGTCGGCCGAGCCGCTGGAGGACTGGCGGTGGTGCTTCGTGCACCACGTCACCGCCTGACGTCCGCGCTGGTCGAGGAGGTCGCAGCGACCGTCGCCTTCGCTGGTCGAGGAGGTCGCGCAGCGACCGTCGCGAGACCCCGTGACCTGCAAGGGTGCGCGAGCATCGTGCCCCGAGCAGCAGCGCCTTCGATCTTCGGGGCGGGCTAGCGCGCCTTCCTCAACCAGCGGCTCAGGGCGCGGGTGGCTTCTGCTCTTCGGGCGGACGCGGAGCAGGGGCTGGGGAGGCGCGGGCGGTGCCGGGGGCTCGGGCGCGGCCGGGGGCTGCGGCGCCGCCGGGGGTGCGGGGGTGGCGGAGGCGGCGCGGCGGCGTACTCGTCAGGCGCGGGCCCGGGCCCTGGCGCGGGCGGTGGCGGTGGCGGCGGGCGGCGTCTGGTCGCGGCGCGGGAGCCGGCGGCGGCGGTGGCGGCGGGGGCGGCGGGAGGCGGCGAGGTCACCAGCCGGAACGCCGGCAGCTTGCCCTGCTGCTCGATCGTCCAGAGCGTGTTGATCAGCCGCTGGCGGTCGGCCTCGTCGATGGGCCGCCCGGTGGTGGTGAGGTAGGCGAGCATCCCGAGGTCGCGGTAGGACTGCTCGGAGTCACGCACCTCGGTGCTGGCGAAGCTCGCCTTGAGGTCCTCGGCCGCTTCCTTGGCCTTGTCCATGAAACCCATGCCGGCTCCTCGAATCGTTCCCACACCTGTCGTCCCGGGCTTCGCCGACAATAGCCGTCGCACATGTGCGGGACCTGTGACCCCGGCAGCCAGTGACCGCAGTGACCAGCCAGTGACCGGCCAGTGATCAGCCCGTCAGCCGTGAGCAACGTCGCGACCGCGAGCCCGGCGATCACCAGGCCGGACACCCAGGCGGTCACGACCCGGCCGCGGCGGCTCGTCACCGAGCGCCCCAGCACCGAGCCGAGCCCGGCCAGCGCGAGCTGCCAGGAGGCGCTGGCCACGAAGGCGGCGACCACGAAGACGACGCCCTCGTCCCAGCCGTCGGTGAGGTCCGGGTTGCCGATGACGACGGCGGCGAAGTACACGACGGTCGTCGGGTTCACGGCGGTCAGGGCGAGGAAGGCGGCGAACGCCTGCCAGGGCCGGAGGTCCCGGGACGACGCGGGTGCGGCGGCACTGCGTCCGCTGCTGCGGCGACCCATCCAGACGGTCAGGACGGCGATCCCCAGGAGGACGAGCGCGGACGCGCCCTGCAACCAGTCGGCGTACGGCTCGAGCCTGGTGGCCATCGCCGCACCGCCGACGACGGCCACGGCGGCGTACATGCCGTCGACCGTCGCGACGCCCAGAGCCGCCGCCGATCCGGTCCGGATCGAGGTGCGGGCCGTGAGGGCGACGAGCAGCGCACCGACGGCGCCGATCGGGATGGCGATGGCCCAGCCGGTGACGAGACCGGCGAGCACCACCTCGAGCACGGTCGGATTGTGGTGGGAAAGGTCCCCGGGCGCCAGCGGGATGGTCGGCGGCTCGACTGGGCGCGGGCCCGCCGGGGGCCGCGTCGGGCCTTGACCGGCCCCCGGCGGAATCAGGGGAGGTGCGTCAGCACCAGGGATAGACGAACAGGCTGTCGTCGCCCGCGCGGTGGTCGGCCAGGACCACGCTCAGGGGAGGCGGGTCGGGGAGGGCGCTGACGTCGGTGCCCTCGCGCGGCGTCACGCCGAGCTAGACCGCGATGGCGATCGGCAGCCCGCTCCGGGCGACGTCGTCGAGCAGACCGCGCCCTTGAGCGTCGAGATGCCGGCCCGCTGGCAGGACGGTGTCGGGCTTCGCGTTCGCCGGCTGGGCCGTGGCGACGGTGCCGGCGGCGGCCAGGGCGAGCGCGGCGACGCCGAGGCCGATGCGGGCGGTGCTGGGGTTCATGCGGTTCAGCTCCTCATCGACTGTCGAAGGTTTGTCCGATGTTGGGAGTCTGCCCGCTTCGCGATCGATTTGTCCAGTCTTTGTCGAATGTCGGGCGTACGATGGCCGCCGTGTACTCGGTCAAGCACGCCGCCGCGATGACCGGCATCCCCGCCGACACGCTGCGGATGTGGGAACGCCGCTACCGCGTCGTCGAGCCGATCCGCAGCGAGGGCGGCTACCGCCTGTACGACGACGCCGCCATCGCGCGGCTCTCGGCGATGCGGGCGCTGGTCGCGGCTGGCTGGTCTCCTCGGCTGGCCGCGGAGCAGGTGCGGTCGGGCACCACGGCCGGGCCGATCGCCGACGCGCCGCCGGCCGGGGCCGCCTCCGCGCTGGTCGAAGGGGAGCCGGTCGGCGACGTCGACGCCCTGGTCGCGATCGCGCAGGAGTTCGATGTCGGCGCGCTGCAACGGCTGCTGGCGCAGATGTTCGGGCGTGACGACTTCGAGCACGTCGCCGACAACTGGCTGATGCCCACCCTGCTGGTCCTGGGCAACGCGTGGCACAGCGGCGTCGTCACCGTCGCCGGCGAGCACTTCGTCAGCGCGGCGGTCCAGCGCCGGCTCGCCGCGGCCTTCGACGCGGCGCCGGCCAACGCCGGCGCACCGCGCGTGGTCGTGGGCCTGGCCCGTGGCTCGCGCCACGAGCTCGGCGTGCTGGCCTTCGCGGTGGCGTTGCGCCGGGCCGGGCTGGAGGTCGTCTACGTCGGCAGCGACCTGCCCGCGGAGACCTGGGTCGTCACGGCGAGCAGCCAGGCCCCGGCGGCCCTCGTCATCGGGGTGCCTGGTTCGACGACATCCCCGCGGTCCGTGACACCGTCGCGGCGCTGGCGGCCTCGCGGCCCGGGTCTGCCGGTCTTCCTCGGAGGCGGCCACCAGGAGGCCGTCGGTGGCACCGGCGAGCCGCTGGGACACCGCATCGGCGCGGCCGCGGCCGAGGTCGCCCGCCGGCTGGGCGTCGTACGTCATCCCACGCCCTAGGGTCGAGGGCATGCGGATCACCAAGTTCGGCCACTCCTGCATCCGGATCGAGCACGACGGCCACACGGTGGTCGTCGACCCGGGCGGCTTCACCCAGCCCGAGGCGGTCGACGGTGCCGACGCGGTGCTGGTCACCCACGAGCACCCCGACCACTACGAACCCGCGCACCTCGCGCGCGCCGGTGCGCCGGTCTTCACCATCGACGCGGTGGCCAAGCGGATCCGCGACGAGTCACCCGACGTCGCCGAACGCCTGGTCGTCGTTGCCCCGGGCGAGTCCTTCGAGGCGGCCGGCCTGCCGGTGCGGGCAGTCGGCGAGCTGCACGCCGTGATCCACCCGGACCTCCCGCGCTTCCACAACAGTGGGTACGTCGTCACGTGCGGCGAGACGACTCTGTTCCACCCCGGCGATGCGCTGACGCCGCCGGGCGAGCCGGTCGACCTGCTGTGCGTGGTCGTCTCCGCGCCCTGGATGAAGGCGGCCGACGCCGTCGACTTCGCCCGGCTGGTCGGCGCCCCTCGCAACCTGGCCATCCACGACCGGGTCTACTCCGAGGCCGGCCTGGGCATCGTCGACGGCCACCTCAGCCGGTTGCTCCCCGAGACCCAGTCCTACGTCCGGCTGGCCGACGGCGCCGACCTCGACTAATCGGTGGTTGAGGTGCGAGGAGCGCTAGCGACGAGCCTCGAAACCACTGTCGCGAAAGACGAAGGGTGGTTTCGAGGCTCGCAAGCTCGCACCTCAACCACCGAGTGGTTGCGCAGTCAATCGGTGAGGGCGTCGCGGACAGGGAGGAACTTGGCCTGGGCCTCGGCGAGCTCGGCCTCGGGGTCGGAGTCGGCGACGATGCCGCAGCCGGCGAACAGGCGGACGGTGTCGCCGTGCACCTCGGCGGAGCGCAGGGCCAGCGCCCACTCGCCGTCGCCGTCGGCGTCCATCCAGCCGACCGGGCCGGCGTAGCGTCCGCGGTCCATGCCCTCGATCTCGGTGATCAGCTCGGTCGCGACGGCGGTGGGCGTGCCGCCGACGGCCGCGCTCGGGTGCAGCGACGCGGCCAGCTCGAGTGACGAGACGGTCGCCGCGTCGTGGACGACGCCGGCGACGTCGGTCGCCAGGTGCATCACGTTGGGCAGGTGGAGCACGAACGGCGCCTCGGGAACGTTCATCGACGAGCAGTGCGGCTCGAGCGCCTCGGCGACCGAGCGGACGGCGTACTCATGCTCCTCGAGGTCCTTCGACGAGCGGGCCAAGGTGGCGGCGAGGGCGAGGTCGGCGCCGTCGTCGCCGGTACGACGGATGGTGCCGGCCAGCACCCGCGACGTCACCAGGCCGCGTTCGCGACGGACCAGCATCTCCGGCGTGGCGCCGAAGAGCCCGTCGATGTGGAAGGTCCAGCACATCGGGTAGTCCTCGACCAGGCGCCGCAACGGCCACCGCACGTCGACGGGTGCGTCGGAGGTGGCCACCAGGTCACGCGCCAGCACGACCTTCTCGAGGCCGCCGGCGTTGATCCGCGCGACGGCGTCGGCGACGACACCCATCCAGCGCTCGCCGTCGAGGGCGCCGTCGGCGAAGGCGACGTCGACCGGGGGATGTGGCGGCTCGGCAAGCCGGACGGCCGGCGTCGCGATCGAGCCCATGGCCGATGGTCGTCAGCCACGTCGCCCCGCCGCGACGCCCGACCACGATCTCGGGGACGACGAGCATCGAGTCACCCGGCTCGTCGGCGAAGGCGAAGGTCCCGAAGCAGACCAGGCCCGTACCGGGCTCGCCGACCTCGTCGCGTACGACGGCGCGGCTGGTCGTCTCGGTCCACCACTTGTCGGCGTCGGCGAAACGAGTGGTCCCCCGGGTGCGCAGCTCGGCGGCGCGGCCCCAGGCGACCATGCCCTCACCGCGTCGCAGCCACGCGACGGGGTCGTCGAGCGGGAGGACGTCGAGGAGGTCGGTGTCGGGCAGGTCGAGGACGACCGTGCGAACGACGAGTGGCGCGACCGTCGCTGGTTCGGGCGAGCCGGGGTCCAGCGGATCGGCGCCGGAGGGCAGACGGCTCGACACGGGTCACACCGTACTCGCGCGCCGTACGACGCCTCCATCGCAGCCGCCATACCGAGGGTCGTGTGCCTGAGAACGCGCCATGGCGCTATGTCAGGCACACGACTCGGTGACCCCGGATCGAGAGTCGCGCTTACGACCAGTAGACGACGACCGCGTCGCCGACGCGGACCTGCGAGAAGAGCCACTGGATGCCGTCGTAGTCGCGGATGTTCACGCAGCCGTGCGAGGCGCCGTAGTAGCCGACCGAGGCGAAGTCCGAGGAGTAGTGCACGGCCTGGCCTCCAGAGAAGAACATCGCGTACGGCATGGCCGAGCCGTAGAGCTTGGAGACGTGGTCGGCGTTCATGAAGTAGACGTGGAACAGGCCTTCGCGCGTGGGGGTGTCGTTGACCGTGGAGCCGAACCGCGCGTCCATGCGTCAGCTGCACCTTGCCGTCGACGACCCAGCGGACGGTGCGGCTGGTCTTGTCGATGCAGATGACGCGGCCGGTGCGACAACGTGGGTCGAGCGCGCCCGGCTTCGGCTCGATGTTGAACAGCTCCTCGTGGCTGGGGGTCACGGTCATCGCGTGCAGCCGGTCGAGGGTGCGCCGGTCGATCTTGCCGGTGACCGGGATCTGTCGCTTCTCCTGGAAGCCGCGCACGGCCTGGACCGTGCCCCGGTCGTAGGTGCCGGTCACGTCGCCGAAGATCCAGGCGATCTGCTTGAGCCGGGCCTGCGCGTCACGGACCTGGTCGCCACTGGCGCCGGCCTCGAGGATCGGCGGGCCGGGGTGGAAGACGTTGAACATCGCGTCGTGCGACGGCGTCTTCGTCATCGCCTTGAGCTTGCGCCAGCTGGTGCGGTCGAGCACGCCGGTGGCCTTGAGCCGGCGCTTGACCTGGAAGCCCTGCACGGCCTCCTTGGTCGTCGCGTCGTAGACGCCGGTCGTCACCTCGGGAAGCCACGCCAGCTGGTACAGCCGGTTCTGCAGCTCGCGCACCTGCTCGCCCTTGTCGCCGGGCCTCAGCACGACGGTGGGCAGCGTCGGGGTGGGAGCAGCGGACGGTGACTCATCGCCGGTCGAGCTCGTCGAGACCTCTGTCGGCGATGCGGTGGCGGTCGGGGTCTCGACAGGCTCGACCGGCGTGGGAGACGTCGTCGGAGATGTCACCGGCCTGGCGACGCGTGGCGACGAGCTCCGGCCCCGCGGAGGCCGGGGAGTGCACGATCGCAACCCCCACGCCGTACGCCGTCCCGGCGACGAGCAGCGTGCCGGCCACGAAGGTCGCGAGGACGCGGACCCGGGAGCGCGCCAGTGCCATGGGTGTTGCCTCTTTCGGTCGGGCGGAACGGGGCTGGTCGTTGGGGAAGAGCCCGACGCCGTTCATCTTGACGTGCAGGAGACGCGAAACCCGGGCATTTGGTTGCGTGCCGCGGCGCTCTTCTAGGCTCCGAACGGTGACCCGCGCCGACCTCGACAAGCAGCCGTCCGACGTCCAGCGGATGTTCGACGCCGTCGCGCGCCGCTACGACGTGACCAACGACGTCCTCTCGATGGGCCAGGACCGGCGCTGGCGCAAGGCCGTCCTCGACGCCGTCGGCGCCAGGCCGGGGGAGCGGGTGCTCGACCTCGCGGCCGGCACCGGTACGTCGAGCCTGCCGTTCGCCGAGGCCGGCGCCGTGGTCGTGCCGTGCGACTTCTCCCTCGGCATGCTCGCCGTCGGCAAGCGGGCGCGGCCGCGGCTGCCGTTCACCGCGGGCGACGCGACGCGCCTGCCCTTCGCCGACGACACCTTCGACGCGGTGACGATCTCCTTCGGGCTGCGCAACGTCGTCGACCCGGCCGCCGGCCTGCGCGAGATGCTCCGCGTCACCCGGCCCGGCGGGCGGCTCGTCGTGTGCGAGTTCAGCCACCCGACCTGGGCACCGCTGCGGACCGTCTACCTCGAGTACCTGATGAAGGCCCTGCCCACCATCGCCCGCGGCGTCTCGTCCTCCCCCGACGCCTACGTCTACCTCGCCGAGTCCATCCGCGCCTGGCCCGACCAGCCCGCCCTCGCCGCCCTGATCGACGCCGCCGGTTGGCGCCGTACCCAGTGGAAGAACCTCTCCGGCGGCATCGTCGCCCTCCACCGGGCGTTCGCCTGAGCGTTGCGGTGGTTGAGGTGTGACGAAGTCCTGCCAGCGAGACCTCGAACCACCAGTCCGGCTGAGGTGGTCACCGAGGCTCGGACAGCGCTGGACGCGCCTTACCTCGACCAGCGCGGGCGCCATTTAGGGCACGGCGGCGTGCGTTAAATGCGCAGGTCAGCGGCGCGTCTCGGGCGCTCGAACCCCGGGGTGCGGCGGGGCGCGCAGCAGTCCTAGACTGTGCCCGGCACCGCTCGTGAACCCGTTCACAAGGTCACAATCTCGTGATCGGGGTCACAACCGGAGCGGCGCGGTCGAGGGTGGAAGGACTGCAGGGCATGGAGATCTACACGCCGATCCTGGCGTTGGCCCTCCTCGCGACCGGGTTCGCGGTCTTCTCGGTGGTGGTCAGCTCGCTGACCGGGCCCAAGCGCTACAACCGGGCCAAGCTCGACTCCTACGAGTGCGGCATCGAGCCGACCCCGCAGCCGGTCGGCGGTGGCCGGTTCCCGGTGAAGTACTTCATCACCGCGATGCTCTTCATCGTCTTCGACATCGAGATCGTCTTCCTCTACCCGTGGGCCGTCCGCTTCGACGCGCTGGCGTTCTTCGGGCTCGTCGAGATGGTCATCTTCATCGCCACCGTGTTCGTCGCCTACGTCTACGTATGGCGCCGCGGCGGCCTGGAATGGGACTGATGCGCCGATGGGTCTTGAGGAGAAGCTGCCGAGCGGCGTCCTGCTGACGACCGTCGAGGGCGTCGCGGGCTACATGCGCAAGGCGTCGTTCTGGCCGGCGACCTTCGGCCTGGCGTGCTGCGCGATCGAGATGATGACCTCCGGCGGGCCGAAGTACGACCTGGCCCGTTTCGGCATGGAGGTCTTCCGCGCCAGCCCGCGCCAGGCCGACCTGATGATCGTGGCCGGCCGCGTCAGCCAGAAGATGGCGCCGGTCCTGCGCCAGATCTACGACCAGATGGCCGAGCCCAAGTGGGTGCTCGCGATGGGCGTGTGTGCCAGCTCCGGCGGCATGTTCAACAACTACGCCATCGTCCAGGGCGTCGACCACGTCGTCCCCGTCGACATGTACCTCCCCGGCTGTCCGCCGCGGCCCGAGATGCTCATCGACGCGATCCTCAAGCTGCACGACCAGGTGCAGCACGCCAAGCTCGGCCCCAACCGCCGCAAGGAGATCGAGGCGCTGGAGTCCAACGCCCTCAAGGCCCTCCCGACCAGCGACCTGAAGGGCCTGCTGCGGTGAGCGAGGACGAAGGTCCCGGCGACGGCCCAAGACCCAGGACCCCTCCACCGACGTCGTCGCCGCCGACGCGCAGATCGACCAGGCGGTCGGCGTACGACGCGGCATGTTCGGCGCCGAGGGCACCGGCGACACCAGCGGCTATGGCGGCCTGGTGGCGCCCGTCGTACTCCCCGGTGCCGCCCAGCGCCCCTACGGCGGCTGGTACGACGACGTGGCCGACGCGCTCGAGGCGACGATCCCCGTCGACCGCGTGGTCATCGACCGCGGCGAGATCACCTTCCACGTCCGCCGAGAAGACCTCCCCGTCGTGGCCCGCACCCTGCGCGACGACCCGTCCCTGCGCTTCGAGTTCTGCTCCGGTGTCAGCGGCGTGCACTACCCCGGCGACGCCGGCCACGAGCTGCACGCCGTCTACCACCTGCTCTCGATGACCTTCAACCGCCGCGTCCGGCTCGAGGTCACCGCGCCCGACGCCGACCCCCACATCCCGAGCATCGTGGACGTCTACCCCACCAACGACTGGCACGAGCGCGAGACGTTCGACATGTTCGGCATCGTCTTCGACGGCCACCCAGCGCTGACCCGGATCCTGATGCCCGACGACTGGCCCGGCCACCCGCAGCGCAAGGACTACCCCCTGGGAGGCATCCCCGTCGAGTACAAGGGCGGCAGCATCCCACCGCCCGACGAGCGGAGGTCCTACTCATGAGCAACCGACGCATGTACGCCGGCCGCACGGGGCCGACACCAGCGAGGGTCGCGTCTTCACCGTCACCGGCCAGGACTGGGACTCCATCACCGAGGGCCTGAGCGACGAGGTCGCCGACGAGCGCGTCGTGGTGAACATGGGCCCGCAGCACCCGTCGACCCACGGCGTGCTCCGGCTGATCCTCGAGATCGAGGGCGAGACGGTGACCGAGGCCCGTTGCGGCATCGGCTACCTCCACACCGGCATCGAGAAGAACATGGAGTACCGCTCCTGGGTCCAGGGCGTCACCTTCTGCACCCGGATGGACTACCTCGCGCCGTTCTACAACGAGATGACCTACACCCTCGGCGTCGAGCGGCTGCTCGGCATCGAGGAGGACATCCCCGAGAAGGCGCAGGTCATGCGCGTGCTCCTGATGGAGCTCAACCGCATCTCCTCGCACCTGGTCTGCATCGCCACCGGCGGCATGGAGATCGGCGCACTCACGGTGATGACCATCGGCTTCCGCGAGCGCGAGCTGGTGCTCGACCTGTTCGAGCTGATCACCGGTCTGCGCATGAACCACGCCTTCATCCGTCCGGGCGGCGTGGCCCAGGACCTCCCCCGCGGTGCGCTCGACCAGATCAAGGACTTCGTCGCGCTGATGAAGAAGCGCCTGCCCGAGTACGCCGCTCTGTGCAACGCCAACCCGATCTTCAAGGGCCGTCTCGAGGGGGTCGGCCACCTCGACCTCGAGGGTTGCCTGGCGCTCGGCATGTCCGGCCCGGTGCTGCGCAGCACCGGCTATGCGTGGGACCTCCGCAAGACCCAGCCCTACTCCGGCTACGAGGACTACGAGTTCGACGTCCAGACCTGGGACACCTGCGACTCCTACGGCCGCTTCCGGATCCGCCTCAACGAGATGTGGGAGTCGCTGCGCATCGTGGAGCAGGCCGCCGCCCGGCTCGGCCAGCTGGAGGGTGCGCCCGTGATGGTCGCCGACAAGAAGATCGCCTGGCCCAGCCAGCTGGCGATCGGCAGCGACGGCATGGGCAACTCCCTCGACCACATCCGCCACATCATGGGTGAGTCGATGGAGGCCCTGATCCACCACTTCAAGCTGGTGACCGAGGGCTTCCGCGTGCCCGCAGGGCAGGCCTACGTCCCGGTCGAGTCCCCTCGCGGCGAGCTCGGCGCCCACGTCGTCTCCGACGGCGGCACCCGCCCGTTCCGGGCCCACTTCCGCGACCCGTCGTTCACCAACCTCCAGGCCACCAGCGTGATGAGCGAAGGCGGCATGATCGCCGACGTGATCGTGGCCATCGCCAGCATCGACCCCGTGATGGGAGGCGTCGACCGGTGAGCCCAGACAGTCAGGGGGTCTCGACGAGCTCGACCGGCGGAAGCGGTGTCGACGACAAGACCTACGCCGAGCTGGAGGAGATCGCGGCCCGGTATCCCGAGCCCCGCTCGGGACTGCTGCCGATGCTCCACCTCGTGCAGTCGGCCCACGGCCGGATCACGCCCGAGGGCATCGAGGCGTGTGCCGACATCCTCGGCATCAGCGCCGCCGACGTCAGCGGCGTCGCGACCTTCTACACGATGTACAAGCGCCGTCCCGTCGGCGACTACCACGTCGGCGTCTGCACCAACACGCTGTGCGCAGTGATGGGTGGCGACGTGATCTTCGATCGCCTCAAGGAACATCTAGGTGTCGGCAACGACGAGACGACTCCGCCATCAGAAGACGGCAAGAGCGTGACCCTCGAGCACATCGAGTGCAACGCCGCCTGCGACTTCGCCCCGGTGATGATGGTCAACTGGGAGTTCATGGACAACATGACGCCGGCGAAGGCCACCCAGCTCGTCGACGACCTGCGCTCGGGTGCCGAGGTCCACTCCACTCGCGGCCCGCGCGTGGTCACCTGGCGCCAGGCCGAGCGGGTGCTCGCCGGCTACCCCGACGGCCTCGTCGACGAGGGCCCGGCCGCCGGGCCGGCTTCGCTCGTCGGTCTCGACATCGCCGAAGAGCGCGGCTGGACGGCGCCCAGCGGCGATGAGAAGGACGCGACGCGCGAGCCGACCTGCCCGATGACAAGACCGAGGCGGCCGAGGAGGCCGACACCTCGCGTGCCGAGACCGAGACCAAGGCCGAGGAGGGTCAGCAGGATGACTGACACATTGACCCCTGTCCTCACCGCCAACTGGGGGGCCGAGCGCGCCTGGACCCTCGCGTCGTACGAGAGCCACGGCGGATACCAGGCACTCGAGAAGGCGCTCGGCATGGCCCCGGAGGCCATCGTCGAGGAGGTCAAGGAGTCCGGCCTGCGCGGTCGCGGCGGCGCCGGTTTCCCCACCGGGCATGAAGTGGAGCTTCATCCCGCAGGACAACCCGAAGCCGAAGTACCTCGTCGTCAACGCCGACGAGTCCGAGCCGGGCACCTGCAAGGACATCCCGCTGATGATGGCCAGCCCCCACACGCTGGTGGAGGGCGTGATCATCAGCTCGTTCGCGATCCGCGCCCACACGGCCTTCATCTACATCCGCGGCGAGGTGCTCCACGTCATCCGCCGCGTCCAGGCCGCCGTCTCCGAGGCGTACGCCGCCGGGCATCTCGGCCAGAACATCCACGGCTCCGGCTTCGACCTCGACGTCGTGGTGCATGCCGGGGCGGGCGCCTACATCTGCGGCGAGGAGACTGCGCTGCTCGAGGGCCTCGAGGGCCGTCGCGGCCAGCCACGTCTGCGGCCGCCGTTCCCGGCCGTGGCCGGCCTCTACGCCAGCCCGACGGTGATCAACAACGTCGAGTCGATCGCGTCGGTGCCGAGCATCATCGAGCACGGCCACGAGTGGTTCGCCTCGATGGGCACCGAGAAGTCCAAGGGCTACGGCATCTTCTCCCTCTCGGGCCACGTCACCCGGCCCGGACAGTTCGAGGCCCCGCTCGGCATCACCCTGCGCGAGCTGATCGACCTCGCCGGCGGGATCCGCGAGGGTCACCAGCTGAAGTTCTGGACGCCAGGCGGCTCCTCGACACCACTGCTGACCGAGGAGCACCTCGACATCCCCCTCGACTTCGAGGGCGTGGGCGCCGCGGGCTCGATGCTCGGCACCCGCGCGCTCCAGATCTTCGACGAGACCACGTGCGTGGTCCGGGCCACGTTGCGGTGGACGGAGTTCTACAAGCACGAGTCGTGCGGCAAGTGCACCCCGTGCCGCGAAGGCACCTGGTGGCTGGTGCAGGTGCTGTCCAACCTGGAGCAGGGCATCGGCTCGGAGGCCGACCTCGAGCTGCTGCTCGACCAGTGCGACAACATCGCTGGTCGCTCGTTCTGTGCGCTGGCAGACGGGGCCGTCGCGCCCATCGAGAGCTCGATCGGCTTCTTCCGCGACGAGTACCTCGCCCACCTGACCAATGGCGGCTGCCCGTTCGACCCGGCCGCATCGACCCTGTTCGCCCCCGCAGGAGCGCTCGTATGACGGTCTCCGACCAGAAGGTCTCGACAAGCTCGACCGGCGGTGGTGCGAGCCCCGTGCCGGCCGAGAACCTGGTCAACCTCACCATCGACGGCATCGCGGTGCGCGTCCCCAAGGACACCCTGGTGATCCGCGCGGCCGAGCAGGTCGGCGTCCAGATCCCGCGGTTCTGCGACCACCCGCTGCTCGAGCCCGTGGGTGCCTGCCGTCAGTGCTTGGTCGATGTCGCTCTGCCGCAGCGCGGCGGCAACGGTCAAGCCGATGCCCAAGCCGCAGGCCTCCTGCACGCTGCCGGTCACCGAGGGCATGGTCGTCAACACCCAGGCCACCTCCGAGGTCGCCGACAAGGCACAGCAGGGGATCATGGAGTTCCTGCTGATCAACCACCCGCTCGACTGCCCGGTCTGCGACAAGGGTGGCGAGTGCCCGCTGCAGAACCAGGCCATGTCCAACGGCCGTGGCGAGTCGCGGTTCGCGGTCTCCGGCGGGATCAAGCGCACCTTCCCCAAGCCGATCAGCATCTCCGCGCAGGTGCTGCTCGACCGCGAGCGCTGCGTCCTGTGCGCGCGCTGCACCCGTTTCTCCGAGGAGATCGCCGGCGACCCGTTCATCGCCCTGATCGAGCGCGGCGCGCTGCAGCAGGTCGGCATCTACGAGAAGGAGCCGTTCGAGTCCTACTTCTCGGGCAACACCATCCAGATCTGCCCGGTCGGCGCCCTCACCTCCGCCGAGTACCGGTTCCGCTCCCGCCCCTTCGACCTGGTCTCGACACCTTCGGTGGCCGAGCACGACGCGTGCGGCTCGGCGATCCGCGTCGACCACCGTCGCGGCAAGGTGATGCGTCGCCTCGCGGGCAACGACCCCGAGGTCAACGAGGAGTGGATCACCGACAAGGACCGCTTCGCCTTCCACTACGCACACCTGCCCGACCGGATCACCTACCCGCAGGTGCGTGACCGTGTCGAAGACGGGGGAGACGGTTCCCTGCGTCCGGCCTCGTGGACCGAAGCCTTCGCGGTCGCGGCCCGTGGTCTCGCCGACGCCGGCGCCTCCGCAGTGCTGACCGGAGGTCGGGTCACCGCCGAGGATGCCTTCGCCTACAGCAAGTTCGCCCGCGTCGCCCTCGGCACCAACGACATCGACTTCCGCGCCCGGCCGCTCTCGGCGGAGGAGACGTCGTTCCTCGCGTCCGAGGTGGTGCTCCGGCAGGGGGCGACGTACGCCGACCTCGAGAGCGCCGCGACCGTCGTGCTGGCCGGCCTCGAGCCCGAGGACGAAGCCGGCGCTATTTTTCTCCGGCTCCGCAAGGCCACACGGGGCAACAGGGGCGCGAAGGCGCCCACACGCGTCGTCTCCATCGCGCCGTTCGCCTCGCGCGGTCTCCAGAAGCTCGACGGCCACCTGGTGGAGACCCGCCCCGGCGGCGAGGCGCTGGCGCTCCAGGACCTCCTCGGCCACGGCGACTACGGCATCGACGCCACCTCGGTGATCCTGGTCGGCGAGCGGCTGGCCACCTCGCCGGGCGCGCTGAGCGCCGCCGCCGAGGTCGCCGCGAAGTCCGGCGCCAAGCTCGCGTGGGTGCCGCGCCGGGCCGGTGACCGCGGTGCGGTCGAAGCCGGCTGCTTGCCCAACCTGCTGCCCGGCGGCCGTCCTGTTGCCGACGCGGCCGCGCGCGTCGACACCGCCACCACCTGGGGGGTCGGCAGCCTGCCCGAGACACCCGGCCGTGACGCCGACGAGATCGTCGCCGCCGTCAATGCGGGCGACGTCCACGGCCTGGTCGTGGGTGGCGTCGACCCCGACGACACCGCTGACCCGGCGGGGTTCCGCGCCGCGCTCGGCCGGGCGTCGTTCGTGGTGGCCCTCGAGCTGCGCGAGAGCGAGGTGACGCGGGTCGCCGACGTGGTCTTCCCGGTCGCCCCGGCCAGCGACAAGGCCGGCACGTTCGTGACCTGGGAGGGCCGCACCCGGCCGTTCGAGGCCGTCTTCAGCGTGCCGTCTTCGCTGCCCGACCTGCGCATCCTGGCGGGCATCGCCGAGGAGCTGGCCCAGCTCGGCCAGGGGAGTCCTCTCGGGTTCCGCACGGTCGCAGAGGTGCGCACCGAGATGGCGGAGATGGGCCCGTGGGACGGCGACCGCGCCGCCCTCGAGCCCGTGCAGGCCCACGACGTCTCTGACCCGGGCGTCACGCTGGCCACCTGGAAGCAGATGCTCGACAACGGCACGATGCAAGACGGCGACGACAACCTGCGCGCCACCGCCCGGATGCCCGTCGCGCGCGTGAGCGCGAACGTCTACGACGCTCTCGGTCCGAGCATCACCGTGACCGGTGACCGTGGCTCGGTCACCCTGCCCGCAGTGATCGCCGAGATGGGCGACGACGTCGTCTGGGTGCCGGCCAACTCCACCGGTCGGGGCCTGCTCGCCGACCTCGGCCTGCCCGGTAGCACCGTCACCCTGAAGGGAGCGGAGCAGTGATCGGCATGATCTCGACCAGCTCGGTCGGCGTGGTGACAGCGGCCATCGAGGGCCCCGAGCTCAGCGACTTCGGCAAGGACGCCTGGTGGGTGATCCTGATCAAGGTCGTGCTGCTCTTCTTGGTGCTGGTGCTGCTCACCCTGTTCAACATCTGGTGGGAGCGCCGGGTCGTGGCCCGGATGCAGCACCGCATCGGCCCCAACGTGCACGGCCCCTTCGGCCTGCTCCAGTCGCTGGCCGACGGCGTGAAGCTGGCGCTCAAGGAGGACATCACCCCGAAGGCCGCCGACAAGGTCGTCTTCATCCTCGCTCCGGTGATCGCCACCGTGCCGGCGTTCGTGGCCTTCGCGGTCATCCCGTTCGGCCCGATGGTGACGATCCCGTTCACCGACACCGAGACGCCGCTCCAGCTCACCGACCTGCCGGTCGCGGTGCTGTTCGTGCTGGCCATCGCCTCGATCGGCATCTACGGCATCGTGCTGGGCGGCTGGTCCAGCGGCTCGACGTACTCCCTGCTGGGCGGCCTGCGCTCCAGCGCCCAGATGATCTCCTACGAGGTGGCGATGGGTCTCGCGCTCGTCGCGGTGTTCCTCTACGCCGGCTCGATGTCCACCTCCGAGATCGTCGCCGCCCAGGACGACCTGTGGTTCGGACTGATCCTGCTGCCGTCGTTCGCGATCTACACGATCTCGATGGTCGGCGAGACCAACCGCGCGCCGTTCGACCTCCCCGAGGCCGAGGGCGAGCTGGTCGGCGGCTTCCACACCGAGTACTCCTCGCTGAAGTTCGCCCTGTTCTTCCTGGCCGAGTACATCAACATGGCCACGGTCGCGGCGCTCGCCACCACGCTGTTCCTCGGCGGCTGGCACGCGCCGTGGGGCATCGTGAACATCTGGCCCGGCGCCAACGAGGGCTACTGGCCGTTGCTGTGGTTCTTCGGCAAGGTGCTGTTCTTCATCTTCATCTTCATCTGGCTGCGCGGCTCGTTGCCCCGCCTGCGCTACGACCAGTTCATGGCGTTCGGCTGGAAGCGGCTGATCCCGATCTCGCTGGTGTGGATCCTCGCCGTCGGCACGATCCGCTCGATCTCGCTCGAGGGCCAGATCGACCGCCAGTACCTCCTGATCGGCATCGGCGTCCTGGCGGTGCTCTTCCTGCTGCTGTTCTTCGTCGGCGAGGACGCTGAGGAGGCGGCGGATGCCGCGGCCGGAGAGCCGGTCGGCGACGGTGCTGTCCTGGCCGGCGGTTTCCCCGTCCCGGCCATGCCGGCCGGACGGCGCGGTGCGCGGAGCAGCAGCGCCGCTGGTGTTCGGATCACCTGCGGGCGGCCAGCCCGTCGCCGGGACCGTGACCCTGGACCCCGATGATGCCGATGCCGACCGCGTGACTTCAGAGGAGCGCATCGATGGCTGATCCCAAGACCCTCAAGGAACAGTTCTGGGACCCGGTCGCCGGCTTCGGCGTCACGTTCCGGACCATGTTCAAGAAGGTCGTCACCGAGCAGTACCCGTTCGAGAAATTCCCCACCGCCCCGCGCTTCCACGGTCGTCACCAGCTCAACCGCTGGCCCGACGGTCTCGAGAAGTGCATCGGTTGCGAGCTGTGCGCGTGGGCCTGCCCGGCCGACGCGATCTACGTCGAGGGCGCGTCCAACACCGACGACGAGCGCTACAGCCCCGGCGAGCGCTACGGCCGCGTCTACCAGATCAACTACCTGCGCTGCATCCTGTGCGGCCTGTGCATCGAGGCGTGCCCCACCCGCGCCCTGACGATGACCAACGAGTACGAGCTGGCCGACAACAACCGCGCCGACCTGATCTACGAGAAGTCCGACCTGCTCGCCCCGCTGCTGCCCGGCATGGAGCAGCCGCCCCACCCGATGCGGCTCGGTGACGACGAGGGCGCCTACTACCGCGGCGAGTTCAACTCACCAGGCGGGGCGCCGGCGCCGGACAAGGAGGCGTGATGACCTTCTGGATCCTCGCCCCGATCATGGTGGTCGCGGCCCTCGGCATCCTGTTCGTCCGCAAGGCGGTGCACGCAGCACTGCTGCTGGCCGTGGTGATGATCGGGCTCGCCGTCTTGTACGCCGTCCTCGACGCGCCGTTCCTCTTCGCGGTGCAGATCATCGTCTACACCGGCGCCATCTTGATGCTGTTCCTCTTCGTGGTGATGTTGGTCGGCGTCGACGCCTCCGACTCGGTCGTCGAGACGATCCGCGGCCAGCGGGTGCTGGCCATCCTCGGCGGCCTGCTGCTCGGCCTGGTGCTCGTCATCGGGCTGAGCCAGATCGCGCTCGGCACCGTCGTGGGCCTCGACGAGGCCAACGAGGGCGGCAACGTGCCAGCCGTCGCCGACATCTTGTTCTCCCGCTACGTGTTCGCCTTCGAGACCACCAGCGCCCTGCTGATCACCGCGGCTGTCGGCGCGATGGTGCTCGCCCACCGCGAGCGGCTGCTCCCCAAACCGAGCCAGACCGACCTCGCCAACCAGCGGGTCCGCGACTACGCCGAGCACGGGCTCCACCTCGGCGCTCTGCCGCCGCCTGGCGTCTACGCCCGCCACAACGCGGTCGACACTCCGGCCCTGCTGCCCGACGGCACCGCCGCAGAGGCATCGGTGTCGCGCGTGCTCGCCGCCCGCGGCACGGTGCGCTCGGCGCCCGCGATGGCAGACGACGTACCCGGTGTCGAGCGCCAGCTCGCCGGCCAAGCAGATGACCAGCGAGACGAGAGCGCCCACCCCAACGCGGCGAGCAGGGACGAGGAGGACACCCAGTGACCCAGTACGTCGTCCTCTCCGCGATCCTGTTCACGATCGGCTGCGTCGGGGTGCTCACCCGCCGCAACGCCCTGGTCGTGTTCATGTGCGTCGAGCTGATGCTCAACGCCTGCAACCTCGCCCTGGTGGCCTTCGCCAAGCAGCACGGCAACCTCGACGGCCAGGTGGCGGCGTTCTTCGTCATGGTCGTCGCGGCCGCCGAAGTGGTGGTCGGCCTGGCGATCATCATGACCATCTTCCGCACCCGTCGTTCGGCCTCGGTCGACGACGCGAGCCTCCTGAAGTTCTAGAAGCGGAGACCTGATGTTCCCCCAGCACGAAGGCGTCCCGGTGATCGACCCGGGGTCGGCCGACGGCGCCTTCGGCCTGCTCTGGCTGATCGTCGCCCTCCCCGCCCTCGGCGCGCTGGTCCTGCTCGTCGGCAGCCCGCTGAGCCGTGGCCGGCTCGACCGCTGGGGTCCTTGGCTGGGGTGCGCGCTGCCGATCGGCTCGTTCCTGATCAGCCTGCTGCTGTTCTTCCAGCTGCTGGGGCGCGACGCCGACGACCGCCAGGTCTCCCAGCACCTGTTCACCTGGTTCGAGGCGGGCAGCCTGAAGGTCGACTTCGACCTGCTCTACGACCCGCTGTCGGCCCTGTTCCTGCTGTTGATCACCGGCGTCGGCTCGCTGATCCACGTCTACTCGGTCGGCTACATGGAGCACGACCCTCGCCGGGTGCGCTTCTTCGGCTATCTCAACCTGTTCGTCGCCGCGATGTTGATGCTGGTGCTGGGGGCCAACTTCCTCGTCCTGTTCCTGGGCTGGGAGGGCGTCGGTCTCGCGTCGTACCTGCTGATCGGTTTCTGGCAGCACAAGAACTCCGCGGCCGCCGCGGCCAAGAAGGCCTTCATCGTCAACCGGGTCGGCGACATCGGCCTGTCGATGGGCGTCTCCCTGATGTTCGCGACGTTCGGCACCACCGACTTCACCACGATCAGCGAGTTCGCGGGCGGGGCGTCCGAGACCACGATGACGATCCTCGGTCTGCTGCTCCTGCTGGCCGCCTGCGGCAAGTCCGCCCAGGTGCCGCTGCAGTCCTGGCTGCTCGACGCGATGGAGGGCCCGACCCCCGTGTCGGCGCTGATCCACGCGGCAACGATGGTGACCGCCGGCGTCTACCTGATCGTCCGCAGCAACTTCATCTTCGACTACGCACCGCACGCCCAGACCGCCGTGGTGGTCGTGGCCGTCGTCACGCTGCTGTGGGGGGCGATCATCGGTTGCGCCAAGGACGACATCAAGAAGGCGCTCGCCGGGTCGACCATGAGCCAGATCGGCTACATGATGCTCGGCGCCGGTCTCGGCACCGCGGGCTACGCCTTCGCGATCTTCCACCTGCTCAACCACGGATTCTTCAAGGCCAACCTGTTCCTCGGCGCCGGCTCGGTGATGCACGGCATGGACGACGACGTCGACATGCGCCACTACGGCGCACTCCGGAAGGCCATGCCGGTCACTTTCTCGACCTTCGCGATGGGCTACCTCGCGATCATCGGGGTCCCTCCGTTCTCCGGCTTCTGGTCCAAGGACAAGATCATCGAGACGGCACTGGCCGACTCGTGGGTCGTCGGCCTCCTCGCCGTGCTCGGCGCGGGCATCACGGGCTTCTACATGACGCGCGTGGTGCTGATGACCTTCTTCACCCAGAAGCGCTGGGAGGAGGGCGTCCACCCGCACGAGTCTCCGAAGGTGATGACGATCCCACTCATCGTGCTCGCGGCTCTGTCGGCGCTCGGAGGGCTGATGCTGCTCAACGACTGGATCGTCGACTTCCTGGCCCCGGTGACCGGCACCGCTGAGCACGCGGAGCCACCCATCCCCGCTGCCGCCGTGTCCGTCCTGGTGCTGGCCGTCGTGGCCGTCGGCGTGGCCGCCGCCTGGTTCCTCGTGGGCCGGCGCGAGGTGTCGCGCACCGCGCCCACCGACGTCTCCTTCGCCACTCGCGCCGCTCGCGCCGACCTCTACGGCGACGCCATCAACGACGCCCTCGTGGTGACGCCGGGCGGGGCGCTGACCCGCAACCTGACGTCGTTCGACCAGCGCGGCGTCGATGCCGTCGTCGAGGGCGGCTCCTTGGGAGTCAAGGGCATCGGGATGATCCTGCGCCGCACCCAGAACGGCTACGTCCGCTCCTACGCCCTTTCCCTGCTCGGCGGCGCGCTCCTCGTCGTCCTCGCGCTCCTGGCGGTGAACTACGCATGATTCACCCCACGAAATCGTTCGGCTCCCCCGCTTCGCTCCTCCGTCTCACGATTCCGAGGGGACCCCGAAAATGAACGACTTCCCGTGGCTGACCGCCCTGATCGTGTTGCCGCTCATCGGCGCGGTCATGACGGCCGCCATGCCCTACGAGGGCGACAAGGCGAGGCCGAAGCAGATCGCCCTGGGCTTCTCGCTGCTGACGCTGGTGCTGGCGGCCGTGATGGCCGTCCAGTACGACGCAAGCAACTCTGGCGGCGGCTTCCAGTTCACCGAGACCCACGAGTGGATCAACGTCTTCGGCGCCCACTACGCCCTCGGCGTCGACGGCCTGGGCCTGGTGCTGGTGCTGCTGACCGCCGTGCTCGTGCCGGTCGTCATCGGCGCCTCGTGGTTCGACGCCGATGAGGGGAACACGAAGGCGTTCTTCGCCTGGGCCCTGGCGCTCGAGTCGGCCTCGCTGGGTGTGTTCATGGCGACCGACGTCTTCTTGTTCTACGTGCTCTTCGAGGCCTCGCTCGTCCCTGGCTACTTCCTGATCGGCCACTTCGGACGCGTGGGCCGGCAGAAGGCCGCGATCAAGTTCCTGATCTTCCAGCTGGCCGGTGGCCTCGTCATGCTGGCCGCGGTCGTCGGCCTCTACGCCGTGTCCGCGGACGCCGGTCACCCGACGTACCTGCTCAGCGAGCTCTCCCAGATCGACATCGACCCCGACACGCAGAAGTGGCTGTTCGCGGGCTTCTTCTTCGCGTTCGCGGTCAAGGCGCCGCTGTTCCCCGTGCACACCTGGCTGGCCGACGCCACCGGGAATGCCACGCCCGGAACCAGCGTGCTGCTGGTCTGCGTCCTCGACAAGATCGGCACCTACGCGATGCTGCGCTACTGCCTCGGGCTGTTCCCCGACGCGTCGCAGTGGGCCACCCCGTTCGTCGTCACCCTGGCGCTGATCTCGATCGTCTACGGCGCCCTGGTCGCCATCGGCCAGGACGACATGCTGCGGCTGATCGGCTTGACCTCGCTGAGCCACTTCGGCTTCATCGTGCTCGGCATCTTCGTCTTCACCAGCCAGGGCACGACGGGCTCGATCCTCTACATGGTCAACCACGGCGTCGCCACGGCCGCGCTGTTCCTGGCCGCCGGATACCTCGTCAAGCGCAAGGGCACGGCCTCGATCGCCGCCATCACCGGCGTCGAGAAGACCGCCCCGGTGCTCGCCGGTGTCTTCCTGGTCTCCGGCCTGGCCGTGCTCGGCCTTCCCGGCCTGTCACAGTTCGTCTCCGAGATCATGGTGATCATCGCGGCGTTCCAGCACCAGTGGTGGGTCGGTGCGATCGCGGTGAGCGCGATCGTGCTCGCCGCCTGGTACATCCTCTGGATGTACCAGCGCACCTTCACCGGCCCGGGCATCACCGGCGCCGACCCGGTCGAGGACCTCGACCGCCGCGAGGTGGGCACTCTGGTGCCGCTGCTCCTGGCGCTGGTGCTGTTCGGCTTCTACCCGATGCCGCTGCTCGACGTGATCAACCCGGCCACGACGACGATCCTCGAGGACGTCGGGGTGCACGACCCGGACCCGACAGTCGACACGACTGTTGACGGCGCCGCCCAGGAGGCTGACCACTGATGGACGACTTCGTCAAGCCCACCATCGAGTACAGCTACCTCTCGCCACTGCTCGTCGTCTTCGCGGTCGCCTGCCTGGGCGTGCTGGTCGAGGCCTTCGTCCCGCGCAAGCACCGCTACCTCGTCCAGGCCACGTTGGCCATCGGGGGCGTCGTCCTGACGCTGGGGGCGGTGATCATGGTCGCCTACCAGCTGGAGCCACACGGCGACGGCGCCGGCCAGGCACGCGGCATCGTCGGCTCGATGGGCACCATCGTCGTCGACGGCCCGAGCGTGTTCCTCTGGGGCCTGATCCTGCTGTTCGGTCTGGGCGGGTGCCTGCTCTTCGCCGAGCGCCAGCTCGAGGGCGGCGTCTCGGCCTTCGCCGGTCAGGCGGCCGCCCTGCCCGGCACCGACGCCGAGCGGCGGGCAGCGGGCCTCGACCACACCGAGGTCTACCCGCTGCTGATGTTCGCCGTGATGGGCATGATGCTCTTTCCGGCCTCCGGCGACCTGCTGACCATGTTCGTCGCACTCGAGGTGCTCTCGCTGCCGCTGTACCTGCTCTGCGGGCTGGCCCGCCGGCGCCGCCTGCTCAGCCAGGAGGCGGCCATGAAGTACTTCGTCCTGGGCGCGTTCTCGTCCGGTTTCTTCCTGTACGGCGTGGCGCTGGTCTACGGCTACGCCGGCTCGATGAACCTCGGCGACATCAACGAGGCGGTCCGCAACGACGCCGCCAACCAGACGCTGCTGCTCATCGGGATCGGGATGCTCGCGGTCGGCCTGCTCTTCAAGGTCGGTGCCGCGCCGTTCCATGCCTGGACCCCCGATGTCTACCAGGGCGCCCCGACCGCGGTGACGGCGTTCATGTCGGCGGCGACCAAGGCCGCGGCCTTCGGCGCGATCCTGCGACTCTTCTACGTCGCCTTCGGCTCCGACCGCTGGAACTGGCAGCCGATGATGTGGGTGGTCGCGATCCTGACCATGGTCGTCGGCGCCGTGATCGCGCTGGTCCAGCGCGACGTGAAGCGGATCCTCGCCTACTCCGCGATCGCGCACACCGGCTTCCTGCTCACCGGCGTGCTCGGCGTGCAGAGCGCCGACGAGCTCACGGCCGGTCAGCTGACCTCGCTCCAGGCGGTGCTCTTCTATCTCGTCAGCTACGGCCTCTCGGCGCTCGGCGCCTTCGCCGTGGTGTCGCTGGTCCGCGACTCCGCGGGCGAACAGAGCTCACTGACCCGCTGGGCGGGGCTCGGCAAGCACTCTCCGCTCGTCGCCGGCGTGTTCGCGCTGTTCTTGCTCGCGATGGCCGGCATCCCGCTGACCTCCGGCTTCATCGGCAAGTGGGCCGTCTTCGAGGTCGCGATGTCCGCTGGTGCCTGGCCGGTCGTGATCGTCGGAGTGCTGAGCAGCGTCGTGGCGGCGTACTTCTACGTCTACGTCATCGTGGTGATGTTCTTCCACGACCCCGACCCCGACACCGCGGCGTACGTCGTGCACCCGTCGGTGCTGACCTCCGGCACCATCGCGGTCGGCGCCGCGGCGACCCTGGTTCTCGGTGTCATTCCCGGCCCGGTGCTCAACCTGGCCGGGCTTGCGGGACAATTCCTCAGGTGACGCGCAACAGTCCGGGCCTCGCCTTCCCGGTTCTCGACGAGCGGCTGTCCGCGCGTCTGCAGGACCGGCTCGCCGAGGTCGAGAAGGCGTTGACGGGACACGTCCGTAGCCGGGCGGGCTTCGTGACCGAGGCTGCCAGCCACCTGATGGAGGCCGGCGGCAAGCGGTTCCGGCCGCTGTTGGTGCTCCTGGCCGCCGAGACCGGCCAACACCCCGACGTCGACGACGTGATCACCGCGGCGTGCGTCGTGGAGCTCACCCACCTCGCCTCGCTCTACCACGACGACGTGATGGACGAGGCCCAGCTGCGCCGAGGATCGGTGTCGGCCAACGCCCGGTGGGACAACCACGTCGCGATCCTGACCGGCGACTTCCTGTTCTCGAAGTCCTCCGAGCTGACCGCCGAGCTGGGCGCCGACGCCGTACGCATCCAGGCGCAGACCTTCACCCGGCTGGTCGAGGGTCAGATCCTCGAGACGCTCGAGCCCGGCCCGGGCGAGGACCCGCTCGAGCACTACCTCGACGTCGTGGCCGGCAAGACCGGATCACTGATCGCCACCTCCGCGCGCTACGGCGCCATCTTCGGCGGGGCCACTCCCGAGGTGCAGCACGCCCTCACCAGGTACGGCGACGTGGTCGGCACCGCGTTCCAGCTCTCCGACGACATCCTCGACGTCGCCTCCGACGCCGGCGTCTCCGGCAAGACCCCCGGCACCGACCTGCGCGAGGGCGTGCCGACGCTGCCGGTGCTGATCGCCCGCGCGACCGCTCGCCCCGAGGACGCCCGCCTGCTCGAGCTGCTCGACGGCGACCTCACCGACGACGCGCGCCACTCCGAGGCCCTCACCTTGATGCGGGCCCACCCTGCGATCGATGAGGCGCGCGCCTACGTCGTGGCCCGCGCGGCCGAGGCCAAGGCACACCTGGCCGAAGTTGCCGAGGGGCCCGTCCGCACCGCGCTGGAGGAGTTCGCCGACATCGTCGCCACCCGGGCCAGCTAAGACGTCGCTTGCCGACCCGTTGTCCGGAGCAACGGCTCACACCATTCCGTGATGCGCAAGACGGTCTCCTCGACCCGCGCGACCAGAACGAGGACGCGGGCGAAGCGATGAGCCCGAGCGCTGCGGCTGAGCCACAGATAGGGTCCCCGAACATGGACATGATGAGGGGCGAGGAGATCGCCGAGGCCAAGCTGACCGACTGGCGCAAGCTGGCCCAAGGACTGCATGCCCGCTACCTGGTCGACGACTTCGGCGCCGGCGCACGGTTCGTCGCCGCGGTGGGCGAGGCGGGCGACGCGCTCGGACACCACCCGAGCGTGTCGATCGGCAATGGGTACGTCGACCTCAAGCTGGTCACCGCCGACGCCATCTACCGCGACGACGAGGGCACCGAACACGTCGTCGAGTGGGTGACCCAGCAGGACGTCGACCTCGCGCGGCGGATCACCGAGATCGCTGCCGACCATGAGGCCGACGCCGACCCGGCCTCAGTCAGCGTCATCGAGCTCGGCCTCGACACGGCGCACTCTGCGACGATCGCCCCGGTGTGGGCAGCCCTGCTGACCGGGAGCGTTGAGGCCCAAGGCCGCGGAACCCCCAGCGACGAGATCCGGGACGCCACGGGACGGGTACCGAACCTGTGGTTCGGGGACGCCGACGAGCACCAGACCACGCGTCAGCGATTCCACGTCGAGGTCTATGTGGCGCCCGAGGTGGCCGAGCAACGAATCGCCGCCGCCGTCGCCGCGGGTGGGACCGTCGTCGATGACAGCGACGCGCCGTCGCTCACCGTGATCGCCGACCAGGACGGCAACACGGGAGTCGTATGTGTCGCCGAGTCCCCTGCGACGAAGGGCTGAACCGCCGACACGGGTGACACAGTTCCGGTCGCGTTCCGTGCAGGTCTTACCGCTTCCTCCGACCGAACATGCGGCCTAGCCGGTCACCCATCGATCTCCCGGGCTTGATGTCGATCAGGGTCGACGCATCGGGCAGCGGAAGGTTGGCCGCCTGTTCCGCGGAGAGTGTCGTGCGGACGTAGGTGGTGTAGATCGAGCCGATCTGATCGGCGTCGACGAAGCGTGTACCTTCCGCCGTCTGGACGACGATGCCGTCAAACACCGAAACCTTCTCGTCGACCCATACGGCCTGGACCGAAGCGAAGTGGTCACCGTCGTGCGTCTGCACCGACGTACCCGGCTGGAGAGCGGTGTAGGCGATGGGATGGTCCTGCGATCCAGGCATGCAGCAACCCTACGGCGGCCCCGCATTGACGACGGCGGTGCAGCGCACTCATCTGCCGGTGTCCGCTCTCCGTGGCACTTGCGCCATGCGCTTCTACGCACCCCTCAGCCCCGTCCTCGACAAGACCTACACACTCCCGCCCGTACGTCCCACCACCTGAGGAGACGCGCTCCCGTGTCCCTGACTCATCAGGCCGATGAGCGGTCAGTGAGCGGGGAGGTGGCTCAGTCGAGCGGTTCGAACTCGTTGAGACTCCAGGTCTGGTCGAACCAGGCTTGGAGCGGGCCGTAGATCCGGAAGAGCTGGAACCAGGACTTGCCGGGGATGGTCTCGACCCAGTTCGCTTCCTTGCCTTCGGGGGCAACGGGGCCGAAGTACAGGTCGTGGGAGCCGTCGTCGTTGGCTTGGAGGCTTCCGGTGTTGCTGGCGAGGGCTGGCCAGATGGTCGAGGGCACCTGGAGCAGGGACCTGGTCTGGGTGTCGTAGAGGTCGACGGCCCAGAAGTTCTTCGCCGGCACGTCGGGGTCGACGTGCAGACGGTAGGCGCGTGAGCCGTCGAGGAGGTCGCCGTTGCTGTCGTGGACGGTGTAGGCGTAGGCCGATCCGGCGCCGACCTGGGCGTGTGCCATGGCGGGCGTGACCACGGTGGCCAGGTAGTGGAACTGGGTGCGGGCATCGAGCAGGCGTGCGCCGTTGCGCAGGAACTCGTGACTGCCTCCCACGAAGGCGTTCTTCCACGAGCCGTACAGCACGGCCTCCGGGTCTCGCGGTTCGTAGGAGACGGTGCGGGCGATTCCCGCGCCGATCTCCGCGGCCCGGGACAGGATGTCCCGCAGCCGCTCGTCGGGCGCGAAGGGCTGCCCGGCGACCAGTCCGATCGCCGCCAGCTGCCCGGCCCGCTCGGGGTCGAGGGCCGCGGTCGGCTCCTCCTGCCAGGATCTCGGCGACCTCCTCGAAGAAGGAGAAGTCATTGCTGTGGACGGTGTTGAAGACCTGGTCGGCGAGGTTGATGAACACGTTGTCCTGCGGCGCCGCGGCCTCGGCGAGCGGGTAGATCCGGGTCTGCTTCATTGCCGGGACGCCACCGAGCGCCCGTAGGACCACCCAGTTCGTGAACGTCGCGCAGTGGTAGACGAAGTACCCCTCGTCGGGGAGGTCGCCGTCGTACCCCGGAGGCACGAAGAGGTATGCACCGCCCGCGCCCCGGTCGGGACCGGCAATCCCCATGTCGGCCACGTAGCGGAACCAGAAGTCGTCCACCACACACAACGACTCCGGCGGCGCCTCGATCACCGTCGGCCCCCACGCCTTGAGGTCGAGGAAGGTCGTGCCGTACGTGGTCTCGGTGTTGGGGGTGAGGAAGAGGCTGTTCGAGTTGGCGCGCGGTTCGGTGATCCCGATGATCCGGGACGAGGTGACGCCGGCGGACCGCAGACCCTTCCGCATCGCCACCAGCGACGCTCCCGGCACCGCGTTGAGGAAAGCCTCGATCCCTCGCATCAGGTCCAACGCCTCGTACACGCGCGTCACGGTCTCAGGTCGAGGCACACCGTCGAAGAAGTCGAGCTGCCCGAAGGGGGACTCGATCGAGTCCTTCGACGACAACCCGGCGATGGCCTCCCTCATCTGTTCCGGTGACATCCCCGCCACACCGCTCGACTCCGACATCAGCACTCCCCCATCGCACGGCCTCTCCTGGACGAGTCGACTGTTCCATTCGTGTTCGAACTGTGCCACCACCGGGGTATGAACATCCGCGATGCCGCTGTTCGTGCGCGGTGGCACGGTGTCGGCGAACCCCACGTTGCTGCACCCTGCCCAGGGGCGCGGCTTCGACGTCTCGTGGTCAGAGGCGGTGGGTGCCGGTGTCGGTGACGAGGTAGGTGGCGCCGTGGGGGCCGTGCCAGAGGTAGTGGCCTTCGGGCGTGCGGGCGTACCGCCACCGTCCGGGCGGTTTTGGCGCGGTGGTGCCTGCGGCACAGGCAGGCGAGGGCGTCGGGGTGGGTTTGTCCGGGTGGTCCGCCTTCGTCGATCGGGAGGTAGGGGACGATGTGGTCCTTGTCGCAGTGCTTGGCGGGGACGGTGCAGCGCGGGGAAGACGCAGTGGCCGTCGCGGAGCTCGACGAGCTGTTTCATCCACTCGGGTGGGTCGTGGGAGTCGACGGCGTCGCGGCGGGCCATGTTCAACACCGGGAGGATCTCGACCTGGTGGTGGCCGACCCATTGGCGGAGCTTGGCCATGGTGGCCGCGCCGAGGCGTTCGATGGTGCCGACCGCGTAGGCGGCTCCGCCTTCGGCGTCGGTGTCGAGGTCGTCGGCGTCGACGAGGACGTAGAGCCGGATCTTCCCGGCGCCTGCTTGGTGACTGCTGGGCTGCCGAGGACGGAGCCGAGGACGGTGGCGGTGTCGTGGGTGGCTTGTCCGGTGGCGAGGGTGGTGATCAGGGCGATGGCTTTGATCTTGCGGACGCCGAGGGGGTCGGTGTCGCCGTCGAGCCAGAGCTGGTGGGCGATGGCGCAGAGCAGGTCGTAGAACCCCTGGAGGACCGGGGTGTCGCCGGTGGCGGTCAGGTCGCTGGTGCCGGTGTAGAGGGTGGGGTGTGGGTGGCTGAGGGTGACCTCGGAGGCGGCGGTGGCGTTGGCTTCGCGCTGCTGGTGGGTTTCGGGGTCGTACTTGGCGGTCGCGAGGGCGACCAGCCGGTCGGTGATGACGGGGCCGAGGGAGCCGTCGGTGCGGGTGGCGAGCCGGTGGTCGACCCAGCGGGCGCCGGCCAGCGGCAGGGTGTGGGTCTGTTGGGCGACCCGGCGGGCCTGCCAGGTGGGCACCTGCAGGCGTTGGACTCGTTTCCAGAGCAGGGGGAGGCGGTGGCGTAGGTCGAGGGCGTCGGCGATCAGCTGGGCCCCGGCCGAGGGGGAGATGCCGAGCTTCAACGCGAAGGGCTCGGGGGTGAACGCGGCCACCGCGGGGGTGCCGTCGCCGCCGAGGGACTCGTTCTTGGTGAGGACGTCGAGGGCGGGGCCGCCGGGGGTGGCGACCCCGGTCTCGGCGGTGGCGGGGTTGAGGATCGCCCACTGGTAGGCCAGCCGGAGCTTCATCGCCGAGGCGCGGCGTTCGGCCAGTTCGGCTTGGGCGGCGGCTTGGAGGACACCGGAGGCGTCGAGGTCTTCGACCTCGAACTCTTCGACGGGTGCCGCGCTCATGGATCAATCCAAGCAGTGGCCACCGACAGTCGATGCTGGCTGAGAACCCCTTCTCCACAAGGGGTTTCGAGGAATGTTGCGGGGTTTCGAGGCTCGGCGCTGGGGCGTCCTGGCACCTCAACCGGCGACCGGTGGTGGTGGGGGTTCGAGGTTCGTCGCTGGCGCTCCTTGCACCTCAACCGACGATCGGTGGTGGCGGGGTTTCGTGACGGGCCTGACGTGCCCTCCTCAACCAGCGGGACTAGCGCCTGGCGCCCCTCCTCGACGAGCGAGCACGCAGGGCCTTCCGGCGGCTGGCGAACCGGACGCCGACAGCCCGCCCGGTGAGAGGGTCGGGCGGGCCGTTGAAGGTCGTGGGTCAGGCCGGGCGGGGGGTGAAGGTCACCCGGTAGCGGGTCGGGTACGCGACCTTGGGGAAGCGCCAGGACACGGCGCGGGCCCCGACCTGGCGGCGTTGGTGGGCAGTGCTGGCTCGGCGGGCCGTCTCTTCCATGCGCTGACGGGCGAGGGTCTCGTAGCCGTAACTGGTGTTCATGGTGGGCTCCTGGGGCTGGCGGTTGGGGTCTTGCTGATGACCACCAGACTTCGCCTAAGTCCCCGCCCCCTACATCGGACGAACTCCCTGATTCCGGGGCGCTGGGCACCTTAGATCCGCTGCGCAGGTGCCTCAGGCGCGGGTCAGTCGCGCACTGCCCGCGCGACGGCGGCGGCGTACGACGTGGCGTCGTCGACCCAAGGGAAGTGGCCGGCGCCGGGCAGCACCGTGACCGTGGCGTCGGGGAAGAGGGCGGCCAGCTCCTCAGCGCCCCGGGCGTTGGGCCACGGGTCGAGCTCGCCGCGCAGGATCCGCACCGGCACGGCGAGCTTCGCCAGTCCCTCGCGGGTGCGGTCCGGCTCGTAGGCGCCGTCGTGGAACCACCCGGTCGCCGCGACGTTGCGCTGGACACCGTCGGATGCCGCGTGCGATCGGGCAGCGCCGTCCCAGCGGCCGTAGAACAGCGCCTCGCTCTCGACCTGCTGCTCGGGTGTGGGGTCCTCGGCCTCGAGAGCGGCGCGCAGGGCGTCGTACCACGGCTCGTCGGCGCGGCGTTCGAGGGCGGCGTCCCAGTCGGCATCTTCGGGCTCCAGCCCGACAGCACGCGTGCCGGGCGTGACCAGCACGAGCCGGGAGACCAGGTCGGGCCGGCGCTCGGCCACGAACAGCGCGACGTTCGCGCCGGCCGAGTGGGCGAGGACGTCGACCGGCCCCGCACGCAGGTGGTCGATGAGCATCGCGACGTCCGCCGCGATGCGGTCGGCGCGGTGGGAGGTGGGATCGGTGTCGGGCAGCGAGGCTCCGGTGCCGCGGAGGTCCGGCACGACGAGCTGACGCTGCGTCGCCCTGGCCAGGCCGAGCAGGTCGCCGAGGTACGCCGCGTCACGGGCCGGCCCACCCGGGATCACCAGCAGCGGCGGACCGGTGCCGTGCTGGTGGTAGCCGAGCTCCGCGCCGTCGTACGACGCGTAGGTGTGCATGGCGGCATCGTGTCAGACCGCGACGGCCTCGGCAGTGAGTCGCAGCTGTCGGCGCCGGTGGCGGATCGACTCCACCGTGAAGATCGCCAGCGCCACCCAGACCAGCGCGAACCCGATCCAGCGACCGGTCGACATGTCCTCGTGGAAGTAGAGGACGCCGAGAGCGAACTGCAGGATCGGTGCCAGGTACTGGAGCAGCCCGAGCGTCACCATCGACACGCGGATGGCGGCCGCCCCGAAGCACAGCAGCGGCACTGCTGTCACCAGACCGGCGGACATCAGGAGCAGGGCGTGCCCGACACCCTCCGAGCCGAACGACGAGTCGCCCTGTGCCACTGAGCCAGACCAGAGGTAGCCGATGGCCAGCGGCGCGACGAGCATGGTCTCGAGCGTGAGGCTCTCGATCGCCTCCGCTCCGGCCTGCTTCTTCGCGAGTCCGTAGGTGCCGAACGAGCAGGCGAGGACCAGTGCGATCCACGGTGGGTGCCCGTAGTCGACGGTGAGGACCAGGCAGGCCAGGGCCCCGACCCCGATGGCCAGCCACTGAAGCGTCCGGAGGCGTTCGCCCAGAATCACCACGCCCATCAGCACCGTCACGAGCGGGTTGATGAAGTAGCCCAGCGACGTCTCCACCACGCGGTCGTTGGTGACGCCGTAGATGTAGGTGCCCCAGTTCAGGGTGATGACCACGGCGGCGATGGACAGCAGCACGAAGACCCGCCGGTCGCGGAACAGTGCGACGAACTGGTGGGTCCGGCGCAGCAGGACCACCATCACCCCCAGGGTCAGCACGGACCACAGGATCCGGTGGGCCAGCAGCTCCACCGAGCCGGCCGGCTCGAGCAGCGGCCAGTACAGCGGAAAGCCACCCCACAGCACGTAGGCCGTGATGCCGTAGAGGAACCCCTGACGAGACGACGGCACCACGCGAGCATACGGAGGCGACAATGTTTCTGCATGGCCGGGTTTGGGTGGCGGGACGACGGGGAAGTAGCCCATCGGGCCGGCATTCGCCGGCCCGTCAGCGAGCCCGCTGGAGGAACTGTGCGACTGCTGGGACTGGTGACCGTGTTCGCGGTCTGTGCCTTGCTGCTCGTCGGCCCCGCACCTTCCCAGGCGTCCGCGGCAAGATCCCGGGACCTACCGCGTCGCGCGATGAACGACGACGTGTCGACCAACGCCAAGGGCTGGCTGATCTTCAAGGGGAACGTCGATCCAGGGTGGAACAACCGGAACGTCCAGATCTACAAGCGCCTCTGCCAGGGCTGCGAGTGGACGCTCGTGAAGAAGACCCGCACCGACGGCTCGGGCCGCTGGCGCACCCGCATCTACGCACCCCGGACCGGGTACTGGTTCTGGAAGGGACTCGTCCCCAAGACCGGCGGTTACGGCAAGTCCGTCACCAAGATCTACCGGACCTACGTGACCTAGCCGGTCAACGCCTCGGTTCAGTCCCGAGGCTCTCGGAAAAGGGCCCCCCTCTCGGGTGGGGGCCCTTCGCTGCCCGCGTTCTCGTTGGTTGAGCGGGCGAGCCCCGGTGGCCGCCTCACGGCCGATCAGCGATATCGAGCAGTCGGCCGATCCTCCTCACTGAAACGTCCCGTACGACCTGCCTTGCGAGCGAGCGCAAGCCCACGCCCGGCTCGCCGCGGCTGTAGCGACTAGCCGGTGGCGACATCGGCATGACGGTGCTGAGCAGCTTTCTTCACTGGTACGCCACCCACGACCTGCCTCGCAACTACCAGACAGACGATACCTGCAGGCTTGTTGTGGTGTCGCCTCGACCGATCTGACTGCGTCTTGCTCTTCGTCCTCTCCCTGTTTCTGTTCGAGAGCGTTCCCCACCAGAGCGGTACCGTCGTTCCTTCCTTGCCCTTCTGCTTGCCTTGCGAGCCCGCCTGTGCGTCGTTCTCCTTGAGCTGTTTCTCGCCCGCCAGCTTGTCGGGACCGCACTGGACCTGGTCGTCGAGTCAGCAGTTCCGCTCAGCGCTGCCCTTGTCTACTCCTGGTTTTCTCGCTGCTCTTCGAGCTCCCCGGTCAGCTCAGCCTCGTCGTAGCTCTGTAGCTGTCGATCCGGCTGTTCTTACTGGATCGGTCAGAAATTCTAGATTATACTTACACAGGCTGCGGCCGCGCTGCCGCTCGAGCTGCAGCGGATGAGGGAGATCGATGGTTTCGCGTCGACGCCCAACGCGGACTGGGTGCTGCTCCACGTCCAGGTGCTGCTCGCCAACGATCTGCCTGAGAGACTGCGGAGGGTCCGTAACCTTTTGCCGCTCTTCGCGGACTCGGACTGTGCCCCGATTCGCGGCACGATGGCGCTCGCCGCCTACCTGCGGTCGAGTCCGCTCGCCGGCCGGTTGCCGGAGACCGACGAGGTGACCAACGAGGCGGACCAGCTCCTCTGTCTCATGGAGGTTGCTCTCGTCTTCCCGTCGCTATGCTCCTACCTCGGTTACATCGTCCCTGCAGCGACGGCATTGCTCGCCTAGCTGCACGGTGAGCCGTCCGCCGGCTCTGGCGGGCGGCGTACGCCGCCGCGATGCACGTGGGTGCCGGTGTCGCGCTGCCGATCAGGCTGCGGTTGCTGGACGCGCTGCTGGTCCATTGCCCCTCCGCTGCGCTTCGGGGCCGCGTGTCCGCCGCGCTGCGGCGTCCCGTCTTCCCTCGTCGACTCGCTCGCCCAGGGGCTGCGCTTCGTTCCTCAGTCTCAGACGGGACGGCGCGAGCGGACGATTCTCGTCAGACGACGGTCCAGGTGTCGGGGCCGTTGATCAGCGCGGTCAGCCGGTCGTCGGGCTCGCCGGGGGACTGGTCGCGAGCGGAGGCGATCTGGTCGCGGGCCTGGTCGTCGTACGTCGGGCGGTCGACCTGGCGGAAGATGCCGATGGGTGCGCGGTAGAGGTAGCCGGCGTCGGTGAGCCGCGAGATCGCGAACGCCGTGGTGGGGTCGTCGGCGCGGGAGTCGTGGACGAGGATCGCACCCTCGCCGACCTCGGAAACCTCGGCGACCTTGACGCCGCCGGTGGCCTGGTCACGGATCAGCCCCTTGGCGCCGTCGGGACCGAAACGGATCGGCTGACCGTCGACGAGCGGGATGATCGAGGCGGCCGACGGGTCGCGGTCCTTGATGGCGTCGAAGGCGCCATCGTTGAAGATCGGGCAGTTCTGGTAGATCTCCACGAGCGACGTGCCGCGGTGGGCGGCGGCGGCCGACAGCACGCTGGTGAGGTGCTTGCGGTCGGAGTCGATGGTGCGGGCCACGAACGTCGCCTCGGCACCGAGGGCGAGCGAGACCGGGTTGAAGGGGTGGTCGAGGGAGCCCATCGGGGTCGACTTGGTGACCTTGCCGGTCTCGGACGTGGGGGAGTACTGGCCCTTGGTCAGCCCGTAGATCCGGTTGTTGAACAGCAGGATCGTCATGTTGATGTTGCGGCGGAGCGCGTGGATCAGGTGGTTGCCGCCGATCGACAGCGCGTCGCCGTCACCCGTCACGACCCACACCGACAGGTCGGAGCGCGAGGTGGCGATGCCAGTGGCGATCGCCGGCGCACGCCCGTGGATGGAGTGCATGCCGTAGGTGTCGAGGTAGTAGGGGAACCGCGACGAGCAGCCGATCCCGGAGACGAACACGATGTTCTCGCGGCGCAGCCCGAGGTCGGGCAGGAAGCCCTGCACGGCCTTGAGCACGGCGTAGTCGCCGCAGCCCGGGCACCAGCGCACCTCCTGGTCGGAGGTGAACTCCTTGGCCGTCTGCGCGCCGTCGGCGGTCGGCACCAGCTCGATGCCGCTGCGTACTCCGGGCTGAGGCAGGTCGGTGGTGCTCATCTCACGGTCTCCTTGACGACGGTCTCGCCCCACACGCCCAGCGGAGCCTCGATGCCCTCGGCCTCGGCGACCAGGTCGGCGATGGCGTGGGCGAGCGCGGCTGCCTTGAGAGGCATGCCGTTGACATGGTGGTAGCCGACGGCGTCGACGAGGTACTTCGCGCGGATCAGCAGTCCGAGCTGGCCGAGGTTCATCTCGGGGATCAGCACCTTGTCGTAGCGCTTGAGGATGTCGCCGAGGTCGCGCGGCAGCGGGTTGAGGTGGCGCAGGTGCACCTGGGCGACGTGGTAGCCGGCGTTGCGCACCCGGCGGCAGCCGGCTCCGATGGGCCCGTAGGTCGAGCCCCACCCCAGCACCAGGACCTTCGCCCCGCCCATCTGCACTCGGGTCGTCGACCTCGAGCGGCGGCAGGCTGCTCGGCGATCCGGTCGACCTTGGCCTGGCGGGTGCGGACCATGAAGTCGTGGTTGGCCGGGTCGTAGGAGATGTTGCCGTTGCCGTCGGCCTTCTCGAGGCCGCCGATGCGGTGCTCGAGGCCCGGCGTACCGGGGATGGCCCACGGCCGGGCCAGCGTCGCCTCGTCGCGGAGGTAGGGCCAGAACTCGGCGTCCGTCGCCGCGAGCCCTGGTTGCGGTCTGTCGCGAAGCGCGGGTCGATGGCGGGCAGGTCGTCGAGCTCGGGGATCCGCCACGGCTCCGAGCCGTTGGCGAGCATGCCGTCGGACAGCAGCATCACGGGCGTGCGGTAGGTGACGGCGATGCGCACGGCCTCCAGCGCGGCATCGAAGCAGTCGCCCGGCGACTGCGGCGCGACGATCGGCACCGGCGACTCGCCGTTGCGGCCGAACATCGCCTGCAGCAGGTCGGCCTGCTCGGTCTTGGTGGGCAGGCCGGTGGAGGGCCGCCGCGCTGGACGTCGATGACGATCAGCGGCAGCTCGGTCATCACCGCGAGCCCGATCGTCTCGGACTTCAAGGCGATGCCGGGGCCTGACGTCGTGGTGATGCCGAGCGCACCCGCGAACGACGCACCCAGGGCCGCGCCGATGCCGGCGATCTCGTCCTCCGCCTGGAAGGTCGTGACGCCGAAGGACTTGTGCTTGCTGAGCTCGTGGAGGATGTCGGAGGCGGGAGTGATCGGGTAGGAACCGAGGAACAGCGACAGCCCCGACCGCACCCCGCTCGCGACCAGGCCGTAGGCGAGCGCGAGGTTTCCGGTGATGTTGCGGTAGGTGCCCGGCTTCATCGGCGCCGGCTTGATCTCGTACTTCACCACGAAGGTCTCGGTGGTCTCGCCGAAGTTCCAGCCGGCGCGGTACGCCGTGATGTTGGCGTCGCGGATGTCGGGGACCTTGGCGAAGCGCTTCTCGAGGAAGGCGATGGTCGACTCGGTCGGCCGGCCGTACATCCACGACAAGAGCCCGAGGGCGAACATGTTCTTGGCCCGCGCGGCGTCCTTGCGCGAAAGGCCGAACTGCTTGACCGCCTCGACCGTCATGCCGGTCAGGTCGACCGGGTGGACGGCGTACGTCGCCAGCGAGTCGTCGTCGAGAGGGCTGGCGGTGTATCCGGCCTTGGTCAGGTTGCGAGCGGAGAAGTCGTGGGTGTCGACGATGATCGTGGCGCTGGGCGGGAGGTCGCCGAGGTTGGCGCGCAGGGCGGCGGGGTTCATCGCGACCAGCACGTCGGGGGCGTCGCCGGGAGTGAGGATGTCGTGGTCGGCGAAATGGACCTGGAACGACGAGACGCCGGGGAGCGTGCCCTGCGGCGCTCGGATCTCCGCGGGGAAGTTCGGCAGGGTCGAGAGGTCGTTGCCGAAGGCCGCCGACTCCTGGGTGAAGCGGTCTCCGGTCAGCTGCATGCCGTCACCGGAGTCGCCGGCGAAACGGATGATGACGCGGTCGAGCTGCTTGACCTGTTTGGTCACCTCGCGTGCACTCCTTGATCTGGCCCATCAGTGGCCCGCGACGAACGTCCGGCCCCCTGGTCGAGGTCGGGTCGAGGGATCTCCTGGTGGCCGTTCCGGTCACGGTCGGAGTCGCGGCGCCGACTGTTCAGGATAGTCCGCCCAGGTCGGCTAGCCCTCATCGTCTCGGACCTGGCCGATGTGACGCGGCGTACACGTCTCAGAGCGGGGGCTCAATGCCGAGTTTCAAACTTATCTCTAGTAGTCTTCGCGAGTTAGATCGTTTATGGCACTCCCGAGGTGCCTCGAAAGGGACGACTCATGCGAAAGAACTTCAAGACCCCGCTCATGGCGGTGGCCGCGATGGCCGCGCTGGCTCTCAGCGCCTGCTCGACCGCGAATGGTGACGACGGCGGCGACGGCGGCGAGACCATCAGCCTCAACGCGTTCTCGGTCATGGAGGCCGCCAACGAGCCGGTGTTCGAGGACTTCGAGGGCACCGCCGAGGGCGAGGGCATCACGTTCGAGACCTCCTACGGCGCCTCCGGCGACCAGAGCCGCGCTGTCGTGGCCGGCGCCGACGCCGACGTCGTGCACTACTCCCTCGAGACCGACGTGACCCGTCTCGTCGACGAGGGCCTGGTCGCCGACGACTGGAAGGACAACGCGACCAAGGGCATCGCCACCTCCTCGGTCGTGGTCTTCGTGGTGCGCCCCGGCAACCCCGAGGGCATCGAGACCTGGGACGACCTGGTCAAGCCCGGCGTCGAGATCATCACGCCCAACCCCGGCTCGTCCGGCTCGGCCCGCTGGAACATCCTGGCGGCCTGGGCCCACATCACCGGCAACGGTGGCAGCGAGGACGACGCCAAGGCGTTCTTGACCAAGCTGCTCAACAACACCATCGCCCTCCCGGGCAGTGGGCGTGAGGCGACCACCGCCTTCACCGACGGCAGCGGCGACGTCCTCCTCTCCTACGAGAACGAGGCGATCCTGGCCAAGCAGAACGGCGCCGAGGTCGACTACGTCCTGCCGTCGGACACCCTGCTCATCGAGAACCCCGCGGCCGTCACCACGGACGCCAGCGACGCCGGCAAGTCGTTCCTGGAGTTCATGACCGGCCCCGACGCTCAGGCCGACTACGCCCAGTCGGGCTTCCGCCCGGTCGTCGACGGTGTCGAGATCGGCGAGGTCCAGGGCGCCAACGACCCGGCCGACCCCTTCCCGACGCCCGAGCAGCTCTGGACGATCGACGGGGACTTCAACGGCTGGTCCGAGGCCGCCGACAAGTACTTCGGCGACGGCGAGGACGGCAACCCGCTGGGCATCATCACCGAGCTCCAGCAGGAGACCGGCAAGGTCGGAGACGAGTAACCATGACCTCCGCCCTCCTCGACAGGGCCGAGCGATCACGCCGGGCCGGCGTCCCAGGAGGGACGCCGGCCGCGGCGCACACGCCGGTCCACGCCACGCAACACGCTCACCCGGGGCGCCGGGCTGAGTCTGGGCATCGCCATGGTCTGGTTCAGCCTGCTCGTGCTCATCCCGCTGACCGCCGTCATCGCTACCGCGGCCGGGGGCGGCTGGAGCAGCTACTTCTCGGTGCTGAGCAACCCCCAGACCTGGGCTGCGGTGACCCTGACGGTCACCCAGTCCTTGTTGGTCACCGCCATCAACGTCGTGATGGGCACGGTGATCGCCTGGGTGCTGGTCCGCGACCACTTCCCCGGCAAGGCATTGCTCGACGTGGTGATCGACATCCCGTTCGCCCTGCCGACCATCGTCGCCGGCCTCATCCTGTTGACGCTCTACGGCCCCAACAGTCCGATGGGTTTGCACTGGGCCTTCACCGAGCCGGCGGTAACGCTGGCGTTGGCCTTCGTGACGTTGCCGTTCGTGGTCCGAACCGTGCAGCCGGTGCTCGAGGAGCTCGAGGCCGACGTCGAGGAGGCAGCGGCCTCGCTGGGCGCCAAGCGGGTCACGGTCTTCCGGCGGATCATCCTGCCGAGCCTGGTGCCCGCCATCGCTGCCGGCGCTGCTCTCTCGTTCGCGCGGGCCATCTCGGAGTACGGCGCGCTGGTGCTGCTCTCCGGCAACCGGCCGTTCGAGACCGAGGTCGTCTCGGTCCGGGTGCTGAGCTTCATCGAGAACGGCAACCTGTCATCGGCGGCCGCGCTGGCGTCGGTGATGCTGTTCATCGCGCTGGTGGTCATCGTCGCGCTGGACATCGTGCAGAGGCGGGTGTCGCGCCATGGTTGAGGTTTCCACCCCCACCAAGTGGATCCTGAGGATCCTGGCGCTGGGCTACGTCTTCTTCCTGGTCGCCTGGCCGGTGGCCCAGGTCGTCTTCCACACCTTCGAGGGGGGTCTCGACACTCTCGTCGACACGCTCTCCGATCCGCAGGTGACCAATGCGTTGATGCTGAGCGCGCAGATCGCGCTGTGGGCAGTCGTCATCAACACGGTCTTCGGGGTCACCATCTCGATGCTCCTGGTCCGCTACGAGTTCCCGGGCAAGCGCATCCTCTCGGCGTTGCTCGACCTGCCGCTGTCGGTCTCACCCGTCGTGGTCGGTCTCGCGATCCTGCTGGTCTACAACGGCCGCGACGGCTGGTTCGGCCCCGGCTTCGAGTCGGCCACGGGACGCTTGATCATCTTCGACACCCCCGGCATGATCATGGCGACCTGCTTCGTGGCGCTGCCCCTGGTGATCCGCGAGGTGGTCCCTGTGCTCCACGAGATCGGTGACGACCAGGAGCAGGCCGCACGCAGCCTCGGCGCCAGCGGTCCCCAGACGTTCTGGAAGATCACGCTGCCGAGCATCAAGTGGGGGGTCGTCTACGGCGTGGTGCTCACCCTGGCGCGCTCGCTCGGCGAGTTCGGGGCCGTGAAGATCGTGTCGGGCAACATCACCGGCCGCACCCAGACCGCCACCTTGGTGGTGGAGGCGAAGTACCAGAACTTCCAGCAGAGCAGTGCATACGCGACGTCGTTCCTGCTCATCTTCGTGAGCGTCGCCTGCATCATCGTGGTCGCCTTCTTGCGGCCCAAACAGAGCCACTGAACCCCTGAGACCCCGAGGAAACCATGAGTATCGACGTAACCGGCGTCACCAAGAAGTTCGGCGACTTCGTCGCCCTCGAGGACGTCACCGTCAAGCTTGCCGACCGGGCAGCTGACCGCGCTGCTCGGCCCGTCCGGCGGCGGCAAGTCGACCCTGCTGCGCATCATCGCGGGGCTCGACAAGGCCGACTGCGGGCACGATCAGCATCGAGGGGATCGAGGCGACCAAGCTGCCGCCCCAGAAGCGCAACGTGGGCTTCGTGTTCCAGCACTACGCCGTGTTCAAGCACATGACCGTGGCCAAGAACGTCGCCTTCGGCCTCGAGATCCGCAAGCGACCCAAGGACGAGGTCGCCCACCGGGTCGACGAGCTGCTGCGGCTGGTGCACCTCCAGCAGTTCTCCCACCGGCTGCCCTCCCAGCTCTCCGGCGGCCAGCGCCAGCGCATGGCGCTGGCCCGCGCGCTCGCGGTGGAGCCGAAGGTGCTGCTGCTCGACGAGCCGTTCGGCGCCCTGGACGCCAAGGTCCGCAAGGAGCTGCGCGAGTGGCTGCGCCGCCTCCACGACGAGGTCCACGTGACCACCGTCTTCGTGACCCACGACCAGGAGGAGGCCCTGGAGGTCTCCGACGAGATCGTCGTCATCAACGAAGGGCGCGTCGAGCAGATCGGCGGCCCCGACGAGCTCTACGACAACCCGGCCAACGACTTCGTGATGGGCTTCCTGGGCGACGTGACCCACATCAACGGACACCCCGTCCGGCCGCACGACGTCGACATCTCCGCAACGCCGGTGCTGGCCGGGGCCGCCCAGGGCACCATCAGCCGGATCCTGCGCGTCGGCTTCGAGGTCCGCATCAGCGTCCTCACCGACGCCGGCGAGGAGGTCGCGGTGCAGCTCACCAAGTCGCACGCCAACGGCCTCGGGCTCGAGGATGGCCAGACCGTGTGGGTCAGCCCGAACCCCGGCTCGATCCCCTCGATGTCGAAGGCCGTCTGACCGACACCGAACACCGATTCGTCTGCGGTTCACCGGGGTTTTCCCGGCTCAGCGCGGCAGACGAATCGGTGTTCTAGGGCTCGAGCAGCTGGTCGACGGGGGCGTAGTCGTCGGTCAGGACCACGGGGTCGCCGACCCAGGCGTCGAGATCGTCGCCTGTCGACCAGCGTCCAGCCGGTGCCGCGCTCGTCCATGACGGCCTGGACGGCGGCGAGGTCGAGCTCGCGGTCCGAGGCGATCACGACCAGGTTGCCGCCATCGCCCGGCGCGGGGATCGGCGGCGACGTCGGAGCGGCTCACCCGCCAGTACGACGTGCGTCGAACACCTCGCGCAGGGTGGCGACCTCGGCCCGGCGAACGCCAGCTCTCCGTGGTCGATGAGGTTGGCGACGTACACGCCGTCGGGCGTCAGCACGCGGCGTACGTCGTTCATGGCCTCGCGGGTCGTCAGGTGCCAGGGCACGCTGACCCCGCCGAAGGCGTCGCCGACGACGAGGTCGCGGCTGTCGTCGGGCAGCCGGCGCAGCCCCAGCCGGCCGTCCTCGACGCGCACGTCGAGCAGGGGTCCGGTGCGCAGCCCCAGCCGCTCGCGGTCGACCTCGACCACCCCGCCGTCGATCTCGGAGACGAGGTTGTGCGTTCCCGGGACGTACGGCGGCCAGGTAGCGCGGCAGCGTCAGCCCGCCGCCGCCGAGGTGGTAGGCCCGCAGCGCCTCGCCCTCGGGATACGCCGCGTCGGTGACCGACGCGATCACGCGGATGTAGGCGAAGACCAGGCAGCGTCGGGTCCTCGAGGTCGACGTAGGAGTGCCGCAGCGTGTCGAGCACCAGTGTCCGGCCGCCCTCGTTGGCAGGGTCGTCGACGACCACGACGCAGTGGTACGTCGTCTCCGCGTCGCAGCCACCGGGAGCGACCGTCATCGCGAGGCCGCCGGCGACCACGCCGAGCAGCGGGCCGGGCGAGGCGCGTCGTCGGCCCAGTCGCCAGGCGAGGAGGGCCGAGCCGGCGACCAGCGCCGCGCCGAGCCCGACCAGGATGCCGCTCACCGGCACCCGCGAGATCAGCACGAACCCGGTGACGACGGTGCCGACGATCGCGCCGACCGTGCCGATGCCCGACAGCCGGCCGACCACCGTGCCGGTCTCGTCGAGGCTGGTCAGCAGCAGCTTGGTGACCATCGGGGTCACGGCCGACAGCAGCGCGCCCGGCACCAGGATCGTCAGCGACGCTACGAGCGACAGCAGCTTCCGGCGCGGCCTCCGCCACGGTGCGGACCACCGCCGGCGTGACCGCGACGGCCACGCCGGACACGCCCAGCAACGGCGCCAGCGCCCGCCGGGGGTCGATCCGGTCGGCGGCGCGTCCGCCGCTCCACGCCCCGATGGCGATCGCGCCGAGGGCGATGCCGATGACCAGGGTGCTGGTCTCCAGCGTCAGCCCGAGGTACGGCGCGAGCAACCGCAGCGCGGTCAGCTCGACCACCAGCACCGCCGCGGAGGCGCCGAAGACCAGGACCGCCGCCGTACGCTCTCCGAGGGCGGCCGGTGGCGGTCATGCCGGCTCATCGGTAGTTGGTGAACTGCACCGCGAAGTCGTAGTCCTGCGCCTTCACCAGGGCCTGGACGGCCTGCAGGTCGTCCCGCTTCTTGCTGGAGACCCGCAGCTCGTCGCCCTGCACCTGTGCCTTGACGCCCTTGGGGCCCTCGTCGCGGATCAGCTTGCCGATCTTCTTGGCGTCCTCGGAGGTGATGCCCTCCTTGAGCGCGATCGCGATCTTGCTCTCCCGACCCGACTGCCGGGGCTCGGAGGCGTCGAGGATCTTCAGGCTCTGCTGGCGTTTGACGAGCTTGTCCTTGAAGACGTCGAGCACCGCGGTGGCCCGGTCGTCGGCGGACGCGGTGATCTCGATGGCGTGCTCACCCTGCCACTCGATCTTGGCTCCGGTGCCCTTGAAGTCGAAGCGCGTCGCGATCTCGCGGGCCGCCTGGCCGAGGGCGTTGTCGACCTCCTGGCGGTCGATCTTGCTGACGATGTCGAACGACGAGTCGGCCATCTTGGGTGCCCTCCTGGGTGGTCTCTGGCGGTTTCGGCTCTCCGGTGCGGCCTTGCTATTGTTCCGACCTGCTGACCAACCGCCAAACGCGGGTGCCAGCAACGGCAGGTTGCCCGAGCGGCCAATGGGAGCGGACTGTAAATCCGTCGCGAAAGCTTCGAAGGTTCGAATCCTTCACCTGCCACACTCTAGTGAAACGGCCTCTGACCAGCGCAAACGCTGCGACGAGGCCGTTTCTGGTTGTCCGGCCGGATCCGGCCAGATCCGGGCTGTTGCGGCTGTCCGTGGGGAATACGTGGGGAAGTCTTGACGTGGTGCGGAGTGGCCTCTGGCGTGGGCGGCTACGACGAGTGGTTCCTCTGGGTCTGCAGCCACGTCGGCAGTATGCGTGCTGCATGTCGACCATGCACAGCCTTCAAAGCTCAACGCACCACGGTGCGTCAAACCGCCGCGAGACGGACGCACCAATCTGCGAGGTGCGGGCCCCTCGACCGAGACCCTTGGCTTAGATAGATCTGAGGGCTCGTGGACCTTTGTCGGTGGTTGCGGGGAGGATCCGTGCATGGCGGCCGATCCTCCCAGCTGATCGTGCGCGACGCTGCGGCGTGGCGGACCTGGCTTGCCGAGAACGTCGACGAGCAGGCCGGCGTGTGGCTGGTCCTGGCCAAGAAGGGGACGACGGATCCGACGAGTCTGACCTATGCCGCTGCGCTCGAGGAGGCGCTGTGTCACGGCTGGATCGACGGTCAGGCCCGTCGCCGCGACGAGGGCACGTACGTGCAGCGGTTCACGCCGCGTCGCCGTCGGAGCATGTGGTCGCAACGCAACGTCGGCATCGTCGAGCGGCTCACGGCTGAAGGCCGCATGCATCCGCAGGGGCTGTCCGAGGTGGCGCGGGCCAAGGCCGACGGGCGCTGGGAGGCGGCGTACGCCGGACCGGCCACCGCAGAGATCCCGGCGGACCTAACAGAGGCGCTAGCCGTGCGGCCGGAGGCGCAGGCGATGTTCGAGAACCTCACCAGCCAGAACCGCTTTGCCGTACTGCAACGACTCGGTGCCGCCAAGCGGCAGGAGACGCGAGCCCGGCGGATCGAGCAGTACGTCGACATGTTGGCTCGTGGCGAGACGTTCTACCCGCAGCGCAAACGCTCCGATCGGGGCTAGGGGATCGAGTCGACGATGCGTGGGGCCTTGGTCCCGGCGAACTCGACCGACGGCCTTGGCTCGGCCGGCCCTCCCGAGAGGCTCCTCCGAGGCGCCCGTGCGTCAATCCGCCAGTGCCCGCTCTCGAAAGTGCGCGCGGACCTACTCGTCGAGTGACCAAACCCCTTGAGCTGATCGGGGCGGATCACCAACTGCCCCAGGCCTCCAAGCGCATCCAACTGAGCCGGGCCCAAACCGGTGTCAATTGGCCGCTTACTGATGTGGGCCGTAGCAGTCGGGCCGGGTCGTCCAGGATTCGACCGGGGGCATGGCGCGCTATACGTACATGTACGTACCCGGCTACTGTGAATTACCCCTAAGGGTGACCGGCGATCTTTCCCGCCGGTGAGCACGACCCCGGCCGCCTCGGAGACGTCATGGACGGGGATTACCGACTCCGCGAGTGGATCGACCTGGTTCGCCGACCTGCTCCAACGGAGGAACTCGGAGGCCCGGGAGGGGACATGTCTGTTGGACGCTCGATGGGGTGCGCCTGGTTCGCAATGGTCGCCTGCGCATCGGTGACCGCGCTCGTGGCTGCACCACAACAGGTGTCGGCCGTCTCGGGCGATGTCCCGGCCGCCGCAGTGGTGCTCTTGGACGAACCGGAGGTGCCGGAAGTTCTCACGGGGGACAGGTGGCTACGACACCAACGTGAGGACCTGATGCCCTACTGGGAGATGCGCCCTGCGCTAGGGACGCCGGTGGGCAACTTCCCGGCGTTCCGCGGGCTGGATGGGGAGTACCCTGCACCCACCGGCGAGACCACGCGTGGGCTGTCCACGCTGTCCCGTCAGGTGTACGGGTACTCGGTCGCATTCATGCTGACCGGCGAGGAGCGGTACCTCGATTACGCCAAGGCCGGCATCGACTGGATCGAAGCCAACGCGAAGGACCCGGTCCACGGCGGGTACTACAGCAGGCTCACGGAGGACGGGGAACCCCTCGACGCCCTCGCCAACAAGGACGTCTTCAACCTTGCCTCGCTGGGGCTGGGGTATGGCATGTACTACAACGTGACGCGAGACCCGGAGGTCGAGGCCAAGCTGCTGGCCGTTCGGGATCTGGTCTTCGGGAAGTATTACGACCCGGTCGGAAACCGGGTCCTGGACGCGCTGACCTACGACCTGAGCACCGAGGTCGACACCAACAGCAACGGCGGCGACATCACCAACCTCATCGTCCCGGGGTCGGCCCTGCTCCTGCCCAACCACGAGATCCTCAGCGACGCTGGTCGGCGGGCACAGTTCCGCGACGACCTGAGACGGGTCACCGACATCCTTATCGCCCGTCACAAGAACAGCGCCGCGCCGTCGAACCGCTGGTGGTTCTGGGGACGCACCCTGCGGTTCGGGACGTTCAACGCTGCGGAGACCGACTTCGGGCACAACATCAAGTCCTACGAGCTGATCCACAACGCCAACCAGGTATTCCCCGACCGTCCCTGGTCCTCGCTGGCCTTGGACCGGGATCGGTTGATGATCCGGGCCTGGGACGACCCGGTAGCCCGTTGGAACCAGCGGCTCCAAAGCTTCGGGGTCGACGCGGTCGAACGCGACAGTGAGTGGTGGACCCACGCCGAGGCCGACCAGACCCTGGCCGCACTCGACCTCAGCAACGGCTTCGCCCAGAGCGGCCAGCTGGCCACGAGCTCGCGGAGCTTCCTCGACGTCTTCGTCGACACCAAGTCACCCGCGCGCGAGACCTTCACGAGGGTCACCCGGGTCGCGGCCGACAGCACCCTGCGCAAGTCGGCCTTCGGCAAGAACATGTACCACGTCCACGAGCACGCGCTGATCATGTATCTCCATGGCCGGGCCATGGAGGGCCGGCCTGCCCGCCTCTACTACGCGTTCCCCGCGGATCAGGCGCTGACCGCCGTGGCCAAGCCGTACTGGTTCGACGCCACCGGACAGACCAGGACGGTCGGCGACGAGCTCGCCAGCCTCCCCGGGCGCCGGCTCGTCGAGGTCGAATTCACTGGCCTGGACGCCGTCCCTCCGCCAATCTTCCCGGCGCCGGACGACACCATCGCTCCCACCAGCGTTGCCACGATCTCTCCGGACTCGACCGAGGCGGGCTGGCACAACAGCGACGTGTTCGTCTCCCTCGCCGCTGCCGACGACCCCAACGGGTGGGGGTCAAGGAGATCCATGCCCACATCACCGCGGCCGATGGCGCCCTGCCTCCCAAGGCGATCATCGACCCAGGGGAGGAGCTCGTCCTGCCCGCCCTTAGCGCCGAGAATGCCTACAGGTCACCTACTTCGCCGTCGATCGACTCGGCAACCGCGAGCCGGCGCGGATGCTCACGGTGAGGATCGACCGTACGCCGCCCGGGGTGGCCGGCCTGCCAGCCGACCGGTGCGTGATCTGGCCGCCGAACAACAAGCTCGTCCACGTCGCCCACGTGATCGGCTCCGACTCGCCCTCCGGCGTGGCTGGCGTGGACGTGGACGGTCACGATCAGCGAGGCCGCCGCGCCGGGCGACGTCGTCATCGTCGACGACATCGTCTACGTGCGGGCGGTGCGCGACGACGAGGGCCCCGGCCGCACATACACGGTGACCGCCACCGTGACGGACATGGCCGGGAACGCCACAACCGACCAGGCCAGTTGCCTCGTGCCGCACCACCCGCCACGCTCGTGAGGGGACAGAGGGGCAAGGCGCTTGATGCGAGCCAGATCATGGTCGTCGTTGCGGGCCGGACAACGTCATACGTTCTGGTCGTCATAGCGACCATTTCCGTATGACGTCCTAGCCCGAGATCGCGGACACGTCGAGCGGTGCCGTCACCGGCCGTCAAACCTCGTCATCCGCGGCGCCGACGGCGATGCGCATTCCCTCACGGGCTACGACGACGGGGAGTGGCGAGTCCACGAGGTCGAGAATCCGGTCCAGCTGGTCGTCAGTGCGCACGGGGGAGTGGTGGAAGAGCACCAGCGTTCCGACGCTGGCTTTGACGGCAAGAGCGATCGTCTCCTCCACCGTGGCATGCCCGTAGTCGTCGGCGAGGCGCCGCTCGGTCTCGGTGAACTGCGCGTCGTGCAGGAGCACGTCAACTCCGTCGATGAGGTTCCACACGGCCGGCGCGATGCCTTGCGACGGGGCATGGTCGGGGAGATAGGCGAACGCCGCCGCGTCACTCGCCACTCGGTAGCCCAACGTGCGTCCACCCTTGTGGTTGACGTCGACTGCGGTGACCTCGAACCCCTCGATGGTCATAGGCTCTCGGGCGCAGGGAGGAACTGCCACGTTCCGAGCAGCCCCTCCGGCTCGATGGGGAACGACGGTGGCGAGAACATCCGGGCCAGCAGGTCCCGAGGCGAGACGCCGTCCTGCGCTGGAACGTGCAGGTCGACGCGGGCGTCGTCGCGGTCCACGGCCCGGCAGAACGGCAGCCCCTCGACGTGGTCCCAGTGCAAGTGGCTGAGCAGGATCGATCCCCGGAACGGTTCGGGGCCAAGCAGGCCGGGGAGCTCACGGATCCCGGTCCCGGCGTCCATCAGGAGGGTGGGTGCCGCCGCGCCGCCGGCTGTCACGGCTACGCACGACGTGTGACCGCCGTAACGCACGTAGTCAGAACCGGGGGCGGGCGTCGAGCCTCGAACGCCCAGCAGCACAAGTTCCACGCGCTGACAGTAGGCCCCACCCGTCGTCCGCGAGCCAGAACCCACCGCTCTGATGCAGAGCGCACGTCGAGCCGCTCAGCGCGTGACGATCGTGAAGCCTCCAGGTGCCACCGTGACGTGCACAGTCCTCGCCACGCTGGATCGACCGGCTCAGCAACCGCGCTGCGCCGTCGTACACCTCGATCACTGCCGCGGCCGCGGCCCGGCAACCGAACGACAGTGTGTGCGATCTTGCTGTCGGCGCTGCGGAGCAGAGCCGTCGAGTGACCGTCGCCGGCGAGGACGAAGCGGGAGACCAGCGGCTCGAGCATCACCGCGTCCAGCCTGGCCTCGTCGCCGCCGGCGGCGGACGTCGCCACCCGCAGTACCGTCGCGTCCTTGCTGCAGCGTGCGAGGCAGCGTCACGGGGAGCAGCGCTCCAGGCGCCGGGGAGACACCCTGCTCGACCGATGTCGCCCGACGCGACACGGCCGAGCACCTTGTCGTCGGCCGACCAGGTGGTGACCGCGGTGCTGTCGGGCACGAGGTCGACCACCGGCATCACCAGGCGGTCCACGTCGGCGCCGGGCACGGGCAGCGAGGCGGTCGCCCCGTCGCCCAGGGCGAGGTAGCCCGTCCCGCCGAAGAGCGACTCGCCCGTCCAACGGTCCGCCAGGGTGACGACGCGTGCGGCGCCGGTCGTGCTGGCGTCCTCCGCCTGCAGCGTCGTCGTCCCGACCCGCGCCGTGATGGTCGCCACCCGGGCGGCCTCCGCCACGTCGGGGTTGGCGTCGAGCGCGAGCATGGTGAGCAGCCCGTGGATCGTCGACTCGGCGCCCGAGTTGGTGTTGACGACCGCCATCGCCGGAGATGCCGTCGATGGTCCGTCCGGTGGCCGGGTCGTAGGCGGGGAGACCGGACGCGTTGGCACCGAAGAACCAGGCCGCCTGCATGCCGGCCAGCCGCCGCAGGCCGACCTTGTCCGTCGCCTCTGCGGTCGCCAGCAGCGACTGGACGCGCGAGTCGGCGCCGTAGGCGATCTGCGACTGGTCGAGCCGCGTGGGCAGCCGGCCGTTGTCCGGGCCGCCCGAAGTGAGCAGCCACGGCATGAAGCCGGCGGAGTCCTTGACGGCGGGGGCGAGGTAGGTGCCCGTGTCCAACGCCTGTGACGCACGGGCGAGGGCCGCCGGCATCTGCGAGCCCCAGCCGTGCCACAGCGACCGGGACAGGGCCCACGGGTACACCGCGCCGAAGGGCCAGCTGCGCGTGGTCCCGTCCGAGAGCAGGGCGATGCCGTCGGCGAGCTGGCTCAGCGCCGTACCGTGCTGCGTCGCTGCCACCTGCCTCGACGTACGCGGCGAGGCCGAGCACGGCCTCGGCGCTGGCGTCGGCCCCGTCAGCGATGAGCCACGACGGGGTGGGCCTGCCGTCGACCGAGCACCAGCTGGCCGTACGTGTCGAGCACCTGCCGGTCGACGGCGTCGATGGAGAGCTCCAGCCGTTCGCGGAGGAACCCGGCGAACGCTTCGTCGGCGGGGTCGTCGGTGGCAGCGAACGCGGCGTAGCCCTCGCCGAGGGCCCAGATGGTGCGCGCGACCCAGTAGGACGCGTCACTGTCGGACGGGTCGGGCAGCTCCACCGGTTCCGCGCTGGGGTTGAGCGTGCCGTCGGGCTGCATCCACAGCACGACGTTGCCGGCGTTCGTCGCCACTCGCCGTCTGGAGGTAGGTCAGGCCGCGCAGCATCTCGTACGCCCGTCGCGGCTGCTCGGCGAGCCCGTCGCGACCCAGTGCCGGATGTAGACGACCGCGGCGCGCGAGACGTCGTCGGCGTTGAAGGCGCCCTGGCCGTACGTGTCGGTCGCGGGGTCGTAGCTTCCGCCGCCGACCCGGGTCAGCACGCCGTTCCTGGGCTCGGCGTAGGGGTACGCCGCGTCGCGGCTGCTGACCGAGCCGGTCGCGACCCAGTGCCGGATGTAGACGACCGCGGCGCGCGAGACGTCGTCGGCGTTGAACGCGCCCTGCTCGTAGGTGTTGGTCGCGGGATCGTACTTCCCTCCGCCGACCCGGGTCAGCACGCCGTTCTTGGGCTCGGCGTAGGTCCACAGCACGCCGATCTCGGGCTCCTCGGCGAGCCGGTACGTCGTGTGGTCGGCCTGGTCGGGCGGGTCGACGGTGTCACCCAGCCAGTCGAGGTGGGCGAGGTTCGTCAATGCGGGCGGCGCATCATCCGCTGCGGCGGCCGTGTTCGAGTGTCCGGCCGGGAGACCGACCAGGGCAACGGTGAGGCTGGCCAGGACGACGAGGGTGCGACGTACGTTCATGTGGATTCCTCCGAGTTGGGTGTTCAGGGTGCTTGGGTGCCGCGGCGGCCGTAGCGGTCGTCGAGGCGGACGATGTCCTCCTGCCACCCGGGGGCGGCCGTGGATGCCTCGACGAGGACGGCGTCAGTGAGGGCGCGCACGCGGTGCAGCAGGCGGGGCGGGATGTGCACCGACTCGCCCGGCGCCACGGTCACCGCGTCGCAGGGTCTCCTCGCTCATGCCGAGGTCGATCTCGACCTGGCCGGAGAGGACCGCGATGGTCTCGTCCTTCTCGTGGTGCCACTGCAGGGACAGCGACTCGCCGCCGTTCACGTGCAGTGTCTTGCCCACGTAGGAGCCCTCGACCTGCGCGAAGATCTCCTCGTGCCCCCACGGCTTGTCCACGCGCGCGGAGCGTCGAGCTTCAGGCTGGTCGGTCATGCGGTCCTCACGAGTCGGTCGGTGGCTGACGGCCAGGGGTCGAGGTCGATGGTTCTTCCGTCCGCCGCCGCGCGACGGGCCGCGTCGGCGACGACCACGGCGGCCCAGCCCTCGCGTGCGCCGGACTGGGGCGGTGCGCCCGTCGCCACGCACCTGACGAGGTCGGCGACGGCGGCGCGCACGCTCTCGGCGTACACCCGCTCCTTGGCTGCGGCCCCGCCCAGCGTCAGCTCGGCACGGACGTGGTGCGGCACGACGTGCGTGCTGCCTCGGCCCACCGCGGTGGTCGGTCCGGCGTCACGCCGCACCTGGACCGTGATGGCGGCGTCCCCGCCGAGCCGGTAGCCATCGACCGCGAAGAGCTCGGCGGCCCGCTGCGGCAGCTCGGCCGCGACGTCCGCCCCGGCGTCGTCGGTCCACCCGTCGAGGACGGCCCGCACCGGGATCCAGCCTTCGACGCGCACCTCGGCGGTGCCGTGGTCGAGCCGCATCAGCTGGCGTTCGCATCGGTGCGCGTGCGAGAACCCGTGGGTGAAGCCGGCGAGCAGACCGCCCGGGTGCCGGGTGGTGGCGCTGACCAGGTCGACGGTCCCGTCCTCGCGCGACGCCGACATCGCCTGCACCGCCTCGGGCAGGGTGCCGGCCAGCAGGTGGGCCGCGTCGAAGAAGTGCACACCGTGCTCGACGAGGATCCCCCCGCTCGTGCTCTCCTGCCAGAACCAGTGGCCGGCGTCGAGGTCCTCGTCGCTCGCGTCGTTCTCGAACGCGAAGCGCTGCAGCGGCCCGAGCAGCGAGCCCTGCAGCCGGCCCAGCGCACGCAGCAACGGGTTGTAGCGCAGCACGTGGTCGACGACCAGCACGCGGCCCGAGCGCTCGGCGGCCGCGCAGACGTCGGCGGCCGCTGCCGCGTCGGTGGCCAGCGGCTTCTCGCACCAGACGTGCCGCCCCGCCTCGAGGGCCGCGCGGGCGATCGTCGCGTGGCTGGACGGCGGGGTCATGATCGCCACGACGGCGACCTCGGGGTCGGTGAGCAGGTCCTCCCAGCGAGTCACGGCACGGGCCCCGACCGCGGTCGCGAGGTCGGCTGCCCGCGACGGGTCGCTGTCGGCGACCGCCACGAGACGTACGTCGGGCAGGTCCGCGACCGCGCCGGCCAGGAACCTCGCGAACCGACCGGCACCGACCACGCCGACGCCCAGCGGGAGTCAGGTCATGGTGTCCGGTCGAGCCGCGCGACACCGATCTTCGCGTCGGCCATGCCGTAGAAGACGTAGCGGACCCCGTCGATCTCCTCGATCGCGGTCGGGAACACGACGTTGGGCACGGTGCCGTCGCGCTCGTCCGCGGTCTCCGGCCTGAGGATCGGCTCGGCGGTTCGCGCCAGCACCCGGGACGGGTCGTCGGCGTCGAGCAGCATCGCGCCCGCGGCGTACTCGACCTTCTGCGTCGTGGGGTCGAAGCCGACGGGCTGCTCGCCGGACACGCCGTGGTGGATGAGCAGCCAGCCCTCGTCGACGCGCACCGGAGGCGGCCCGGCCCCGATCTTCAGCTCCTCGTAGGGTACATGGACAGCGCGACACAGCGGTGGTCCTGGGGTCGCGCGAGTGCGCGGATGTCGGCCTCGGCGAGCTCTGCGGGGACGTAGGAGATCCAGATGCCCGGGTCGTTCGTCCGTGACGCCGGCCGGGAGGTGCACGGTCTCGCCCTCGCGGAACCAGCCGAGGTCCCACATCGGCCGGTGCAGCATCGCGTACGACGGCCTGCCGTCGGGATCGGGCACCCGCTCGGGGAAGAAGACCGCGTCCTTGTTGGGGAACATGCACAGGTCGGTGTCGAGACCGGGTTGGTAGGTGAACTGCACCGGACCCAGGCGCTGCCAGTGCTCGAGGTCCTCGGAGACGGCGAGTGCCAGCCGCGGCCCGAGCGGGCCCGAACGCGACGTACGTCATCAGGTGCCGCCCGAGGCTCGGCACCCAGGTGGTGCGCGGGTCCTCGACGCCGGCGTTGTTGGCGCCCCGCTCCCATCCCTCGTCGGGGGCGAGGACCACGCCGCGTCGCTGGACCCCGACGGGTACGCCGTCGCGCAGCTCGACCTCGGCCAGGCCGACCCGCGAGACGTTGCCCTGCTCGACGAGGCGAGGGAGCAGGTACAGGCGGCCGTCCGGGGCGCGGCCGCTCGCCGGGTTGAGCACTCCCATGGCCTCGTGCGGGTTGCCGGGCTCGGGCGTCATCACGACGCCGAGCCGGGTCATCGTGAAGGGCACCCCGGTGATTGCCAGTCGTGGCAGCGTCATCCCTTCACGCCCGACCCGATGTCCGACGCGGTGAAGTGCTTCTGGAAGACGATGAAGAGCGCGACGGCCGGCGCAGCCAGCACGCAGGCGCCGGCGAGGATCGCACCGTAGGGGTTGGCCGCCCTTCCGGCGACGCTGCTGATGTAGTTGGCCAGGGACACCGCGAGGGGCTGCAGGTCGGCGTCCTTGGTGATGAGGAACGGCCAGAGGAACTCGTTCCACGGTCCGATGAACGTCAGGAGCACAGCGGTGAGCACCGCCGGCCGGACGAGGGGCAGCGCGATCGACCACAGGATGCGCAGCTCGCTGGCTCCGTCGATGCGGGCCGCGGAGAAGAGATCCTCGGGGAGCTGCAGGAAGAACTGCCGGAAGACGAAGACCGCGGTGGCGTTGATGGCGAAGGGCGCGATCATGCCGAGGTAGGAGTCGGCCAGCCCGTAGCTCCGCACGATCATCACGTAGAGCGGGATCATCAGCAGCTGGAAGGGGATGACCTGCACCAGCAGCATCGCCGCGAAGAGCGATCCGCGGCCGCGGAAGTGCAGGCGGGCCAGCGCGTAGCCGGCCAGCAGGCCGAACACGACGGTGCACAGGATGACCGCACCGGTGAAGATGCCGGAGTTGACCAGCGAGCGCCGCCAGGTTCACCCGGCCGTTGATGGCCCGGTAGTTGTCCAGCGTGAAGCCGCCGGTCGGGAACGCGCCTGCGCACCGACGTGTCCGGCTTGAGCTGCAGCGAGGCGATGAGCATGTAGTAGAAGGGGAACAGGAAGAGCACGGCCCCCAGGACGAGCAGGAGCATGCGCGGCCAGCTGGTCTTCTGGCGCTGCTGCTTGGGTGCGCCCGGCGTCGGGTCGGGCGCATCCCGGACGACGTCTGCGTGGGAGGTGGCCAGTGCCATCTCAGTCCCTCTCCAGGATGCGCTTGTTGACGAAGGCGACGATCAGGACACCGATCATCAGGAGAACTCCGATCGCGGCGGCGGTGTCGGGGTTTCCCTGCTCGATGCCGCGTTGGTACATCAGGAGCACGGGCGAGGCCGAGGCCCCGTTGGGTCCGCCACCGTTGGTCAGCAGGTAGGGCTCGGTGAACAGGTTGGCGCCGGTGATGATCGACAGGATCACGACGAGCGTCGTCGCGGAGCGAACGCCGGGGACCGTGATGTTCATGAACGACCCGAACTTGCCCGCGCCGTCCATCGCCGCCGACTCGTAGAGCTCCTTGCCCACGTTCTGGAGCGCGGCGAGGTAGAGCAGGATGAAGAGGCCCAGCTGCTTCCACGTGACGAAGAGCGCGATGAGCGGCATGGCCAGCGCCTTGTTCACCAGCCACGACGGGTCCGGCGCCAGCGGGCCGAGCAGGTTGTTGACGAACCCGTTGTTGCTGAAGAGGAAGAGCCACACGGCCACGACGGCCACGCTCGCGGAGATGTAGGGGACGAAGTAGGAGACCCGGAAGAAGATGCGTCCGCGGATCGCCCCGTTGAGTGCCGTGGCCAGCACCAGCGCCAGGACCACCGTGAGCGGGACGTTGATCACCAGGAAGATCAGGACGTTGAGGAACGCCTGGTGCACCGCAGGGTCGCTGAGCACGGCGGTGTAGTTGTCGAGTCCCACGAAGGGGCGGTCGACCGCCACGCCGGGAGCCGTGAAGAAGTAGTCGTGGAAGCTGATCCAGACCGCCAGCCCGATCGGGTAGGCGAAGATCAGCGCGAGGAACACGGCGTACGGCGCCGCGAAGGCGATGCCCAGCGGCTGACGACCCAAGAGGGTCGTCAGCCCCTTGCGACGCTTCTCCGGCGGCGCGTCGCCGACTGGCGCAGGACGCTGCGTTGTCGTCGTCACGGGTACGACCGCGTCACTGCTCGGCCGGCGAGGCCGTCCACCTCGTCGGCTGCCGCGGCGAGCGCGTCGGCGACCTCGGTCTCGCCGAAGATCACCGACTCCGAGTAGTTGTCGCGGAAGGTCTGCCAGATCTCGATGCTGTTGGCCACGTTGGGCACCTCGACCGTCCGGGCCGCCTGCGCGGCGAAGGTCTGGTAGTCGGGGTTGGCCTCGAAGTAGTCGGGGTACGCCGCCTCGACGTCCTCCCTCATCGGCATCTGGCCGGTGTTCTCCAGCAGCGAGCCGTCCTGCTCCTCACTGGTGGCGAACTTCAGGACCTCCCAGGCCGTCCCTTGCGCCTTGCAGGCGGAGTAGATGGCGACGTTCTTGGCGTCGGAGAACGTGTAGGTCTCCTCGGCCGACGTGCCGCCGGAGGTCGGGACCGGGGCGACGCCCCACTTGATGTTCTCGCCGTAGACAGCGATGGCCCACGGGCCGACGATCGCCATGGCGGCCTTGCCGTCGGCGAAGGAGTCGCCGTTGTACTTCTCGTTCTGCGAGTACCCCTCGTCGTACATCGTCTTCCAGAACTCGGCGACCGCCTGGCCCTCGGGCGAGTTGAACGTCGCCTTCCCGTCCTCGACGAGCTGCGTGCCGCCCGTCTCGGCGGCGTAGAGGGGGTAGAAGTCGAACCACGACTGGTAGAACTCGCTGGAGGGAGCCGGCCAGATCGCTGCCTCGGCGGCACCGCTGGACACGATCTTCTCGCTGGTCGCGAGGAACTCGTCGTACGTCGCGAGCGGCGGGTTCTCCGGGTCGACCCCGGCCTTCTTCATCAGGTCCTTGTTGTAGAAGATCATCACGGGGTTGGCCTTCCACGGGAGCTGGTAGTACTGGCCGTCCGGCGACTGGTACTGCTCGGCCGCGTCACCGGTGCGCTCCTCGACGTACTCCTTGCCGTCGGGGAAGCTGTCGAGGGCCACCAGCCCACCCTGCTTCTGGAACTGCGGGACCGCCGCGGGGGAGGTGTTGAACACCAGGCACGGCGCGTTGCCGGCGGTGATCGCGGCGCCGATGACCTCCTCGGACGACTTCCCGGCGGGAATCTCCTGGGCGGTGATCTCTTCGTCGGGGTGCTCCGCGTTCCAGGCCTCGACCATGGCCTCGCCCCAGGCGATCTCCTCGGGGTTGTTCGACAGCCAGATCTTGATGGGGCCCGTGGCGCTGGTGGCGTCCGAGCCGCCGCCACCGTCGTCGTCGCTCCCGCAGGCTGCGGCGCTCAGTGCGAACAAGAGGCTGAGGCCGAGGGTGGTGGTCGTCTTGATGTTCATGCGGGATCCGTTTCTGTTGCTGTGCGGGACGAGCGGGTGGGCCTGGTCTTGCGAGCCGAAGGGATGGCCGAAGGGACAGCTGTTGCGGACTGCGGTGGTGCGGTGGAGGCGCGCAGGACGAGCTCGGGCGGTGGCAGCAGCACGTCGGGACAGGTACCCCCATCCACGAGTTCCAGCAGGCACTGGGCGGCGGCCCTGCCCCACGCGACGGCGTCGGTGCGCACCGTCGTCAGTGGTGGCCGCAGGTACCCGGAGATGGCGGTGTCGTCGAACCCGGTGACCGACAGGTCGTCCGGGACGTGCAGACCGCGAGCCTGGGCCGCCGACGTGCCGGCGATCGCCATCAGGTCGTTGGCGTAGACGATCGCGGTCGGCGGCTCGGCGAGATCGAGCAGCTCTTGGGTGGCGTGGGCGCCCCCGGAGGGTGAGAAGTCGGACCAGACACAGGGCGACTCCTCGAGCCCCGAGGCCGCCAGGGTGTCGGCCCACGCCTGCTGGCGGGAACGCGAGTGGACGAACTCCATCGGGCCCGCGACATGGGCGATGCGCCGGTGTCCCAGGGCCACCAGGTGCTCGACGGCGGCCACGATGCCGGGTCGGTCGTCGACAGCCACGACGGGCCAGCGGCACTCGATCGGAGCGGGCGCGATCACCACACGTCGGCAGGCCGAGCGACTCGAGCAGAGCCGGCCTGGGGTCGTCGACGCGCAGATCGGTGAGGAAGACGCCGTCGACCCGACCGCTGGCAGCGAGCTTCTCGTAGTTGCGGCGCTCGGACTCCTGGTCGGGGACCACCTGCAGCAGCAGGGCCTGGCCGTGCTCGGCCAGGGTCGTCTCGATGCCGGCGATGAACGCGGGGAAGAACGGGTCGGCGCTGAGCGTCTCCGGCTGCCGCGCGATCACCAGTCCGACGGTCAGCGACCGCGACGAGGACAGCGCCCTCGCCCGGTGACTGGGGGTGAACCCGAGCTCGGCAGCCACGGCCCGGATCCGGTCTCGGGTGGCGTCCGCGACGCCCGGGCGGTCGTTCAGCGCGAACGAGACGGCCCCCCTGGAGACGCCCGCCGCGCGGGCGACGTCCGCGATCGTGGGGCGAGGGGGCATGGTTTTACTAAACCGGTTTAGTGCGTGTCGGTCAAGGGAGGGGTCGAAGCACCCCCTCGCAGGGAGTCCAGTACGCCGGCTGGCCGACGGTCACCTGGGCTCGTCGGCCTTGTGCCGCGCACGGCACGCGAATCAGTCGCCGTGCAGCAGGCGGGGCCCCTCGGGGGTCTCCACGATGGCGAGAGCCAGGTCGGTGAGACGGATGCGACGCTCCCGGGCGTGCGAGCGCATCCGCTCGAAGGCCTCCTCGACCGAAACACCCGTGCGATCGGGCCACGGCGCCCTTCGCCTGCTCGATCACGATCCTGCTGTTCAGCGCGAACTGCAGCTGCTCGGTCACGATCTCGGCCTGGCGGATGTTGCGCTCCTGGAGGATCGCGATGGTCGCCAGGTCGGCGAGGGCCTGGACCACGCGCGACTCGTCGGCGTCCAGGGGTCGCGACTCCTCGCCGAAGACGTTGAGGGCGCCGATCACCTGGTCGCGCAGCCGCATCGGGAAGGCATGGACGGAGACCACGTCGGCCTCCAGCGCACGTCTTGCGAACTCCGGCCACCTCGAGCTGCCGGTCAGGTCCGTCTCGGTGACCGGCGCGCCACTGCGGTAGCAGTCGAGGCAGGGGCCTTCCTCGTGCTGGATCTGGAAGAGCTCGAGAACCCGGGCGCTCTCGTTGGAGGCGCCCATGTAGTGGAGGCCGCCGTCGAGGTCCGAGAGCATCAGGCCGGCGGCCGCAGCACCGGTCATCTCCGTGGCATGAGCCGCGACGCTGTGCAGGAACTCGATGACGTCGAACTCGGCCACGAGCGTGTCGGCCACGCCGACGAAGACGTCGGCGAGTCGTTCGATGCCGATCATGTGCCCTCCTCGCTAGGCATCAGGATAACCGTCTGTGCCACCCGCGACACGTCAGCCATCGTCGTTCCAGGAGGTACCCGTCAGCGTGCCGGCGATGACTTGATGAGCGATCTCCACCAGGGTGAGGTTGCGGGAGAAGGCGTGCGCGCGCATGCGCGCCAGCGCATCGGCCAGGCTGATCCCGAGGTCGACCATCACCATCCCCTGCGCCTGGTGGACGCGGTCCCGGTCACCGAGGGACACGGCCAGTCCCGGGTCCAGCTCGCCGCCCACCGTCGTCCCACCGTCCAGGATGATCTCGCTGGCGATCTTGGCGAAAGCCCCTGCGAGCGCGAGGTCCTGGCGGTCGAGGCCCGCGCTGTGGTCGGCGTACAGCTCTAGCACCCCGAGCGACACGGCGCCCTCCTGCAGCGGGAACGAGAAGACCCCTCGGGCGCCACGCTCGATGGCCAGTGAGGCGAAACCCGGCCACCGCGCCGGAACGCGCTCGAGGTCGGGCACCAGCACGGGCCGGTGCGTCCGGAACGCGACGAGTCCGGGACCTTCGTTGCAGGTGAACTGGAGCTCCGCCAGCAATCGGGTCTCGCCGTCGGAGCTCGCGGCTACTCCGCCAGAGCCGGCGGTCATCAGGTGCACTGCCGCCCCAAGTACGGGAAGCCGTCCGGACACGGCCCGGCACACGCGTTGCAACGACGCCGCAAGACCGTCCAGGTCCGGGTCCGCGACCGTGGCGCCCACCAGGGACCACGCGAGCGAGCGGAGCCCCTGCTGCCCTGGCCCCGGGGTCACGCTGCTGCTCACGCGACATCCTGTGAAGGAGGTCGGTGAGGGAAACCTCGTGGCGGGACCGGTTGGCTGTTGACCGCCAAACCGTACTCCTCTCGGTGTGCGCTGCCCTTGTTCAGCACCGCACTCACGCACTACCTTTGAGGGGTCTCGTCGTCCCAGACCCTGATGACGCCATCCATTGGTCGACTCAAGGTGTCTTGTGGTTTCTCTAGTCTCCTGCTTCGCAGTTCGAGGTCGCCCCATCGACTCTCCGCGCAGCAGGCTGTCCCGTCCTCGGTCTGGCCCCGAATGCGTTGGGCCCACGCCGCACGGCTGCGTTCACAGGGCAGCCCGGCGGACTACGAGGACGGGGGCGTCCAGGGGAGGGCGCCGCCGTACGGTCGGTCGTCGTTGACAGGGGCTGAGCGCACGGAACTGGATCGCGTCACGGCTGGCCTACCGGACCCGGTGCCAACCCTGGCGCGATCCCCCTCCGCGCCGCTGGTGCGCGCCACGCCACCCGCCCTGTCGTACACCGAGCTCGCGGCACAGGTTCGCAGCAGTGGACTCCTCCAGCGACGTCACGCCTGGTACTGGAGACGGATCGCCATCACCGTCTCGGCGTTCGTGGCGATCTGGGTCGCCGTCGTGGCCCTGGGCGACTCCTGGTTCCAGCTGTTGCTCGCGGTCGCGCTCGGATTCGTGGTGACCCAGTTCGGGTTCCTCGGGCACGACGCCGCCCACCGGCAGATGTTCGCGTCGGCTCGGTGGAACGACTGGACGGCGCGGATCCTCTCCGCGGTCTTCGCCGGACTCTGCCTGGGCTGGTGGAAGGGCAAGCACAACCTCCACCACGCCGACCCCAACAAGGAAGGACGTGACCCGGACATCGGGCCGGGCGCGCTTGCCTTCACGCGGGAGATCGCCGCGCGGCGGAACTCGGCAGCCGGAACCTGGTTCCTGCGCCGGCAGGGGTGGTTGTTCTTCCCGCTGCTCACCCTCGAGGGGCTCAACCTCCACCAAGCCGGACTGCGCCACGTCATCGCGGACCGGACGGCCCCGCATCGGCGCCTGGAGGTTGCCTTGGTCTCCACGCGGCTGGTGGCGTACGTCGTCGCGTTGGCGCTGCTCCTGCCCTGGGGCATGGCCGTCGCCTTCTTCTTCGTGCAGATGGCGGTCTTCGGCCTGTGCCTGGGTGGGTCCTTCGCGCCGAGCCACAAGGGCATGCCGATCGTGCCCCGGGACATGAAGATCGACTTCCTCCGCCGCCAGGTGATGATGTCGCGCAACGTCCGCGGTGGTCTCCTCGTGGAGATCGCGATGGGCGGGCTCAACTTCCAGATCGAGCACCACTTGTTCCCGAGCATGCCGCGGCCGAACCTGCGGCTGGTCCAGCCGATCGTCCGCGCCTACTGCGCCGAGCAAGGACTCGGCTACGCGGAGGCCGGTCTGTTCGAGTCCTACGGGATCGTCATCGACTACCTCAACAACGTCGGGTTGCGCGCCCGCGGCCCGTTCGAGTGTCCGCTGGCCATGGACCTCCGCTAGCCGCGGCGTACCCGGTCATCCGCTGGTCTCCCCGGCCTCGCAACGGTTGCTGCGGGGGAGCGGTGAGCCAGGGTCGGTTCCGCACACTCGAACCGACATTCACGCACCGCCGCTTGCAGCTGTCGACCGGTCCCGACCGCATGGCGATCGTGAGTCGCCCTCCACCTGGCCACCAAATCGAGGTGATCTGTGGCATCCGTCACAGACGTCGCTTACGGTCGCGCCTGAAACGTTCCAAGTCCGTCCACCTCGGGAAGCACGGAGCCAACCGAAGGACGACCGCATGTCCCTGTTCCCGTTCCGCCGCCTGCTCGTCGGGGCTCTCGGCGCCGCGCTCACCCTGGCTGTCCTGGTCTCCGTGCCAGGGGCCGCACCCGCGGCTGCACCGGCTGCTGCTGTCGACCCGTCGCAGGTCACCGTGACCGGGCTGAAGGTCAACGGACGCACGAATCCGCTGGGCATCCCTGGCGCGGCGCCGAGCTTCAGCTGGCACGGCGAGTCAGCAGCCCGCGGTGTGGTCCAGACGGCCTACCAGATCCAGGTGGCGACCAGCGCGGCCAAGCTGTCGAACCCCGACATCTGGAACTCCAACAGGAAGACCTCCAACCGTCAGGTCGACGTGCTCTATCAGGGAGCCGTGGGCCTGACATCGCAGACGCGCTACTTCTGGCGGGTCCGCACCTGGGACGGCCAGGACCACATCAGCGACTGGAGCGAGGTGGCGTGGTTCGAGACCGGCATGCTCTCACCGGCCGATTGGGGCGGTGCTGAGTGGATCGGCGCAGCGCCGCACGTCGAGGCAGCACCGTTGGCACGACTACACCGCCGACTTCACCTTCATCGCTCGACGAGGGCGGCTTCGGGGTTTTCCTTCGGCGCCCGGCAATGTCAACTACGGCTTCATGTGGCAGATCTCCGTCGCCGACGGCACGCCAAGGTTCCGCCCGCACTGTGAAGGTCAGACGGCGGCGTACTGGCTGAGGGCGAACAAGGACATCTCCTCGGTGATCTCGGTCGCCGACCTCATGTCACGGTGTCCACACGCTGAGCGTCACGGTCGATCCGGCACCACGGTCACGACCCGCATCGACGGAATGATCATCGAGGACCCTGGGACGTATGCAGGTGCGGAGCAACCCATCGATGGCTTTGTCGGGGTGCGGACCGGTCTGGGGCCGAGGATGCCACGATCCACCGCGTGAAGGTCACTGCCGCCAACGGCGGCGCCACGCTGCTCAGCACGGACTTCTCGGACAACAACCCCTTCGGTGTCGGCGAGATCACATGGCCGCCGGCCTCGAGCTCGAGGGCCCGCTCGACGGCGTGTGGCATGCCCAACGATCGAAGCCATGCCGTTGCTGCGGACCGAGTTCGCGCAGCAGCCCGACGCTCACCAGGGCCAGGATCTATGCCACGGCGTGCGGCGTCTACCAGATGAGCCTCAACGGACAACCGGTCGGCGACCAGCACCTCGCGCCCGGCTGGACCGACTATCGCAAGCGGGTCCAGCACCAGACCTATGACGTGACGGACCTGGTACGCGACGGGACCAACGCCTGGGGGGTCGAGCTCGGACGTGGCTGGTGGGCGGGGGAAGGTCGGGTTCCTGGAGGCCGGCCAGTACGGCACGGGGACGTCGTTCCTCGGCCGGCTCAGCTTGGACTACTCCGACGGCACCACCCGTTGGGTCGACACCAACGAGCAACTGGACGACGCGCCCTCGGCCCGCTACGTCGCCACCGACAACATCGACGGTGAGTCCTACGATGCCCGCGCTCGAGCAACCAGGCTGGACGTCGGCGCCGTTCGACGACAGCGGCTGGTACGACGCAGTTGTGCTTCTCCGCTGACACCAGCACGGTCCTCCCCCAGCCCGACGAGCCGGTCCGGACCACCGAGGAGCTGACCGCCCTATCGTCGTACCAACCCGGCGCCCGGGAAGTACGTCTTCGACCTGGGCCAGAACATCGTGGGCGTTGCGCGGATGGTCCTGCATGGGCAAGGCGGGCACGACCGCCACGATCCGCTACGGAGAGGCGCTCAACCCCGACGGGACGCTCTACACGGCCAACCTGCGGCAGCCAAGGCCACCGACACCTACACCTTCGACTCCGACGGGACGGCGACCTACGAGCCGGCCTTCACCCATCACGGCTTCCACTACGTCGAGATCTCCGGCGACCGAGACGCCGCCTGCGGTCGGCGACGTGACGGGCGTGGTCTGGGGATCCGACCTGGCCGCCACCGGCAGCCTGCGAGACCTCGAACCCGATGCTCAACCAGCTGCTCAGCAACATCTCGTGGGGGCAGCGCGGCAACTTCCTCTCGATCCCGACCGACACCCCCGCCCGCGACGAGAGGCTGGGCTGGACCGGCGACATCAACGTCTTCGCGCCGACGGCGAGCTACCTGCGCGACACCGCGCGTTCTTCGGCAAGTGGATGAGCGACCTGCGCAGACACCCAGTATGCCGCTCGGTGACGTTCCTCGCGGTGGCTCCCTTCGCCACCGGACGCTGGACTTCGAGATGCTAGGCGGTGTGGGGTGGTCCGATGCGGCCATCACGGTTCCCTACTCGACGTGGCTGGCCTTCGGCGATGCGTCGGTGGTCCGCGCAGTTCTACCCAGCCATGAAGTTGTATCCTCAACTTGGTCCGCCAGGCAATCTGAACAGGTCCGACCGGGTCGACCTGCGACCGCGCGCTACTGGCGACTGGCTGAACCTCGAAGACCCGACGCCGCGACGCCGTGCTGGGCACGGCCTACTCCGCCGAGGACGCACGGATGATCTCGGAGATGGCTGCCGCTATCGGCGCAGACCGCCGATGCCACCTAGTTCAGCCAGCTCTCCGCAGACATCCGTGAAACTACTTCGCCGTCCGAATCTCGTCTCGGCCGACGGCACCGTCTCGGGCAACAGCCAGACCGGCTACGCCATGGCCCTCAGCATGGGACTGGTGCCGGAGGAGCTGAAGAGCGAAGGTCGGCACGAAGTTCGTCGACAAGATCGCGGCGAGCGGGAACCACCTGACCACGGGGTTCCTCGGTACTCCTTTGCTGCTGCCGGCGCTCAGCGCGATCGGGCGCAACGATGTCGCCTGGAAGCTGCTGATGCGCACCGAGTATCCGTCCTGGGGCTATGAGGTCGAGAAGGGCGCGACCACGATGTGGGAGCGCTGGAACTCGATCATGCCCGACGGCAGCTTCGGCGACGTCAACATGAACTCCTTCAACCACTACGCCTACGGCGCCGTGGGCGACTGGATGTACCGCAACATCGGCGCCATCGCACCCGCCGCGCCGGGGTACAAGAAGATCCGTATCGAGCCGAGGCCCGGGGGTGGGGTCGACCACGCCGAAGGCACGTACGACTCGGTCTACGGCACCATCCACACCGACTGGACGGTCAACGGCGACGACATGACCCTGGGCGTGGACGTTCCGGTCAACACCACCGCCGACGTGGTGCTTCCGGGCGGCGGCGCGACGTGGGTGCGCGAGGGCGGTTCGGTCCTCAGCGAGGTCCCCGGAGTGCAGGCCGTCTCCGTCATCGGGAACAAGGTCACGGTGACCGTCGGGTCGGGCAGCTACCACTTCACCTCCCGCGGAGCGGATACCTGGTTCGGGGCGCCGCTGGAGCAGGCGTTGCAGCTGCGCCGGGATGTCGCGACCCAGGTCGGCGCGGGAACCTTGTCCTCGGCCGATGGCGCCGATCTCGACGCTCTGCTGGGGATCCTCGTGGAGCGGGTCAGAGCCGCGCTCGCCAAGGACGCGACCGGTGCGACGCCGCGGGCGGAGGTGCGGGAGGCGACCGGGGCGGTCCGGGAGGTGCGGATGCGGCTGGAGGCCGCGTTGCTCGTCTCGGTCCAGAGCCCTTCGGCGGTTGCCGACCTGGACGACGGGCTGGCCGGGCTCGAGGAGGCGCTGTCGGACATCTCGTCCGCCTACTGGCCGGTGTCGGTCTCGTTGGAGCCCTTGCCGAACCAGCTGCCGGGTGCGGTCGTGAACGCGAAGGTGGTGGTGAAAAACGGGTCTGGGTCGCCGATCACGGCCCTGTCGGGATCGGTGCGGGTCGGGAAGGGCAGCCTCGTCACGTTCAACGCGGCGTCGGTGGGTGGCGCGCGGACCGAACAACTCCCGGTGACGTTGCGGATCCCCGACGACGCGGCGCCGGGTCGCTACGACGGCGAGGTCACGCTGGCCTACACCGCGGGCGCCACGAAGTACGACCTGACCGACGTCGTGCCGATCACCGTGGACTCCGGCGTGCAGATCGGGGCGATCACGGTGACACCGGGCTCCGGCGACCCGGTCGGGCGGGCGACGTTGAAGGTGCCGGTGACCAACAACAGACCTGTCGCCGCGACGGTGCGTGCCGCGATCTCCTCGATGTCCCCTGGCTGGAAGGCGGTTCGCTCTCCGGCAGTCACGGTTGGGCCGGGTGGGACCGCGACGGCCTCGATCCCGCTGGTGGTCCCCTACGACTGGGTCGAGGGCTGTTTTGGTGGGCGGGACGGTTGCGATCACGCAGTCCGACACCATCACGCTGGCATCGAAGCCGTTCACGTCCTCCACGGGAGTGAAGATGCCTGCGCCTCCGGGTGTGGCGACGCTGGACTACGTCGACTTCGGGAACGCCGCGTCCGAGCAGGCGCACGCGGTATCGGGTTCGGCCTCCAGCGGCACCGACACGGTGGCCGGCTACACGCGGCGCTACTCCCACATCAACTACCCGGGGTCGTGGTTCTCGGCCAACCTGAAGGTGACCCCCGGCCAGCCGTTCGTCCTGCGCAACCGAGAGGTCTTCGCAGGCTTCGAGACCCGCTCGTACCAGGTCTATGTCGACGGCATCTTGGTGACCACGGCGTCGACGGCGCCCAACTACCACGTCGCGCCAGACCCGAGCAGCACCGTCTACGACCTGCTGGTGGACACCCCTGCGACCCTGGCCGCCACCCAGGACGGGAAGGTGACGGTCAAGTACCTGTTCCAGCCGGGATCGCCCGGCGACCCGTCGTTGGCCGACTCCTGGGTGCTGCCCGTGCCGGCCGACACACTGGCGCCACTGGTCGCCTCGACGGTGGCGTCCGGGATCAAGGGCGACTCCGGGTGGTACCGGTCGGACGTGCAGGTGAGGTTCGACGCGGTCGACAACGGCAACAAGTCTCCGACCTTGTGGATCCAGAGGACCCCCGAGCTCTCCGACACCCCGGAGGCGATGAACCCGGTCACCACCTCGGCGACAGACCAAGGGACCAACGTGCTGTACTACTGGGCCTCCACCGGGACCCAGAACTACACCTCGTCCAAGACGATGGTCATCCGGATCGACTCGGTCGCCCCGACCACCCAGGCGGACGTCGTCAACACCACCCCCGGCCAGGCCACCTTGAGGTTCTACGCCAACGACGCGACCAGCGGGGCCCTGGAGACCCTCTACCGCATCGACGGCGGCGCCTGGAAGGTGATCAACCAGACGACGTTCACGACGTCCGTGGCGGTCACCGGTGCCGGCCAGCACACGGTGGAGTACACCACCACCGACCGGGCAGGCAACCACGAGGTCAAACGCACGACCACCTTCACCGTCGCCGGTCCCTGAGCCTCCTCTCGCCGGCGACACCGGCGGTGAGCCTGCCACCCTCCATGGCGCGTAGACGCTGGCAGGCTCACCGCCACCCGTGTTGCCACGCCCTAGGATCGACCCGAACCACCGGGTCACGGGGCCCGGACGCCCGACGGGAGATCCGGCATGACCACGAACGACCCTCAGCCTGGAAACGGGCCCGCCACCGCGGCCGCGGTCCAGCCCCTCGAGCCACCGGACCAGGCGATCACGCTCGTCGCCCCCGCGCCGCCGGCGGTCGTCCAGGAGACGGCGGCCCCGAGGATGGCGCCGGCTGTGGCCGAGGAGGCCATCCCGGTGCTCGACGAGAAGGTCGACGACTACATGTCGGCGCTGGCGACAGCCCAGCCCAAGAGCCCGGAGTTCGCCGCCCAGGCCGAGAACGTCCGCACCATGGGCGACGCCGACATCCGCAAGGCCGCCGAGACCTCCAACCGGCTGCTCGAGAGGCCCGTGCAGGCGCTGAAGAAGGGCGGCCTGTCCGAGGGGTCCGAGGTCGGCAAGACCCTCCTGGAGCTGCGCCGTACGGTCGAGGACCTCGACCCCAGCCAGCTCACCGGCACCCGCAAGCTGTTCGGCATCATCCCCTTCGGCGACAAGGTCGTCGACTACTTCCGCCGCTACCAGTCCGCGCAGACCCAGCTCAACGGCATCCTCCACAGCCTGCGCAACGGCCAGGACGAGCTCCAGCGCGACAACGTCGCCCTCAACATGGAGAAGACCAACCTGTGGGCCGCGATGGGCCGGCTCAACCAGTACGTCTACATCGCCGAGCGGCTCGACGCGAAGCTGTCGGCCAAGATCGCCGAGCTCCAGATCAGCGACCCCGAGACGGCCAAGGCCCTCAACCAGGACGTGCTGTTCTACGTCCGCCAGAAGCACCAGGACCTGCTGACCCAGCTGGCGGTGTCGATCCAGAGCTACCTCGCGATCGACATCATCATCAAGAACAACATCGAGCTCATCAAGGGCGTCGACCGCGCCTCGACCACGACCATCTCCGCGCTCCGCACGGCCGTCATCGTGGCGCAGGCGCTCGGCAACCAGAAGCTCGTCCTCGACCAGATCGCGGCCCTCAACACCACGACGTCCGGGATGATCGAGCGCACCTCCGAGATGCTCAAGGACAACTCCGCGGCGATCCAGGAGCAGGCCGCGTCGTCGTCCATCGGCATCGAGCAGCTGCAGGCGGCCTTCGCCAACATCTACGCGACGATGGACTCCATCGACGAGTTCAAGCTCAAGGCGCTCGACACCATGGCCGCCACCATCGGCGTGCTCGAGAACGAGGTCGAGAAGTCCAAGGCGTACGTCGCCCGGGTGCAGTCGCAGGACCAGCGGGCGGCCAGCGGCCAGCTCGACCTCGACAACATCGGTCGCTAGGTCGAGTCGGGAGGTTGGGGCTCGCGTGGGCTTCTGGGACTGGCTGTTGGGGAGGTCGCGCAAGAAGGCGGCTCCCGTGACGGTCCCGGCTGCCCCCACGGAGGCCGACATCCTGGCCTCGCTGGCTCGGGTCGAGGCGATGCTCGCCGACGGCACCGCGCCGTCCGTCATCCGCTCCCGGGTGTCCCGGATCGACCGCACGATCCGCGAGACGCTGCCCAAGCTGCCGCAGCTGGGCTGGGGGAGCGCCGACGCCTACTCCGTGGTGGCCACGGCCACCGACTACCTCCCCGAGGCCGTCGGCGGCTACCTCCGCCTGCCGCGCGACTGGGCCAACAGCCGGCCCATCGAGGGCGGCAAGACCGCGCTGATGGTGCTCGTCGACCAGCTCGAGCTGCTCGCCTCGACGATGACCAAGATGCTCGACGCCGCCAACCGCGCCGACGCCGAGGCGCTGATCGCGCACGGCAGGTTCTTGGAGGCCAAGTTCGGGCACCCTGGACTCGGGCACCGGCGGCACCCTCGACGCGAGCGCCGGCATACCCGCGCCGCCGCCACCACCGCGCTCGACCTTGGACCTGGAGTGATGGATGCCGTCTGAGACTTCGTCCCTCGCCGCTGCCCTCGCGGCCCTGGGAGAGGCCGCCGCGGCCGCCGGCGTCGACCCCGACGTGGCCCGGGCCGAGGGCGAGGCGCTCGCGGCGACCGTCGCCGAGGCCGCGACCGGTGCCTACCTCGACTGGTCGGCGCAGACCGGCGGCGACCGCAGCGCCGAGGACTTCTTCGACGCCGCGTCGCGCGGCCGGCGCTTCCGGTCGGGCCCGACGCCGTCGGTCGCGGCCCTCGCCCTGGCTCGCCACCCCGAGGCGCTGGCCTACGCGACCGCGCTCAGCGAGGTCTGCACCGCCGCCGCGATGCTGGGCACCCCGACGCCTCGGGTGATGGGCAACGCCTCGACCGCCGCGGCCGCCCAGCTGGGCGCCGTACGTCCCTCGCCCCAGCCGGTGCCGGCGGCCGGCGACCTCGCCGGCGCTCCCGAGCACGCCCGGGCAGCCGCTCACCGACGACGAGATGCTGCGCATCGCCGCCGAGTCCGGCCGCGCGGTGACCCAGCAGCTCAACGCCGTCCGCGATGCGCTGACCAAGATGGTCGGCGGCCTGGACGACGGGCCCACGACCACCGGCGGCACCGCCCGAGCTCACCGACCGCTCCGACCAGCCGACCGAGGCGGCACCGCCCGCGGAGGCGGACAAGCCCGCAGACGCCGAGGCGCCGAACGAGCCCGAGGTACCGCCCGAAGTCGCTCGAGGAGCTGCTCGCCGAGCTCGACGCGCTGGTCGGGCTCGAGGCGGTCAAGGGCGAGATCCACCGGCAGGTCGCGGTGCTCAAGATCGAGGCGAAGCGCGAGGCGGCCGGGCTCAAGGTGCCGACGATCACCCGGCACCTGGTCTTCGTCGGCAACCCCGGCACCGGCAAGACCACGGTCGCCCGCCTCGTCGCCGGCATCTACCGCGCGCTCGGCCTGCTCACCAAGGGCCAGCTCGTCGAGGTCGACCGCTCCGAGCTGGTGGCCGGGCTACCTCGGGCAGACCGCGATGAAGACCGCCGACGTCGTGAAGTCGGCGGTCGGCGGCGTGCTGTTCATCGACGAGGCCTACAGCCTGGCCGGCGACCAGTACGGCACCGAGGCCGTCGACACGCTCGTCAAGGAGATGGAGGACCGCCGCGACGACCTGGTCGTGATCGTGGCCGGCTACCCCGCGCCGATGGCCTTCTTCATCGCCCAGAACCCTGGCCTCGCCAGCCGGTTCCGCACCACCATCGAGTTCGCCGACTACACCGACGACGAGCTCGTCGGCATCTTCCGGGTGCTGGCCGAAGGCGGCCGACTACGACATCACCGACGACGTCGAAGCCCGGTTCCGCGAGATGCTCGAGGGCATCCGCCGCGGCCCGACGTTCGGCAACGGCCGCTACTCCCGCAACGTGCTCGAGGCCGCGATCGGCCAGCACGCCTGGCGGTTGCGCGACATCGAGGAGCCGACGGTCGAGGAGCTGCGCACGCTTGCCCCCGACGACCTCGTCTACGTCTCCGTCGACGACACGGTCGAGGAGGCGATCAACGGGCCGACCGACGGCCCGCTGGTGATCGATCCCGGAGACCCCGCTGCCGCCCCAGCCCGACCCGCCCGCCGACCCGGAGCCGTTGGTTGAGGAAGGACGAAGTCCTGTCACGAAACCTTCGCCCGCCGAGCCGGCCGAGGAGGCGACCCCATGAGCCAGGCGACGCAAGGGGCCCCGGCACCGCCCGCCCACCCAGGCGGTCGTCGGCACGCCCGCGCCGGCTCCGGCCGTGTCGGCGCCCAGCGGCTCCTACGCGAACCTCGGCACCAACCAGGAGGACGAAGGCGCCCGGATGCTCGCGACCAGGGTGCCGGGCACGCTCAACCGCCTGCGTCTCGGCGCGATCGCGGTGTGCCTGGTCTTCGGCGCGGTGCTGGCGCTCCAGCTGGCGTTGTCGTGGCAGGCCAACCGCACGGCCGCCGCCGACACCGAGCAGCTCATCCGCGTCCAGGGCATCAAGACGAGCCTGCTGCGAGCCGACGCGCTGGCGACCAACGCCTTCCTCATCGGCGGGCTCGAGCCGGCCGAGCAGCGGGCGGCGTACGACGACGCGATCGACCAGACCGTGCGCGCGATCACCGACGCCGCCGACGCCCAGCCGGCCGACCGCGCCGCCCTCAACGAGCTGAGCAGCGCCGTCCTCGACTACACCGGCGACATGGAGCTGGCCCGCGCCAACAACCGCCAGGGTCTGCCCGTCGGCGGCGCGTACCTGCGCAAGGCCAGCGGTGAGCTGCGCTCGACGACGCTGCCGATCGTCGACGAGCTGGTCAGCGCCAACTCCACGCGCGCTCGCGACGCGATGGACGCCCACCATCCGTGGCTGGTGCTGCTGCCGACGCTGGCTGCGGTGGCGCTGTTGTGGCTCGCCAACCGCTGGATCGGCCGCAGGTTCCATCGCCGCGTCAACCCCGGCCTGTTCCTGGCCATCGCCGCCATCGGTGTCGTCGGCATCGTTGCTGCCCTGGTGACCAACGGCCAGCAGAACCAGAACGACGAGCTCAGCGCCGGCTCGTTCGAGTCCGTGGTCGAGGGCTCCGCCGCGCGCACCGCCGCCAACGACGCCAAGGCCAACGAGAGCCTGCGGCTGATCGCGCGGGGCTCGGGGCAGGCCTTCGAGGACGCGTGGACGGCCGCGGCGCAGACCGTCGACCTGGCCCTGGACGACCCGACCTTGAGCGGCCTCGAGGGTGTCTGGTCGACGTACAAGTCCCAGCACCAGGAGATCGTCGACCTCGACGCCGGAGGCCAGTGGGACGAGGCGGTCGCCGCGGCGACGAGCACCGAGCCGGGGTCCTCGTCCGACACGTTCTCCGACTTCGACGCCCAGCTGCAGGACTCCTTGAGCCAGTCGGGTTCGATCACCACCGACACCCTCACCAACGGCAACTCGGTGCTGCTGTTCCTCGCCGTGGCGTCGGTGCTGGCGGGCCTGGTGGCGGCGGCTTTCGCGGCGTCCGGTGTCAACCGGCGGCTCAAGGAGTACTCATGACTTCCCGCGTACGCCGCGTCGCCGGCCTGGTCGTGGGCCTGCTGGTCCTGGGCCTCGGCGCCTGCGGGGTCGACGAGACCTTCGTCCCCAGCCCCCCGCCCGCGCCGCAGGTGACCGGTGGCGCCGCCCCGGTCGCCCAGGACTGCGACAACCGCCTCCAGTCCTACGCGCCCAACGCCGGCGACCCCCTGGGGATCCCGAGCGGGTCGACGATGGCGGCCATCCGACAGCGCGGCCGTTTGATCGCCGGGGTCTCGGCCGACACCTTCCTCCTCGGCGCGCGCAACCCGGTGTCCGGCGCCGTCGAGGGCTTCGACATCGACTTCGTCAAGCAGATCGCGAAGGCGATCTTCGGCGACGAGAACCGCTACCAGCTACGGGTCATCACGGCCGCCCAGCGCCTCGAGGTGCTCCAGAACCACGAGGTCGACGTGGTCGCCCGCAACATGACGATCACCTGCGACCGCTGGAAGTCCATCGCCTTCTCGGCGGAGTACTACCTCGCCGGCCAGAAGATCCTGGTGCGCAAGGGGTCCGACATCACCGGCCTCGAGTCGCTCGACGGCCGCCGGGTGTGCGCGCCGCTGGGCACCTCCAGCATGGACAACCTGATCCGGCTCGCCCCTGGCGCGGAGCCGGTCGGCGCCGACAACCACACCGGCTGCCTGGTGCTGCTCCAGGAGGGCCAGGTCGACGCGATCACCGGAGACGACACCGTGCTCGCCGGCCTGGCGTCGCAGGACCCCTACGCCGTGGTGCTCGACGAGGCGGCGTTCACCGAGGAGCCCTACGGCATCGGCGTCCCGGCCGACGACGTCGACCTGGTTCGGTTTCGTCAACGGCGTCCTCGAGCGGATGCGCGCCGACGGGTCCTGGGAGGCGTCGTACGAGAAGTGGCTCCAGCCCACGCTCGGCAAGTCCTCCGGCCAGCCCCAGCCCCAGTACGGACGCACCCCATGACCGCGAGCGCAGCCGTGACGAGCTGCCGACGATCCGTGCACGCGCCGGAGGCGCCCGGGGAGGTTGGGGAAGCGCTGGTCGAGGTGATGGCCATGCAGGCCTACCTCACCGACCTCGACTCGTGGGTGCGCTACCGCAAGGACGAGCTCGACGAGCTGGACGCCGCCGCGCTCTCCTCGCCAAACAAGGACGAGCTCACCGACGACATGACGTTGTCGATGGCGCTGTGGAAGGCCGTCGCCGACCGGCTGCAGCTGCTGCTCGCGGTCTGGGACGGCGGTCGCGTGCTCGAAGCCGAGCGCGAGCGGCTCGCGACGCTGATCCACGGCCGCCTCGATGCCACCCTCGACCCGGCCGTGCTCGCCAAGAGCGCCGCGTCGCCCGGTACGACGTCCGGTGCGCTCGCCGTGTCGCTGCCGGAGGCGTGCCGACTGTCCGACGCGCTGGCCGGCCAGCTGCGCCAGCGCCTCGCCCTCGACCCCGCCGCCGACGCCAACGCGGCCCGGGTCAAGGACCTGCGCGCCTCCCTCGACCGGCTCCGCGACCAGCTGGCGCTCGAGCCCGACAGCAGCCGGCCGCGCGCCCAGAAGACGCTGGGACGACCTCGCCGTCCGCATCAACGACATCACCGAGCGCCTGCAGCGCGGCGGCGACGTCGGCGGGCTGCTCGGCCCGCTCGAGAACGACACCGCGCTCTTCGAGCGCGACCTGATCGTCGGCGGCGCCGAGCGCCGCGACACCCGCGACCGCGCGGTCGCGGCCGCCGAGCTCCGCGAGGACCTGCTCGCCCGCTCCGCGGCGCTCGAGCAGCTCGCGGCCCGGTGCGTGGAGGCTGTCGACCCGGCGCCCAAGTACGCCGTGCCCGACGTGGAGGCCCTCGGTCCGGTCCCGGACGCACCGCGCGACCTCGACGCCTACCGCGCCCGTCTGGGGCGGGTAGGCGACGCGATGAACCTCGCCCACGCGTCGTACGCCGCCGCGCTGAGCGCCCACGACGACCTCGTCGCCCGCCTCGACGCGCTCACCTTGAAGGCGGCCGCGCAAGGACTCGCGAACGAACGCGACCTTGCCGGGGCCGAGGCGACCGCGCGCGAGGTGCTGGCACGGCAGGCCGTGCCCGATCGCGGTGGCGACCGCGCTGGTCGACGCGTACGCCGCGTGGCTGACCCACGCAGGAACCCGCACCTCCAAGGAGGCTCGCCGATGAAGTGCCAGCAGCCCGGGCTGCACCGGGACCGATCGTCGACGGCTACTGCGACGTGTGCGGGATGGCTCCGGCTGATGGGGCAGGCGCCACGTCCGGGTCACCGGGTCTCGTGACAGGCGCTAGCGCGCCTTCCTCGACCAACGGGTCTGCTGCCGCGCCTTCCTCGACGAGCGGAGCTGCGGACGGCAGCAGGTGCAGCCAGCCGGGGTGCACCGGCACGATCGTCGACGGCTACTGCGACGTCTGCGGTACGCCGGCCGGTGCCCCTGCGGCCGAGTCGGCGGCCGTGTTCCAGGGGGCCCTGGACGAAGCAGCCGCGGCCAGTGGTTCGTTCCGGCTGGAGTCCGCGGCCATCGGCTCGCAGCGTGCCGGCACCAGCGCCACCCACCGGGTGCGGACCGGCTCCCAGCGGCTGCGCTCCGCGCGACTCGGCGCCGGCCTGACCACGATCCCGCCGATCCCGCTTGGTCGACGCCGCCAAGGTCGTGATGAAGAACCCCGAGGTGCCCGAGGACAAGCGCACCTGCGCCAAGTGCGGCTCGCCTGTCGGCCGCAGCAAGGACGGCCGTCCGGGGCGCACCGAGGGCTTCTGCCCGGCGTGCGGCCAGGAGTTCTCCTTCACCCCCAAGCTGCACGCCGGCGACCTGGTCGCCGGGCAGTACGAAGTCGCCGGCTGCCTCGCCCACGGCGGCCTCGGCTGGATCTACCTGGCCCGCGACAAGAACGTCTCCGACCGCTGGGTGGTGCTCAAGGGCCTGCTCAACTCCGGCGACGCCGACGCGCTCGCGGCCGCCATCGCCGAGCAGCGGTTCCTCGCGCAGGTCGAGCACCCGCTCATCGTCGAGATCTACAACTTCGTCACCCACGACGAGCGCCGGCTACATCGTCATGGAGTACGTCGGCGGCCGGTCGCTCAAGCAGATGCTCAAGGAGCGGATGCGCGCCAACAGCGGGGCCTACGACCCGCTGCCGGTCGACCAGGCGCTCGCCTACATCCTCGAGATCCTGCCGGCCTTCCAGTACCTCCACGACCTCGGCCTGGTCTACTGCGACTTCAAGCCCGACAACCTGATCCAGGTCGGCGACGCGCTCAAGCTGATCGACCTCGGCGGCGTACGCCACGTCGACGACCAGGAGTCGGCGATCTACGGCACGGTCGGCTACCAGGCCCCCGAGGTGGCGGCGGTCGGGCCGAGCGTCGCCTCCGACATCTACACGATCGGCCGCACGCTCGTGGTGCTGTGCATGGAGTTCAAGGGCTACCAGTCGACGTACCTCCCCTCGCTGCCCGACCCCGAGACCACGCCGCTGTTCCGCGACAACGACTCGCTGTACTGGCTGATCGCCAAGTGCTGCGCCACCGACCCTGCCGACCGCTTCCAGTCGGCGGACGAGCTGCGGGTGCAGCTGCTCGGAGTGCTGCGCGAGGTCGTGGCCAAGAAGAAGGCCGGCACGGCGCTGACCTCGGCCGCCTCGCAGCTCTTCGAGACCCCGGCCGTCACCACGGTCGCGTTGGACTGGTCGCAGCTGCCGGACTGCGCGAGGACTCCTCCGACGCCCAGTACGCGTGGCTGACCAGCCTTGCGCCGGTGCCGCCGAAGCAGCGCCTCGAGCAGCTGCAGAAGGCTCCGGAGGAGACCGCGGAGGTGCGGCTGTGGCGGGCCCGGGCCGCGCTCGAGGCCGACCAGGCGGAGGTCGCGATCGAGCAGTCCGCCGCGCTGCTCCAGGCCGACCCGTGGGAGTGGCGGGCGCTGTGGGTCTCGGGGCTCGCGGCCCTCCAGCAGCAGCGCTGGGACGACGCCGCCGCCGCGTTCAACGCGGTCTACAAGCAGGTGCCCGGCGAGCTGGCGCCCAAGCTGGCCCTGGCCCTGGCGTGCGAGAAGGGCGACCGCGCGCAGGTCGCCGCGGGCTTCTACAACACCTGCGCCGAGACCGACGCGGCGTACGTCGCCCCCTCGGCGTTCGGGATGGCGCGCATCCGCGCCGACATCGGTGACACCGACGGCGCCGTCGCGGCGCTCGACCTGGTGCCGCCGACGAGCCGCGGGTACGGCGAGTCACGGCAGCTGCGCGCCGAGGTGCTGCTCCGCGGTGCCGGCGACGACCTGATGCGCCTGGCCGCCGCGATGACGAGCGTCGACGGCGCGGGCATGGAGCCCTACGACCGCGCGAAGCTGTCGGCGAAGATCCTCGGGCACGCGCTCGAGGTGGTGACGAGGAAAGGACCGGGGACCGTGCGGATCGGCAGCTACGAGGCCAAGGAGCCGTCGTTGCGCGACGGCCTGGAGGCCAGCTACCGCGTGCTGGCACGCGAGGCCCAGGACCGTGACACCCAGGTGCTGATGGTCGGCCGGGCCAACGCCGTGCGCAACTGGACGCTCACGTGACCGACACCGCCACCAAGTGCCCCCACTGCGGGGCACTGAACGAGCCAGGATCGAAGTTCTGCGAGGAGTGCGGGAAGTCGATCTCGGAACCGGCTCTCGACGCGGCCTCGCCTGGCGGCTCGGTCCCGGCTCGACCAGCGACCGCTCGACGACGTCAGCCCGATCAGTGCCGTCACGGTCAAGCCGAGCGAGACCGACGCAGCCGGCCGCCGGCTCGCGGGCGCCGTGCCTGCAGTGCGGCGGAGCAGGTCGACGACGACGGCTACTGCACCCAGTGCGGCACCAAGGCGCCCAGCCCGCGCGACCACTTCGAGGAGCGGCCGGCGCCGTGGGTGGCCGGCGTCTGCGACCGCGGCATCCGCCACACCCGCAACGAGGACGCGATGGCGATGGCCGTCGACGGCCGAGCGTGCGGTGCTGGTCGTGTGCGACGGCGTCTCCAACTCCGTCGACTCCGACGTCGCCTCGCTCGCCGCCGCCAAGGCCGTGCTCGACGTGCTGCGGCCGCCGCTGCCCAAGGGTCTGGGCGTGCCCGAGAGCGCCGATGCGGCCGTCGACCAAGGTGTTCACCGACGCGGCGGCCGCCGGCAACCGGGCCGTCGCTCGACACCGTGCCGGGCGACGTACCGAACCCGCCGTCGTGCACGCTCGTCGCCGCCGTCCTCGAGGGCACGGCGTCGTGCACTACGCCGGCATCGGCGACTCCCGGGTCTACCTGCTGCCCGACGCGGGCGGCGGGCAGATCCTCACCGTCGACGACTCGATGGCCCAGGTGCTGATCATGGGAGGTACGCCGCGGGCCGAGGCCGAGGCGTCCAAGCAGGCCCACTCGATCACCAAGTGGCTCGGCAAGGACAGCCCCGACGTCAAGCCGCGGGTCGGCCGGGTCGAGGTGACCGGTCCGGGCTGGCTGCTGGCCTGCTCCGACGGGCTGTGGAACTACGCCTCCGAGCCCGACGCGCTCCGCGCCCAGATCGCCGCGGCTGGGTCCGACGACCCGCACGCGATCGCCACGCACCTGGTCGCCTTCGCGAACGCCTCCGGCGGGCAGGACAACATCACCGTCGCCCTGGCGCGGGTCGGCGATCCCGCCCAGCCGCTGGTTGAGGAAGGCGCGCTAGCGCCTGTCTCGAAACCCGGTGACCTTACCGCTGACGGTGGTCTCGTGACGGTTGCTAGCGCAACCTCCTCGACCAACGGCGAGCGACTGTAGGCAACAATGCTCCAGACGGAGGGGAGTCCCATGGCTGAGTTCAGCGCGAGCGTCTACCAGAACGAGTTCCTGCCCGACGGCGGGACCGACGTGCACGCGATCGTGACCGTCGAGTGCTCGGGCGCCGGCACGGCCGGCCAGACCGGGTCGGGCGCGGCGGGCGAGATCATCATCATCGACACCTCGGGCTCGATGGGGCAGTCGGCGATGGCCGCGGCCAAGCAGGCCGCCCAGGCGGCGCTCGCCGAGATCGTCGACGGCACCTACTTCGCGGTGATCTCCGGCAACGGCGCGGCCTTCCTCGCCTACCCGCTCGTCAACGCCGGCCCGGCGATGGTGCCGATGAACGACGCCACCCGCGCCGAGGCCAGCGACGCGATCTCGCAGGCTGCGCTCGGGCGGCGGCACCGAGATCTCGACCTGGCTCGACATGGCCGGCGTGCTGTTCACGTCCGTGCCCCAGGTCGTGCAGCGCCACGCGATCCTGCTCACCGACGGCGAGAACAACGAGCCCGCACCCGTGCTCGACGAGGCGATCGGCCGGGCCACCGGCTTCTACCAGTGCGACTGCCGCGGCGTCGGCGTCGACTGGCAGGTCGAGGAGATCCGCCGCATCGCCCAGGCCCTGCTCGGCACCGTCGACATCATCCCGAGCGAGGCGCAGATGGCGGCCGAGTTCGAGGCGATGATGCAGCAGCTCCATGGCGCGCGGCGTCGCCGACGCCCAGCTGCGCGTGTGGACGCCGCAGGGCGCGCAGATCCTGTTCGTCCGCCAGGTCTCGCCGACGGTCGAGGACCTCACCAACCGTCGTACGTCCGTCAACGAGCTGACCGGCGCCTACCCCACGGGCGCCTGGGCTGACGAGTCCCGCGACTACCACGTCGCCGTCCGGCTGCCGGCCAAGGCGGTCGGGCAGGAGCAGCTCGCCGCCCGGGTCCAGCTGGCCCTCGGCGACGAGGTCAAGACCCAGGGGCTGGTCAAGGCCAAGTGGTCCGACGACTCCGAGCTGACGACGCGGATCGACCAGCAGGTCGCCCACTACACCGGCCAGACCGAGCTGGCGCAAGCGATCCAGGAGGGCCTGGCGGCCAAGGCAGCCGGTAACGAAGAGCTGGCCACCACCAAGCTCGGACGGGCCGTCCAGCTGGCCAAGGAGACCGGCAACGCGGAGGCGACCTCCAAGCTCCGCAAGGTGGTCGACGTCGAGGACGAGGAGACCGGCACGGTGCGGCTGAAGAAGACGATCGAGAAGGCCGACGAGATGGCCCTCGACACCGCGTCCACCAAGACCACGAGGGTCTCGCAAGTGACGACCTGCCCCAACGGTCACGACACCACCGCGACCGACTACTGCGACACCTGCGGCGTCGCCATGCCCGCCGCGACGGCAGACCGCCGACCCCGCAGGCCGGAGACACCATCCCCGTGCCGGTGCTCGACCCCGATGCACCCGCGGAGCTCGGCCACCGCCGAGCCGACGGCCAGGCGTGCCCCAACTGCGCCACCGCCAACGCCCCCGATGCCCTCTTCTGCGAGGCCTGCGGCTACGACTTCACCACCGGCACGATGCCGCGCACCGGGACGCCGACCACCGGCCGCGGACCGCGACGACGGCCCGACCGCGCAAGCCCGAGGGCAGCATCGCCCCGCCGCTCGAGGGCGACGCCTGGGTGGCCGAGCTCTGGATCGACCCGCAGTGGTACGCCGACCAGTCCAGCCCCGACCCCTTGCCATCCGCCGGCCCGCCCGACGTCATACCGCTCAAGCACACCTCGCTGCTCATCGGTCGCGAGTCCAAGAGCCGCGACATCCACCCCGACATCGACTGCGGCACCGACAACGGCGTCAGCCGGCGCCACGCCCAGCTGACCACCGACGGCACCCGCTGGTGGGTCGAGGACCTCGGCTCGTCCAACGGCACCTTCGTCGCGGGCGCCGTCGACCCGCTGCCCAAGACGCCCATCAAGGTCGGCCTGAAGCACGAGGTCGGCCCCGACGACCGTGTCTACGTCGGCTCGTGGACGCGGCTGGTGATCCGCAAGGCCGATCCCGGTGAGGTCACCTGACCACCACCTGGGCTACGGCGAGCCCTGGACACTTTCCGGCACCTGGTGCCGGAAAGCGTCCACTGCCTCCGAGCGGCGATGAGTTCGGGCCCGCCCGGCAGTCAGGGTCTTCATGACCGAAGAGATCGTGGACCTGGGCGACGTCCGGCTGTGCGTGGAGAGCTTCGGCGCCCTCGACGACCCGACCATCCTGATGATCTCGGGGGCGGCCGAGTCGATGGACGGTTGGGACCCGGTGTGGTGCAGGCAGCTGGCCGCCGCGGGTCGCCGGGTCGTTCGCTACGACCACCGCGACACCGGTCGGTCCACGGCGAGCCCGGCCGGCCACCCGTCGTACCCAGGCAGTGCGCTGAGCGATGACGTGCTGCGCATCCTGGACGCGCTCGACGTCGAGCGGGCGCACCTCGTCGGCCTGTCGATGGGTGGCGGGATCGCGCAGGAGGTCGCCGCCCGTCACCCCGGCCGGGTGGCCACCCTCACGCTCATCGCAACCAGCCCGGCGGGCCGGCGCCAGGACGATGCGCCGCTACCGCCACCGGAGGTTCGACTCGCCGAGACGTTCGACGAGCCGCCGGCGGAGCCCGACTGGGCGGACCGGGTGTCGGTGGTCGACTACCTGGTCGAGAGCTACCGCGCGTACGCCGGCTCCCTGGGGTTCGACGAACCTGCCACCCGCCGGCTGGTCGAGCACGTCGTCGACCGGACGGTCGACATCGAGGCAGCCACGCAAGAACCACTGGCTCGTCGCCGGCGACGAGGACGAGGGTTTTGCGATGAGCGACATCGCAGCCCCGACGCTGGTGATCCACGGGACCACCGACCCGATGTTCCCCCTCGCGCACGGCGAGGCCCTCGCCCGAGAGATCCGCGGCGCGACGCTCCTCCCGGTGCCGGGCATGGGTCACGAGCGCCCCCCGCCGGCTGTCCGCGACCCAGCCACCGAGGCCATCCTGCGGCACACGGGGAGATGAGCGCCGAGCTGTCGCATGGCCGGTCACGGCCTCACGACGGCCCGAGGCTGCCCTTGCGCTCGTCGGAGGTGCCCTCCTTGAGCTCGATGAAGATGGAGTGCGAGGGAGTCTCGCCGATGTTCTCGCCCGCATGCTGCTGCGCGTCGAGCCACCGCACGGTCCCGGCGGAGATGTCGACGTCGCGCTGCTCGTCCCCGTGCACCAGACGCCGCCGGAACGAGGTGAGCGTGTACATGACGCTGTCGGGGTGGGCGTGAGGAGTCGTCGCGTCGCCCGGCTGGTCCTTGTACTCCAGCACGCGCACCCGGTCGTTCTCGAAGATCACCTTGTAGAACTCGGGGTTGCTCTCGGTGGGATCGAGTGTCATCTACTCAGGATGCCTGAGATCGGGGCGCGCGCGCTTCAGCCGAGGAGAGTGACCAGCCGACCAGCACCGAGGCCAAGGTGTCGGGGCAAACCGCTCAAGACCTCAGCGGCCGATCCCTGTCGTGTGGAGGCTCGTCGCCACTTCTCGCTGCTCGCCCGGCCGTCTCGGCGAATCACGAGGCGATGGCGACCTCACGCGCCACTGGACCACCACCACGGCGCCGAGGACGAGAGCCCCACCCAGCAGCTGCCCCGCCGACAGCGACTCCGAGAAGACAGCCGCCGCGAGGCCCACGGTCACCACCGGCTCGAGGATGGACAGGATCGAGGCGACTGAAGGGCCGACGCGGGCGAGTCCGGCGAAGAAGAAGATGATCGCGCCGACCGTGCTGACCAGGGCGAGCGTGACCAGCCAGGCCCACGCGGCAGGGCCGGCGTCCAGCGACGTCGGGCCTCCGCGCAGGACCGAAGCCACGGCGTACGTCGTCGCCGCCCCGCAGCACACCAGGGCGGTGAGGCTGAGCGGCGCGATGCCGGAGAGCACCCGGTCGCCCGTCAGGATGTACGCCGTGTAGACCAGCGCCGCGGTCACCCCGAGGGTGACGCCGAGCCAGTCGAACTTGCCGGTGGCGGCGCCGACCATCACCAGCGCGATGCCCGCCAGCGCCAGCCCCAGGGCGGCGAGCCGGCGCCTCGACCACGACTCCCGCTTGAGTGCCACCGCGCCCACCATCACCAGGACCGGGTAGATGTAGAGGAGCAGGGTCAGCAGCGAAGCGTCGATCCGGTCGAGGGCCGCGAAGTACGACGCCGACTGCGCCGCGTAGCCGACCGCACCCATCGCGAAGGCCGCGAGAGCGGTGCGACGAGGCAACGCTGCGAACCCGCCACGCAACCGGACGATGAGCAGCAGCACCAGCGCCGCCACGCCGAAGCGCACCAGCAGCAGGTCGCCGACCGTGACGCCCTCGTCGTACGCGAGCTTGCCGAAGATGGCCATCGCGCCGAAGCCGATGGCCGACAGCAAGCAGTAGATCGCACCCACGCCCCCAGAGTCACACCCAAGATCGTTCACGTCCATCGCGAAGAAGTGGACGTATTCGTGTAGATATGCTTGATGGATGCTTGACCTGCATCGGCTCCGGCTGCTCCGTGAGCTCGAGGCCCGGCGGACGGTGCGCGCGGCCGCCGAGGCCCTCGGCTACACCACGAGCGCCGTCTCCCAGCAGCTCACGGTGCTCGAGCGCGAGGCGGGGACGCCCTTGCTCGAGCGGGTCGGGCGCAACGTCCAGCTGACCGAGGCCGGCCGGGTCCTGGTCCGGCACGCCCAGCTGCTGCTCGACGCCGTCGAGGCGGCCGAGGCCGAGGTCGCCCAGGTGGCCGCCGGCCGGGTCGCGGGGGTCGTCCGGATCTCGGCCTTCCAGTCGGCGTTCCTGCGGATCGTCGCGCCGGTCGTGCGGGAGCTCGCGGACACCCATCCCCTCGTCCGGGTCGAGGCGAGCGAGCTGGAGGTCGAGCAGGCCGTGCCCGCGCTCCGGCTCCAGCAGCTCGACGTCGTGGTCGGGGACGAGTACGACGACCAGCCGCGGCCGGTGCACGACGACCTCGCCCGGACCGATCTCGTGCGTGAACGGGTCCGGCTGGTGCTGCCGCTGGACCACCCACTGGCTCGACGGCGCAAGGTCTCCTTGGCGCAGCTGGGGGAGGCGCCGTGGGCCGCCTGCCAGCCCGGCACCGGCCACCGCGAGATGCAGATCCGCATCTGCCGGCAGCTCGGAGGTTTCGAGCCCGACCTCCGCTACGCCTCCGACGACTTCCTCATCCTGCTCGAGCTCGTGCGCACGACCGGCGCCTGCGCCCTGCTTCCCGAGCTGGTGCTGGGGTACGACGCCCCGGGAGTCGTCGTGCGTGACCTCGCCGAGGGCACCATCGGGCGATCGGTCTTCCTGCTGACGCGGAGCACCCGGACGCCCGCGGTCCGCGCCGTCACCGAGGCGCTCGAGGAGCGCGCCGCACTGCTCTAGGTGCCGACGATCGGGTCGTCCTCGTTCAGGTTGAACTCGGAGTCCTTGCGGGAGAACGTCTCGCGGCGCTCCTCGAAGCTCATCGCCTCGACGAGAGGAGCGACGTCGGAGCTGAAGCCGTTGATCTCGGGCGAGTCGTGGGTCGGCACCACCGAGGTGACGACCTGGTCGTCGTACACGTGCACCACGTTCACCGACTGGTCGGCGTCGACCGCGGAGATGAAGCGGCCCTGCGGCGCGATGTCGCTGAGGTAGCAGGTGGCCGACGCGACCGAGACAGGGATGCCCGCGAAGGTGCTGTAGGACGAGTAGTGGAAGTGGCCGCCCAGGATCATCCGGACGTCGGTGCCGGCGAGGGCGTCTGCCAGCCGCTGCTGGTCGTCGAGCTCGATGATGGCCGCGGCCGGCAGCATCGGGGTCGGGATCGGTGGGTGGTGCATCGCCAGGAAGGTGCCGTGCGGGGCCGCCTCGCCGAGCACGCCGGCGAGCCACTCGTACTGCGCGTCGCTGATCGCGCCGTGGTGGTAGCCGGGCACGCTCGTGTCGAGGGCCACGATGCGCAGCCCCGCGACGTCGTAGACGCGGTCGAACACGGCGGGTGTCGGATCGGAGTCATAGAGCCCGCGGGCGTAGGACTCCCGGTCGTCGTGGTTGCCCATGCACCACACCACCTGGGCCCCGAGCCGCTCGGCGAACGGCTCGACCATCTCGCGCAGCTGCTGGTAGGCCTTCGGCTCGCCGCGGTCGGCCAGGTCGCCGGTGAACACCAGCGCCTGCGGGACCGGCTCGATCCGTCCCAACCGGTCGAGGGCGAGCTCGAAGTGCTGCACGGTGTCGACGACGCCGTACTGCAGCCTGCCGCCCGCGAGCAGGTGGGTGTCGCTGACGTGCGCGATCGTGTGGCTCGGGTGGGGGTACTGACCGAGGGGTTGCACGAAGGAAGCGTAGAGCCCGCCGCCGGTTGAGGAGGTCGCACGACGGTCCACCCGCTGGTTGAGGAGGTCGCGCGGCGAGACGTTCGTGCACCCGGCATCGGCGACCGCGAGGGCGTCTAGGGTGACGGCATGCCGGAGCACGACGCCGAGCACGCGCACGCCCTCCGCGAGCTGGCGGCGGCCTACGGCGTGGCCACCGACTACTGGGACTGGCAGGGCCGCCACGTCGTCGTCTCGATCGAGAGCCTGGTCGCGGTGCTGGGTGCGCTGGACGTGGACGCGAGCACTGCCGACGCAGCCCGGGCCGCCCTGACGGCCCGTGCCGACGAGGCCTGGCGGCGGTTGCTCCCTCCGGTGCTGGTGACGCGGCAGGGCTGGCGACCGACGTTCGAGGTGCACGTCCCCGACGGGTGGCCGGTCGACGTCTGGGTCGAGCTCGAGACCGGCGAACATCGCGGCGGCGTCGACCAGCACGACAACTGGAACCCGCCACGGGAGATCGACGACGAGCTGGTCGGCGAGGCGACGTTCGCGGCGCCCGGTGACCTGCCGTTGGGCTACCACTGGGTGATCGCCCGCACCGGCGACCGCTGGGCGCGGATGTCGCTCGTCGTCACGCCGCACCGGGTGGGCCTGCCGGCCCGCCTCGGCGACCGCCCGCACTGGGGTCTGGCCTCGCAGCTCTACAGCGCTCGGTCCGCCGGGAGCTGGGGGACCGGCGACCTCGTGGATCTCGAGGACCTGGGCGCGGCCGTCGCCGTCGACCACCGCGCGACCTATCTACTGGTCAACCCGCTGCACGCCGCCGAGCCGGCCGCCCCGATGGAGCCTTCGCCGTACCTCCCGACCTCGCGGCGCTACGTCAACCCGCTGTACATCCGCCCCGAGCGGATCCCCGAGTACGCCGACCTGGCGCCGGCCGACCGGGCACGGGTCGACGCGCTCCGCGGCGAGGCCGTGGCCGCCAACACCGAGCGGGTCGACCGCGACGGAGCGTGGGCGGCCAAGCGAGCGGCCCTCCGGATGATCTTCGACATCGAGCGGACGATGGGCCGTCGGTGCGCGTTCGGCGCCTACCACCTCCGCGAGGGCAACACCCTGACGGACTACGCGACCTGGGCGGCGATCGCCGAGGTGCACGGCCCGGACTGGACGGCCTGGCCGCCCCAGCTGCAGCACCCGAAGCTGCCGGGGGTCGAGGCGTTCCGTCGGGACCACGCCGACGAGGTCGACTTCCAGCTGTGGTTGCAGTGGGTCGTCGACGAGCAGCTCGCGCACACCCAGCTCGGCCTGCGCCGGGCCGGCATGGGGCTGGGCGTGATGACCGACCTGGCCGTGGGGGTGAACCCGAAGGGCGCCGACGCCTGGATGCTGCAGGAGACCTACGCCGCGGGCGTCTACGTCGGCGCGCCACCTGACCCCTACAACCAGAACGGCCAGGACTGGACGCAGCCCCCGTGGCGGCCCGACCGGCTCGCCGAGACGGCGTACGAGCCGTTCCGGAAGGTGGTCCAAGCGGCGCTGCGCAGCGCGGGCGGCCTCCGGGTCGACCACGTGATCGGGTTGTTCCGGCTGTGGTGGATCCCGCGTGGCTCCGGGCCGACCGAGGGCACCTACGTGCGCTACGACCACGAGGCGCTGATCGGCATCCTCGCGCTCGAAGCGGTGCGCGCCGACGCGGTGGTCGTGGGCGAGGACCTCGGGACCGTGGAGCCGTGGGTTCGCGACTACCTCGCCGAGCGCGGCATCCTCGGCACCTCCATTCTGTGGTTCGAGTTCGACCATGACGGCGACGGAGGACCGCTGCCGGCCGAACGGTGGCGTGCGTCGTGCCTGGCGTCGGTGACCACCCACGACCTGCCGCCGACGGCCGGCTACCTGGCCGGCGACCACGTCCGGCTCCGCGACTCCCTAGGCCTGCTGACCCGCCCGGTCGAGGAGGAGCTCGAGGTCGACGCCCTCGAGCGCGAGGCCTGGCTCGGCGAGCTCCGCGCAGCCGGGCTCGTCGCTGACGGCGACCCATCCGTCCAGGAGACCGTCGAGGCGCTGCACTCCTACCTGAGCGGGACACCGTCCCGGTTGCGCTGCCTCGCGCTCACCGACGCCGCCGGCGACCGCCGTACGCAGAACCAGCCGGGCACCATCGACGAGTACCCCAACTGGCGGGTGCCCCTCAGCGGCCCTGACGGGCAGCCGATCCTGATCGAGGACGTCGTCCGCAGCGACCGGGCCCAGCGCCTGTTCCGGATCATGAACGGCGCCCCGGCCGATGGGATCATCCACGACGACTAGCGGGCACGCCTTCGATCAGCGTCCGCAGCGGTCCACACGGTCCCAGGGCCAGTCGCTGGCCCTGCTGCAGTCCAGTTCATCGGTGTCGTCGGCTGTCAGTACTTCACTGAGAGGGTGCAGGCAGCCACACCGTCCTCGTCGACGTGGGGCGCCTTCTCCACAGCGATGGTGACGAGGAGGGGCATGTGCACGGTCCCTTCGACGTGCACGGTGCGGCTGCTCGATCCGACCGGCTTGGAGGTGTTCTCGTCGGCGTACGCCGTGACAGTCACCGTCACCGTGCCGTCCCGGGGGGCTGTGCCTTCGATCGTGAGCTCGGCGTCGACGGTGTGGTCGTCCGGGTCGTAGACGCAACAGGGGTGCCCTTCGCTGCCGCCCCAGCCGATCGTCAGGCCAGCGGTCGCTGGCACGTCGCGACTGCGATACAGGGCAGTCCCGGACGCGACTGCTGCGAGCAGCACGACTCCGGCGACGACGATGACTCGCCGCCGCCACCGCCCCCGCTGGCGCGCAGGTCCAGGGTTGTCCGGCACGTCCTGAGCCTAGAGACCCGTTCCGGCGTCGGGCTCGCGACGAATTCGCGTTGCGCGGGCGCGGCGCCGGCACTTGGCTGGGGGCCATGTCTGCCCTCTCACCGATCTTCGTGGCGGGGACGGGTCGTTCGGGAACATCGCAGCTCGCGGACATCATCGGCGAGCACCCGCAGATCCACAGGATCCCGATGGAGACCCACTTCATCGTCGATCCGGGTGGCCTACGGGACCTTGCTGACGCCCTCACGACTCGATACGACCCCATCGTCGGTGACGATGCCCTGCGGAGGCTGAGCGACATGCTGACGGTGCGCATGGTCGGCCGACGCGACAGGGATCGCGGTCACACCGTTCCCGAAGCCATCGGCGAACGGCACTACTGGGACGCGGTGGGCCGGCTGTGGTCGGACCTCGTCGCAGTCACGTACGACGAGTCCGTGGCTGCGGCAGGTTCCGCGCATGCCGAATGGCCCGCCGGACCGTTCGAGCCCCGGAGCCGTCGGCGAGTCGTCCCCAGGTACTTCAGCGATCGGCGCGAGCTCCTCGAGATCCTTCGCCGCGTAGTGGACACGATGTTCGGCGGAGCTGCTGCCGACGCGAACAAGCCGACGTGGTGTGAGAAGACGCCGTTCAACCTCCTGTGCATGGACTTCCTCTGGGAGCTCGTCCCCGAGGCCACCATCGTCCACATCAAGCGCCACCCGGTCGCGGTGGTCGCGTCGCACGTCGACCAGCCATGGGCGCCGCCCACCGTCGACGGCGCGCTCGCGTGGCTCACACCCGTCTATCACCGGTGGCTCGCCTGGAAGGCGACGGCCGACCTGGCGGGCAAGCGATACGTGGAGGTCAAAGCCGAGGACCTCGCGGTCGGCTGGCCTGAGCAGCGCCGTGCCTTGTTCCAGCTGCTCGGCGTCGACGACGTCGAGACGAGGTCGACCTTCCGGTCGGAGGTGCTGGAAGGTCGACACGACCAGTTCGAGCCCGGCACCCGCGAGCTCGTCGAACAGAGACTCGGAGGTGTCATCCCAGCGATGGGATATCCGTGACGTGACCTGCTTCCTCCGTGAAGAGCTTGATGAGCTCACTCCGTCGAGACGGGCTCCAGAGTCCATGCGAGCTGGTTGCTCTCCTCGCCCGCCGAGACAGCATCTTCGGCCCACGGTGTCAGCGGCGCGAAGGTCTCGCTCCACTCGGCCAGGAGTCGCTTCGCTTCTTGTTCGCCGTAGTGGGCGGGAAGGAGCTCGTCCAGCTCCCAATCCTCGGTCAGGGAGCCGCCCTCGAGCAGGACCACGAACGTGACCACCCCCTTGGACGTCTCGACGGAGCGCAGGACGCGCCATCGCTGCCCGAGGTCGGGGCGCTGGGCGCGAACCGCGGGGGTGACGACCTCGGACAGGAAGCGCTCGAAGTCATCTGCACGCTCCGCTTGAACGGGCTGAAGAACGACGTGCAACTGATCGCTCATGGTCTCCCCCACTCGACGAGCCTTGCCCTACGGCTTCTGCCCAGCGTGAACCCGGAGCGGCCGGCTGTCCAGATGCCGGCCGGTCCCGCGTCATCAGTCCGGACAGGTGCCACCCGTGCGTTCGTAGATGGCCGCGGCACCGGCCGACAGCCGCTCGACACGCGGCCCCTCGACCTCGAGGCCGATGAGCAGCATGCAGCGGCCCTGGGTCCAGTAGACGTGGCCGATCGCGTTGCCGTGCCGGTCGGGTCCCGTCCATCCGTTGGCGCCCGGAACGTCAGAAACCTGGAACCGCTTGATCTTCGCGCCGGGGACCTGGAGCTGGATCGCCTCGTCGCTCGTCTCGAACGCCATCCATGTGCGCGCCCCGGCCTCGGTCTCGAACAGCAGGACACTGCTGACGCCGGCACCGCGGTCGCCTTCGGCGGGTTGGTAGGTCGTCGAGATGTAGCCACTGCGCCGGAGCAGCTCGGCGCCCTCGTCCGGCATGGGGTTGAACGGCGGCCCCGAGTCGGTCTGCGGCGACGACACGGGTGCCAGGTCCGGGACCTCGTCGGCCTTCAGGAGGTACTTCTCGACGTTGGGTGGCGCCGGGGTCGTGGCCGCATCCGTCGTGCTCGCCGCACGATCGGACTCACCTGCGCAGCCGACGAGGAGCATGCCCAGGAGTACCGCGACTGCCGTGCGGGACTCACGCGGCGCCATGTCTCACGGTCCACCTGGGCGGCGGCCGCCGCAAGCATCGGTGCGCGCGGATGTGTTGGTCAGCGGGCCGGTTCGATGCGTCCGACCACGTCGCCCAGCGAGATGCGGCCGCCGCCGACACCGGGGGCGGAGTAGCGGAGCACGACCTCGTCGCCGTCCTCGAGGAAGGTGCGGCCGCCGTCCATCGGCTCCTGTCCGCCCCAGCACAGCTCGAGGAACGAGCCGCGCTGGTCGTGCTCCGGTCCGCTGATCGTGCCCGAGGCGAACAGGTCGCCGGCTCGGGTCGAGGCGCCGTTGACGGTCAGGTGCGCGAGCATCTGTGCGGGCGACCAGTACATCGTCCGGTACGGCGGGCGGCTGACCACCTCGCCGTTCAGGACGATCTCGACCTCGATGTCGAGACCCTGCGTCGCCCCCGGAGCCAGGTAGGGGAGCGGCTCCGGGTCCTGGCCGGGCAGGTCGGTCCATGCCGCGTCGAGGGCAGGGAGCGGGGTCACCCAGGCCGACACCGTGGTGGCGAAGGACTTGCCGAGGAACGGTCCGAGCGGCACGTACTCCCAGGCCTGGATGTCGCGTGCGGACCAGTCGTTGAGGCCGACCACTCCGAAGACGTGGTCGGCGAAGTCGCCCGCGGCGATCGGGCTGCCGAGCACACTCCTGCTGCCGATCACGAACCCGAGCTCGGCCTCGATGTCCAGACGGGTGCTCGGCCCGAAGACCGGACCCTGGCCCGCTGACCCGTCGCCTTTCCGCTGGCCGCTCGGCCGGACGACCGGCGTTCCACTGGGGACGACCGTGCCGCCGCGCCCGTGGTAGCCGACGGGCAGGTGCCTCCAGTTCGGCAGCAGCGGCTCCTGGTCGGGACGGAAGATCTTGCCCACGTTGGAGGCATGGTCGAGCGAGGCGTAGAAGTCGACGTAGTCGCCGACCTCGAAGGGCATCCGAAGCTCGACCTCGTCGAGCGGCACCAGGTGGGGCTGAACGAGGTCGCGCTCCGCCTCGTCGGTGACCAGCCCGACCAGCCAGGAGCGGATGGAGTCCCACACCGGCCGGCCCTGGCGCAGGAACTCGTTGAGCGTCGGCTCCCCGAACACGGCGTGCACGTCGAGCATCTCGGCTGCTGCGACCGGGGCGAGGTCGAGCACGTAGTCGCCGATCCGGGCGCCGACCCGGGGCTCCTCGCCGGGCAGCACGAAGGCGCCGTACGGCAGGTTGTCGGCGTCGTACGCCGAACCGCTCGCGCCGTCGACCCAGCTGGTCAACGGTTCTCCTCCGCGTGCTCGATGAGGCCCAGGCCGACGAGGTCGTCGAGCGGCTCGCTCACGCTGCAGGAGCCGAACGAGGTGAACCAGCGACGGGCACCCGTCAGGTCACTCGTCCGAGCCAAGGCCACGAGGTCGTTGGGGTAGTGGTCGGCCAGCAGGGTCGCCACCTGGGCGGTCGACGCGCCGTCGAAGGCCTGGCGCGTCGCGAGAAGGACGTTGAGGAAGCCGTGGTGTGGGATGCCGGTGGCGTGGTCGCGGTGGGCGATGGCGTGGTGCAACCCGGCCGTGCACTTGAACGGCGTCTCGCGGTCGAGAGCCGCGTCGATCCAGCCGGCCAGCTGCTCCGGGGTGGGGAACTTCTCTGCCTCCAGCCCGCCGGTGCGGAACTTCAGTCGGTGCTCGCCCTCGGCGACCACGTCGGCCGCGGCCAGCCAGGCCGGGGTCGCGTGGCCCTGGGGCAGCTCGACGTAGACCGGGGTCGCGTCGTCGAGCGCGCCCTCGTCCCTGGCGGCGTCGACCGCCGCGGCGACCCGCCGCGCGTTGCCGGCCAGGTCGTCGGGGTCGCGAAGCGCGATCTCGAGCCCGGCCACCCGCTTGCCCTTCTTTGCGGCGTAGCCGAGTGCCCCGCCGATCGCGCCGGCGCCGCCCGTGACCACGACCGAGACCGGCACGTCCTCGGTGACGTCCGGCAGCGCCGTGTCGGTCACCACGAACGAGCCGACCAGGTCGGCGTACCACCGGCCGCTGCGCTCGACGTACGCCGTCAGCGCCTCGGGCAGCGGTGCGTCACCGGGCGGGAAGACCGCCGCGTCGTCGATCAAGCCCCGGAAGGCGTCAGGGAGCATCCCCTCACCCTGGCACCTGCCGAGCGGTCCACGCCAACCTCGGCCTCCCTCGCGAGCCGAAGTGTCGGTCACGCGACAGACGGACGTGCGTGGCACCGGCAGGCTTCCGAATCGCGCCGCAGAGAGCGAGCGGCTCACCCGACGAACGTAGGAGCCTTGCAATGTTCACCACTGTCCGCCGCGCCATGACCGGCTTCGCCGTGCTGGCGAGCGCCGTAGCCGGCTTCACTGCCCTTGCCCCCGCCGCCAACGCCGCCGACGCGCCCACCAACTTTCTCGGAGGTACGACCGAGGGTGTGGTGGTTATCGCCCTGACCGAGCACGACACCAAGTGGTCCGGCGCAGGACCGGAAGTCGACTTCAACTTCCCGGAAATGAATGCGTACCACCTGTGCAACGACGACGACGACTACCGGACCGGCCTGGCCGTGCAGATCCGTCGGTACCGCGAAATAGACGCGCTCTGGTGCTCGAAGGCCGTCTACGAGTGCGCCCACCAGGCCTACTACGCAGGCCGGCTGGCCGGCATCACGTTCAGCAACAGTGATGAGCCGAAGCGCCCCGCCTACGGTTGCTGGACGTACCCCAACTACCTGGCGGTCGGCTGGCAGCAACCCGCAGCCCCGGCGCTGACGCCCGCCCGCGTCACCGATCCCCGATTCGTGGTCCTGGACAACGAGGCCCCGGCGCTCGGGCCCCAGGCGCGCTCGACGCTGGAGATGCGGGGTCTCGCCTCGGAATCCGCCTCCATCCGGGTCAGCGGCGCCGGCTGGTTCGTGAGGTCCTCGAGCCTCGACCGGTTCTCCTCCCAGACCCAGTCCCAGCTGCTGACGTACGTCGACCATGCAAGCGAGCAGCGGATGGCCTGGGCGCAGCCCCACGCGGACGGCACCTACGACATCGTCAGCTTCGACACCAGCGACGGCAGGTTCCTCGGCGGCAAGTACCTGCAGCCCGCGTACTGCCTCGCGGCGGGCATCTGCCACCGGACCAACAGCATCCAGTACCTCGGGGCCGACGGCCACCGCTACACCGCCGGCGCTGGAGGCAGCCCGTGACGGTGGGCAGCCCCGACCTAGCTCGGCGAACCCCGCGATCGACACCCCGATCACCTTCGACGCGGCCGACTTCGCACCGGCCCGCAGCCAGGGGGCGCTGACCTACCAGTGGCGCTTCCAGAGGTCCTCGGTGCTGAAGACCTACGGCAGTCCGGTGCCCGGTCGCACGGTGGCCCACCAGTGGAGCCGGGTCGGCGCCTACGCCGTCGAGCTGACCGTCACTGACGCGATCGGCCGCAAGGCCGTGACCACTATGCACGTCGTACTGCAGTAGCCAGACGACGCCTTGACGACGGCGCCGGGACCCGAACGGGTTCCGGCGCCGTCGTGTTGTCGCCCCATCGGGCCGGTGCGAGTCCGTGGCTGAGTCACCGACCGAACTGACCCGGTGTGCGGGAAGTCCCAGGCTTGGTCTCGTTCCGGACCGCACGCGCGGCAGACGCCGAGCGGGCCTCTCCAACCACTCACACCCAGGAGCCTCACATGATCGCCAACCTGCGCCGCGCTGCGGCCATCGCCGCCGCAGTCGCCTCCACCGCTGGAGTCTTCGCCGCCCTCGCCGCTGCTCCCGCCGACGCCGCTGAGGTCTTCCGGACGGGGGCCCGCCCGGCCTACGCGTTCCTGGACGCCAACGAGACGACGACCGCCGCGCGGAGCTGGACCGACGCGGAGGGCCTCTGCAGCGACCACGTGGCAGGCCAGGTCAACCACGACGGCGTCGACGACCTGAACCCCTTCATGTGCGCCGACACGGTCCACTACTGCGCTGAGGTCGCCAGGGATGGCGGGATGCTGGCCGGGATCACGTTCTACACCGACGAGGACGGCTACAACGCGGCCTCGTGCTGGGCCTACCCCGACGCTCCGTTGGCTCGCGGGCCGGTCCTCGTGCCTCGGTCGTTGCCGGCGACCGGTGAGACCGACCCATGGTTCCTGGTGTCGGACCTAGACGCCCCGTTCAGCCCGCCCCGCCTGACCACGATCATCGGTCTCGAGCAACGTGGCCGACAGGCCTCCGAGCCATACACGGCCCTCGTCCGCGTGATCGCCGGCTTCTTCGGCCAACGGACGAGTCTGGACGGGTTCGCAGAGGAGCGGCCGACCGAAGCCATCACGTACTACGACTGGTCGGGCACCCAGCGGTGGGTGCGGGTGGACGTCGCGAAGGACGGCAGCTACCTCTTCGTGTCCACCGCCGTGAAGAACGCCCTGGCCCTGAAGACGGAGGCCTGCGCGAAGGCCTCCATCACCATCGACGGCGTGCGCACCGCCCGCCTCTGCACGGTGAGCAACTCCATCCAGTACCTGGGTGCTGACGGCCACCGTTACTCCGCCGGCGTTGCGCAACCCGACAGCCCGCGCCCCTAGGTGGGCCAAGCGGTGGCGGGGTCGTGTGCCTGAGAATGCGCGACAGCGCGCAATGCGCTGTATCAGGCACACGACCCCTCACCAGGGGTCAGCTCCGCCGGTCGGACTGCTGTCTCTCCAGCGTGCCGACGCCGATCAGTGACGGTTCACCCGATCCGCTCGCTCAACGTGACCACGATTCCCTCGGGCCCGCGCACGTGGGCCATCCGCCAGATGTTCTCGTACTGACCGATCCCCTCGACCAGTCCGGATCCCCTTCGCAGCCACACGGTCGACGGCCCCCTGGAGGTTGTCGACCTCGAAGCCGACGTTGCGCAGGCCCAGCTCGTGGGCCATCGCCCTTGGGCGACCCTCGGGCGGTGCGGAGCCCACCGCCGATTCTGACCAATGTCCGCCGCGCGACAGACCGCGTGACGCGAGGAACGACAGCATTCGGTCTGGGCCGGAACCTCCGGCCACCGGCCGCCAGCGAGCCGATAGGGAAAGAGTCTCCCCGATGCTCACTACTCTCCGCCGAACTGCCTACGTCGCCGCGAGCGCCCTCTGCGCCGCCGTGTCCATCTGCGCCGGCACGACGTCCGCGAACGCCGCGGAGGTGTTCAACGACTCGGGCCAGCCGTCGTACGTCTTCCTCACTTCCGAAGAGACCAGTCACGCTGCCAACGACTGGCTGGGCCCCATGGAGGTGTGCCGTGACTCCATGGCCCTCGTGGTTGCCAACGACCATCAGCTGTCGATCGGTTGCTGGGACGGGGTCAAGGCGTGTGCGCAGGCGGCCTACGCCGTTGGCCTGCCAGCGGGCGTGACCTTCACCGTCGATGCGAACGGCCAGGGCTACGCCCGCTGTTGGACCTACTCGGCTGACGGAGGGATCCACCGCCCGCTCGAGCCGCTGTTCCTACCGCCGGAGACCATGCCGGCCCCCAGCGCCGCGGATCCGCACTTCCTCGTGACGGACCACGACTCGCCCTACCAGCTCCAGGAGCACGTCCCGCGCATCAGGATCAAGAGCGCCGTGGCGGGCACCGACACGATCGATCTCAGGGTTGGCGGGGACCTGTTCGGCGTCAGGACCAGCGAGGACGACTTCTCGGCAGAAGGGTCGTCCCGCTTCATCACCTATTACGACTGGAACGGCAGCACGCGGTGGGCCGAGCTCCGGATCGCGAGCGACGGGACGTACACGTTCGTCAGCTCCTCGAGGACATCGGTCTTTCCGATGAGGACCGACCTGTGCCTCCAGCTGCAGCTGTGCACAGCAACCCCGAGCATCCGCTACATCGGAGCCGACGGAGGTCACTACACCGCCCAGCTGGTCCGTTAGGCCGAGAACCTCTCACCCACCATTCCTGACCGAGGAGGACCAGTCCTCGGAAGGCGTCGGGAAGCATTCCCTCACCCTGGCACCTTGCCGCCGTTCCACGCCAACGCAGGTATGTGGCCTTCTGCTCGACTCGGCAACGTGACGGTAGTGCGTCAGGTACCCGACGGTTGCCTCCGGCCGGCCGACAGCCTGATGCCATGAACACGACAATGATCCCCAGAGCCCTTGCCAGCACCGCGACCGCCGTCCTCGTGACCGTCGCAGGCGGCCTCTCACGCGACGCTGCCAGTGCCTACGAAGTCAGCTACAGCGCCTGGGACGCCGGCACGAACGTCCTGCTCGACAGTGCGGAAACCGCTGCCGCCCTCAGCCAAGGCAACGCCTTCACCAGCGGCGTCTGCTCTGCCGCGGTCACGAAGGCCGCCCAGACAGGAGTCTTCTTCCCTGACCGGGCGCGCAGCGCATGTCCCACGGCCCTGATCGACCTGTGCCAGGACGCCTACACGAAGGGCAACGCACTGTCGGGGGCGAGGCTGTTCGCGGACGGCAACGTCAGGTGCCTGACCCGCTAAGAGGTCCAGGCCCGCCACAACGCGGCGTACTCGCCGCCTTGGTCGACCAGCTCCTGGTGAGAGCCGAGCTCCACGATCCGCCCGTCGATGACGACCGCGATGCGGTCGGCGTCGTGGGCGGTGTGGAGGCGGTGGGCGATCGCGACGACGGTGCGGCCCTCGAGCAGGACGTTCATCGAGCCCTCGAGGGTGCGCGCCGTGCGAGGGTCGATCAGCGAGGTCGCCTCGTCGAGGACCAGCGTGTGGGGGTCGGCGATGATCAGGCGGGCCAGGGCTATCTGTTGCGCCTGAGCGGGGGTCAGCTGCTGGTTGCCCGAACCGAGCTGGGTGTCGAGGCGAGTCGGGAACCGCTCCACCCACTCGGCGGCGCCGACGGCGCGCAAGGCATCCCAGACCGCGTCGTCGGAGGAGTCCTCACGGGCCAGGATGATGTTGTCGCGCACCGACCCCTTGAACACGTGGTGCTCCTGGGTGACCAACGCAACCTCGGTGCGCAGGGTCTCGAGCGGTAGCTCGACCAGCTCCACGCCGCCGACCGTCACCGCGCCCGTGCGAGGGCCGTTGATGCCGGACAGCAGGCGACCCAGTGTGGACTTGCCGGAGCCGGACGGTCCGACGATCGCAAGGCGCTCGCCGGTGAGCAGGTTCAGGTCGACGCCGTGGAGTACGTCGTGGCCCTCGCGGTAGGCGAAGCGGAGGTCCTCGCCCACCAGCTCGGGGCCGGTCGGCAGGGCCGTTCCTGCCTCACGGTCGGGCGGCACCTCGGCGATGCCGAGCAGGCGGCTCGTCGAGGCCGCGCCGACCTGGAGCCGGTCGACCTCGCCGACCAGCCGGTCGAGCGGACCGCTGAGCGCCTCGACGTACAAGACGGCGGCGGTGATCTGGCCGAGCGAGACCCAGCCCTCTGAGTAGCCGTAGGCACCGACGAGCAGGGTGACCACGCGCGGGGCGTTGAACGCCACGTCGATGACCGCGAACAACAGGTTGCGCAGCGTCATCGTGTAGCGCTCGGCCTGCGCCGAGATGTCGATGTCGTCGTCGCCGGCCAGCACCCGCCGGTCGGCGAGACCCAGCGCCTCGACCGTGCGGGCGCCCTCGACGGTCTCGGTCAGGGTGCTGTTGATGCGGGAGTAGGTCGCGCCCTCGTTGATGTAGCCCTTGGGGGCCTTCGCGAGGTAGCGACGCACCTGGGGATAGGCGAGCCCGATGACGAACAGCGACGGCACGGCCAGGACGACCGAGTTGAGCAGCATCGCGACGATCGAGAGCACCACCGTGAGACCGGAGATGATCGCCATCGGGACGCCGTACTGCACCGAGCGGCTCATCGTGCCGACGTCGCGGGTGACGCGGGTGACCAGGTCGCCGGTGCTGGCGCTCTCGACCCGCCCGAGCGGCAGGGCGAGGATCGTGCGGACGATGTATTCGCGCGCCGACGAGAGCAGGTCCTGGCCGAAGACCGTCGAGGTCCGTTGGGCCAGGAACGTCAGCAGCGCCTGGGTGCAGACCACCCCGACGACCAGCAGAGCCAAGGTGTTGAGGGACGACGCGGCGTCGCCAGCAACGGTCCGGTCGATCAGATCGCCCAGCAGGCGCGGCACGACCAAGCCGGTCGCGGCGGCCACGCCGTTGAGCACCACGAGGGCCGCGAACATCTTGCGCCGCTCGCGCAGCAGGCTGCCGAGGAAGGCGAACACCGCCTTGTTGTCGGCCACCGGCCAGCCGCGGTCGGGCTTGCGGGACTGGGCGTAGTTCTCCAGCGCCCGGCGCTCGCGCAGGGCGTGACGCCGACGCAGGGCGGTGACCCGGTCGGTGAACGAGCCCTCCTCCGGAGGGATCAGCTCGCGCGGGATCACCGGCTGCTCGGACGTCCGGTCATGCCAGGTGTCGGGCGAGGTGGCGAGCAGGTCAGCCATGCGGGGTCACCTCCTCGGCGGCGTCCATCGCGCGGGTGACGACCCGGCGGTAGGCGGGGCTGTCGAGCAGCAGGTCCTCATGGGTGCCGGCGGCGATCGCGTGGTTGTCGTCGACCAGCACCACGCGGTCGGCGTGGTGCAGCCACAGGGGCGACACCGTCGTGACCACGGTCGTGCGGCCGCGGCGGGCGTCCGCCACCCGCTCGGCGATGCGAGCCTCGGTGTGGGCGTCGACCGCGGACGTGGGTTCGACCAGGACCAGCACGGGCGCGTCGGCCGCGAGAGCCCGGGCGAGGACGATGCGCTGCCGCTGACCTCCGGAGAGCCCGCGTCCCCGCTCGTCGAGCTGGCCCTGCCAGCCGCCGGGCAGGGCGTCGTAGACGTCCTCGGCGTTGGCGATGCGCAACGCATCCTCGGCCTGGTAGCGGTCGAGGCGGGCGTGCGGGTCGACGGCGTCTTGCAGCGTGCCGGCGAACAGCTGGCTGCCGCTGTCGCTGACCAGGATCCGGCGGCGTACGTCGGCCAGCCGGGCCTCGGACAGGTCGACGCCGCCGAGCGTGACGCCCCACCTCTGGCTTGCGCGCTCCTCGTCCCTCTTGGCGATCCGGGCGCGCTCGATCTCCCGCTCGGCGCGGGCGAGTCGGGCCGCACGGCCCTTGAGCCCCTCGCCGATGTCGTGGCTCACCGGCTCGGTGTCGGTCGGCAGGTAGCGGCCGAGCCGGTCGGCCAGCGCAGAGGTGTCTTCGGGGACAGCGCTGACCACGATCGTCAGCCGGCCCTCGTGGGCCACGAAGCCCGTCTCCTCGTCGACCAGGTCGCCGTGGTCGGGCAAGGACCGCGGGTCAGTCGCGTCGCGCCAGGGTGGCTGCTGCTCGAAGATCGCGATGGCCCTGCGGGCCGAGACCGTCGCGCGGGTGAGCTTCTGGGCGAACTCGAAGAACGTCTGGATCGGGTAGATCATGAACAGCGCGTAGCCGAGGAAGCTGATCAGCTCACCGATGGTGAGGTCGCCGCTGATCACCTGGTGGGTGCCGAGCCACACGAGCAGCACCACGAAGACGCCGGAGAACAGCACCCCGACCGCCTCGATCGCGGCCTGCCAGATGCCCGCCGACTGCCCGGCCTGGCGGGCCAGCTGGGACTGGGCTGCGTAGTTGCTGCCGAAGGTGCGCTCGCCGCCGATGCCGCGCAGGATCCGCAGCCCGGCGACGATGTCGGTGGCCAGGGAGGTCAGGTCGGAGTTGCGCCCGCGCTCGACCTCCTGACGGCGGTGGAGCGGCTTGAGCAGCGGGAAGGCGGCGGCCACCAGCACCGGGGCAGCGATGAGCAGCATCACCCCGAGCTCCACCGAGGTGCTCAGCACGATGAACGCCACGACCAGGTAGGCGACCAGCTGCGTGCAGGTGCGGGCCAGGATCTCGGTCAGCGCGCCGAACTCGTCGGAGTCGCTGGAGGCGACGCTCAGCACCTCGCCCGTCGGCGTACGACGAGGGAGGACGTGGCCCATCTGCGCAGCCTTGCGGGTGACCAGCTTCATCGTCCCGTAGAGCGCGATCAGCCAGGTGCGCACGATGTAGGTGTGCATCAGGATGCCGAAGAGGGCCCCCGTCAGTGTCACCGCGAGCAGCAGGGCACCCCACTGCAGGGTCGCGTCGACGTCGCCGGGGACGATTCCCTCGTCGACCGCGCGCCCGAAGATGAAGGGTCCGAACATCGGCGGCAGCTGCCAGATCATGCCCAGAGCGGTGGTGGTCAGGATCACCGGCCACTGGAGCTTGAGCATCCACAGCAGGAACCGCATCCGGGTGCGTGTGTCCGGCGCGGCAGTGGGCTGGCCCCCGCCGCGCGCGTAGAAGGTGTCCAACACCGGTGGGAAGTCGCGCATCGCCTGTCCAGACTAGGAGGCGGCACCTACACCCAGCGACCCAATAAGCCGGGGGTGGTTTCGAGGCTCGGGCGTGGCCGCCCTCACACCTCAACCACCGAAAACCCTCGGTGGTTGAGGTGCGAGGAGCGCCAGCGACGAGCCTCGAAACCACAAAAGTAAGGTGCGGTCATGGCCTACTACCGCGCCGTCGGATCGGTACCTCCCAAGCGGCACACCCAGCACCGCGACGAGACCGGGTTCCTCTACCGCGAGGAGCTGATGGGGGAGGAGGGGTTCTCCTCCGACTCCTCGCTGCTCTACCACCGTGGCGTGCCGTCCGCGATCGTCGACAGCCAGGTCTGGGAGCTGGGCGACCAGGCCAGGACGCCCAACCACCCGCTCAAGCCGCGACACCTCAAGCTGCACGGGCTGTTCCCGGCCCTCGGCGAGGGCTCCGGCGCATGCCCGGTCGAAGGGCGCCGGCTGGTGCTCGGCAACAACGACGTGCGCATCACCTACGTCGTCACGGGCACCGACCCCTCGCCGCTCTACCGCAACGCCATCGGCGACGAGTGCGTCTACGTGCAGGAGGGCTCGGGCACGGTCGAGACCGTGTTCGGCGTGCTGCCCTACCGCACCGGCGACTACGTGCTGGTCCCGCGCGCGACCGACCACCGCTGGGTCCCCGCCGAGCCGAGTCGGCTCTACGCCTTCGAGGCCAACTCCCATGTCTCCCCGCCGAAGCGCTACCTGTCGCGCTTCGGGCAGCTGCTCGAGCACGCGCCGTACTGCGAGCGCGACCTCCACGGTCCGACCGAGCCGCACCTGGTCGAGGGCACCGACGTCGAGGTGCTGGTCAAGCACCGAGTCCCCGGGCTGCCCGGCGGCATCGGCGGCAGCCGGCTGACCTATGCGACCCATCCCTTCGATGTCGTCGGGTGGGACGGCTGCCTCTACGCCCACACCTTCAACGTCGAGGACTACATGCCGATCACCGGCAAGATCCACCAGCCGCCGCCGGTCCACCAGGTGTGGCAGGGCCACAACTTCGTGGTCTGCAACTTCGTGCCGCGCAAGGTCGACTACCACCCGCTGGCGATCCCCGTGCCCTACTACCACTCCAACGTCGACAGCGACGAGGTGATGTTCTACGTCGGCGGCGACTACGAGGCCCGCAAGGGCTCGGGCATCAACATCGGCTCGATCTCGCTGCACCCCGGCGGCCACGCGCACGGCCCCCAGCCGAGCGCGATCGAGGCGTCGCTCGGCGCCGAGAAGTTCGACGAGCTCGCGGTCATGATCGACACCTTCATGCCGCTGGAGCTGGGCGAGGGCGGGATCGCCGCCGAGGACCCGGCGTACGCCTGGACCTGGGCAGGCCGCGGCCCCACGAGCTTTGAGGGCGACGTCGACAGTGTTGACAGGGACTCCGGCGACGGCGGCCCCGCGGTCTACTCGAACAGCTGATGGCGCCAGCCCCTGCCTGGCGGAATCCCCGCTGGCGGAATCCCCGGTTAGCCGGGGATCGCGACATCAGCGACCCGGATACGTCGTCAACAGGGCTTCGCGACAGCAGATTCGGGTCACTGTTCCCGCTGTCCGCTTCAAGGCGGGTCGGGCTAGGTTCGGGACAGACGTCAGCACCCGAACAGCAAGCAGGCCGACTCGTGACCAAGATCCTCACGCCCCGCGACGTACCCCTCGGCGGACTGCGGGCGATGCGCGTGCGCCGTACCCTCCCGCAGCGCGAGCGATCCCTGGTCGGCGCATGGTGCTTCGCCGACCACTACGGCCCCGACGAGGTCGACACCACCGGTGGCATGGTCGTCCCGCCGCACCCCCACACGGGTCTGCAGACCGTCAGCTGGCTGTTCGCCGGCGAGATCGAGCACCGCGACTCCGCCGGCCACCACGCCCTGGTCCGGCCGGGAGAGCTCAACCTGATGACGGGCGGCCGCGGCGTCAGCCACTCCGAGGTCTCGACGCCCGACACCACGACGTTGCACGGTGTCCAGCTCTGGGTCGCCCTCCCCGACGACGCACGCGACCTCCCGGCCGACTTCGAGCACTACGCCCCGCCGTTGCTGTCCGGTTCTGGCTGGCAGGCCGGCGTGTTCCTCGGCTCGTTGCTCGGCCACAGCTCGCCCGTTCGTACGGCGACGCCCCTGCTCGGCGCCGAGCTGGTGTTGGAGCCCGGCACGAACCTCGAGCTCGACGTCGACGAGACCTTCGAGCACGGCTTCCTCCTCGACTCCGGCTCCGTCGTGGTCGATGGCCAGCAGGTCAAGCCGGCCGAGCTCGCGTACGTCGAGCCCGGGCGTGCGACCGTGACTGTCGAGGCCCTGGAGGCGAGCCGGCTCGTGCTGCTCGGTGGGCCGCCGTTCGGCGAGCAGATCGTGATGTGGTGGAACTTCGTCGGCCGCACCCACGACGAGGTCGTGCAGGCACGTGAGGAGTGGCAGGCCCAGATCACCCGCGACGGCGAGGTCGTCGCCGACGGCCAGGACGTCGTCGACGGAAGGTTCGGAGTGGTGTACGGCGACCACCTCGCGCCCATCCCGGCCCCGCCACTCCCCGCCGCCCGCCTCAAGCCGCGCGCCTGATCAAACCCCCCGTCGGTGACTGCTGCCACCATCACCCCATGCCCGGACCCATCGTCGGCGAAGACGGAGTGGCGCGCTGCCCGTGGGCGGCCGGCCACCCCGTCAACCGCGACTACCACGACACCGAGTGGGGGATGCCGATCCAGGGCGAGGCCGCCCACCTCGAGCGGCTGACGTTGGAGGCGTTCCAGTCGGGGCTGTCGTGGCTGACGATCCTCAACAAGCGGCCGTCCTTCCGGGCGGCCTTCGCCGGCTTCGACGCCGACGTCGTGGCGGCCTACGACGACGCCGACCGCGCGCGCCTGATGGCCGACGTCGGCATCGTCCGCAACCGCCTCAAGGTCGACGCGGCGATCACCAACGCCCGGGCGACGGTGGCGTTGCGCGACGAAGGCGGACTGGCGGCGTTCGTCGAGACCTTCCGACCCGAGGTGGCCCCGGCCCCGGCCACGACCGAAGAGATGGTGACCACCTCGCCTGAGTCGATCGCCTTGTCGAAGGCCTTGAAGAAGAAGGGGTTCGTTTTCGTCGGGCCGACCACGATGTACGCCCTGATGGAGGCCATCGGCATCGTCGACGACCACCTGGTCGGCTGCCACCGACGCGGCTGCGGCACGCGCGGATCAAGCGGGGAATAGGCCACTGACCGTGGTGGTTCAGGCGATTTCGGGAACCCCCGAGAGCCTGTGTATCCTCATCGGTCGTTGCCCCTTTAGCTCAGTCGGCAGAGCGTCTCCATGGTAAGGAGAAGGTCTACGGTTCGATTCCGTAAAGGGGCTCTGCGGTGGGGTCGCCAGACTTGATCGACAAGGACCACTCCGTCCCCTTGGCGGGGTAGCTCAGGTGGTTAGAGCACACGGCTCATAATCGTGGTGTCGCGGGTTCGAATCCCGCCCCCGCTACAACACAGTGCGACAGACCGACCGAAGGATTCCCCGTGGCCAGCAAGACCAGCGACGTTCGCCCCAAGATCACGCTCGCCTGCACCGAGTGCAAGGAGCGCAACTACATCACCAAGAAGAACCGGCGCAACGACCCCGACCGCATGGAGCTGAACAAGTTCTGCCGTCGGTGCCGCAAGCACACCCCTCACCGCGAGACCCGCTGACCCCAGCTTCGTCCGACGACCCGCCCGCACCCCGGGCGGGTCGTTCGCGTTCGGTTGCGACCTCGCAGGCTCGGTCGCACGGCTTGCTCGACCTGGCTCCCTCCTACCCCTGCGCTCCTTCGTCGCGCAGGGCTAGGGTCGCTCACATGCCCGTCGACCAGTCCCTCGTCGGCCGGGAGTTCCCGCCGACCCAGCCCTACCGGGTGTCGGCCGAGAAGGTCCGCGAGCTCGCGAGCGCCATCGGGTCGGCCGACGACCAGGTGCCCGCGACGTTCCCGATCGTGATGGCCTTCGAGGCGATGAACGCCTTCCTCGCCGACGTCGGGGTCGAGCTCCAACGGATCGTGCACGGCGAGCAGCGCTTCACCTACGAGCGGCCGATCGCCGTCGGCGACGAGCTCACAGCCACGCTCGCGGTCGCCTCGCTGCGCCAGATCGGCGGCAACGACATCATCGGCACCCGCAGCGAGATCCGCGACGCGGGCGGCGACCTCGTCTGCACGACCACGGCCACCCTGGTGCACCGCGGCGGTGAGCTGTGAACCCCGGCGACGCCCTCGAGCCCCAGACCTACGCCGTACGGCGCGCCGACCTGGTCCGCTACGCCGGCGCGAGTGGCGACTTCAACCCGATCCACTGGTCCGACCGCGTCGCCACCGCCGTGGGTCTGCCCGGTGTGATCGCGCACGGCATGTTCACGATGGGGCTGGCCGCCCGTGCTGTCGCGACCTGGACCGACGATGCCGAGGTCGTCGAGCTCGGCTGCAAGTTCACCAACCCGGTCGTGGTCCCCGACGACGACACGGGCGCTGAGGTCGTCGTCGCAGGCACGGTCAAGAGTGTTGCCGACGGGCTGACCACCATCTCCCTCGAGGTGACCTGCGAGGGGCAGAAGGTGCTCGGTGCCCCCAAGGCCGTCGTCCGTGCCTGAGACCACCCAACGACGCCTGGCCGACCACACCACCCTCCGGCTCGGCGGCCCTGCCCGGCGCTGGATCCGTGCGGAGACCGAGGCAGACCTCATCGAGGCCGTCGGGGCCGCCGACGCCGCGGGCGAACCCCTGCTCGTGCTCGGCAGCGGCAGCAACCTGGTGGTCGCCGACGAGGGCTTCCCCGGCACGGTCGTCGAGGTGGCCACCCGGGGCGTCGAGCCCGACCTCGACGACGACGTCGAGGCGTCCTGCTCCGGCGCGATGGTCAAGGTGGCCGCAGGTGAGCCCTGGGACCCGTTCGTGGCGCTCGCGGTCGAGAAGCGCTGGGCCGGCATCGAGGCGCTGGCCGGCATCCCGGGCCTCGTCGGCGCCACCCCCATCCAGAACGTCGGCGCCTACGGCCAGGAGGTCTCCCAGACCATCGCGTCGGTGCGCGTGTGGGACCGCAAGCTGCGCGGCGTACGCACCTTCGCCGCCGCCGACTGCGGGTTCGGCTACCGCACCAGCCGCTTCAAGCAGGACCCCGGTCGCCACGTCGTCCTCGACGTGACGTTCCAGCTCCGGCTCGGCACCTACGGCCCTCCGCTGGAGTACGCCGAGCTCGCCCGCACGCTGAACCTCGAGGTCGGTCAGCGAGCGCTCATCGAGTCGGTGCGCGAGGGCGTCCTCGCCCTTCGCACCCGCAAGGGCATGGTGCTCGACCCGAACGACCACGACACCTGGTCGGCGGGCTCGTTCTTCACCAACCCGGTGGTCGCGGCGGACGACGTCCCCGAGGGCGCTCCCGCCTGGCCACAGCCCGACGGCTCGGTGAAGACCAGCGCGGCCTGGCTGATCGAGCAGGCGGGCTTCTCCAAGGGCCATGGGAACGAACGCGTGTCTCTCTCGACGAAGCACACGCTCGCTCTGACCAACCGGGGCGTGGCCTCGACCCGCGATCTGCTCGCGTTGGCTCGCGAGCTGCGCGACGGCGTACGTGAGAGATTCGGGATCACGCTGGTCAACGAGCCCGTGCTCGTCGGCGTTGAGCTCTGACCTGTCGGAATCGTCCAGCCGCGTTCGTGGTGTCGGTGAGAGCAAGCCACAGACCACGAAGGGAACACCATCATGCGCGAGATCATCGTGACCGAGTTCATCTCCCTCGACGGCGTCGTGGAGGCGCCCGGCGGCGAGGAAGGCTTCAAGCACACCGGCTGGACCTTCGACATCGAGACGGACCAGACGATGTACGACTACAAGTTCCAGGAGACTCGCGAGGTCGGGGCGCAGCTGCTCGGCCGGCGCACCTACGAAGGCTTCGCGGCGGCCTGGCCCGAACGCGAGGGCGATTTCGCCGACCTGTTCAACACCATGCCGAAGTACGTCGTCTCCACCACGCTGACCGACCCGTCCTGGAACAACACCCACGCGCTCGCGAGCATCGACGATGTGGCGCGTCTCCGCGAGGAGAAGGACGGCGGACCGCTGCTCGTCGCCGGCAGCCCCACCCTCGTGCACGCCCTGCACGCCGCCGGGCTGGTCGACGAGTGGCGGCTGATGGTCTTTCCGGTGATCCTCGGCAGCGGCAAGCGGCTGTTCCCCGACTCCGCCGACGACAAGACCAAGCTGCGGTTGGTCGACTCGACCACCTACGCGAACGGCGTACAGCTCAACGTCTTCCGCCCGATCCGCTGGTTGAGGAAGGCGCGCTAGCGACCGACCTGAAACCCGGTGAGCAGTGCGAGGCGTCCGAACCGCGGTTACTGACGAGGCTCCAGCTGCGGCTCGTGACGGCCTCGTCCTCAACCAGCGATGGGCTCTGCCAGCCAGGCGTCGATGTCGGCGAGCATCGTCTTGACCACGTCGGACGGCGCCCGCGAGGCGCGCACCGACATGCGGGCCAGCTCGGCGAGCTGTTCGTCGTTCAGGTGTGGGCCGCGCGCATCGTGGCGTACTGACTGGCCAGCCGCGACCCGAACAGCAGCGGGTCGTCGGCGCCGAGGGCCACGGTGGCGCCGGCTTCGAGCAGCTGCGGCAGCGGCACGGACGTGAGGTCGGAGTAGACCCCGAGGGCCACGTTGGAGACCGGGCAGACCTCGAGCGCCACACCCCGCTCGACGATCCGCTCGAGCAGCGCGGGGTCTTCTGTTGCCCTGATGCCGTGGCCGAGCCGGTCGGCGTGCAGCGTGTCGAGACAAGTCCGCACGGACTCGGGACCCATCAGCTCGCCGCCGTGCGGCATCAGCGCCAGTCCGCCGCGCTCGGCGATCGAGAAGGCGGGGGCGAACTCCGAGGTCGTCCCGCGCCGCTCGTCGTTCGAGAGCCCGAAACCGACGACACCATGGTCGGCGTACTGCACCGCCAGCCGCGCGAGGGTCCGGGCGTCCATCGGGTGACGCGTGCGGTTGGCGGCGATGATCACCGCGATCCCGAGGCCGGTGCGCCGCGAGGCGTCGCGCACGCAGTCGAGGACCAGGTCGGTGAAGGCGGTGATGCCGCCGAACCGCGCGGCATAGCCCGAAGGGTCGACCTGGATCTCCAGCCAGCGTCCGCCGTCGCGGACGTCGTCCTCGGCGGCCTCCAGGACCAGCCGGCGTACGTCAGCCGGCGTTCGCAGCACCGAGCGCGCCACGTCGTAGAGCCGCTGGAACCGGAACCAGCCCTTCTCGTCGGCCGCCGACAGCTGCGGCGGCCAGTCCTCCTCGAGCGAGTCGGGCAGGACGATCCCGTCGCGGTGGGCGAGCTCGACCAGCGTCGGGTGCCGCATGGACCCCGTGAAGTGCAGGTGGAGGTGCGCCTTCGGGAGCCGCGAGAGATCTCTCGAGCGCGGTGCCGTCGAGCGCTGTGCCGTCAAGCGCTCTGAGGTCAAGTGAAGAGCTTCTGCAGGCGGGTGATGCCCTCGATGAGGTCGTCGTCGCCGAGGGCGTAGGACAGCCGCAGGTAGCCCGGGGAGCCGAACGCCTCACCCGGCACGATGGCGACCTCGGCGGCGTCGAGGATGTATTCCGCCAGCGCGGCCGAGGAGTCGATGCGGCGGCCGTCGTAGTCCTTGCCGAGCAGCCCCTTGACCTGTGGGTAGGCGTAGAACGCGCCCTCCGGCATCGGGCAGTAGACGCCCTCGATCTCGTTGAGCATCGACACGATCGTCTTGCGGCGCCGGTCGAAGGCGGTCTTCATCTTCTCGACGGCCGAGAGGTCGCCCGTCAGTGCGGCCAGCGCCGCGCGCTGGGAGACGTTGGCGACGTTGGACGTCGCGTGCGACTGGAGGTTGGCCGAGGCGGCCACGAGGTCCTTGGGGCCGATCATCCAGCCGACCCGCCAGCCGGTCATGGCGTAGGTCTTGGCGACGCCGTTGACGACCACGCAGTTGTCGAAGAGGTAGGGGCACAGCACCGGCAGCGAGCCGGTCTCGACGACCGTCGCGTCGTAGACGAGGTGCTCGTAGATCTCGTCGGTCAGCGCCCAGAGGTCGTTGTCCTCGACCCAGCGACCGATCGCGCGGATCTCGTCGGCGGTGTAGACGGCGCCGGTCGGGTTGGACGGCGAGACGAACAGCAGCACCTTGGTTTGTGGCGTGCGCGCGGCCTCGAGCTGCTCGACGGTGACCTTGTAGCCCTGGGTCTCGTCGGCCAGCACCGGCACCGGCACGCCGCCGGCCAGCTGGATCGCCTCGGGGTACGTCGTCCAGTACGGCGCCGGGACGATCACCTCGTCGCCCGGGTCGATCATGGCCGCGAACGCCTCGTAGATCGCCTGCTTGCCGCCGTTGGTGACGATCACCTGGCTCGGCTCCACGGCATAGCCGCTGTCGCGCATGGTCTTCTCGACGATCGCCTTCTTCAGCTCGGGCAGCCCCCCGGCGGGGGTGTAGCGGTGGTTCTTGGGGTCGCGGCAGGCCTCGACGGCCGCCTCGACGATGTAGTCGGGCGTCGGGAAGTCGGGCTCGCCGGCGCCGAAGCCGATGACCGGGCGGCCCTCGGCCTTGAGCGCCTTGGCCTTTGCGTCGACCTTGAGCGTGGCGGACTCGGCGATGGCGCCGATCCGCTGGGAGACGCGACGGTCACGAGGGGAGGACCCGGCAGGTGGCATGACGTCATCGTATGACCGAGCCGGTTTGGACGACTCTTCGGCGATTCCACGTAGACTCCCCAGTTGGTGGTCTCCCACAGGCTCAAGCCTGCCCATCGGAGCCTCCGGAGGGCACTAGCTCAACTGGCAGAGCATCGGTCTCCAAAACCGAAGGTTGGGGGTTCAAGTCCCTCGTGCCCTGCAAATGTCGCAAGCATGTGACTCGCGAACGCAGATGGAAGGTGAGAGGCGAGTGTCGGACAGCAAGGCCGTCCCCGGCCCACGCAACGAACGCGAGCGTGGTCGAGAGGCTGACAAGCGGACCAGCCTGCCCACGTTCTACCGGCAGGTGGTCGCCGAGCTCCGGAAGGTCGTCTGGCCGACCCAGGAGCAGCTCATCACCTACTTCCTCGTGGTGATGGTCTTCGTGCTGTTCATGATCGCCATCGTGTCGGTGCTCGACCTGGGCTTCGGCAAGCTCGTGTTCTGGGTCTTCGGAGGCGGGGGCACCCAGTAGCAACCGATCCCGGAGACGCCCCTGGCGTCACCGGCCCCTTCCCCGATCCGCCCGACCCACCACTGATGGAGCAACACGTGTCCGAGCAGTACCACACCGAGGAGCTCGAGGTCCCGACGGCCGACGCCGCCGAGCAGACCCAGCCCACCGCCGACGAGCCGGCCGACCAGGTCGAGGAGTCCTTCGCCCCCGAGGTGACCGACGAGCCCACCGCCGAGGCCGCCGACGACCTGCCCCTGGGCGACGAGGTCGCCGAGGACGCGACCACCGACGAGTCCGAGCCGGCCGCTGAGGAGCCTGTCGCGGAGGACGAGCCCGCCGAGGAGGCTGTCGGCCGAGGACGAGCCCGCCGAGGAGCCTGTCGCGGAGGACGAGCCCGCCGAGGAGCCTGTCGCGGAGGACGAGCCCGCCGAGGAGCCTGTCGCGGAGGACGAGCCCGCCGAGGAGCCTGTCGCGGAGGACGAGCCCGCCGACGAGCCCGCCCCTGACGACCCGCTCGAGGTGTTCCGCCGCGAGCTGTACGCCAAGCCTGGCGACTGGTTCGTGGTGCACACCTACTCCGGCATGGAGAACCGTGTCCGCGCCAACCTCGAGAACCGCATCTCCTCCCTCCACATGGAGGACTACATCCACGAGATCGTGGTCCCGACCGAGGAGGTCGCGGAGATCAAGAACGGCCAGCGCAAGATGGTCAAGCGCACCGTGCTTCCCGGCTACGTCCTGGTCCGGATGGACCTCACCGACGAGTCCTGGGCCGCCGTCCGTCACACGCCGTCGGTGACCGGTTTCGTCGGCCACAGCCACCAGCCGGTGCCGCTGAGCATGGACGAGGTCGAGAGCATGCTCGCCCCGAGCGTGGTCGCCACCGCCGAGGCCGCAGCGGCGGCCAGCGGTACGTCGCCCGGTGGCGCCGCCGCGAAGAAGCCCGTCGAGGTCGCCGACTTCGATGTGTCCGACTCCGTCATGGTGGTCGACGGCCCGTTCGCGACGCTGCACGCCACGATCACCGAGATCAACGCCGAGGCCCAGCGGGTCAAGGCGCTGGTCGAGATCTTCGGCCGCGAGACCCCGGTCGAGCTAGCTTCAGTCCAGATCCAGAAGAGTCTGACGAAGCTCGAGCTCGCGAGTTTCGACTGACCCGGCTCGAGCCCGTGAGCGGCAAGCAGCCGCAATTGGCCGCCGTACGCCAAGCAAGGCACAATGTCCCGGTTGCCCACGGGCGACCGCAACACCAGTGGCAGAGGGCAGGGGCCCTCGTCATGACCACGAGAAGAAAGTTGAACAGATGCCTCCCAAGAAGAAGATCGCTGCGCTGGTCAAGGTGCAGCTCCAGGCCGGCGCCGCGACCCCGGCCCCGCCCGTCGGTACCGCTCTGGGTCCCCACGGCGTGAACATCATGGACTTCTGCAAGGCCTACAACGCCCAGACCGAGTCCATGCGCGGCAACGTCATCCCCGTGGAGATCACCATCTACGAGGACCGGTCGTTCACGTTCATCACCAAGACCCCGCCGGCCGCCGAGCTGATCAAGAAGGCCGCCGGCCTGCAGAAGGGCTCGGGTGTCCCGCACAAGGAGAAGGTCGGCAAGCTGACCAAGGACCAGGTGCGCGAGATCGCCCGACCAAGCTGCCGGACCTCAACGCCAACGACGAGGAGGCCGCGATGAAGATCGTCGAGGGCACCGCCCGCTCCATGGGCGTCACGCACCGTCGATCTGATCCGTCCGTACGTCGCTCACCTCCCCGTGGCAGGGCCGCGCTGGCCCGCTGACCACACCTGGACCGAAGAAAAGAGAACCAGTCATGCAGCGCAGCAAGACCTACCGTGCGGCGACCGACACCTACGACAAGGCCGAGGTCTACGCCCCGCTCGCGGCGATCAAGATCGCCAGAGGCACCAGCAAGAAGAAGTTCGACGAGACCGTCGACGTCGTGATGCGCCTCGGGGTCGACCCCCGCAAGGCCGACCAGATGGTCCGCGGCACCGTCAACCTGCCCCACGGCACCGGCAAGACCGCCCGCGTGCTCGTGTTCGCGAACGCCGAGAAGGCCGACGCCGCCCGTGAGGCCGGCGCCGACGTCGTCGGTGGCGACGAGCTGATCGAGAAGGTCAACGGCGGCTGGCTCGAGTTCGACGCTGTCGTCGCCACGCCCGACATGATGGGCAAGGTCGGCCGCCTCGGCCGCGTGCTCGGCCCTCGTGGCCTGATGCCGAACCCGAAGACCGGCACCGTGACCCCCGACGTCGCCAAGGCCGTCTCCGACATCAAGGGCGGCAAGATCGAGTTCCGCGTCGACCGCCACGCCAACCTGCACTTCATCATCGGCAAGGCGTCGTTCTCCGAGGCCCAGCTGGCCGAGAACTACGCCGCCGCCCTCGAGGAGGTGCTGCGGCTCAAGCCGGCCAGCTCCAAGGGCCGCTACATCCGCAAGGTGACGGTCTCCACGACCATGGGCCCCGGTGTCCAGGTCGACCCCAACCGCACCCGCAACGTCACGCTCGAGGACGACGCCGCGGCCGCTGCAGCTGCCCAGGGCTGACCATACGGTCGAGTTGCGCGACATGTCCCGCCGAGTTGCGTCGAAATGTCCGGGTGAGTCACGTGATCCGCCCGTGTGGCGCGGACATTTCACGCAACTCGGATGGACATTTCACGCACTCGACCTAGCCGTCGATGCGCTCCTCGACCAGGCGCTCGGAGACGATGGCGCCATCGATGTCGAAGCGGCCTTGCAGGAACTTCTTGCGGAACTCGATGTCGAGACCGCCTGACGCCCTGGCGGTTCTTCTCCAACGTGACGACCGTCCACTCGCGCATGCGCTCGAGGCCGTTGACGTCGTAGATGAGCGCATCGCGGGTCACGATGTCGGCCTTGGTGTTCATGATCATCACCACGTCCGGCTCGTAGGCGAGCGCGGTCGAGCCCTTGAGGTGTCGGGCGCGCATCCGCTGCCCGGGCTTGAGACCGTCACGGTCGGCTGACGAGAGCGCGAGGACGGGGCTGGCGAAGTCGATGGCCAGGTCCTTGAGCTGCTGGGTGATCCGGGTGATCTGCTGCTCCTCGGGCATGGCCGGATCGGCCGGCTTCACCTTCTGGAGGTAGTCGACGACGATCAGTGGCGGTTGGCCGGTGTCGGCGTACACCTCCTTGACGCAGTCGACGATGGAGGTCAGGTCGGTCTGGGCGGTGGTGGACCGATGGATGACGAGCCGGTCGGAGTACTTGCCGATGGCCATCAGAGCGTCGATGGCCATCGGTCCCGCGCTCGCGAGCAGCCGCTCCGGCAGCCCGCCGTCGGCGCCGCGACCGTCGAAAGCCTCGCGGATCTGGGTGATCGGGGGCGCGCTCACCCCGAACATCAGCCCGGCCTCGAGCGAGATCAGCCGCTGGAGCAGCACCTCCGCCTCGAGCTCGAAGGAGAACATCACGGCGGAGCATCCTGCCGCCGCGGCGTTGCGGCACATCTGCAGGGCCATCGTCGACTTGCCCTGGCCCTGGGGGCCGGCGAGCACGTTGAGCGCACCGGCCCGCATGCCGCCGCCGATGCTCTCGTCGAGGATCGGGAAGCCGGTCGGCCAGATCCGGACCTCGGCCTCGGGGGAGCGAAGGCGCGAGTCAGTGCGCTCGACCACCAACGTGAGGGAGGTCAGCTTCTGGTCCATGACCCCGATTGGACCAGAGTGGGACTAGGTGATTGGCCGGAAAGGAAGAACATGGCCCGTTCGGGTGATGTCCCCACCACCCGAACAGGCCAGAGGATCGCCTCAGCGATCGGCGAACAGGCGCTCCTCGACGAGCTGCTCGGCGACGATCTTGCCCTCGGTCTCGAAGCGCCCCTGCTGGAAGCGCTTGCGGAACTCCAGCTCGATGGCGTCGTGGCCCTGCCGGTTCTTCTCGACCGAGATGACGGTCCACTCGCGGAACCGTTCGAGCCCGTTGACGTCGAACAGCAGGTGGTTGCGAGCCACCACATCGGACTTGGTGTTCATGATCAGCACGACGTCGGGCTCGTAGGCCAAGGCGGTGCCGCCGCGCAGGTGTCGCGCGCGCATTCGCTGCCCGGGCTCGAGACCCTTCTTGTCGGCCGCGGCCACCGCGAAGACGGGGGCCTCGAAGTCGATGGCAAGGTCCTTGAGCTGTTCGGTGATCTTGGTGATGCTCTCCTCGTCGGAGAGACGAGGGTCGTCGAACTTCACCTTCTGCAGGTAGTCGACGATGATCAGCGGCGGCTGTCCGGTCTCGCCGTGCACCTCCTTGACCGCCTGCGCGATCGTGGGGATGTCGGTCTGGGTCGTGGTCGAGCGGTGCACCACCAGCCGGTCGGCGTACCCCTGGATGCGCATGATGGCCTCGATGCCGGCTGTGCCGGCCAGCCTCTCGGGGAGCCCGCCGGCGCCGCCGTCGGCGCCCTCGAACGCCGAGCGGACGCTGGTCAGCCCGGGCGCGCGGATGCCCCCGATGAGCCCCGACTCGAGAGCGATCAGCCGTTGCAGCAGCGCCTCGGCGTCGAGCTCGAAGGAGAAGAAGATGGCGGCCCTGCCGGCGGCAACAGCGTTGCGCGCGATCTGCAGTGCCATGGTCGTCTTGCCTTGGCCCTGAGGCCCGGCAAGCAGGTTGAGCGCCCCGGCCCGAAGGCCTCCCCCAAGGACGTCGTCCAGCAGTGGGAAGCCCGTAGGCCAGATCCGCACTGAGGACTCCGGGGACCGCAACCGAGCGTCAGCACGATCCAAGATCGTGGCAAGCGAAGTCAACTTTGGGTCCACAAGATGAATTGCAACAGAACCGGGGTCATGTCGTGAACCGAACGGGCAAATCTGACTAGTCCGGTTGGCACCGCCCCTCACCCGATCGGAGGAGGTCATTGACAGTGCCAACCCCCAGGCTCGCGGGCGCGAGTGCGGAAATTTGTCGGTCCCGTACGTCGCGGCGTACGGTGGGCCGCTGAAACCAGAGACCGCTGGTCGCCGGGCTGGTCATCACGAATGGCCCGGCAGAAGGTTCCGATCCGTCGGACGACCCGCGCAGGTGACAGAGCGTGATCTTCCCATGACGCCCTGAGCCCTGTGCTCGGGGCGTTCGTCGCATCCGGCCATCGTGATCACCGGTCTCCCCATCGGAAGGAGACCCATGGCGCGGGCAGAGAAGGCTGCGGCCGTCGCGGAGATCGTTGAGTCCTTCAACGACTCGGCGGGTGCTGTGCTGACCGAGTACCGCGGGCTCACCGTCAAGCAGCTGCAGGATCTGCGGCGCTCGCTGCGTGGGAACGCCAACTACGCCGTGGTCAAGAACACGCTGGCCAAGCTGGCCGCCTCCGAGGCGGGCATCGAAGGCTTCGACGACCTGCTCACCGGCCCGACCGCGATCGCCTTCATCAATGGCGACGTCGTCGAGGCGGCCAAGGGTCTGCGTGACTTTGCCAAGGCCAACCCCACCCTGGTCATCAAGGGTGGCGTCCTGGACGGCAAGTCCCTCGACGCGAAGGAGATCGCCAAGCTGGCCGATCTCGAGTCGCGCGAGGTGCTCCTGGGCAAGCTGGCCGGCGCGATGCTCGCATCGCTCAGCCAGGCCGTCTACCTGCTCAACGCCCCCATCGCCCAGGTCGCCCGGCTCGCCGGTGCGCTCCAGGCGAAGGCGGAGCAGGACCCCTCGATCCTCGCGGGTGGTGCCGGTACGCCGGCTCCGGCAGACGAGTCGGCCACCGACGAGGCCGCCGCCGCGACGGAGGAACCCGCTGCCGAGGCCACCGAGGAGACCGACGGGCACGTCGGTTCCGAGGAGAGCGCCGAGGACAGCATCGACTCCGCTGACGAGGCGACCGAGTCCGAGGACCAGCCGACCGAGGCCTGACGGCCACCGGTCACACCACCCACCACACCCCGGTCCGCCCGCCGCCCACGACGGCCGGACCACCGATTGGAAGGAAGCGCCACCATGGCGAAGCTCAACACCGACGAGCTGCTTGACGCGTTCAAGGAGATGACGCTCATCGAGCTCAGCGAGTTCGTGAAGCAGTTCGAGGACACCTTCGGCGTCACCGCGGCCGCTCCGGTCGCCGTTGCCGCCGCCGCGCCCGCCGCTGGCGGTGCCGGCAACGTCGGCGAGGAGGCTGCGGAGCAGGACTCGTTCGACGTCGTCCTCGACGCTGCCGGCGACAAGAAGATCAACGTCATCAAGGAGGTGCGCGCCCTGACCTCCCTCGGCCTGAAGGAGGCCAAGGACCTCGTCGAGGCGGCCCCCAAGGCCGTTCTCGAGGGCGTGGCCAAGGACGTCGCGGAGAAGGCCAAGGAGGCCCTCGAGGGCGCCGGGGCCACCGTCACCCTCAAGTGACCTCAGGAGCCGGATCTGGCTCCGAGTGATGATGCCCGAGTCTGCGGCGCACCTGGTGCGCCGCAGACTCGGGCATCTCGCCCTCCGATCGCCGAGTCGGCGCAGATCGCCCTCCTGACACCGCCGAGTCGGCGTCAATCGCCCTCCTGATGTCCCGAGCTGACGTAACCGTGGAGCGACTTGCGCCGACTCGACGCAATTGCGGGGGCGACCTGCGCCGACTCGGCACAGCTCCTGGGGCCATTTGCGCCGACTCGCGTGGACGCCGCCCCGTAACCTTCGCGCCGCCGCGCCCGTTGAGCCCCCTGGAAGTGGCGAACGGGAGGCGCCCCTTCCTCGACAGGTCATGAGCCTGGGCACGTCGATGCGAAGGGAGGCGCGCGATGGGTGTCGAGATCAAGATCGACGGACTCACCAAGTCCTTCGGAAAGCAGCTCATCTGGGGCGACGTCACGCTGACGGTCCCGGCGGGTGAGATCTGCGTGATGCTCGGGCCGTCCGGCACGGGCAAGTCCGTGCTGCTCAAGACCTTGATCGGCCTGCTCAAGCCCGACCGGGGGTCAGTGGTCATCGAGGGCACCGACATCACCACCTGCCCCGAGCGAGAGCTCTACGAGATTCGCAAGCTCTTCGGCGTGCTGTTCCAGGACGGCGCGATGTTCGGCTCGATGAACCTCTACGACAACGTCGCCTTCCCGCTGCGCGAGCACACCAAGAAGTCCGAGTCCGAGGTCCGTGACGTGGTCATGGAGAAGATGGAGCTCGTCGGACTGATCGGCGCCGAGGACAAGCTGCCGGGCGAGATCTCCGGTGGCATGCGCAAGCGGGCCGGCCTTGCTCGCGCGCTGGTCCTCGACCCCGAGATCGTGCTGTTCGACGAGCCCGACTCCGGTCTCGACCCGGTGCGCACGTCGTTCCTCAACCAGCTGATCGTCGACCTCAACGCCCAGATCGACGCGACGTTCCTGATCGTCACCCATGACATCAACACCGCGCGCACGGTGCCCGACAACATCGGCCTGCTCTACCACCGGCACCTGGCCATGTTCGGCCCCCGCGAGATGCTGCTCAGCTCCGAGGAACCCGTCGTACGGCAGTTCCTCAACGCCCAGACGATCGGTCCGATCGGCATGTCGGAGGAGAAGGACGCCGACGACCTCGCCGCCGAGGAGGGCCAGGAGCTGCCTCCGCTGCCGCCCATCCCGCTGCAGCAGGAGCCGTCCAACGGGATCCCCCGCCGCAGCCAGCGTCCGCCGGGCGAGTGGTGCAAGGAGAACGGCGTCACCCCGCCACCCGGCTCGTTCGAGCCGGCCATGAGCATGAGCCCGGGGGCCTGAGCCGATGGCATCCACCACGGTCCTCACGCGCCCTCGCGCCCGTCGGCGCCGCCGGCAAGCTGTTCGCCTTCGGCCTCGACGTCGGCCGCGGGCTGTTCCGGCGGCCCTTCCAGACCCGCGAGTTCCTGCAGCAGGCGTGGTTCATCGCCTCGGTGACGATCATCCCGACGGCGCTGGTCGCCATCCCCTTCGGCGCGGTGATCGCGCTTGCAGGTCGGTGGCCTGATCAAGCAGTTCGGCGCTCAGTCGTTCACCGGCTCGGCGTCCGTGCTCGCGGTGGTCCGCGAGGCCGGACCGATCGCCACGTCGCTGCTGATCGCCGGAGCTGCCGGGTCCGCGATCGCGGCAGACCTCGGTGCCCGCAAGATCCGCGAGGAGCTCGACGCGATGATGGTGCTGGGCATCGACCCGATCCAGCGCCTCGTCGTCCCGCGGGTGCTGGCCTGCATGCTGGTCGCGGTCTTCCTCAACGGTCTGGTGAGCGTGGTCGGCGTGGCCGGCGGCTACGTCTTCAACGTCGTGCTGCAGGACGGCACACCAGGGGCCTACCTAGCGAGCTTCACCGCGCTCGCCCAGCTGCCCGACCTGTGGCAGGGCATGGCCAAGGCGCTCGTCTTCGGCATGGTCGCGGCGATCGTGGCCTGCTACAAGGGCATGAACGCCGCCGGCGGGCCCAAGGGCGTCGGCGACGCCGTCAACGAGTCCGTCGTGGTCAGCTTCATGCTGCTCTTCGTCATCAACTTCGTGATGAGCGCGATCTACTTCCAGCTCGTCCCGCCGAAGACGGGTTGACGTCGTGGCCCCGAGGATGACTGGGTTCAAGTCCCTGTACGACGCCCCCGCGCGGTCGCTCGACGACCTCGGCGGCCAGCTGGCGTTCTACATCAAGGCCCTGGCGTGGACGCCCCGCACGATCCGCCGCTACAAGAAGGAGATCCTGCGGATCCTCGCCGAGGTCACCCTCGGCTCCGGCTCGCTGGCCGTCATCGGCGGCACCGTCGGCGTGATCACCGCGATGTGCTTCTTCACCGGCACGGAGGTCGGCCTCCAGGGGTACGCCGCGCTCAACCAGCTCGGCACGTCCGCCTTCTCCGGCTTCGTCTCGGCCTACTTCAACACCCGCGAGATCGCGCCGCTGGTCGCCGGGCATCGCGCTCGCGGCCACGGTCGGCTGCGGGTTCACCGCCCAGCTGGGCGCGATGCGGATCTCCGAGGAGGTCGACGCCCTCGAGGTGATGGCGATCCCGTCGCTGCCGTTCCTGGTGACCACGCGCATCATCGGCGGCCTGATCGCGATCATCCCGCTGTACGTCGTGGGCCTGCTGTCGTCGTACTACGCGACGCGGCTGACCGTCACCCAGTTCTTCGGTCAGAGCGAGGGCACCTTCGACCACTACTTCAACCAGTTCCTGCCGCCCGGCGACGTGCTGTGGTCGTTCGGCAAGGTGCTGGTCTTCGCGGTGACGGTGATCCTGATCCACTGCTACCACGGCTACAACGCCTCGGGCGGGCCGGCAGGCGTGGGCGTGGCGGTCGGCCGCGCCGTACGCACCAGCATCGTGGCCATCAACGTCCTCGACCTCTTCTTGTCGATGGCGATCTGGGGCACCACCACCACCGTGAGGCTGGCGGGCTAACGGTGCGTGCTGGATCGAATGGGCAGGGCCACAAGGTCCTCGGGGTCGCCTTCCTCTGCCTGCTGCTGCTCGGCGTCTGGCTGACCTACGGCATCTTCACCAAGAAGCTTCGTCGACTACGACCGGGTCACCCTGCACACCTCGACCCTCGGCCTCCAGCTGCCCGAGCGCGCCGACGTCAAGATCCGCGGCGTGATCGTGGGCGAGGTGCTCGGCTTCGACACGCGACTCCGACGGCGCCGTGGTCACCCTCGGCCTCTTCCCCGACGAGGTCGACACCATCCCGGCCAACGTGACGGGCTCGATCGTGCCGAAGACCCTTTTCGGCGAGAAGTACGTCGCGCTCGAGGTGCCGCCCGAGCCCGCGGCGAAGCACATCGAGCCCGGCGCCACGATCGAGCGCACCCAGGTCGCGATCGAGGTCGAGAAGGTGCTCAACGACCTCTACCCGCTGCTCCGCACGGTGCAGCCGGCCGACATCAACCTGACCCTCAACGCCATCGCCACCGCCCTCGAGGGGCGCGGCGAGCTGATCGGCGAGAACTTCGAGACCGTCGACGCCTACCTCAAGCGCCTCAACCCGCAGATCCCCGCCATCGTCCAGGACCTCCGGCTCACGGCGCGCGTCTCCACGATCTACGCCGACGTGATGCCCGAGATCGCGAAGATCCTGCGCAACACCATCAAGACGACCAGCACTCTCGAGGAGCGAGAGCAGCAGCTGAAGGCGTTCTTCTCCGACCTGTCGAAGTTCTCCGACGACACCCGCGTCTTCCTCGACCAGAACGGCGACAACATCATCCGCCTCGGCCAGCTCGGCGCCCAGCAGCTGCGGCTGCTGGCGAAGTACGCACCGGAGTACCCCTGCCTGACGGGCGGCATCGTCAACGCCGGCAAGCTGCAGGCCGAGGCCTTCCGCGGCTTCACCCTCCACATCGTGCTGGAGACGCTGCCCAACCAGCCGCGCGGCTACAACGCGTCCGACGTACCCAGGCTCGGCGAGGACAGCGGCCCGGTCTGCCTGAGCCTGCCCACCCCGCCCTGGAACCAAGCCAACCCGCTACGCCACCAGCCCGACTTCGACGACGGCGTCGACAGCCCGACCGGCAAGGGCATCAGCAGGGTGGCGCCCGGCCTCGGCGAGGGCTTCAGCGGCGCGGGCTACGCCGGCGGCCGCGGCGAGGCCGCCATCCTCAAGTCCCTGCTCGGCCCGGGCCTGGGGCTGACCGCAGACCAGGTGCCCGACCTCGGCGTGCTGCTGGTGGGTCCCATGGCCCGCGGGGCGGAGGTGACGCTGCGATGAAGGCACTCGACAAGCGGACCACCGTGGACCTGGTCAAGCTCGTGATCTTCATGGTCGTCACGACCCTGGCGACCAGCGTCCTGGTCGTCACCATCGGCAACCTCGACTTCGGCACCAGCCGTGAGTACAAGGCGGAGTTCAGCGACGCCACCGGCGTGGTCAAGGGCGACGACATCCGGATCGCCGGGGTCAAGGTGGGCACGGTCAAGAAGGTCGAGATCGTCGAGCGCACCCGAGCCCTGGTCACCTTCAGCGTCCAGGAGACCACCTCGCTGTCGAAGGCGACGCGGGCCGACATCCGCTACCGCAACCTGGTCGGCCAGCGCTACATCTCGCTGAGCAACCAGATCGGCGACAGTGCCAAGCTCGCCGAGGGCGCGACCATCCCCGTCAGCCAGACCTCGCCGGCGCTCGACCTGACCGTGCTCTTCAACGGCTTCAAGCCGTTGTTCGAGGCGCTGACGCCGAGCGACATCAACAAGCTCTCCTACGAGATCGTGCAGGTCTTCCAGGGGGAGGGCGGCACCCTCGAGGGCCTGCTGGCGCACACCGCCTCGGTCACCTCGACGCTGGCCGACCGCGACCAGATCATCGGCGCAGCTGATCGACAACCTCAACGAGGTGCTCGCCCACCTCGGCAGCCGCGACGAGCAGCTCAACCGCCTGATCACGACGTTCCGCACCTTCGTCGGCGGGCTCAAGGACGACCGTCAGGCGATCCTCGGCTCGCTCGACCAGATCTCGACCCTGTCGGTCGAGACCGCCAGCCTCGTCGAGGGCATCCGCAAGCCGTTCGTCGAGGACATCAAGCACCTCCGCGCGGTTGCCGAGAACCTCGACCGCAACAAGGGCGAGCTCGACCGGGCCCTGCAGGTGCTGCCGATCAAGCTCGAGAAGGTCGGCCGGACCGCCGATCTACGGCTCGTGGTTCAACTTCTACCTCTGCCAGTTCCAGGGCAAGGTGACCGTCGCGGGCGTGACCGTCCCGGTGCAGTACAACACCGGCTCCGACAGGTGCGCACTCGGATGACAGAGCGATGAGCATCCCGTTCAGAGAGCGCAACCCGGTCGTCATCGGGGCGATCAGCCTGGCCGTCGTGGCCGGGCTGATCCTGGCTGCCTTCAACGCGCAGAACCTGCCGATCATCGGCGGCGGAGACGTCTACTACGCCGCCTTCTCCGAGGCGGGCGGGCTGAAGGCCAACGACGAGGTGCGCGTTGCCGGCGTCCGCGTCGGCAAGGTCGAGAAGGTCGAGCTGGACGGCGACCACGTCAAGGTCACCTTCCGCATCGACGAGGGTGCGGAGTTCGGCAAGGAGACCGGCGCCGACATCAAGGTCAAGACCTTGCTCGGCGCGATGTACCTCAGCCTGGCCCCGGCCGGGTCCGGCCAGCTCCCCGAGGGCGGCGAGATCCCGGTGGCGCGCACGAGCTCGCCGTACGACGTCGTCCAGGCGTTCTCGGGCCTCGCCGAGACCTCCGAGCGGCATCGACACCGACCAGCTGGCGCAGGCCCTGACCACCCTGGCCGACCTGACCCGCAACACCCCCGAGGAGTTCCAGGCCGCCCTCGACGGCGTGTCCCGGCTGTCGACCAACGTGGCGGCCAAGAGCTCCCAGATCAACGAGCTGCTCGGCAACCTCCAGAACGTCGCCGAGGTCCTCGACGCGCGCGACCAGGACATCATCGGGCTGATGCGCGACAGCGACGTGCTGTTCCGCGCCCTGGTGAAGCGGCGCGACGCCGTCCACCGCCTGCTCGTGTCGACCACCACGCTCTCGACCGAGCTGACCAAGCTGGTCAAGCAGAGCAAGGCCGACCTCAAGCCCGCCCTGACCCACCTCGACACCGTCGTCGGCGTGCTGAACAAGAACGAGGACAACATCGACAACAGCCTGCGGCTGATGGCGCCCTTCTACCGCGTCTTCGCGAACACGCTCGGCAACGGGCCGTGGTTCGACACCTACATCCAGAACATCCCACCCGTCCCGCAGGTGGGCTGAGCCATGGACCTGAAGAAGATCGTCGTCCCGCTGATCGTGGTCGCGCTCCTCGTCGCGGCCGCGTTCACGTGGCCTCTCTGGGCGGCGAGGAGCGGAAGACGCTCACCGCGCACTTCCCGCGGACCGTCTCGATCTACGAGGGCAGCGACGTGCGGGTCCTCGGCGTGCCGATCGGCACTGTCGACACCGTGACCCCGTCGGGCACCGACGTCGTCGTCACCATGTCGTACGACGCAGCGGTCAAGGTTCCCGACGACGCCGCGGCGGTCATCGTGTCGCCGTCGATCGTCGGCGACCGTTTCGTGCAGCTGACTCCGGTCTACACCGACGGGCCGATCCTCGATGACGGCGCAACGCTCCAGGCCGACCGCACCGCCGTGCCGCTGGAGCTCGACCAGATCTACGAGAGCCTCGACGACCTGACCGTGGCGCTCGGCCCCAACGGCGCCAACGCCAAGGGCGCGCTGACCGACCTGCTCGAGACCACGGCGGCCAACTTCGGCGGCCAGGGCGCGAAGTTCCACCAGACCATCCAGGACTTCAGCCAGCTCACCGGCACCCTCGACGACAACAAGGAAGAGCTGTTCGGCTCTGCCGAGGCTCTCGAGGGGTTCATCAAGACGCTTGCCCGCAACGACAAGACCGTGCGCAAGTTCAACCAGTCGCTCGCCTCGGTCTCGCAGATGCTGGCCGGCGAGCGCACCGAGCTGGCAGCGTCGCTGCGGAACCTCGCGGTCGCGATGAAGCAGGTGTCGGGCTTCGTCAAGGAGAACCGCGAGATCCTCGGCTCCAACATCAAGGGCCTCAACCGGGTCGCCAAGGTGCTGGTCAAGCAGCGCGGCGCGCTCGACGAGATCCTGAGCGCCGCCCCGATCGCCCTGAACAACCTCGCCCTGACCTACAACCCGCAGGCCGGCACCCTCGACACCCGGGCCAACATCCAGGAGCTCGGCCACCAGATCGCCACCGACCCGGCCACGCTGCTGTGCGGGATCGTCAACCAGGCCGACCAGGCCGGCCAGGTGTGCGACGTCATCAAGGACATCCTCAAGGACCTGCCCGCGGCCCCCCGCGTGGCCGCGCTCGGCCAGGCTGGCGGCGTACGAGAGCCCGACCAGTTCGACCCGACCCTCGGAGGGCTGGTGGCGTCGCGATGATGCGCAACGGAGCACCGTTGGTCGAGGAGGGCCGAAGGCCCGTCACGAGACCCCAGTACGGGTTCGCAAGCCGCTTCCGGGGTCTCGTGACAGGCGCTAGCGCGCCTTCCTCGACCGACGGCCGGAACGACGGCCGGTCCGGCCGCCTGAGGTTGCTGTTGCTCGCCCTCGTCGCGTCGCTGACGCTGAGCGGCTGCGGGTTCGACGTCTACAAGCTGCCGCTGCCCGGCGGCACGGACGTCGGGGACGACCCGATCACCGTCCACATCATGTTCCGCGACGTCCTCGACCTGGTGCCGCTGTCGACGGTCAAGGTCAACGACGTCAACGTCGGCAAGGTGACCGACGTCAGCCTCGACGGGTTCACCGCCGACGTGACGGTGCAGCTGCACAAGGACACCGAGCTGCCCGACAACGCCGAGGCCACGATCAGGCAGACCAGCCTGCTGGGGGAGAAGTTCGTCTCGCTGGCCGCGCCCGAGTCGGGCGCCAGCAGCGAGCTCCTTCAGAGCGGGGACGTGATCCCGCTCGAGCGCAGTGGCCGCAACCCGGAGGTCGAGGAGGTCCTCGGTGCACTCAGCCTCCTGCTCAACGGTGGCGGCGTGGCCCAGCTGCGCACGATCGCCCGTGAGCTCAACATCGCGCTCGAAGGCCGCGAAGCCACGACGAGGTCGGTGCTCGACCAGATCCGCACGCTGATGAGCCAGCTCGACGACCACAAGGCCGACATCGTCAACGCCATCGACAAGCTCAACACCCTGGCGGTGTCGGTCAACGAGCAGCGCGACACCATCGACGCCGCCCTCGACGAGCTGCCGTCGGCCCTGGTGTCCATCGACAAGCAGCGCGACGACCTGGTCAAGATGCTCGAGGCGCTCGCGGAGCTGAGCGACGTCGGCGTCCGGGTGATCCAGGCGTCCAAGGTGGCCACCATCGACTCGCTGCAGCAGCTCAACCCCGTGCTGTCGCAGATCGCCGCGTCTGGCGACGACTTCGTCAACGCCTTCAACGTGTTCTTGACCTACCCGTTCGTCGACGAGGTGGTCGGCCGCGACCCCCAGGTCGCCCGCAACCTCCACATGGGCGACTACACGAACCTGTCGGTGACCCTCGACATCAACCTCGAGACCGGCATCACGCTGCCGACCGAGCTGCCGACCAAGCTGCCGACCAAGCTGCCGACCGGGCTGCCGACGCTGCCGACCGACCTGCCGACCACGCTGCCGACGATCCTCGACCCCACGGTGATCATCGGCGACGTGCTGGCATGCCTGCAGAGCGGCAGCCTGACCAGCCCCGAGTGCCAGAAGGTGCTGGCGACGCCAGAGAAGCTGCTCAAGCTGCGCGAGGAGTGCGCGAAGCCGGACAACGAGGACAAGGCGGTCTGCAAGCAGCTCGCGCTGGTGCCTGGCCTGCCGTCCGGCTCGCCGTCCATCCCGCTGCCGACCCTGAGCACCCTCCTCCCGACCCTGCCGACGATTCCCGGTCTGCCTCGCGCACCGGTAGGACAGGCGCAGCCGCTCGACTTCGGCAAGCACGGTCCGACCGTGCGCCAGCTGATGGAGCTCTACGACCCGGCCCTGGTCAGCCTGCTCGTCCCGGGGATGGTGATGGCGAAGTGATCACCAGACGCACCCGCATCCAGCTGCTCGTCTTCGCCCTGATCACCCTCGTGGGCGTCAGCTTCGTCGGCGCCCGCTACGCCCGGCTCGACCGCCTGCTCTTCGACACGTCGTACACCGTCGTGGCGCACTTCGAGGACTCCGGCGGCATCTTCGCGGGCGGCGAGGTCAGCTACCGCGGCGTCCGTGTGGGCCAGGTCGACAAGCTGGTGCTCACCGACGCCGGCGTCGACGTCCACCTCGACATCGACAACGAGTTCGACGACATCCCCGCCGACGCACTCGCGGTCGTCGGCAACCGCTCGGCCGTCGGCGAGCAGTACGTCGAGCTGCAGCCGCAGTCGGACGTGAAGCCCTTCCTGAAGGACGAGTCCGAGATCGCGATGGACGACACCCGCACGCCCATCCCGACCCAGAAGCTGCTCGGCGACATCTCCACGACCGTCGAGTCGGTCGACCAGGATGCCCTCCGGACCACGGTCAGCGAGATGGGCGACGCCTTCGGCGGCACGGGGGAGGACCTCGAGCGGATCATCGTGAGCGGCTCCTCGTTCATCGACGCGGCCAACGCCAACTTCGACACCACCACTGCCCTGATCCGCGACAGCAACACCGTGCTCAGGGGGCAGATCGCGTCCGAGAGCGCGATCCGCACCTTCGCCAAGAAGCTGAAGCTGTTCTCCGGCACGCTCGCGGGCTCGGACAAGGACCTCCGCGCCGTGATCGACAACGGCTCGGTCGCGGCCGTCGAGCTGCGCCGCTTCCTCGACGACAACAAGGTCGACCTCGCGGAGCTGATCAACGAGCTGGTGACGACCGGCGAGGTGGTCGTCCGTCACCTGCCGGGCATCGAGCAGCTGCTGGCGATCTACCCGTACGTCGTCGAGGGCGGCTTCACCGTCGTGTCGCGCTCGCCCGACACCGGGCTCTACGACGCCCACTTCGGGATGATCCTCACCGACCAGCCGACGGTCTGCCACGGGGGCTACGAGTCGACCGACCGCCGGCCGCCGCAGGACGGCGAGAACCGGGCGATGAACATGAACGCGCACTGTGCCGAACCCGCCTCGCAGTCCAACGCCCGCGGTGCCCAGAACGCGCCCCGGTCCGGTGTCCAGCGCGCGCCAGCGGCGTACCGGACGGCGCCCGGGTCACCAGCTCGGGCGCCGGTGGTGGCGACGTACGACGGCGAGCGGCTGCGCTGGGGCGCAAGCGTTCCGAGTGACCTTTCCTCTCCTGGCTCGTTGGCACCAAGAACCCTGGGAGGGGATTCGTGGAAGTGGCTGCTCCTGCAGCCACTGATGTCGAGTCGGGAGTTGAGCCGATGACTGCGCAGCTGATCGAGAGGGACACAGAGCAGGAGACGCGCGCGAGCGCGCCCCCGCCGCTGGCGCCGCGGTTCCGCCGCGGGCTGCTGGCCGTGCTCGTCGCCGTGACCGTCGCCGGGTTGGTGACCCTGGTGTGGCTGGTCTCCAGCCGCGGTGTGGACGCGGTCGGTGTCCAGGGCGACCAGGAGCGCCTCCAGGGCGAGCGCGAGGCCGTGATGGCCCAGTCGGAGCAGTTCCTGCTCCGGATGGGCACCTACGGGCCCGACCTGCTCGACGAGAACGGCGCGATGCCGGAGTACCGCGAGCGGGTCAAGGAGGTCATCACGCCCAAGTTCGCCGTGTCCTTCGACAAGGAGGCGGCGACCGCCGAGCAGCTGGTGTCGCAGGCCCGGATCTCCCGCGACGCCGAGGTGTTCTCGACCGGTGTCTCGGTGATCGACGAGGACTCCGCGACGGCGCTGGTGGCCGGTGCGTTCACCGACAGCTACCCGAAGGAACCAGTCGAGTGACCAGCAGCGTGAGCCCTCGCCGTTCCGCATCGAGGTCAGCCTGGTGAAGGTCGGCGGCGAGTGGCTGGTCGACAACTTCACTCCGGTGACGGGGGCGGCCCGATGACCACCACCGCGACCGTCACCCCCAGCTGGTACGACGTCCTCGACATCGAGCTCGGCGCGACGGAGGCCGAGGTCCGGGCCGCGTGGAAGTCCGCCATCGCCGACCTCGAGCCGACCGACCGGCGCTTCCGCCTGCTGAACCAGGCCGCTGAGGTGCTCCTCGACCGCGACCGCCGGGCGGCGTACGACATCGAGCTGCTCACCGCCGAGCTCGACGCGGATCCGCTGGTCGAGGAAGAGGCGGCAGCTCCTGTCACGAAAACAGCCGGCTCGCGGGAGACCCGCATCACCGCCTGGGTCGTGCCCGGCTGGCTCCTGGTCGCCGTCGCGGCCGCTGCCGCGCTCGTGGTGGGGGCGTGCGCGGTGGTGGCCTCGACGGCGCCCTCCGACGCGAGCATCGCCGACGCCACGCGCGCGGCCCAGACCAGCGCCGAGAGGGCCATCGTGCCGATCCTGTCCTACGACGGGAGCAAGCAGGGCGATCTCGACGAGGACCAGCGGGCCGCCGAGGGCTTCATGACCGCGGAGTACCGCGACGAGTACGCCAAGCTCTTCGAGGTGATCAAGGCCAACGCCCCCGAGACCGGCACCAAGGTCTCCGCCGAGGTGGTCGCGTCCGGCATCGTCCGCTCGGGCGACGACCGCGTCGCCGTCCTCGTCTTCGTCAACCGGCCCACCACCAACAAGCAGCTCGACGAGCCGGTCGTCTACAAGGACCAGGTCACCGTCACCATGCAGAAGGTCGGCGACGAGTGGCTCGTCGACGACCTCATGACCTCCCCCGCCGGCTAGTCGTTGGTCCAGGAGCCGCTCGCGGCCCGTCACGATTCCCCGCAACGCGTCCGAGCTCGTCTCACCGGGCCTCGGACGGTCGCTGCGCGAGCCTCCTGGCGAGCCAACGGCGGGGTGAGCGACCGCTAGCGCGGCCCGACAGGATGCACGAGCCATGCGGCGAGTGGACCGAGGACGCCATCGAGAAGGCCGAGAACGTCGTCTACCTCGCGGTGGCGGTGGTCCTGGTCGCGGTCGCCGCGGTGGTGCTGGGCGCGTCCGTGGTCAAGCTGGCCGAGCTGCCTGACCTGGGCGTGATCACCACGGCGGCCGAGGTGCTGGACCTGCTGCTGCTGGTCTTCATCGTCGTGGAGCTGCTGTACGCCGTGCGGACGACGCTCGCCGAGCGCGAGCTGCTCGCCGAGCCGTTCCTGATCGTCGGCATCATCGCCTCGATCAAGGAGATCGTGGTGCTCTCGGTCAAGGCGCCCGACTACGTCGGCACCGACAAGATCGAGGACACCGTCTGGCTGATGGGCGTGCTGACCGTCGACCATCGGTGTGCTGGCCGTCGCCACGCTGCTGCTCCGTCGCAAGGAGCGCGAGCCCAGCGAGGGCGACAGCAGCCGGCCCCGACGCCGCCCACGACAAGCAGGCCGAGGCCTCCTGACCGCCTGATCGGGCCGTCGCACGGCGCGTCGCCGCGCGACACGCCGCTCCACATGTTTCGGCGATCCGCTTGACCTGGACCCCCGGTCGGGTCATCATCGTCGGCAGCGACATGCGCCGGGCTTGTTTGCCACCTTGTGGCGCGCGCAGGTTTACGCTATCGTGGCCCCTCGCGTCTGCTCTCAGATGCTCATCCGCCTGCCCGGTGGCCGATGGAGTGGTGGGAGACGCAATCACCCCAGGACACGTCGAAGGACACCTGTTGGCCGCGCGCAGCTCCGCCGAAAAATTCCGCCGCATCTCGTTCGCAAAGATCTCCGAACCTCTCGAGCTCCCCAAGCTCCTCTCCCTCCAGACCGACAGCTTCGACTGGCTGGTCGGCAACGACGACTGGACGGCCGAGGTGGCCCGCCGTCGCGAGGCCGGGGAGGACGTCTCCGAGAAGTCGGGGCTCCAGGAGATCTTCGAGGAGATCTCCCCGATCGAGGACTTCTCCGAGACGATGTCGCTCTCGTTCGAGGACCCGGTCTTCTACGACCCGAAGTACACCGTCGACGAGTGCAAGGAGAAGGACTTCACCTACTCCGCCCCGCTCTACGTCTCCGCCGAGTTCACCAACAACGAGACCGGTGAGATCAAGGGCCAGACGGTGTTCATGGGCGACTTCCCGCTCATGACGCCCAAGGGCACGTTCATCATCAACGGCACCGAGCGTGTCGTCGTCTCCCAGCTGGTCCGCTCGCCGGGCGTCTACTTCGAGCGCACCGCCGACAAGACCTCCGACAAGGACATCTACACCGCCAAGGTCATCCCGAGCCGTGGCGCCTGGCTGGAGTTCGAGATCGACAAGCGCGACATGGTCGGCGTCCGCCTCGACCGCAAGCGCAAGCAGAACGTCACGGTGCTGCTCAAGGCCCTCGGCTGGACCAACGAGCAGATCCGCGAGGAGTTCGGCCAGTACGAGTCGATGATGCTGACCCTCGAGAAGGACCACACCGAGGCCCAGCGCGACGCCCTGCTCGACATCTACCGCAAGCTCCGTCCGGGCGAGCCGCCGACGGAGGAGGCCGCGCAGACGCTGCTGAACAACTACTACTTCAACCCCAAGCGCTACGACCTCGCCAAGGTCGGCCGCTACAAGATCAACAAGAAGCTCGGCACCCACGAGGCCTTCGACCAGCAGACGCTGACCATCGACGACATCGTGGCGGCGATCCGCTACATCGTGCGCCTGCACAACGGCGACACGGTGCTGGCCGACACCTCCGGTGCGGAGATGAAGGACGCCGAGGGCAAGACCATCGAGGTCCTGGCCGACGACATCGACCACTTCGGCAACCGCCGCATGCGCACGGTCGGCGAGCTGATCCAGAACCAGCTCCGCACGGGCCTGGCCCGCATGGAGCGCGTGGTCCGCGAGCGGATGACGACCCAGGACGTCGAGGCGATCACGCCGCAGTCCCTGATCAACATCCGTCCCGTGGTGGCGGCGCTGAAGGAGTTCTTCGGCACCAGCCAGCTCTCGCAGTTCATGGACCAGACCAACCCGATCTCGGGCCTGACCCACAAGCGTCGCCTCTCGGCGCTGGGTCCCGGTGGTCTGTCCCGCGACCGCGCCGGCATGGAGGTCCGCGACGTCCACCACAGCCACTACGGCCGGATGTGCCCGATCGAGACCCCTGAGGGTCCCAACATCGGTCTGATCGGCTCGCTGGCGTCGTACGGACGGATCAACCCGTTCGGCTTCGTCGAGACCCCCTACCGCAAGGTCACCAAGGGCAAGGTCACCACGCAGGTCGACTACCTCACCGCCGACGACGAGGACAAGTACGTCATCGCGCAGGCCAACGCGCCGCTCGACGACAAGTTCCGCTTCACCGAGGAGCGGGTGCTGGTCCGCCAGCGTCACGGTGAGGTGTCCGAGGTCCTGGCCGAGGACGTCGACTACATGGACGTCTCGCCGCGCCAGATGGTGTCGGTCGCGACCGCGCTGATCCCGTTCCTCGAGCACGACGACGCCAACCGCGCGCTGATGGGCGCCAACATGCAGCGCCAGGCCGTGCCGCTGATCAGCAGCGACTCGCCGCTGGTCGGCACCGGCATCGAGTACCGCGCCGCGGTCGACGCCGGCGACGTGCTGGTGGCCGAGAAGGCCGGCGTGGTCAAGGAGGTGTCGGCCGACTTCATCGAGACGATGAACGACGACGGCACCTACCAGACCTACCGGCTGGCGAAGTTCCGCCGCTCCAACCAGGGCACCTGCATCAACCAGCGTCCGCTGGTGACCGAGGGTGACCGGCTCGAGACCGGCTCGCCGATCGCCGACGGCCCGTGCACCGACAACGCCGAGATGGCGCTGGGCACCAACCTGCTGGTCGCGTTCATGCCGTGGCAGGGCCACAACTACGAGGACGCGATCATCCTCAGCCAGCGCCTGGTGCAGGAGGACATCCTCACCTCGATCCACATCGAGGAGCACGAGGTCGACGCCCGCGACACCAAGCTCGGCCCCGAGGAGATCACCCGCGACATCCCCAACGTCTCCGAGGAGATGCTGGCCGACCTCGACGAGCGCGGCATCATCCGCATCGGCGCCGAGGTCACCACGGGCGACATCCTGGTCGGCAAGGTCACGCCCAAGGGCGAGACCGAGCTCACCCCGGAGGAGCGGCTGCTCCGCGCGATCTTCGGTGAGAAGGCGCGCGAGGTGCGCGACACCTCGATGAAGGTGCCCCACGGCGAGTCCGGCACGGTCATCGGCGTCCGCGTGTTCGACCGCGAGGACGGCGACGAGCTGCCCCGGGCGTCAACCAGCTGGTCCGCGTCTACGTCGCCCAGAAGCGCAAGATCTCCGTGGGTGACAAGCTCGCCGGCCGTCACGGCAACAAGGGCGTGATCGCCAAGATCCTGCCGATCGAGGACATGCCGTTCATGGAGGACGGCACGCCCGTCGACGTCGTGCTCAACCCGCTGGGTGTGCCGCGACGGATGAACATCGGCCAGATCCTCGAGCTGCACCTCGGCTGGCTGGCCAAGCAGGGCTGGGACCTCGACCTCCACGACTCCAAGGGTTCGGCGGCGTGGAAGGACAGCCTCATCAAGATCCACGCCGACAAGGCGGCCCCGGGCACCAAGCTGGCGACGCCGGTGTTCGACGGCGCCAAGGAGGACGAGATCACGGGTCTGCTGGGCGCCACGCTGCCCAACCGTGACGGCGTACGGATGATCAACGAGACCGGCAAGGCGGCGCTCTTCGACGGGCGTTCCGGTGAGCCGTTCCGTGAGCCGGTGTCGGTGGGCTACATGTACATCCTCAAGCTGCACCACCTCGTCGACGACAAGATCCACGCGCGCAGCACCGGCCCCTACTCGATGATCACGCAGCAGCCCCTGGGCGGTAAGGCCCAGTTCGGCGGCCAGCGGTTCGGCGAGATGGAGGTCTGGGCGATGGAGGCGTACGGCGCCGCCTACGCCCTGCAGGAGCTGCTGACGATCAAGTCGGACGACGTCCCTGGTCGCGTGAAGGTGTACGAGGCGATCGTCAAGGGCGAGAACATCCCCGACTCCGGCATCCCCGAGTCGTTCAAGGTTCTCGTCAAGGAGATGCAGTCGCTCTGCCTCAACGTCGAGGTGCTCTCGCAGGACGGCACCCCGATCGAGATGAAGGACGCCGAGGAAGACGTCTTCCGGGCGGCCGAGGAGCTCGGCATCGACCTGTCGCGTCGCGAGCCCAGCAGCGTCGAAGAAGTCTGAGTGCATGCGTGGTTTCGAGGCTCGGCGCTAGCGCGCCTCCACCTCAACCAGCGGAGCGGGGCGGCCGGTGGTTGAGGAGGTCGCGCTAGCGACCGCGAGCCTCGAAACCACCATCCAGTCCACAGCTTTGAAACTCCAGAACTAACGAAGGACAAGTAGCCATCGTGCTCGACGTGAACTTCTTCGACCAGCTTCAGATCGGCCTGGCCACCGCTGACGACATCCGTCAGTGGAGCCACGGTGAGGTCAAGAAGCCGGAGACCATCAACTACCGCACGCTCAAGCCTGAGCGCGACGGCCTCTTCTGCGAGAAGATCTTCGGTCCCACGCGGGACTGGGAGTGCTACTGCGGCAAGTACAAGCGCGTGCGCTTCAAGGGCATCATCTGCGAGCGCTGCGGCGTCGAGGTGACCCGCAGCAAGGTCCGCCGCGAGCGGATGGGCCACATCGAGCTCGCCGCTCCCGTGACCCACATCTGGTACTTCAAGGGCGTGCCGTCGCGGCTGGGCTACCTGCTCGACCTGGCGCCGAAGGACCTCGAGAAGGTCATCTACTTCGCGGCGTACATGATCACCGCCGTCGACGACGACGCCCGCCACCGCGACCTGTCCTCCCTGGAGGGCAAGGTCGGTCTCGAGCGCGAGCGCCTCGAGAAGCGCCGTGACAGCCAGCTCGACGAGCGCGCCAAGAAGCTCGAGGAGGACCTCGCGGCCCTGGAGGCCGAGGGTGCCAAGGCCGACGCGCGGCGCAAGGTCAAGGACGGCGCCGAGCGCGAGATGAAGCAGACCCGCGACCGGGCCCAGCGCGAGCTGGACCGGCTCGAGGAGGTCTGGAGCACGTTCAAGGCGCTCAAGGTCCAAGACCTGATGGGCGACGAGATGCTCTACCGCGAGATGAAGAACTGGTTCGGCAAGTACTTCGAGGGCCACATGGGCGCCGCGGCGATCCAGAAGCGTCTCGAGACCTTCGACATCGAGGCCGAGGTCGACAACCTGCGCGAGATCATCGCGACCGGCAAGGGCCAGCGCAAGGTGCGCGCGCTCAAGCGGCTCAAGGTCGTCGACGCGTTCCGCAAGACCAACAACTCACCCCTCGGCATGGTCCTCGACGCCGTCCCGGTGATCCCGCCGGACCTGCGCCCGATGGTGCAGCTCGACGGTGGTCGCTTCGCGACCTCCGACCTCAACGACCTCTACCGCCGGGTCATCAACCGCAACAACCGCCTCAAGCGCCTGCTCGACCTCGGCGCGCCCGAGATCATCGTCAACAACGAGAAGCGGATGCTCCAGGAGGCTGTCGACTCGCTGTTCGACAACGGCCGCCGTGGTCGTCCGGTCACCGGCCCGGGCAACCGGCCGCTGAAGTCGCTGTCCGACATGCTCAAGGGCAAGCAGGGCCGCTTCCGCCAGAACCTCCTGGGCAAGCGTGTCGACTACTCCGGCCGCTCGGTGATCGTGTCGGGCCCGCAGCTCAAGCTGCACCAGTGCGGCCTGCCGAAGATGATGGCGCTGGAGCTGTTCAAGCCCTTCGTGATGAAGCGGCTGGTCGACCTGAGCCACGCGCAGAACATCAAGTCCGCCAAGCGGATGGTCGAGCGCGCGACGTCCGGCATGAGCCGCTACGCCATGGTGTGGGACGTCCTCGAAGAGGTGATCATGGAGCACCCGGTGCTGCTCAACCGGGCGCCCACGCTCCACCGCCTCGGCATCCAGGCCTTCGAGCCGCAGCTGATCGAGGGCAAGGCCATCCAGATCCACCCGCTCGTGTGCGGCGCGTTCAACGCCGACTTCGACGGTGACCAGATGGCGGTGCACCTGCCGCTGTCGGCCGAGGCCCAGGCCGAGGCGCGGATCCTGATGCTCTCGACCAACAACATCCTCAAGCCGTCCGACGGCCGTCCGGTGACCATGCCTTCGCAGGACATGATCATCGGCCTGTTCTGGCTGACGACCGACCGTGAGGACGAGGCGGGCGCCGGCCGGGCGTTCTCCTCCCAGGCCGAGGCGATCATGGCCTTCGACCGCGGTGAGATCACGCTGCAGAGCAAGATCCGGATCCGCTTCGACGACATCGTCCCGCCGCTCGAGCTCGGGCTCGAGGAGTGGGAGGACGGCCAGTCGCTCACGCTCGAGACGACGCTGGGTCGGTCGCTCTTCAACGACACGCTGCCCGCCGACTACCCCTTCGTGAACTTCGAGGTGGGCAAGAAGGCTCTCGGCACGATCGTCAACGACCTCGCCGAGCGCTACACCAAGGTCGAGGTGGCCGCCTCGCTGGACGCCCTCAAGGACGCCGGCTTCCACTGGGCCACCCGCTCCGGTGTGACCGTGTCGATCGACGACGTGACCACGCCCGACAAGAAGGCCGAGATCCTGTCGGCCTACGAGGACCGGGCCGCCAAGGTCCAGACCCAGTACGAGCGCGGTCTGGTCACCGACGACGAGCGTCGTCAGGACCTCATCGAGATCTGGACGGAGGCCTCCAACAAGGTCGCCGCCGAGATGGAGTCGAACTTCGACAAGACCAACCCGATCTTCATGATGGTGAGCTCGGGTGCCTCCGGGAACATGATGCAGATCCGTCAGGTGGCGGCGATGCGTGGTCTGGTGGCCAACCCGAAGGGCGACATCATCCCGCGGCCGATCAAGGCCAACTTCCGCGAGGGCCTGTCGGTGCTGGAGTACTTCATCTCCACCCACGGTGCCCGCAAGGGTCTCGCCGACACCGCGCTGCGGACGGCCGACTCGGGTTACCTGACTCGTCGCCTGGTCGACGTGTCGCAGGACGTCATCATCCGTGAGGACGACTGCGGCACCGAGCGTGGCCTCGACAAGCGGATCGGTGTGAAGGGCGACGACGGCAACGTCCGCAAGGACGACAACGCCGAGACCTCGGCGTACGCCCGCACGGCAGCAGGAGAGATCGTCCATCCCGACACCGGCGAAGTGCTGGCGGCGGCGGGCGACGACCTGGGCGACGTGAAGATCGGCGAGCTGGTCGCGGCCGGCATCGAGATCGTCAAGGTGCGCTCGGTGCTCACCTGCGACGCCAAGACCGGGACGTGCGCCAAGTGCTACGGCCGATCGCTGGCCACCGGCAAGCTCGTCGACATCGGCGAGGCGGTCGGCATCATCGCGGCCCAGTCGATCGGTGAGCCCGGCACCCAGCTGACGATGCGGACGTTCCACACCGGTGGTGTGGCCTCGGCCGAGGACATCACGCAGGGTCTGCCGCGTGTCCAGGAGATCTTCGAGGCTCGCGTCCCCAAGGGCCGCGCGCCGATCGCCGAGGCGGCCGGCCGCGTCGAGATCGAGGAGACCGACAAGGCGCGCAAGGTGCTGATCACCCCCGACGACGGGTCGGAGGTGCAGGAGTACCCCGTGTCGAAGCGCTCGCGCCTGCTGGTGGGAGACGGCGACCACGTCCACGTCGGACAGAAGCTGATCGTCGGCACCGAGGACCCGCACGACGTGCTGCGCATCCTCGGCGTCCGGACCGCCCAGGAGCACCTGGTGCAGGAGGTCCAGGCGGTCTACCGCAGCCAGGGCGTGTCGATCCACGACAAGCACATCGAGATCATCGTGCGGCAGATGCTGCGCCGCGTCACGGTGATCGAGGCGGGCGACACCAACATCTTGCCGGCCGACCTGGTCGACCGCGTGTTGTTCGAGGTCGAGAACCGGCGAGTGGTGTCCGAGGGCGGCAAGCCGGCCTCCGGCCGCCCGGTGCTGATGGGCATCACCAAGGCGTCGCTGGCCACCGAGTCGTGGCTCTCGGCCGCCTCCTTCCAGGAGACGACCCGAGTGCTCACCGACGCGGCCATCCACGCCCGCTCCGACAGCCTGCGCGGCCTGAAGGAGAACGTGATCATCGGCAAGCTGATCCCGGCCGGCACCGGCCTGGAGCGTTACCGCAACATCCGGGTGGAGCCGACCGAGGAGGCCCGCGCCGCGGCGTACTCCGTCACCGGCTACGACTCCTACGACTACGAGTTCGGCAACGCCAGCCAGCCTGTGGCCCTGGACGACTTCGACTTCGGTCCGTTCCAGAACTGAGGTCCTGACCGTCTGAGCGTCTGATGGAAGGCCCCGGCTCCGCAAAGGAGCCGGGGTCTTTCGCGTTCGTCGAAGGTTCACCTGCGGCCCTTCCAGGTACGCCGACGCGGGGTTAGGGTGCCCGGAACCACAGAGGCCGGGGCACGGCCTTTCTCGGCAGCGAAGACCTCAGGGGACATCTGATGGCACGAAGGTGGCGCGCAGCGGCGGGCGGACTCACGGCAACACTGGCGGCGACCATGCTCGTGCCGCTGGCGGCGGCCCCGGCGCCGGCGGCTGGCACGGGGTCGGTCTCGTTGACGGCCGTCGGTGTCGCTGCTTCCGAGCCGTTCGACAGCCTGGCCATCAGCGGTACGACGAACACCGTGCTGCCGACGGGTTGGTACCTACGCGAGACAGGGGCGAACGCCAACGACGCATACGGAGCCGGGACAGGCTCGAACACCGCGGGGGACGTCTACAGCTTCGGCTCGGCTGCCAGTCCCGCAGAGCGTGCCTTCGGAACGCTGCAGTCCGGGTCACTGGTCCCGACGATCGGCGCCGCCTTCACCAACAACACCGGGACCGCCATCACCCGTCTCGACATCGCGTACACCGGCGAGCAGTGGCGGCTCGGAGCTCTGGCCAGCGCAGGTACGCCGCCCCGCGGACCCGACCGCCTCGACTTCGAGTACAGCCTCGACGCCACCAGCCTGAGCACCGGCTCGTGGAACGCCGTCGACAGTCTGGACTTCACCAGCCCGGTCCTCGAAGGCACGATCGGTCTGCGGGACGGCAACGTGCGCACCGAACCGCACCGCCATCTCGGGAAGCGTCAGCACCGCCGCGATCGCGCCAGGGGCGACCTTCTGGGTGCGCTGGATCGACTTCAACCCCTCGAGCTCCGACGACGGCCTCGCGGTCGACGAGTTCAGCCTCACTCCACGCGTGGTGGAGGTCGCGCCCACGGTCGCGACGACGACGCCCGCGAACGAGACCGCCGACGTCGCCTTGGACGCCAACGTCTCGGTCACGTTCTCCGAGCCGGTCGACGTCGTCGACCCGTGGTTCACCATCAGCTGCACGAAGTCCGGCGCGCACGCCGCCGTGGTCACCGGAGGGCCGACCGAGTTCTCCCTCGACCCAACCGAGGACTTCGAGTCCGACGAGTCGTGCACCGTGACGGTGGTCGCCGGCCAGGTCACCGACCAGGACACCGAGGACCCGCCGAACGCCATGGAGGCCGACGCGGTCGTCAGCTTCACCACCGTCGACACCTCCGTGTGCGGTGACCCGGCGACTCCCGTCCACGACGTGCAGGGCTCTGGCTCCGCCACCCCGAAGGCCGGCCAGCTGCTGACCCTCCAGGCCGTCGTGGTCGGCGACTACCAGGGACCCGGCCAGTTCGATGGCTACTACCTCCAAGAGGAGGACGTCGACAACGACGCCGACCCCAACACCTCGGAAGGCCTCTTCGTCGCCAACACCTCCTTCCCGGTGAGCGTGGGCGACACGGTCCGGATCAGGGGTCGAGCCGCCGAGTCATTCGCCGAGACGCGGCTCTCGAGCGTGACCGCGACAGCGATCTGTTCCTCGGGCGCGACGGTGACCGCGGCAACCCCGACCTTCCCTGTGGGCACCGTCGACGAGCTCGAGCGCTACGAGGGAATGTTGGTCAGCATCGCCCAGGAGCTGACAGTGACCGAGGTCTTCACCCTCGCCCGCTTCGGCGAGGTCGACCTCTCCGCAGGCGGGCGCCTCGACAACCCGACCAACGAGGTCGCCCCTGGTGCCCCCGCGATCGCGCTGCAAGACCTCAACAACCGTCGCCGGATCCTGCTCGACGACGGCGTCAACAACCAGAACATCGACCCGACGCTGTACCCGCAGGGAGGGCTGTCCGCCACCAACACGCTGCGCGTCGGCGACACGTTGCCGAGCTTGACCGGCGTACTCGGGTTCGGGTTCAGCCGCTACCGCGTGCAGCCGGTGGGACCGATCGAGTTCGACCACACCAACCCGCGTCCCGCGTCCCCTGCGGACGTGGGAGGCGACGTCCGGGCGGCGGCGTTCAACGTGCTCAACTACTTCAACGGCAACGGCGCGGGTGGTGGCTTCCCGACCGAACGTGGCGCCACCACGGCGTTCGAGTTCGACCGCCAGCGCGACAAGATCATCGCGGCCATCACCGAGCTCGACGCCGACGTCGTCGGTCTCATGGAGCTCGAGAACGACGACACCGACACCGAGTACGGCGCCATCGAAGACCTTGTCGACGGGCTCAACGCCGCCGCGGGTGCCGGCACCTACGACTTCATCGACACCGGCATCGTTGGCGGGGACGCGATCCGCGTGGGCATCCTCTACCAGCCGGATCGGGTGACCCCGGTGGGCGCGCACGCCATCATCGACTCCACAGTCGACCCGAGGTTCATCGACAACCTCAACCGGCCGTCGATCGCCCAGACGTTCGAGGTCAACTCCAGCGGCGCTGTCTTCACCGCGGTGGTCAACCACCTGAAGTCGAAGGGCTCCGACTGCGACGACGTCAGCGACCCCGACACCGGTGACGGACAAGGGAACTGCAACATCACCCGCACCAACGCTGCCAAGGCGCTGGTCGACTGGCTGGACTCCGACCCGACCGGGAGCGGCGACAACGACTACCTCGTCCTGGGCGACATGAACGCCTACGCGCAGGAGGACCCGATCACGGTGTTCCGCGACGCCGGGTACGTCGACACCATCGACGAGTTCCTCGGTGGCGAGGGCTACTCGTACGTCTTCCAGGGACAGTCGGGCTACCTCGACCATGCGCTGGCCAGCCCCAGCCTGGCCGCGCAGGTGTCCGGGGTCACCGAGTGGCACATCAACGCCGACGAGCCGATCGCCCTGGACTACAACGCGGAGTTCAAGACTCCCAACCAGGTCGGGACCTTCTACTCGGACGATGCCTATCGATCGTCCGACCACGACCCCGTGCTCGTGGGGATGAGCCTCAACAACTACGACTTCACGGGCTTCCTCTCGCCGATTGCCAACCTCCCGGCGTTGAACGACGTCAAGGCGGGCAGCGCCGTGCCGATCAAGTTCAGCCTGGACGGCAACCACGGACTGGACGTCATCCTGGACGGCTCTCCGACCTCGACCCCCGTGAACTGCACGACGTTGGCGCCGACAGGACCGGCCCAGGAGATCCAGACGAACGGTGGGCTGACCTACCGCGGTGACACGGACACCTACTCGCTGACCTGGAAGACCACCAAGGGCTGGACGGGCTGCCGGCTCCTCTCGGTCGAGCTGGACGACGGGACGGTGCACGAGGCGGCCTTCCGCTTCACCAAGTAGCGCCTAGTGCCCGATCCGGGCGTGACGCCGAGTCGGCGCAAGTTGCCCTGCTCACCTCGCCGAGTCGGCGCAAGTTGCTTCTGCTCTGCGCTCACTAGCGGCCATGTGCGGGCAAGCTTGCGCCGACTCGGCTCGTTCCCGAGGGCGACTTGCGCCGACTCGGCTCGTTCCCGAGGGCGATTTGCGCCGACTCGGCTCGTTGTGGGGGACCTGGGAGACTCGGACCGTGAACGCCACGGCTCCGATGCGCACCGACGTGCTGGTCGTCGGCGCGGGGCCGGCGGGCTCGGCGGCGGCGGCGTGGGCGGCGCAGAGCGGGTACGACGTGCTGCTGGCCGACGCGGCGGTGTTCCCGCGCGACAAGACGTGCGGCGACGGGCTCACCCCGCGCGCGGTGGCCGAGCTGCAGAAGCTCGGACTCGACGACTGGCTGCGCGCCCACGCGGTCAACCAGGGGCTGCGCGCCCACGGGTTCGGCCAGACCCTCCTCCTGCCGTGGCCGGGAGGCACCCTGCCGGCCTGGGGTTCGGCGGTGGCGCGCACCGAGCTCGACGACCACCTGCGCACCACCGCGATCAAGGCGGGCGCCGAGGCCATCGACGGCGCGCGGGCGGTCGGCGTACGCATGGACGGCGACCGGGTCGCGGCCGTCGAGTTCGCCCGGGGGTCGCGCCAGTCAGGGTCGGGGGGCGAGCGGTTCGAGGTCGCCTGCGGCCGTCTGGTCGTGGCTGACGGCGTGCGGTCGCCGCTCGGCAAGCTGCTGGGCCGGGAGTGGCATCGCGAGACCGTCTACGGCGTCGCCGGGCGCAGCTACGCCGACTCCACGATGTCCGACGACCCATGGATCAGCTCCCACCTCGAGCTGCGCGACGAGCAGGACCAGGTGCTCTCGGGGTACGGCTGGATCTTCCCCCTCGGCAACGGCGAGGTGAACGTCGGTGTCGGCACCCTGGCCACGAGCAAACGGCCCGCCGACGTCGCCATCAAGCCGCTGATGGCCCACTACGCCCAGCAACGGCGTGCCGACTTCGGTCTCGGCGCGGAGCTGCGGATGCCCACCTCGGCGCTGCTGCCGATGGGCGGTGCCGTGTCGGGTGTCGCCGGCGCCAACTGGGCGTTGATCGGCGACGCGGCGGCCTGCGTCAACCCGCTCAACGGCGAGGGCATCGACTACGGCCTCGAGTCCGGCCGCCTCGTCGTCGAGACGATGGCCGAGCACGACGACCTGTCGAAGGTCTGGCCGGCGCTGCTCCGCGACCACTACGGCGAGGCGTTCTCGATCGCCCGTCGCCTGGCCGGGCTCGTCACCATCCCGAGGCTGCTCCCGGCCCTCGGCCCGGCCGGTATGCGCTCCGACTGGCTGATGACCCTCGCCCTGCGCTGGATGGGCAACCTGGTCACCGACGACGACCGCGATCGCGCCGCGCGCGTGTGGCGCTGGGCCGGGCGCCGGTCGATCGCGCGCGACCACCGGCCTCCGTTCGTCTGAGGACGCCCGGCGATGGAGCGGTGGTACCGCGCGACAGGCGTGGCCACGCGCACGATCGTGCGCGCCCTCGACGTCCGCCTCCACTTCGCCGGTCTCGAGCACCTGCCCCGCACGGGTCCCGTCGTCCTGGCGAGCACCCACGTCTCCTACCCCGACTTCCTCTGGATCGGGCTGGCCGCCCACGAGCGCGGCCGTTGGGTGCGGTTCTTGACCCGGCATGACGTCTGGCAATCGCGCTTCGCGCGCGCCATGGAGGGCATGCGCCACGTGCCGGTCGACCGCGAGGCCCCCGCTGCGGCGTACCTGACCGCCCGCCGCCTCCTCAGCGAGGGCGAGGCCGTCGGGATCTTCCCCGAAGCCGGGATCTCCCACTCGTACGCCGTCCGGTCGCTGATGCGCGGACCCGCGGCCCTTGCCCGGGCGACCGGGGCGCCCATCGTGCCTCTCGCGCTGTGGGGCACCCAGCGCATCTGGTCAGTCGACCCCCGCACCCCGGGCCAGGTGCCCCGTCCCCGTCCGGTGCGCCGTCAGCGCGTGGACGTCGCGTTCGGTGAGGCGCTCGCGGTCTTTCCTGGCGAGGACCTGGTCGAGGCGACGACCCGGCTCGGTCACGCACTCACCGCGCTGTCGGAGGGCCTGCAGGGCCACCCCGACCACGTGCCGCTGCCGGGTCGAGCACGCCCCGTGGCACCCCGCCCATCTCGGCGGGCACGCGCCCGACCGGGCCGAGGCGCTCGGTCTCGACGACGTCCCGCGGTCGGCCGTCGCGCCGACGTGGGGTCCGCCTACCATGCCCCGATGAGCATCCCCGATCCCAAGGAGCACCTCGTCGAGGGCCTCGGCCGGCTCAACGAGCAGGTGCTGCACAAGCTCGACGGCCTCTCGGAGTACGACCTGCGGCGACCGATGACCTCGACGGGCACCAACCTCCTCGGCGTGGTCAAGCACCTCGCGAGCGTGCAGGCCGGCTACTTCGGCGAGACCTTCGGCCGCCCCTTCCCCGGCGAGCTGCCGTTCGACGACGACGACCCGCAGGCCGACCTCTACGCGACGGCGGAGGAGACGAGCGAGAGCGTCAAGGAGTTCTACCGAGCCTCGTGGCAGCACTCGCTGGAGACGTTCGCCGGCCGTGACCTCGACAGCGTCGGACAGGTGCCGTGGTGGTCGGATCCCGAGGTGAGCCTGCACCAGATCCTGGTGCACATGACCAACGAGACTGCCCGCCATGCAGGGCACATCGACATCGTCCGCGAGCTGATCGACGGCGCCGTCGGCCGGTCCGACGGCGATGCCAACATCGTCGACGGCTACGACTGGCCGGCGTACGTCGAGAAGCTCGAGGCCCTGGCGCGCCAGGCCGACGAATCCGCCTAGGAGCGCCGCGCCGTACGACGGCTCGCGGGGCAGCGGTGTGCCAGGCACCGTTTCCTGGTGGCGGACGGTGCCAGGGTCACCGCCGGTACGGCGGCCACCAGCGTTTGCCGATGCTGTTGATCGGGTCGACGACGTAGTTCAGCGTGCGGGCGACCGGCTCCCAGGCGATGACCAGCGCCAAGGCCACGCCGACGGCGACCGTGATGATCACCGACCACCAGCTGGGGCCGGGCATCCAGTCCTCGTACCCGCGGTACTCGAGGTAGCGCACGACGAACCCGTGGCACAGGTAGACCACCAGGCTCCACACGCCCATCCGCGTGAGGAAGCTGCGGCGATGGGGGACCAGGCTCAGCACGGATGCGGTGCCCACCAGGGCCACGACGATCAGCCGGGCCCGGATCCAGATGCCCTCGAGGTCGTCGGCGCCGAGCTCGCCGTACGGCGCCCGGAAGTACAGGAACTGCGTCGCCCAGTAGCGGTCGGTGCGCCCGGCCAGCCACCACAGGAACAGCATCCCGGCCACACCGGCCACCCACGCGCCACGACGCCGCACGAGGGCAAGGTGCTCGGGCCTGAGGTGCAGGCCGATCACGAAGAACGGCAGGAACCCGAGCATCCGGTTGATGTCGAACAGCTCGTTGTTGGACAGGCCCGCGAGCAGGCTCACCGCGACCGACACCGGCACCATCACCGGATGCATCCGCAGCAGCGGGGTGAGCAGCCGCCACATCACCGTGGCCGCGAGGTACCACATCGGCCACCGCGGGTTCTGGAACCACTCCAGCGGCCCGGGCTCGCCGAGGGCGTAGCGCCAGTGGATCATCAGCCACGAGAACAGGACGTACGGCACCACCATCGTGGTGAGCAGGGCCCACAGGTGGCGCTTGCTGTAGCGGAACGACTTCGACAGGTAGCCGGTGATCAGCACGAACGCCGGGATGTGGAAGTAGTAGATGAAGTCGTAGGTCTGTGACTTCTCGTCGCCGGCCGGCACCAGCACGATCATGTGCCCCACCACCACGATGGTGACCAGCACCATCTTGGCGTTGTCCAGCCACGGGTCGCGCTGCTTGGCCTGGGCCTTCGGCGCCGCGGCGGGTTGGAGCGGCTGGGTCATCGCGAGAACCATATGGCCGAACCGCTGGTCGAGGAGGTCGCCCGGCACCTGTCTCGGCGACCGTCACGAGGCCCGGTGCGGCTGCCGGTGAGGTTGCCCGGTTTCGTGACGGGCGCTAGCGCGCCCTCCTCAACCAGCGGGGGGCTCCGGACAGAATGCCTGCATGGCCCTGCCCCGACGGCAACGCGTGGCGGCGTACGCCGTCATCGTGCGCGACGAGCGCATCCTGCTGTCCAGGCTCGCCCCGTGGATCACCGCCAACGAGCAGTGGACCCTGCCGGGTGGCGGGCTCGACCACGGCGAGGACCCGCGCGACGCCGTCGTCCGCGAGATCCGCGAGGAGACCGGCCTCGACGCCGTCGTCGGCGAGCAGGCCCGCGTCTACTCCGCCCACCAGGCCCGGGTGCGCCGCGACGGGCGCCGCTCCGACTACCACGCGCTCCGCATCGTGTACGACGCGTGGGTCCCGCCCGACTCACCGGACCCTCGGGTGGTCGAGGTCGACGGGTCGACGATCGACTCCGCCTGGCACCCGCTCGCCGACGTCCTCGACGGCACGGTGCCCACCGTGCCGATGGTCCAGCAGGCGCTGGCCGACTGGTCGCCGTACCGGATGCAGCGGGTCGGCGCCTACGCGCTGGTGCGCGCGGCGACCCACCGACGAGGTGCGACGTGCTGCTGGTGCGCTTCTCGGCCAGGGGCTTCCACACCGGCTCGTGGAGCCTGCCGGGTGGCGGCATCGACCACGGCGAGCGGCCGGCCGCCGCGCTGGTGCGCGAGGTCGAGGAGGAGTGCGGCGTCACGCCCGCGGTCGGTGAGCTGCTGCTGGTGCACGACGAGCACTTCAGCGGGACCGCGCCGTCGGGCCGCTACGAGGACTTCCACTCCGTGGCACTGGTGTTCGCCGCGACTGTGCCCGACGACGCCGAGCCGCACGTGTGTCGAGGTCGGCGGCACCACCGACCAGGTCGCCTGGGTACCGCTGCGCGAGGTCACCGACGGCAGCCGGCAGGTGCTCGACGTCGTCCACGAGGCGCTCAACGCCGCCGCCCAGCGCTGACTCCCGTCGAGCTTGCCGAGACCCCCCTAAACTCGGCAGGTGAACCCCCGCCACCGACGCCTACGTCATCCCCATGGCGCTCGGCGCACTCCTGCTCATCGTCGTCGTCGCCGCACTCCTCAAGTGACCTGATGCCTGCCCAGCCCCTGCTCCGCGTGCTGAACCAGATGCGCGCGCACCTCCTCGACCCCGAAGCGCTCGTGCGCGCCGTCGCGTCAGGGCGCCAGCGGGGTACGACGCCCCGGTGGCGTCGCGTCGAGCTGCGCTACGTCGACCTCAAGGGCGGGCGCCGCCTCCAGGTCACGTCGTACGACGACACGCAGGCGCACACGGCCAACCACCTACCGGGCGACGAGGCGCGGGAGGCGGTCGACGCGTTGCTCGACGAGCCGTTCGGCAACTGGCACGTCGACACCACGACGCAGTCCCACCAGGTGCGGGTGACCAAGAAGGGGCTGGCCCTGCTGCACACCGCCGACCGCGATGCGGAGGTCGAAGCCGAACGAGAGCACGACCGCGACAAGGGCAGGCTGCTACCGGAGGACGACCCGGTGTTCGTCGCGCTCGGGCTGTCCGACCACGAGGGCCGGATGAAGCCCAGCCGGCAGGCGAAGTACCGCCAGGTCGAGGAGTTCCTGCGGATCCTGGACGCCTCGGTCACCGAGGCGATCGACAAGGGACACCTGCGCCGCCCGACCGAGGGTGAGCCGTTGCGGATGGCCGACCTGGGCTGTGGCAACGGCTACCTGACGTTCGCGGCGCAGCGGTTCCTCACCCACGTCCGCGGGCTGCCCGTCGCGGTCACCGGCGTCGACGTGCGGCCCCAGTCTGCCGACCACAACACCGCCGTGGCCACCGGCCTCGGCATGGCCGCCGACTTCGTGGTCGGCGGCATCACCGAGGTCGTCCTCGACCCGGCGCCCGAGGTCGTCCTCGCCCTGCACGCGTGCGACACCGCGACCGACGACGCGCTCGCCCGCGCGGTTGCGTGGGAGTCCCCGCTCGTGCTCGCCGCACCCTGCTGCCACCACGACATCGCCGCGCAGCTGCGCCGCACCCCGACGCCGGCGCCGTACGCCCTGCTCACCCGCCACGGCATCCTGCGCGAGCGGTTCGCCGACACCCTGACCGACGCTGTTCGTGCGTCGCTGCTGCGGTTGCAGGGCTACCGCGTCGACGTCATGCAGTTCGTGGAGAGCAAGCACACCCCGCGCAACACCTTGCTCCGTGCGGTGCGCACCGGCACACCGGTCCGTGGTGGGCCAGGCTCGGAAGGCAATGTGCGCAAGGAGTACGACGACCTGGTCGAGACGTGGGCGATCCGGCCCAGGCTCGCAGAGCTCCTCGATGCTTGACCGCTACGTCCTCGGGCTGACGGCGGTGCCCTTCGTCGTGGCCGCGCTGCTGCCAGGGTCGGTGCTGCCCCAGGGGCCGGCCGGCAACGAGGTGACCCGTTTCGAGGACCAGGCGATCGTCGAGTCGAGCGGGCTGGTGGTCGTCGACGGGCTCCTGGTCACCACCAACGACTCCGGCGACTCCGGCCGGGTCTTCTCCGTCGACCCGGCGACCGGCCAGACGGTCGGGGTCACCGCCTGGTCCGCCGAGCCGACGACGTCGAGGCGCTCGCTCCGGCCGGGGGCGGCGAGGTCTGGGTCGGCGACATCGGCGACAACCGCGCCGAGCGCCCGTCGGTCTCGGTGTCGCGCGTGCCGGCCGGGCGCGGAGACGTCGACGTCGACACGCCCTCCTACGAGCTGGTCTATCCCGACGGCCCGCGCGACGCAGAGTCGTTGCTCGCAGACCCCGGCACCGGCCGCCTCTACGTGATCAGCAAGGGAGTCCTCGGCGGGATGCTGTACGCCGCCCCCGAGCGGTTGTCGGCGGGAAAGCCCAACCGGCTCGAGGAGGTCGGCCCCGTGCTCGGCATCGCCACCGACGCGGCGTTCTTCCCCGACGGGCGGCACATCATCGTGCGCAACTACAACCAGGCCGCCGTCTACTCCTGGCCCGAGCTCGTCGAGGTGGGTCGCTTCGGCCTGCCCGACCAGCAGCAGGGCGAAGGGATCGCGGTGGCCGACGACGACACGATCTACGCCTCGTCGGAGGGCCTGCACGCGCCCGTGCTGCGGATCGCCCTGCCGCCCGCCGTACGCCGGGCGATGGAGCCGCCGCCGGCCACCCTGACCGCCACCCCGATCCCCACCCCGGGCGACACACCGCCGCCGGGCACCCGCCAGGGCAGTGAGCTGCCGGAGCAGCCGGCCGCCGACCGGTCAGCCTGGGGCTGGGCCCTCGGCGGGATCCTCGGGCTGGGGATCGTCGTGGTCCTCGTCCGGGCCCTGCGGCCGCGCTAGCGCCCAGGGGTACGGCGGTGGGTGGTCGCGGTAGGCCCGCTCCGGGACCCAGGTGTGGCGCGACGCTGCCGGTGCGGAAGTGGCGGGTGCTGATCACGTAGAGCCGGTCGGGAGCGGCGAAGAGACGGTGGCCGTCGCCGAAGACGACGGGGTGGACGTTGACGCGGTACTCGTCGACCAGGGCGCGGCGGGTCAGCTCCTGGCAGAACTCCGGGCCGCCCTGGGCGAGGATCGGCGCCAGCTCGTCGTACGTCACCGCCATCGGCCTTCAGTTGGGCGAGGGCGTCGACGGTCCAGCCTCCTCCAGCGCATGCACCCCGGCCTTCTGGACTACCCGGCGCTGGTACCGGATGAGCTCGTCGTCGTAGTACCCACTGCCCATTGGGGGTCCACACCGTCGCGACCGACGAAGCCGTCGAGGGTGAGGTCGGTCGTCAGCACGAGTCTGCGCATGGTCAGAGGGTCGCCCTTCCGGGCGAGGTGGTCCACCCCCTGTTTGCCTAGGGTTGGCGCATGGTGAGGCTCCGGCGCAGCAGCCCAGACGTCCCGGGTTGGTCGCGCCGCCGCGCGGGCAAGGGCTTCGTCTACGTCGACCAGGACGGCGACCGGTTGCCGGCCGCCGACGCCCAGCGGGTCAAGGACCTCGTGATCCCACCGGCCTGGCAGGACGTCTGGGTGTGTCCGTGGCCCAACGGCCACCTGCAGGCCGTCGGCACCGACGACGCCGGCCGGCGGCAGTACCTCTACCACCCCGACTGGCGGACCCGGCGCGACGGCGAGAAGTTCCGGAAGATGCTGGACTTCGGCAAGGCCCTGTCGCGAGCGCGCGAGCAGGTCCTCCTCGACCTGGGCGCCGAAGGCATGACAAAGGAGCGCGCGTGCGCGGTCGCCGTACGCCTGCTGGACCTGGGCTACTTCCGGATCGGCAACGAGGAGTACGCCGAGGAGAACAACAGCTTCGGCCTGACCACGCTCGAACGCCGGCACGTGCGGCGCGAGGGCAAGGCGCTGGTCTTCGAGTTCACCGGGAAGTCCGGCATCGAGCACTCGATCACGATCGACGACCCGGGCGCGGTCGAGGCGCTGGAGGTGATGCGCCGCCGGCGCAGCGGCGACGACCGGCTGCTGGCCTGGAAGGACGGCCGGCGGTGGCGCCAGGTCGACTCGTCGCTGGTCAACGAGTACGTCGGGCGCACGACCGGCATGGAGGCCACGGCGAAGGACTTCCGGACCTGGCACGCGACCGTCATCGCCGCCGCCTCGCTGGCCGAGGCCGGCGTCCCCTCGTCGAAGACCGCGCGCAAGCGGACGGTCGCCGCGGCGATGAAGGAGGTCGCGGAGTACCTCGGCAACACGCCCGCGCTGGCACGCTCGGCGTACGTCGACCCCCGGGTGGTGGATGCCTACGAGGAGGGGCACACCATCGAGGCAGCGACCAAGCGGAAGTACAGGACCGCCGACGCCAAGCAGGCAGCCCTCGAGCGCGCGGTGCTGCGGCTGCTGAAGGAGTGATCTCGTGAACGTGACTGTGGTGCAGGGCGACATCACGACCCAGGACGTGGATGCGGTGGTGAACGCCGCCAACAACCGGATGCGAGGCGGCGGCGGGGTCGACGGGGCGATCCACCGGGCCGGTGGCCCGGCCGTGCTGGAGGACTGCGTCCGCCGCTTCCCCGACGGGCTGGCCACCGGTGACGCGGGCTGGACGACGGCGGGGTTGCTGCCCGCGGAGTGGGTGATCCACGTGGTCGGGCCGAACTACTCAGCGGGCCAACGCGACCGGTCGCTGCTGACGTCGTGCTACTCGCGGGCCCTGGCCGTGGCCGACGAGCTCGGCGCCCGTACCGTCGCCTTCCCCCTGGTCTCGGCCGGCATCTACGGCTGGCCCAAGGACGACGCCATCGCCGCCGCCGTCGACACGTTGAGGTCGACTCCCACCTCCGTCACGGAGGCCCGCCTGGTCGCCTTCGACCACGCGACGTACGACGCCATCGCGGCGGCCCTCCATGGGTGACCGCGATGGGTGACCGGCCGGTGTTCGTGCTGCACGACCACCGCAAGCCCGCGCCGCACTTCGACCTCAGGCTGGAGGAGGACGGGGTGCTGAAGTCGTGGGCGGTGCCGCGAGGGCTGCCGACCGACTACCGAAGTGACCGGCTGGCGGTGCAGGTCGGCGACCACGACCTCGACCACGCGACGTACACCGACGAGCACAAGTTCATCGCCGACACCGGCTGGTGGGACCTGGAGGACCGCACCGAGAAGCGGTTCGTGTTCGTCCTCCACGGTCGCGAAGGCGCACGTCGCTACGCCATGATCACCACCGACCCCGACACCAACGACCGCCTGCTGCACCTGGTGAAGAAGCAGCCCTAGCCGCACTCCGCTGGTCGAGGAGGTTGCGCTAGCAACCGTCACGAGACCCGGTGAGAGGACCGCGGTCGGGTCACCGGGTTTCGTGACAGGCGCTAGCGCGCCTTCCTCAACCAGCGATCTTGTTCGACGACCCAGTCGATGCAGGACGTCAGAGCCTCGACGTCGGAGGGGTCGATGGCGGGGTACATCGCGATCCGGAGCTGGTTGCGGCCGAGCTTGCGGTAGGGCTCGGTGTCGACGATGCCGTTGGCGCGCAGGGTCGCGGCGACGGCGTCGGCGGAGATCGCGTCGTCGAAGTCGATGGTGCCGATGACGAGCGAGCGATGGTCGGGGTCGGTGACGTAGGGGGTGGTGTACGGCGTCTTCTCGGCCCAGCCGTACAGCGCGCCGGAGGAGGCCATGGTGCGCTCGACCATCCCCGCAAGACGCCCCGAGGAGTTCATCCAGTCCAGCTGCTCGGCCATCAGGAACAACGTGGCCACCGACGGGGTGTTGTAGGTCTGGTTGAGCCGCGACTGGGTGATCGCCGTGTCGAGGTCGAAGAACGCGGGGACGTAGCGGCCGGAAGCCTTGATCGACGCCACCCGCTCGATCGCCGCCGGCGACAGCAGCGCGATCCAGAGCCCACCGTCGGAGGCGAAGCACTTCTGCGGGGCGAAGTAGTAGACGTCGACCTCGTTGAGGTCGACCGGGAGGCCGCCTGCGCCGGAGGTGGCGTCGACCAGGACCAGGGCGTCCTCGGCCGTCGTACCGGCAGGACGGACCACCGGCGCCATCACGGCGGTCGAGGTCTCGTTGTGGGCCCAGGCGTAGGCGTCGACGCCGTCCTCGGCGACCGCGACGGGTCGCGAGCCGGGCTCGCTGCTGATCACCGAGGGGTCGGAGAGCCACGGCGCGGCGGTGGCCGCCGCCGCGAACTTCGAGGAGAACTCGCCGAAGGTGAGGTGCTGGCTCTTCTCGCGGATCAACCCGAACGTGGCGACGTCCCAGAACGCCGTCGCCCCGCCGTTGCCCAGCACTACCTCGTAGTCGGCCGGCATCGAGAACAGCTCGGCCAGGCCCTCGCGGACCCTCCCCACGACCTGGCGCACGGGCGCCTGGCGGTGGGAGGTGCCCATCAGGGCGGATCCCGTCGCGGCGAGCGCGTCGAGGTGGCCGGTCTGGATCTTGGAAGGTCCGGCGCCGAACCGTCCGTCGGCGGGCTTGAGGTCGGCGGGGATCGTCAGCGTCACGGGCTCTAGTGTGGCAGCCGGCTCCGGCCCCAACCTCCGTGAAGGACGACGATGGACACCGAGGAGATCCGGCGCGTGCCGATCTCGCACCCGGACGCGCTGCGGCTCGTCGAGGAGGTCCAGGCGGAGTACGTCGCCAGGTACGGCGGCATCGACGCGACGCCTCTCGACGCAGCGGTGTTCGAGCCGCCGAGCGGTGAGTTCTTCGTCGCCTACCGAGACGACGAGCCGGTGGCCACCGGCGCCTGGCGGCGCCGGGACGATGTCGAGGCGTTCGGGACCCGCCGTACCGCCGAGGTCAAGCGGATGTACGTCGTCCCCGGAGCGCGGGGCACCGGCCTGGCCCGGCGCCTGCTCGCCCGGCTCGAGGAGTCGGCGGCCGCTGCGGGTGCGGAGGCGATGGTCCTCGAGACAGGGACGGCGCAGCCGGAGGCGATGGCGCTCTACGAGAGCTCCGGCTACGCCCGCATCGAGAACTTCGGTCACTACAGGTGGTCGCCCCAGAACCGCTGCTACGGCAAGCCGCTGGCGGCTGGCTGAGGTGCGTGATGGGCCGCACAACGTCATACGTTCTGGTCGCCATGGCGACCAGAACGTATGACGTCCTGGGGCTCCCCTAGATGCAGGGCCCCTGGCCGAGGCGGCGAAGCCCCTCCAGGTCACCAGGGCCGTAGTCGTCCAGGTTGCCGTTGCCGTCGTACATCAGCTCGCGTGAGGAGTCGACGTGGTCGAGGCCGACGACGTGGCCGAACTCGTGGAGCAGTATCGCCAGCGCCTCGTCGTGTTCGCCTCGCTGGGTCAGCAGGGCGTAGTAGCCGCGCGACAGCGCGATGGTGCCTGCCACGCGGTACCGCGTGCCGCTGGGGCTGCTGAAGACGGGGCTGCCGCCCAGACCGGCAATGTTGTCGGTCATCTCTGCCATCGCCGCGCTGTCCTGCCACGAGACGCTGATCGGGTCGCCGGCGCTGAAGGGCGCGGCCTCGAAGTTCCAGTTGGGCGCGTGCCCCCCGAACGAACCGGTGACGACGATGTCGAGCCCGGTGGCGCCGCTCACCCGTGCGACCGCCTCGCGCACCAGCTGCTCGGCGTCGGGTGGTCCTCCCGCGGGGTAGACCGCCACCTGGATGAGGCGACATGAGCTGTAGGCGACGGGCTGGTTCCCGACCATCTCCAAGAACGCATAGGTGGGCGGTTCCTGGGAGCCTCCCAGGCCGAGCCGAGGGAGGAGCGCCACCGCCAGCACCACAGCAAGCACTGCCAGCCAGACCCGGCTCGAGCGACGCTGCCTGGTCGCAACCTCCTCGAGCGGCTCGTCGACCACCTGACCCTGCCCGAGCCCACGCAGGATCCGCTCGTACTCGGCGTCGCTGATTCCCAGCTCGGCTGCGGAGGGCAGTGAGGGCTCGTCCATGGCCGGACGAGCCTACGTTTGCCTGCCCGCCCGTGGGCGCGGAACCAGCAAGTCAGGGCCCGGGCTCCGCCATCGGGGCGGCACCGAGCGCGGCCATCAGCTCGCAACCCTCGTCGCGTGCGTCGCCGCCGGCGAGGACCAGGGTGCGGGCGTGCTGGTAGCGGGCGCCGGCGGCGTGCAGCGCGGCGGCCGTCGTGATGAGTGCCTCGGTGTCACCGGCGTCGACCGCGGCGGCCCGCTCGACGATCGCCGCGGCGACCCGGTTCTCTCGCACGACAAACCTCGCCCGGTCGAGGCGGCTGCGTCGGTCGGGCAGGGCTGCGAGCACTCCGGCTTCGGCCCACACGGCGGTGTACCACGGGCGCCAGGCGGCGTCGTGCCAGGGCTTGTACGACTCAGGATCGGCCGCCGCGTACGTGAGCGCGTTCTCGATCTCTCCCCGGTGCAGCGCCACCATTCCGGCGAAGGCTGGGTGCAGGACCGTATATCTCCCCCGTGTGGGCGCCACCACGCGGTGCATCTCAGCGGCGATGTCGAGCCACTCGTGCCGGGCTTCGTCGTCGCCCCGGATGCCGAAGGCCATGGCCGCCGCGGCAGGAGCGAACGCGATGCCCCCGAGCGGCGGCCGGCCGGCCTCCACCCATCCCCGACGGAAGCGGTCCGCGAACGTGACCGACTCGCCGAAGTCGCCGGCCACGGCTGCCGTGGTCAGCAGCCACTCGACGGCGAGGTGGTCCGCCTCGCGGAAGAAGGGCAGCTCGCTCCGCAGCTGCGCGTAGCGACGGGCGGCAACCAGATCGCCGGCGGCCAAGAAGACCATCGGTGCCATGTGCAGGGTGTCTGAGTACTCCCACGCCATCTCGACGTCGTCGGCCCTGGCCGCGAGCAGGTCGAGGCGGCGCCGGACGGTGGCGACGGCGGCATCCACCTCGTTGCTGATGAGGTGCGCGGCGGTCAGCTGGTCGAGCGCGTGGCTCTCCAGGCGCGTGTCGCCGACCCGATGGGCCAGCTCCACAGCGCGCTCGGCCAGGTCGGCGTACGCCGGGTCTCGCTCGTCCGCCACGGTAGTGACGGTGAGGGCGGCCGCCTCGACCTGGGGATCACCACCGGCCAGCACCCGGGCCTCCCCCAGCAGCGCCCACTCCTCGCCAGGCAGCATCTCTGACATGACGCCCGGTGCGTTCGTGATCACCTCGGCCGCGGTCGCGAGCTCGAGTGCGGCGCGACGTGGGTCGCCGGCCCGGCGGGCCGCCTCCGCCGCGGCCCGGTAGAGCCGGATCGCCTCGTTGCCCGCATGACGTCCCCATGCCACGGCAGCGCCGAGGTGCAGGGCCTGGGCAGCCTCGGCCGGGTCGGAGGCCAACGCAGCCGCCTCCTCGTACCGCTCCTGGGCTTCACTGAGCTTTCCCCGGGCGTAGGTGAGCTCCGCCAGCCGCACGGCGAGCTGGTGTGCCTCGACATGCAACGCCTGTCGGCCGGTCGACCAGCCCAGCGCGGCTCGCAGCTCGTCGGCCACCTCGTCGAACCGCTCGGCGGTAGCGCCAGCGGACAGCAGCCGGGTCGCGGTCTCCAGGCACCAGTGCAGATGTCGGGCTCGTACGTCGTCCTGCTCGCCGTCGCGGTCCATCAGCTCGGCGCCGTACTGCCGGATCGGCTCGAGCATGCCGATAGCAGGTGCCGGACGGTCCGTCGTCCACCACCACGAGGTTGTGCTCGGCCAAGCTCGCGAGGGCGTGTGGGACCGCGGTGGTGGTGAGCGGTGCGAAGCCCGCGACCTCCGCCGCAGCTTCGCCAGCGAACGGGCTGGCGAACACCGACGCGCGCCGGATGACCGCCTGCTCGTCGGTCGAGAGCAGGCCGAGGCTCCAGTCGAGCACGGCACGCAGCGAGCGGTGCCGCTGATCCATCCGCGGCCCACCCGTCAGCAGGTCCAGGGGGTGGGCCAGCGCCCTGTCCAGCCCGTCGAGGCCGAGGGTCGCCACGCGGGCGGCGGCGAGCTCGATCGCGAGCGCCATGCCGTCCAGCCGGTGGCACAGGGTCGTGATACGGCGGTGGTCGTCGGCGTACTGCGACGACCAGCCGGTCATCTGCGCGCGCTCGCGGAACAGTGCCGTCGCGTCACTCTGGTCTGCAGACGCCCCCTCGCCTCCCTCGAGCGACAGCCCAGGGACGGCGAACACGAACTCGAAGGGCACCCGCAGCCGGGCCCGGCTGGTGGCCAGCACCACGACTCGCGGACACGCGGTCAACAGTCGCTCGACCAGGATGCCCACCCCGTCGAGCAGGTGCTCGCAGTTGTCCAGCACGAGGAGCACATCGGCGGCGGCGAGCTTGGCGATCACCGTCTCTGCGGGCGAACGCCCGGGCTGCTCTCCGTATCCAAAAGCGTCCGCCAGCGCGGCTCCCACCATCGCCGGGTCCGTGACCGGCACGAGGTCGATGTAGTGGGCACCGCCCGAATGACTGCTCATGACGTCCTCGGCGACGGCCAGGGCCAGCCGGGTCTTGCCCACGCCCCCCGGGCCGACGGTGGTGACCAGCCGATGCTCGGCAAGAGCCTCCGCGAGGGCGGCCCGCTCGGCAGCCCGGCCCACGAACGATGTCAGTGGTGTGGGCAGGGCCGCGACGGGAGGCAATGCCGTGTCGAACGGCGCGGCGTCCGTCCGGTCCCTGGCGAGCTCGGCCAACGCCCGACGGTCGGCCACTCCCAGCTTGCGCAGCAGCGACGAGACGTGGCTCTCGACGGTGCGCACGGAGAGGTACAGCCGCGCGGCGATCTGCTGGTTGGTCAGGTGCTCCCCAACGAGCGCGAGCACCTCGGCCTCACGCTCGGAGACACCGGCTTCGGTGAGGGACGGTGATGCACCCATGTCAGGTCACCGCATCGAGCTCGATGGTGCGGTCGAGCGAGTGGGCCTCGAGCTGGTCACGTGACTGGAAGGTGAACCCGGAGCCGGCAGTGAGGTCACGCAACGTCGAGGTCACCCAGACCTCGCCGCGTACGGCGCGAGACGCCACGTCTTGGGTCAGGGCCACGCCGGCGCCGGTGACCGTCGCACCCCGGCGGGTCACCTCGGCGGTGTGCAGCCCCGCCGAGAGGTGCAGGCCCGCCGCCCTGGCGCGATCGACGACCTCGAGTGCGCAACGAACCGCCCGCGCCGGGCCGTCGAAGGTGGCCAGCAAGTTCGTGTGCTCCGCCACGGCGGGGACGCCGCGGTGGCTCTCCACCACCGGTTGGAGGATGCCGCGCACCCAAGCGGGATCGATCGGCTCCTCGACGTGGAGGGCCAGCAGGGTGGTGAGCGACGACTCGGAAGGTGCCGAGGACTCCAGCGAGCGCACGAACTCCTCGACCGGGTCGAGGATCTGGTCGGGATCGACCGCAACGAAGTGGTCAGCGCCGTCGAGCTCGACGAACTGCGCGCCGGGGATGTGGTCGGCGAGGTACCGCCCCTCCTCGACGTGCGAGTCGACGTCGTGGCGACGGTGCAGGACGAGCGTCGGAGCCTGGACGGCACCGAGCGTGTCGCGAACGTCGACGAGCGAGTTCATCTCGATGAGCGCCCGTGCGGCGCCCGGACTCGTAGCTGCCCTGCATCGTTGGCCCCACCACTGGGCCAGCTCTTCGTCGGCGTTCGGGCACATGTGTCGCATGTCGGCCTCCCACGCCCAGTCCTGCTCGAGCTGCGCGGCGTACCGGGCCCGCTCCTCCGGCCGGAAGCCCCACGGGTAGTCAGGAGCCCACAGTCGTCGGGCATAGCTGGAGTAGATGACCAGTCCCTGCACGCGCTCCGGGTGGGTTGCCGCGTAGAGGATCGACATCGGGCCACCCTCGGAGTACCCGAACAGGACGGCGCTCTCCGAGCGTGCGGCGTCCATGACCGCCGCGACGTCACCCATGCGCGTCTCGAGGTCGGGCAGCGAGCCCGGCCGGTCGGACATCCCGGTGCCGCGCTTGTCGAAGCGGATCAGGCGCGAGAACGTGCCGAGCCGGTGGAGGAAGTGCGCGTGCCGCCGTTCGGTCCAGTCGAGCGTGAGGTGCGAGACGAAGCCCGCCACCAGCACGAGGTCCACGCCTCCGGCGCCGGTGACCTGGTAGGCGATGTTGAGGCCGTCCCGCTGCGTGTAGCGGACCGGGGCGGCACGGTCGGTCACGACGCTCGGAGGGGACCACCAGCTGCGCGAGCTCCTGGCGACTGGCCACCTCGAGCTTGCGCAGCAGCGACGACACGTGGCTCTCCACGGTCCGCACGGAGATGACGAGCCGGCTCGCGATCTGGGCGTTGCTCAGATGCGCCCCGACCAGACTCAGCACCTCGGCCTCGCGATCGGAGACGCCGGCCTCCGTCAGGGCCCGCGGCTCCACCATCCAACGATCGTGGAACCTCGCGCATCCGTGGTCAATCCGTGATGGATCCGTGGTGGCCACGGATGCCCGTCCGGGCTGCCCGGGGCCACGGTGGGAGCCGTTCGAGCATCCAGGCTCGCGAGACAGAACGGAGTCCCACATCATGACCACGACCGACACACCGATGCGCAACGGCGTCGACACCGCGACGCTCTTCGCCACTCTGGACGCCGTCAAGTCGAGTCCGGAGATCGCCAAGTTCCAGTTCCGCGCCACCAACCGCTGGATCACCGGGACCCACAACCAGTCCACGATCCACGGCTTCTACGGCGCCGGCCAGGAGCTGCTGCACCGGCAGGCCAGGACGTACGACGCCGACCACCCCGAGGTGCTGGTCGGGCAGGACAACGGCCCGACCCCCGTGGAGTTCCTGCTGCACGCCCTGGCTGCGTGCCTCACCTCGGGGATCGCCAACATCGCGGCGGTCCGAGGCGTCAACCTCACCTCGGTGGAGTCCACGGTCGAGGGAGACATCGACCTCCTGGGCATCCTCGGCCTCTCCGACGAGGTCCGCAACGGCTACCAGGAGATCCGGGTCAGCTTCCACCTCGAGGGCGACGACGCCGACAAGCTGCGCGAGGTCGTCGAGCGGTCGCGACTGCGCTCCGCCGTGTACGACGTGTTCACCCACGGCGTGCCCGTCAGCATCGACGTCACCACGGGTTGAGCGGATGAGCGACTACGACGTCGTCGTCGTCGGTGGTCGCGTCGCCGGGGCATCGACGGCCCTGCTGCTGGCCAGGTCCGGCGTGCGGGTGGCCCTGCTCGACCGCGGCACGTACGGCAGCGACACCCTCTCGACCCACGGCCTGATGCGAGCCGGTGTGCTGCAGCTGACCAGGTGGGGCCTGCTCCCGAGCCTGGTCGCCGCGGGAACTCCGGCGATCCGGCGCACGGCGTTCCACTATGCCGACGGCGAGACGGTCGAGGTCGCGCTGCGCCCCACCGCGGGAGTCGAGGCGCTCTATGCGCCGCGGCGGCTGCTCCTGGACCGCATCCTGGTCGACGCGGCCGCCGCCGCGGGCGCGGAGGTTCGGCACGAGACGACCGTCACGTCGCTGCTGTGCGAGGGGGACCGCGTGGTCGGCGTCCGTGCCCGGGACGAACAGGGGCGAGCAGCAGACGATCAGGGCGGCCGTCACGGTGGGCGCGGACGGCGTCCGCTCGACCATCGCGGCTCGGGTCGGTGCACCGGTGGTGTGGCGGGCGCGCTCCGCCGGCGCGGTCCTCTACCGCTACTACGCCGAGCTGCCGACCATCGGCTACGAGTGGGCCTACGGTGCTGGCGTCGCCGCTGGCCTGATCCCCACCAACGACGGGCTCACCTGCGTCTTCGTGGGCACCGCCCCGCAGCGGATGCGCGAGCTGCGCAGGCAGGGCGTCGCAGAAGCGTTCGCGACCATCCTGGGTGAGGCCTTCCCCGCGCTGCCTGCGCGGGTGGCGGCTGCCGTGCCGGACGGCCGGTTGTAGGGCTGGCCGGCGGTGCCGGGGTTCCTGCGTCGCTGCTACGGGCCGGGCTGGGCGCTCGTCGGGGATGCGGGCTACTACAAGGACCCGATCACCACCCACGGCATCACCGACGGGCTCCGAGACGCCGAGCTGCTTGCGGACGCGATCGTGGCGGCGTTGGGGGGCGGCGTCTCGGAGCCGATGGCGATGGCGAACTACCAGTCCGCGCGCGACCGGATGTCCGCCCGGTTGTTCTCGGCGACCGAGGCTGTTGCGGCGTACGACTGGGACACCGACCAGGTACGCACGTTGCTGCGGCAGGTCAGTGCCGCGATGGCCTACGAGCTGGACCTGCTCCCGGGGTTCGTCCGGAACCCGGGCCTGGTCGGCGCCGGCTGACGCCTCGATGCGCCTTCTAGTCCGGGTGGGAGTCCCGCCTCGCGCGCCAGTCCTGCCGGGTCACGGCGTACTCCACCTCGCCGTCCTCCCAGCCGGGCAACGGCTCGTTCCACTCGCCGACCCAGGTGCGCGAGAAGCGCATCCCGATCCGGGTCATCACCGCGACGGAGCCGGTGTTGACCGACATCGTCTGGGCCCAGACCCGTTCCAGCCCGACCGTGTCGAAGCCGTGCCCGAGCAGGGCGAGGGCGCCTTCGCTGGCCAGTCCCTGGCCCCACGCGTCTCGGCGCAGCCGGTAGCCGAGCTCGGCCTGCCGCGCATCGTCCGGGTCGGGGTTCAGGCCCCACCAGCCGGCGAAGTCGCCGCCTGAGAAGCCCGCCCAGTACCCGAGCACGCCGCCCGGACCGTCCTCGCGGGTGAGCACGGGAACCCACTCCCGCAGCACCTCCTCGCGCGAGCGCGCCCGGCCGGTCAGGTGGCGCATCACCTCGGCGTCGCCGTCGAGCGCGACGAGGTGCTCGGCGTGCTCGGCCGTCAGCGGCTCCAGCCGTAGCCGCTCGGTGGTGAGGGTCGGTCTCACGCCCAGGCGGCGTTCCAGCCGTCCACCGAGTCGGCCGACCGCGACGGCGGGCCGACGTAGACGGCCGACGGCCGGATCAGCCGGCCGGTGCGCTTCTGCTCCAGGATGTGGGCCGACCAACCGCCGGTGCGGGCGCAGGTGAACATCGAGGTGAACATGTTGGCCGGCACCTCGGCGAAGTCGAGGACGATCGCCGCCCAGAACTCCACGTTGGTCTCCAGCACGCGGTCGGGGCGCCGCTCGCGCAGCTCGGCCAGCGCGGCCTGCTCGAGCTTCTCGGCGACCTCGTACCTCGGCGCGTTCAGCTCGCGGGCCGTGCGGCGCAGCACCCGGGCGCGCGGGTCCTCGGCGCGGTAGACCCGGTGGCCGAAGCCCATCAGCCGCTCGCCCTTGTCGAGCAGCTCCTTGACGTACGCCGCGGCGTCGCCGTCGCGCTTCTCGACCTCCTCGATCATGCCCAGCACGCGCGACGGCGCGCCGCCGTGGAGCGGACCGCTCATCGCGCCGATCGCGCCGGAGAACGCCGCCGCGACGTCCGCGCCGGTCGAGGTGATCACCCGCGCGGTGAAGGTCGAGGCGTTCATGCCGTGCTCGGCGGCCGAGCTCCAGTAGGCGTCGATCGCCTTGACGTGCTTGGGGTCGGGCTCGCCCTTCCAGCGGATCAGGAAGCGTTCGGCGAGCGTGTGCCCCTGGTCGACCTCGCGCTGGGGCACGATCGGCAGGCCGAGCCCGCGCGCGGCCTGGGCGGCGTACGAGAGGACCATCACCGCGACCCGCGACAGGTCGGTGCGGGCCTGCTCGTCGGAGATGTCGTAGGTCTGCCTCATCCCGAGCATCGGCGCCAGCATCGCCACGCCGGCCTGCACGTCGGCCCGCACGTCGCCGGTGTGGATCGGGATCGTGTACGGCTCGGCCGGTGGCAGGCCGGGTTCGTAAGCGGCCGTCGATGAGCAGTCCCCACACCTTCTCGAAGGGCACCCGGCCGACGAGCTCCTCGATGTCGACGCCGCGGTAGCGCAGCGCCGACCCCTCCTTGTCGGGCTCGGCGATCTCGGTCTCGAAGGCGACCACGCCCTCCAGCCCGTGGTGGACCGTGACATCGGCATCTGGCATGTGGCGCATTCTGCACCTGTTAATCGGTCGCGTCATCGTGGGCGAGCGGTCAGGCTGGTGAGTCGTGGAGCTGCGCGAGTTCGGCCCGGACGACCAGGCGTCGGTCGAGGCGTGCGTCGCCATCGAGAACGCCTGTCCTCGTGGACGCGCCGTGGTGGCACCCCAGCACGGCCTTCCGCCAGACGATGCTGATGCGGCACGGCGGGGACGGCGAGCCCGGCCGCTACTTCCTGGTGCACGCCGACGGCGTGGACGAGCCCGTCGGCCGCGTGGCGCTGCACACGAGCGAGTACGACAACCTCGACCTGGCCTGGGTGGAGCTGGCCGTCCACCCGACGTACCGGCGGCGCGGGTACGGCACCGAGGCGATGCGGCGCACCTTCGACGTCGCGCGCGCCGCGGGCCGGACGAAGGTCGGATGGTTCGGCTGGGTCGGCGAGCAGACCGAGCGGGTTCGCCAAGGCCCTCGGGTTCGAGCCCAAGTCGGTCGCCGTCAACCGGCGACAACACCTCCGCGAGCTCGAGCCCGGCCTGGCCGAGCGGCTGTACGCCGAGGCGGAGCCGCATGCACACGACTACGAGCTGCTGCGCATCGTCGCGCCGACTCCGGAGGACCTGCTGCCGGCCCTCGCCGAGGCCACCGGAGCCATCAACGACGCGCCGCTGGACGACATCGAGATGGAGGACGAGGTGTTCTCGGCGGAGCGGGTCCGCGCCTACGAGCGCGCCCAGCTCGACAGCGGCTTCCGCTTCTACCGGATCGTCGCCCGGCACCGCGTCTCCGGCGAGCTGGCGGGCCTGTCGGTCGTCGACCGTCGACAGCCAGGACCCGCGCATCGGCGACCAGCACGACACCTCCGTCGTCCGCAGCCACCGTGGCCACCGGCTGGGGCAGCTGCTCAAGGCCGACATGATGCGCTGGCTGGCCGAGGTCGAGCCGCAGCTGGAGACCGTGGACACCTTCAACGCCGAGTCCAACGACCACATGGTCGCCGTCAACGAGCGCCTGGGGTACCGGGTGATGGGCCGCGAGCTGCAGTTCCAGGACCACATCTGACCTCGCCCCACCGGTCGCCGTGTGCGCTGGCCGATGGGGACAGGTGGGCGTCATGCGCGAACAACGAAGGAGCCCAGGCCCGACGGGGTACCGGACACTTTCCGGCACCTGGTGCCGGAAACCGTCCGCAACCCTGTCGCCGCCAGGAGACCAGGACTTCGTCCTTCCTCAACCAGCGGAGGTGGCGCGGGACCTTAGAGTCGGCCGTATGGCCGGTCCTGACGACGTCGCAGCACTCCGCCGCGAGTACGCCGACCACGGCCTGACCGAGGCCGACCTCGCGGCCGACCCCGTGACGATGTTCGCCGCATGGTTCGCCGAGGTCCGCGAAGCGGGGGTGTACGAGCCGAACGCGATGGTGGTGTCCACGGTCGGAGCCGACGGCCAGCCGTCGTCGCGGATGGTCCTGCTCAAGGGCTTCTCCGACGCGGGGTTCGTGTTCTTCACCAACCTGCGCTCGCGCAAGGGCGAGGAGCTCACGGCCGAGCCGCGCTGTGCGTTGCTGTTCCCCTGGCACCCGCTGGAACGCCAGGTCCGCGTCGAGGGGGCGGCCGAGGAGCTGCCGCCGGCTGACGTGTCGGCGTACTTCGCGAGCCGGCCACGCGGCTCCCGCCTCGGCGCCCACGCCTCCCACCAGTCCCAGGTGGTCGCCTCGCGCGCCGAGCTCGACGCGGCGTACGCCCAGGCCGAGCAGGCCTACCCCGACGAGGTGCCCGTCCCGGACGAGTGGGGCGGCTACCGCGTGCGACCCGAGGTCGTGGAGTTCTGGCAGGGCCGGCCGGGCCGGATGCACGACCGGCTTGTCTACCGGCGCGAGGCCTCGGCTGAATCGGGCTGGCGCACCGAGCGCCTTGCGCCTTAGCGTCACGCCCATGGCGCTGCTGGAGCGGGACTCGGCGCTCCGGGTGGCGGCCGACTATCTCGCGGAAGCGGCCTCGGGACACGGCCGGCTCGTGCTCGTGGCGGGGGAGGCGGGGTCGCCGAGCGCCTGGTCCTCTCGCGCCGTACCGTCGAGCACCACGTCGCCGCCATCCTCGGCAAGCTCGGCGTCTCGTCCCGGCGCGACGTGCCCGGCGTCCGCTAGCGACTCACGGCCGTACGCCGCTCAGTGCTCGAGGCGCAGCGACTGGTCGTTGCCCTTGTAGTCGGTCTGCGTGTCCCACCCGGACCCGCCGTCGAGGAGGTCGTCTCCCTCGTCGCCACCGACGAAGTCGTCGTCATCGCCGCCGACGACGCTGTCCTCGCCAGTCCCGCCCTCGGCGTCGTCGGCTCCTGCTTCGCCCTCGACACAGTCGTTGCCGGCGCCGCCCCGGAGAACGTCGTCCCCGGTGCCCCCGAGGACGGTGTCGTTGCCGCCACCGCCGTGGATGTGGTCGTCGCCGCCACCCCCGACGATCAGGTCGTCTTCAGGCGTTCCCGCGAGTACGTCGTCCCCCGGGCCGCCCAGGACCACGTTGGTGGCGTCGCCACAGTCCCCGGTGGGAGGCAGTGCGACGCCGGCAGGTGCCAGCGAGACGAGCACACCGAGCAGTCCCGCGGTCGCGATGCCGACGAGAGAGGTGCGGGTGCGTGAGCGGAGCGTGGGTTGGTGGAACATGCGAACAACCTCCTGGTGATGGCCGGCCCGCTTGGCCGGGTAGCCGCCTGGTGCGGTGGGGAGACGATGTCGGCGCGCCATCAGCGTGGCGTCACAACGCAGCGCGCGGAACGAGCCGCGGCCGGCGGATGGGCGAGGCCGGCGGCCGACGAGAGGGGTTCGTCAGCCGCATCACGGCCGGGTCCGGCAACGGGGCGTCGATCGCACGCATCGCCTCGCGCCACCGCCGGAACGCCCGGCGGGCCTCGCCGTGCCGGCCGGCGCGCGCGAGCGTGCGCACCAGCATCCGGTGCACCTGCTCGTCGTACGGGTCGACGACCAGGAGGCGTACCAACAACCCCTGAGCGTCGTCGATGCGGCTCTCCTGGCTGCGTAGCGTGGCGAGCCGGCGCAGTGCGCGCAGCCAGGCCGACCTCACCTCCTCGCGCAGCCCCTCCGCCCACTCCTGGCCGAGATCCTCCTCGAAGGCGTCGCCGACGTAGCGCGCGTCGACGTCGGCGAGGATCTCCCTCGCCCGCTCGTCGTCGCCGGCCTCCATCAGGTCGGCACCGTCGGCGGCGTCGTGGAGCACACCGTCGGCGTCCAGCGTGACGTGGGCGAGGTCGAGCCTGAGACCGGAGGAGTCGCCGGCGACGTAGTGGTCGGGCGGCCAAGCCTTGCCAGGGTCGAGCACACCACGCACCGTCGCGAGCAGAACGGACAGGCGGTGTCCGGTCTTCGCGGGATCGTCGTCGGGCCAGAGCAGCTCGCACAAGGAGTCCCGGGTCATGGGCCGGCCACGACGCGAGGCGAGGACCTTCACCAGCGTGCGCGCCTGTTTCGACCGCCACGCCGGCAGGGGCACCGGCTCACCGCCGACGCGGACCTCGAACCCTCCCAGCACCTGGATCCTCACCGGGGTGGGAGTGTGCTGCTCGGTGACCGGGCGTCCGTCGAGGCCTACGACGCCCATTCGCTGGAGCAGCCGAGCGGCTTCACGAGCCCGGGAGCGAGCGACCCCGTCGGCGCCCGGGAGCCTGCCGAGCAGCAGCTCGACCCTGGCTGCCGCAGACGCGGCTCCGCCGTCGCTCCAGATGGACAGCGCCTTGCCGAGCGCGTCGCGCTGGCTCGCCGGGTCGTCACTGGTGACCCCCACCAGCTCCAGCGCTTCCGCCAGGAGGTCGAAGGCCTGCACGGAGCTGGCGTCTTCGGCAGCACGACGAGCGATCCTGGCGGCCTCCTCGCGTGCGCCGCGGCCCAGGGCCACCCAGCCGACCGCGACCAGAGCCAGCGGCATCAGCGTCGGAGTGGCCAGCCGTTCGGCCTCCGCAGCCGTCGCTGCCGCCGCGTCCGCATCCCGCTGCACCTGGAGCCGGGCCAGCCCTGCCAGGGCGGGGACGAGCACCTGGAGCTCGCCGGACCTTCGCGCCAGGGCGATGGCCTCGTCGTACGCCGCCCCCGCCTGCTCGTCGTGACCGAGCTGGCGGTGGATCTCGGCGATCCCGTAGAGGCCGGACGCGGTGCGGCCGGGACCGAGGCGCCGGCTGTGCCCCACCGCCCGCTGGAGCTGCCACCTGGCCTCGTCGTACTCGCCGGTGAAGCTCAGCGCCTCACCGAGGTTGTGCAGGGCGGTCGAGAGCCGGCCGGTCGGGGACGACATCTCGGCCAGCCGCAGCGCCTCGCGCGCGGCGACGACGGCCTCGGCGTAGCGGGCAGCGGCCAGCAGCAGGTGGGAACGGTTGACCAGCACCAGGGCAGCGGTCACGACGTCGCCGGTCTGGGTCGCTGCGCGCAGTGCTTCCTCGAGGTGTGCCTCCTTCCGCGCGCCGGTGGTGGTCCTCGACGAGGCAAGGTGGGCAGCGGCGAGCGCCTGCGGGTCTCCGACGGTCTCGGCGACCCGCAGGGTCTCGGTCGCCAGGGCGTGCGCCTCGTCGCGCCGGCCGAGCATCGAGAGGAGCTGGACCCGGCAGGCGCGCCACTCCACACCCACGAGATCGGTCGCTACGGCGTCCGCGTCGACACTGTCGAGTGCCTCGAGGGCCGCGCCGAGGTCACCCTCGGTGTACAGGGCTGTCGCCAGCAGCGTCGCGAGGTGCGGCTCGCGCGCCGTGCCGTCGGCTGGCCTCCTCCACGAGCGGGCCGAGGGAGCGGCGGGCCGCGGCCCCGTCACCGAGCCGGCGGAGTGCGTCAGCGTGGGTACGCCGGACAGCGGGCGTGCGCTCGAGCGGGTGAGAGCCACCAGGTCGGCGACGCCACGGGCGTCCCCGCGGCGGACCATCTCGGCGCCGCGTTCGGCGAGGAGCCGCTCGACCTCGCGCTGCGCCCCTGCCCGTGCGAAGGCGCGGACGGCCGGGAACGGCAGGTCGTCCATCTCGTAGGCTTCGGCCGCCGCGTGCAGGAGACCGGCGTCGGCGGTCGTCGGGCCCCCGACGAGCGGCCAGCAACTGACCGACCAGCGGCACGAAGACCGCGACTCCGTCGTCACCGGGTCGGTCCCGAGGCACCAGCACGCCCTGCTGGTACCAGCGCTCGACGAGCTCGCCGACGGGGTCGAGCCCCGCCGTGCGCGCCAGTCGGTCGCACACGCCGTCGGTCACCGGGCCGATCCCGGCGATGATCCCGAGCAGGGTGAGCGCGTCGTCCGGTACGCCCGCCAGGACGTTGGCAGACAACCAGCTGGCCGCCGCCGAGGAGAGGCGGGTCAGGGACCGGGCGACGTCGACGTCGGGCTGCCGCGCGAGGGCGTCCCCGGCGAAGTGCACCAGGGCGGGCCAGCCCCTGGTCAGGTCGAACACCCGGGGCGCCGCCTCGGGGTCGTTGACGGCGTACTCGTCGGCGAGCAACCTGGCGACGGCGAACGGCTCGAGCGCCAGATCCGCCGGGCCGCGCTCGAAGACCTGCCCGCGCAGACCCATGCGGACGTCCGGGTCGAGTGGGGTGCGGGTCGCGAGACAGAACCCTCGGTCCGACGGCAGCGCGGCCGAGCCGGCGCAGCAGCTCGCGTTGGCCCTCGACGTCGACTCCGTCGAGGGCGTCGATCCCGATCCACGAAGCCTGGGGGACGCCGTCGGCGAGGGCCTCGACCGCCGTGCAGAGCACGCCTCCGGGCGGCCGCTCGGTTTCGAGGACCGTCGTCTTGCCGTAGCCCGCCGCCGCCACCACCAAGAGGCGTGAGGGGCGCGAGCCGGGGGAGGTCACGCTCGTTCAGGAGCCCCGGGCCTCCTTGGTGATACGCCAGCGGCGGCGTGGGAGCCCGAGAGCTCCCACGCCGCGTGGCCGTTTGTCCGGTCCAAGCCTCAGTGCGAGATCACCTGGACCTGGGTGAGCTCGTTCTGGGTCCAGCCGCCGCCCACCGCGCCGATGCGCACTTCGAAGTTGACGGCCTGGTAGACCTCCTCGTCGCCGTCCTCGACGAGTCCGGTGTAGGGCAGCTCCACGCGACTCGTGAACGACTGGGTGCCTGCGGTCGGGAAGCTCAGGACGATGTACTCCTGGCCGCCCCACTCGTCGTCCGCGTTGCCTTCCCGGATTTCCAGGTCCTGCTCCCAGAAGTCCTGGTCGATGTGGATGTCGACTCCTGCGACGCAGGTGACGTCGACCTTGTACTTCACCATCGGCCGCCCGTGGGGGCCGTTGTGCGGTCCCGCCGTGCGGCGTGTAGGGAGTGACGGTGCAGCCGTCCTCGGTCGTGGACGCCTGCGCCGTCCCCGTGACGCCCAGCGCGGCGATGCGCTGCTGGCGGCCACGCCCAGGCGGCGGCGGCGATCTTGCATCGGTTCATCATCGGTTTCCTCCATGCGTGGGGACTGGTCGTCGCTCCCGTCTCGACGTGGCCCCGCGGTCGCGACGCCGAGCACACCGTGCGGGTCGCCCATCAGTACGCCGTCACAACCGGGTCAGCGGGCCGTGAAATCAACTTGTGAGTGAGTGCTCACTCACTTACCATCGACGTCGTGACACCCCCAGGCCACCGCCATGTCGCCGGACGACCGGCGCAAGGCGATCCTCGACGCGCTGATCCCGCTGCTCGTCGAGCGGGGCGGCGACGTCACGACCAAGGAGATCGCCCAGGCAGCGGGGATCGCGGAGGGCACGATCTTCCGGGTCTTCCCCGACAAGGCCACGCTGCTGTTCGCGGCGGCCCAGGAGGCGATCAACCCGGCCGGCGGCCAGGAGACCTTCGACGCGGCGATCGCCGAGAGCCGACGACCTGCGCGAGCGCATCGTCATCGCCGCGGGACGCGATCCTCGACCGGATGCGGCTGACGATGGCGGTGATGGGCGCCGTACGTCCCTACCTCGCGGCGAAGTACCACGAGGCCGCTGCACAAGAAGAAGCCCGCGTTGCTCAGGCCGCCGGAGTTCATGCTCACAGGCCCAGCGGGACCTGCACGAGCGGCTCACCGGCCTGTTCGCGCCGTACGCCGACCAGCTCGCAGTCCCACCTGAGACGGCCGCCCTCGCGCTGCGCAGCCTGACCTTCGGCTCCGCCCGCCCCGAGCTCGGCCTGTCACCCAGCCCTCACCCCCGACGAGATCGCGGACCTGGTGCTCGACGGCGTCCGCACCCGGCACGAACCCCAGCACACACCTCGGGAGAAGTGATGTTGATCAAGCTGGCGCGCACCTACCTCGCGCCCTACAAGCAGTGGCTCACGATGGTGGTGCTGCTGCAGTTCGTCGGCACGCTCGGCGCCCTGTACCTCCCCAAGCTGAACGCCGACATCATCGACAACGGTGTCATCACCGGCGACACGGGCTACATCGTGCGCACCGGCGCGGTGATGCTCGCCGTCGCCCTCGTGCAGGTGCTCTGCTCGGTCGGCGCGGTGTGGTTCGGAGCCCGTACGGCGATGGGTTTCGGCCGCGACGTACGTGCCGCGATCTTCGCCCGCGTCGGCTCGTTCTCGCAGCGCGAGGTGCAGGACTTCGGCGCGCCGAGCCTGATCACCCGCGAGACCAACGACGTGCAGCAGGTGCAGATGCTGGTGCTGATGTCGTGCACCCTGATGGTGATGGCGCCGATCATGATGGTCGGCGGCATCGTGATGGCGATGCACGTCGACATCGGGCTGTCCTGGCTGATCGTGGTGACGGTGCCCGTCCTGGCCGGGGCCATGGGCCTGATCATCACGCGGATGGTGCCGAGCTTCCGGCTCATGCAGACCCGCATCGACGAGGTGAACCGCCTGCTGCGCGAGCAGATCACCGGCGTGCGCGTGGTCCGCGCCTTCGTCCGTGAGGACCGGGAGACCGAGCGGTTCGCGACCGCCAACGGCGAGCTCACCGACGTGGCCACCCGCGCCGGCCGCTACCTGGCCGCGATGTTCCCGACCGTGATGCTGGTGGCCAACATCGCCTCGGTCGCCGTGCTGTGGTTCGGCGGCCACCGGGTCGACTCCGGAGCCATGCAGATCGGCGCGCTGACCGCGTACCTCGCCTACCTCATGCAGATCGTGATGGCGGTGATGATGGGCACCTTCATGATGATGATGCTGCCGCGCGCGGCCGTCTGCGCCGACCGCGTCAAGGAGGTGCTGGACACCGAGACCTCGGTGCCGCGGCCGGAGGAGCCGGTGACCGACCTCCCGCTGCGCGGCACCCTCGAGCTCGACGGCGTCGAGCTGACCTACCCGGGCGCGGACGCGCCGGTGCTGCGCGACATCACGCTTCCGCGCCGAGCCCGGCCAGACCGTGGCGGTGATCGGCTCCACCGGGGCCGGCAAGAGCACGCTGGTCAACCTGGTACCGCGCCTGTTCGACGTCACCGGGGGAGAGCTGCGGGTCGACGGTGTCGACGTACGCCGCCTCGCCCCCGAGCGGCTCTGGTCGGTGATCGGCCTGATCCCGCAGCGCGCGTACCTGTTCTCCGGCACCGTCCGGTCCAACCTGCTGCACGGCAAGCCGGACGCCACCGACGAGGAGCTGTGGTCGGCGCTGGAGATCGCGCAGGCCGCCGACTTCGTGCGTGAGATGCCCGAAGGTCTCGACGCGCCGATCGCCCAGGGCGGCACCAACGTCAGCGGCGGCCAGCGGCAGCGGCTCGCCATCGCGCGGGCGGTCGTCAAGAAGCCGGAGATCTACCTGTTCGACGACTCCTTCTCCGCTCTCGACCTGGCCACCGACGCGCGGCTGCGTGCCGCGCTGCGTCCGGTCACGCGCGACGCGACGGTGGTGATCGTCGCCCAGCGGGTGTCCACGATCCGCGACGCCGACCTGATCCTCGTGCTCGAGGACGGCGTCGTCGTCGACCGCGGCACGCACCAGGAGCTGCTCGCCACGTCGGCCACCTACCAGGAGATCGTCGCCTCCCAGCTGAGCGCCGAGGAGGCGGCATGAGCGGGGTCACGACGAGCTCGACCGACGAGAAGGGGACGCTCAAGGAGACCGAGCGGATCACCCAGGGTCCCGGTCCGGGCCGCGGCCCGATGGGCGGCGGCATGGTCGGGCAGAAGGCCAACACGTTCTGGCCGTCGGCCAAGCGGCTGGTGCGGCAGATGGCGCCGGAGAGGACCAAGGCGATCCTGGTTGTCGCTGCTGGCCGTCGTCAGCGTCGGGCTGATGTCGATCGGGCCGCGGATCCTGGGCCGCGCGACCGACCTGATCTTCGCCGGCGTCCTCGGCAAGGACATCCCGCCGGGCGTCACCCAGGAGCAGGCCGTCGAGGCCCTCAGGGCGCAGGGAGACGTCAGGCAGGCCGACCTGATCGCCAACACGGAGGACCTCGTGCCCGGCGCGGGGGTGGACTTCTCAGCCGTCGGCGACGTGCTGCTCCTCGTGCTAGCCGTGTACGTCGTCGCCTCGCTGCTCGCGTGGCTGCAGGGCTACCTGCTCAACGACGTCGTCCAGGGCACCGTCCGCCGGATGCGCGCCGACGTCGAGGACAAGGTCAACGCCCTGCCGCTGAGCTACTTCGACAAGCAGCCGCGCGGCGAGCTGCTCAGCCGGGTCACCAACGACATCGACAACATCAGCCAGTCGCTGCAGCAGACCATGAGCCAGCTGCTGACCTCGTTGCTGACGGTGGTCTTCGTCGTGGCGATGATGTTCTCGATCTCCTGGCAGCTCGCGCTCGTCGCCCTGGTCACGGTGCCGGTCACCATGGTCGTCACGGGTGCCGTGATGAAGCGCAGCCAGGGCATGTTCATCGACCAGTGGCGGCGCACCGGCAAGCTCAACGCCCACATCGAGGAGACCTTCTCCGGCCACGCGCTGGTCAAGGTCTTCGGTCGCCAGGAGGAGGTCGAGCGGACCTTCGCCGAGGAGAACGACAAGCTGTACGACGCGTCGTTCGGGGCGCAGTTCGTCAGCGGGCTGATCATGCCGACGATGATGTTCATCGGGAACCTCAACTACGTCGTCATCGCCGTGCTCGGCGGGCTCAAGGTCGCCAACGGGTCGATCTCGCTGGGCGACGTACAGGCCTTCATCCAGTACTCCCGCCAGTTCACCCAGCCGCTGACCCAGCTGGCGTCGATGACCAACCTGCTGCAGTCCGGCGTCGCGTCGGCCGAGCGGGTCTTCGAGCTGCTCGACGCCGAGGAGCAGTCGACCGAGCTGTCCGGAGCCCTCGTGCCCGAGGCCGATCGTCACGGCGAGGTGCGGTTCGAGAACGTCTCGTTCTCCTACGACCCCGACAAGCCGCTGATCACCGACCTCTCGCTCGTCGCGGCTCCCGGGCAGACGGTCGCCATCGTCGGCCCGACCGGCGCGGGCAAGACCACGCTGGTCAACCTGGTGATGCGCTTCTACGAGGTCACCGGCGGGCGGATCACCCTCGACGGCGTGGACATCGCGTCGGTGCCCCGGGGCGAGCTGCGCAGCGAGATCGGCATGGTGCTGCAGGACACCTGGCTGTTCGAGGGCACCATCCGCGACAACATCGCCTACGGCCGGCCCGACGCCTCGGAGGAGGAGGTCCTGGCGGCCGCGCGCGCGACGTTCGTGGACCGGTTCGTGCACTCGCTGCCCGACGGCTACGACACCATGGTCGACGAGGAGGGCAGCAACCTCTCGGCCGGCGAGCGCCAGCTGGTCACCATCGCGCGGGCGTTCCTCTCCGACCCCGACCTGCTGATCCTCGACGAGGCGACGTCGTCGGTCGACACCCGCACCGAGCTGCTGCTCCAGCACGCGATGGCCGCCCTGCGCACCGACCGCACGTCGTTCGTGATCGCCCACCGGCTCTCCACGATCCGCGACGCCGACCTGATCCTGGTGATGGAGGACGGCGCCATCGTCGAGCAGGGCACCCACGACTCCCTGCTCGCGGCCGAGGGCGCCTACGCCCGGCTGTACCAGGCCCAGTTCACCGCCGCCGTACCCGAGGCCGTCGCTTGAGGAATCGCCGGTACACCGTGATTCCGAACTTCTCGGGCGTCGCGACGGCCGAGAAGTTGAGGAAGTGCCCGAGAAGTTCGTGCGTCGGGCGACGAAATGCCTTGAGGTGCCCTTGAGCGGACCTCTACCCTCGTCGTACACGGGAAAGGAGGTGGTCCAGAGTTGAATACTTTCAGGACGCGTGAGGTGGCTGCGGTCTAGCAGCAACCGACGGCCAGCCGTTCGTAGTACTGCTGGCAATCCAACGCAGACACCCGACCCGCAGGTGATCCGGCCGCACGTCCGCCGGAGGGGGCCCGACTCTCGAGCCCACACCTGCGGGTTGTCTGCATTTCGGGACTGCGCCGAGTTCCGAGGAATTAGTTGCCATCAGCAACTGTTGCTAAAGTCAACCAGTCACCACCTCCTCGAATCGAGAGTCTCGTCTTGTCCGCCACCACCACCCCCAGCAGCGCTCCCGTCGCGGCCGAGTCGCACGGTCAGATGACCCACCGCGAGGTGCTCGAGGCGCTCTCGGGCCTGCTGCTCGCGATGTTCGTCGCGATGCTGTCGAGCACCGTCGTCTCCAACGCCCTGCCGGCGATCGTGACCGACCTCGAGGGCAGCCAGACCGGCTACACCTGGGTCGTCGTCGCCACCCTGCTCGCGATGACCGCGACGACGCCGATCTGGGGCAAGCTGGCCGACCTCTTCAGCAAGAAGGTCCTGGTCCAGTCGGCGCTCGTGATCTTCTCGATCGGCTCGCTCATCGCCGGTTTCGCGCCGAGCATGGAGGTGCTGATCGGCGCGCGTGTGGTCCAGGGCCTCGGCGTCGGTGGCCTGACCGCGCTGGTCCAGGTCGTCATCGCCAGCATGGTCACCCCGCGCGAGCGCGGCCGCTACTCCGGCTACATCGGCGCCGTGTTCGCTGTCGCCACCGTCTCCGGCCCGCTCATCGGTGGCCTGATCGTCGACACGCCTGGCCTCGGCTGGCGCTGGTGCTTCTTCGTCGGCCTGCCCGTCGCGGTCGCGGCGTTCGCGCTTCTGCAGAAGACGCTGCACCTGCCCGTCGTACGCCGTGAGGTGCACATCGACTACCTCGGCGCCACGCTCATCGTCGGCGGCGTCAGCCTGCTGCTGGTCTGGGTCTCCCTCGCCGGCAACCAGTTCGCGTGGGGCTCCGCCACGAGCCTCGCGCTCATCGTGCTCGGCCTCGCCGTGGTCGCCTGCGCGATCTACGTCGAGATGAAGGTCGCGCGCGAGCCGATCATCCCGATGCGGCTCTTCCGCGACCGCACCACGAGCCTGGCCACGGGCGCGTCCGTGCTCATCGGCGTCGCGATGTTCGGCTCGACGGTCTACCTCAGCCAGTACTTCCAGCTCGCCCGCGGGATGAGCCCGACCCACGCCGGCCTGATGTCCATCGCGATGGTCGCCGGCCTGGTGATCTCGAGCATGGTGACCGGCCGCATCATCACCCGCACCGGCCTCTGGAAGCGCTACCTCGTCGGCGGCATGGTCGCCGTGATCATCGGCCTCGGCCTGCTCGCGACCATCGACGAGGCCACCTCGCTGTGGCTCGTCGGCGCCTTCATGGCGGTGCTCGGCCTCGGCCTCGGCGCCACCATGCAGAACCTGGTGCTGGCGGTGCAGAACAACACCGCGCAGGCCGACATGGGTGCGGCCAGCTCGGTGGTGGCGTTCTTCCGCAGCATGGGCGGCTCCATCGGCGTCGCGGCGCTGGGCGCGGTGCTGAGTCACCAGGTGGCCGCGAAGGTCGCCGACGGACTTGCCGCGATCGGCGTCTCCAGCGACTCCACCGAGAGCCACTCGATCCCCGACCTCGACTCGCTGCCCGGCCCGGTGCGGGCGATCTTCGAGCAGGCCTTCGGCGAGGCGACCGGCCACATCTTCCTGGTGGCCGTCCCGTTCGCTGTGGCAGCGTTCCTCTGCGTGCTGTTCATCCGCGAGGTGCCGCTGCGCACCACGATCCTGCGCGCCGACGAGATGGCTCCCGACAGGCGACCGACGACAGCGTCGACGCAGGTGCCCGAAGAGTGCGCGCGCGATGACGACGCGGCGCGCCGAGACCCTCGGCGACCTCGAGCGCGAGGTCGGCGTGATGGTGCGGCGGATCCGCCGGGTCATCGCCGACTGCGCGCCCGCGCCGTGCACCCCGACCTCGCCCCGGCGTCGTACCTGATGCTGACCTACGTCGCCGAGCACGGCCCGCTGCGTGCCTCCGAGATCGCCGACCAGTTCGACATCGACAAGGGCGCGGTCAGTCGGCAGGTCACCAGCCTCGACCGAGCTCGGGCTCCTGGAGCGGGTCACCGACCCCGAGGACGGCCGCGCCATGCTGGTGTCGGTCAGCGACGAGGGCCGCACCCGCCTCACCGACGTTGCGCAGCACCGCCGCAAGTGGCTCGACGAGCGGCTCGGCGACTGGTCCGACGCCGACCTCGACCGGTTTCGTCGCGACGCTCGGCCGCTACAACCGGGCGCTGGACGCGTGACGGCTCAGCGCGATCCAGACGGCCGTGTTCGGCGGCAGCTTGCCGTCGACGAGCCGGCCGCTGTTGACCAGCACCTTGCCCTTCGGCAGCGAGACCGGACGGCTGCCGGCGTTGAGCACGACGGTGATCGGCCCGCGGCGGAAGGCCAGCACGGACTTGGCGCGGTCGAGGATCTCGACCTCGCGCGGGGCCGTGGTGGCGAAGGTACGCCGTACCTTCAGCGCCTTGCGGTACATCTCCAGCGTCGACCCGCGCTTGCCGGTCTGCGCCTCGACCGTGAGGTCCTTCCAGGACTCGGGCATCGGCAGCCACGGCTGCTTGCGGCCGCCGAACCCGAACGGCGCCTTGGTGCCCTTCCACGGCATCGGCACGCGGCAGTGGTCGCGCCACTCGACGCCGGTGCGGAACCAGGCGGGGTCCTGCCGCAGCTCCTCCGGGCACGTCGACGCTCTCGAGGCCGAGCTCCTCGCCCTGGTAGAGGTACGACGACCCGGGCAGCGCCAGCATCGCCAGCGTCGCCGCGCGGGCCCGGGCGACGCCGACCGGCCCGCCGCCGTACCGCGTGGCGTGGCGCACCACGTCGTGGTTGGACAGCACCCAGGTCGGGTTGGCGCCGACGGGGTCGAGGGTGGCGAAGGTACGGCGGATGCAGTCGGCCATGTCGGCGGCGTCCCACCTGGCCAGCAGCCAGGCGAAGTTGAAGGCCTGCTGGAGCTCGTCGGGCCGCACGTACGCCGCGGTGCGCGCTCGGCGTCTGGGTCCAGGCCTCGGCCACGGCCATCCGGTCGCCGTCGTACTCGTCGAGGACGCGGCGCCAGTCGCGGTAGACCTCGTGGACCTCGGGCTGGTCCCACATCGGCTCGTCCTTGGTCTCGGTCTCGAGCAGCGACTCGAGATGTCGCGAGCTCGGGCTCGGCGGTTCTTCTCGTCGCGCAGCCGGGCGTCCTTGAACAACCCGTGGGCCACGTCGACGCGGAACCCGTCGACGCCGCGGTCGAGCCAGAACCGCAGCACGTCGCTCGAACATGTCGCGCACCTCGGGGTTGCGCCAGTTCAGGTCGGGCTGGGTGCGGTCGAAGATGTGGAGGTACCACTGCCCTGGCCGATCGGCGCCGTCGTCCACCTGCTCCCACGCGATGCCGCCGAAGATCGAGTTCCAGTTGTTCGGCGGCTGCTTGCGGCCGCGGCCCTTGCCCTTGCGGAACATGTAGCGCTCGCGCTCGGGGCTGCCGGGCTCGGCGGCCAGCGCCTTCTGGAACCACTCGTGCTCGTCGGAGGTGTGGTTGGGCACCAGGTCGACGACGACCTTGAGGCCGAGCGCGTGCGCCTTCTCGAGCAGCGCGTCGGCGTCGGCGAGGTTGCCGAACCGCGGGTCGACGTCGACGTAGTCGGACACGTCGTACCCGGCGTCGTGCTGCGGGCTCGGGTAGAACGGCGTGATCCACAGGGCGTCGACGCCCAGGTCGCGCAGGTACGGCAGCCGCTGGGTGATGCCGGGAAGGTCACCGAGCCCGTCGCCGTTCGAGTCCGCGAACGAGCGGACGTAGACCTGGTAGACGACGGCGTCCCGCCACCACGGAGCGTCACTTGGATCGTTCAAAGCCACGCGCGCAATCCTGGCACACCGATTCGTCTGCGCCGCCAAGCGAGAAAAGTTGAGGTGATCCGCAGACGAATCGGGGTGGGGTGGGGGTCAGCGGAAGGTGGCGGGGTCGACGGTGATCCAGGTGTGCTCGGCGGTGGCGACGACGCGGCCGTCGGAGTCGTAGAGCGTCGCGGCGGTGAACAGCTTGCGGCCGTCGCGCCCGCGGAAGTGGCCCACGACGACGTGCTCCTCGCCGATCAGGGGCAGGGTGTCGACCCGGGCGGTCATCCGGCCGAGGACGGCGGGGTTGCTCGCCAGGTCGGCGGCCCACCCGCCGGGGCAGTCGAGCGCGGCCCAGGTGACCGGGAGGGACGCGCGGCGGTGGTCGTCGTCGTACTGGTGCCAGTCCTCGGCGTGCTCGGGTGAGGCGTCCACGCAGCGGCCACCCGGCCAGACAGGTGTCCAGCGCCGTCGAGGTCGTCGACCGGCCCCGGGAAGATCCGCAGGCCGTCGCCCTCCTCGCGGTCGGGGCCGCAGGTGAAGCACGAGGTGAACGGGTGGGTGACCCAGCCGGCGTACGACGCCTCGGCGGCGCGGGCGGTGCGCGCGTCGACGGCCTCGACCTCGGTGAGCTCTCGTCGGCCGCGCTCTGCGCCGTGCGCGACCGGCCCCTGCGTCGTCGGCGGCGGTGGTGACGCCGTCGGCCTCGGACGTCGGCACGGCCAGTGTCGAGCGGAGGCGGACGGCGCAGCGTCACGGTGATGGCCGGCCAGGGCTCGGTGTGGTCGCTGCGGGTGACCGTGCACGAGCTGGGCCATCGCCCCGCATGTCCAGCCGCCGTTGCCGGAGACGGGCGGCCCGCAGAAGCGAGCCGGCACCAGGAGATCGGTCACTTCTTGATCCTGTCGTAGCGGTCGAGCGCCTCGCGCCGTTCCTCGGCGTGGTCGACGATCGGGTCGACGGGCTCGTGGGGGTCGTCGGCGTCGCGCAGCTCGGGCACCCACTTCCTGATGTAGGCGCCGTCGGGATCGAACTTGCGGCCCTGGGTGACCGGGTTGAACACCCGGAAGTACGGCGCGGCGTCGGTGCCGCAGCCCGCCGTCCACTGCCAACCGTGCTGGTTGGAGGCCAGGTCGCCGTCGACCAGCCAGTGCAGGAAGTGGCGGGCGCCGTGCTGCCACTCGACGTGGAGGTCCTTGACCAGGAAGCTCGCGACGATCATCCGGACGCGGTTGTGCATCCAGCCGGTGGCCCGCAGCTGGCGCATGCCGGCGTCGACGATCGGGTAGCCGGTGCGCCCCTCGCGCCAGGCCTCGAGCTGGTCGCCGGGGTCGTCGTAGGCCATCTGCTTGAACTCCGGGCCGGAGGTAGTCGCGCGCGGTCTCGGGCCGGTGGAACAGCACGTCGGCGTAGAACTCGCGCCAGGCCAGCTCCTTGCGGTAGGTCGACGCGCCCCGGCCCGCTGACGTCCCGCAGGTCGGCGAGCATCGTGCGCGGGTGGATCTCGCCCCACTTGAGGTGCACGGACATGTGCGAGGTGGCGTCGAGGTCCGGCCGGTCGCGATGGCGGTCGTAGGCGTCGAGCTTGTCGCGGCGGAAGTCGCGCCAGCGCCGCCTCGCGGCGTCCTCGCCGGCCTCCGGCAGCTGCGAGCCCGTCGGGCAGCTCCTCGGTGGGCACGCCGTCGGAGGCGGCGCTCAGCCAGCTCACGGGCCCAGCTCGCCAGCCGGGTCGCGCCAGCCGTGGGCGAGCCAGGCGCTGGTAGTAGGGCGTGAAGACCTGGTACGGCGTCCCGTCGCCCTTGGTCACCCGGCCCGGCGCGACGGCGTACGGCGAACCGGTGCGCACCAGCTCGATGTCGTGCTCGGCCAGCGCCGCGTCGACCTTCTCGTCCCGGGCGCGGCCGTAGGGGCCGAAGTCGGCGGCGACGTGCACCGGTCGGCCTCGACCTCGCGTGCCGCGCGGACCACCTCGGTGACGGGGTCGCCGGTGCGGATCGTCAGGCCGATGCGCGAGTCCAGGTCGCGCAGCGACGCGGACAGGTAGTGACGCCGCGAGGGTCCGCTGGGCCCCCACAGCGCGGGGTCGACGACGAAGAGCGGAAGCACCTCACCGTCGCGCCTGGTCATCCGAATGGGCGGCCTCGAGCAGTGCCGGGTTGTCCGAGAGGCGCAGGTCGCGCCGGAACCACATGACCGCTGGCATTCCTCCACTCTGCCAGCGAATCACGCCCATAGGTCAGAATAGGTAAGTGAGCGACCTGATCGACACCACCGAGATGTACCTCCGGACGATCTACGAGCTCGTCGAGGAAGGCATCGTCCCGCTGCGTGCCCGGATCGCCGAGCGGCTGCACCAGAGCGGCCCCACCGTCTCCCAGACCGTCGCCCGCATGGAGCGCGACGGCCTCGTCACCGTCGAGGGCGACCGCCACCTCGAGCTCACCGAGGAGGGCATGCGGCTGGCCACCCGGGTGATGCGCAAGCACCGCCTCGCCGAAGTGCTGCTCACCGACGTGATCGGCCTCGACTGGGAGCTGGTCCACGCCGAGGCCTGCCGCTGGGAGCACGTGATGTCCGAGACCGTCGAGCGCCGCCTCGTCGAGCTGCTCGGCCACCCCACCGAGTCGCCGTACGGCAACCCGATCCCCGGCCTCGACGAGCTGGGTGAGAGCCGGCCAGGCCGACGAGTTCATGGACGGCATGGTGTCGCTCGCCGAGGTGACCAGCCGGGCCGGCGACCAGGCCTCGGTGCGGGTCCGCCGCATCTCCGAGGAGCTGCAGAAGGACGAGGTCCTGATGTCCACCCTGCGCCGCATCGGCGCCTCCCCGACAAGGTCGTCGGCGTCTCCGGCACCGACCAGGGCGTCCTCGTCGGCTCCGGCGGCGAGGCCGCCGAGATCGACCTCGAGGCCGCCGCCCACATCTTCGTGGGGAAGCAGTAGGCGCGCTGGTCGTGAGGCGATCCCCGGTCGAGCCGGGGATCCGCGTTCGGCGTTCCGTGGCAAGATTTCGCCAGGCGAGCAGAACGATCGCCTGGAAGTCAGCCCACCAGGTCGCTGAGGAACTCCGAACAGCCGGCCTCGACCTTGTACGTCGCCAGGTCGTCGCCGCGCGTACCTCCCCGGTTGACGATCACCACCGGCGTCCCCGCCTTGAAAGCCCGCCGCACGAACCGCAACCCGCTCATCACCGTCAGCGACGTGCCGACGACAGAGCAGCACGCCGCCCGAGTCGACCAGCGCGTCGACCGCCTCGTAGCAACGCGACACCCGCGCCGCCGGCACGTTCTCGCCGAAGAACACCACGTCCGGCTTGAGCACCCCGCCGCACGGCAGCGCGGCACGACGAAGCCCGAGGTCTCCTCCAGGTCGACGTCGCCATCGGGCCGGGTGGCGACGGAGGCATGGCGCGAGACCCAGTCCGGGTTGAGCTGACGTCATCTGCTCCTGCAACGCGGACCGCGGAGACGACGGCCCGGCACGACAGGCACACGACGTCGGAGATCCGGCCGTGCAGCGCCACGACCGACCGCGAGCCGGCGCGCTCGTGCAGCCCGTCGACGTTCTGGGTGATCAGCAGCGTGGGATCGAGCCGGGCGAGCGCGAGGTGGCCCGCGTTGGGTGAGGCGCCGCGCATCCGCGACCAGCCGAGGTGGCTGCGCGCCCAGTAGCGCTGCTGCGCGTCGACCCCGGACACGAACTCCTGGTAGGTCATCGGCATCCGCGACGGCGACCCCGGGCCGCGGTAGTCGGGGATGCCGGAGTCGGTCGAGAGCCCGGCCCCGGTCAGCACCACGAGCGGCCGGTCCGCGAGCAGCGCCAGAGGCGGCGTCGTACGTCGTGGACTGGCCGAGAGCGTCACGTGCCGTACCGCAACCGCGCCCGCGCGCGGGCCTTCTCCGCCTCGGTCTCACGGTTCTTCGGCGGCGCGGTGGTCACCAGGTCCTCGAGAAGGTGCCGGGTGATGTGGGCGATCTCGTGCACCGCTCGGTCGAAGGTCTCCTGGTTGACCTGCGACGGCTTGGTCGTACCGCTGACCTTGCGGACGAACTGGAGCGCCGCCGCGTGCACCTCGTCGTTCGTGGCGGGCGGGTCGAAGTTGTTCAGCGGTCGGATGTTGCGGCACATGGTGGCGAGATTACGTGTCGCGCGCGGTGGTTTCGAGGCTCGGGCGTGACCGCCCTCGCACCTCAACCACCGAAGCCGTGAGGTCGAGGAGCGCCAGCGCGAGTCAGAGCGCGAAGAAGGAGACCTCGTCGCCGGTGGTCAGCACGACCCTGCCGTCGGGCAGCGGGACCAGCCGTACGTCGTCGACGTCCGAGCCGTACTCGACCTCGACCAGCTCGCTGCTCACCGACGAGTCGCCGACGCGCAGCACCGACACGTAACCCGTCCGGCCCTCCCATCCCGACGAGATCACCGTCAGCGCCGTACGCCGGTCGGGCAGCCAGGTGAACTGGCGCGGGTCGAGGGCCGCCTGGGCCGTGGTGCCGGCGGGGTAGGAGACCGTGTCGAGCTCCCGCGGCGACGTCAGGTCGCCGACGTCGAAGAGCGACGCCTTGGCCCCCGACACGACCCCGGTCGCAGGGTCGGCGTCCGAGCCCATCCCGATCATCAGGTCGCCGTCGATCGGGTGCAGGTAGGACGAGAAGCCCGGGATCTTCAGCTCGCCCAGCAGCTGCGGGTCGTCGGGGTCGGTGAGGTCGACGGCGTAGAACGGGTCGGTCTGGCGGAACGTCACCATCACCGCCAGCCCGTCGAACCACCGCATCGACTTGATGTCCTCGCCGACACCGAGCTTGTCGACACGGCCGACCTCGACGAGGTCGCTGTCGCTGCGCGACAGCGTCACGATCGAGTTGAAGTTCCCGGTCTGCGTCGTCGCCCCGACCGCCACCCGCAGCACGCCGTCGTGCTCGTCCATCGACCACCGGTTCGCGATCGCGCCTTCGACCTGGCCCGACGCGGCGTACGTCGTCGCGGTGCCGTCGAGGTCGAAGTCGTAGAGGTAGGTCGAGCCCTCGTCGGAGACGTCCGCGGCGACGCCCGCGGCGACGCCCGTCTGCGGGACGTCCCAGCAGCAGGCCTCCCAGCCCATCCGGTAGGCCGAGCTGGCGAGGTAGAGGTGGTCGGCCGACATGTAGACCGTCTCGCTCGGCGTCGTGACAGCGGTCGTCTCGGTGGCTCGCCGGGTCGTCGACGTCGAAGCCCGCGACGACGACGGTGCCCAGGCCGGCGTCGACGGCGGGGATCGCCACGTCCTCGCAGCCCACGAGCTGTTCGCGGACCGCGCCGTCGGCCCCGACCGTCGTCACGTGCGGCAGCCAGTCGTCGATGCTGGACGCGCGGACGACGTCCTGGTTGCGCTCCAGCGCGGTCGTCTCGCGACGGAACAACCCGGGCTCGACGAACTCCAGGTCCGGCAGACCCGACCGACACGACGAGCCGGACCACGTCGCCGTGCTGGCGCGCGGTGACCAGCGAGGAGTCGTACGACGCCTCGTGCACCACCGTCGGCGACGACGGGTCCGCGATGTCGACGACCTGCAACGTGGTCCCGGGTGCGATGCGACCTCGCGCGGCCCCGGCCTCGCGGCCGATCACGACGACGCGGTCGCCGACCAGCAGGAGCTCGGGGGAGAACATCCCGTCGAGATCGAGCGACCCGCGAAGCACGGGCTCGTCACCCGTGACGTCGTACACCGCGAGGGTGCTGTCGTCGACGACCCGCACCAGGAGTGAGCCGTCGGTCTTCACCACGTCGGGCTCGTCGACGCCGGCCTCCTGGACGTTGGTGCCGGTCTCGCTCGCGGTCGCCTCACTGGTCGACTCACTGGCCTCCGGTCGACTCAGCGGGCTCCGGCGAGCCGGCCGCGTTGTCCTCGAGCGTGTAGACCCGCAGGTAGTCCCAGCCGTACGGCGTGACGCGGTCGACGCCGTGGTCGACGTACCACTCCAGCAGCTCCTCGCAGCTGGCGGCCGGGCGGAGGTCGGCGTTGACCAGCTGGAGGTCGTTGCCCCTGATGACCGGGCGGTCGTCCGAGGTGGTCGTCGGCGTCTGGGACCCGAAGGCGACTCCCGCCGCGAAGGCTGCGCCGAGGGCGCCGACGGCGGTGACGGCGAGTCCGGTCCGGGCGATCTGGTGCACGGGTGTACGACGGTCGGCTGCGGCGGCTGGTTCCGCACCTGCCACGATGAGTCAATGCCAACCAGTCGGCCCGACGGCCGCGAGCTCGACATCGTCCTCTTCGGCGCGACGGGCTTCACCGGGGCCCTGACCGCGGACTACCTCGCTCACCACGGCCCCGAAGGCCTGCGCTGGGCCCTCGCCGGACGCAGCCTCGACAAGCTGGAGAAGGTCCGGGCCCAGGTCGGCTCCGACGTCGAGCTGATCGTGGCCGACTCCGGTGACCCCGTCGCCCTGGCCGACCTGGCGGCCCGGACCAAGGTGGTCCTGTCGACCGTCGGCCCCTACGTGGGCCGTGGCGAGGCGCTCGTGGCCGCGTGTGCCGACGCCGGCACCGACTACTGCGACATCACCGGCGAGCTCGAGTTCGTCGACACCATGTACGTCGCCCACCATGCCACCGCCGTGACGACCGGCGCCCGTCTGGTCCACGGCTGCGGCTTCGACTCGATCCCCTACGACCTCGGCGCGATGTTCACCGTCGAGCAGCTGCCGGCCGACGTGCCCGATCGACATGCGCGGCGTCGTACGCGCAGGCGGGTTGCCGTCGGGTGGCACGTTCGAGACCTTGCTCACCGGCATGTCGCGGGTCCGCCAGATCCGCGCGGCCGCCCAGGCGCGCAAGCGGGTCGAGCCCAAGCCCGAGGGTCGGTCGTCACGTGCGGTCGCCGGCAAGCCCCACCGCGACAAGCTCCTCGGCTACTGGCTGCTCCCGTTGTCGACGATGGACCCGGCGATCGTCGCGCGCAGCGGCGCGGCCCTGCCGACGTACGGGCCGAGGTTCCGCTACTCCCACTACACCGGCATGAAGACGCTGCCGTACGCCGTGGGCGGTGTCGCCGTGATGAGCGGCCTCGGGCTGGCGGCGCAGCTGAAGCTCACCCGCGACCTGCTGATGAAGTGGTACCCGGCCGGCGACGGGCCCGACCCCGAGCGTCGCGAGCGCTCCTGGTTCACCGTCGACTTCGTCGGCGAGGCCGGCGGCGAGACGGTGCGCACGCGGGTCACGGGCGGCGACCCGGGCTACACCGAGACCGCGATGATGCTCGCCGAGTCGGGCCTGTGCCTGGCTTTCGACGACAACCCCGACGTCGCCGGGCAGGTGACCACCGCGCAGTCGATGGGGGCCAACCTGCTGGCCCGCGTGCAGGCCGGCGGGATGAGGTTCGAGGTGCGCTGAGCGCGTCGAGAAATGGCCCGTTTGGGCCACGGCCAGCGACCTCGACCGGAGTTACGGTCGTTGGAAGGAGGTTCGCCATGCCGAACTACTGCGTGAACAAGGATGCTCAGTCGGGCTCTCGTGACCACGAGGTCCACGACCTCGCCTCGACCAAGCGCTGTCTGCCCGATCCGTCGAACCAGATCGCACTGGGCAGCCACCCGGACTGCCAGAGCGCCGTGCAGGCGGCCAAGCAGCACTTCGACGACACCAACGGATGCGCCTACTGCGCTCCTGACTGCCACACGACCTGAACGACGCCGCACGCAAGAGCGGCTCTGTCGAGCCTGTCAGAGCTCGTAGTCGATGAGATACCGATCACCCTGTCTCACGAGTCCGAGCGTGACTCGCTCGTCCTCCGGAGCGCGCTCGCCCTCGGGATCCCATGTGATGGTGTAGCCGACCCGCATGGCGCCGGGGTCGGCCTCGATGTCGCGCAGCGTGGCGGTCGCGATCGTGTTCCAGTAGCCGACGTAGCTGCCGGCGCTGCCGTCACAGCACGTCTGCTGGAAGCGAGGGGTCAGCGACTGCCACGCGCTCTCAGGGTCGGCCAGTGCGGTGGCGATGTACTGCTGCACGAACGTCCGCATGGCCGCTGCGTCCCCTCCGGCGCCGGTCGGTGGCTCGGACGTCTCGCCGACGGTCGGTGAGCTGGTCGGCTCCGGCTCGGCCGTCTGCGTGGGTGCCGGGGTCGACGAGGTGGTCGGAGACGGCGTACGCGACGGCGTACCTGACGACGAGGGCTCGTCGGACGGCGAGACCGGAGCGTCCGATGACGGCGCCGGCGGTCCCCGGATCCTTGGCGTTGGGCGCGGGGTCCTGCCGAGTCAGCGCCCAGATGGCAGTCGCCGCGACAAGCAGGACGACCACGCCGACGAGGATCGGAAGCAGCCAGGAGCGACGGTCGACGGCGTCGTCCGGCGCCGGTGCCACTACTGGCTCGTCCACGGGAGGCGGCCCTGCGGCCAGGTACTCGCTCACGCGGCTCATCGGCCAGCGGTCGGCTGGATCGGTGGCCATCGTGACCTCGAGCAGGTCGGCGGGCCAGCCAGCCCCAGGCAACCTCGGTGGCGCTTCGTGCACGATGCGGTACATCGCCGACAGGACGCTGTCGGAGGTGTCGTACGGCGGCCGACCCGTCAGCGCCTGGTAGAGCGTCGCGCCCAGCGACCACACGTCGCTCGCCTCGGTCGCCGGCTGGCCAGCGGCCACCTCGGGAGCCAGGTACGCCGGCGAGCCGGTCACGGATCCGGACACCGTGACGGTCGAGTCTCGGGCACGCGCGATGCCGAAGTCGGCAAGCTTGGCGGTGCCGTCGGCGGCGATCAGGATGTTGGAGGGCTTGACGTCCCGGTGCACGATGCCCGCCGTGTGTGCCGCGACAAGAGCCGCGGCCACCTGCGCGAGCAGGGCCGCGGCCTCGGCAGGCGCCAGGCCGCCGTCGTCCGCGGTGACGGCGGCGAGGTCAGTACCAGCGACGTGCTCCATGACGAGCCACTGCTCGTCACCTTCGGCGACGAAGTCGAAGACAGCGACGACGTGGGGATGGTTGAGCCGGGCAGCGAGCCTGGCCTCCCTCTCGGCGCGCACCAGGTCGAGCGCGCCGCGGTCCGAGAACATGCCGAGCCGCTTGACGGCGACCTCGCGCCCGAGCACCTTGTCGACGGCGAGCCAGACTGCCCCCATACCGCCCTGGCCGATCTGGCGCTGCAGGAGGTAGCGCCCTCCGACCAACGAGGGACGGGTCGAGGTCATCGTCGTCCCACGGTCTCGCTTGCCCGAGGCAGCGTCCCGGGCCCGCTACCCGAGGCATACGACCCCGAGTTCGTCTGCGGCTTGCTGTCGAGCATTTCGGGCCCGTACCCGTGCATCGTCGGGTGATGCTGTGCGTGCCCCAGGCGCGAGTCGAACGCGCGACCTTTCGCTTAGGAGGCGGCTGCTCTATCCACTGAGCTACTGGGGCGTGGCCGGCAACCGGGTCAGGGACCGGCCGCCGCACATCCTGTCACGCCGGGCACTCCCGCCCCATACCGACGGTAGGCGGAGTTGGTCGTTGGGCTGCCGACAGGTCACCATTGGTCGGACGTCGTAACTTCGACGCTGTCCCTTTCGTATTCCCCGAGGTCGACGCGTGTCCGGATCCGACGCCCCTCCGGGCGCCAGCTCGCAGTCCGGCGACCCCACGGAAGCCAAACCCAAGCGGCGGGCCAAGGTCAAGAAGCGCCACACGGTCGGCCGCGTGCTCCTCGTCACCTCGGTCGTGCTGGCGCTGGTGACCGGGCTGTCGACGCTCTACCTCTACCGCCACTACAACGGCAACCTCGACGTCATCAACGTCGATGAGCAGCTCGGCACCGACCGACCAGAGAAGAAGAACGTCGAGGGACCCAAGGAGCCGCTCAACATCCTGGTGATGGGCTCCGACGACCGCGACGCGCCGGGCAACAACATCGACAACCTGACCGGCGGCGGCAAGCGGTCAGACACCACGATCCTGCTGCACCTCTCGGCCGACCGGGAGCGCGCCTACGGCATCAGCATCCCGCGCGACTCCTTGGTCAACCGCCCCGAGTGCCTCGACGAGGATCTCGACCCGATCCCGGGCGCCACCGACGCGATGTGGAACGAGGCGTTCTCCGTCGGCGGCCCGGCGTGCACGATCCACCAGCTCGAGGAGCTCACCGGCATCCGAGTCGACCACTTCATCGTCGTCGACTTCGCGGGCTTCCGCGGCATGGTCGACGCCATCGGCGGCGTCCAGGTCTGCATCCCCGAGCCCGGCATCGTCGACCCGTCTCACGGCATCAACATCCCGGCCGGAACCCGCAAGCTCGAAGGCTTCCAGGCCCTCAACTACGTCCGCGAGCGCTACGTCCTCGGCAACGGGTCCGACGTAGGCCGGATGAAGCGACAGCAGGCGTTCATCGCCGCGATGGCCCACCAGGTGCTCAGCGCCAACACCCTGGCCAACCCGGTCCGGCTGCTGAAGTTCCTCGAGGCCGCGACCCAGTCTCTCCAGCTCGACGAGGGACTCGGCAGCCTGGCCAAGATCGCCAAGCTGGGCGTGCAGTTCCAGGGGATCGGTCTCGACAACATCAAGTTCATCACCGTCCCGTGGCAGTACGCCCCCGACGACCCCAACCGCATCCGCTGGCTCCCTGAGTCCCAGCAGGTGTGGACGGCGATCATCAACGACAAGCCGATCGCGCCGAGGTTCCTCGACGACGCGATCAGCGCCGAGCACCTGCCCGGCTCGCCCACGCCCAGCCCGACCGACACTCCGACAGGTACGCCGACCGACTCGCCGACCGGTACGCCGAGCTCGCCCGAGACTCCGACCACCTCACCGACGGACACCACGACGGAGGAAGAGGCGGAGCAGGCCGCCGAGAACGGGCTGTGCGCATGAGCGAGCAGCCGCGAGACGACGCCGAGCGCAAGCGCCGGCTCGCCGAGGTGTTCGGCGACGTGCTGCCGGAGACGACGTCAGACGAACGCGACGACGAGTCCGGCGCCGACGACTCCGCCCGCGACGCCTGGTTCCGCGACCAGGTGCCGCCTCACCACGGGTACTTCCCGGGCAATCGCTCTACTTCCCGGGCGGAATGTTGCCTTGGAAGCAGAGCGATCCCCGGTGAGCCGGGGATCGCTCAGACGGGCTCAGACAGGCCGGTTGCCCTGCGCTGCAAGCAGGTCGCGGATCTCCTCGAGCAGGGCGACGTCGGCGGGAGTGCCCGCTTCGTCGGACGGGAAGTAGCGCTCCTTCGCCTTCGTGTAGGGAACCACCACGAAGAAGTAGACGACCGCGGCGAGCAGCACGAAGGAGATGACTGCGTTCATGAACGCGCCGAACGGCTCCGTGTCGCTGAAGATGTTCGAGGCGGAGTCGGGCATCAGGCTGGTCAGCCAAGCGACGAAGGCGGTGACCACCGCGGCGAAGGCCAGCGCCATGATCAGCCCCACGGCGATCTCGATGAGGTTGCCCTTGAGGACGAAGTTCCTGAACCCGGTCATGGTCACACTCCTAGCGGCCGCGCCCGAGGGACGGCCAAAGTGAACGGTCCACAGCACGCTAGCGGGAGTAGATGAAGGTCAGGAACCCCGTCACGGCTGCCTGGGCCACCTCCTCAACGAGGGCTTCGGGTATGGCGAGCACCACCAGCCGGCCGGGGAGGCCGCTGCTCGCGGCCTCCTCGTCGACAGCCGGCAGCGCAACGACCGCCAGGTCGCTGGCGACCCTTCGAGCGGTGGCCCCCTGCGGATCGGCCGCCACCAGGTCGATCCGGTCGCCGACGCGCAGCAGCGCGGCCATGCCCGCGTCGGGCAGCCGCACGGGGAGGGCGACGGCGTCGGGGTACGCCGCAGCGAGGGGCGCGCCGACCAGCCGGACGTCGGTCAGTGGCTCACCCGCCCGCACCGGCGACGCCAGGACACGGCCGACCGCGTCGTCGGCCAGGCCGACCGGCGCGGTGCCGGCGGCGTAGTCGACGCTGGCCAGGTCGTCGCGGTCGAGGGTGGTGCCGGCCGGCAGGTCGCGTGCGGCGGTGAGCACCGCCTCCACGTCGGGCGCGGGAGGTCGCAGCTCGTGCACTCCGGCGAGCACGGCACCGGCGGCGAGCAGCGCAGCCAGTGGGCGGCGCCGCGACAGCACCACGCGGCGTACGACGCGACGCCGGCGGGCGAGCTGTTCACGGATCGACACCGGACGACCGTAGGTCGGACCGAGCGTGGGTGCGGCGTTCTTCCACAGCCTTCGCCATCGCTGGTTGAGGAGGGACGCCCTGCTGATGACTGGCCCGTCACGAAACCCCGGCATGGTCAGCTGGCATGTCACCGGGTTTCGTGACAGGCGCTAGCGCGCCTTCCTCAACCCGCGGTGGCGGGGGCCTTGCTCTCCGACTTGGTCTCGCTCTTCGTCTCGGACTTGGTCTCGGTCTTCGGCTCCGACTTGGTCTCGGTCTTGGTGTCGGCAGACGAGGCCGACGAGGTGGTCTTCTCGCGGCTGTCGGTGCGGTAGAAGCCCGAGCCCTTGAAGACGACGCCGACGGCGTTGAAGACCTTGCGCAGCCGGCCCTGGCACTCCGGGCACTCGGTCAGCGCGTCGTCGGAGAAGCTCTGGAACTGCTCGAAGGCATGCCCACACTCGGTGCAGGCGTACTGGTAGGTCGGCACGGTTCTCCTTCGGTCCACTCGCCCGCTAGCCAGGGTGGGCTGGCACTCTGGGCAGGCGACTGCCAATGGTACGGCACACTGGGAACCACCATGAGCCAGCCGGAATTCCCCTCACGATCGTGGTGGCAGGTCTTCCGGGCGTGGCCGCGGGCAGCGCGCTGGTCGGCGTACGCCGTGGTCGTTCTGGTGCTCGTGCTCGTGGCGGGCCTGGTCACGGCGGTGGTGCTCGTGCGCAGACCCTTCCCGCAGGTCGACGGCACGGTGACGGTGCCGGGTCTGACTGGTGAGGTCGTGGTCATCCGCGACGATCACGGCATCCCTCAGCTGTACGCCGACACGATGGCCGACCTGATGGCCGGACAGGGGTACGTGCAAGCCCAGGAGCGGTTCTACGAGATGGACGTGCGCAGGCACGTCACCGCAGGCCGGTTGTCGGAGCTGTTCGGAGCGGACTCCTTGGAGACCGACGAGTTCATCCGCACCCTGGGTTGGCGTGAGGTCGCCGAGCAGGAGCTGCCGTTGCTCCAGCCGGCGACGCGGGCAGCGCTGGACGCGTATGCCATGGGCGTCAACGCCTACCTGGACTCGCACAGCCCGTCCGAGATCGCCGTCGAGTACACCGTCCTGGGCCTGGGCGGTCTCGACTACCGGCCCGAGCCGTGGACCGCGGCAGACTCGCTGGCCTGGCTCAAGGCGATGGCCTGGGACCTGAAGGGGAACCTCGACGAGGAGATCGAGCGGGCTCTGCTGTCTGCCGACCACACGCCGGACGAAGTCGCCGAGCTGTTCCCGGCCTACGACTACCGGGCACACCGGCCGATCGTCGGCCAGGGCGCGGTCGTGGACGGAGTCTTCGAGCCGGACGCGACCACGGGAGGTACCCGCAACCCGCAACGTCCGGCGTACACGGCCGGTCAGCGCGCGCAGCTCGGCGAGCTGGACCGCACCCTGGATCGGCTGCCCCAGCTCCTGGGCAGGGGTGACGGGATCGGCAGCAACAGCTGGGTCGTCGACGGAGAGCACAGTGAGACGGGTCAACCGCTGCTGGCCAACGACCCGCACCTCGGCGTCAGCGTGCCGGGCATCTGGGTGCAGATGGGGCTGCACTGCACCACCGTCAGCGCCGAGTGCCCGCTCGACGTCGCCGGCTTCACGTTCTCGGGGGTGCCGGGCGTCATCATCGGCCACAACGCTGACATCGCCTGGGGTTTCACCAACATGGGGCCCGACGTCACCGACCTCTACCTCGAGCGGGTGACCGACGAGGAGTGGGAGCAGGACGGGCGCCTGCGGCCGTTGTCGACGCGTCAGGAGACGATCCACGTACGCGGGCAGGACGCCGTCACCATCACCGTGCGCTCGACCCGGCACGGGCCGATCCTCAGCGACCGCTTCGACTTCTACACCGACCTCGCCGACGAGGCGCCCGACGACCCGTCGGGCAGCCGACCGGACCCTGTGCCCGGCACCAGGCCGGCCATCTCGCTCGCATGGACGGCGTTGACGCCGACGACGACCGCCGACGCGATCCTGGGGCTCAACACCGCGACCGACTGGGACAGCTTCCGCGAGGCGGCATCGGCGTTCGCCGTACCTGCCCAGAACCTGGTGTACGCCGACCGGGATGGCCACATCGGTTACCAGGCGCCCGGCCTGATCCCGATCCGCAAGTCCGGGAACGACGGGCTGCAGCCCCAAGCGGGCTGGCGGAGCGAGAACGACTGGACCGGCGAGTACGTCCCCTTCGACGGGCTGCCCAACGTGCTCGACCCGGACGAGGGCTTTGTCGCCACGGCCAACCAGGCGGTCGTCGGCACCGAGTACCCCTACCACCTGACGGCAGACTGGGACCGCGGCTACCGGTCCGAGCGGATCCGCCACCTGCTCGCCCAACAAATCGACCAGCAGAGCGACCAGCAGACCGGCCAGCAGGGCGCGCTGTCGGTCGACGACATGGCCGCGATCCAGCTCGACACCCGCAACCCCTTGGCCCCGGACCTGGTGCCGCGGCTGCTCGACATCGACCTGCCGCGCGGCTACTGGTCGGCCGGTCAACGGCTGCTGCGCCGCTGGGACTTCGAGCAGCCGGCCGACAGTGCGGCCGCTGAGTACTTCAACGTGGTCTGGCGGACTCTGCTCGCCGCGACGTTCCACGACGAGATGCCGGAGGACGTCTGGCCCTACGGCGGTGACCGGTGGGTCGCGGTCGTCGCCGGCCTTCTCGACCGGCCGGAGTCTGGTTGGTGGGACGACAAGGACACCCTCGACGAGGTGGAGTCCCGCGACGACGTACTCCGGGCGGTCATGCTCGAGGCCCGGGACGAGGTCACCCGCCTCGACGCGTCACGCATCGAGGGCTGGGCGTGGGGGCACATCCACCGGCTCGAGCTGCGCCACTCGACACTCGGTGTGTCGAGGATCGGTCCGGTCGAGTGGCTGGTCAACCGTGGGGGGTGGGAGGTCGGTGGCGGCTCGGCGGCTGTGGATGCCGCGGGGTGGAACGCCTACCTGGGCTACACGGTCGACTTCGCCCCCTCGATGCGGATGGTCGTCTCGCTCGCCGACTTCGACGAGTCCCGCTGGATCAACCTCACCGGCGTCTCCGGCCACCCGTTCAGCCCCCACTACACCGACCAGACCGACCTCTGGGCCCGCGGCGACACCCTCCCCTGGCCGTTCACGCGCGATGCGGTCGAGGCATCCGCCGAGCACACGCTGACCCTGGAGCCTGCCTCGCCCGCTGGTTGAGGAAGGCGCGCAGCGCCTGTCACGAAACCCGGTGAGATGACCGCGGTCCGGTGCGGGGGTTTCGTGACAGGACTTCGTCCTTCCTCAACCAGCGGGTTCGAAGGTGTGGAGGCCTGAGGGGGTGACGGCGCCGGTGACCTTGCGGTCGTGGGGTTCCACCGGCACGTCGAGGCCGACCTCGTCGTCGTAGAGCAGCACCCAGACAGGGGTGCCGAGGGGGACGCGGGCGAGGACGCGGTCGTAGCAGCCGCCGCCACGGCCCATGCGGTCGCCGTAGCGGGACACGCCAAGGCCGGGGACGAGCAGGAGGTCGGCGGTGGCGATCGAGTCGACGCCGAGCCGCGGACCTGCCGGTTCGAGCAGGCCCATCCGCGCGGGCGCCAGCGACGTCGGCCCGCGGTAGACCGACCAGTCGAGGTCGAGGTCGGGCTGCACGACGGGCAGGACGACCCGCTTGCCCAGCCCCGTGACCCGATCGACCAGGCTCTCCAGCAGCGCGGTGGTGCCGGGCTCCTTGCCGATCGAGACGTACGCCGCCACGGTGGCCGCCCGGCGTACCTCCGTCGTTGCGAGCACGTGCTCGGCGATGGCCCGCGCGGCCTCGCCGACCTCGAGCAGGCTGCGCCGGTTGCGTGCAGTGAGCAGCTGGTCGCGGAGGGCGAGCTTGGCGGCGTTCGCCGAGGGCGTAGCCCCGGTGTCACCAGAACTCGATGCTGATTGCCGGTCGGACACGCGGCAAGCCTACGATCGAAGCATGGGTAGTCCAGGTTTGAACCAAGCCCGCCAGAAGATGCTGGACGCGGGCGTGGACGAAGTCGCGGTCGAGACCTTCGCCCACTACTACCGGCTCCTCGAACACGGCGAGACCGGCATGATCCCGGAGTCCGCGATCGAGCCGCTCGACATGGAGTCACTCGCCGACGTCGAGGTCGACGACCAGGTCGCGGCTGACGCGCTCCGCACGACCGTCGTCATCAAGCTCAACGGCGGTCTCGGCACCTCGATGGGCATGGACCGCGCCAAGTCGCTGCTGTGCGTGCGCCGCGGGCTGTCGTTCCTCGACGTGATCGCGCGCCAGGTGCTGCACCTCCGCAAGGAGTACGACGCCCCCCTGCCGCTGATCCTGATGAACTCGTTCCGCACCTCCGCCGACACGATGGCCGCCGTCGCCCGATACGACGACCTCCCCGTCGAGGGCCTGCCTCTGGAGTTCTGGCAGAACAAGGAGCCCAAGCTCCTCGAAGCCAACCTCAGCCCGGCGTCGTACCCGAAGAACCCCGACCTCGAGTGGTGCCCACCGGGTCACGGCGATCTCTACACGGCCTTGCGCGGCACCGGCCTGCTCGAGCGGCTGATCGAGCAGGGTTACGAGCGGGTGTTCGTCTCCAACTCCGACAACCTCGGCGCGGTGCCCGACCCGAAGGTCGCCGGCTGGTTCAAGGCCAACGGCCTGCCGTTCGCGATCGAGGCCGTGCGACGCACGCCGTCCGACCGCAAGGGCGGCCACTTCGCGCGGCGTCTGTCCGACGGCCGCATCGTGCTGCGCGAGACCGCGCAGACCCGGCCGCAGGACCTGGAGGCCCTGGCCGACCTCGACCGTCACCGGTTCTGCTCGACCAACAACCTGTGGTTCGACCTGGTGGCGATGCGCGAGGAGCTCGACCGTCGCGGCGGCATCCTCGGGCTGCCGCTGATCCGCAACGTCAAGAACCTCGACCCTGGCGACAAGTCCACCCCGAAGGTGATCCAGATCGAGACGGCGATGGGTGCCGCGATCGAGGTCTTCGAGGGCGCGCGCACCGTCGAGGTCGCCCGCGACCGCTTCATCCCGGTCAAGACGACCAACGACCTGCTGGTGCTGCGCTCCGACGTCTACGACCTCGGCCAGGACTTCGGCCTCGACCAGGCCTCCGACGTGCCGTTCGTCGAGCTCGACCCGGAGTTCTACCGGCTGGTGGGCGACTTCGACCAGCGCTTCCCCGAGGGCGCGCCGTCGCTGCGCAAGGCCAGCTCGTTGAAGGTCGACGGCGACTTCACCTTCGGCCACGGCGTGCAGGTGATCGGCGACGTGGAGCTCGAGGCCGAGTCGGCGCAGCGCATCGCGGCCGACACGGTGCTCGACGGCTGATGCGGCAGTCGTCAGCACAGCCTCATCCGACGCTGCGGACGGTCGCAGAGCACCAGGAGCTGATCCTCGACGCGTTGCGACCGCTCCCGCCGTACGACCAGCCGCTGCTCGACGCCCTGGGGCTCGTCGCGGCCGAGGACGTCACGGCGCCGATCGCCCTGCCGAGCTTCGACAACTCGGCCATGGACGGCTACGCCGTGGTGTACGACGACGTGGTCACCGCCACCGAGGAAAGTCCCGTGCACCTGCCGGTCGTCGGTGAGATCGGGGCCGGACAGGCGCGGATCCTGGCGATGTCGCCCGGCACCGCCGTCAAGATCATGACCGGCGCGCCCGTCCCTGCGGGGGCCGACGCCGTCGTGCCCTACGAGTGGACCGACCGGGGAGTCGCGCAGGTCGTCATCTCGCGCGCGCCCCAGCAGGGCCAGCACGTCCGCGCCGCCGGCGAGGACGTCACCGAGGGTGACCTCCTGATCGAGGAGGGCACCCTTCTGGGCCCGCGCCAGCTCGGGCTGCTGGCCAGCGTGGGCCGGGCGTCCGTGGTCGTGCGTCCCCGCCCGCGCGTGGTGATCCTGTCCACCGGCTCCGAGCTGCGCGAGCCGGGCAGCGCCCGCGGCCACGACTCCGTCTACGACGGCAACTCCTACATGCTCGCGGCCGCCGTCCGGCAGGCCGGCGCGATCGCCTACCGCGTCGGCATCGTGCCGGACGAACCGAAGGCCTTCCTCGACGCGCTGGGCGACCAGCTGGTGCGCGCGGACGCCGTGATCACCACCGGCGGCGTCTCGATGGGCGACTACGACGTGGTCAAGGAGGCTTTGGCGCCGACGGGCACGGTCTGGTTCGGCGGGGTTGCCATGCAGCCTGGCAAGCCCCAGGGTTTCGGTGTGGTGGGCGAGGACGCGACCCCGATCTTCACGCTGCCGGGCAACCCGGTGTCGTCGTACGTCTCCTTCGAGATGTTCGTGCTGCCGGCCTTGCGCCGGATGATGGGCCGGCTGCCCTACTCACGCCCGACCGTCGAGGCCACGCTGACCCATGCGGTCACATCGCCGCCCGGTCGCGCGCAGTACCTCCGTGGTGAGCTCGAGGCCGCCGCCGATGGCACCCGTGAGCGGGTGACGGTCTCGCCCGTCGGTGGGCCGGGTTCGCACCTGGTCGGCGACCTGGCCCAGGCCAACGCCCTGATCGTGGTGCCGAGCGAGACCACCTCGCTCGACGCAGGAGCCTCCGTGACCGTCGTCCCGCTGGACCGGGACTTCTGATGTCCGAGGAGACCACGCCGTCTGCTCGCCTGACCCACGTCGACGAGTCGGGTGCGGCGCGCATGGTCGACGTCTCCGGCAAGGACGTCACCGCTCGCTCGGCGACGGCTTCCGGACGCGTCCTGGTCTCGCCGGCGGTCATCGAGCTGCTCAACGGTGAGGGCGTGCCCAAGGGCGACACCCTGGGCGTGGCCAGGCTCGCGGGGATCATGGGCGCCAAGCAGACGCCCTTGCTGATCCCGTTGTGCCACCCGCTGATGCTGTCGTCGGTCACCGTCGACCTGGCCGTCGGCGACGAGTCCGTCGACATCGTGGCCCGGGTCTCCACCACCGAGCGCACCGGCGTCGAGATGGAGGCGCTGACCGCCGTGGCCGTCGCCGCGTTGACGGTCGTCGACATGGTCAAGGCGGTCGACAAGGGCGCGGTCATCTCCGACGTCCGGGTCGAGGCGAAGACCGGAGGCAAGTCGGGGGACTGGACCCGGTGATCGACCCGGTGAGGTCCCGGTGACCGAGGAGGTCGTGCACGTGCCCGCTGCGGTCGTCGTCGCGTCCAACCGTGCGGCCGCCGGGGTGTACGACGACGAGACCGGGCCGATCCTCGTGGCGTTCCTCCGGTCTCTCGACTTCGCGGTAGGCGACCCGGTCGTCGTACCCGATGGTCCGCCGGTCGGGGAGGCCATCGCGGCCGCGGTCTCCGACGGCGCGCGGGTGGTGCTGACCACCGGCGGCACCGGCCTGACTCCGACCGACCGCACGCCTGAGCAGACACGGGCGTTGCTCGACTTCGAGGTGCCCGGCATCGGGGAGGCGATCCGCGCGTACGGCGCGGCGAAGGGCATCCCGGCAGCCGCGCTGTCGCGCGGGATCGCCGGCGTGATCGGCCGCTGCCTCGTGGTGAACCTGCCGGGCTCGCGGGGCGGGGTGAAGGACGGTCTCGAGGTGCTGGCCCCGATCCTCGAGCACGCGATCGAGCAGGTCGTGGGGAGCGATCATTGAGCCCGCAGGGCTGGCCGGCCGTCCTTCGCCATGGCGACGTCACGGTCCGCCCGCTGGTCCACGGTGACGCCCGAGCCTGGAAGGCCGCCCGCAGGTCGAACGCCGACTGGCTCCGACCGTGGGACGCGACGGTGCCGCCGGGCGGCGACGAGCGGCCGTCGACCTTCCGGGCGCTGGTCCGCCGGCTCGACCGGCTGGCGCGGGCGGGCGTGTGCATGCCCTTCGCGATCGACGTGGACGGACAGTTCGCCGGGCAGGTCACCGTCAACAACATCGTGCGCGGATCCGCACAGTTCGCCTCGGTCGGCTACTGGCTCGACCGGGCCTACGCGGGCCGCGGGGTGATGCCGCTCGCCGTGGCGATGGTCATCGACCACTGCTTCGCCAGCGCCGGGCTGCACCGCATCGAGGTCGCCATCCGCCCCGAGAACTCCAACTCCCTGCGGGTCGTCGAGAAGCTCGACCTCCCGGAGATCGGCTACGCGCCGCGGTACCTGCACATCGACGGAGACTGGCGAGACCACCGGCTGTACGCCGTCACCGTCGAGGAGTGCCCCGGCGGCCTGGTCCGCCGGCTGCTGGGCGCCTGAACCGCGATTCGTCTGCGGTTTGCTGCCACTTTCTTCCGCTGGGCGGCGCAGACGAATCGGGGTCGGCCACCCCACCAGTCACACGAGTTCCCTGGCGACACACCTATGGACATCCGCCCCACCATGCGCTAGCAAACCTAGGCTCGGACCCGTGGACCTGAGCGGACTGATCTTCGTCGCCCTGGCGGTTGCCTGGGCCGCCTATCTCATCCCGAAGGCGCTCAAGCACCACGAGGACGTCGTGCGCAGCCGGTCTGTCGACCGGTTCTCCAGCACCATGCGGGTGCTGGCCCGGCGCGAGCCGGTCAACCGCCGCAACGCCCGCCTCGTCGTCACCCCCGGCCGACCCGCCTCCCAGGTCGAGGTCGCCGTCAAGGGCGAGGCCCACGTCACCACCGCCGACCAGCTCGCCACTCGCCGCGCGACCACCAACCGCGCCGCGCGCCGTCGCCGCCGGGTCCTGCTTGTGCTGCTGCTCGCCAACGTCGCCGTCGTCGCGGTCGCGACCGCGAACATCATCGCGTGGTGGTGGGTCGCCGCCCCCGCCGGGCTGCTGCTCGCGTGGCTGGTCGCGTGCCGGCTGATGGTCCGGCGCGAACGCACCTGGACGCCGTCGGCCGTCGAGCGGGTCGTGGACGCCCTCGTCGAGGAGGCCTTGGAGGCGGAGACCGCCGAGCGCCCCGCCGTACTCATGGAAGACGCCGAGACGGGCGCCATCGTCGCCGTGGTCGACGACCCGTCCGACCCCCACCTGTGGGACCCCGTGCCCGTCACCTTGCCGACGTACGTCGGCAAGGCCGCCGCCCAGCGAAGCGTGCGCACCATCGACCTCGACGCCACCGGCGTGTGGTCCTCCGGCCGCAGCGAGGCCGACAGTCAGCTGGCCCGCGACGCCGAGGAGGCCGAGCGCACCGCGCGCTCCGAGCGAAAGGCGCGTGACGAGAAGGGCCGCGCGGTCGGCTCCTGATCCTGCCGTCCTGATTCGGCCGGTCCTCGAGCCGGTGCTAGCCTTTCGCTTCGCGTCTCCCGGGTGATCCGGCAGGCGCACTGCAACACCTTGGGGCTGTGGCGCAGTTGGTAGCGCGTCTCGTTCGCAATGAGAAGGTCAGGGGTTCGAATCCCCTCAGCTCCACCAGGCTCATAGTGCCTCTGACCTGCGCAAACGTGTCTGATGGTCGAGTCTTCGCCTGTTGAATTCTCACTGCGCGTACCCCCGCTGAGCTCCTCACCGCTTGTGAGAGTGTCGTGTCCGCCGTGCAGGTTCACAAACGGGAGTCCCCGTTCGCGGGGGGCGATGCGGCGGCTGCACCCGTGGACGTCGAATCGGTATCTCGCAGCCGCCGCCTGATGCGTGCAATGACGCTCAAGGTCACTGCCGTCCTCGGCTCCGTTGGCCGAAGCACAACCGCGACGGGTCCGGATCCCGGTTGTCCCTGAGGCGGCGTAGTGACGCACGCCCGCCACGGCACTCTTCGCGGCAGAGTCGACCTGGCCGACGGGCAGCCAAAGGGCGGCCGAGGGCAGCCCGGGAGTCCCGCAGTCCCGAGCTTGACGTCGGCAGACGGGAACCAAATCGCGCGCTCACTGCGACAGTGAGGTCATGGGCACCACCCCGATCGTGACGGACGCCGCGCTCGTCGCTGCGGTCGCGGACGGGGACATGACCGCGCTGCGGGAGCTGTACGAGCGGCACGGCGCCTGGCTGCACGCCCGGCTCATCCGCCGCTGCAACGATCCCGAGGTCGTCGTCGAGGTCGTGCAGGACACGTTCGTCGCGCTCTGGAAGGACGCGCGCCGGTTCCGTCACGACGGCGAGGTCGGTGCGTGGTTGTGGGGCATCGCGTTCCGGCGGATGGTCTCGCGGCTGCGTGCCCGCCGAGACGTGGTGCTCATCCCGGACTGGGACGTCTCGCCGTCGCTGCAGCAGGTCATGCCGTCCGCGGAGGACCAGGTGCTGCTCGGAGTCGAGTACGGCGACCTCGCCGCGGGGCTGCGACGCCTGTCGCCGGAGTTCCGCTCCGTGGTGCAGGCCGTCGTGCTCGACGGCCTGACGACCAAGGAGGCGGGACGACTTCTGGGGGTCCGCCAGAACACGGTCAAGACGCGACTCCACCGCGCGAAGGCACAACTGAGGACCGCGCTCACCGAGCCGCAGGAGGGTTGGCGATGACCACGGGAACCCAGGGTTGGCACGCCGGTCCGGCGCTGCTGTCGAGCTACCTCGCCGGAGACGTCGATGCCGTCACGGGCGCCTCGGTCGAGCAGCACGTCAGCCGTTGCGAGACCTGCCGGGCGACGGTGGGGCTGCTGCTCGAGCCGCTCCTGCTCGAGCAGACGTGGACCGGCATCCGGGACGCCGTCGAGGGTCCGGCGCTGCCGTTCGCCGTGCGGCTTGCCCGGCGGTGCGGGCTCTCGGAGCCGACGGCGGTTCTGCTCGCGTCGGCGGCCTCGCTGCGCGGTGCCTGGCTGGTGGGCGCCTTCTTGTCGTTGTCGTTCGCGACGTTGGCCGCGTATGCGTCAGGAGGAACGACGCTCGCCCCGTTCCTCCTCGCCGCACCCCTGGCGCCGGTGCTCGGTGTCGCCGCCGCCTACGGCCCGCGTCAGGACCCGCTCGAGGCGTTGATAGCCACCGCGCCGTACGGGCGCACTCGGCTGATCCTGCTGCGAACCTTCGGGGTCCTGGTGTCGGTGCTGCCGGTCACCGTGCTGCTCGGCCTCGCCGTTCCCGGGCCGCCGTGGCTCGCGGCAGCGTGGCTCGGCCCGGCCCTGGCGCTGGTGCCGGTGCTGCTGGCGCTCGCCGGCTTCGTCGGGCCACGGACCGCGGCGACGATCGTGTCGCTCGTGTGGTCCACGGTTGTGCTCGGCTCGACCCGGGCTTTCCCGCCGACCTGGCCGGTCGAGGCCGCACAGCAAGGCGTCTACGTCGGGCTGGCCGTGGCCGCCTGTGCCGTCATCGCGATCCGGGCCGGCACCGACCGGCAGCCGGGGGTGGCGTTGTGAACGGCGGCACGAGCACCGTCGAGCTCACCGACGTCAGCAAGCGGTACGGCCGCACCCGCGCCCTCGCCGACGTCGACATCGCCTTCGACCGAGGCGTCACCGGTCTGCTCGGCCCCAACGGCGCCGGCAAGACGACGCTGCTGCGCATCGTGGCCACCTCGATCGGTGCGGACAGCGGCGAGGTGCGGCTGCTCGGGCGCGACCCGCACCGCTCTCACGCCGATGTGACCGCGGTGCGTCGTGAGCTCGGCTACCTGCCGCAGGAGCTCGGTTACCCCTCGGACATGACTGCCTTCGGGTTCATCGAGTACATCGCCGTCCTCAAGGAGTGGAACGACCGCGAGGCCCGGTGCCAGGAGGTACGCCGGGTGCTCGGCGTGGTCGGGCTCGCCGACCGGGCCTCCGTCCGGATCAGCCGACTGTCCGGTGGGCAACGCAAGCGGGTCGGGCTGGCGCAGGCGCTGCTCGGGGACCCGCGGCTGGTCGTGCTCGACGAGCCGACGACCGGACTCGACCCGACGCAGCGGGCCGACCTGCGACGTACGTTGTCCGCTCTGGGCCACCGCTCGACGGTGCTGCTGTCCACCCACCAGACCGAGGACGTCGCCGCACTCTGCGAGCGGGTGGTCGTGCTCGCCGGCGGCACGGTCAGGTTCGACGGTGCCGTCATCGACCTGGTGGCCACCGCGGTCGGCCAGGTCTGGCTCGCCGACGAGCCTGGCGACGACGCACTGGTCAGCTGGCGGACCGGTACCGGTCGTCATCACGTCGTCGGCGGCAGGCCGCCGGTCGGCGCAGACCCTGCCGAGCCGACCCTCGAGGACGCCTACCTGCTGATGCTCGGGCCCGATGCAGAACGGGTCCACACTCCCTCTTGACGCTGTCCCGACCACACCTGGAGCGACCGATGAGCAGTCTTTCCATGCCCGCGTCCGGCATCGCCGGTCACCGCGCGATGGCCGTCATCGAGGCCCGCCGGATGGCCCGTCACCCCGTCTTCGTGCTCGGGGTCGCTCTTGGCTTCGTCGTCCTGGGGCTCTACGTCGTCCTTGTCGGCGACGAGACAGGGGTCCCGGTCGCGCTCACGCTGCCGTTGCTCGGCGCCTTCTACATCGGCCTGACCAGTGTGATCGCCGCCGCCCGGCTCACCCGGTCCACGGAGGTCGCCGTCGAGGCCGTCGCGACCGCACCCGGCACCGAGGCCCGCCGGACGCTCGCCCTTGCTGCGACCGGAATCCCGCCGTTCCTGGCCGGACTGGTCTTCTCGGGTGCCCTCGTGGTCGCTGTGAGGGGGATCGGCGTGGCTCCGCAGGAGTGGTGGTTCGGCACCCTTCCCGACTGGCAGGTGTGGAGCATCATGCTCCTCTGCCCGGTGGCCTGCCTGGACGGCGCGTTGCTGGGTGTGCTGACCGGCCGCTGGCTCCGCTTCCGGGGCGCTCCAGCCGTGGTGGTGGTCGCCCTCATCGTCGTGACGCTGCTCGGGCAGGTCCCGCTCCTGGAGACCCGCAGCTCCGAGTGGCGGCTGTGGGTGCCTTGGGCCCTCTTCCACACCGGCGACAACGCGGACGGAACCCAGACCCTCGTCGCCGGCAACCCGGCCGCCTACCTCGGCTACCTCTTGGCCCTCGGCGCCCTCGCCGTCCTGGGGGCGATGTGGCACGACCGCACCGCCCGGACGCCCAGGTTCCGCATCCTCGTCGCGGCCGCCGCGGCGGCCGCGTTGGCGTTCTTCGTCCTCGCGGCCACCACCGGCAACGATGACAACCGGTTCTCCGACCCGATCCCGTCGAGGGCGACGAAGTTGAACGCTCGGCTCTGGTACCTCCGGCACGGGGTCGCCTGGCTGCCGCTGCTCGGGGCCTGCGGTGCAGCCGCAGTCACCGCGGTCCTCCTCGCGCGGTGGCCGGACGACGCCTTCCTGCTCGCGCCGGCGGTGCTCGCCTGCTGTGCGGCCGCCGCGGCGTTCGTCTACGACGAGGACGCTCTTCCGGTGGTGGCCGTGACCCCGCGCGGCGCGAGCTGGCGGCGCGTCAACCGGCTCGGTGTGGCGCTGGTGCCGCTGTCGCTGTGGGTCGTGGTGGTGAGCGTGCGGCCCGGCCACGTGTCGCTGGCACAGCCGGGCTGGTGGCTGCTGGGTGGCTCGACCGTCCTGCTCGTCGCCGGCTCGGCGGCGCTTGCCTCCCGACGATCTCGTGCCGACGCCCGGCGCGCTGCTCGCCCCGGTGGTGGCGCTGGCCGCGGTGGCGCCGGTGACACTCGCCGGGATGTTCAGCTGGGGCACCCTCTACCCCATCGGCGACTTCCCGGACCCCGTGCGAACCGTGTGGCTGGGGGTGGCGCTGACCGGCGCTGCCGTCTGTGCGCTGGCGCTCCGGCCAGGACTGCGCCCATGAGGACCACAGCGGTTCGACGGTCTGCGGTGCGTGAGCCGGGCCCGCCGCGGACCGTGGGGAGAACGGTGCCTCCCGCTGCCCTGCTCGTGATCGGTGGCGGGCTCTGCGGGCTTGCCTGGGCGGCGGGGCTTCGGGGCTTCATGACTCAGATCACCGACGAGTCGAGTGTGAGTTGGTCCGGCACGTTCGGCTACGTCCTTGTGCCGGGCCTCGCGATCGGAATGATCCTGGGGTGGGCAGAGCACCTCCGAAGGACCGGCGGTCGCCGCGGCTGGCGTTGGCTGGCTCTCTCACCGCTGTTGTTCGCTGCCGTCCTGTTCAGTGAGGGACCGCTCGAGGTGCTGGGCATCTTCGAGGACGGAATCGGAGGGGGAGCTCTCGGTGTCCCGCTCTACGCCATGGCCGGCGGATTCGCCATGTCTGGCCGCGGCCCCGGATGGGCTCGAGCACTGTGCGGTGGCCTCGCCCTCACGGCGATCCCGATCTGGGCGCTCACCGCCGAGTCGATCGGCGGACCTGACATCGCCGTGACCACAGCCCGAGGGCTCTGGGTCGCGATCTACTACTACTCGTTCCTCGCCGTCTTCAGCCTCGCTGCGGCCATCCCGCACCGCGCGCCCGACGGCGCCCGATGAAGCTCCACAGCCCCGCGTCCTTTTCACCAGGACATGCCCGGCCGGTAGCGACCGGCACGCATGACGTTGTCCACCTGTGGATGTCATACGAATCGAGCCATAGACAGCACCTCCAGTACGGCGCGCGCATGTGCCCCAGGTGCGTCGGTGGCAAGGAGGTGCTCAAGCCAGCGCTCAGTGCGGTCGATGCTGGACAACACCTCGATTGCGTGGCGATCCAGCGATTGGTGCTGACGCACAACTGCCCTCTGACGCTTGAGGCGCGCCGCGCGCCTCTTTGACTTCGATCCCACCGCTTGATCGAAGCAGAGGGAACCGACAGATTGGCTGCCCGCCTGGCGAGCAGCAAGCCGAGGCTTCGCGCCATGAGGTGAGGCGTAGCCCTATCTGGGCGGAATGCCCCAGCCATGCGGGGGCTCCGGCGGACGCCTAGTGTTTGGGGTGATGCAGGTCGGTGGGCCCGCTCGGCGGGAGTGCCCGTCCTTGCGTAAAACGCGTGCTAACCTTCGTTTTATGAAAACAGCAAGTCCAACGCTGCTGCCGCTGCTGCGGTCCCGGAGCCAGGGCGACATCCTCGCTGTGATCATGCTCGACCCAGAGCGAGAACGCTCGTTGAGCGAGATCGCTGAGGAAGCCCGAACGTCGCTCCCGACCGTGCAACGCGAAGTAGCACGTCTGGAGGAGGGCGGTCTGGTCACAACCACTCGCCGTGGAAACACGAGACTCGTACGGCCGGTCACCGACTCGGTCGTCTATCGACCGTTGGCGGATCTCTTGGCCGTCACCTTCGGGCCGGCGGCGGTGCTGCGCAACGCGCTGGCGGAGGTTGGCGGGATCGAGCGGGCGTTCATATACGGCTCGTGGGCTGCCCGCTACGCCCAGCGATCCGGCCCGGTCCCCGCTGACATTGACCTTCTCGTGATCGGCACTCCCGATCGGCGGGAGCTGGATGACGCCGTTGCCGGCGCGGAGTCGGTGATCCGGCGCGAGGTCAACGTACGCCGCGTCACGGCGGACGCCTGGAACGAGGACGCCAGTTCCTTCAAGCGGACGGTGCTCTCGCGTCCGGTCGTCGACGTGATCGGGAAGCACGATGAGTGAAGGGCGCTGGCAGATTGGAGTTGCCGAGGTAGAGAACCTGATCGACCAGGGCGAGATCGAGATTGTGGAGCCCTCACCGGAGCACGCAGACCTGTTGATGCGTCAGGCCGAGACGCACCTTGCCTCGGTCCCGGCGCTGTTGCCCGCGGACCCACCAGGGGCCTTCGCTCTTCTCTATGACGCGGCTCGCAAGTCGATGGGGGCAGTGCTCGCACGGCAGGGTCTGCGGGCGACCAGTAAGAGCGGTCACCGCGCCACTCAGGAGGCGATCGAAGCGCAGCTGGGTGCAAACGCCAGGAGGGTCGTCCGGCCCTTCAGAGCGCTGAGGCTTCGCCGGCACGATGCCGAGTACCCGAGCCTCGACACGCCCGAAGTCACCACCGTGGAAGCCGAAGAGGCACTCGAGGATTCCCGCGCCATCGTCGCCGCGATGAAGAAGTTCCTCCCCAACGTCGGCCCCTGGCGCTGAGTAGTCGGCGTACAAAGCGCGTACCCCCGGCGTACCCCATCCTGCAAGGCGGGCGGTTCCATGCGTTGCAGCACTTTCATGTCAGGCGTGGCAAGACAACGACAATCACTTCGGAGCCGTTCGCAATGAGAAGGTCAGGGGTTCGAATCCCCTCAGCTCCACCCATCTCTCACCCACTCCGACCTGGGCAGATGCCCAGCGGAGCCGGTTTCGTCTTTCTCGGGGACCGAGCGATCAGCGACCTCGTGCACATCAGGCTCCGTAAGGAGTAAGGACGTTGTCACCCAACGCTCCGCGCGTCTGTGGACGTCCTGCCGGGTGCGCAATTTCGTGCGAAGCGATGCCAGCGAACGCGGGTCTGATGCATCCTTCAGGACACCATCGACTTCACGGGGGACGACGTGCTACGGATTCTTGGGCGCCTGGCAACGGTCGCCGTCGTTTGCTGTTTCGTCGCCCTAGCCGTTGTCGGCTGGCGTGTCTTCACGGACACCGAACCTGCTCCTGGCCAGGACAGTGCCAGGACGGCACCCGATCAGGGCAATGGCTACTACTCCGATCTCGAACTCCGTGAAGGAGACCTCGGAGATCTCTCCGGCGAGATCACGGTCTACAACGACTCGTCGGACTACCAAGACGTCCTGGTCAACGTCGCCGTCTTCGACGGTGAGCAGAACGTCGGATCGCTGAGCGGCATGGGGACGATCAAGCCGAACTCTTCCACCAACGTTGACCTGATAAGTGGCGACAACTACGTCGACTGGACCGATGCCCACGTCGAAATTCTCGGCCTCGAGTGACGCTCGCCGGCGCCAGAAGCGGCGCTGTTGGGCTGGTTCGTTCACGGTTCACGCTCCGGGTGCCCAGATCAGCTAGGACGTCGTCAATTCGTTCTGTCGTGAGCTCATGGAGGCGCATGCCTCCGAGCTCGGGGACGACGAGCGTGCGCAGCACGCGCACGTACTCGCTGATCGTGGTGTCCTCGAGCCGTCCTTCAGCTCGACGTTGTTGCAGCCAGTGGTCGACCAGGTCAGCGACGACGAGCTGAAGCTTCGCCCTCGGCGTCCCCACCCGCGTATCAGGGCACAAGCCCCTTCCTCCTCCACATTCGTTGCACTCACCCACGACCCAAGGAGCAGTCATGGCCAATCGAGGCATGACACCCGAGGAGTACCAGTTCGCGCTCAGCATCTTCGAGCGCGACTTCCCCGTCCGCGACGAGATCGAGCTGGACGACGGCACCGGGATTGGCGGTCGCCAGTTCGTTCGCCCAACGGTCATCGGCGACCCCTACAAGATGTACCTCGGCGAGTGGTACGAGGCGCCCCTCAACTACAAGGCGAAGTTCGCACACGAACTGACCCACGTCTGGCAGCTGTACCACTTCCCCGTCACCTGGTACGGCTGGCACGCACTCACCGACCACGTCCTGGGCGACGACCACGGCTCCTACTTGTACACCCTCGAAGACGGCAAGAACTTCGGGGACTACGGCCTCGAAGAACAAGGCGCCATCGTCGAGGCCGCAGTCGACGACCCTGTGACGAATGCGAAGGCAGCGGAGCTCGTCGCGCACACCTTCAAGAGTGCAACGTGGAAGCTCATGATCGGCTCGTCCGGTGCTGACGTCGCCGTTGGCAACGACGGAACCGACGCACACGCCATGTGGCTCATCAACAGCAACGGCACCATCTACCGCTACGCCTTCGACCGGTGGGAGGAGATGCCCGGCTCCGACGGGGCGGCGATCGCGGTCGGCGGGGGTCGGGTTCTACTGGTCAACACCGTGGGAAAGATCTATGAGTTCACAGCAGGCTCATGGCACCAGCTGCCCGGCAGCAACGGCAAGGACGTCGCCATCGCCAACGACGGGACGGCCTGGTTGGTCAACACGGCCGGCGCGATCTACTCCATGGCCGGAGGCGCCGCGAAGTGGCAGCAGATGTCGGGAAGCGACGGCTCCCGCATCAGCGCAGGTCAAGACGTGTGGCTCGTGAACACGGACGGGGAGATCTACCAGTGGGCAGGCAGCTCCTGGCAGCAGACGGCCGGGAGCGACGGCCTCGACATCGCGTCCAGCGACGACGGACACGTCTTCCTCACGACCACGCACGGTGCGATCTACCAGTTCTCGGGTGGGGCCTGGGAGCAGCTCGACGGCTCCGACGGCGGGACCCTGTCCGCTGGCGGTGGCACGCTCGTGCTCGTCAACACGTCCGGCAAGATCTACCGACGCGCATACGGCACCTGAGCGCCGGTAGTCACTCTCGATCTCCCGAATGCCCGCAACCCAACCTGCGAAAGACAGCGGCTGCAGGGGATCCCCACCTCCTCGTGCGTCAAGTGGGCGTCTGCGGCGCCTGTACTCGTCAAGACGCCAATGCGTCCCCAGGAAAGCCTTACGGCCGAGTCGCGCGACGGCCAGGACGAGGTGCCCTGCGGCTTCTCGCTGGCCCGGGCGAAGATGCCCAAGCCATGATTCGGGTCAGCGGCACCCGCGCGGCGATCGAGCAGGAACGTGCCCACGACGCCGCGGTGGTCGGAGACCACCGACTGCCAGGTCGCCATCACGATCGGCGTCCACTCGTCGTCGGTGTGCGGGGGACCTGTCCTGCGTCGTGTTGAGGCAGCGGCACCACGTTCGTGGCCACGAGTCCGTCGTCAACCATGACTCCCATTGCGCGAATCATGTGCGTGGTGCGCGTGGTCAGCGACGTCGCGCCTCGATCAGGTCGCCCTCGATCAGCGCCGGCTCGAAACCCGTTCCGCTGAGCAGCGCACGCCACTGCTCCTCATCGCGCTCCCGGCCGCCCAGGAGCGTGAGCATGAGCAGGTCCAGCCACTTACTGCCGTGGGGCCCGTTGCCCGGGGGGACGACGGATTCGAGGACGAGCAGCCGGGCGTGCGCGGGAGCTGCCACGTGGATCGTCTTCAGGATCGCCGCCGCCCGCAGATCGTCCCAGTTGTGCAGGATCGCCGAGAGCACGTAGACGTCGCCCTGCGGCGCGCGCTCGAAAAAGCTGCCGGCGACAAACGACAGTCGGTCGTCGACAGCCGCCTCGTCGCGGCTGGTCTCTGGCAGGTCGAACACGATGCCGCGCAGCCCCGGAACACGATCGAGAAGGCCGCGCAGGAGTGCGCCCGTGCCGCCGCCGACGTCGACCACGGTCTCGTCCCCGCGCCAGTCCAGGGCCGCGAGCTGCTGGACGCGGGCACCCCCAATGCCCATCGCCATGACTCGGTCGAACGCCGCACGCTCGGAGGGACGCGCTGCGAGCCAGCCCCAGAAGTCGTCGCCGAAGATCCGCGGGAACACGGCGTCGCGCGTGCCTGCATCGAGCTCGCCAACCGTGCTGTACCAGACGCCGCCGAAAAGGCGCGCAAGGTCGGTCCAACCGTCGCCTCGGAGGAGCTCGGAGGCGGGGGTGTTGTCGAAGACCCCGCGCTCCACCTCGGCGAAGAGGCCGTCACTCGCGAGCGCTCGGAGCATGCGGTGCAACGTGTCAGGGTCCGCGCCGACTTCATGCGCGACCTGTTCGACCGGACGCGGCCCCTCCGCGAGCGCGTCCGCGACGCGGAGCTCACAAACAACGGCGAGCGTCCGCGTCGCCATCGCGCCGCGCATCAGATCCCACATGACCGACTCCGGCTCGCGCTCGTTCATCCGCCTCCCGCCGCGTCCGCAGCGCACATCTCTCGCGACGCAAGAGGACGGAGACCGACGCAACCGCGCCGCGCACCGAGCCTCCTCGAGCAACCAAGCCGCGTCGCGTCATCGCGAAACCCTCATCCCCATGCTGGAGGTCGAAATTAGAGCAGCCGAGGAAGCGACCCTGCAAGGACGCTGGAAGACCTGGAATACAGCGCGAACGCGGCGAGAGCGTGTGTCTCTCCAAGCGCGCGCAGTGCGGCATGATCGGATGTCCTGTCGGGTCAGACTGCGCCATCCTTGCTCAGCCGCGCGCGGGCGCGCGCTGCGGCAGAACGGACGCGAGCAGACGGATCGTCCTCAAGTCGCGCCACCACCCTGAGCGCCATCTCGCGCACTCGCCACGCCGAATCGACAAGGGCCGACAGGACTGTCGGGACGGCGACCTCGTCCCAGTCCCAGAGCAGACCCCGGGCCGCCCCACACCTTGAGCCAGTACGCAGGCCCGCTCGCCTCACCGGTCGTGGCCCACCGAGCGGTTGGACCTCCAAAGGCCACGATCAGGTCAGGGTCCGCATCGCGGCCGGCAAGCAGGTCAATGCACTCGACGACGGCGCGCCTGGCCCCGGCCGGGCTACCGTCGGCAGCATGAGCGCGGTGCCGCCGGTCCTGGTGCCGTACGTCGCCGCCCTGGTGGTGTACGACGTCACCGGTGATCCCGGCACACACATCGGGATGCCGTCGACCAGCCTGACGTTCGTGCTGCCGGCCGACGAGCCGCTCGACGTGGGCTGGCGCGGGAACGAGGGCATGCGCGGCGAGTTCTGGGCCAACGTCGCGGGGCTGCACGTGGGTCCGGCCGAGATCCGGCACGGGGGCCGCCAACGCGGCGTCTACCTGGACCTCACCGTTGCGGGAGCCCGTGCGCTGCTCGGGGTGCCGGCGGCGGGCCTCGCTGGTGTCCTCGTCGAGGCGGCCGAGGTCGACCCCGCCCTGCGCGACCTCCCCGACCGGCTGGCCGGATCCGACCCGGACCGGTGGGCCGTCCTGGTCGAGCGGGCGCTGGTCGACGCGCTCGCCCGGCACGACGCCCCGGGGCCGCGAGCCGAAGTCGGCCGCGCCTTGGCCCGGTTGACGCGGGGTGCGCGGGTCGCCCAGGTGGCCGACGAGGTCGGGCTCAGCCGCCGCCACCTCGGCGAGCTGGTGCGGGCGGAGGCCGGCGTGACCCCGAAGGAGTGGCAGCGGCTGGCGCGCTTCGAGCGCAGCCATGCGCTGGTGCGCGAGGGCGTGCCGCTCGCCACGGTCGCCGCGCGATGCGGGTACGCCGACCAGTCCCACCTGACGAGGGAGTGGGTCACGCTGGCCGGGTGCAGCCCGACCGAGTGGAAGCGCCGGGAGCTCCCATCCGTCCAAGACGAGGACGTCTCGGACCCACCAGGCTGAGGTCATGGACATCACGGACATCAAGCACTGGCAGACCATGAGCTTCCGGGACACCGACGCGATGGGGGCCTGGCTCGCCGCGATCGGGTTCCACGAGCACGCGACGTACCGCGACGAGGCCGATCCGTCCGTCGTCGTGCACGGCGAGTGGGTGTGGGACGGCGGCGGGATCATGGGCGGCAGCGACAGCGAGGGATCGCCGATCACGCCACCGGGGCAGGCAGCCTGCTACCTGGTCGTCGACGACCCGGACGCGCTGTTCGACCGGGCGGTCGCCGCCGGCGCGGTCGTGGATCGCCCGATGGCCGACCAGGACTACGGCGGCCGCGGCGGAAGCGTCCGCGACCCCGAAGGCAACCACTGGTCGTTCGGGAGCTACCAGCCCCGGTGACGCGAGGACATCCCCGCCTGCCGGAGCGACAGCACGAGGAACATCCGCCGAGCAGGGGAGCGCTCGTGGTCAGGCCGGCCGGCGGGCCGCGGTTGTGGCCGGTATCGAACACCAGTAGGGAACTGAGCGATCAGCTCAGACAGGCCAGCGGATGGGAGGCCGCGATCGAACTGCGTCGGAGAGACGAAGAGAACTCGTCGACCGCGACGTTTTGCCAACTGGTCGGCGACGCGGAGCAAACTGCTCTTGCCGATGCCCGGCTCACCGAAGACAACGGCGCTCCCACCGTGGTCCATCAGGTCCATCAGGTTCGCCAACAGGTCATCGCGTCCAAAGAGGCCGAATGACGCGGCAGAGACCTCGTCCACATGCGACATTTCGTGGGGAAGGTGAGTCGACTTGGCGGCCGTGGTGTCGACGGTGTCCCACATGGCGGTTCACCTCCCCTCGCAGCGATGGTTGTCTGGCCTGGCTGGTGACCTGGGCCCAGCGGATTTGCCCGCCAGGCCCACAGCAGCGTTGCCTTCTGAGTGAGCCGGTTCAGTCGACGGCGTGGATGGACTTCTGCCCGCGAGTGCCCCAGCCGTTCGTGGCCCGAGGTACTGAGCCGCGGATCAGCCCGTCGCCTTGGCGGCGTCCGCGATGAGGTCCGCGACATCCCTCGGGTGGCTGAGCATCGCGACGTGGGACGAGGTCGGCACTTCGACGACCTTGCGGAACTTCGCTCGGCTGTACATCCAGCGCTCGGTCTGGGCCGGGATCGCCTTGTCCCGTCCGGCGACCAGCCCCCAGGAGGGGATGGTCCGCCAGGCGGCGGCCTGGGTCGGGTAGATGAAGGAGTCCGCATCGAAGGGCCGCTGGGTGGCCTGCAGGAGCCGGAACGCGTCGACGGGGATGTCGGCGGCGAAGGCCGCCTGGCCGTCCTTGCTCAGGTAGAGATCGGTTCCGGTGGTGCCGTCGGCCTTGATGTAAGGGATCGGGACGCTCACCGGCAGGACCTCGCTGCCGGGGAACTTGCTGATCAGATCCGCCTGCGTCTCGCCCACGTCCGGCACGAACGCGGCGATGTAGACCAACGCCTTGACGTTGCTCTTCCCGGCCGCTGCGTTGGTGATGACCGTTCCGCCCATGGAGTGCGCGACCAGCACAACCGGCCCGCTGATGGAGTCCAGCAGACTCCCGATGTACGGGGCATCGGTGGGGATGCCTCGGAGCGGGTTCGACCCCGCGATCGTGGGGTAGCCGTCGCGTTGCAGCCTCGCGATGACGTCGTTCCAGCACGACGAGTCGGCGTAGCCGCCGTGGACTAGCACGATGGTTGGCTTGACCTTCGCCCCCGACCCGGCAGCCTGGCCAGTGGTGGCGGCGGCCGCGTCAGCCCCGAGCGAGGTGGCCATCAGCGCTGCCGACCCGGCCAATGCCGCGCCGGTGGCCAACACCTGGCGGCGTGAGATGTCCGTACCCATGGGGATCTCCTAGATTTCGATCGACTCTTGTCGACGTGGTTGGTGGCGCAATGCGCCGAATGACGAAGCAGGTCAGCCCCCTGCCGGGACGCCGTCGAGTCCGGGTTCCCGCCAGCGAGGAACGTGATTTGTACGCCGGCTCGATGACTGCGGCGGTGGACGTGGTCAGCCGAGAGACTGGACCGCGGCGTGGATGAGGTCAGCGGTCGCCTGGGGTTGCGAGACGTAGACCGAGTGGCTGCCGGGGACCTCGCGCACGGCGGCGCCGGCCCGGTCGGCCATCGCGCGCTGGGCGGGCGGGGGGATCATGCGGTCGTCACTGGCCACGAGATACCAGCTGGGCCTGGCCCGCCACGCAGCGTCGGTGACGGCTCCGCCGAGCGCACTCACGCCCCAGGGGACCTGGGAGTCGGCCATGAAGGCGGCTTCGTCGGTGGAGAGGTCGCCAGCGAACGAGTCGTGGAACTTGTCGCGGTCCAGGAACAGGTAGCCGTCGCGAGGCGGCAGGATCGGCGGGACCGGGGCACCGGGGGGCGGGTCGGCGATCAGGGTGTTGACCGATTCGCCCTTGTCCGGCGCGAACGCGGCGATGTAGACCAGGCCGACAACTCGCTCGTCGGTGCCGGACTCGGTGATGACGACGCCGCCGTAGGAGTGACCTACGAGCACCGCCGGGCCGCCGACGTCATCGAGGACCTGCTTGACCGCCGCCACGTCTCCTTCGAGCGACGCGGTCGGGTTCTGCACGACTGCGACCCGATGACCCTGGGCGCGGAGCCGGTCGTAGACGCCTCGCCATCCGGATCCGTCAACGAAACCGCCGTGGATGAGGAGCACGGTCGGTTGGGTGGATGCGTTCATCGCTTCCTCCTTTGGTTGTTGGGAGAAGCGACGCTAGGGAAGGGGACCGGACGGAGGCATCGGGGGAAACCCTCGACCGCGCTCCCGGACCCCTCACGTCCACCCGGACAGGCTGCACACGCGCGCAGGCGAGCTCAAGCTCTCTCCAGGTTCCACCGCCCACCGACCGAGAACCGCCACTAGTGTGCCCACAAGCTGGCGGCCACGATCTGCTCGGGGGAGGTGTCCTCGAGCGCTTCCAGCTCGGAGTCGCGGATGGCCTCGATCGCCGCGACGAGTTCGATGCCGAAGGCCTTCGTAAGGGCCTCGTCAACCCGGAACGCGGACACGGATTCCCGCAGGGTGGTAGGCAGCCGTCTGATGCCGCGTTCGCGCAGTTCGTCTTCGCCCAAGCACGCTGGGTCGACGTTGACGGGGTCGGGGAGCGTCATCCCGCGATGGAGTCCGTCCAGTCCGGCGGCTAGGAGGCCGGTCAACAGCAAGTACGGGTTGGCGTGCAGATCGAAGCACTTCACCTCGAGGTTGGCCGCGGCGTCCTCGTTTCCCACAGAGCCACCGACCATCCGAATGGCCGTCTCGCGGTTCTCCAAACCCCAGCATTGGAAGGCGCCGGCGAAGTGCTGCGGGACCAGCCGAAGGTAGGACACGACCGACGGGCAACCCACTGCCAGCAGCCCCGGCAAGTGTTCGAGGATGCCGCCGGCGAAGGCGATCGCCACGTCGGTGAGCCCGTATCGACCGGGACCGCCAGACATGAGATTGCGACCGTCGCGGCGCAGGCTGAAGTGCACGTGACCGCCGTTGCCAATGCCTTCGACCTCGACTTTCGGTGAGAAGGACGTTCGCAGGCCGTGGCGCGCGCCCACGGCACGGATCGTTGCCCGCACCAGAACCGAAGTGTCAGCGGCATGGACCGGCGTTTCCGCGGCCACGGACACTTCGAGCTGTGCCGTGCCAACCTCCGGGTGGAACTGCTCGACCTGCACACCCTCTTCGTCAAGGGCTGCGAGTAGGTCCCGGCCGTAGTCGGAGGCATCGATCAACCGGGCGAAGCTGTAGGCAGAACCGGTCAACGCTGGCACGAAGTCTGCACCAGGCGGCCCGACCGCCCACTCGATCTCGATGGACGTATCTGCCTGGATCCCCTGCGACCCGAGGTTGTCGACGAGCCGCTTGAGTAGTGCTCGGCAGTCCAGGGGGTACGGCTCGCCAGTCTGCAAGTACAGCTCCCCAGGCGCCCACGCCCACCCCGGCTGGGCGGAAAGCACCACCAACCGCTCGAGGTCAGGCATGAGCCGCTGATCGCCAACCGGAGCGTTGCCGGATGAAGGCGCGGCAAGCATGTCATCGAACCCGGCGTAGTCGAACGCAGTCGAGACGCCCATTCCCCACGCCGCCACCGCCGGCAGTCGCGCCAGGGGCACCGCCTTCACCCGGGCTATGCCGAAGTTGTCGACGAAGCTGGCGGCCACCGCGACCACGCCGCGGTTCTTCAGCTCAGGAATGAGTTCCTGAGCCTGGGCATGGCGTCGTTCACGCTCGACGAAATCCATGTGACACCTCCCGGTTCTAGCGAGCCAACCGGTCTCGTCGTCACGGGGCCCTGCCTCGGCAAGACCACCAGCATCAAGGTAGTGGACGGTAGAACCTCAATCGATGGACGAATTCGGGTCCGGTCGCATCCAGCGCGTGCCGGCTGCATACACACGACCTACCGATCGGTCATCGGCCCGTCGAGATCCGTCGCCTCTGACGCGTCTGGCTCAACACTGAGCAGCCGGTTGGCAAGCTCCGTTCTTGTCCTGACCTCGAGCTTCCGGTAGATCCTCGTCAGGTTGGCCTCGACGGTCTTGACCGAAATGAAGAGTGCGGCAGCGGTCTCCTGGTTGGAGTGACCGGAGCCGACGAGCTCGGCGATGCGACGCTCGGTCTCGGTGAGGATGGTCGGAGACGTATGCAACCCGGTGCGGGCGGCTTCATCTCGCGCTCGGTCTGCCCAGCGGGGGATTCCCAGGCTCTCGAATGCTGCCGCCGCCTCGTTGAGGTTCTGGGTGGCCAAGCCCTTGTAGCCAGCGCGGCGATATACCTGTCCCAATGCCAGCCGCGAGCGGCCGTGCTCGAACGGGCACTCCGCGCCCGAAAGGTCGACGATTCTCACCAGCTCGTGCAGCGCGGAGTCCACGTTGCCTCGCGCGGCGGTCAACAGCGCCTCGCAGCGATCAGCAGCCACGTTCGCCTCCGTCCTGCCGGCACCACCCTGACGCCGCAGCACGTCGATGGCCGCTTTGACCTCGTCTAGGGCACCCACCTGCAGTGCCGCATCGGCGTAGTCGACGCCCCAGAGCAGTTGCTCCAGGTCGACCATCTTCGTGGCTACGAAAATGTCCGCGAGCTCGCGCAACGCGTTGAGTGCTGCCGCCCAGCTGCGTGCCGAGGTCTCGATGAAGCCGACCTGAGCAAGGAACCCACTGGTCCAGTACGCCGAACCCATGGCTCGCGACGCCGCCACCGCCTCGTGGGCGACACGACGAGCCTCCTCCAGGCCTCCGGCGTATCCGGTCGCCAGGACCCGAGCCATCCGTTCTTGTTGGCCTGAGTGGGTCCAGCCGCCGAGGCGGTCCGCCTCCTCGAGCGCCGTCTGCGCGTCTCGGACCCGGGAGGCGCGGATGAGCACGAGGATGAGGGCGATGTAGAGGTCTGACAGGTCGCCGTACCGTCCCGCCTCGATGAGTCCTGCGATCCCCTCGCGCACCTGACTTTCGGACGAAGGGTCGTCCCACCTGGCGAAGAACCCCTTGAGCCAGGCCGACGTCCATGCGTAGTCGGCGGTGGACAGATCCCATGTGTAAGCGTCGTTCAGGCGCCCGAGTTCCTGCAGAGAGTCGTCCGGCGCGCCCAGCCCCCAGATGCGCTCGATCGCGACCTGCTCGGTCATCGCAGCCAGTTGGAGATCCATGCGCTCGACGGCGACACACTCCTGGCCGGCCAGCCGGATCAGTCGCCAAGCCAGCCTGCCGTGACCGGCTTGACGATGCGCCTCGGCCAGGGCGAACAGGGCCTCCGCTCGAACCTCGCTGATCGGTGGCGCTTGCCGGACGGCCTGCTCCGCGATGAGGAAGTAGTCGGAGACACCTAGGCTCAGGCGGATCTGCCGCAGGAGGACTTGCGCTTGCTGCCCGGGAGCGAGGTCCAGGGTGAGGGCCGTTGCCAGCGCTGTGTTGGCCGCTTCGGCATCCCCCTCGTCGATGTAGGCATCCACTGCGCGCAGCCAGCGTCCTAGCTGTACCGCCGTGCCCGCGTCCGGTGGAGAAGCGACCGCCGCACTCTCGAACAGCTCGCCGGTCAGATGCAGGGCGCCGCGGCGTCGGGAAACCTCGGCCGCGTGTTGCAGCTCGTCCGCTGTCACTTCGTCGGGTCCGGTGAGCGTCCGTGCCCGGTGCCGCGCGCGCTCGACTGGGTCGTCCAGCTTTTCGGCCAGGGTGCGATGTGCCCGGCGGCGTTCGGTCGGGGCCGCTACGTCGTACACGGCGGACGCGAGCATCGGATGCGTGAACGAGACTACGGACGACGCGCCCACTGTCGCCACGTCCCAGTCGGCGGCCGCCTCCAAGGCTGACCGCACCTGCGCGGCGCCGAGGATCGCCTCGAGCTGAGGCACGGTCAGGCGCCCGGCCGCGGACACATACAGCAGAACGTCACGGGCGTCGTCTGGGAGAAGCGACACCTTTTCGCCGAGGATCTCCGCCAGGCTCGGGGGGACCGGGAAGACCGGGTCGTGCCCGTCCTGGGCGCTCCAACGCCACTTGGACAAGTCGGACTGCATGGCCTGCGCGACCATCAGGGCCAGGAACGGGTTGCCAGCACTCGCCCGCGCCACCCCTGCGCTCCTGGGTGGCGTCCACCGCGCGCCGAGCCGGCTACGTAGCAGCCGTCCGATCGCCCAGTCCTCTAGCGCCTGCAACAGAATGTCGCGGCGCGGCTCGGGGAGTTCTCGCACAAGGTCGGCGCCGGCGCCCGGGTCCGGTCGGGTGCCCACCAGAACGCTGAGCCGACCCAGTCCGACCGAGCCCACGCGCAGCGCGAAGCCCAGACTGCCGGCGCTCGCTTGGTCGAGCCACTGCACGTCATCGATGATGAGAGTCACCGACTCGTCCTCACACAGGTGAGCCAGGAGGCCGCGCAGGGCAAGTGGCACAGCCAGTGCATCGATCTCACCGTCAGGCTCGGCCAGCCGCAGCGCCACGGCGAGGGCGCGGCGTTGAGGAGCCGGGAGAACACGATCCGTGCCGTCGGGACATTGTGCGACGAGCTCGGCCAGCCCCGCGAACGGCAGCCCACGGTCGAACTGCGTCGGATGCACCGACAGCACGCGTCGACCCGCACGCTGCGCGAGTTGGTCCGCAACGTGGAGGAGACTGCTCTTGCCCGTTCCCGGCTCACCCGTGACGAGAGCACTGCCACCGTGGGTGAGCACGTCACCGAGCTGTTTCAACGCCTCCTCGCGGCCGAACAGCCCGAACGCGGCCGCCGTCACCTGCTGCACGAAGGCATCTTCCTACCAAGCCACCCGAAACGGTGAGAAAAGTTCGGCGGAAGGTGACCCGACACCTGGTCGGCGCGCCTACTCCCGGAGTACCCCCGATCTGCAACGCATGCGGTTCCACGGATTGCTGGCCTTCCATATCGGGCGATGCAACGCATCGACGATCGGATGGGAGCCGTTCGCAATGAGAAGGTCAGGGGTTCGAATCCCCTCAGCTCCACCCACGCACAGGGTTCAAGAACTCGATCTAAGAGGCGGCCGTGGGCCGCGCGTACCCTGATCTGGATCATCGGCCCTACTGGAGAAGTCCATGCCCAACACAAGCCTTGGCGCGTGCCCGCTCCGCTCCCAGGTGGATCCGCGTCTCTTGCGATTCAGCGCCGGGGCCACTGCCAGCGTGCTGGCCGTTGGGCTGCTTGTCGTTGACGTTGCTCGACCATTGGGTCTCGGCCTGCTCGCCTCCCAGGTCGCCGTGTTTGCGTTTACGGCGTTCGTGAGCTTTCAGTGGTCGGTGTGGGCGCAGATCTTCGCCCGCTTCATCTGGCCGCGGATCGCAGCGCCAACCAGGTTGGAGGATGCTCGGCCGCCGAGATTCGCCCAGTTCGTCGGCTTCGTGTTCACCGCTGTGGCGCTGATCAGCTTCGTACTCGGCGCGGATGTCGCTGGCTATGGCTTGACGGCTCTCGCCATCGGCGCGGCAGCCCTCAACGCAGCCAGTGGGTGGTGTCTGGGCTGCCAGGTCTACCTGCTGTTTCGCCGACCGCAACAGGTCCGAACCTGACGACCCCGAGCCTCACCACGTCACGGATCGTCGCGGCGATCAAGTTCCTCGCGAACGTCGGCCCCTGGAGCTGACATGACGGCCTTGTGCGACGCGTACCCCCGGCGTACCTCCGCAGGACAACAGACCTGAGGGACCTCTGGGACACGCAACCCGGCGGGCAGCGCCCCGGCAGTTGAGAAGTCCGCCGGGACGCTGAGCGACCTTTCCCCCCAGATCGGCCGCTTGGCGCACTGCGCCTCCGACACCTTGTCTATCGGGAACTCGGCGGCCAGGCCACACCCCTCAGGACAAACCACCCACGCTCTCCGTAGAGAGCGTGGGTGGCGGGGACGGGTGAGGTCCCCATGCCGCGACTCGACCTGGGGGGAGGGCGTTCGCGGCGCGTGCCAGAGTACGTCGTCGGGGGTGCCGAGCGCCGCGATGCCATCCGCCATATGAACCCCTCCCCTCAATCACAAGGGCCGATTGATGTTGCTGTTCGACCAAGGCGAGCGCCGATGACCTGGATACGAATGGGCGGGGCGGCGGTCGCCGGAACACAACGAGTCGCTCGCCCAGGCCACGAATCGTGTGACCTCGGGCGTCGAGTGCGCTGGGCGTCGGCTGGACGCTCGCGCATGGAGTTGAGACTGGAGGCCATGGCTCAGCGTCGCAGCCTCGGCTGAACTGGTGGTGTCCGACAACAACACCAGGAGGCAGTCATGAAGGTCATCGTGTTCGGAGGAACCGGGAGCATCGGCAGGTTGGTGGTCGAGCAGGCCATCGAGCAGGGCGACGACGTCACCCTGTTCACCCGGGACCGAACGGCGGTTGGGCACCCCGACCCGCGGGTGCACGTCGTCGAGGGCAACGTCTTCGACGCCCAGGCCCTGGCGCCCGTGGTCGCCGGCCACGACGCCGTCGTCATCACGCTCGGCGGCGGGCGCAAGGGCGGGGTCCGGGCCAGGGGAACGGCGGCGATCATCGAGGCGATGCAGGCGACCGAGGTACGTCGGTTGGTTGTGCAGTCGACGCTCGGCGTCGGCGACAGCAGGGAGCAGCTCAACTTCTTCTGGAAGCGGCTGATGTTCGGCCTGCTCCTCCGGGGTGCCTACGCCGACCACGTCGAGCAGGAGCGGCAGACCCGGGCGAGCGGCCTCGACTGGACGATCGTGCGTCCGGGCTCCTTCACCGACGGGCCGCGGACGGGCAGCTATCGACGCGGCTTCGGACCCCAGGAGAAGACGACCCTGAAGGTCTCGCGAGCCGACGTCGCCGAGTTCGTGGTCGAGCAACTGACCGACGACACCTGGCTCCGGCAGGCTCCGTCGCTGGCGTATGCCTGAGCAGCCCACGCCGCTCGACCCCGGACTAGGACGTCAGCGCTCGTTCGCGATGCTCGCGAGGGCTGATGCCACGTTCGCGCTTGAAGGCGGCGCTCAGGGCGAACGCGCTGCTGTAGCCCACCTCCCGGGCGACCCTGTCGATGGTCGCGCGGGGCTCCAACAAGCGGTCGGCCGCGAGCGCGAGCCGCCACGCGGTCAGGTAGGCCATGGGAGGCTCGCCCACCCGCTCCATGAAGCGGCGAGCCAGGGCAGCGCGGGAGATGCCCACCCGGGCAGCCAGCTCGGCGATGGTCCAGGGGTGGGCGGGATCGTCGTGGATCAGCCGGAGTGCCGGCCCGACGACAAGATCACCCTGGGCGCCGTACCACCCCGCCTGCATTGGCTGCTGCACAGCGAGCCACGCACGCAGCACCGCCACGAGCAGCAGGTCGAACAGGCGGTCGAGGACCGCCGCCTGCCCGGGCTCGTCCTTCACGATCTCCTCGGCCAGGAGCGGCACCAGCGGGGTGTCGAGCGCTCCCGCGGGGAGATGGATGAGCGGGGGCAACGCGGCCAGGAGTCGCTGGCTGACCTCCCCGCGAACCTGGTAACAACCCATCAGCATGACCGTGGAGCCGGTCGCACTGTTCCCCCAGGAGCGGAGCCCCAGGTCCATCGCCTCGCCGAGGTCCTCACCGCCCGGTCCGAGGCAACGCATCCCGGGGAGGACGGTGACCTGCGGCGGCTCGCCGGGCTGGTGCGAGAACGTGCAGGCTGCCGGCCCCCGGGACACCACGATGTCGCCCGTGCCGAGCTCGATGGGCGGCCCGTCGGCCATCTCGAACCAGGCCGATCCGTCGACGACGGCCGCCAGGCCCAACGGCGACTCGTCCATCAGCCGGACCGACCACGGTGGTGCCAAGCTGGCGCGCAGCAGGTACGCGTCCCGGCCGCGCGGGCCGTCGAGAAGCCGCGCCAGCGCATCCACGGCACGAGTCTAGGCACCCCCCGGGCGTCACTCCCGACCATGCCCTGGGCGCCACGCAGGCCAAAGGAGCCGATTGCGACCCGGGCGCAGGCTCGAGCGGGGGCTTCGATTTGGCCCGGCCCGGATCGCTGAGATAGGCGAATCCACGGCTGAGCCGCTGGACGTGGTGCCGGTTGGGCAGGCCGCCCGCGCGCAGGGCCTTGACCCAGACGTAGAGCGCATTCAGGACGATGACGATCACGAAGAGCGCGAAGATCGCCTGCAGTATGCCGTTCACGGTGGAGTTGGTGACGACCTGCCGCATCTGGTGCTGCGACGCCGAGGTGCGGCGCAACTGCCCGGACCGGCCCGGCCGACGAGCTTGCGGTCGTGACCAGCCCTCCGCGCCGCGAAGCGACGCCGGGCAGCCCGTGAAGCCAGGGTCGCATGCGTGTGTCGTTGATGGCGCTTGTAGACGGCTCGAGGCCGGGGCAGGCGCTGTCAGCGACTTACGATCGAGGCTCCCATCGCATCGAGCGTCTCGCGAGGACCGTTGCCATCACAGCCCAAGCAGTGAGGACCAGCAGCGGCTCGCCGGCGGACGCCCAGGTGTCGCTGAGCACGAGTGTCTGGTCTGTGCTGCCCGGTTCGAATCCGAACCAGCTGACCCGTACCAGGTCGGTCAAGGCTGCGCCGGGTGTCAGGTCTGTCCAACGGCGCACGTCCTCAGGGAATGCGGTCGCGACCTGACCGAGAACGACCAGCACAATCACCGGCATGCTCGTGAGCTGCGCAGCCTCCGCGTTGCGTGTCCATGCGGCCGTCCAGCAGGCGAAGGCTACGAAAAGCAGCAGAGTCACAACAACGGTCAGGGCATACAGCAGCGGATTGACCGGCGGGTCCTGCCCGAGGGCGACCGCGATCAGGACGGCCAGGACTGAGGTGGTCAGTGCTACGACCAGTCCGGGGAGCGCAAGAGAGACGATGATGTCGGCGTCCGTGCTCTCCCCGGTCCGCAGCCGCTTGAGGACGAGCTCGTCGCGGCGGGTGACGAACTGAGAAAGCAAGTTTGCGTAGACGGGGAACAGCGCGGCCATCATCAACGCAGTGATGACCGCGTTCGCGCCGCGGTCTCCGGAGCTGTTGTCGCCGACCAGAAGGAGTCCGAGTGGCAGCAAGGGCAGTACGACGGCGTAGATGAACGTCAACCGATTACGGGCCAGCAGGGTGGTGTTGGCGCGGGCCAGGCCTGCGATGCGTTGCGGCGAGATGTCGAGAAGCGTCATCTGGTTGCTCCTGCCATTGAGCTGGTGGATTCATCAGGATCGTTCGCGCCCGAGGCGATCGCGAGGAAGACCGATTCCAGCGACGCGTTGCGGGCCTCGAGGTTGGGCAGGCGCACGTCGCAGTGGACGGCCTGTCCGAGCAGCGCGTGCAGGGTGGTCTGGAGGTCATGGGTGTGCACCGTGGTCGTACCGCTGTGGGTCGCAACGCGGACGGCGCCCGGTAGGTCGTCGAGCCCGATCAGCGCAGGGTTGCCCTGGAACCGGATGGTTGAGGGCTGGTCTGCACCGAGCTGGGCAGGCGTCCCCTCACGGACGATGCGACCGGCATGCATGATCGCTACCCGGTCGGCCAGCTCCTCGGCCTCCTCGAGGTGGTGGGTCGTCAGAAGCACCGACCGACCCCGATCCCGCAACGCTGCGACGAGGTCCCAGACCCGGCGCCGACTTTGGGGGTCGAGCCCAGTGGTCGGCTCGTCGAGCAGCACGACGTCTGGATCCCCGAGCAGCGTGCAAGCCAGGTCGAGGCGTCGGAGCTCGCCGCCGGACAAGCTTCGCACCCGTACGTCGGCGCGGTCGGCGAGGTCGAGCTCGGCCAACGCATCGGCGACAGGGCGCGCGGACGTCATCGTCGAGGCCCACATCCGCAGCGTCTCTGCGAGGGTCAGGTCCGCCGGGAACCCGCTGGTCTGCAGCAGCACGCCCGTTCTCCGTCGTACCTCCGCGCGGTCAGTGACCGGGTCCAGACCGAGCACCCGAACCTCGCCGGCCGTTGGCCGTGCCAGTCCCTCGATCACTTCGAGGGCCGAGGTTTTGCCCGCCCCGTTCGTGCCGAGAAGGGCAACGATGGTTCCCGCCTCGACGACGAGATCGATGCCTCGCACTGCCTCGTAGGCTCTCTGGCCGGTGCCATAGGTGCGGCGAAGGCCGTGCACCTCGATGTCGTCCGTGTCGCTTTGCCGTCCCATGGTCAGCGCGCCTTGGCCGTGGCGCACAGGGCGAGGTCGGTCGCTGTGGCGAGGGGGGACGCGGCGGCCGCGGGCGCGGGGAACATCGTGCTGGCGATGACGACGGTCCGACCGGTACGGGCGTTCCAGTAGGCCTGGCCCTGATAGCGGAAGATAGCACCGTGGTGTCCCCAGTTGGCGCCGCAGCTGTCGTTGACTCGTTGCAGTCCGAGGCCGTAGCGGAAGGTCGTGTTCGGGTCGGTGGGGTCTTCGGCAACGGTCTCATTCATCTCGCGCAGCAGAGGCCGGGCGAGCAGTCGCCCGCTCATGAGGGCCTTGTAGAAGTGGGACAGGTCCGCGGCGTTGGAGACGGGGCTCCAGCGCTGGCCGCGGTTGCGCCCAGCATCACGCTCGACAGGACCGATGCGGTCAAGGCGAGCGCCGACGCGGTCCGCCGGCGCTGGTTGGGGCCTGCTCCGTCGCGACTGGCGCCTGGTCGTTCGGGCTGAGGTCGCGCGGTGGCGTCGGGATACGGGGTTCATGAGATCTCCATTGGTGGTGGACGTGGCGTGGGGTCGGGGTGAGGGAGCGAAGGAGGGACCGGTTCAGGTACTCACCTGAGGGGGCGGGCGCACGGCCGGAAGAGGGCCGCCTTCGGATGTCTCCGAAGGCGGCCTCTGATCGACGATGTCTGGCGACCAGCTGTTCGCCCCGTTCTTGCAGGCGGATCTCCTAGAGCGCGCAGGTGTTGATCAGATCGGCTGTCGGGTCGCGTTGCACGAGGTGGCTGATGGGCGGTCGCGTACCTCGCTGCGTCCACTGCTCGAGCGCTTCGAAGGCGTCTCGGAAGCAGGGGAGCATGGGCCGCAGCAGGCCGGGGTGCGAGGTGTACAGATCCTCGAAGTGGCTTCCGCCCTCGACCTCGTAGAGCCGTGTCATCGCACCGCGGCCCTGGTTGGCGATCATGGCGGCGTAGAGGCGCGAGTCACGAGGAGTGACAGCGGTGTCGAGGGTTCCCTGCAGCTGCAGCAGGGGCTTCCCGATGCGACCCGTGAGCGAGATCCTCTCCAGGGCTTGCCTTACCTCGGACGGGCGGGACGCCAAGTCGTAGTCGGCGTCGCAGTCGACGGTCCCAGAAGCGCAGAGCGGATGGCCGGCAAGCGTGTCTCCGTCGTAGGTGGGGTCGAGCTCCTCGCGCAGGATCCGCTGGAAGTTGTCCCAGAACGAGCGGTAGCTGTACTCCCATGTCGGCTCGGAACCAGCCGGGAAGCCTGCGTCGAGGAGGGCCTGATGTGAGGCCGGTGACCCGTTGGCGACGTACTGGGGATAGTGACGCAGCGCTGTGGGGAGATAGGTGAGCAGGTTGCGTTCGGGCGTCATGAGCACGCCGCTCCAGGCGATGCCACCGTCGTAGAGGTCGGGCCGGTTCTCCAGCTGCCACCTCGCGAGGTAGCCCGCCGCCGAGAAGCCTGCGACGTAGGTACGTCGAGGCTCTCGGTGGTAGCGCTGGGTGAGCACGTCTTTGGCCGCGACGGTGAGCTCGGTGACGCGGGAGTGCCATTCAGCGATGACATCGCCGGGCTGTTGCCCGTCGGTGTACAGCATGGGTCCGCTGTTGCCCTTGTCAGTTGAGGCGTAGGCGTAGCCCCGGGAGAGTACGTAGTCGGAGATGATGACGTCACTGGCGTACTGGCGGCGGATGCTGGGGGGCCCTGCAACGACGAGTCCCCCGTTCCAGTGCCGCGGGAGGCGGATCACGAACTGGGCGTCATGGTTCCAACCATGGGTGGTGTTGAAGGTGGAGGTGTCCGGGAAGTAGCCGTCGAGCTGGATCCCTGGGACCCCTGAAGGGGTCTTGGCTCCGGGGACGCTGAGGCCGCCGAAGCCGGTGAAGCCACTGGGGTCCGTGTGACCGGTCTTGATGGTTCCGGCAGTCGTGAGGTCTGCAAGGCAGGCGGCCTCGAGCCGTTCGGCACCAGGGACGGTGAGTTGCTCCATACCTCGGCAGGCCGAGGGCTCAGCGCGCGAAGATCGTTCGGCCGCTCCGGCCGGCGCGAGCAGGGCGAATGCGCCTACCACGGTCGTGACAGCGGTGATGGACGCCGCCACCGACACGACCGATCTACGCATGTGCGGGGTTCTCATGGTGTTCTCCTGTTTCGTTGGTCTCTTGAGGTGTGTGCGTGGGTGAGCGAGCGAAAACGGTCAGTGGCTCACCCCGACTCGCGGCACCTCGGTGGCGTCGTACGTAGCCAAGGTGGGGATGTTGCTGGAGCGGTTGAACAGCCAGACCGAGAGCCAGCCGGCTCCGATGGCCATCGTGAGGAGCCCCAAATTCAGCGCCGCGTCCGGGACGAAGGCGCGTAGCGAGACCGGTACGGCACCGACGGCGTAGAGGACCAGCGGCGCTGCGGGGACCTGGCGGCTGTGGAGCATCGCGCTGACAAAGGCGAGGGTTCCGAGGAGGAAGGTGATGGACGCGATGGTCAGTGCGATGCCCAGCGTTCCGGCCCGGAGTGCCTCGATGGTGTGGTCCGGGAGCTCGGCGAAGACGAGGTTGATCACGAACTCGACGCCGACCAGCGCCGCAAGGGCGAACACGTTGAGGAGGTAGGCGACGAGGCCGAAGGTGCCTGCCCGGCGTCCGAAGGCGAAGTAGAGGGCGGTGATGAGGGCCAGCGCCAGGATCTGGGCGAGTGGAGCGACCAGTTGCGTCAAGGCGGACGTCGGGATGATGTCCGCGCGCTTGGCGGCGTTGATGACCAGGATGACGGCCGTTCCGCAGCCGGCTACTGCACCGATGCGCTGGAGCGTGGATGGGATGGGGTAGGACATGGCTCTCTCCGATATGGGTTGAGGGGTGACGGCTTCGGCCAGGGCGGCCGAGAGGCGGGTGGTGGAGCACTCACTCAGGTGTCGATCACCTCCACCGAGATCAACGTGGCGCCGAGGTCGCGCACCTTGGCGAGGAGGCCGTGGAGAGCCGCTTGGTCGGGCACGAGCCCACGCAAGGTGGTCGTCCCGTCGCTCTCGCGGGTGAGGGTCAGGTCGTCGAACCACGCGGTCCAGCGGTCGTCGAGGTGACCGTCGACCCGGAGCTCGTAGCGACCGGGCGCCTGTCCTCTGCGGCGCGGGCGGCTCATCGGGGAGCCGCGATCGCGTGGGCGGAGCGACGTGCCGGCCCCCGACGGATGAACCATTCAGCAACAGCAAGGTTGATCGTCCCAGCCCGCGCCCTGCAGGAGGGCGGTGTGGGTCGCTGCCGGACGTTCCCGATGCCGAGCGTGAACACCTGGGTGCCGCCCCAGCGAGGCGTACGCGCGGGTCATCCACGCCGGTGCCCTCGATGTCGCGCCGACGGATCGCCATCGACCCGAGGAGGAGGCTGGCGAACATTCCTGTGCCGGCCAGCAGCCGGAACAGGAAGAGCAGGTCGCCGCCCTCGGTGCGTGGGTGGAACAGCGTCAACCACAGCGCGGAGAGCGCCACGACCATGCCGACGACCACGAGGAGGTGGCCTGCGGCGTGGTGCCACGCGGACCTGGGGCGGCCGCGATCGACTGAGAACTGAAAGGCGCCCAGAACGGCGAAGATGATGACGCTGACGATGTGCACGACCAGCGGCACGGGGGAAGGGTCGAACCGAGGCGGCAACAGTTCCGGTCCGCCCGCCAGTTCGGCGAGTCGGGCGGACCCTGCCAGCACCGGGATCAGGCCGAGCGCGACCAGCGCGACGGGAAGCCGCCAGGTCGGCCCGCGACGCCGTAGCGGAATCTGCCGCACCTCGGCGCCGGCGAAGCGCGTCACTCGACACCAGCCGGGTCGCGACGCGCATGAAGGCTGGCGGGGGACTGCGGGGTGGTGATGGCCTGCACGCGCCACAGCGAGTATCCGAGACCGGCCAGAGCCACTCCGACGGGAAAGGCGATCAGCCGGTCGAGGGCGTGGGGGAGGACGGGAACCAGGAGCGTGGCGACGGAGCCGACGGCAAGCAACAAGGAGGCCCAGCGCGCGAGGATACGAGCTCGGTACAGAACAAGACCGAACAGCAGACCGCCGAGCAGATAGCCGACCGCAGCTACCAGGCTGGCTAGCGGCAAGGCCCCGACGTCGCCGACGACGGCACCGCCGGTGAAGGTGGCGAGGAAGTCGTCGACGTACTGGGGCGCCTGGTCGGCCAGCCGAGGCAGCACGAACACCTCGACGAAGGTGACCGCGATGGTGAGCACGAAGGTGGATCCGAACAGCACGAATCCGACCAGACCCGGGAGTCCTGTCTCCGTCACCTGACGGAGGTACATCCCGGTGAGCCCGACCAGCAGCAGGACCGACATCGCCATGGTGAGGAGTGCGACGACGATCCAAGCGGTGGTGGTGACCGCCGCGACATCCTCGTGGGGGTGGACGAGCTGGATGACGATGAACAGCAGCCCAGCGACGACGGCGGACAGGCCGGCCCCGCGGGTGAGCTTGGTGGTGGTGATGGACATGTCGCTTCTCCCGGGCCGCTGGCATCGCGGCAGGCGCCGCGGAATGACCGGAACCTAGGAAGCGATGGGATGACCCGGCATCACCCCGCGATGTGATTGGCGATGTGAGAGTGCCGCGGCGAAACCGTGCTAGAGCAGCCCGTGCTCCTTGGCGCGGCTTACGGCGGCAGGGCGGCTGTTCACGCCGAGCTTCGTGAAGATGTGCTTGGTGTGGCTACGCAGGGTGTTGTGCGAGACGAACAGCTCTCGAGCGATCTCCGGCCCGGTGAGTGCGCTGTCCAAGAGGCGCAGCACTTGCAGTTCTCGTTGACTGAGTGGCTCTGACAACGAGGCCGCCACCCCCACCCCCCGCGAAGGCACAGCCCTTCGATCAGGCTTGACGGCGCCCGCGGCGAGCAGGCGACGCGCCCGGTCCCGCGCGACATCGCGTTCCTCGCAGGCATGAAGCAGGCCCACCATGGGCGCGCCCTCGTCGAGGAAGAGCCGGACATAGCCATCTGCCCCGCGCGTCTCGGTCAGGGCTCGTTCCAAAGCTTCCAGGGCTGGCTCTCGCTGCCCCTGCGCCTCGTGGGCGAGGGCTATCAGCATGATGATCTCGATCGAGCTTCCAGTCCGAGCGGATCCGTCGGCGGCCTCAAGCAGCCGCTCCAACAGGTCCACCGCCTCGCGGATGGCATCGGGATCTTCGTGATCGCGGTACTGGGCGATGAGCAGCCGCGCCAGGGTGAGGTGCTCGAACTCGTGGAGGTAGCTGAGGTCGTCCGCGGCGGACACGTTGCGCTCGTAGGCCCAGTCGGCAGCCTCCGACAGCCTGCCCTGTTCGATCCGGATGCGTGCCGTCAGTGCGGGGATCGGCCGCACGTCGGGGTAGAAGCCGCGCCGGTAGCGCCGCTCGGCCTGGTCAAGCAGGTCGACAGCTCCGTCCCGGTCGCCCTCTGCCTCCCGGACCCGTGCCGTGGCCAGGAACCACCGGTGCCGGTTCTCCGACGCAGCCGCACGATCCCCGAGCGCCGTCGCGGTCTCGAGGTGGCCGGTCGCGTCTGCGAGGTTTCCCAGCTCGCAGTCCAGCTCGGCAAGCCCCACGTGCAGGTCAGCCACCGGCAGCGACGCCGCGCCTTGAGCGCCATCTCGCTCAGTGGTCTCTTGCAGTGCACCTTCGTAGAGCCCACGCGCTCGGTCAGGTCTGCCCGCAGCGAGCCACATGTCCGCCAGCACGACGGTGCTGCTCAACGCGTCGGCAAGGTTCCCGGCCAAGCGCAGGCTCCGCACGGCCTCGGGGAAGGTCTGTAGGGCTGGCTCGATGTCGCCGTCCGCCCAGGCGGCGAGCCCGAGGAAGCCACATGCGGCACCGCGAGAGAAGTGGTCGCCAGGACCGGCGAGGTCCAGCGCGCGCTGGGCGTGGTACGCCGTACCCGACGCGTCACCGCGGGCTTGAGCGAGCGAGGCGCGGTAGATGGCCAGCGTCGCAGGAAGGGTGCGGAGCTCCTCGTTGCCGGCGTCCGGAGTCCCGCCAGCGGCCAAGGCGCGTTCGGCGTCGTCCAGACGGTCTTCAACCGCGTCAAGATCGCCGGAGACCATCAGCCTCCATCCGCAAAATACGCTCAGCACGGCGCTGCGCCGGACCACATCGTCGGGGAGCGCGTCGAGCCAGCCCAGGACGGTGGCGTCCTGCCGGTTGCGGCGTAGGTCGGGCAGCGCAAGTTCCATCAGACGCGCGGCGCGCTCGAAATCTCCACCGGCCAGTGCGTGCCACACGGCGTCCTCGACAAGCTCGTGATCCTCGAACCATTCGCTGGCGCGCGCGTGCAGCACCGGTATCTGATCGGGTTCCTCGCTGAGCATGCGCGCACGGAGCACATCGGCGAACAGGTGGTGGTAGCGGAACCACGCCCGGTACTCGTCCAGGGCAACGACGAAGAGGTTGTCGCGCACCAGGCTCTCGAGCATCGTGCTGCCATCTGCCCCTCCAGTGACAGCGTCACAAAGTGATCCGGTGAGCCGGTCGAGGACGGCGGTGTGCAACAGGAAGTCGCGGACCGGTGTCGGCTGGTGCCGCAACACTTCGTCCACCAAGTAGTCCAGGACCAGGCGGTGACTGCCGGTGAACGCGCCGATGAACCCGGAGACATCAGCGCGGCCCCGTAGCGACAGGGCGACCAGCTGCAGGCCCGCGATCCATCCTTCCGTGCGGGTCTCGAGCGCGTCCACGTCGTGGGAGGAAAGGCCGAGACCCATCACCTGGTTCAGGAAGCTTGTCGCCTCTGCCGGTGTGAACCGTAGGTCAGTGGCGCGCAGTTCGATGAGCTCCCCGCGAGCCCGCAGACGCGGGAGCGGGAGCGGCGGGTCCGCGCGACTGGTGATCAGCACGTGCAGCTGTGGAGGAAGGTGGTCGAGCAGGAAGGTCATCGCCTCGTGCACTGACCCTGAGTCGATCACGTGGTAGTCGTCAAGCACGAGCACGATGGGTTCGGTCGTCCGAGCCACGTCGTTGATCAGCTCGGTCAGAGACGCCTGCACTGAGGCTGGGGTGAGGTCAAGAAGGTCCATCGCAACGGAGCCGATGTCGGCGTCGATTCCCTTCAGCGCGGCAACCAGGTGTGTCAGCAGACGCGGAAGCTCGTTGTCGCCATCGTCCAACGACAGCCAAGCAAACCTCGTCGAGCGCTGCCGCAGCACGGTTTGGTCGATCCAGTCGCTCACCAGGGTCGTCTTGCCGAAGCCGGCAGGTGCCGAGATCAGTGACAGCTTGTGGCCGGGTTCCAGGGCAGCATCCAGTCGCTCGATCAGCCGCGGTCGCGCGACCAGTCGAGGTCGCCCGGCTGGCGCGAACAGCTTGGTGGCCAGCACCGTCGTGGGCATCTCACCACTATCCCCGAGTTCACTGCCTCCCGGTGGGCACAAGCCGGGGCCGGACAGGGCAACCGCGCCCTCCGACACAGCGCACCCGACCGAGCGCACCGGCCCGAGCGCACCGGCCCGACGACAACGACAGCACAAGATCACCCCGCTGCTCACCACACGATGTGACGCCCAGTCACCACATCCGCTCCTAGCTTGCAGTCATCCAGACGGCCGCGATCCATCAACAGACAACCCGCTCCCGTCAGCGACGACTTGAACTCAGGAGAACCGACATGACCACCACCGCACCACGGACCGTCGATCGGCCCGTCGATTGGCCCGTCGATTGGTATGTCGCAAGGTCCGACACCTCCGACTCCGGCTTTTCGCGAACACCAGTTCCCCACGACATGTCGTGCGCATGCTGCGGACACGGCCTTCACGTCTATCTCGACTGCGGCGACGGATGCGACTGCGGTCCGCAGATCATGCCCGGTACAGCCGCCTGACCCAGAAGGTCCGGACTGAGCAACTTCCGAGTGACCTTGACCGCGACTCACTCATGTCGGGTGACGAACGAACTGAGATCCGTCACGCGTCCGCGGCAGTGCCGAAGAGGAGGCGACGTACGGCTGCCCGTGACAACAGCAGGGCCATGATGAGCAACGTCACCGGGAAGAAACCTCCGAGACTTACGGCGTCCCCGAAGACAAGGTCCATGAGCTCGAGGACGACGAGCTTGCTGCCGATGGCGACCGCCCAGAGCGACACGGCGGCCACCACCTTGACGCGCCGCCTGGTGGCAGCTTTCAGCCAGCCGACAATCCTGTTCTTGGTCAGGATGACGAGCTCCAACGCGACCTTCAGAAGAGCCGCCGTCAGCAGCGAGAGGCTGAAACTCTCGCTGATGATCGATGGGACGTACTGGATGGCGAGATTGAGGACCACGACGTAGACGAACAGGTCGACCACATCTTCCGCGCGGACCCACCGGCGCACCCGCCCCCGCCAGGCGGGTGGCTGCGTGGGCATCTATCGGTCACTCGACAATGGGATGCTGCCCATGCAATGCCTCCATGCAACACGATGTGATGTCCGGCCGGGGGTGAAGGTCCGAACCTCCTCGCCCGGCGAGCCGATCCGCAGCAGTCTCCAGTAGTTCAGACCTCGCCGCAGGGGCCCTGGGTCGCGAACGGAATGTCGGGATAGCCCGCGATGTCGTGCGACGCCAGTGATCCGTCCGCGGCCGCGGTGAGCACCGCCATCGTCGGGATCGTGAACAGCCTCTCCAGTTGCCCGTTGCTCTTCTGGCCGACCGAGCGAACCTCGTAGAAGATCGCTCCCTTGGTCGGTGACTGAAGGACCGGCTGTTCTCCGGCGGGCGCGGTGCCACTCATCAGCATCCGGCTCAACGCGGCGTTCGTGATGTCGATGAGCGGGTAGTGAGCGACGTTGGCGAGACCGTACCTGTCGAGCGCGTCGACGCTGACCATCGCCATCTGCCGGTTGGTGAGCCACTGTTCAGCAGTCATGCGGGATGGGTCGATCGACCGTGCGCCGATCTGGAACTGGTTGAGATCGTCCGTGCCGTTGACGACGGGCGCCTCCCCCATGTGGTGCAGGTCCAGAGCGAGCTCGGGCGCCACGTCGCGCCACAGTCTCCAGAACGCGACCGACTCGGGCTGGGCGAAGTTCTCCCAGTCTCGGTTGAGGTCGATGCTTGTCGGTGTCGTGCTCTGACGGATGTTCGCTTCGGCGCCGTCGGGGTTGTACATCGGGATCACGACGACGGTCAGCTGCTCGCGGATCAGTCGCGCGTTGGGGTCGCCGCTGGCCAGGTGATCGAGGATCTGCAACACCGCCTCGGTGCTGTGCAGCTCGTTGCCGTGGATGCGTGCCTGGAGCCAGAAGGTCGTCGGCCCCTCGCCGACGGTGGCGTAGAGGAGCTCGCGGCCTTCGCCCGACATCCCGGCGGAGGCGACCTCGACCAGCCCGCGGCTCGTACGCTCGATTCTGTCCAGTGCCTGGACCACATCCGCGTAGCCCGCGACGCTCGACAGGCTGACGTTCTGGTCCGGCTGGAGGCAGGGGCCGCCCGGGTTGTGGGGCGGGTCCGCCGTCGCCGTCGAAGCTGCTCCCAGGCTGGCGATCAGTCCGGCCACACTGGCCGCGACGAATGCTCTTTTCATGATGCGACCTCCTCTCGAGATAGCCGGCGACCTGGCCGACTACGCACGGGCCATCCCTGCGAGGGGTCGGCCCGAACGCCGCTTACGACCCTAGATCTGCTCGTTACTGTCGGCAACCGTCGAGGCGGCTACTAGGGCAAGCAAGGCCCCAGCTGCCTGGTGCTGTTCATCGCGACGCTGCTCTGGCAGATCAACTGCCCAGGCGCTGCCGCGGCGTCGCCGCAGAGGGACGTCTGCGCCTCCGTCGGACCGTGGGGTGGTACCCGGCTGAGTGGTTGGTCTGGCGGCTGGGGTGTCGGCAGGGCGTCGCTCCGAGCCAGTTGCCTCGGATTGGTCGGACACCGACGCAGCTAGGCTCTCGGGAAGTGGGCACCGATGCTGACGACGTGCGTCGCTGGAACGAGGATCTCGACGTCGTCGTGCGCGAGATGCCGGTCCTGCACGCAAACCTGTTTCACACCCTGGGTCGTGAGCAGTTCGAGGATGCCATCGCGGACATCCGCAGGCGCCTGCCAACTCTGGCCCGGCATCAGGTCGTCGTCGAACTGATGCGGCTGGCGGCTGCGATCGGCGATGGCCACACGATGGTGGCCCCCTGGCGAGATCCGGTCGGCTTTCACACGCTGCCGGTCGGCCTGTATCGGTTCGTGGACGGCTACTACGTACGCGCGGCCGTCCGCGATCAAACAGCCGTGCTCGGCGCGCGAGTTACTCATGTCGGCGGTGCCCCGGTCGATGCGGCAGAGGAGCGGGTGGCTTCGCTGATCGGTCGGGACAACGACATGGGGGTGTTGATGTACGCGCCGACCCTTCTGGTGATGCCCGAGGTACTTCATGCGGTGGGGCTTTCCGGTGATCCGCATGGCGCGGAGCTGACCGTCGAGTTGGACGGCCGTCCGCGTACGGTCTCGCTCACCAGCGCCGGATCGTTTCCGGATCTGTCGGGCGGCGCGGACAAGTGGTGGGGATCTCGTGACGGCTGGGTGGATCTCCGCGATGGCGCAGCGGTGCCGTTGTGGCTCAGTCGCTTGAGCGAGTCGTACTGGTTCTCCCACGTGCCTGAAGGTGGGTTGCTGTATTGCCAGCTCAACGAGATCCAAGAGCGTGGTGAAGAGTTCGGCGCGTTCTTCGCGCGTGCCCTCGCGGCCGCTGACTCCTTCGATGCCCGCCGTTTCGTCTTGGACCTGCGCCACAACGGCGGTGGCGACGGAGACCTGAATTCGTGCGATCGTGCGAACCCTGCTGCGGTCGCGCTTCGACGAGCACGGGCGACTCTTCGTCATCACCAGCCGCCGGACGTTCTCCGCGGCGCAAATGCTGATCTGCGACCTGGAGAAGTGGACGTCGCCCATCTTCGTCGGAGAACCCTCGGCGTCACGCGACAACCACTTCGGAGACTCCGAGCTGCTGGTCCTGCCCAACTTGCGGGTCACCGTGCGCGTGTCGACGTTGTGGTGGCAGTGGGACCCCCGGGTCTCCCGACCGTGGATCGCGGTGGACATTCCAGCCCCGTTGACGATCGATGCCTATCGTGGCGGCCGTGATCCCGCGCTGGAGGCGATCGCATCGCTCTAGCGCCCACCGAGTCTGAGGCGCTGGATGACCACCGATCACGCGCCGAAGTGATGCCACAGCAGTGGGATCTGCCAGGCATCCCACTCGGCAGAACCGAACCCCGTGTTGTGCTTGCGCTGCTTGCCGTTCGGATCGACGGTGGTGATCTCGATGATGCCGCCCGAGATCCCGGTGATCGCCTTCCACGGGATCGGTTTGGAGAACAGCTTCCGCGCCTGCAGGCTCTCGGCCGTCACGATCAAGCGGCCACGCCCCTTGGCGCTGAAGGGACAGATCTCGGCGGGGGAACGGTCAGCGACCTGACGGATCGTCCGTTCCAGGAGGCGTGGCTCGATCTCGTCACGGACCAGAGCATCAAGCTGGTCCCACAGCGGGCGCCAGGGTCCCCATTCCTCGGTCGATGCGTCTCCTCGGAACTTGACCGAGGCGACCTCACCGTTGGCCAACAGGTTCACACCACAGTCGAGCCGGTTCCAGCTGCCTTGTGCCGTGCTGCGCGAGACGTTCCTCGACAGGCGTTCGATCTGGTCGAGCGGGAGGTGCTTGCCGTTGATCCTCAGCGAATGGCCGTCGTACTCGACCTGCGTCTTCTCGTGCGTCCATGCGAACGGTGCGGTAGGCACGCGGCCGATGCTAGCCCTTGGCGAGGCCTCGTCATACCGGCCCTGTGGCGGCTTGCGATGGGACTCTGGTGTCGTGGTGGTGGCGGCCGTGCTCGGCGGGTTCCTGTTCTTTGCCTTCGTCGGCAGTCGGGTGCTCGTGCTCCTGCTGGCCGTCGTGCTGCTCCGGAAAACAGGCCCACGCGTCGCCGAGCGGGTGTTCCGGCAGGGCCCGCAGCGCATCAAGGTCCGCAAGAACAGCCACTGCTGGAACCCTGCACACCCCTGGGACTCGCTGAGGGCACAGATGCCCGGGCCCGGCGTGGCGATCTACAACGCTCTGCCGGGCGGATGGATCCAGCTCGAGTTCACCCGCGTCAACGGCGAGGTCCTCGTGTCAGCAGGACCGCCACCGCCTCCGCCCGACCCGCCGCAGCTGGCGCCGGCACGACTAGCGCTGCCGATCATCGTTCTCCCCTTGGCGACGTTCGCCGTCGTCTTCGCGGCCGTCCCGCTGTCGGCCGTCGGGCGACTCGCCGTCGCCTCGTGGGCAGGAGTCGTTGCGTCGATCGTTGGCGAGGTGGTCTTCCGACGCATGACCGAATCGGCAATGCGCGCCAGGCGTGCGGGCCCCGACGACGAGGAGTTGAAGGAGCTAGGGCAACGCTTGGCCCCGTCGCGGCTCGTCCGCGCCGCGAACCTGGTCCTTGCGGTCCTCCTGATCCTTTCGATAGCGCTCTACTTCGATGGCAGGATCAGTGAGCTCACGATGGGTGTGATGGCGCTCGCGACCATGTTCGCGAGCCTGCCCATCACCCTCCAGCAACGTCGGAAGCTCCGCCAGCACCAGGAAGCCCTTCGGGCGCTCCGGCGGGGTGACCCGACCCCCTGAGCTAGTCCTCGACGCACAGCCAGCCGGTGGGGGAGTAGCGCCAGCGGCGGGCGCCGACGGTCACGGTGAGGACGCCGGACCCCTCGTCGACGGTGTAGCGGGCGTCCTCGCCCGAGTAGCTCTGCGTCTGACCGGAGGGCAAGGTGACCGTGAAGTCCATGCGGTCAGGGCGCAGGGTCGCACGCAGGGCGACCCCCGTCAGTCCTGCGGGTCGCGCTCCCGGATGCGCTGGGCCATCGACCGCATCACCTGCAGGGCGAACATCGGCGTCTCGTGAACCAGGTAGACGAACGCCCTTTCATCGATGACCGCCAGGACCGAGGGCTCGGTCGCGACAGCGGAGAGGCTGCGCGGAGCCGAGTCGACCAAAGCCAGCTCACCGAAGGTGTCGCCGGGCGCGAGCGTGGCGAGGACGTGGGCACCCTTGCGGAGCTCGACCGCGCCCGAGATCAGCCCGAACATCTCCGTCCCCGGGTCGCCCTCGGCGAACACGCTCTCGCCCGCGGCGACCTCACGTTGCTCCTTGGCGTTGACGAAGACTGCGCGGATGCCCATGTGCGGATCGTGCCACGGCTGCCACCGTTCCAAGAACCCGTCGCGGCGCATGGAGGCCGAAGGTTCGCGGCCTGCTCACCGCCCGGCCACCTGACGTTCGCCGGGGCATCAGAGAGGCTCACGGCGGTCCACGCGACAGGATGAACGCATGGAGCTCGTGCGCGTGCCAACCCTGACCCAGGACGTCCCCTACGCCTACGCCGCCGTCTCTCCCCGAGGCACGGTGTACGCCGCGGGAGCCTGCCCGCTGGACTCCGACGGTGACGTGGTCGCCCCCGGAGACGTGGCCGGCCAGACCGTCCAGGTGATGGCCAACCTCGAGGAGTCCCTGCGGGCGGCGGGCTGCGGCCTCCACGACGTCCTCAAGACAACGGTGTACGTCGCGTCGTCAGACCGGGACGACCTGGTGGCGGCTTGGAACGTCGTCCGGGCTGCCTTCGGCGACCACGACGCCCCGAGCACGCTGCTGGGCGTGGCCGTGCTGGGGTACCCCGACCAGCTCGTCGAGGTCGAGGCCGTCGCCGTGCGGCCTGGCTGAGGGCCCGGTCAGCCCCAGAGCGCCCGTCCGATCGCGTCGGCCGACCAGGCGGCGTACCTCTTCGTCGTCCAGCCGCGCTCACGCACCAGCAGCGCGTGGAGCTGCGGGCTGAGCAGCCCGTAGACCACGTCGGTCACCCGCCTGGCCGTGACACCCCTCGCGAGCGGGCGACGGTTGCGGAGGTGCTGGACGAGGTCGAGGGCCGCTTGCGCACGTTGGCGGTCGTGGCGGACCCGCACCTCGTCGACGGCAGCGTCGCCGGGAGCGGCCGCAGCCGCGGCGAGAGCGAGCGGACCTGTGGCCTCCAGGGACCGCACCGCATCCTCGACGAGGATGACCAGCGCCCGGTCCGGGTCGGTCTCGGCGATGCGGGGTGACGGCTGCGGAGCGGCTCGATCGAGTGCGGCCAGCAGCAGGTTCGCCTTGGTGTGGAATGCGAAGTAGACGCTCTGCACCGACATCCCCGAGCGTGCTGGCGACGGCATCCATCGTCGTCGCGGCGTATCCGACCGAGGCGAACAGCCCGGAGGCCGCATCGACCATGGCGTCGCGATTGGCCTGTTTGCGTTGTCTTTTCGCATCAATCGGACGCTGGACCCGGTCGTCATCGAACATCCCGTGAGCATAGTCGAGTGGAACTTTAGAGTCTGACTCTAAAGTCAGTCATTGCTGAGTTCGCCGGGTCCCGCCGGCAGCTCCGCGCGGAACGGAGCGGGCGATCGACCCCGAAATATGAAGGACCCCCTGCGGGGGGCCACAGGGGGTCACTCGCACTGGCTGGGGGGAGTCCAGTGCGTGAATCTCACGGTTGCCGGGGGGGTTTGACGCCCGCGAGATTTGTTAACTTCGACCGGGCGGCGAGTTCTTGGTTTGCCACCCGATGTTGACTCAACTTTACAGCGCAGGCACTTCGGCGGGGTCGAAACACAGATTTCAGGAGTGTTGCAGCGAGGTGGTCTAGCACACTCCGAAAGGGCCTCTGACCTGCGGAAACGCGGCAGCCTGGGGTGCCTGGGGTAGGCGATGCTGGACGAGCGTCAAAAGTCAAGATCGACTTTTTGACTTTGCCACACCACCATGGTCTCCGACCGGACTAGTCAGCCGGTCGACCTGTGAGAGGGAGATTCTGAAATGGCTCGTCGGAGCAAGCTCGCCATTGCGGCAGTCGCCGCGGCACTCGTCGCCACCATGGGCGCCACCTCTGTGGCTGCCGCGCCAGACGCTGGTGGCGTCAAGATCGCGAAGCGCGACGCCAGCACTGCTGCTGCTGACCTCGATCAGCGAAGTTCTGCACCCAGCTTGTTCGCGGCCTTGATCCGCGGCCGCGACTGGATGCCCGATGCCGCCGCAGCGCTGCGGTAGGCGTCCCGAGCCGCGTCGAACTCGTCGACGTCTTCCAACAGTCCGGCGAGCTCGAACCACATCTCGGCCGCCGAGCGGTCCGACCCGACTCCCGTCAGGATCAGCACGGCTTCGCGGTAGGCCGTCGCGGCTCCCGCGACATCGCCTCGCGCTGCGTGCACCTGCCCCTCGAGGGACTTGGCGTCGGCTGCGGTGAGCGGAGCGAGCGTCCGCACGTTCTCGAGGACACGAGTGGTCATGACTTCGCGCGATGTCGAAGTCCCCACCCAGGTAGTGCGCCCGAGCCTGAGCCAGCTCGTTGCGCCCGATGTCGACGGGGCCGGCGCTGTTGCCCCGCATCTCCTCCGCTGCCTGCTCCAGATTCTGCTTCGCCTCGTCGAGCTGGGGCGGGTCCAGCTGCAGCTGGAGGCTTCCGAGGTTGGTGCGCAGCACCGCCAGGTTGCGGCCGTCTTGTCCTTCGGCGAAGCAGCGCGAGAGCGCGCTGGGCCAGGGGCACTGCGTCGCGGACCGAACCGCGTCCGGCCTCGAAGACGCTGGCGTTCCAGTAGGCCGAGGCCCGTGCTACGGGCGAGTCGAGCCTCTCGGCCTTGGCCATGGCCTTGCGACAGACGCGCACGGCCTGGGCGATGTCGCCGCGGTAGTAGTAGGCGGCGGCCATGGAGACCGCCAGCTGGACGGCCTCGTCGGTGGTGTCGAGCGGGGTGTCGGTCAGGTGCTCGAGAAGCATCTCCCCGACCTCGACCGCCTTGGCGAAGTCGCCGGACTCCTTGTAGCAGCGGACCAGTGCGAGGCCGACCTTGATCTGGAGCACGTTCCCGACGCGCGGGGTCAGCAGGGCTTCCAGCTCGATGACGGCGTCGTCGATCAGGCCTTGCGCCTCCAGGGCGCGGGCGACCAGGAACCGGGCCCGGTAGGTGTGCTCCTTGAGGGACGCAGCCTCCGCAGCGTCACGAGCATCGCGCGCCTGGAGCTCGGCGGTCTGCGGGTCGCCGGATTCCAAGGAGAGCTCGGCGAAGTCGAGGTTCAGCTTGATCTGCTCCAGCTCCTGCGGAGCGACGCCCATCAGCAGCTGCTCGACGGGGGTCCCGAGGCGGACGCACAGATCGGTGAGCACCTGGAGGTTCGGACGTCGCTGTCCGGCCTCGATGCGGGAGACGTAACCGACCGACACGTCAGCGCCGGCCAGGTCGGTCTGGGTCATCGCCTTGGCGACTCGCGCAGCGCGCAGTCGCTGGCCCAGCAGTGCTGGGTCGATCTTCCTGAGGAGGTCAGCCTGACGGGCATCCATGCGCGCCAGTGTGACGGAACCTTGGCGAATCCGGTCAAAAACGCGATTTCTCGTGGGATGCCCGCTCAGATCGCGGGACGGTCCAGACCAGTGCATGCGCACTGCTGAACCGCTACAGCGCCACCATCTTGAGCGATTCGAACGTTCCCCGCAGGGCAAATCGACCGTCAATTCGTGTCAATTCGACTGACCCACTGGACCAGCCCCCGATGGCCCGGATGGGTCATTTCCGAGTCATTTCTGGCGCTCGGCCAGGGTCGGGCGTGCTAGATCCAGCGGGAGAACCAGATCCGGTCCAGCCACTCGCGGTGGGTGAGCAGCTGGTCGGTGTAGACCGGCCAGAACCACGCGAAGTTCAGCAGGACCAGGACGAAGAACGCCCCTGAGACGATCACGCCGATGGTGCGACGCGGAGTGGGCGCGGTGGTGCGGCCCAGCATCCTGCCCATCAGGAGCGTCGTCGCGATCACCATGAACGGGATCGTGATGACGGCGTAGAAGATGAAGATCGGCCGGTCGTCGTACTGCAGCCACGGCAGCCACGTGGAGAGCGTGCCGACCACCGCAACGCCGTACCTCCAGTCACGGCCGCCCAGCCACAGTGCCGCGGCGGCGATGACGGCCAGACAGCCGCCCCACCAGAGCGCAGGCGTTCCGAGCAGCGTGATGACGCGGAGGCAGTCGCTGCCCTCGGGAGCGTCACATCCCTGGGTGCCGGGCTCGATCTTGGTGTCCGCGTCCACGCCGACCGGCTTGTTGAGCAGCAGCCAGCCTGACGGTTTGGAGTCGTAGGGGTGCTCCGAGCAGTTCAGGAAGTGCGTGTGGAAGGTGTAGACGTCCTGGTGGTAGTACCAGAGCGACCGGACTGACTGGACGACCTCGCCGAGGCCCGATGCGTCGGGCTCGGTGGCCGTGGGCCAGCGTGCCTTGGTGTCGGGGTTGTCGGAGATGTAGCTCTTGTCGTCGCAGTGCCCCTGACCGGCGTACTGCGTGTACTGCGAGGAGGAGAGGTCCTCCTCGTACTCGTGGGCGTGCAGCAGCCAGCCCGTCCAGGTGGCGATGTAGACCAGCAGCCCGACGAGCACCACGCTGACGAACGCCGGCACACCGTCGGCCAGCACGGAACGCATCAGGGCCGAGCGGACGCCGAACGACCGCCGGGCGCCGGCGCTCCAGAAGAAGGTGAGCAGGCCGAACGCGGCGAGCGGATAGAGGGCTTCCCACTTCGTGCCGCACGCCAGACCCCAGCTCACCCCTGCGGCGACCAGCCAGGGCCGCCACAGCAGGGAGCGGACCGGTCCGCTGCCCGAGGTCACCACGCCCCCGTCGGGCTCGAGCAGCCGGGCCAGCCGGGCCCGCGACCAGTCCCTGTCGGCGACGTGGCAGTGCACGGCCAGCAGGATGAAGAACGCGACGAAGATGTCGAGGAGCGCGATCCGCGACAGCACGAACTGCATCCCGTCGAAGCAGAGGAGCAGGCCGGCGACGACGCCGAGCATCGTCGAGCCGGTCAGCCGGCGTACGAGCCTGACCAGCACCACGATCATCAGCGAGCCGACGACGGCCGCAGCGACCCGCCAGCCGAACGGGTCCACGCCGAAGGCCTTCTCGCCGAGGGCGATCAGCCACTTTCCGAGGTCGGGGTGGACCGCCATGGAGGCGGTGTCCTTCCACAGACCGTCGGGGTTGCCGGCCAGGATCGCCGCGTTGGCCTTCTCGCCGTTGGTGTACTCGCGGGCGTAGCCGAAGTGCAGGAGCGACCAGGCGTCCTTGGCGTAGTAGGTCTCGTCGAAGAGGAACTCGTGCGGCGTCCCGAGCTTCCACAGCCGCAGGAACAGCGCCAGGAGACCCACCGACACGGCCCCGACCCAGCCCACGAACGGGTCCTCCGCGCGGGCCCGCGCGCGAGCCCGTGAGAGTGCGGAAGGGACGGTCCGGCCGTCGGCGGTGCGGGAGAGGCCGGTGCGCCGATCGGCGTCCTCGGGCGCTCGCTCCGGCGCAGCGGTCGTCACGGTCGGCAAGACTACGGGGCGTGCTGGTGCTCGCTGCGACTCCGATCGGACGCGTCGACGACGCGTCGCCCAGGCTCGCCCACGAGCTCGCCACAGCCGACGTCGTCGCCGCCGAGGACACCCGCCGCCTCGCGCGGCTGGTGCGCGAGCTCGGCGTGACCGTCGGCGGTCGCGTGGTGTCCTACTTCGAGGGCAACGAGTCAGCGCGCACCCCCGCCCTGGTCGAGGCGATGCTCGCCGGTCAGCGGGTGCTGCTGGTCACCGACGCGGGCATGCCGAGCGTCTCCGACCCCGGCTACCGGCTCGTCGTCGCGGCCCTGGAGGTTGGCGTCGAGGTGGTCGCCGTACCCGGCCCCTCTGCGGTGCTGACGGCGCTCGCGGTGTCCGGTCTGCCCGTCGACCGCTTCTGCTTCGAAGGCTTCCTCCCGCGCAAGGCGGGCGAGCGGGCCCGGCGTCTCGCGGACCTCGCCCGCGAGCAGCGGACGATGGTGTTCTTCGAGGCCCCGCATCGCACGGAGGCTGCGCTGGCCGCGATGGCGGAGGCCTTCGGTGGCGATCGACCGGCCGCGGTGTGCCGCGAGCTCACGAAGACCCACGAAGAGGTACGCCGCGGCCCGCTGGCCGAGCTCGTGGCCTGGGCCGCCGACGGCGTGCGCGGCGAGGTCACCGTCGTGGTCGCCGGCGCCACCGACGTCCGCACCATCGGTCCCACCCCCGACGACTGGCGCACCGCCGTCGCCTCGCTGGAGGCCGCGGGCACCCCCCGCAAGGCCGCCATCGCCGAGGTCGCCAAGTCGGCTGCCGTGCCCAAGCGCGAGGTGTACGACGCGGTGCATCGTGACCCTCTCGGTGGTTGAGCAGGCCGGCCACGCCCGTCACGAAACCCCGGGTGCCGGTCGTCGTCCCGTCGCCGGGTTTCGTGACGCTCGCTAGCGCGAGCTCCTCAACCAGCGGGCGCGCGTGCTCCTCGACCAGCGGGGGCGCCGATAGTTTGAGCGGCGTGGAGGGGCCGACGAGGGGCAGGGCGGGGACGACGGAGGACGGAGGGCGGCGCGACCGGGAGCGGCCGCCGTTGCCGGAGCCGTTGCCGCACCCGGTCGTGGACAACCACTGCCACCTCGACATCGCAGATGGCGAGTGGTTGGCGACCGACGAGGCGATCGCGGCGGCGAGCCAGGTGGGCGTCACCCGGATCGTGCAGATCGGGTGCGACCTCCCAGGAGCACGGTGGGCGGTCGAGGCGTCCCGTCAGTACGACGCCCTGGTCGCAGGTGTCGCACTGCACCCGAACGAGGCCCCGAGGCTGGCCGCGACCGGCGACCTCGAGACCGCACTGGAGGAGATCGAGCGGCTGGCCCGGACCCACGACCACGTACGCGCGGTCGGCGAGACGGGGCTGGACAGCTACCGCACCGGACCGGAAGGCAGGGCCGCGCAGGTCGAGTCGTTCCGGTGGCACGTCGACCTGGCGAAGCGGCTCGACAAGACCCTCGTCATCCACGACCGCGACGCGCACGCCGAGGTGCTGGAGGTCATCGACGCCGAGGGTGCCCCCGACCGCTGGGTGATGCACTGCTTCTCGGGCGACACGGCCTTCGCCAAGGCGTGTCTCGACCGCGGTGCCTACCTGTCGTTCGCGGGCACCGTGACGTTCAAGAACGCCCAGCCGCTGCGCGATGCGCTCGCTGTCGTGCCGGCCGACCGCCTGCTCGTCGAGACCGACGCGCCGTACCTCACGCCCGCGCCGTACCGCGGCCGCCCCAACGCGTCGTACCTGGTCCCGCACACGGTGCGGGCGATGGCCGAGGTCCGCGGAGACGACCTGGAGACGCTCTGCGCGAGTGTGAACTCGGCCACGGAGGCCGCCTTCGGGGGTGCCTGGTAGTTGTCTGACGAATTGTCGACACAGCCAGTCGTCGTTATCGTCTTGTGACTGTTGGCCGGATTGACGGGGGGAAGCAGCACACACGATCCGGGAAGTCCTACGTTCGGAGTGTTTTGCCTCTTTCTGGCAAGTTCGACAACCTCAGTCGCAAGCGCGGCCTGTTGGCCGTCCTCGTCGCAGTCGTGGCCCTGGCGGTCGCCGGTACGACGGTGGCCTACGCGACCTTGACCAAGTCCGTGACGGTGTCCGTCGACGGGAAGTCCCAGGAGGTCTCCTCCCTCGGCGCGACCGTCGGTGACGTCCTGGCCGCCGAAGGCATCGAGGTCGGCGACCACGACCAGGTGGCTCCGGAGCTCGACCAGGAGGTCAGCGACGGCACCAAGATCAGCGTGCGGTACGGCCGCCCGCTCGAGCTCACCGTCGACGGCGACACCAAGACCTACTGGGTGACCGCGACGGACGTCGAAGGCGCGCTGCAGCAGATCGGCCGGGTCTTCACCGGGGCCGCGCTGTCGGTCAGCCGTGGCGCGGGCCTGGACCGTGGGGGTCTTTCGGTCGAGGTGGCGACACCCAAGAAGGTGACCGTCAAGGTCGGTGCCGCCAAGGCGAAGAAGATGACGGTGGCAGCGCTCGACGTGCGCGACCTGCTCGAGCGGCTCGACGTCGACGTCGACAAGGACGACCGTGTCGAGCCGGCGTTCGGCGCGGTCATCGACGACGGCGACAAGGTCGTCGTCACCCGCATCAGGACCGTGACCAAGCGGGTCAAGCGCGAGGTGGTCGAGCACGGCACCGTCGAGCGGTCCGACGACGGCCTCGACGAAGGCACCACGGCAGTGGCGAGAGCCGGCGAGAACGGCCTGCGTGACGTGACCTACCGGATCACCTTCCGCAACGGCCACCTCGTGACCCGCAAGGTGCTGCGTCACAAGGTCCTCGACCGCCCGGTCGCCGCGATCGTCAGGGTGGGCACCCGCGAGGTCGTGACCACCAACTTCGCCGGAGGAAGCACCGTGTGGGACCGCCTCGCCCAGTGCGAGTCCGGCGGCAACTGGGCCATCAACACCGGCAACGGCTACTACGGCGGCCTGCAGTTCTCGCTCGGCACGTGGCAGGCGTACGGCGGCACCGGGCTGCCCAGCCAGGCCAGCCGCGAGACTCAGATCGCGATTGCGACGAAGCTCCGCGACGCCTCGGGCGGGTACGGCGCGTGGCCGGCGTGCGCGGCCAGCCTCGGGCTGCCCCGCTAGGCGTGACCGCCCCTCCTCGACCAACGACGGGTGGCTAGATTGACCACCATGTCCGCCGCCGGCTCGAGACTCCTCGGGCCGGCGGAGGTCCGCTCACTGGCGGCCGAGCTCGACCTGCGGCCCGCCAAGCAGCGCGGCCAGAACTTCGTCATCGACGCCAACACCGTGCGGCGCATCGTCCGTGAGTCGGGCGTGGGCCCGGGCGACATCGTCGTCGAGGTCGGACCCGGCCTCGGCTCCCTGACCCTCGCACTCCTCGACGTCGGCGTTCGTGTCGTGGCCGTCGAGGTCGATGAGCGGCTGGCCGCGCGGCTCCCGGCGACCGTTGCCGAGTGGGCGCCGGACGCCGTCGACCGGCTCGAGGTGGTCACCGCCGACGCGCTCCGCGTCACCGAGCTGCCCGGACCGCCGCCCACGGCGCTGGTCGCCAACCTGCCCTACAACGTCTCGGTGCCGGTGCTGATCCACCTGCTCACCCTCCTGCCGTCGCTCGAGCGGGGCCTGGTGATGGTGCAGGCCGAGGTGGCCGACCGGCTCGCGGCGCCGCCGGGCTCGAAGGTGTACGGCGTCCCGTCGGTCAAGGCGGCGTGGTTCGCCGACGTACGCCGAGCGGGCACCGTCGGGCGTCACGTGTTCTGGCCGGCCCCCAACGTCGACTCCGGCCTGGTGGCCTGGGAGCGACGCGACCCGCCGGAGACGACCGCCACGCGCGAGCAGGTCTTCGCGGTGGTCGACGCGGCGTTCGGCCAGCGCCGCAAGGGTCTGCGGGGAGCGCTGCGCGTGCTCGCGGGCTCGGCGGGCGCGGCCGAGGAGGCCCTCACCCGGGCCGGGATCGACCCACTCGCGCGCGGTGAGTCGCTGGGTGTGCACGACTTCACGCGGATCGCCGAGGCGCTCCAGGAGGCCGCGGGATGAGCCTGTCGATCCAGCCGGAGGAACAGCGCTCGGTCACCGTCCGCGCGCCGGCCAAGGTCAACCTCCACCTCGGCGTCGGCCGCCCGCGCGATGACGGTTTCCACCCGCTCGACACCGTCTACCAGGCGGTGGGCCTCTACGACGACGTGCGCGCCAGCGACGGCGAGGGAACCGTCACGGTCGAGCCGGCGGCGTACCTGCCGCTCGCCGCCCTGAGCGACCTGTCCGGCTGGGACGACAACATCGTCGGCAACGCCGCCCGGCTGCTGTCGGCCACCGCCGAGGACGAGACCGCGCTGTCGCCGGTCGACCTGGTCGTCGTCAAACGGATCCCGGTCGCCGGCGGCATGGCAGGAGGCTCCGCCGACGCCGCGGCGGCGCTCGTCGCGCTGGACCGGCTCTGGGAGCTGGACACGCTCGACGACACCCTCCTCGACCTCGGCGCCCGGCTGGGCAGCGACGTACCGTTCTCGCTGGTCGGGGGCACGGCCCACGGGACCGGTCGCGGCGAGGTGCTCCACCCCATCCGCGACACGACCACGTGGTGGTGGGTCGTCGTCCCGTCGTCCGAGGGCCTGGCGACCCCCGCGGTCTACCGCCGCTTCGACGAGATGTTCCCCGACGCGCCCGCCACTCCCGCGAGCTCGGCGGCCGTGGTCGCCGCGCTGTCGTCCGGGAGCCCCGATCACCTCGCTGCCGCGCTCCACAACGATCTCGAGGCGCCTGCCATCGACCTGCGACCCGAGCTCGGCGAGCTGATCGCGCACGGCGAGGCCGAGGGTGCCCTGCGCGGACTCGTGTCCGGCTCGGGACCGACCGTGTTGTTCCTGTGCGAGTCCGGTGACCACGCCCGCGCCCTCGCCGACCGGCTGCAGGACGACGACCTCCCCGTCGTCCTCGTGGCCAACGGCCCGGTCGCCGGCGCCACTGTGCTCGAATGACTCGAGGGCTCGAATGATGGCGTTCGAATGACGGCGCACGAATGATCGGGCTCTGATGGTCAACCTCGTCAATCTCGAGCGCGTCTCCAAGTCGTACGGCGTCCGCCCGCTGCTCGCCGACGTCTCGCTGGGAGTCGCCGAGGGCCAGCGCATCGGGGTCGTCGGCCGCAACGGCGACGGCAAGACCACGCTGCTCGAGGTGATGACCGGCCAGGAGCCGCCCGACTCCGGCCGCGTGTCGAGCCCGCGCGGCATGCTGGTCGGCTTCCTGCACCAGCACGACGCGCTGGTCGACACCCACTCGGTCCGCGAGGCCGTGCTCGCCGGCCGCGCCGACCACGAGTGGGCGGCCGACCCCCGCACCCGCGAGATCGTCGAGGAGCTGCTGGCCGGCGTCACCCTCGACCGGGCCGTCCTCGGGCTCAGCGGCGGCGAGCGCCGCCGCTGCGCGCTGGCCGCGCTGCTGCTCGGCGACCACGACCTGATCGTGCTGGACGAGCCCACCAACCACCTCGACGTCGAGGCGGTCGACTGGCTGGCCCGCCACCTGGCCGCGCGCCCGTCGGCGCTGGTCGTGGTGACCCACGACCGCTGGTTCCTCGATGCCGTCTGCCAATGGACGTGGGAGGTCCACGACGGCGCCGTGGACGCCTACGAGGGCGGCTACGCGGCGTACATCCTGGCCAAGGCCGAGCGTCAGCGTCAGGCCTCCGCCACCGAGGAGCGCCGACAGAACCTGGTGCGCAAGGAGCTCGCCTGGCTGCGCCGCGGGCCGCCGGCCCGCACCTCCAAGCCGAAGTTCCGCATCGACGCCGCCAACTCGCTGATCGAGGACGTGCCGCCGCCGCGCGACCGCTTCGAGCTGCAGCGGTTCGCGGCCCAGCGGCTCGGCAAGGACGTCCTCGACGTCGAGGACGTCGACCTGGTGCGTGGCGAGCGGGCGCTGCTGCACCACGCCACCTGGCGGCTGGGTCCTGGCGACCGGGTCGGCATCGTCGGCGTCAACGGGGCCGGCAAGACCTCGGTGCTCGGCCTGCTCGACGGCTCGATCGCCCCGTCCGCGGGGCGGGTCCGCCACGGGCGCACCGTCTCGCTGCAGCACCTCACCCAGGACCTCGACGACCTCGACCCGGAGGGTCGCGTGCTGCCGACGCTTGGAGTCGGTCAAGCGCGTCACCCGCACGGCGACCGGCGAGATCACCGCGACCTCGATGCTGGAGCGGTTCGGCTTCTCCGGCGACCGTCTGACCACTCGGATCGGCGACCTGTCAGGCGGCGAGAGGCGGCGCTTCCAGCTGCTGCGACTGCTGATGACCGAGCCCAACGTGCTGCTGCTCGACGAGCCGACCAACGACCTCGACATCGACACCCTGAACGTCCTGGAGGATTTCCTCGACGCGCTGGCCGGGCACGCTCGTCGTGGTCTCCCACGACCGCTACTTCCTCGAGCGCGTCACCGACTCGGTGTGGGCGCTGCTCGGCGACGGGCAGATCTCGATGCTGCCGGGCGGTGTCGAGGAGTACCTCCGGCGCCGGGCCGCCGAGCTCGCCGCGGCCGCCGTACCCGCCGCTGCGACACCTGCGTGCCGACACTGCCGCGACCCCGCGCGTCGAGGCGAAGGCCCGGCCGGGTAGCGCCGAGGAACGCGCGGCCCGCAAGGTTCTCTCGCCCGCCTGGACAAGCAGCTCGAACGCGTCGCCGAGCAGGAGGCCGCCCTCAACGCGGCGATCCTCGAGGCCGGCCAGGACTACGAGCGGCTCGCCGAGCTGTCCGCGCAGCTGCAGGCCCTGACGGCCCAGCGCGACGAGCTGGAGTCGGAGTGGCTGGAGGCCGCCGAACGGGCTGGAGTGAGCCCGCGGTGCGTGTCAGCTCGGCGGCTTGCGGGCCACCCAGCTCGACGGCGAGCGCGGTCGAGTGTGCGCAGTCCGCTACGCGGCCCGGTCGATGCGCCTCACCGCGGGTCTCGAGCAGTGCTGCCGGTCAGCCGGCTTGTCGCCCCAGCCTGGACGATGCGGGGACGGACCATGAACGTCGTGGGTCGCGGGCGAGCGCGTACAGCTCGTCGACCACGGCGTCGACCTCCTCGGCCGCTGGCGACGCCGTGCTTGACGACCATGGCCTTGATGTTCTCGACGGTCAGGGGCGGCAGCAGCTTCACCTCGCCCTCGATCCCGGCGGGCTGCGCGATGGAGGGCTGCACCCGCTCGAAGCCCGCGTCGAGCAAGCATCGTCGGCAGGCGCCTGCCGATGTAGGGGTCGCCGCCGTTGCGCAGCGCCGCCTGCGTGTAGATCTCGTGGTGCGACGTCGAACGCCTCCGAGTGCGGGGTGGCAGAAGGACGCCGTCGTAGTCGATGTCCTCGACGACCAGCCGGCCGCCGGGCCGCAAGGCGCCGCACCATCGCGGCGAGCGCCGGCCTCCGGGTCGGCGAGGTGGGTGAGCACGAAGCGGGCGTAGACGACGTCGTACGCGTCCTCGCCCAGCCCGTCGGTCAGGTCGGCGACCCGGAACTCGACGTTGGACACCTCGGCCTGCTCGGCGTCGCCGCGGGCCAGCTCGATCTTGGTCGCGTCGAGGTCGAGGCCGACCACCGAGCCGGTGATGCCGACGAGCGAGGCGAGGTCGAAGGTCACGTCGCCGCCGCCGCAGCCGACGTCGAGGCACCGCATCCCGGCCCTCGACGCCCGGCCCGCTCCAGCAGAGGCAGGGTGTCGGGCCGCATCACCCGCCCCAGCACGCGCAGCCGCTCGCGGCCCTCGATGCCGCCGCGGATCAGGTAGTGGTGCTCGTCCATGCGCTTCGGATCACCGCGCCGTCAGTCCCTGTCGGCGAACGGCGCGAGCAGGGTGCGCAGCAGCGCGGCCAGCTTCGTGCCGGTCGCGGTCGGGCAGATCGTCGAGCAAGCGCGCGCTCGGCGTCCAGCAGGGCCGCGAACGCGGCGTCGACGGTGGCCTTGCCCTCGGGGGTCAGCCGGACGATCACGCCGCGCCGGTCGTCGGGGTCGGGAGAGCGCTCGACCAGGCCCCGGGCGGCGAGCCGGTCGACGCGGTTGGTCATGGTGCCGCTGGTCACCAGCGTCTCGCGCAGGAGGCGGCCGGGGGACAGCTCGTACGGCGCCCCCGCGCGGCGCAGCGCCGCGAGGACGTCGAACTCCCACAGCTCGATCGTCGTGAGCGGCGAAGGCCTCGCGCCTCGCCAGGTCGAGGTGCCGGGCCAGACGCGCTGATCCGGCTGAAGACCGCCACGGGTGTGAGGTCGAGGTCGGGACGTTCGCGGGCCCAGGCCTCGGCGAGCTCGTCGACGTCGTCGCGCATGGGGCGCAGTGTAGCCATTGGTCAAGAATCTTGACATCAAGAGAGTTGCGGTAGCGAGGATGTCGCGAGGGACGAGGCGTCTCGAAGGGCGCTCCTCGCACCTCGACCAGCGACGGAGGCGCGATGCACACCTGGGACCCGGAGCGTTACCTGACCTACGCCGACGAGCGGGGTCGCCCGTTCGTCGAGCTCGTCGCGCGGGTCGGGGCGGCCGGCCCCGACACGGTCGTCGACCTCGGCTGCGGGCCAGGCAACCTGACCGCGCTGCTGGTCGAGCGCTGGCCCGACGCGCAGGTGGTCGGGCTCGACTCCAGCGCCGAGATGATCGAGAAGGCGCGCCACACGACGCCCGCGGTGGCAGTTCGACGTCGCCGACCTCCGCGACTGGGTCTCGACAAGCTCGACCGACGACGAGCCATCGGTCGATGTCGTCGTCTCGCAACGCCACGCTGCAGTGGGTGCCCGGCCACCTCGACCTGCTGCCCGGCCTCGTCGGCGCGGGTGAACCCGGTGGCTGGCTGGCCTTCCAGGTACCTGGCAACTTCGGCGAGCCGAGCCACACGATCCGCACCGAGCTGGCCGCGGAGGCGCCGTACGCCGCCCACACGGCGGGCGTCGCCGTCCCGAGCTCGCACGACCCGGCCGTCTACCTCGAGGCGCTCCAGCGGCTCGGCTGCGAGGTCGACGCGTGGGAGACGACCTACCTCCACGTGCTCGAGGGCGAGGATCCCGTGTTCACGTGGGTCTCCGGCACCGGCGCACGGCCGACCCTGCAGGCCCTGCCCGACGACCTGCGGCCCGGCTTCGAGGAGGAGTTCAAGCGGCGGCTCCGGGCGGCGTACCCGGCTCGGACGGCCGGGTGGTGCTGCCGTTCCGTCGGATCTTCGTCGGTCGCCCAGCAGGTGAGGCTCAGGTGAGTCGGCCGTGATCGCCCTCCACCACGTCCAGGTCGCCTGCCCGCCCGGCGGCGAGGACGCCGCCCGTGCCTTCTACGCCGACGGGCTCGGCCTGCTCGAGGTCGAGAAGCCTGCCGGCCTGCGCGGGCGCGGCGGCGTGTGGTTCCGCGCGTACGACGAGGGCGGCGCGGTCGCCGCAGAGCTCCATGTCGGCGTCGAGGAGCCGTTCGTGCCCGCCCGCAAGGCGCACCCGGCGTTCGTGGTCGACGACCTCGACGCCATGGCAGCGGCGGCTGCGTCGATCTCGGCTTCGAGGTCGACGAGACGGAGCGGGAGACCTTCCCTGGCTACCTGCGCTTCCACACCTTCGACCCGCACGGCAACCGGGTCGAGGTGCTACAGGACACCTCGGAGATCGTGAGCCAGTGAGAAATCCCGATGCCTGACGATCAAGCCGCTCGGCCTGCTCGTCCTCGTCGTGACCGGGGCACCAGAGCTCGTCGGGAACCATCGCCTTGACCTCGTCGACGTGGTCGCCGCAGCCGGACCAGGTGATCTTGCCGCAGGTGCGGCAGCGCACGGGGCTGCACATCTGGCACCACTTCTCCCTGGATAGCCCGATCGGGCCACAGTCTGCCAGTGAAGGCCGGTGCTAGCGTCGCCCGGTGACCCATCGAGACCTCTCGGGCGCCCTCTCGGAGTCCGTCTCCCGGACGGTGCGGGCGCTCCTCGACGTACGGCTCTGGCAGGCCTTCGACATCGACGACGAAGGCCGGGTGCTGGCCGGCAACGACGACCTCGGCAGCCTCCAGCTGGTCGAGATCGCCCCTGACGGCTCCACGACCGCCGCTGACCGACCTGCCCTCGCGGTGCAGTGGCCGCTACCTGCCCGGACGCCGCCAGGTGCTCGTCCAGCACGACTCCGGCGGCGACGAGCAGTGGCAGATCTCGCTGCTCGACCTCGCCGGGTCGCCGCGCGGCCGCCCCGCCACGCTCGACGACCTGACCCCGGTCGTGAGCGACCCGCACCACATGAACGTCCTGTACGACGTCACGGCGACGTCCCTGATCTACTCCACCAACCGGCGCAACGACGTCGACATGGACATCGTGGTGCGCGACCTCGACTCGGGCGACGAGACGGTCGTCTTCGACGACGGCGGCTACGTCGTGGAGACGTCGGTGTCCCACGACGAGTCGTCGGTCGCGGTCACCACGCTGAGCCTGGTGCCGCACGGCACGATCGTCTCGCTCGCAGGCCCGACGCCTCGCGTGCGCTGACCGACCCCGGACGAGCACGCCAACCACCCCGTCGCGGGCTGGGCCGCCGACGACGACGGCCTGGTGGTGGCCTCCGACCACGACCGCGAGTTCCACGCGATCTGGCACCTGGGCCTCGACGGCGGCTGGCGGCTCCTGGTCGAGCACGACGACCACGACCTCGGTGCCGTCGTCTCGCGCGACGGGTCGGCCATCTTGGTCTTCCACCACGTCGACGGCGCCGACACCCTGGCGATCCACGAGGCCGACGGCACCCACCGGGTCGACGTCGAGCTCGGGCCGGTCGCCCCCGTCAGCGTGCGCTGGGCCGCCGACGGCTCGCGCTTCGTGCTGACCGCGATGACGCCGACCGACCCCGGCTCGATCCTCAGCGTCGACGCCCGCACCGGCGCGGTGACGCAGCTGGTCGACGGGCGGGCCACGCTGCCGGCCGACCTGCGCGACCGGCTCGTCACGCCCACCGTGCACCGCGTCCCGACGCCCGACGGCGAGCAGGTGCCCTGCTTCCGCTTCGCGGCCTCCCCGCGGACGCGAGCCGGACGCCGTGCTCGCGGGGGCGTCGGTGTTGCACATCCACGGCGGACCGGAGTCCGAGGCGCCGCTGATGTTCTCGGCCGTGTGGCAGTCGCTCGCGCTGGCGGGCTTCGACGTCCTGGTGCCCAACGTGCGCGGCTCGGCGGGCTACGGCAAGCGCTGGATCTCCCTCGACGACCTGGAGCTCCGGCTCGACTCCGTCGCCGACCTGGCGGCGATCCACGACTGGCTGCCCTCGGTCGGTCTCGACGCCTCGCGCTCGGCGCTGTGGGGCGGCTCCTACGGCGGCTACATGGTGCTCGCCGGCGTCGCCATGCAGCCCGAGCGGTGGGCGGCCGGCGTCGACATCGTCGGCATCTCGTCGCTGGTGACGTTCCTCGAGAACACCTCGGCCTACCGACGCGCCTACCGCGAGCGCGAGTACGGCTGGCTCGACCGCCACCGCGAGTTCCTCGAGAAGGCCTCGCCGATCACCTACCTCGACGACATGGTCGCCCCGCTGTTCGTGATCCACGGCGCCAACGACCCGCGCGTACCCCTCTCCGAGGCCCAGCAGATCAAGGCCGCCCTCGACGGCAAGGGCGTCGACTGCGAGCTGCGGGTCTACGACGACGAGGGTCACGGCCTCGCCAAGCGCGCCAACCGTCTCGACGCCTACCCCGCGGCCATCGAGTTCCTGGTCGCAGCACCTCGGCCCGCCGCTGGTTGAGGTAGGCGCGCTAGCGACGAGCCACGAATCCCGGTGCCCTGACCGCGGTCTTGTCCGGGGGTTTCGTGACGGGCCTTGACGGCCCTCAACTCAACCAAGCGACCACTCAGCGGGCGCCCGGGGCCAGCCCCGTCCCCGCGTCGGTCTCGGCCACCATCGACACCTCCAGGATCTTCTTCTCGCCGACGAACTTCCGCTGCACCCAGGTCGCGATCCAGGTGAGGACCAGGTTCACGCTCACGTAGAGAGCGGCCACGACCATCACGGTCTGCAGCTGGTTCTGGAAGTCGGTGTAGATCTGCTTGCCCACGAAGGTGAGACCGGGGGCGGTGATCGCGTAGCCGAGGCTGGTGTCCTTCAGCGCCACCACGCACTGGCTGATGATCGCCGGCAGCATGATCTTGACGGCCTGCGGCAGCAGGATCTGGGTCATCACCTGGGTCTTGCGCATGCCGATCGCGTACGCCGCCTCGGACTGGCCGCGCGGAACCGCCAGGATGCCGGCCCTGAACACCTCCGCCAGCACCGAGCCGTTGTAGAGGGTCAGCGCGATGACCACGCACCAGAACGCGTCGAGGCCGCCCGGTCCGGCGCCGTACGCGAAGTAGAGGAAGATCATCAGCATCAGCACCGGCACTGCGCGGAAGAACTCCACGACCGCCCAGCACAGCCAGCGCAGGCTGGCATGGTCCGACAGCTTGCCGACACCGAAGATCGTGCCGAAGACGACCGCGAGGATCACCGCGAAGAACGCCATCTGCAGGGTCGTGAGCAAGCCGTCGACGAGCAGCGCCCGGACATAGTCAGGCGTGAGGAACGGCTCCCACAGCTCGTAGTCGAACTGCCCGCGGTCGGCCATCCGCAGAACCCACAGCAACAACAGTCCGGCGATCAGCACCAGCGAGGCGACGGTGTAGAGGCGGTAGCGGGCCCGGGTCTTCGGCCCCGCGACGTCGAAGAGAACGCTGGTCTGGCTCATTTCGGGGTCCCCGCGGAAGCGTGAGCCGGAGGAGCGAAGCGGGGGAGGCGAGCGGTTTCGTGGGGTGATTTCATCGGGCCACCCTCCAACGGCGCTCCAGGCGGTTCGCGCCGAACGAGAGGACCTCGACGAGGACGACGTACCCGGCGGCGAACAGCAGGAAGATGGGCAGGTCGTCGCCGCTGATGTTGGTGAAGTACTTCATCCGGGCGGTGGCCTCCAGGATCCCGAACGCGTAGGCCACCGAGGTGTTCTTGAGCAGTGCGATGAAGACGCTGGCCAGCGGCGGCACCGTGGCCCTGAAGGCCTGTGGCAGCACGACCTGGGTCATGGTGCCGCCGAACGTGAGCCCGATCGCCCGCGCGGCCTCCGCCTGTCCCAGTGGGACCGCGTTGATCCCGGAACGGATCGCCTCCGCCACGAACGTCGACGTGTACAGCGTGAGGGCGAGGCAGGCCCGGAAGAAGAACGAGCTGATGCCGAGCTCCTCGACCGAGCGGAAGAGGATCCCGAGCTTCGGCAGGCCGATGATGACGAAGATGAAGACGATCAGCAGCGGGGTGTTGCGGACCAGCGTGATGTACGTCGTCGCGGCTTTCGACAGGAACGCCACCGGTCCGACCCGCATCGCCGCCAGCAGCGTCCCGAGCACGAGCGACAGTACGCCCGAGACCAGGAACAGGCCGATGGTCAGCCGGAACGCGCTCAGGTAGAGGTCGAAGTTCGAGAACACCAGCTCCACGGCGGGTGTGTCCTCCTTCGGTGGCGGGTGCCGGCCCCGCCCCGTGGGGGGCGGGGCCGGCACTTACGGAGCGATTTCCTCGGTCAGGCAGCCGGGCACTCGTCCATCGGCGGCGGCTCCGGGGTGTCCACCCCGGACGCGCCGAGCGTCGCCGCGAACGCGTCCTCCCAGAGACCGTCCTCCTGGGCGGCCGTGAGAGTGTCGACGATCCACTGGCACATCTCGGGGTGGTCGAGCGAGTAGCCGACGCCGTACCGCTCCTCCGAGAAGGGCTCCACGACGACCTTGAGCTCGTCGGGGTGCTCGGCGGCATAGCCCAGCAGGATCGCGCCGTCGGTCGTCATCGCGTCGACGGCGCCGCTGAGCACCTGGTCGACGCACTCGGAGTAGGTGTCGAAGCCGCGGGGGGTGGCGCCCTCGGCCTCGATGTTCTCCAGCGACGTCGAGCCGGTCACCGAGCAGACCTCGGTGCCCTTGACGTCCTCGAGGCTGTCGATGTCGCTGTCGGACGCCACCAGCAGCTGCTGGCCGGTGATGTAGTAGGGCCCCGCCTGGCCGACGACCGCGCGGCGCTCGTCCGTGATCGAGTACGACGCCAGCACGAGGTCGACCTCACCGGACTGGATGAACGGCTCGCGGTTGTCGGAGATCGTCTCGGTCCAGGTGACGTCCTCGGGGGCGATGCCGAGCGAGGCCGCCAGCACCTTGCCCAGCTCGGGGTCGAAGCCGACCGGCATGTCGTCGGTGGCGCCCTTGAAGCCGATGCCGGGCTGGTCGAACTTGACACCGATGATGACCGAGCCGCTGTCAGCGAGCTCCTTCATGCGGGTGCCGTCTTCGAACTCGTCGGCGGCGTTCTCGGGCACCTCGACGTCGACGCCTTCGCTGTCGTCGTCGCCCGCATCACCGCAGGCGGCAAGGCAGAGGGCGAGGCCGAGCCCGGCCACCGCCGCCTTTGTCCTCGTGAATCGCATCTTTGTTCTCCTTCTTCCGAGTGGTTGGAGCAGGGGTCGGTGCTGTGCTGTGGTCAGTGCTTCAGGATCTTGCCGAGGAAGTCCTTGGCGCGATCGGACTTCGGGTTGGTGAAGAACTCGTCGGGGGTGTTCTCCTCGACGATCTGTCCGCCGTCCATGAAGAGCACCCGGTCGGCGGCGGTGCGGGCGAACCCCATCTCGTGCGTCACCACGACCATCGTCATCGCCTCGCCCTTCTCCGGCTTGGCCAGGGCGACCATGACGTCGAGGACCTCCTTGATCATCTCGGGGTCGAGGGCTGACGTGGGCTCGTCGAAGAGCATCAGCTGGGGTTCCATCGCCAAGGCCCGCGCGATGGCTACGCGCTGCTGCTGGCCGCCGGAGAGCTGGGCGGGGTACTTGTTGGCCTGGTTGTCGACGCCCACCCGGGTGAGCTGCCGCATGGCCAGCTCCTCGGCGGACGCCTTCGGGGTCTTGCGGACCTTGATCAGCCCCAGGGTGACGTTCTCGAGAGCGGTCTTGTGGGCGAAGAGGTTGAAGCTCTGGAACACCATGCCGACCTCGGCCCGCAGGGCTGCCAGCTCCTTGCCCTCGGCCGCCAGCGGCTTGCCGTCGAGCGTGATGGTGCCGCTGTCGATGGTCTCGAGGCGGTTGATGGTGCGGCACAGCGTGGACTTGCCCGAGCCCGACGGCCCGATGACCACCACGACCTCGCCCCGCTGGATCGTCACGTTGATGTCGCGCAGCACGTGGAGGTCTCCGAAGTGCTTGTCGACGTGGTCGAGGACGACGAGGGGCCCCGCCCTGCGCGAAGCGGGGGCGTCTGAGGCGGCCGCGTCGGAGACGGTCATTTTCAGACCCTAGTCCGAAACCGAGTCGCCCGGCCACGTCGCCCCCAGCGGGAAGCATCTCGGGACGCCGTACGTTGGGACCGATGACGTAACCGCCAGGACCCAAGGAGAAGCGATGGCGACCGTGACCGTGGGAGCCGACAACTTCGCCCCCACCATCGAGCAGGACGGCATCGTGCTGCTCGACTTCTGGGCGTCTTGGTGCGGCCCGTGCCGGATGTTCGCGCCGATCTACGAGGCGGCTTCCGAGGCCAACCCCGACATCACCTTCGGCAGCGTCGACACCGAGGAGGAGCGCGACCTCTCCGGCGGGCTCCAGATCTCCTCGATCCCGACGCTGATGGCCTTCCGTGACGGCATCATGGTCTTCCGCCAGCCCGGCGCCCTGCCCGCCGCGATGCTCGACCAGCTCATCGACGCCGTCCGCGGCCTCGACATGGACGAGGTGCGCCAGAAGGTCGCTGCCCAGCAGAACGCTGGTTGAGGAGGGCCGTCAGGCCCGTCACGAAACCCGTAAGTCGACCGCCGAACCGTCACGGGTCTCGTGACGGTGGGTGGTCGATTTCACCGACCACCGAGCAGAGGTGGGATTCCAGGCAGCGGCACCTCTCGCCGTACCCTGGTGCGGCTATGGCACGCACGTACGAGGTTCGCACCTACGGGTGCCAGATGAACGTCCACGACTCCGAGCGGCTGACGGGACTGCTGGAGGAGGCGGGGTACGTCGCCGCTCCGGCCGACTCCCAGGCCGACGTGGTCGTGTTCAACACCTGCGCCGTCCGCGAGAACGCCGACAACAAGCTCTACGGCAACCTCGGCCACCTCGCACCGGTGAAGGCCGAGAACCCCGGTATGCAGATCGCCGTCGGTGGTTGCCTCGCCCAGAAGGACCGGGGCGAGATCACCCGCAAGGCGCCGTGGGTCGACGTCGTGTTCGGCACCCACAACATCGGCTCGCTGCCGGCCCTGCTCGAGCGCGCGCGCGTCAACGAGGAGGCGCAGATCGAGATCCTCGAGTCGCTCGAGGTCTTCCCGTCGACGCTGCCGACACGGCGCGAGTCGGCGTACGCCGCCTGGGTCTCGGTCTCCGTCGGGTGCAACAACACCTGCACGTTCTGCATCGTCCCCAGCCTGCGCGGCAAGGAGATGGACCGGCGGCCCGGCGACATCCTCGCCGAGGTCCGCGCGCTGGTCGCGGAGGGCGTCAGCGAGGTCACCCTGCTGGGCCAGAACGTGAACGCGTACGGCGTGGAGTTCGGTGACCGGCAGGCGTTCAGCAAGCTGCTGCGGGCGTGCGGCGAGGTCGAGGGCCTCGAGCGGGTGCGCTTCACCAGCCCGCACCCAGCGGAGTTCACCGACGACGTGATCGCCGCGATGGCCGAGACCCCCAACGTGATGCCGCAGCTGCACATGCCGCTGCAGTCCGGCTCCGACCGCATCCTCAAGGCGATGCGCCGGTCCTACCGCCGTGAGAAGTACCTCGGCATCATCGACCGCGTCCGCGCGGCCATGCCCGACGCCGCGATCACCACCGACATCATCGTCGGCTTTCCCGGTGAGACCGAGGAGGACTTCCTGCAGACGCTCGAGGTCGTCGCGGCCGCCCGGTTCTCGGGCGCCTACACGTTCCAGTACTCCCAGCGACCCGGTACGCCGGCCGCGACGCTGCCCGACCAGGTACCGGCCCGACGTCGTCCGGCACCGCTACGAGCGGCTGGCCGAGCTCGTCAACGACATCGCCTGGGACGAGAACAAGCGGCTCGTCGGCCGCACCGTCGAGCTGATGGTGGCCGAGGGCGAGGGGCGCAAGGACGCCGCCACCCACCGGCTCTCCGGCCGCGGGCCCGACAACCGGCTCGTGCACTTCTCGCCGGGTCTAGTGACAGGCGCTAGCGCGCCTTCCTCGACCAACGGAATTCGCCCCGGCGACATGGTGACCGTAGAGATCACCCGCGCCGCCCCGCACCACCTCGTCGCCGACGGCGGCGTGCTGGCCGTCCGGCGTACCCGGTCTGGCGACGCCTGGGAGGCCCGCACCGCGGCACCGTCCGCGCCAGTCGTCGGCCTGGGTATGCCCACCGTGGGTGCGCCGGCTTAGCGTCGGGAATCTGAGGGGGGGGGGAGGGGGGGGGGGGGAGCGGTGTTTTGTGTGGGAGATGTCGAGGGGCGCCGGGGGGCCCCAGCCTCACCTCGCCGACGGGGCCTAGTCGCTGCGGGGATCCAGCGAGGGATAGCCGGCCTTGGGCTCGAGGCCCTCGGGGTTGGTCTCCTCTTGCCGGGGCGCTGCTCGGGCGGGACGTCATCGCCGTCGACGCTGCTCGCGGAGGTGTCGCGCACGCCGTCGGTGGAGAGCTGGCCGGGTCCGGCGGGGCCGGTACGCTCGCTGCTCACCCCCATGCCGCCCTCGGCGCGGTGCTTGGCCGGCGGATCCTGGCGTGGATTCCTGGAGGTCCTGGGGTCTGCTTCGCTCATGGAGGAGAGCGGTACCCGCGACTGGTTTGAGGTCGAGGCTCGCACCTCGACCAGCGACCGGACAGACGAAGCCGAAGGTGGAGTAGGGCGCGATCCGTCGGTGAGGCCGCGGAGCACCGCGAGCTCGTGGGGCACGACCGGCTCGGGAAGGGCGTCGAGGGGAAACCAGTCGAGGTCCGCTGACTTCGCCGGCTCCACGCATGCGCGGCTCGCCGGACCATGACCGGCAGGTGAAGAAGAAGTCGATGCGCTCATCGATGGGCTCGCCCCTCCGCGGGTGCGCTGCATGGCGGTCACGAACTCCAGCTCGAGGTCGCTCAGCCCGACCTCCTCCGCGGCCTCGCGCCGCGCGGCGTCGTACGCCGTCTCGCCCTTCTCGACGTGGCCCGCTGCGGCCGCAGCCCAGTGGTCGTCCATGAAGCCGGTGTTTTGGCGCAGCTGGAGAAGGACGCGGTCCCGGCCGGAGGACGACGGGCGGAGGAAGAAACATAGGCAGCGGGCACCACGACGAACCTGTCGACGGTGCTCGCTGGGCGTGAGAGCGACATCAGGTCGGGGGTCACGGGTTGGTGTCGCCCGCCCCCGTCTTGTCCTGAAGGAGGTCCTGTGCCTTGTCCACGTGGCCGTCGTACTTGTCACCGGTCTTGTCGTCCACCAGGTCGCCCGCTTTCTCGATGGCGTCATCGACCTTCTCGTCGTTCTGGTCGGCGAGGTCCTTGGCCTTGTCCACTGCGTCGTCCAGGAAACCCATGGGCTGGAGCCCTCTCGTCCTGTGGCCCTGGTGGCCACGTCCACGCCAGCCTAGACCGGGGTCTCGGGCTCCTCGGACTCCTGCGCCTTCTCGTCAGAGGCGTCCGGCTCCTGCGCGACTTGTCGTCGGCCTCGGAGATCTCCGGAACCCGGTCGTCAGCCAGTGCCGTCACGGGGTTCTTGTCCGTCGGCAGGTCGACGCCCATCGGGCCGTTGGGGGATCTCGCCGTACTTGGACTGGTCGTCCAGGGCGTCCGCTCCGCCGGGGAACCTCTCCGGCTCCTCGACCTGCGGGGTGGGCATGTCGCCGACGTCGATCATGGGCGGACCTCCGGTGCCTCCACGGGTTCGGACCGGGATCTGCGGTGGGCCGTTCGCCCGGGTCTCCCGAGGGTACGATGTCCGGCTCCCGGGGTGACCCGGGATCGGGTCGCTGGGGATCGGGTCGTCAGGCGGGCTGAAAACGGGTCTCCGCCCGGGTCGGGCGACGGGATCGGGTCGCCGGGCGGCAGTGGCTCGTTCGGGTCTGGCGTGGTGGTCATGTCGTCGATCACTCCCTCTTCATCAACCAAAGCGAGCCCCCCGGCTGATTCTTCAACCGCCCCAGGGGGTGAAGGTGCGGCAGACGTGGCCTGCCGCCGACGCCGGTCGTGGCCGTGGTAGGACCGACGGCGGCGGGCAAGAGCGACCTTGCGGTCGCGCTGGCGCAGGCGTTTGGCGGCGAGGTCGTGAACGGCGACTCCATGCAGCTATCGCGGCATGGACATCGGTACGGCGAAGCTGACGGTCGAAGAGCGGCGCGGCGTCCCGCACCACCTGCTCGACCTGCTCCACGTGACCGAGCCGCCGACCGTGGCGCAGTTCCAGGGCTGGGCGCGTGCCGCGATCGACGACTGCGCGGCGGGAGCGGTGCCGGTCCTGGTCGGCGGCTCTGCGCTCTACCTCCGTGCCGTGCTGGACGACTTCGAGTTCCCGGGCACCGACCCCGCCGTACGCGGCGGCTGGAGGCGGAGCTGGCGGAGTCGGCGCCGAGCCGCTGCACGCCCGGCTCGCCGGGTCGACCCGGAGGCCGCGGTCATCATCCTTGCCGAGCAACGGCCGCCGAATCGTGCGCGCCCTCGAGGTCGTGCAGATCACCGGAGGACCGTTCCGCGCCAGCCTGCCGCGACTCGACTACGCCGACCCGACAGCGTGCAGATCGGCCTCGACGTGCCGGCCCGCCGCTGGACGACCGCATCGAGCAGCGCGTCGACCGGATGTGGGAGGCGGGCCTGGTGGAGGAGGTCGCCGGCTGCTGGCGGCCGGGCTGCGCCACGGGCGCACGGCGAGCCGGGCGCTGGGCTACGCGCAGGTGCTGGCGCATCTCGCCGGCGACTGCGCCGACGAGGCGCGCGAGCGCCCGTCGTGCGCGACCCGGCGGTTCGCCCGGCGCCAGGACACCTGGTTCCGGAGCGACCCCCGCATCGTGTGGCTGCCCTACGACGCTCCGGACCTGCCGAGCAGGCGCTCGACGCCGTACGATCCGGGTTCCCCGGTGAGCTTCCCCTTCGTCAAGGGTCACGGCACGCGGAACGACTTCGTGCTGCTGCCCGACCTCGACGGCACCGTGCACGGCGACCTGAGCCGCCGAGCGGGTGCGCGCGCTGTGCGACCGCCGTGCCGGCATCGGCGCCGACGGCGTGCTGCGGGTGCTGCGCGGCGGCCTCGCGACGAGCGGGCCGACGCGCCGTGGTTCATGGACTACCGCAACGCCGACGGCTCGGTCGTCGGAGATGTGCGGCAACGGCATCCGGGTCTTCGCCCGCTACCTGGTCGAGGCCGGCCTGGTCGACGCCGGGCGGTCCGCTCGGTCGACACGCGCGACGGGGTCAAGCCCTGCTGCGCGACGGCGAGATCAGCGTCGACATGGGCGGGCCGCGGGTCCTCGGCGAGCCAGGTGTCGGTCGGCGACGCGGACCTGGCCGGCCACGCACGTCGACATGGGCAACCCGCATGCGGTCGCCTTCGTCGACGACGGGACACCCTCGCCGGCTCGACCTGACTCGGCCGCCCGACCTCGCGCGGCGCGTTACCCGGACGGCGTCAACGTCGAGTTCGTCGTCCGCCGCGGCGACGCCACGTCGCCATGCGGGTCCACGAGCGTGGCTCGGGCGAGACCCGGTCGTGCGGCACCGGCGCGTGGCGCCGTGTGGTGGCGGCCGCGCCGGCGACGGGGCGGCCGGACCGGCGACGTACCGGCGTCGACGTGCCCGGCGGCATGCTCGCCGTCACCTGGGGCCCCGAGGGCCACGTCTACCTCACCGGCCCGGCCGTGGTCGTGGCCCGGGGAACCACGTCGCTCTGAGCCGCCCTATGTCCCGGCATGGACTTCGAGGGAGCATCTGCCGTCGTCACCGGAGCCGCGTCGGGCATCGGCGCGCCTGCGCCCGTCAGCTCGCCGCCCACGGCGCGCGGGTGGTCGTCGCCGACCTGAACGCCGAGAAGGGCGAAGCGGTCGCCGACGAGATCGGCGGATGTTTGTCATCGTCGACGTCACCAACACCGCCCAGATCCAGCAGGCCGTCGACCAGGCCCTCGAGATGGTCCGCTGCGCGCCCTGGTCAACTCCGCCGGGATCGGGTGGGCCCAGCGCACGATCGGGCGCGACGGCGACTACGAGTCTGCGCACGACCTCGAGGCCTTCAAGAAGGTCGTCGCGATCAACCTCGTCGGCACCTTCGACGCCATCCGGATCGCAGCCACCGCGATGAGCCGCAACGAGCCCGACGCGGCCGGCGAGCGCGGCGCGATCGTCAACGTGTCGTCGGTCGCGGCGTTCGACGGCCAGATCGGGCAGGCGGCGTACGCCGCGTCGAAGGGCGGCCTCGTCGGCCTCACGTTGCCGGTCGCCCGCGACCTGGCGGCCTCCGGCATCCGCCTCAACACCGTGGCGCCCGGCCTGATCGACACCCCGATCTACGACTTCGCGCCCGAGCCCGAGGAGTTCAAGGAACAGCTCGGCCAATCGGTGCTCTTCCCCAAGCGACTCGGCACCCCTGATGAGCTCGCCGCCATGGTGCTGGCCTGCCTCACCAACACCTACATGAACGGCGAGACGATCCGCGTCGACGGCGGCATCCGGATGCCGCCCAAGTACCGCTCGGCTCGCCCGGTTTTTTTTTTCGATATTTCGCTACGTGCCTTTAGCTACACGCCGAGTCATAAATTTTTTTTTTTTTTTTTTTTTTTAAAAAAAAAAAAAAAAAAAAAAAAAAAATTTTTTTTTTTTTTTTTTTTTTTTTTTTTTTTTTTTTTTTTTTTTTTTTTTTTTGTTCAGACCGTGATGCGGGCGTTGGTGGGGTCGTACATCGGCCGCAGCGACACCTCGGCGGCGTACGACGTGCCGGCGACGTCGACGGTCCACTCGCCCGCCTTGAGCCAGTCGGCGTTGAGGGTCTCGCCCGCGTCGAGCATGGCCAGGCCGACGGCCCCGCCCAGCGTCCAGCCGTACGACGCCGCCCGGACGTAACCCACGGGCCGGCCGTCGCGCAGACCAGCTCGCCGTGGAACAACAGTGGCTCGGGGTCGGTGAGCCGCACCTGCACCAGCCGGCGCGTCGGGAGTCCGGCCGCCTTGGCCGCCTCCACCGCCTCTCGTCCGATGAAGGACGGGCTTGGTCAGGTCGACGGCGAACCCCAGCCCGGCTTCAAGCACCCCGTCGGTGTTGTCGATGTCGTGGCCGAAGTCGCGATAGGCCTTCTCCATCCGCAGGCTGGCCAGCGACTTCAGCCCGACCCGGGCGAGGCCGATCGCCGGCGGCGACCACGGCGTCGTACACGGTCAGCGCGTCGGCCGCGGGGACGTAGATCTCGTAGCCCAGCTCCCCGACATAGGTGATCCGCACCAGCAGCACCCGCAGCCCGCGGCTCGACCCAGCGCGCCGTGCGGAACGGGAACGCCTCGGTCGACAGGTCGGCGTCGGTGAGGGTGGCCAGCAGGTCGCGGGACCGCGGGCCTTGCACGTTGAGCTGGGCGTAGTCCTGCGTGACGTCGTCGATCGCGAGGTCGGACTCGCCGGCGTATCGCCGCATCCTGGCCAGCGCGTGCCCGTGGGCGGTATCGGAGGCGACCACCCAGAAGTCGCCCTCGGCCAGCTTGGTGACGGTCAGGTCGGCCTCGATGTGGCCGGCGTCGTCCAGCCACTGGGTGTAGGTGATCCGCTCGGGCTCGCCGTCGACCGCTCCGCCGGACACGTGGTCCAGGACCGACCCGGCGTCGGCGCCCGTGACGCGGAACTTCGACATGAACGACATGTCCATCAGCCCGACCCGCTCGCGGATCGCCCGGTGCTCGGCCGCCCACTGCTCGAACCACGGCGCCTGCCCCCAGGTCGGCTCCGCCTCGGGCGTGACCCCCGGACCGGCGAACCAGTCGGCGCCCTCCCACCCGGACACCTCGCGGAGATAGCCACCCGCCTCGACGAGCCGGTCGTGCACGGGCGAGAGCAGCGCGCCGCGCGCCGAGCGCAGCTGCTTGCCGGGCGTGTGCGCGGCGTAGACGGTGCCGAGGATCTCGGTGGTGCGCGCGGCGCGGTAGCCCTCCGTCGCCTGGTAGCCGCGGAAGCGGTCGACGTCGAAGGCGGTGACATCGACGTCGGGCCGCCCGTCGACGATCCACTGCGCGATCACCCGGCCGAGGCCGCCGGCCGAGAGGATGCCGACCGAGTTCATGCCGGCGGCGACGAAGTAGCCGCGCATTCCGGGCGCCTCGCCGACGATGGGGGACAGGTCGGGCGTGAACGACTCGGGGCCGCAGAAGAACGTGCGCACGCCCGCGTCCATCGTCACCGGCACCCGCGCCATCGCGGTCTCCAGGAAGGGCGCCATCCGCTCCCAGTCCGGCGCCAGGGTCAGGAACGACGCGTCGGCGGGGATGCTGCCCGGGTTCCAGGCCGCGGCGCGCGGCTCGAACAGGCCGACCATCATCCCGCCGCCCTCCTCGCGGTAGTAGCCGTAGGACGCCGGGTCCTCGAAGATCGGCGTGTCCGCGTTGAGGCCGTCGATGGTGTCGGTGATCAGGTAGTAGTGCTCGGCGGCGGTGTTCGGCACGACAACCCGCCGTGGGCCAGCTCGCGCGCCCACATGCCGGTGGCGTTGACGACGTACTCACACTCGATCGTTGCGGCTCGTCGGCGAGCGACCCGCACGCCCGTCACAGATTCGATCTGCCCACCGGTCTCGGTCAGGACGTCGGTGACCCGCACGCCCTCGAGGATGCGTACGCCGAGCTGCCGCGCGCCCTTGGCCAGCGCGGTGGTCAGGTCGACGGGGTTGACCCGCCCGTCGCCGGGCACATGGAAGCCGGCCAACAGGTCGTCGGTCTTCGCCCAGGGGAACAGGTCGCTCATCTCGCGGGGAGATCTCCTCGACCTCCAACCCGAGATGCCGCTGGAAGGCCGCCACCCGGCGGTACTCCTCCAGCCGGTCGGCGTCCGCCGCCGCCTCGATCAGCCCGACCGGCTTGAAGCCCGTCGCCTGGCCGGTTTCTGCCTCCAGCTTCGCGTAGAGATCTCGCGAGTAGAGCCGGATCGCAGTGCTGGTCTCCGAGAACGACCCGAACAGGTCATCAGCCCGGCCGCGTGCCACGTCGTACCGCTCGTCAGCCGGTCCCGTTCCAGCAGCACCACATCGTCGCCCCAGCCGAGATGGGCGAGGTGGTAGGCGATGGAGGCGCCGATGACGCCGCCCCCGACGACGACGACGCGGGCGCGGTCGGGGAGTTCGGCGGCCACGGCCGCACTCTGGCAGACGTTTCATGGTTTTTTTTTTTTTTTTTTTTTTTTTTTTTTTTTTTTTTTTTTTTTTTTTTTTTTTTTTTTTTTTTTTTTTAATTAATTACGGCCCGTCCGTCCAAGGCGGGTTGACGCGGAGCAGGTGCTCGCGACCGAGCCACGCCCCCGAGACCTAGTCGGGGATTCCGTCGATGGCGGTGCTGCGAGCGTGCAGGGCGATCGCTGCTCTCGACATTCGAGGAAGGCCGAGCTCGAGGATGGTCGTCAGGTCCTCGTCCGGTGTGCCTATCTCGGGAGCTCGACGGTAGGCCGACTTGCCGTCGTCGCCCGCATGCTGCCGGACCCATGCCTGCAGGGGGCGCCGCCGGCGCTCAGGTGGCCGGGGGGTCCGTGCCGACCAGCAGTCTATGACTGCGTCGCGGTCGCGGGCATGGTCGCGGTGGCCGTCGCTGCCGGCGAGGGTCACGACGACGTCGGGGGCGTGGCGCGCGATGGCGTCGCGCACGGCTCCCTTCGACCTTGTCGGCGGGACGCCGGGGAGGGTCTAAGCGGGCGGCGGGCCGGTCAGGCCGGAGTCCGCGAAGAGCACCTCGACCTCGGCGACGCGAGGGCGGCGGCCGCCGCCCGCAGCTCGTCTCGCGGAGCCACCGACGCCACCGGCCGGACCGGTACGCCGTTCGCGACCTCGCCCGCCTCGCCGCGGGTCGCTCGACGACGACCGTGCGGACGCCGCGGCCGCCGCGTGCATCAGCAGCGAACCGCAGCCGAACGTCTCGTCGTCGGGGTGCGCGACCGCGACGAGCAGGGTCCGCGGTGGTGAAGTCCCGATGATCAGAACCGGCGTACGAAGGACTCGATCGCCTCGACCATGTCCTCGGGCACCTCGAACATCGGGAAGTGGCTGCGCGCTCGAGCCGCCGGACGGAGAACCACGGGTGGGACGCGGCGTACTCCTGCTGCGCGGCCAGCACCTCGTCGGCGGCCGGCTGGCGTAGAGGTGCAGCGTCGGACACGGCTGCAACTCCTCGAGGTCCTGCCACCGGTACGGGCTGGGCGGCGAACTGGCCGCGATCTCGCGGCCGGCGCGGCTCCAGTGGCGCTGTCCGTAGCTCTTCATCGACGCCACGTACGCCGTGAGGGCGGGGATGTCGAGTCCGTCGAGCCACATCGAGGTGAGCCCCTCGCGGACGTCGGCCCACGCCGGCGACTGCAGGCCGCCCAGGGCGTCGGCGAACCCGGGCGGCGTGCCGAGGACCATCCAGTCCATCAGCACCACGCCCGGCACCCGGTCGGCCCGAGTCGGCGCCGGAGCTCCAGGGCCGCCCAGCCGGCGTGGGAGAGACCGACCGGGACGACGGCGTCGATGCCGAGCGCGTCGATGGTCGCGACGAGCGCGTCGACGACGTCGCTGGTCGTGAGGTCCTCACGAGCGGGCGAGTCGCCGTGGTCGGGCAGGTCCACGGACACCGCCCGGCGGTGCGCGGATGCTCCGGGCAGCAGCGGGTCGAACACGTCGCGGTCCCCGCACCAGCCGGGGACGAAGAACACGGCAGGCCCTCCGGTGCCGCGGTCGGTCACGGCGAGCGGGACGGTGCGGGTGGCGGTCGCGGTCATGGGAGCCTCCTGAGGCAAATACTGTCCTGTGCAGTATGCGTGAGAGAAGTCAGATACTGCCCAAGGCACTATGTCAAGATGCGCCGGTGACGAGCCCCCGCACCACCACGTCCTACGCCCTGCTCGGCCTGCTCGGGCTGCGCGACTGGACGACGTACGAGCTGGCCCGGCAGGTGCAGCGGAGCCTCCACTGGTTCTGGCCGCGGGCCGAGCGGAAGCTGTACGACGAGCCCAAGCGGCTGGTCGCCGACGGCCTGGCGACCGCGACGTCCGGATCGACGGGCAAGCGCCCGCGGACCGTCTACGGCATCACCGACGCCGGTCGCAGCCGAGCTGGCCCGCTGGCTCGACGAACCGTCGGCGGGGAGGGCCAACGAGTTCGAGGCGCTGGTCAAGGTCTTCTTCGCCGACGCCGGCACCCTCGACCAGCTGCGCACCACGCTGGACCGGATCGTGGCCGAGTCCGTCCAGCGCGTCACCGACCTCGCCGACAACCTCGACGTGGGTCTGGCCTCCCCGGCGTTCCCGGCCCGGATGCACCTCAACGTCCTGGTCGTCCGCCTGCAGGTCGAGCAGGAGCTGACGGTCCTGCGCTGGGCGAGGTGGGCGCGGGCCCAGGTCGAGACCTGGCCCTCGGTCGACGAGCCCGACGACTGGGACGCGAGCGCCCTGCTCGCGACCCTGGTGGGAGTGCCGGGCCGCGGCGGCTAATGGTTCGCCCTGCTCAGGCCCGCGCCACCTACCCTGGACGCCGGTATGACGAACGCAAAGAACGAAAACTTCTCCCTCGAGGCCGAGCTCGACGAGACGGCCGGCTGGGACCTCGACGACCCCGATCCGAGATCCCGCTCGACGACGACGGATTGGGTCTCCGGCTACGCCGACGAGCCCGACCCCGAGGAGCCCGAGAGGCCGAGCTCACCGTCGGCATGCAGGACCTCGCCGAGCGCCACGCCCTGCGCCGCGTCGCCGGCCTGTCGACCGAGCTCGAGGACATCAGCGAGGTCGAGTACCGCCAGCTGCGGCTCGAGCGGGTCGTGCTCGTCGGGGTCTGGACCGACGGCACGGTCGAGGACGCCGAGAACTCCATGGCCGAGCTCGCCCTGCTGGCCGAGACGGCCGGCTCGGCGGTGCTCGACGCGATCTACCAGCGGCGCAACAAGCCCGACCCGGCGACCTACATCGGCCGCGGCAAGGTCGACGGCCTCAGCGAGATGGTGCAGGCCACCGGCGCCGACACGGTCATCTGCGACGGCGAGCTGCGCCCAGCCAGCTGAGGAACCTCGAGGACCGGCTCAAGGTCAAGGTCGTCGACCGGACCGCCCTGATCCTCGACATCTTCGCCCAGCACGCGAAGTCCGACGGAGGGCCAGGCGCAGGTCGAGCTGGCGCAGCTGAACTACATGAAGCAGCGGCTGCGCGGCTGGGGTGGCAACCTCTCCCGTCAGGCCGGTGGCCGCGTCGGCGCGGCGGCGGCGGCATCGGCGGCCGTGGCCCCGGTGAGACCAAGATCGAGACCGACCGGCGCCGGATCAACACCAAGATCGCCAAGCTGCGCCGCGAGCTCGCGCACATGAAGACCGCCCGCGACACCAAGCGCCAGGAGCGCAAGCGCCACGAGATCCCGTCGGTCGCCATCGCCGGCTACACCAACGCCGGCAAGTCCTCGTTGCTCAACCGGCTGACCGGCGCCGGCGTGCTGGTCGAGGACGCGCTGTTCGCGACGCTCGACCCGACCACGCGGCGTACGGAGACCTCCGACGGCCGCGTCTACACGCTGACCGACACGGTCGGGTTCGTCCGGCACCTGCCGCACCAGCTCGTCGAGGCGTTCCGCTCGACGCTGGAGGAGGTCGCCGACTCCGACCTGATCCTGCACGTGGTCGACGGCTCGCACCCCGACCCCGAGGGCCAGATCGCCGCGGTGCGCGAGGTGCTCGCCGAGATCGGCGCCGACAAGGTGCCCGAGATCATCGTGATCAACAAGGCCGACGTGGCCGACCCGCTGGTGCTCGCACGGCTGCGCCAGCGCGAGCCGCACTCGGTCGTGGTCTCGGCCAAGACCGGCGAGGGCATCGACGACGTGCTGCGCGTGATCGAGGACGAGCTGCCGCGCCCGGGCGTCGAGTTCGAGGCGCTGGTGCCCTACGCCCGCGGCGACCTGCTCGACCGGCTCCACCGCGAGGGCGAGATCGACTCGCTCGAGCACACCGGCGACGGCACGCGGGTCACCGGCCGCGCCACCGAGGCGCTGGCCGGCGAGCTCGCGTCGTACGCCGTGTAGTCGCCGGCCGTCTCAACCAGAGCTCCACTCCGGGGCGGTCGACATCTGCGGCCGATCGCGCGAGGGTGGAGGGACTGCCTCTTCTCGGGAGGACCCTATGCGCGCACGCACCACCTCCCTGCTCGCCGCCGTCGCGCTGACCGCGGCCGGTGCGCTCGCCGCCGTACCCGCCCAGGGCGGCGCCACCCGCCGTACGGCCGGCCGCGGCGGCCGCGGCCAAGAAGGCCACGAGCATCGGCTACGGCGGCGGTGTCTCGTCCGTCGACGCCGCGGCGACCCGCGTCGGCCTGCGCGTGCTCAAGCAGGGCGGCAACGCCGTCGACGCCGCCGTCGCCACGGCCGCGGCGCTCGGGGTGACCGAGCCCTACAGCGCCGGCATCGGCGGTGGCGGCTACTTCGTCTTCTACAACGCCGCGAAGGGCAAGGTGCAGACGATCGACGGCCGCGAGACCGCGCCGGCCGGCATGCCGCCGACCGCGTTCATCGACCCCGCCACCGGCAAGCCCTACAACTTCACCCCCGAGCTGGTCACCAGCGGCGTCTCCGTCGGCGTGCCCGGCACGCCCGCCACCTGGGACAAGGCGCTCCACCGGTGGGGCACGCTGGACCCTCGGCCAGGCGCTCAAGCCGGCCATCAAGCTCGCCGACCACGGGTTCCGTGGTCGACAGCACCTTCGCCCTGCAGACCAAGGAGAACCAGCGCGCTTCGCGGCGTTCCCCTCCACCAGCGCGATCTACCTGCCGGGCGGCCAGCCGCCGGCCGTCGGCAGCATGCTGAAGAACCCCGACCTGGCCGACACCTACCGGCTCCTCGCCGACAAGGGCGTGAAGGCCTTCTACAACGGCAAGCTGGCCGCCCAGATCGCCGCCGCCGTCCGGCAGCCCGCCGAAGTCGGCGACCACGACGCTGCCCGTGCCGCCCGGCTTCATGACCAAGGCCGACCTGCGCAACTACCGCGCCGTCAACCGCAAGCCCACGCACGTCGGCTACCGCGGCTACGACGTCTACGGCATGGCCGCCGTCGTCCAGCGGCGGCATCGACCGTCGGCGAGGCGCTCAACATCATGGAGCGCTACGACCTCGCCGGCAGCGACGCGTCCGCGCCTGCACCACTACCTCGAGGCGTCGCGCGCTGGCCTTCGCCGACCGCGGCGCGTACGTCGGCGACCCGACGTACGTCGACGTGCCGCTCGCCGCGCTGCTCGACGACGTCTTCGCCGCCGAGCGCGCCTGCAAGATCAGCGAGACCACGGCGCTCGCCAAGCCGGTCGCGGCCGGCAACCCCGCGTCGTACGACGGCGCTGCGCGACCGCCGCCGCCGGCGCCAGGTCGCGCGACGCCGACACCGAGAACATCTCGACCACCAACCTGACCGTCGCCGACCGGTGGGGCAACGTCGTCGAGTACACGCTGACCATCGAGCAGACCGGCGGCTCCGGCATGGTGGTGCCGGGCCGCGGCTTCCTCCTCAACAACGAGCTGACCGACTTCACCACCGTCTACGCCGCGAGCCGACCCCAACCGCATCCGGCCCGGCAAGCGGCCGCGCTCCTCGATGTCGCCGACGATCGTGCTCAAGGACGGCGAGCCCTTGCTGGCGCTCGGCTCGCCCGGCGGCTCGACGATCATCACCACGGTGCTGCAGATGCTGTTCAACCGCATCGACCGCGGGATGACGATCCAGCAGGCGATCGCCGCCCCGCGGGCCGCCCAGCGCAACACGCGCGTCGGTGACCGCCGAGCAGTCCTTCATCGACGCCTACGGCGCGCTGCTGGCGCCGTACGGCCACAAGTTCGCCGCCGGCGGGCGCCGGGCACCTCCGCCGCCGAGATCGGTGCCGCGACCGCCATCGAGTTCGGCCCCGACGGCCTGATGACCGTCGTCGCCGAGCCCGTCCGCCGTGGTGGCGGTGCCGCGGCGTGGTGGTGCCGAAGTACGCTCGACGGTCCTGAGGCCTGACGGCTGCCGATGGTGCCGTGTCGAGTCGCCGAGTACGGCGACCCGGCGGGCGTGCCCGTTGGTCCTGCAGCCCGGTACGCCCGGCCACCGCTCGAGCGCGGAGCGATGGTCGACGGCCGCCGCGCACCGATGCGGCGTAGCCTGGCTCGTCGCCGTCAGCCGGCCGGGGTACGGCACGTCGTCCGCTGACGCCGCCCGGACTGGCCTCGGTCGCCGAGCAGGTCGGGCTGCTCGGCCGACGTAGCTGGGCCTCGAACGGTTCGCCGTGTGGGGCTTGTCCGGCGGTGGGCCGTTCGCTCTCGCCCAGGCGGCCGTCACGCCGCGACCGGGTGACCCGGGTGGTGGTGTCTGCGGACCCGCGCACGGGCTGGAGCACGAGGACGCGGGCTGCGCTGACCGCCGAGGCCGTCGCCTTGGGCATCCACGTTCGCTGGAGATGGACGACGACGACCATGACGGCGGCGATGGCCGGGCAGGCCCCTCCCGGCGAGGACTACTTCGACCGCCATCCCGAGGGCCGCGCCATGCCTTCCTCGCCGACCTCCGGCGCGCCCTGGAGCAGCCCCGACGGGTACGTCCGCGACAACCTCACTTGGGAAGGGGACTGGGACATCGACCTCGCCGACGTACGCGTCCCCGGTCGACCTGATCTACGGCGAGGCGGACCAGATGGTCACACCCGACAACGGCGACCGTCTTGCTGCCGCCATCCCGCACGCTCGACTGCAGGTCTTCCCCGGTGCCGGGCACGGCGACATCACCTTCGGCTCCGCCGACCTCGTGCTCGCCATGTTCGGGGGTTGAGGTGCGAGGGAGCGCCAGTCGCCGAGCCTCGCAAACTCCGACGCGGGTTGCCGGATTCTCGAGGCTCAGTCAATCCCAGCGGCTCCTCAGAGCGATCGGGCAATGAGCGACGACTCGACGTACTTTCCAGGGCGATCTGCGCCGACTGGGCATGCTTTCAGGGGCGATTTGCGCCGACTCGGCGTTCAGCGGGCGGGCGGCGGCGACGCTCTCGTCGGTACCTGCGAGCTTCTGGGCGATCCAGATCGGCACGATCGCTGACCACGATCAGCACGGCGGCGACGACGTTGACGACCGGGGCCTGGTTGGGGCGGAAGAGGTTCTGGTAGATCCAGATCGGCAGGGTCTGGATGCCCTGGCCGACGGTGAAGGTGGTCACGATGATCTCGTCGAAGCTCAGCGCGAACGCCAGCAGCCCGCCGGCGAGCAGCGAGGACCGCAGCATCGGCAGCGTGATCTTGTAGAACGTGCGGAAGGTGCCGGCGCCGAGGTCCATCGAGGCCTCCTCGAGGTTGCCGCCGAGCCGTCGCAGCCGCGCGACCGCGTTGTTGAACACGGTGACGATGCAGAACGTCGCGTGCGAGACGATGAGCGTGAAGAAGCCCAGCTTGATGCCGACCATCGTGGTGAAGAAGTTGGCCAGTGCGACGCCGGTCACCACGCCGGGCAGCGCGATCGGCAAGATGATGAGCAGCGAGACGGTGTCGCGGCCGAAGAACCGGAACCGCTGCAGCGCCAGCGCCGCCATCGTGCCGAGCACGAGCGCGATCAGCGTCGCGACCAGGGCCACCTGCACCGACACCCAGACCGCGTCCCGGGCGCCCTGGGACTGCGAACGCCGCCTTCCACCACTCGGTGGTGTACCCGGTCGGCGGCCACGCGAACGTGCGCGAGGTGTTGAACGAGTTGAGCACCACCAGCGCCAGTGGCGCGTAGACGAACAGCAGCGCCAGCCCGGTGACTGATGGCCAGCACGCGACGCATGAGCGCGGAGAGGTTCATAGGTTCTCCAGCGCTCCGGTGCGGCGGACGGCGGCCAGGTAGACGAGCATGATCACGACGGGGATGGTCGCCACCGCGGCGGCGAACGGCAGGTTGTTGCCCTTCAGCACGTTGTCGTAGATCACGTTGCCGAGCATCTGGTTGGCGCCGCCGACGATCTGGACCGCGATGTAGTCGCCGAGCGTCAGCGAGAACGCGAAGATCGAGCCGGCCACCATCGCCGGGAACAGCACGGGCAGCACGACGCGCCGCATCGTCATGGCCGGACCCGGCGCCGAGGTCGGCCGACGCCTCGAGCAAGGAGTTCGGCAGCCGCTCGAGGCCGGCGTACATCGGCAGGATCATGTAGGGCAGCCACAGGTAGGCCAGCGTCACGACCGTCGCGAACAGGCCGTAGCCCGGCGAGGCGAGCCCGAACGGCTCGAGCAGCCACGCGATCGGGCCGCTCGCGGAGAACATGCCGCGCCAGGCGTACGCCTTGACCAGGTACGACGCCCACAGCGGCGTGAGGATCGCGATCACCAGCAGCCGTTGGGCGCGCGGCGAGGCGACCTTGGCCATGTAGAGCGCGACCGGGAAGGCGATGACCGCGTCGATGACCGTCACCCCGACGGCGATGAGCCAGCGTGCGGATCGTGATCGTGCGGTAGACCTCGAGGCTGAAGAGCGTCGCGGAAGTTGTCGAGCGTCCAGGTCCGCTCGATGTTGCCGGTGAACCCGTCGGCGGTCCACAGCGCCGTGATGAACAGCGCCGCGAGCGCGGCGAGGTACGCCACCCCCAGCCACAGCATGGGCGGCCCGAGGAGCAGCCCGAGCCGCAGCCGGGGGTGGCGGTGCAGACACCCCCGCCGCTGGTCGAGGAGGTCGCGCTGCGACCGTCTCGAGACCTCCGGGGTCTCGAGACGGGCCTTGACGGCCCTCCTCGACCAGCGACATGCTAGCCCTTGATCTCGGTCCAGGCCTGGGTCCACTCCTGGTACGTCGTGCACTTGACGTCCGTGCGCCCGTCGAGGCACTCCTCGATCGGCGTGGTCCAGTAGTGGATCTGCTCGGCGTACGCCTCGTCGCCCGCGTGGTAGCCCTCGCAGAAGCCCTCGGAGGTCAGGTCGCAGGCCTTGCTGTTGGCCGGCGCCTCACCGAACCACTCGGCCACGGCGGCGTTGGCCTCCGGGCTGACGATGTGGTCGAGCCACAGGTAGGCGCAGTTCGGGACCTCGGTGTCCGCGGAGATCATCCAGGTGTCCGACCAACCGGTCGCGCCCTCCTCGGGAAGGATCGCCTCGACCGGGCGTCTTCTCGCCCTGGGCGACGTTGACGATCACCTGCCACGTGGTGCCGATGACGCTGTCGCCGCTGCCGAAGGCCTGGATCTCCTTGAGGTAGTCCGACCAGTACTCGCCCACGTGCGTCGCGCTGCTCCTTGAGCAGGTCGACCGCCGCGGCGAGCTGGTCGGCGTCGAGGGCGTAGGGGTCCTCGATGCCGAGGTCGGGCTGGGTCTTCATCAGGTACAGCGCGGCGTCGGCGATGTAGATCGGCGAGTCGTACGCCGTCACCTTGCCGGTGTAGGTCCCGGCGTCGTCGAAGACCGCACCCCAGCTGGTCGGGGCGGGGTCGACGACCTCGGTGTTGTACATCAGCAGGTTGGCGCCGTAGCCGTGCGGGACGCCGTACATCTGGCCGTTGACGGAGTTCCACGGCGCGGTCCTTGAGGAAGTCCCACTCGTCGGCGTAGTTGGGGATCAGGTCGGTGTTGACCGGGGCCACGTCGCCGGCGGCGATCATCCGCAGGGTCGCGTCGCCGGAGGCCGACACCACGTCGTACTGGCCGCTCTTCATCAGCGTGACGGCCTCGTCGGAGGTGCCGAAGTACTTCACCGAGACCTCGCAGCCGGTCTCCTCCTCGAACGGCGTCACCCAGTCGACGGCCTTGTCGGTGCTGCCGTCCTCGGCGTAGCCCGGGCCAGGCGAGGACCGACAGCGAGCCCTCGCCCTCGCCGACCTCTTCGGCCATCGGGATGTCGGGCGGGGTGAAGCCGCCCTGCTCCTCGGCGGCCTGGCCGTCGCCGTCGCCGCCGCTGTCGTCCTCGGTGCCGCAGGCTGCGAGGCTGACGGCGAGGGCCAGGCCCAGCGCGGCTGCTCCGGCAAGGGTGCGTTTCCTTCTCATGTTTCCTCCTGGTGGGATCCCGAGCCGGTGGTGCCGATGTGGCGGTGGGAGTCAGGTCGATGAGGTGCTCGTCGGCCCAGGCCAAGGTGACGCTGGTCGCCCTCCTTGCCGACCCTCTGGTCGGAGGTGCCGTGCAGGTTCTGCCGCAGCACGGTGAGGGTGCCGCCCTCGTCGAGGCGGACGACGTAGTGGTTGACCGAGCCGAGGTAGACGACGGCCTCGATGACGCCGGTCGTACGACCGCGCAGGCCGGCCGCCTCGTCGGTGCCGGCGAGGTGGATCTTCTCGGGCCGGATCGAGTACATCCCCTCGCGGCCCAGCACCACCCGGGCGGTCTCGCCCGCGATCAGGTTGGAGGTGCCGACGAAGCCCGCCACGAACGACGACGCCGGAGCCTCGTAGAGCTGTGCGGGCGCCGCGACCTGCTCGATGCGCCCCTCGTTGAAGACCGCGATGCGGTCGCTCATCGTGAGCGCCTCCTCCTGGTCGTGGGTGACGAAGACGAAGGTGATGCCGACGTCGCGCTGCAGCTGCTTGAGCTCGATCTGCATCTCGCGGCGCAGCTTGAGGTCGAGGGCGCCCGAGCGGCTCGTCGAGCAGCAGCACCTTGGGCCGGTTGACCAGCGCGCGGGCGAGCGCGACGCGCTGCCGCTGCCCGCCGGAGAGCTGACCGGGTCGCCGGTCGCCGTACCCGCCCAGGCGCACGGACTCCAGCGCCTCCTCGGCCCGCTTGCGGCGCTCGCGGCGGGCCACCTTCTTGACCGCCAGCCCGTACTCGACGTTGCCGATCACGTCGAGGTGCGGGAACAGGGCGTAGTCCTGGAAGACGGTGTTGACGTTGCGCGCGAACGGCGCCTGCTTGGTCACGTCCTTGCCGTCGAGGTGCACCCTGCCCGAGGTGGGCGCCTCGAAGCCGGCGATCATCCGCAGCACGGTGGTCTTCCCGGAGCCCGAAGGCCCGAGCATCGAGAAGAACTCGCCGTCGCGGATCTCGAGGTCGAGGTCGTCGACCGCCGTGACCGCGCCGAACCGCTTGGTGACGGACTCCAGCCGGACGGCGGTGCTCATGCTTTGCGAGCCCCTTCATGCGGGTTCGGGCGTAGCCGCAACCTAGGCCGTCGGAATCCGTCGTCACAAGCACGTTGCGGTCACGGATTCAGGCGTGACGCGGCGACGCTCGGTGGTTTCGAGGCTCGCAAGCTCGCACCTCAACCAGCGAGCGTTCGGTGGTTGAGGTGCGAGGAGCTCCAGCGACGAGCCTCGAAACCACCCCTGTGCACGCCGTACGTCGGCTGTCCCCGCCCGGACGTAGGGTTCACGGGTGCCTGCGGACGACGCCGAGAAGCCGAGAGACGCGCTCGTCCGCGACGTGCTGGCCGCAGCCGTCGACGCCCTCGGTGGCGAGGAGCGGCCGGGCCAGGTGGCGATGGCCGAGGCGGTCGCCGCGGCGATGTCCGGCGGCGAGCACCTCCTCGTCCAGGCCGGCACCGGCACCGGCAAGTCGCTGGGCTACCTGGTCCCCGCGCTGCTCCACAAACGACGCGTGGTGGTCGCGACGGCCACCCTCGCCCTCCAGCACCAGCTGGTCGAGCGCGACATCCCCCGGCTGGTCGAGGCCATCGAGGCGAGCCCCTTCAAGGACGCCGTCGACACCTCCCACGCCGTGCTGAAGGGCCGCTCCAACTACGTCTGCCTCCACCGCATCCGCGAGGGCGTGCCCGACGACCAGGGGGCGCTCGTCGAGCTGCCGAAGGGGTCGATGGCCAAGAAGGTGCTCGACCTCCGGGCCTGGGCCGAGGGCGAGGCCAAGGACGGCGGCTCCGGCGAGCGCGACCGCGCGCCGCGCCACACCGACCGCGAGTGGCGGCAGGTCTCGGTCAACCACCGCGAGTGCCTGGGCGCGACGCGCTGCCCGTTCGGCCAGGAGTGCTTCGTCGAGGTGGCTCGCGAGCAGGCCCACCGCTCCCACCTGATCGTCACCAACCACTCGCTGCTGGCGATCGACGCGATCGAGGGGGTGCCGATGATCCCCGACTACGACGTCGTGGTCGTCGACGAGGCCCACGAGCTGGTGGCCCGGGTGACGCAGGCGGCGACCGACGAGCTCGCGGTCAACGACGTCGAGCGCGCGGCCCGCCGCTCTCAGCGCCATGTGGGCGAGTCCAACGCCGCCGACGACCTCGCCGACGCGGGAGACGCCTTGCAGCTGGCGATGGACGACGCGAGCCCGGGCCGGTTCGACGAGGTGCCGGAGGCCCTGAAGGACGCCCTGGTCCTGGTCCGCGACGCGGCGCGTGCCTGCCTGTCGGCCTACCCCCGCGAGGCGGAGGGCACCAGTGGTGGTCAGGACGGTGCCGTCGATGCCGGCCGCACCCAGGCCCGCGGGCTGGTGCAGGAGGTCTTCGTGAACGCCGAGCGGATGGCTGCCGGGAGCAGCGGCGACGTGCTCTGGCTGAGCGAGGGCGGCGACCGCATCCCGCCGCGGCTGTGCGTGGCGCCGCTGCAGGTGTGGAGCCAGATGCGCGACAAGCTGCTCTCCGACAAGACGGCGGTGTTCACCTCGGCCACCTTGATGCTCGGTGGCGACTTCTCGTCGATGGCCGTGTCCGTCGGCCTCAAGCCCGCGGAGCGCATCGTCGACACCGACGACTTCTCCGGGCCGGTCAACCCCGAGGCCGGCGAGGCCCTGCCCTGGCGCGGCCTCGACGCCGGGTCGCCGTTCGACTACGCGCGCCAGGCGATCCTCTACGTCGCCCGCCACCTGCCGACGCCCGGTCGCGACGGGCTCGGCAAGGCCCAGCTCGACGAGATCGTCGAGCTCGTCGACGCCGCTGGGGGCCGCACCCTCGGGCTGTTCAGCTCACGCCGGGCCGCCGAGACGGCAGCGGCCGAGGTGCGCGAACGCCTGCCCCACCTGACCACCCTGGCCCAGGGCGACGCCCAGCTGCCCGAGCTGGCGCGCCAGTTCGTCGAGGATCCCCACACCTGCCTGTTCGGCACGCTCAGCCTCTGGCAGGGGCTCGACGTGCCGGGTGAGACCTGTCAGCTGGTGCTCATCGACCGCATCCCGTTCCCGCGGCCCGACGACCCGCTGATGTCGGCGCGGCAGCGCGCGGCCGACCAGTCCGGCGGCAACGGCTTCATGCAGGTCGCCGCCACCCACGCCGCGTTGCTACTCGCGCAGGGGTCCGGCCGGCTGATCCGCACTGCCACCGACCGTGGCGTGGTCGCCGTCCTCGACCCGCGGCTGGTGACCGCTCGTTACGGCGGCTTCCTCAAGGCCAGCCTGCCGCCCATGTGGGTCACGACGGATCCCGACGTGGTGCGCCAAGCGCTCAAGCGCCTCGCCGACACGGGCGCCCGTGGCACCTGAGGTGACCTTGAAGCCCAGCCAGATCACCAGCCACCCGATCAGCACGTCGACGACCCAGTGGTTGCCGGTGCCGATGACGACCAGCCCGGTGATCAGGGCGTGCGCCCAGCCGCCGATCCGCATCCACCGCCGCGGGGCGTGCCGTTGGAGCACCATCGCCACCCACAGCGCCCAGCCGGCGTGCAGCGACGGGAAGGCCGCCAGCTGGTTGGTCAGGCCGCCGAGCCCCTTGGGCGCGGAGGCGTCGCCGCCCCACCACCCGTCACCCGACGTCAGCGCCAGCACGTCGGCGTACCCGCCGAACAGCCGAGGCGGGGCGGTCGGCAGCAACAGGTAGGCCACCAGGGCGATGATGGTTGCGACGAGCAGGGCGCGCCGGGCGGGAACGTAGACGTCATGGCCGCGGCGGTAGAGCCAGACCAGCACCACCGCGGTCACCACGTAGTGGGCGGTGGCATACCAGAAGCTGCCGAACAGGCTCAGCCCGCGGCTGACGACGAAGACCTGGTTGATCGCGCCTTCCCACGACAGGTGCAGGGCGCTCTCGATGTCGAGAAGCTCGGCGGCGCGGCCCTGGGCCGGACGAAGGGAATCACTGGCGAAGAGTCGGGAGCCGGAGTAGACGACGTAGAGCGCGAGGATGATGAACATCTCGACCACGGCCGCGCGCCAGCCCCGGGTGGTGGTCTTCTGCTTGACCGCCTCCCGGACTTCGCTGCGTCCGCTGCCCATGGTGAGAGCCTGCCCCGTTCGCTCAACTTCTGCACATCAGTTGTTCCCCTGGCCTGCCCCTGAGGAGTCCCCGGTGCCCGCGGCGATACCGCCAGTTTCGGCACCGCTGAGACCGAGCAAGGAACTCCCCATGAGGACCAAGCCCTTTGTAGGTGCAACGTTGCTAGCCATGCTCCTCATTCCGCAAGCAGGCTGGCCGACTTCTTGGCCATCCTCCACCGAACCTGCACAACTGCTCGCGACCCGGAGAACCGCGAAGGGCGGGACCAGGTGGTCCCGCCCTTCGTCTTCCCCGGTTCGCCAGCCGGGGTCGAGTCGGCTGACGAAGTCTGTGTGGTTATTCGGTGGGCACCCGCAGCCGCTGGCCGGCCAGCACCATGCCGGAGTCGAGCGCGTTGAGCCGCTCGATGCGGTCGACCATGTCGCGGACGTCGTCCTCGCCGGTGGCGGCAGCGGCGTCGACGGCGATGCCCCACAGGGTGTCGCCGGAGCCGACCTGGACGATGCGCGTGGGCTCAGGGGTGCCGGGACGCTCGGTGGCCACGGAGCCGGCGCCCAGGAAGACGCCCGCGGCCAAGGCCAGAACCAGGCCGAGCAGCAGCACCACGACCCGGCCCCGACGCGTCAGCCGCAGGGTCGATGGCGGGTCGACGGTTGGGTCGACGGCTGCCGCTCGACGCGGCGTACGGCCGGGCGGCTGGTCGGACGGGGCACGAGGCGGACCTCGTGGATCGTCATGGTGCTCATCGGGACCTCCTGGGGAAGTGCTGGCCACCCTGACCAGCTGTCGGCTCCTTGTTCGATCCCTGTCTAACGGGGACCACCGACAGTGGTTGCAGATCGGCTTGGGCCCCCGCTCGATCAGACGTTCGATCGAACATGTGATCGAGAGTAGAGCATGTGTTCGAACGCGCACAACCCCCGACTCGAAGAAACGTTCGAACCATCCGGAAGACACGCCGTTCGAACAGGTGTTTGAACCTGACCCCTCGATAGGTCTACGGTTCGGCCATGGCAACCGAGAGCTCAGGCCGTCCTGCCAAGCCCAGCAAGTCGACCGGCAAATCGCCCAGCAAGGTGAGCGAGCTGCCCGACGGCCCGCCCGACGCGACCGGCCTGACCCCGCGGCAGCAGCGCGTGCTGGCCCACATCAAGGACTCCATCGAGAAGGTCGGCTACCCGCCCAGCATGCGCGAGATCGGAGAGGCGGTCGGCCTGACCAGCTCCTCCAGCGTCGCTCACCAGCTGCGGGTGCTCGAGGAGAAGGGCTTCCTCAAGCGCGACCCCAACCGCCCTCGTGCTCTCGAGGTCTTCCTGCCCGAGGTGATGGCGGCCCGCCGCTCGCTCGGCAACGCCGAGGAGTCCCTCTACGACGAGACCGACATCGGCGACACCGTGACCCCGGCGACCTACGTGCCGGTCCTCGGCCGCATCGCCGCCGGCGGCCCGATCCTGGCCGAGGAGCGCATCGAGGACGTCTTCCCGCTGCCCAAGCAGCTGGTCGGCGAGGGCACGCTGTTCCTGCTGCAGGTCTCCGGCGACTCGATGGTCGAGGCCGCGATCTGCGACGGCGACTACGTCGTGATCCGCCAGGAGCAGACCGCCGAGAACGGCGACATCGTGGCCGCGCTCATCGACGGCGAGGCGACGGTCAAGACCTTCCAGCGCAAGGCCGGCCAGGTCTGGCTGCTGCCGCACAACCCGTCGTACGACCCGATCGACGGCACCCACGCCAGCATCCTCGGCATCGTCACGGCGGTGCTGCGCAAGGTGTAGTCGCGCTCGAAACCACCTTCACCGATCGCGCAACCGCCTCACGAACTTCAGCCCCGACCACGTCGCGTCGATCGCGGCGACCTTGACGTCGACGAAGCCGAGCTCGAGGCCGAGGTCGCGCACCTTGTTCTCGTCCAGGTCGGTGCTCATCTTGCTGGCCTTCTTCGGCCAGCAGACCCAGACCATCCCGGCCGTCGTGGTGCGCTCGAACAACGCCGGCAGCCGCTTCTCCAGGCTCGCCAGCGAGGTGTGCCAGGTCAAGGTGACGTCTGCCGAGCGGGGGAGGCGGCGTACGACGGTCGCGGCCGGCAGCTCGCCCAGCTCCAGACCCGCTGGCTGGCCGTCGAGGAAGAGCACATGGTCGGGCTTGATGCCGAGCTTCTGGGGCAGCGGAGTTCCGGAGTAGCCGGCCGGCCCAGGCCCAGGACCGGGCTGGCGCGGTCATCGAGCGGCTCGCTTCCCGCCCGCTGGTCGCGGCGGAGGCGGGCTCCTCGCTCTTGAGGACGCCGAGCATCCGCAGCAGTCGCGCCACCAGGAGCAGGCCCGCGAACAGGCAGGCCACCGCTCCCAGCGACGCGAGCGCGAGGAACGCCCACGCCTTGCTCTGGCCGCCCCGCGCCTCGGTGCCGAAGTCGATGGCGGCGTACACGAGGTAGCCCCAGGCCACGACCGCCAGGGTCACGCCGAGGGCGAGCGCGAGGAGCTTGGCGCGGGAGCGCTCGGCGGGCTCGCGGACCGCTGCGGGCGCGGGCTCGGCACGGCGCTTCCCCGCGTGCTTGCCCGACGACTCCACCGGGCCATCATGACCCATCGTGGAAGCGTCCCGACCCGGCTCGCGCGGCCCGCGACACGCGGGTCACAGCCCGTCTGGACCACCCTCTGACCTGCGCAGATGCCACCCTCACCACGATCCCCCGCAAAGTCGCCTATCTAGGGGCTTGCCAGGCCCGCGACCCCAACATATAGTCGAGTTACACGGATGTAGTTATCCACACCACATCCACAGGCAGACCCCCCGGCCCCCACAGGTCGACGGTCTGGTTCAACAGCCAAGCAGGCGTTATCCACAGCCTCCCAGAGGCTGTGTTCGGCGCGCCCCGAGCACGCGAGAGGAGTCCTCATGCACTGTCCCTACTGCCGCGACACCGACACCCGCGTGATCGACTCCCGCGTCGCCGAGGACGGCGCCTCGATCCGCCGCCGCCGCTCCTGCTCGGCGTGCAACAAGCGGTTCACCACCGTCGAGATGGCCCAGCTCACCGTGCGTGAAGCGGTCGGGCGCCAGCGAGCCGTTCGACCGCGACAAGGCCGTCGCCGGCGTCCGCAAGGCCTGCAAGGGCCGGCCGGTCACCGAGGACGACCTGGCCTGCCTCGGCCAGCAGGTCGAGGACGCCCTGCGCCAGTCCGGCGCTGCCGAGGTGCCGGCCAACGAGATCGGCCTGGCCATCTTGGGCCCGCTGCGCGACCTCGACGACGTCGCCTACCTGCGCTTCTCGTCGGTCTACAAGCAGTTCGACTCCGCCGACGACTTCGAGGCCGAGATCGCCATCCTGCGCGGCCGAGCACGACGTCGAGTCCAGCCGGCCGAGCTTGTCGAGGCCCTCTTGCCTCAGCCCTCCGTTCGGGCTGACCACAGACCACCCGGTACGTCGTGGGGAAGCGGCGTACCGGGTGCACCACCTCGGTGCCCCATGGCAGCCCTGCGGCTATGTCGGTGCCATCAGCAACACTGTTGAGCAGGGACCGACACGAGTGGGAACCGAGGAGCACAGGCATATGACCGAGACCGTGAGTGGGGCTGCCAAGCGCACCAAGGCAGCAGGTATGACGATCGAACGCGTCTTCAGCACCGAGGGGGTCCACCCCTACGACGAGCTGACCTGGGAGCGCCGCGACGTCGTCCAGACCAACTGGCGCACCGGCGAGTCGGTCTTCGAGCAGCGCGGCGTGGAGTTCCCCTCCACCTGGTCGGTCAACGCCTCCACCATCGTCACGACGAAGTACTTCCGCGGCGCCGTCGACACCGACGCCCGCGAGTGGAGCCTCAAGCAGCTCATCGACCGCGTCGTCTCGACGTACGTCAAGGCCGGCCGCGACTTCGGCTACTTCACCACGCCCGGCGACGCCGACGTCTTCGAGCACGAGCTGACCTGGCTGCTGGTCAACCAGTACTTCTCCTTCAACTCCCCGGTCTGGTTCAACGTCGGCACCCAGTCGCCCCAGCAGGTCTCGGCCTGCTTCATCCTCTCGGTCGACGACTCGATGGACTCCATCCTCAACTGGTACAAGGAGGAGGGCTTCATCTTCAAGGGCGGCTCCGGCGCCGGCCTCAACCTCTCCCGCATCCGCTCCTCCAAGGAGCTGCTCTCCTCGGGCGGCTCGGCGAGCGGGCCGGTCTCCTTCATGCGCGGCGCCGACGCCTCGGCCGGCACCATCAAGTCGGGCGGCGCCACGCGCCGTGCGGCCAAGATGGTCGTGCTCGACGTCGACCACCCCGACATCGTGGAGTTCGTCGAGACCAAGGCGCGCGAGGAGGACAAGATCCGCGCGCTGCGCGACGCCGGCTTCGACATGGACCTCGGCGGCAAGGACATCACCTCGGTCCAGTACCAGAACGCCAACAACTCCGTGCGCGTCAGCGACGAGTTCATGCGTGCGGTCGAGGAGGGCACCGAGTTCGGGCTGCGCTCCCGCAAGACCGGCGAGGTCATCGAGACCGTCGACGCCCGCGAGCTGTTCCGCAAGATCAGCAAGGCCGCGTGGGAGTGCGCCGACCCGGGCCTGCAGTACGACGACACGATCAACGACTGGCACACCAACCCCGAGACCGGCCGCATCACCGCGTCCAACCCGTGCTCCGAATACATGTCGCTCGACAACTCCTCGTGCAACCTCGCCTCGCTCAACCTGCTGAAGTTCCTCAAGGACGCTGTCCACAGGCGGGCACCTTCGACGGCGAGCTGTTCGCCAAGGCCGTCGAGGTGATCATCACCGCGATGGACATCTCCATCTGCTTCGCCGACTTCCCGACCGAGGCGATCGGCGACGACCACCCGCGACTACCGCCAGCTCGGCATCGGCTACGCCAACCTCGGCGCGCTGCTGATGGCGATGGGTCTGGGCTACGACTCCGACGGCGGCCGCGCGATGGCCGCGGCCGTCACCTCGCTGATGACCGGCGTGTCCTACCGCCGCTCGGCCGAGCTGGCCGGCGTCGTCGGCCCCTACGCCGGCTACGCCCGCAACGCCGAGGCCCACAAGAAGGTGATGCGCAAGCACCAGGCCGCCAACGACGCGGTCCGCACCCTCGGCATCGCCGACGACCAGGTCCACAAGCTGGCCACCCAGGCCTGGTCCGACGTCCAGAAGATCGGCGAGGCCAACGGCTTCCGCAACGCCCAGGCCTCGGTGCTCGCGCCCACCGGCACCATCGGCTTCATGATGGACTGCGACACCACCGGCATCGAGCCCGACTTCTCGCTGGTGAAGTTCAAGAAGCTCGTCGGCGGCGGCTCGATGCAGATCGTCAACCAGACGATCCCGCGGGCGCTGACCAAGCTGGGCTACGCCGAGGAGCAGGTCGAGGCCATCGTCGCCTTCATCGCCGACAACGGCCACGTGATCGACGCCCCCGGCCTCAAGACCGAGCACTACGAGTCTTCGACACCGCGATGGGTGCTCGCGCCCTCAAGCCGATGGGCCACGTCCGGATGATGGCGGCCTGCCAGCCGTTCCTGTCCGGCGCGATCTCCAAGACGGTCAACCTCCCCGAGACCGCGACGGTCGAGGAGATCGAGGACATCTACCTCCAGTCCTGGAAGCTCGGCCTCAAGGCGACCGCCGTCTACCGCGACAACTGCAAGGTCGGCCAGCCGCTGGCCGACGGCAAGTCCGACTCCTCCAAGGCCGACCAGGCCCGCGCCGGCTCCGCCGTCGAGCCGGCCGAGGTCAAGACCGTCGAGACGATCGTCTACCGCCCGACCCGCAAGCGCCTGCCCAAGCAGCGCGCCTCGCGCACCACGTCGTTCACCGTCGGTGGCGCCGAGGGCTACATGACCTCCGGCGCCCACGACGACGGCCAGCTCGGCGAGGTGTTCCTCAAGCTCGGCAAGCAGGGCTCGACCCTCGCCGGCGTGATGGACGCCTTCTCGATCGCCGTCTCGATCGGCCTGCAGTACGGCGTCCCGCTGGAGACCTACGTCTCGAAGTTCACCAACCTGTCCTTCGAGCCCGCCGGCCTCACCGACGACGCCGACGTCCGGATGGCGAAGTCGATCATGGACTACATCTTCCGCCGCCTGGCCCTCGACTACCTCGACTTCGAGACCCGCCAGTCCCTGGGCATCTACTCCGCCGACGAGCGGCAGCGCTACCTGGAGACCGGAGTTACGAGCCCCTCCAGATCGAGCGAGGCCGAGTCCCTCAAGGCCGACCCGCCCGTCGACGCCACCATCGTCGAGGACGAGCGACGTCTCCGCCCACGTCGACCCCACGCCGCTGGTTGAGGACGCCGCTCCGGTGGTTGAGGAGGGCCGTCAGGCCCGTACGTCGAAGACCGCCGGAGCCAAGCCCGCCCCCAAGGAGGCCCACACCTCCGCCGAGCTCCTCGAGAAGATCACCGGCACCGCCGTCGACTCCCCGCTCTGCATGACCTGCGGCACCAAGATGCGCCCCGCCGGTTCGTGCTACGTGTGCGAGGGCTGCGGAAGTACGAGCGGCTGCAGCTGATGAATCTGAGAGAACAACAGGTATGAGATGCACGCGAACGACGACCAGCGACATACGAAGCGCGTAGCCGGCAACCAATCCCGGCTCCAGGCCCGGCCCCGAATAGGGCCCGGGCCGGCGGCGCGTTCACGAGGAGAGTGGCGAAACGTCTCGCCGCCCTTGGCGAAGCCAACCATGAACGCCGACGGCCAGGCCTTGCAGGGCCTGGCCGTCGGGGCACAGACCGTGGTCTCGTGCGGTATGCACCGTAATCAGAACCCATCTCGTGCCGACTTGTCACGTCGCACACGGGTCGGAGGTGAAGAGAGATGGCCAACAGGAACACGAGGCAGACCAGCGCGAAGGCTGCGACGGCTGCCAGCAAGGTGCTGAGCAACCCGAAGAGCGGGCAAGGCCGCGAAGTCGGCCGCCGCCAGCGCGTTGTCGCAGACGCCCAAGCGGAAGTGATTCCCGGCGGTCCTCCCTACTGCGGAGGGCCGCCACCTCGGCCGCGCCGACGGCGTGGCCCTCTCTTCAACCTCGAGGAGGCCCGCCATGACGCGGACCGTAGACAACTCGTTCGCCAAGCTCGACGAGAACCTCAACCTCTAACCCGTTCGTGCGCCTGAAGGCGCAGAACCTGCACAACGACATCCGCGACGAGCTCACCAAAGCCGGGCTCATCGCGGGCAGCTTCCTCCAAGGCTCGTTCGCCCGCAAGACCATGCTGAAGCCGCTCAAGGACGTCGACATCGTCTGCCTCCTCCCCGAACACCGCTGGGAGTTACTGCGCGGCCCCGACGGCCCCGGCACGGCCATGGAGTCGTTCAAGGCGCCCATCATGGAGCGGTGGCCCGAGCGTCCAGTTCGACGTCGGCGACAAGCCGGCCGGCAAGGCGCTCCGGGTCACCCTTCCCGACGTCGACTTCACCATCGACCTCGTGCCGGCGTTCGACCAAGACGGCGACTACGTCCTCATCGGCGACCGGTTCGAGGGCACCTGGACGCCGAGCAACACCCGCATCCAGCTCAAGAACGTCTCCGACCGGAACCAGGCCACCGGTGGCCGGTTCGTGCACCAGGTTCGCGAGGCCAAGGAGCTGACCAAGCACCACGACGGATCTCGAGTTCGTCACCGGGCATCGTCGTCGAGTCCCTGGCCTACGCGATCATCGGCCACCAAGATGCCCGACAAAGTCGCGATCGCCACTGTTCCTCGACTACGCCAAGGACGCCCTTCAGGGCCCGGTCCTCGAGCCGGCCGGCGAGGACGACGTCACCGCGAAGTGGACCGATCGAGCGAGCGGCAAACCGCTGCCCGCGTCTACGCGGCAAGCCTCTCGCGAAGGCCACCGAGGCGCTCGCGTTCGAGCGCGCCGGTGACATGGATGTGCGCCATCGACGTGTGGCACTCGCTGTTCGGCGACGCCTTCCCTTCTGCGCCGCACCGGTCGGTCCACGAACGCGCTCACCGCGCTCGCCGCCGGCAGCCTCACCATCACCGGGTACCCCAGCACCACGACGGCGGCGCAGCAGGTTGCCGCGCCGGGCCGCTCGTGGTCGCGCGGCCGCGCCGATCAGGACGCTCAGCGACAGCAGCACCGTCTTCGGTAACCCGGGCCCGTGACCCTCTCGCTGAACGACGTCCTGGAGGACCCGGCCCGCGTGGGCCGGGTCCTCCAGGACGAGCTCTTCGGCGTGACCGTCGACCAGTATCCGTCGAACCTCGGTACGGCGGCCTGGTCATCGACATGACCTTCACACCGCTTGCCCGAGCTCGCGGTCGCCGGCTACGGCATCGAGCGCGGCCGGGTCAGCATCTGGCCCAACAGCGGCATCTTACTCGTTCCCGCTCGGGCCCGACCGGACCTGGCACCACCGCTACCCGTCCCCGCTGGGGACGCGGGTTCGGGTACCTCGCCGGCCAACTGTGCCTGTGGTACCCCAAAGACCCGCGAGCGCTGCGGTGGGAGTGGGACGACGGCCTTGAGCAGTACGTCACCCGCGTGTACCGCCACCTCTTCTTCGAGGAGTACTACCGCCGCGAAGGCCAGTGGCCGGTCGAGGACGCTCCGCACGCTGACCCGGTCACCGGCGCCGCACCCCATCCGCACCGCCTTCATGCGCAAGGAGGAGCGCCGATGGGCGTCCTGACCATCCACCAGATCAGTCTCCCACGCAGGACGGGCGGCCACGCGCCGCGGCGCCGACTGACGACGACTCGACCGACGTGTGGGGCTCCTCGTGGTGCTCACGCTGCTCGGGTCCTCGGTCATCGCCGGACTCATCACCAGTGTCTCGGGAAACCTTCGTGCCGCTGCAACCGCCCGGCGCGAGGGCTACGCGAACGCAGTCCGGTCGCTCATCGCTCGCGCCGAGTACCCGTACCGGGTTCGGCGCCGAGTCTCCGATGATCCCGACGTTCTCGCCGCCCTCGTGAGCAGGGGACACGACCTCCAGGAGCAGCTCGCCGCCTGCCGCACGTGGGTCACCTCCGAACACCAGCGCCCTCGGTCGACCTGTTCGACAAGGCCCTTGCCGACATCGACACCACGGTGAAACCGGCGACAGCTGACGCGTGGAACCAGCCGCCCATCACGACCGCGAGCGGGATGAACCTCAACGGCTGGGGTCCCGGAGACCAGTGGCCGCACCTCGCGTCCCTTGGAGCGCGCCATCGCCTACCGGTTCGGCTGGCGCCGACTGCTGCCCCGGAGACTCTGGCAACTCCAACCCTGACCTCACGGAGGGGGTCCACAGATCGCTCGAACCACCTTGTAGGCACCCCGCGACTCGCGTTCGCTGAACCCATGAGATCACGTAGACCATAGCCCCCAGTCCGGCTTCACTCGGGGTCCGCGCGTCGCCGACCGCATGACCCGCGAGTACGAATCGTTCCTCGAGAGCTCCCTCGCGGCGGAGCGCAGCGGGGACGCGGCGACCGCGCTGGAGTACCACCGCGGGATCCCGATGTTCACCCGCGGCCGGCACGTCAACATTCTCAACCTGCTGGCGAGCCTGGCCGACGAGATGACGCCGTGGCTGTGGGCGAGGTGGGCGGCCTACCAGTGCAACCGGGCGGAGGACGCCGGCACGGAGTCGGGGTTCATCACCCGGGCGGCGCTCGACTACACGCTGCAGATGTTCTACGACGACCAGATGCAGGCGGCGTACGACGAGGGGCGCGACCCGATCAAGCTGACGGCCAGCGTGATGGGGGAGAGCTGGATCTACCACCAGGTGTGCACCTTCGAGCTGGGCGGACTGCGGGAGTTCCTCGACTTCGTCGCCGACGGGCCGTTGGCCGAGTACGCCGGATGGGCGAGGTCGTGGGACGGCGCGGCGATGCGGGGGCTGCGGGTCGAGTCAGCGGGCGCGGGTCGGCTCGTCGCCACGGACCTCAAGACGCGTCGAGAGGTCGAGGTGCTCGACCTCGGGGCGGGGGCGATGTGCGCGGCCGGTGGATTCCTGGTCGGGCGGTTGGTCGACAGCGGGGTGACGCCGGAGACGATGTTCGACACCACCCCGGTCGTGGTCGACCAGCAGACCGCGCAGGAGGTCGCGGAGTCGACGCGTGGCGGCTGGATCACGGCCTTCACCAAGGCCCTGGCCGACGAGAGGCTCGACCTGTCGGCCCTCGAGAGCGAGGACCGCGAGCTGGCCTGCGACGTGCCCGAGCTGTCGTTGCTCGAGGCGGGCACTCGTCCCGTCGACCTGGCCAGGGTGATGCAGCAGCTGCGTGAGGGTCGCGACGAGGTCGGGCGGGCGGCGTACCGCATCCTGCGCGATGCCGTGCATGGCGAGTTCGGAGGCGACGAGAAGGCTGCGTATGTGGGGGCGGCGGCGCTCAACGTCCACGCCTTCGCCCAGGCCGAGCAGGAACTGACGAGCCCGGGACACGACGCCGGCTGGCGGCGCTGGGCGGAGCTGGTGCCCGACCCGGCACGGAGGCGGCTGCTGCGCCTGGCCGAGATGTCGGCTGCCGAGGCAGCGTGATAGCAGTATGCTAGCAACCGTGGCTTCCATCCTGATCCGCGATGTGCCGGACGACGTACGTGCCCGACTGGCCGCTCGCGCGGCCGCGAAGGGCCAGTCGATGCAGGAGTTCTTGAAGTCCGCGCTGGTGGAGATGGTTGCGAAGCCGGACATCGAGACCTGGGTTGAGGAGGTTCGCCGACATCGCGCCGAAGCCGAGGGCCCCGGCCTCACGGCGGAACAGATCGTCGAGGACCTCCGCGAGATGCGAGGCAGCCTGTGATCGTGGATGCATCGGTCGTCGTCGCAGGAGTACTGGCTGACCAGCGCCATGACGAATGGGCGTTGGAGGTGCTCTTGCGCGGCGGACTTGCCGCACCGCATCTGATGCCCGTGGAGTTCACGCAGAAGCTCCGCCGCGACGTGATTCGGGGCTCCGTCACGGTGAGAGACGCGGACGTCGCGATGGGCGACCTGGCGAGACTGGCGATCGACCTGTATCCGTTCGAGCCAGTCGCCCAACGGGTGTGGGAACTGCGCGACACGGTGAGCGCGTACGACGGGTGGTACGTCGCCCTGGCCGAGGCTCTCGACGTACCTCTCGCAACGCTCGACACGCGGCTGGCGAAGGCGCCAGGTCCGCGGTGTGCGTTTCTCGTCCCCGATGTCGGGGCGATGCCTAGGTGTTCGCGCAAGGGAATAAGGGAGGGGGGACTGTGGTGTGAAAGGCAGCTCTCGGGGCGAGACGGTGGTCGCGCCGCCCCGTGATCGGGCGGCTCCGTTTTCCACAGATCGTCTGCCAGAGTGGTGGTGTCCGGCTCGACGCCCTGGGTAGGGTCTTCGCCATGCCTACTTCACGTGCGTCGTCCCACAAGCGTTCGTCGTCGCATCGGCCCCGCAGGCCTCAGTGCAGGCGAGGTAAGTGCGGGGGCGAGTCTCCCTCCTCGCGGGGGTGGCGGATAGCAGCGGGAATGTAGTGGCGTCCTGGGGGAGAGGGTTATATCAGTTTTCTCCCGTCTCCCCAAGGTCATGGGGGGGGGTGGGGGGAGAAGCGTGGGGGCGTGGTGGGCGAGGATAGATGGAGGGGCGGAGGTGGGGCGAGGAGCGGAGAGGGGCGGGGGTGGCGTGGTGATTGGGGGGGGAGCAGAGCCGGTTCATGTCATGTGCGGGGCGAGCAGGGGGGGGTGGGGGGAGGCTGCGGCGCGAGGAGCAAGGGGGGGGAGGGCGGGTCTGGGGGGCCGGGGGGGGGGGGGGCCTGAGCCGGGTTTCGGTTCGGGGGGCCCGTTTCTTTCCGCAGTTTTTGGGTTTTTTGCGATTGGGGGTTCCGGGCCGGGGGGGGAAGGAGGTCGGGTCGGGCCTGTGCCGATGCTCTGCGAGGGTGAGGGGGCATGAGTGTGCGACCGCACTCGCGGCACCCATGGTGGCTACGGCGTTCTCTGCCAGAGGCCTTCGACCTCCTCAGGAATCGCTTGAGCAGTCCGCATTCGTGGCGGTCTGAACGGGCTGTCCACAAGTTGGAAACGGGTCGGGTACGGGGCATCGGCTCTAGAGTCGCGTCGACGCGCACGGTCTGGTCTCGGGAGGTCCTCGTAGTGCGGAAAGTCGGATGGGCGACTCTCACCCTTTTCTTGTGTTTCCTGACGGCATGCAACGGCGACGCGTCGTCGACGGCCGGGTCCACGGACCTGACGCCATCGCCGTCGGTCACCAGCGGTTCGAGTGATCCGTCGCCGACGCCGGATATGGAGACGCCGGAGGAGTTCGTGCGGGCGTGGGTGGCGGAGTACAACGCGATGCAGAACACCGGGGACACCGTGAAGTTTCGGAGCATGTCGCGGCGATGCGAAACCTGCATCACAGTGGCGGACCGCATGGATGGCTATTACGAGGCTGGCGGCTACGTGAAGACCAAGGGCCTGACGATCAACAAACTCCGTGTGTCTCAAGCCCAACGAGCGAGGGTCAGCGCGCGGTAACGATCCACGTTGATGCCGCGCCCACAGATACTCGAGAAGGCCGGTGGGCCAGTGCTGCGACTTCCCGGCGGATATCCGACTCTGAACGACTGAGTGTCGAACCCACTGGATGGACGTGGAACACCTTCGACATCGACTCAGGTGGCGCAGTGACGGTCGCGTTGAGGGTTCTCGCGTGCTGGCTCCTCGTGACGATCGCTTTCTGGCGGCGCAGGCGCCAGCGAGCAGCGCTGACCTGCCAAAGCACTGTGAGCTGATCTCCACCTGGGTGGTGGTCGACGGCGGTTGCCAGTACTCCGCAACCCAGATCATCCACGTCCTGTCCAACCCAGGCCCGGTCTTCCACTACGTCGTCGAGCCGCTGTGCCAGGCGATGGACCCGGCGCAGAGCGTGTGCGTACGACCGGCCCGTGCATCGAGCCACCGGGGACCTACCAGTTCGTCGTACTTCGGTGGACCGACGGGTCACCGCCGCAAAAGATCGGCACGGTGTGCTTCGACGACGACGAGTCCGAGGGGTTCGGGGTGATCACCGTGGACGCGATCATCAAGCGGATGAAGGCCTTGGACTGGCCGAGCGCGAAGCTGGTCGTGGAGCCGCCGAACGGCAAGACGCTGGTGAACCTGCGCACGAACTTCTACACCGAGCTTGACGATCCGGTCGTTATCCCGGTGCAGATGCTGGGCTTTCGCGTGGAGGTGCGGGCGACGCCGACGTCGTACACGTGGCACTTCGGCGACGGCTCACCGCCGGAGACCGGGAGCGACCCGGGGGAGCCGTACGACGAGGACTCCTCGTTGCGGGTCAGTCACGTCTACTCCGAGGCGAAGGTGACGGTGCATCCGAGCGTGGACGTCACGTACTCCGGCGAGTACCGCATCGACGGCGGGCTGTGGCAACCCCTGTCGACGACGCTGACGGTGCCCGGGGAGACGGTGGATCTGCGAGTCCTGACCGCTACGCCACGCCTGGTCGGCTGAACCTCACGTCGCGGGCAGCCCGATCACTATCGCGATGATCTTCGGCCGCCGCTTGTGCGTCTCCAGCAGGCCATCCACGTACTCGGCGAAGCGAGGTTGGAGACCAGCTGCGACAGCCGCGCGACGCAGGTCCCGGAGGTAGGCGACGGCCTGGGTGTACCTCTGCTGGTCCGCGACCTTCAACGTGTCGTCGATGATGGAAACGTGCTCGTCGAACACGTCCTCTGGGTGCGACTTCGCGCGGGCCTGGAGGAGCTGGACCCTCAGCTCGGTGTCCAGGGTCATGGTGCGCGAGACGCCCCACGCGAGGTCCACCTCGCCCTCGCGCAGGAGAGTCACCACGTAGTCGCGCGGGTTGCGCTCGAGCAGGATGTCGAGGGCGGCCAGACGTTCGGCGGGCCAGCGGTTCGCCCGTTTGGCGGCGCGGTGCAGAGCCGCGTACGACGCCGCGGACGGGAAGGTGCTCAGCTGCCGGCGGCGCAGGCCCACGGCCTCGTCGTGGTCGCCGCGCTGGGCGAGCAGCCGCGTCGCCGCGTCGTACAGCGGGACGGTCTGGTGTTCGATGGGGTGCACGTCGAGGCCCTGGACGGCGTAGGCGAGGGCTTCGTCGTCAGCCCCGATCTCGAGGAGTGCGTCGACCAGGTCTCTGTAGTACTGGCCGCCGGAGAGCGGACCACCCACCGTCTCGACGATCGCTGGGATGTCGCGGGCCAGGACCGCGAGGCGTTGCCGGGCCCAGCCACCGCCCAGTCGTCCGGCTTCGACGCGGCACGACGGTCGACCTCGCGGACGAAGGCGGCGAGCCCGCGCTCGCCGAACTCGCTGTAGTCGACCGGGGCGACGTAGGTGAAGCCGTACTCATGGAAGTGGACCTTGGTCATCCAACGCGCCAGTTCTTGGGGTCTGGCGAACCCAGCCGCGACGCAGAAGCGTGCAGGTCGAAGAACCGGCCCAGCGCCTCGCTCTGGATCCCGGACGAGTCGTCGGACTTGATGATGGCCTTGGTCATCGCGTCGATGGCCTGCTCCAGCAGTGGTCTCAGCTCGTCGGCGGTCTGGGTCGACAGATCTTGCTCGAACGAGTCCGCCACGTCGTGAGCCCGATCGCCGTGGTCGTTGGCCTGCCAGTAGTCGAGGTGCTTTCTGATCCGCACAGAGCCGGCCAGGGCGGCCAGATCGGCTGGTGGGGCTGGCGCCGTCGGATCGGTGGCAGGAGGGTCGGTCCGCGGCGGAGTCGTCAGGCGATCGGCGTCCTCGATGGTGAGCACCGTGGCCACCAGGTGCTTGCAGAACTGGCCCCGCAGTCCGACCGGGCAGGTGCACGTGCCGCCGGTCGCGTCGAGGGCGACGTCGTACTCGGTGCTGCCCTGCACGACGGCAGCCACCTCGTCACGCGCCGACGGCACGATCTCGACCAAGCCGCGCTCGGCGTACCTCGTGCCACGCTCCAGCGAGCCGCTGTCAGCCCGTCGCAACAGGTGCTGGTACCCCGCGCGGCCACGGTAGGTGACCGGGGCTGTGGAGGACGCTCTGGCGCTGTCCGTGGCTTCTGCCAATGTTGTCAGTCCAGATTCATGGACTAGCGCCTGAGGGCAGAGAGCAGGACACGTGACGACCCAGCCCGTGCACGACCGCACCGACCCACGCCGACCTGGATGGTCCAGGGAGTCTTCGACCCGGAGGTGCGGGGTCAACTTCTCCTACACGATCGGGCTGCATGACCGCGGCCTACCCGAGCTGCACCTGTGGGCGAGCCCCACCGAGGGTCATGATCCGGGCAACGACTGGCCCTTCTCGCACCGTGACAGGGCTCTGATCCTCAACGAGCTGGCCTTCAAGTTGATCGACGGTCGGCTGGGTCCCGGTTCGACACTGGTGAGGAAGTTCGATCAGGGGCTCGCGACCGTCACCTTCGAGGTCCAGCCGCCGGGCGACCGTGACGCCCTCGAGGCTTTGGGGATCGCACCCGACGCACAGGTGCTTGCGCTGACGTGGTCCCTCGAGCGTCAGCCCGTCGGCCCCTTGACGCCGCTCGCGCCGCAGGACCTGCAGACCGCGTTCGACGAGTACGCCGGCCTCGTGCGGTCGCTGCCGGCCAGGCGCCCCGCGGCGCCCGACGGTTGGGACCTGCCACCGATCCCCGACTTCCACGTCGAGGGCCGGTTCGGGCCACGGACACCGGTCGTGCTGGCGCGAGCGGCTCAGCTGTGGTCGACACACGATCTCGCAGGTTGGATCGAGGCGATCCTCGCGTTCGCGTCGATGGGAAACCTGATGTGGCCGGCCACCGTCGCTCGCGCCCTAGCACGCTCCGCGGGGCGCACCCAGGCGTTGGAAGCGCTCGAGCGCGACGCCCAGCTGCTTGTCGAGCACATCATCAAGAGTCGCTCGCAGGAGTGGCGGCGTGCAGTCCGCGTCCTCGGGGACCGGCACGGCTTAGCCGCCGGCGAGGACGAGCGGCTGGCCGACACCGCCCACCACGTCTTGGCACAGGCGACGGTGGCCGTCTTGTGTCCCGATCTCGAGCGCGTCGTGAACGCGGTTCGTTAAGCAACAGAGAACTTGATTGCGCATCGATGTACAAGACCGTACAATCCATGGGGTGCGGATGAGCGTTTAGTGAGGCCAGGGTAAATCTTCGCAGCTCCTGGATCGGGTGGGCGAAGGTGAGGAAGTCACGCTCACTCGTCATGGCGTGGCGGTGGCGGTGCTCGTCCGTCCGGGGGCGTTGCGCGCTCGTCGCGCGGAGGCGGCGTTCAGGAAAGCTGAGGAACTGCACCAGATGCTCCTTGAGGCACGCGACAAGCCACTCAGCGACGAGGGTCTGCTGCCTGCTGAGTATGCCGAGAGGCTCATTGCGGACATTCGCCGTGATCGAGACACGGACTGACCCGCGTCGTGGACGCTTTCGACAGCGATGTCCTGGTATACGCGGCGACTGTGCATCCACTGGGTGATCGTGTGCGGGCTCTCGTCGGGTCGCGAGATGACCACATCGGCTCCGTGCTCCTCCTCCCAGAGGTGCTCTCGAAGCCGGTCCGCACCGATGCCGAGACCGAACGCGACAGACTGCTCAGACTGTTGGGGCGCTTGACGTTGTTGCCCTGTGACCTGAGCACAGCAGAACTCGCGTCCCAGCTCGGTGCCCAGCACAATCTTCGCGCGGCCGACGCCGTGCATCTGGCCACGGCTGTGAACGCCGGCGCAGATCGCTTCATCCCCAACAACAAGAAGGACTTCCCGCAGACCATCGAGGAGATCGAGATCGTCTATCCCGACCAGCCTAGATCGCGCGTCACGGCGTGAACGTGGCGACAACGGTCCCCCGCAGCTGCTGCGCTCTCGACCCGGTCGTGAGGCTCAGGTCCGCTCGCTCTTGCATCCGCGGGTGTGGCGGGGCAACGTGGTCACCACCGGGCAGGAGGTGTGCCATGAAGGCCAAGACCGGTGATCACATCGTGGTGGAGAGCAACACCGTCGGCAGCCCCCGTCGTGAGGGGGAGATCGTGGAGGTGCGCGGTGCCGACGGCGGGCCGCCGTTCGTCGTGCGCTGGAGTGACGGCCACGAGGGCCTGACCTTCCCCGGCCCCGACGCGCACGTCGTCCCGGCTGCCTGACCGACGTCAGGCGTCGCGGACCTGGAACAGGATGCCGCCGAGAAGCAACGCGGCGCCGGCGTACGCCGCGAGCACGGCCAGCCCCTGCCACGGGCCGACCGGCATGGCATCGAGTCCGCGGGTCGCCTGGACTGCCAGCCCGGCGGACATGGGCGACCACTCGGTCACCACTCGCGCCAGCGTTGCTCGGAGACCAGGGTCCCGACGACGGGGAAGACGAACAGCAGGGACAGCACCGTGCGATGGCCCCGCCGTGTTGCGCACGATCAGGGCGACGCCGAGGCTGAGCAGCGCGATCAGGCACAGGTAGAGCACGGTGCCGGCGCTCGCTCGGATGATTGCCGAGTCGCCGAGCGACAGGGCCGGGTAGCCGTGAGCCGGGGTGAACCCGTTGGCCGGGAGGACCGCCCGGGCCACCAGCAAGGACCCGGCCACGGCGATGACCGCGGCGAGGAGCACCGGTCCGGCCACGACGACGACCTTGGCGACGAAGGTGACCCACCTCCGAGGGACGGCGGCCAGCGTCGTCCGGATCGTCCCGGTGGCGTACTCGGACGACACGACCAGCACCCCGAACAGGACGGCGGCCACCTGTCCGACGTACACCCCGGAGAACGCGATCCTGGCGGCGTCCACGTCGCACTGGCCACCCTGTGGCGCACAGTCGTCGAAGCGGATGCTCGCTACGACGAGGGCGCCGAGCCCCAGGGTGAGGACGGTGACGCCCACGAGCAGCCAGGCGGAGGAACGGACCGTGCGCGCCTTGGTCCACTCCGCGTGCAGCGCCCGGGTCGCAACGCTCACGCGTCCCGCCGACGCAGCTGGACGACGGCGACCGCCATGGCGATGGCGACCCACCCGCACAGGACCGCGATGCCGGGCCAGGGACCGATGACGTCGTCAAAGCGTTCGCGAGTCTGCTGGATCGCCATCCCGGCACCGGGGGTGACCCGTTTGACCCAGGCTTCGCCCTCGAGCGTCAGGAAGGGTCCGATGATCAACGGCAGCACGACGATGGCGATGATGAGCGTGATGGCGGCCGCGCTGGAGCGCAGCACGGCACCGAAGGCCAGTGCCAGGACCGCGAGCAGGGCCAGCACCAGCCCCGTGCCGACGACGGCCCGTGCCACCGGACCGTCCGTGAGCGAGAGCTTCGGGTACGCGGGCGGGGCGAACCCGTTCTCCCGAAGGAGGGGCTGGCTGATCAGGAACGCCGGCACGGCTGCGGCGACGCCGGTCACGAAGGCGAGCGCACCGAGTACGACGGCCTTGGCGGCGAGTACCCGCCCGCGACGCGGAGTCGCGGTGAACGTCGTCCGGATGATGCCGCGGCGGAACTCGGTGGTGATGAACAAGGCCGCGATGACCGCCATCGCGATGAACCCGATGAGGATGCCGCCGAGGGTGTCTCGAACGACGTCGTTGTCGCCGCCGGTGCCGGGCGGCAGCTCACCGAGGTCGCCCGCACCCGACACGGTGAACCTGCCGGCATCCTCGGTGTAGGAGCCCGCCACGTTGGTGTCCGGCAGCTCGCGCGGTGGTCCGTTGGTGTCCAGGTTCTGCCACGAACCCGTGACCGGCTCGCCATCGGCCCCCGTGAGGCTGACCGAGTCGAACACCGCGGTGCTCAAGGTGTAGTCGGGGCTGCTCTCGCTGGAGGTGGGGGAGCGGCGGACCGTCTTCGTGCCCGTGGGCGGGGAGGTGACGAACATGCCGATCGCTGCCGTTCCGCGGAAGCTCTGCCAGCTCGGTGGTCCCGACCTGTGTCCAGGTCTCTCCGTCGGGGGACTCGTAGCCGGTGACCCGGTTCCCGACGCGGGTCAGCTTGAGCCACCGCGGGGCGGGGCCAGTCGACCCGGAGGCCTCGTGGGTGAAGTCGGCCTGCCACTGGACGCCGTTTCCCGGGGTGACCATGATCGCCGCGTACGCCGGTTCGGGCCCGGGTCCCTGCTTGTCGCCGGCATCCGCGCCGGGTGCGCTGAGAGGAGCGGAGATCATCAGGCCCGCCTTCGCGTCGGGGCCGGTCTCCTCCTGTTCCGCGACGTGGGCGACGATCGAGCCGTCACCGTCGAGCGACTGGTGCACGAGCTGGACGGCGAAGAAGCGCGGCGGGCCGAACTTGTTGGCGTCGGTGCTGTTCCCCTTGCCGGCGAGGACGGCCAGCAGGATCGTGAGGCCGATCGTCAGCGCGACGCAGATCCAGGTACTGCGCAGCGAGCGGAGCTTGGTCCACTCCGCGCGCAGTGCCTGCGCGAACCCGGCCCCACGGCTCGGGACGGTCGAGGAGTACGTCATGGGGTCGACTCCTGCCGCTCCGCGCTCCTGGGCGCCGAACTCCACCGCGTCGCGGGTGAGCTCCATGTAGGCCTCCTCCAGGGTCGCCCGATGGGCGCCGAGCTCCGAGAACGGAACGTTTGCAGCGCCCAGCAGCGCCGCGACGCGCTCACCCGGCAGACCGTCCACGGTGACCGCGTCGTGGTCGATCGCTGCGACGGTCGCCCCGGCCTGGGCGAGCAGGGTCATGGCGTCGGTGCGCTGCGAGGTGCGCAGCAGGACCCGCGTTCCCGAGGCTCCGGCCACGAGGTCCGCGACGCTCGTGTCGGCCACCATCCGGCCACGTCCGATGACGACCAGGTGGTCGGCGGTCTCCTCGAGCTCGCTCATCAGGTGGCTCGAGACGAGGATCGCCCGCCCCTCGGCCGCCAGCCGCGCAGGTATCCACGGATCCAGCGGATCCCCTCGGGGTCCAGGCCGTTGACCGGCTCGTCGAAGATCAGCACCGGCGGGTCGCCCAGCATCGCGGCGGCGATGCCGAGCCGCTGCCGCATGCCGAGCGAGAACCCTCCGGCCCGCCTCCGCGCTGCGGAGGTGAGACCCACCTGGTCGAGCACCTCGCCGACGCGGCGGGCGGGGAGCCCGTTGCTCTGTGCCATCCACAGCAGATGGTCCTTGGCACGACGACCGGGATGTACGGCGCCCGCGTCGAGCAGGGCGCCGACCTCGGTCAGGGGAACCGCCAGCGACCGGTACGCCCGGCCGCCGATGCGCGCCGTTCCCTCGTCGGCGGCGTCCAGCCCGAGCACGATGCGCATCGTCGTGGACTTCCCGGCACCGTTGGGACCGACGAACCCCGTGACCTCGCCGGGGCGCACGGTGAACGTGAGGTCGTCGACCGCCACGGTGGCGCCGTACCGCTTGCGGAGGCCTGCCACTTCGATCGTCGAGTCCATGGCGGAAACGCTAGGGATTGCGCGGGTCGGCGTCGTCACGCCCGAGAACCGTCCTGCGGCGCCCTGTCCCTCTCGCGAGGGACGCGACACCACAGTCCCGGGGGACGCCACGCATCGCCAGGACGAGGGACACTGGCGGCGTGAGTCAGGCGACGTCCCCCGGAGCCGCGCGCTGGCGGTGGGCCGGCGGCTGACGGGCGCCTCCGAGCTGCCGGTCACCGGTGCCGTCGTGCTTGCCCTGCTCGCCCTGATCCAGGTGACGGGCGGAGCATGGAGCAGTGGGCCGGCGCCCGTCCTCGGCCAGGAGCTCGTGCTGGCCGACGAAGGTCCGCCGACCTTCGCCCTGCTGCTCGGCTTGCTGGCCACCGCCCCCGTGGCGTTCGTCCGAACCCACCTGGTGCCAGTGGCTGCGGTCGTGACCATCTCGTGCGCGTTGACGCTGGCAGGGGGATACGTCCCCACCGTCGCCGCGACCATCGCGCTCGTGACGGTGCTCTACCTGGTCGCGAGCCAACGCGCCGATCGCGACTGGTTGCTCCTGCTCCTGCCCTTGGCGGTCCTCCTGGCCGTCCCCCTGGGAGCGGTGGGCGGCAACGAGGGAACCGTCGCCGCCCTCCTCACGCTGGCCACTCTCGCCGGGATCGTCGGGAGCGCGGCTCGCTCCCGGGCCGAGACGGCGACTCGGCGTGCGTCCGAGGAGTACCTGGCCGGGAGCCTGCTCGAGCACGCGGCACGTGGGGAGCGCGCCCGGATCGCCCGGGAGCTCCACGACGTGGTCGCCCACCACATCTCGATGATCTCGATCCAGGCCGAGACCGCCCGGCTGACGACGCCGGGCATGCCACCCCAGGGAGCAGAGCGGCTCTCCGCCATCGGCGAGACGGCACGTGAGGCACTCAGCGAGATGCGACGGCTGCTCGGTGTGCTGAGAGAAGACGCGGAGACGCTCGCGGCGCGTGCTCCCCAACCAGGGCTCGACGACCTGGTCGACCTCGTCGACGGAGCGCGCGCGACCGCCAACGGTGCCAGCACCCGGCTCATCGTGTCCGGCCAGGTGAGCCCACTCGAGCCGGGCGTGGAGCTGACGGCGTACCGGATCGTCCAGGAGGCGCTGACCAACTCGCGCCGCCACGCGCCAGGCGCGGCGGTGGACGTCGAGCTCGACTACGCGCAGACGGCGCTCCACGTCCGCGTGCGCGACAACGGGCCCGGACTGTCGCCCGGTGCCGAGGCCACGGAGGGGCACGGCCTGCTCGGCATGCGCGAGCGAGCGGCGATGGTAGGTGGCGGGATCAGGGTCGAGTCCGGTACCGCGGGCTTCATCGTCGAGGCGACCCTTCCGCTCGATCGTGCTGGTCCGCCGTGATCCGCGTCGTGGTGGTCGACGACCAGGAGGTGGTGCGGGCAGGGTTCGGAGCGCTGCTGGCGACGCAGGACGACTTCGGCGTCGTCGGTACGGCGCAGAACGGTGCCGAGGCCGTGCGGCTGTGCACCGAGGCGCATCCCGACGTCGTCCTGATGGATGTGCGCATGCCGGTCATGGACGGCATCGAGGCGACCCGACGGATCACCGAGGCCGTCGCGGAGGGAGGCCCCAGGATCCTGATGCTGACGACGTTCGACCTCGACGAGTACGTCTACGACGCGCTGAGTGCCGGCGCGAGCGGGTTCCTCCTCAAGGACGTGACGGCGGAGCGCCTGTTCGACGCCGTCCGCGTGGTCGCTGCCGGCGAGGCCCTGCTCGACCCGGCCGTGACCAGGCGGCTGATCGGCGAGTTCGTTCGTCAGCGCCCCAGGCCCGCTGCGTCCTCCTCGTTCTTGGCAGGGCTCACGCCGCGTGAGGTCGAGGTGCTCGCCCTGGTGGCCGAAGGTCTCTCGAACACCGAGATCGCTGAGCGGCTCGTCGTCGGCGACCAGACGGTGAAGACCCACGTGAGCCGCGTGCTCGCCAAGCTCGGCCTGCGCGACCGCACACAGGCCGTGATCACGGCGTACGAGTCGGGCCTGGTGGTGCCCCGATCGGCGCCGCAGAGACCCAGGCCTTCTCCGCGGCTCTAGACGAACCCCTCGTCGACCAGCGTGACGCCCTCGTGGGTGACCACGTGCGCCTGGCCGGAGTCGCCGACGACGCGGATCCACGACTCGACGTAGAGGTAGCTCTCCTTCATCAGCGCGATGGAGAAGCCGCCGTACATCCCAGGGACGGCGAACCACAGCCGCTGCTCGGGACACTCCGGCAGCACGGCGACGGGCGGGTAGCGCAGGCACTCCTCGAGCGGCTTGCCGTAGGAGTCGGCGATGCCCTCGGGCAGGCGGAGGCGGCCGTCGATGACGGAGGCCAGCCCGCGATCGAGGTCCGCCGCTCGCGTGGGAGTGAGCCTGGTGACCCGGGGAGTCAGGAGGTCGAGCAGGTGGGTGTGGCCGCGAGCCTGCGCGACGTCGTACGGCGTCCGGCCGTCGCGGGCGGGCAGCGACCGGAGGGCGCCGCGCTCGAGCAGGCCGGTGACGACGGATGTCGACGCGCCGTGCCAGGCCGCCTGGTGCAGCGGCGTGAACCACGAGTCACCGCCGAGGCGCCACTGGTTGACCGAGACCCAGTTGAGGTCGAGCACCTCGAAGACCTCGGCCCAGCGACCGGCCTTGGCGGCGTCGGCGAGGCGGTGGTTGCGGGCGACGACCTCCTCCTTCAGCAGGGTGGGGTCGAGGACGCCGGGCCACGAGGCCATCAGCCCGACGTGCAGGTGCTGATGTCGGGTTCGATGCCGAGCGAGCGCAGCCACGTCGACTCGCCCCGCATCACGATCTCCTCGGCGTGGTAGGCCAGCAGGCGACGACGTCGTCGCCGGGCGAGCCGCCGAGAGCCGAGACCACCCGCGGGACGAGTGCCGCGGGTGCGGTGACCCAGTACTCGTACTCGGCATTGCCCAGCCAGCCGTTGAGGTCCTGGCCCTCGAAGACCAGGTCGCCGTCGTCGGTGAGCACCGCCTCGACGTACAGCCGGTCGCGTGACCAGATGGGGCGACGGGCAGGCACGGCGTCAGGCTAGCGATCGGTGGTTTCGAGGCTCGCAGCTCGCACCTCAACCAGCGATCGTTGGCAAGGCGACCTCGTCCATCGGCACGGCGACGAGGTCGTGGTCGCAGGCGCGGTGCACCACCTCGAGCGCGACGCCGGCCTGACGACCGGCTTCGTAGAGCGACCGCGCCCAGGCCCGGTCATCGGCCGTCAGGCCGCCGTGACCGGGCCGCGAGCGCAGGAACGCGAAGCGACGGCCTTCGGCGGCCAGGCCGTCGAGGAAGGTCGCGATCGACGAGATCATCTCGTCGTCGGGGGGCTCCTCGGCCTCGGTGATCTCGGTGATCTGGGGAACGGCCGGTCGTCGGCGTCGATGACGACCAGCCACAGCGAGTGCCCGCCGAACCCCCGGTCACTCGTCTGGCGGCCCATCAGCTGCTTCCAGACGGCCTCGAGGTCGGACTGCGATCGGACGACAGGCGGTACGAAGTGGTCATGGCAGGAGCCTGGCCCGATTCGCCTGAGCGTCGGTGCCTTCCACAGGCGGGCCGCGCTAGCGTTCCGTGCGTGGCTGAGGCCGAGCAGCGCGACGATATCTGGGGTCCGGACGATGCGGAGGTCGAGCAGTGGCTCGAGGAGTGTGGTGCCCCTACCTCACGTCATGAAACCTTGCCGGTCCCGGGCTGGGTCAGCGGCTACGAGCGCGGCTGGCTGCGCGGCGACGTGCTCGCCGGCATCACGGTCACGGCCTACCTGATCCCCAGGTGATGGCGTACGCCGAGGTGGCCGGCGTACCTCCTGAAGCCGCCCTGTGGGCGGTGGTCGGCGGCCTGACCGTCTACGTCGCCCTGGGCCCTCCGCCAGCTGTCGGTCGGGCCGGAGTCGACGACCGCGCTGATGACCGCGACGGCGCTCGGCTCGCTGGTCGCGCCGGGACGACCGTGTGCCGCTCGCGGCGGCGCTGGCCCTGATGGTCGGCGTCTGCTGCCTGGTCGGCTGGGTGCTCGGCTCGCCGCGCTGGCCGACCTGCTGTCGCGGCCGGTGCTGGTTGGTTACCTCGCCGGCATCGCCTTCACCATGGCCGCCTCGCAGCTCGGCAAGCTCCTCGGAGTCGAGGAGACGCTCGTCGTTCATGGACGAGCTCGCGAGGTCTTCGGCAACCTCGACCAGGTGCACGGGCCGACCGCGACGCTGGGGCTGATCACGCTTGCCGTGCTGCTCACCGTCAGCCACTTCTTCCCGAGCGCACCCACGGCGCTGATCGGCATGCTCGGGGCCGCGCGGTTGTGTGCGCCTTCGACCTGCGCGACCGCGGCATCGAAGTTGTCGGCGACATCCCGGCCGGGCTCACGGTCCCGGGCTCCCCGACGTGGCCGCGCAGGACCTCGCCTCGCTGATCGGTCCTGCCGTCGGCATCGCCTTCGTCGCCTACACCGACAACATCCTCACCGGCCGCGCCTTCGCCTCGCGCAAGGGTGAGAGCGTCGATGCGCAGCGCGAGCTGCTGGCTCTCGGCGGGCCAACCTCGCGCCGGCCTCCTCGGCGGCATCCCGGTGAGCAGCAGCGGCAGCCGTACGGCGATCGGCGACGCCGTCGGGCAGCGCACCCAGCTCGGCGGACTCGTGATCGTCCTCTGCACGGTCCTCGCGATCCTGACGCTGCGGCCGGTGCTGGCGGCGTTCCCGGTGGCCGGCCTGGCAGCGGTCGTCGTCTACGCCGCGACGCGGTTGGTCGACGTACGCGAGCTGCTCGGTTTGGGCGGTTCCGCACCAGTGAGCTGGTGCTCGCCCTCGCCACCACCGTCGCCGTGCTCGGCTCGACGTCTGCTCGGCATCGTGGCGGCGATCGCCCTGTCGGTGCTCGACCTGCTGCGCCGGGTGGCGCGCCCGCACGACGCCGTGCTGGGCATCGTTCCGGGACTTGCCGGATGCACGACATCGACGACTACCCCTTCGCGCAGGTCGTGCCCGGTCTGATGTCTACCGCTACGACTCCCCTCTGTTCTTCGCCAACGCCGAGGACTTCCGCCTCCGCGCGCTTGCCTCGGTCGACGAGGCGGCGCCCCGGTCCGGTGGTTCCTGCTCAACGCCGAGGCGATCTTGGACATCGACATCACCGCCGCCGACGCGCTCGAGGAGCTACGCAAGGAGCTCGACCGCCGCGGCATCGTCGTCGGGATCGCCCGGATGAAGGAGGAGCTGCGTGAGGAGCTCTCGTCGACGCCGTTCCTCCAACGCGTCCCGAGCAGTCGCATCTTCGCCACGCTGCCGACGACGGTGGAGGCGTACCAGGAATGGGTGAGGCAGCGGCCGACCACCGCATGAGGCTCGACGTGCCGGGTACGGCCCGGGTGGACGCGAACCTTGCGGAAGGAGCCGAGGATGCCCGACAAGTCGGGCGAGAGGCTCGACGTCCGCGGCCGCTCGCGGATGACCAGGGATGAGCTGGTCGAGGCGATCCAGAGCGCCAACGACCGCGAGACGCGCAAGAGCCGCTCGTAGCCTGCCGCTCGTTCAGACCACGATCAGGGGAAGAGTGGGATCCACCCGCCTCAGGTCGTCGGGATCCGACGTCACGACCCGATGTCCCATCCCCCGGGCGTCAAGCACCACGTGTACGTCGACCACGTCGCGATGGCGTGAACGCGCGCACAGCTCTCCGACCGCTCGAGCCGTCGGTGCGTCGAGAACAGGGACGATGGCGCACTCCTTCGGAGTCCAGCACCCGGCAGATACGGGCTTGAGCGGGCCCACCGCGCCAGACCTGGGCGAGCACTCCGGCCACCACGTGGACGCTTCCACCCGCCTTCAACGTCTCGTCGACGAGAACGAGCACCCGGCGGACGCCGGCCTCGATGGCGATCAAGGCACCCGAGTCCAGGCTCAGGCCGGGCGCGGTCACTCGGGATCGAGCCCCAGCTGCTGCCGTGCCCACGCCCGGTCCTCGGCGGTTGGATGTCCGATCTCGTCGAAGATGTCGTCGAGGACCTCACGCAGGGTCTCGCGTCGCGACACGCCTCTCATGGCGTCCGCGACGTACGCCGACACCGACGCCGTCCGCCCCGACGCGACGGCGGCCTTGGCCTCGGCGACGAGCTCGTCGGGGAGGCTGACCGCGATCTTGATGGTCATACCGGAATCATACTGCGCCTGCACCATCCGAGGATGCTGGCCGACTCAGGACATCCTTCGTGCGAGTAGTCCACAGGGTCAGCCGAAAGCGGTGCGGTCGAGGGAGCGGACACGTAGCCTCCTGCGGGCCTCACCTCCTCGGACGAAGGAACAGCATGAGCGAGAACTACCCGACCGGGCCCCTGGCACAGCCTCCTGAGGCGTCACCGACCAACCCTTACGGGACGCCTCCGGTGCCCCACCAGGGATACGACCGCCGGTCGGCCAGCCCTACAGCCAGCCGTACGCGGCGCCGTACGGGCACGTCCCCGGCAAGGTCAGGGGCACGGGGATGTGCATCCTGCTCACCGTCGTGACGTTCGGCATCTATTCGTTGGTGTGGTTCTACTCGACCCACGACGAGATGAAGCGCCACACCGGCAACGGGCTCGGCGGTGGGCTGGCTCTGGTGCTGGCGTTCTTCGTCGGCATCGTGATGCCCTACATCACCTCGAGCGAGGTGGGCGCCCTGTACGAACGGGCCGGCCGGCCAAAGCCGGTCAGCGGGGCAACGGGGCTCTGGTACTTCCCCGGCATGCTCATCCTGATCGGTCCGCTGGTGTGGTTCATCCAGACCAACGGTGCGTTGAACGCCTACTGGCGCGCCCAGGGCGTCCGCTGAGTCAGGCGAAGCCGTGGCGGGCGAGCGGCTCGATCAGCTCCCGCTCCTCATAGGCCAGGTGCGAGAGCAAGGTGTCGGTGAGCAGGTCGAGCGCGCGCGCCAGCTCGTCGAGGGCGGCGGTCGCGTCGGCGCCGTACGACGGCGCACCGACCAGGCCGACCAGCGCGTCGTCGACCTGCTCGAGCACGTCGTGGATCACCACGTGCTCCTCCTGGAGGCGGTCGAGCACCGCGCCGAGGTCGGGGTCGCGCGAGCGCAGGTGGGTGAAGACGCTGTGGTCCTCCAGCGTGTGGTGGCCGGTGACGATCCGGCAGTACGACTCGCAGTAGGCGCCGAGGGTCCAGTTGTTCTGGCGCATCGACATGGTGTTGACGACCGACCGCGCGGCGCCGACGCTCACCGCGCCGCGGCGTACCTGGTCGACCAGGTCGCGCACCGTCGCCAGCTCCGATCGCAGGTGGTCGTGGATGTCGACGAGGTGCTGCGGCACGCCGGGCTGCTGGTACGGCGCGTCGTCCGGGCCGGCATACGTCGGGCGGGTGGTCTCGTCCCAGGGCAGGGCCGCGGAGAGGCGGGTGCCGTCGTCGGGCGTGGGGGTGGGGAGGGGTGGGCGGGCTGGTTGCACTGGTTTCGTGACAGGACTTCGTCCTTCCTCAACCAGCGGGCGGCTTCGTCCTTCCTCAACCAGCGGGGACGACGGACCGGAGCGTTCGCGGTCGACCAGGTCGCGGACGGCGGGGATGACTTCGCGCGGCGAAGCGCTGCAGCTCGTCGGGGTCGTCGCTGCCGAGGATGAAGGTGCTGGTGCCGTGGTCGAGGGTGAGGGCGGCGAGGCGCTCGGCCATCACCGCCGGGGTACCGCGGAGGTACTCGTGACCGCCGAAGATGTTCAGCATCCGGCGCACCGACTGGGCCCCGCGGCCGGCCTTCTCGGCAGCCTCGTCGATGACGGCGTTCATCCCGGCGATGCTGTCTGGGGTGACTCTGCCCAGGCTGGGCAGCCAGCCGTCGGCCAGCCGGCCGGTCAGGCGGAGCATGCGCGGCTTGAGCGCGCCGAGCCAGATCGAGATGTCGTGCACCGGAGGCGGGCCGACGTGCATGCCCTTGACGCGGTAGTGCTGACCGTCGACGTCGACCGTGCGGCCGCCCTCGACCCCCCAGACGCCGCGGATGACCGCGATCGCCTCCTCGAGCGCCTCGACCGCCTCGCCGGGCGATCGCCGCGGTCCGCCGGCGGCGACCACGGCGTCCCAGAACGCGCCGGCACCGAGGCCGAGCTCGGCGCGGCCGTCGCTGAGGATGTCGAGCGAGGCGACCGCCTGGGCGAGCACGGCGGGAGGCCGCAGGGGCAGGTTGGCGACGTTCGGCGCCACCCGCACGGCCGACGTACGCGCGGCGATCGCCGACAGCAGGGTCCAGGCGTCCAGGTGCTTGGCCTGGTAGGGATGGTCCTGGACGGTGACCAGGTCGTAGCCGAGCACGTCCGCCAGCTGCGCCAGCTGGAGCGTGCGGGGCGCGGCTGAGGCGTCGGGGGAGAGGAAGACGCCGAACTCCAGGTGATGGCCGTAGTCGGGCACTCGGCGAGCGTAGCCAGGAGGGTCACGGGGTCTCGTGGCGGTCGCTGCGCGATCTCCTCGACATCGAGGACCGACGTTCGCTTCAGGCGAACACGCTCAGGGGAATTGAGTCGGATCAACTCAAGTTGAGACGGACGCCGGGCGGCAGAAGCCGCCCCCGATCCCACAGGAGACATCCATGCGCAGCAGCAACGGTTACCTGGTCCGCACCCAGTTGCGTGACCGACGCGACCCGTTCCGCGAGTTCGACACCCTGGTCCGCACCGCCTTCGGGACTCCCGCCAGCACCCGCCCCACCGGCTTCAGCCCCGCCGTCGAGTCGCACCGCGACGGTGACGACGCCGTCATCCGCCTCGACCTCCCCGGCGTGGACGTCGGGACCGACGTCACGGTCGAGGTCAAGGGCCGCGTCCTGGTCGTTGCCGGCGAACGGCGCGACGAGCGTCAGGAGACCGACCGCGGCCGAAGCTTCTCGGAGTTGCGCTACGGAAGCTTCCGCCGCAGCTTCCGCCTCGGGCCGCAGGTCAGCAGCGAGGCTGTCACGGCGTCGTACGACGCGGGCGTGCTGACCGTGCGTGTCGCCGGGGCGTATGCCGAGACCGAGGGCACCCAGGTGGCGATCACCACCTCAACCCCCGAGGGCGCCCCGGAAGGGGCCACCGCAGAGGTCACCGGCGAGGTCACCGAGGCCCACGAGGGCTGAGCCGAATAGCACCAGCGCCGCGGGGGCGGTCCGGATCGTCAGAGATTTAACCCAATTTCCGGTCTGGACCGCCCCCTTGGCACCTAGGCCCACCCCAGGCGCACTCCTAGACTCAGTGGCACATCTCTGGGGGAGAGGGCACACCGTGGCGGATTCGACACAAGTCATCAACCACCTCGTCAGGTCACTGGGCGTCAGCGCCCATGACGCGACTGCGTTCGTCGAGGTCATTCAACAGATCGTCGAGGAGCACGTCACCGACGATGTCTCGGTCATCGCACCTCCGCTGATCGTGGGACGGTTCGGATGTCCGCTCCTCGACCGGCTGATGATGCGCCTGCAGGACCCGCGCTGGAGCCTCCCCGAGAGCCTCGACATCGCTCCCGCCGAGCTCGCGGACCTGCTGCGTCTTCCCGTCGATGTCGTCGAGGCCTACCCGGTCGTCGGGCGCTTCGGCCTGCTGGCCAAGTGCCTCGACCGGCTCGCGGTCGCCGACGAGGACGCCGAGCTGTACCTGCGGATGCTCGACACCTGGCTCAAGACGTACGGCGACCAGACCGGTGGGCGCGACTTCGAGGTCATGCCCACGGGCAGCCGCGAAGCCCTCCGCGGCTGGCTGCTCGACCGCTTCGAGATGCTCGGCCGCTACGGCTACCCCGCGCGCATCGCTGACGTGATCGACGACGGCATCGACGGCCGGGCCCACTCCTTCGACGACGGCCATCGTCCTGACCTCGTCGCCCGGATCACCGACAACGGCGACCTCGTGCGTCGCGGCGACTGGCTCGTGGTCCAGCACAAGACCACGGCCGTCGGCCACAACGCCCACGACGAGCTCGCCACCCACGTCGACTGGCTGCGCGCAGAGCTGGCCCACCGGCTCGGCGACGCGCAGGTGCACGGCCTGCTCATCGCCGACGGCGCCAGCCTCCTGCTGGAGCGGGCCCTGCGCGAGCGGGCGTTCGGCTACCTCTCGCTCTCCGCCATCGGCTACCGGCGCTGGGTCCGTTCGCACACGCGGGTGACCGTCGCCGGCGACCCCGACGCCACCGCCATCGCCTACCCGGCGACGCTGCGGCTGGGTTCGCTGGTGACCACCGCCGGCTGATTGCATCCGCTGGTCGAAGAGGGCCGTCAGGCCCGTCGCGTGACCCGGTGAGAGGACCTGCCTCCGTCACCGGGGTTTCGTGACAGGCGCTAGCGCGCCTTCCTCAACCGGCGATGCCACCAGTTCGGGCGTTTCGCTGAGCCGACGGGTCCGCCTCGCGCAGACTTGCTGGTCTCACCTGGTCATGCCACGACCGGGGTGTCCGGAAGGTAACCCCCCATGCCGAGGACGCGCGCCGTAGCGCTGTGCGCTCTGACAGTCGCGCTCACCCTGCCTGCTGCCGCTGCAGCGGTCGAGAGCTCGACTCGCGTGACCGGTGTGGTCTCGACAAGCTCGACCGGCGAAGGTGCGGACCGAACCCTCGTCCGGAAGCGGAAGACGGTCGTGCTGCGCTCGCGGGCGATCCCGATGTCCGCGCCGGAGATCCCCAACCCGATGCGCGGGCAGTACGAGTGGCTCGGCTCGTCGACCGTGCCGGCGGGCTTCCCGACCACCGACGTCTACTACCGCGACCAGGTGGCGTGGAAGCGGATCGAGCCATCGCCCGGCGTCTACGACTTCTCCTACTTCGACCAGGGCATCGCCCGGGCCCGTGAGCTGGGTGGCCGGTTCGGCTTCCGGGTGATGGCGTGGTGCCCGGGCTGCTGGCTCGACGCCACGCCCGACTGGCTGCCGCGCCAGCCCGGCACCGACATCCCCGCGTGGGACGACGAGCAGCTTCTCGCCGCGTGGGAACGGCTGATGACCGAGCTCGGCAAGCGGTACGCCGCCGAGCCGGCGCTCGGCTGGGTCGACGTCGGTGGCTACGGCGCCTGGGGCGAGTGGCACAACAACCACCAAGGCGGGGAGATCGCCGTCGAGAACGCCCTCCGGGTGATGCGGGCGGTCCTGGCGGCGTTCCCGGCCGACCACGTGATCCTCAACGCGATGGAGCCGAAGTACGTGCTCGCTGGCGTGGCCATGAGTCCGCGGCTGGGCCTGCGAGCCGACTGCCTCGGCGAGTACAACATGTTCTCGGCCATCCCGACCCACCCCGAGCTGCAGGAACGCTGGAAGACCGCGCCGGTGCTCAGCGAGTGGTGCAGCACCCTGGAGACCAACACGACTCGCGGTGCCGACCAGGTCCGGCAGTTCCACATCAGCCAGGTCGCCAGTCCCAACGACGGCGTGCGCGGCTGGGTGAACCAGAACGCCGAGGCCGCGGCCGGGCTCGTGGACGCCGCCAAGAGCAGCGGCTACCGCTACCTGCCCGTCTCGGTGCGGGTACCCCGCAAGCTGCCCCGAGCCGGTGTCTTCAAGGTCCGCACGACGTGGCGCAACGACGGCTCCGCGCCGACGTACGACGACTGGCGGGTCACCTTGCAGCTGCGCAAGAAGGGCAAGATCGTCGCGAGCGCCGACCTCGGGCTCGACCTGCGGACCGTGCTCCCCGGCACGACGACCCGCAAGACCTCGCTGGACGTGGGCAAGCTGCGACGGGGCCGCTACACGCTCTGGCTGACGGTCACCGACCCGGTCGGCTACCTCGCCCCGATGAACCTCGCCGTCGCGGGCCGCAACGCCCAGGGCGCTTATCGGATCGGCGCGGTGCGCGTGGCCAGGCGCGGCGTTCACTAGCCTTTGCCCGTGTTCGACGGTGACCCGCAGGCCCGGGTGAAGGACCGCGACCGTGACCGTGCGACGTACGTGATCGACGCCGCCCTGCGCAACGGGCAGATCACCCAGCAGGACCGCGACCTCCGGGTCGAGCGGGTCAGCGCGGCGGCCACCGTCGGCGAGCTGGCGGCGCTGACTCGAGACATCGCGGCGCCGCCGGCCCCGGTGCCCGCGACCGCCGTGGTGCCGCCGGTGATGGTCTCGACGAGCACGACCGGCGTGAGTACGACGGCCCCGGTCGCGGGGGTGCCGGCGGACCTCTACGGGCCGCCGCCGAGCGCCAAGAAGAAGAAGGTTGCCGGAGGGACCGGCCTGACCACGAAGCCGGCCCAGGCCGGGCGCAAGGTGGCCCTCGGTTGCGCGCTGGTCGTGGCGCTGTTCGTCATCTTGCCGATCGCGGCCGGCTTCATCATCTTCGCCGCCCAGACAAACACGCCGGACTTCGTCGACACCGACCCGATCCCGGCCGGTCCGCCGTTCGAGCTGACCGGCGCGGGGCTTCGGGAGTACATCGCGGCGTTCGAGGAGACCTTCGACGACACGGAGGTGGTGCGGACCGTCTTCTACGACGCGTACGTCGTGTCGTGGGTGCCGCAGGACGACGGCAAGGTCGCCCTCTGGAACTACGTCGACGGCGTTTTCGACCAGCTCGGCGACCCGATGTCCGACACGGTCGACACCGCGCCCGTCGACCTCGCCGACCTCAGGCCGGCCAAGGTGATGGCCCTCGTGCGCGAGGGTGAGGCGACGCTCGGCGTCGAGCAGCCGACGACGTACGTGATCTTCGACCGCGACATCATCGACGACACACCCCACGTGATGGTCTACCTGACCAACGACGATGGTCAGTCGGGGTACCTGGTCGGTGACCTCGACGGCAATGTGCTCACGCGATCGGCTTTCGCTGGTTGAGCAGGTCGCGCTAGCGACCGTCACGAAACCCATTGCGCGGTCAGGCAGCCTTGTTCGATCACCGGGTTTCGTGACAGGCGCTAGCGCGCCTTCCTCGAACCAGCGAACCTAGGACACCGCCTCGCGGTAGACGGCCACGGTCTGGTCGGCGATGGCACCCCAGCTGAAGGCGTCGATCGCGCGTTGGCGACCGGCCCGGCCCATGGCGTGGGCGCGGTCGGGGTCGCCGACGACCTCGTTGAGGGCAGCGGCGAAGTCGGCGACGTACTGCTCGGGGTCGAGGGGCGTGCCCGTGCCGTCGGTCGCCTGCTCGATCGGGACCAGCCGCCCCGTCTCGCCGTCGACGACGACCTCGGGGATGCCGCCGGTGGCCGTCGCGACGACGGCGGTCTCGCAGGCCATCGCCTCGAGGTTGACGATGCCGAGGGGTTCGTAGATGGACGGGCAGGCGAAGGCGGTCGCGTTGGAGAGCAGCGCGACGACGTCGGGCCGCGGCAGCATCTCGCGGATCCACACCACGCCGGTGCGGTCCTTCTGCAGCTCCTCGACCAGGGCGAGCACCTCGGCCTCGATCTCGGGGGTGTCGGGCGCCCCCGCGCAGAGCACGAGCTGCACGTCGGGCGGCAGCTGGGCGGCCGCGCGCAGGAACAGCGGCAACCCCTTCTGGCGCGTGATCCGGCCGACGAAGATCACCGACGCGCGGTCGGGGTCGACGCCGAGCTCGCGGACGCGGTCGGGCTTGTCGACGCGGGCCCAGTCGTCGGTGTCGATGCCGTTGTGCACGACCTTGACCTTGTCGGGGTCGATGTCCGGGTAGGCCCAGATCACGTCGTCGCGCATCGCGCCCGACACCGCGATGACTCGCGCCGCGGCGAGGTAGGACGTCTTCTCCACCCAGGACGACACGGCGTAGCCGCCGCCGAGCTGCTCGGCCTTCCACGGCCGCAGCGGCTCGAGCGAGTGGGCGGAGATGACGTGCGGGACGCCGTAGAGCAGCGACGACACGTGCCCGGCGAAGTTGGCGTACCAGGTGTGCGAGTGCACCAGGTCCGTGCCCTCGCAGCCGGGGACGATCGCGAGGTCGACGCCCATCGTCTTGATCGCGCCGTTCGCTCCTTCGAGCTCGGCCAGATCGGCGTACGCCGTGGTGCCGGCCTCGTCGCGGGGCTTGCCGAAGGCGTGCACCCGGGTGTCGAGATCGGGCAGGGCTCGCAGGGCCCGGACCAGCTCGGCGACGTGGACCCCCGCTCCGCCGTAGACCTCGGGCGGGTACTCCTTGCTGATCACGTCGACGCGCACGTTGCTGAAACTACCCCTCCCGGCCGGTGGGCAGCACGGCTACGTTGACCACATGGCTGCCCGACACCGCAGGAACGTGCTCGCCATCGTGCTCGCCGGCGGTGAGGGCAAGCGGCTGATGCCGCTCACCGCCGACCGAGCCAAACCGGCGGTGCCGTTCGCCGGCATCTACCGGCTGATCGACTTCGCACTGTCGAACGTCGTCAACTCCGGCTACCTGAAGATCGTCGTGCTGACGCAGTACAAGTCGCACAGCCTCGACCGCCACGTCACGCAGACCTGGCGGATGTCCACGATGCTCGGCAACTACGTCGCTCCGGTGCCGGCGCAGCAGCGGGTCGGCAAGCACTGGTACCTCGGCAGCGCCGACGCGATCTTCCAGTCGCTCAACCTGATGAACGACGAGCGGCCCGACATCGTGGTGGTGGTCGGCGCCGACCACGTCTACCGCATGGACTTCTCGCAGATGGTGAACCAGCACGTCGACTCCGGCGCGGCGTGCACGGTGGCCGCGATCCGGCAGCCGATCTCGCTGGCCGACCAGTTCGGCGTGATCGACGTGCATCCCCACGACCCCAACTCGATCCGCGACTTCCTCGAGAAGCCCAAGGATCCCGAGGGTCTGCCCGACAGCCCCCACGAGGTGCTGGCCTCGATGGGCAACTACGTCTTCGACGCCGACGCGCTGGTCGACGCGGTCACCGCAGACGCCACGCTCCACGGCTCCAAGCACGACATGGGCGGCGACATCGTGCCGGCGTTCGTCGGCAAGGGGGCGGCCGGCGTCTACGACTTCAAGGACAACATGGTGCCGGGCTCGACCGACCGCGACCGCGGCTACTGGCGCGACGTGGGGACCATGGCGTCCTACTACGCCGCCCACATGGACGTCGTCTCGCCGCTGCCCATCTTCAACCTCTACAACTTCGACTGGCCGATCTACACCTCGTACGGTCCCCAGCCGCCGGTGAAGGTGGGCCAGGGTGCCGACGGCCAGCCGTCGCGCACCGACGAGACGCTGCTCTCGCCGGGTGTCGTGGTCACGGGAGGGACCGTCAACCGGTCGGTGCTGTCGCCGGCCGTGCGGGTCGACAGCGGAGCGATCGTCTCCGACTCGGTGCTGATGCACGGCGTGCATGTGGCCCCGGGTGCGGTGGTGCGCAACGCGATCATCGACAAGTCCGTCGACATCCCGCCGGGCACGCGCATCGGCGTCGACCACGATGACGACCGGGCCCGTGGGTTCATGGTCGAGGACGGCCTGACCATCCTCGGCAAGGGGCAGTCCGTGGAGGGGTGATCGGAACCGATTGCAGGGCCGCTACCGTCCCATGACCATGAAGCGCCTTCTCGGACCTGCCCTGCTCGCCCTCCTGCTGGTCACCGGATGCAGTGACTCAACGTCGGACAGCGCGAGCGACCCCAGCGACCCGGCGTCGACCTCGGCGGGGGAGAGCAGCGCGACGGCCGAGCCGTCGCCGACCGGCGGCCTGGAGCCGCAGACCATCGCGGTCGTCTCGCAGACGGCCGCCGGCGGTTCGGTCGACCTGAACGCCGTCCCCGTGGACGACGAGGCGTCGTTGCAGGCCTTCACGCGGCAGTTCGAACGGGGCGCCCTCAACGAGAAGATCGCGCAGGCCGTCGCGGGCGCGACTGTCCCGGAGGGGTACACGCTGATGGGGGCCGTGGTCGCGATCGGCTGCGACGTACCCCCGGCGTCACCGTGGACCGAAGGCCCCGACGGCTGGGTCTTCAGCCGGTAGTGGCCACCAAGCCGATGCAGGAGTGCTTCGCGCCGGTCACCTCGGTCGCCGTAGTGGCGGTGCCGAGCTGAGGCCGGACTGCTCAGTGGTGGTACATGACCGACAGCGCGTTGGCGACCTGCCGCTCGAACCCGTCGGAGGGTGAGTTGCGGACTCCGATCAGGCCAGTGGGGTCGAGCGCGAGCATCGTCGAGGAGCCGCCGCCGTCGAGGTTGAGGGCGTCGTCGGCGCCGAGCGTGGTCATCAGGTTCGCGAGCTCGACCATCGTGTAGCCCCGGCTGAACGACTGGCGGCCGTCAACCACCAGCATCAGCACCTGGCCGGTGTCGCGGTCGATGCCGATCGCGGTGCGCGGGTGCATCTCGAGGTCGTCGACCACGCGGCGTACGCCGTGGAGCAGCAGCACCTTGTTGCCCGTGATGGCCACCTCGGGGTCACCGCGCATGCCCCACTTGATCCGCGCCTTTGCGCCCACCCTCAGGGCGTTGAGGGCGTTGGCGCCGGTGCCGCGGCCGACGAGCACGAGACCACGGACCGGTTCCCCCTCGGTCAGCGTCGGTTCGTTGGAGACGACGTGCTTGTCCCGGATCACGACCTGTCGGACGTCCTCGCGCTGGCCGTCGACCACGCGGTAGCCGGCGGTGTCCCCCCAGCGGTAGTCGTAGATGCCGATCCTGCCGTCGAAGACCGTCGGCGAGTTGTAGTGCTGGATCTTCATCCACGGCTACCTGGACGACCTTGGCCTCCATCGGGAGGTTGGCGATCGTCGGCACGCCGTCCTTGATGAGGAAGGCGCGGTTCCAGCCGAACTTCCGGGCGTGCAGCACGCCGAGCCGTCGGTCGACGCCGAGGCCGAGCGGCGCGCCGGTGTCGCTGATGTCGTAGAAGTCGCCGTTGATGCCCGCGATGGCGCCGTCGGGCGCGATCAGGCGGCGCACGGTGTCTCGTTCGCTCACCCTCCGCGGGCCCGCGTAGTCGATCTCGAGGCCGGGCGTGGTGGCGAGGTCGAGCGTCAGCAGTGAGGCGCGGATCGGCCCGCGGGTGTCGACCTGCTCCCACTGCCGGAACGTCACGCCCGGGACCACGGGCCAGGTGATGTCGCTGGTGATGACGGGCGGTGGGCGCAGGCCTTGCGGGACGTACGGCGCGATCTTCCCGCGTACGCCGTCCGAGGTCTGCGGTCCTCGCTGGGCCTTCCGCTCGTCGCGCTCCGGCCGAGACCCGCCCGGGTCCGCGTCGGCCGGGCCGACCGTGACGCCGGCCGCGACGGCACACACCAAGAGCGCGGCCACGGATACCAAGCGTCGAGACATGCGGTCGAGGTTAGACGGCTGTCCACAGCTCCCCGCAGGCAGGATGCGAGGCTCGCGCCAACAGGGCCAAGGTGTCGGCGTGGGCATCTCGGATCCTCTTGCGCGCCAGGATGGCGTGATCTCCCGAGGCAGGTTCTCGTCACCGGAGCCGATGACGTGTTGATCGCGCGCATGTTGCGGCGCCGCGAGTGGGCACGGGTGCACGCTGGCGTCTACGTCCATCACACCGGACCACTCTCGTGGCAGCAACGCGCCTGGGCGGCGGTCCTCTACGCCGAGCCGGCCGCGCTGGCCGGGGTGTCTGCCCTCCGCGCGCATGGAGTCCGTGGCCACGAGGGGCGCGATGACGTGCATGTCGCGGTTGGCCCCGCGCGGCGGCTACGCCAGCCTCGGGGCGTCAGGATCGAGCGGATCACGGACTTCGACCGGGTGGTGCAGTCGCACCTCTCGCCACCGCGCGTACGAGTGGAGCACGCTCTAGTCAGCGTCGCCTCCGCCGCACGAACCGACGACGCAGCGGTCGGCGTACTGGCTGACAGCTGTCAGTCCCGCCGAAGTACCCCGTCCCGCCTCGCCCTTGAGCTCCGGTTGTCCCCGCGCGCTCCAAGGAGCAGCTGCTTGCGTGCGCATCGTCAACGACGTGTCCTCAGGAGCCATGTCGGCACTCGAACGCCGTCTACCTTCGGGACGTCCGAACGCGCTCACGGGCTGCCCCAGGGCCGGCGCAGAGTCAGGAACACAACGAAGGGGTCTGGCGCGAGTGCAGCGCGACGTCGAGTACGTCGACCAGGCGTTCCTGCTCGAAGCTCGACGGCCGCCTGGGAGACGCCTTTGCCCTCGACAAGTGAGCAGGCTGACGCTGGATCGTCAGCCATCTCGCTGCAGCCTTCGACCACTCCCGGGCGTCTCACGACGATCTGCGCGCCGGGCTGAGGGCAGGTGCTGCACCCCTGGCCGCCTGGCTGCAGGTTCTGGCCGAGATCCTCACGTCGCGTGGATGGTCCGGAACACCTGCGTCAACCGTGCGGGCGGTGGCTGCCCTCGTCAATCGGCGGTGAGGTTGCGGAGTTTCGTGACGGGCCTGGCGGCCCTCCTCAACCGGCAGTCTCCTGACGGCCCTCGTCAGCCAGCGGACAGGGCGAGGCTGGCGGCCTCGATGGCGGCGGGGGAGAGGACGTGCTCGATGGCCATCGCCGAGGCGCCGAGGACGCCCGCCTCGCCGCCGGCGCGGGACGGGACGATCCGGAGGTGCTCGGTCGCGAGCGGCAGGGAGCGGTGGTAGACGGTCTCGCGGATGCCGGCCAGCAGGTGCTCGCCGGCCTGGGCCATCTGGCCGCCGATCACCACCACCGACGGGTTGACCAGGTTGACCATGGCGGCGACCACGTCGCCGATGTCGCGGCCGGCCTGGCGGACGGCGGCGATCGCGAGGGCGTCGCCGGCGCGCACGAGGTCGACGACGTCCTGGCCGTCGTGGGCGGTGCCGCCACCGGCCCGGATCCTGGCGGCGAGCGCCGGGCCCGCGGCCACGGCTTCGAGGCAACCGGTGTTGCCGCAGCGGCAGGTGACGTCGTCGGCGCCGATCACGCGGACGTGACCGAGGTCGCCGGCCACACCGGTGGCCCCGCGCTGGAGACGGCCGCCGGAGATGATGCCCGAGCCGATGCCGGTGGCGACCTTGACCAGCACCAGGTCGTCGACGTCGGTCAGGTGCACCTGCTGCTCGCCGAGAGCCATGATGTTGACGTCGTTGTCGACCAGCACGGGTACGGCGTACTCGCGCTGGAGACGCCCGGGGACGTCGTACTTGTCCCAGCCCGGCATGATCGGCGGGCTGATCGGCCGGCCGGTCGCGTGCTCGACCGGGCCGGGCAGGCCGATGCCGATCGCGGCCAGGTGCTTGAGCGGACGGCGCTGCGCCTTCAGCAGCGACGCGCACGGTCGCGGACACCCAGCCCAGCACCACCTCGGGGCCCTCGGCCACGTCGAGGCTCTCGCCCACCTCGCCGAGGATCTCACCGGAGAGGTCGGCCAGGGCGGCGCGCACGTGGGTGGCGCCGACGTCGACGCCGACCACGACCTTGGCCGAGGGGTTCAGCGCGAACAGCGCGGGCGGACGTCCGCCGGTCGAGCGCGCGCCCCCGAACGGCGCCACCAGCTCGAGGCGCATCAGTACGTCGATCCGGGCGGCGATGGTCGACCGCGCCAGTCCGGTGGCGTCCGCGAGCTCGGCGCGCGTCCACGGTCGGCCGTCGCGCAGCAGCTCGAAGATGTCGCCCGCGTGCACGGCAGAAGTGAAGCACCACGGGCTTTCGGCGTCTAGGTATCGACTTTTGCGTGCCTCTCGACAGAAGTGGGTGACGCGTGCCACAGTGTCGCCGTGCCGCCCGTCGACGCCACTCCGGTGCTCCCCGTGCCCGTGGGATGACCAAGAGCTTCCTGGGCAACACCGTGCTCGCCGACGTCGACGTCGCGCTCGTTCCCGGCGAGGTGCACGGCCTGGTGGGCGAGAACGGCGCGGGCAAGTCGACGCTGATGAAGCTGCTGGCCGGCGTCTACGCACCCGACAGCGGCACCATCGAGCTCGAGGGCCGTGAGATCTCGTTCGGCCACCCGGTCCAGGCGCAGCGGGCCGGGGTCTCCACGGTGTTCCAGGAGTTCAACCTGCTGCCCGAGCGCACCATCGCCGAGAACGTCTACCTGGGCCGCGAGCCCAGAGGTCTCGGCCTCGTCGACACCGGAGGCATGAACCGCGACACCGCCGAGCTGCTCGACGGCCTCGGCGTCGGCTACCTCAAGCCCGGCACGCTCGTGCGCCAGCTCTCCGTGGCCGAGCAGCAGGTCGTCGAGATCGCCAAGGCCGTCAGCTTCGACGCCAGGGTCATCCAGATGGACGAGCCGACCGCGGCGCTGGCCGACCACGAGGTCGAGCTCCTCTACTCGATCATCGAGCGGCTCAAGGCCCGCGGCGTGGCGATCCTCTACGTCTCCCACCGGCTCAAGGAGATCTTCGACCTCTGCCAGACGATCACCATCCTCAAGGACGGCCGCCAGGTCAGCACCGGTCCGGCGAGCGGGCTGACCGAAGCCTCACTGGTGCGGCAGATGGTCGGCCGGCCGCTGACGTCGTACTACCCCGACAAGATCCCCGGCACCGAGGTCGGCGAGGTCCGCCTCACGCTGACAGGCGCCGGCAACCCGTACGTCGACGGGGTCGACCTCGCGGTCCGCGCCGGGGAGATCGTCGGCCTGGCCGGGCTCCAGGGCTCGGGCCGCACCGAGCTCGTCGAGGCGGTGTTCGGGGTGCACCCGTTCGACCGCGGCACCATGGCGCTCGACGGCACGACCGTCCGCGTGCGCAGCCCGCGCCAGGGCGTCCGCCGCCGGCTCGCGCTCGTCACCGAGGACCGCAAGGCCAAGGGCCTGGCGCTCAACCAGTCGATCCTCGACAACGCCCTCGGCGTCGTCCGCGCGGTGCTGCCCTCCCGGGCCGGCGCCGCGCGGCGCGAGCTGCCCGGGCGTGCTGTCCAGCCTCGAGGTCTCGGCCCGCGGCCTCGACCAGGAGGTGCAGTTCCTCTCCGGCGGCAACCAGCAGAAGGTCGTGCTCGCCCGCTGGCTGAGCATCGCCCCGCGCGTGGTGCTGATGGACGAGCCCACGCGCGGCATCGACGTCGGCGCGAAGCACGCGGTCTACGAGCTGATGCGCAAGCTCGCCGCCGACGGCGTCGCCGTGCTGATGGTCTCCAGCGAGCTGCCCGAGGTGATCGGGATGTCCGACCGCATCCTGGTGATGCGTGACGGGCTGCTCGTCGGCGAGCTGCCCGCGGGGTCGACCGAGGAGCAGGTGCTGGCGCTCGCGACCGGTGCCGCGACCGAGGACGGCGCGGCATGACGACCACCGCGACCACCGCACCACGGCGCGCGCCGACCGCCGTCGACGCCGCCGTACGGCGCCGCTCACCTCCACCCAGCTCGTCTACGTCGTGCTGGGCCTGATCGTGGTCGTCTCGGCGGTGCTGACGCTGACCAAGGACCGCAACTTCTTCAGCCAGGGCAACCTCTGGACGATCTTCACCGCGATGACCGTGCTGGGCTTCATCTCGATCGGCCAGACGCTGGTGATCCTGGCCGGCAGCCTCGACCTCTCGGTCCCGTACGTCGCCAGCCTGACCACGCTCGTCGCCGGCGGGATCATGGCCGGCGACGACGCCAACATGGTGCGCGGCGTGCTCACCGCGCTCGCGGTCGCGGCGCTGATCGGCCTGGCCAGCGGGCTGATCGTCACGCTGCTCGACGTCCACGGCTTCATCGCCACGCTCGGCGTCGGCCTGATCATCAGCGGCTACCTCGCGTCCAACTACCAGGGCAGCACGGGCCAGGCCGCCGACGACCTCAAGTTCTTCGGCGTCACGGGCATCGGCGTGATGCCGTACGTCGCGATGTTCATGTTCGTGGCCGCGGCGATCATGTGGGCCGCGTTGCGCTGGACCCGTTGGGGCCATCACCTCTACGCCGTCGGCGGCAACCGCGCCGTCGCCCGGATGTCCGGCCTCCGCACGGCGTACCCCGTGATCACCGCCCACGTGCTCTGCGCGGTCTTCGCCGCGCTCGCCGGCCTCACGCTGCTGTCCCGGACGGGCATCGGCAGCCCGACCATCGGCAGCCAGGGCCGCTACGACCTGCTCTCGATCGCCGCGGTCGTGCTCGGCGGCACCCTGCTCGCCGGCGGCAAGGGCAGCGTCGTCGGCACCATCGGCGGCGTCGCGATCTTCGCCGTGCTCGACAACGTGATGGCCGTGATGGGGGTCAACCCGTTCCTCAAGGACGTCGTCCGTGGCCTGATCATCGTGCTCGCCGTGGCCGTCTACGCCCGCCGCAGCATCGTCCGTCGGCCGGCCCGCTTCGGCCACGCCTCCGCTCTCGGCTCGGTCCTGAAGGAGGACGCATGACGACGACCAGCCGTCCCGCGGACCATCCCGGAGAGACAGGGCACCCTCGCCCAGCGCATCCTGCGTGCGGCGATCACCCCCGGTGGTGGGGTCTTCGTGCTCGTCGCGGTGCTGCTGGTCGCGGTGATCTGGTCCAACCCGAACTTCGGGGACCCGGGCTTCCTGATCCGCTTCGTCGGCCGCACGGCGCCGCTGGCGATCGCCGCGATCGGGCAGTACTACGTGATCGTCTCGGGCGAGTTCGATCTGTCGATGGGCGCCGTGATCGCCACCCAGGTGGTGATGGCCGGCAACCTCATCGGCCAGGACGAGGGCCGCATCCTCCCCGTCATGGTCCTGATGATCGGTGTCGGGGCGCTCATCGGCTTCCTCAACGGCGTCGGTACGACGCTGCTCAAGGTGCCGAGCTTCATCGTCACGCTCGGCATGTTCCTGGCCCTCGGGGGCCTGGTGAAGTACCTGACCGGCGGCGCCGCCACCGGCAACCCGGTCGACAAGTTCCGCCAGATCGGGCGCGGCGGCATCCAGGACGTGCCCGTCGTCGAGGTGATCCCGTACTCCGTGATCATCCTGGTCGTCGTCGCGGTGCTCGGCGCCCTGCTGATGCGGTCGTCGTACGGGCGCACCCTGCTGGCCGTCGGCGACAACCCGGAGGCGGCGGCGTTCGCGGGCACCTCGGTCTGGTGGACCAAGACGTGGGCGTTCATGCTCTCGTCGCTGTCGGCCACCATCGCGGGGATCCTGCTGGTCGGGTACGCCGGCGTGCACCCGTCGGTCGGCCAGGGCTACGAGTTCCAGGCCATCACCGCCGTCGTCCTCGGCGGCGTCGTGCTGGGTGGCGGCCGTGGCTGGGTGCTGTCGGCGGCGGCCGGGGCCTTCGCCCTCGAGCTGCTGCTCGCCCTGCTCACCTTCCAGGACGTCGAGTCGACCTGGCGCAACACCGTGCAGGGCATCATCATCATCCTCGCCGTGGCCGCGTCGGCCCGTGCCTGGACTCTCGGACGTCGCCCCTCGGGCGACCCATCTGGAAGACGCACCGCAACAGCGGTGGATCCCACTGCCCCGCCACACCCACGGTCGGGCACCGACACAGGAGAACACTGATGCGCCGAAAGTCCATCCGAGCCACGGCTGCGGTAGCCGCGGCCGTCCTGCTGGCGGTCCTGACCGCCTGCAGCGAGACCTCCGAACCCAACGCGGGTGACGACCCGACCGACACCGCCACCACCGAGACCACCGATGAGGAGACCGAGGACGGGGGCGAGGACACCGAGTGGTTCGACCAGGCGCTCTTCGACGAGCAGGACGAGCAGCGAGGGGCGACCTTCGAGGGTGACCCCGAGGAGCCCTACCTGCAGTACATCGACGGTGAGATGACCGACACCTCGGACTACAAGTCCGACGGCGCCAAGAAGGTCTGCTTCGCCAACGCCTCGATCTCCAACCCGTGGCGGCAGACCGGCTGGATCACCATGAACCAGCAGCTGAAGGTGCTCCAGGACGAGGGCGTGATCTCCGAGATGGAGACCCGCGACGCCGAGGACGACGACAACACCCAGATCGCCGACATCGACTACTTCATCTCCGAGGGCAACTGCGACGCGTTCGTCATCTCGCCCAACTCGACCGCCGCGATGACGCCCGCCGTCGAGCGCGCCTGCGAGACGGGCAAGCCGGTGATCGTCTTCGACCGCGGCGTCGAGACCGACTGCGCGACCACGTTCATCCACCCGATCGGCGGCTTCGCCTGGGGCATCGACACCGCCGAGTTCCTCATCGGCAACCTCGAGGAGGGCGACAAGGTCGTCGCGCTGCGGATCCTGCCCGGCGTCGACGTGCTGGAGCAGCGCTGGGCCGCGGCCGAGAAGCTCTTCGACGAGGCCGGCATCGAGGCCGTCGACTACTTCACCGGCGCCGACCCGACCGAGATCAAGAAGATCATCAGCGACGAGCTCGCCAAGGGTGACGTGGCGGGTGTCTGGATGGACGCCGGTGACGGTGGCGTGGCCGCGATCGAGGCCTTCGAGGACGCCGGCGTCGACTACCCGGTGATGACCGGCGAGGACGAGATGAGCTTCCTGCGCAAGTGGGAGGACACCGGCCTGACGGGTCTGGCCCCGGTGTACTCCAACTTCCAGTGGCGCACCCCGCTGCTCGCCGTCCAGAAGATCTTCGCCGGCGAGGAGGTGCCCGCCGAGTGGGTGCTCCCGCAGGTGCCGATCACCGAGGACGAGCGCGCCGACTACCTGGAGGCCAACGACGGCATGCCTGACGGTCACTACGCCAAGTTCGGCGGCGAGAACCTGCCCGGCTACCCGGAGGTCTGG
>CAWFEZ010000018.1:0-161659 GCA_963814935.1 uncultured Actinomycetota bacterium | reverse complement strand
CCCTCCTTCTGCTTGCCGCGCAGCGCGCCTGCGGCGATGGGGACCGCAACCGCGGGACTGCGGGCACCCGCGCTGTCGACGGTGGAGACGAAGGCGGTCACCGGTTCGGCGACCGGATAGGTGTGCGTCGTCGTGGGGCCGGCGACTGTCTTGGTCCCGTCACCGAAGACCCACTCCAACGAGGCCGTCCGGCCGGGCACCGCGGCGACCGGCGGCACCGTGGCGAAGGTGAACGCTCTCGGTTGACCGGCGACCGGTGCGACCTCGGCAACGGTGGGCGGCACGGGACAGCCCGTGACGGCCTGCTCGAACGGTGCGCTTACGGACTGCGGACCGCGAGCGTTCGCCCTCAGCGTCGTGGTCACCGAGGTGCAGAGCATCGGCTGCCGCACGAAGGAGGTGGGGTTCACCGCACCCGCGGCTGACTCGGTCACGAGGCCGTTCAGGTTCAGCGCGACCGTGTTCATCGAGAACTCGCCCGACGCGTAGGGGAGTACGGGTGCTGCGGTGAACCGCACGTCCATGTTCAGCGACGGGCCTGCGCTCGCCGTCGCGCCGGCGTACGTGACCGGGGCCGTGGTGGCCAGCGGCAGGACGGTCACCCCGTCCACGTAGACGCTCACGTTCGCGGTCATGGCACCGCCGGGACCCACGGTGACGCTCTGGATCCCGAACGTCGCCGGCTTGATCTCGGGTGAGCCCACGAGCGGCACGAGCTCGACGTGGCCGCTGCCGGACCCGGCGGGACACGACGCCGCATAGCCCGATCCGTCCATGCCTGGCGCGCAGGCGCCCGCGGTCGCCGAGGACCCCGCTACGTAGGCACCGAGCGGCAGGGTTGCCGGGTCCGTGACCGCGAAGGCGTTCGCCGACGAAGACCCGAGCACCGCCCAGACCTTCGCCAGCCAGGTGGCCTTGTTGGTCGCGACCGCGCCCGAGGTGTCGGTGAACCGCAGCGCCAGGTTCGCGGGCTGGCCCGCGGTCGTCGTGGCCTGGGTCGGCGCAAGGGCGTCGTAGATGGCCAGGTCGACGCTCGCGCAGAACTCCCCGGAGCAGGCATCCTGAGGTACGGCTTCGGCAGGCAGGGTGGCGATGGTGGTGGCCGTGAGGGCCAGCAGGGACGTCAGCAGGCCTGCGGCGCGCAAGTTACGGCGGTTCATGGTTCCCTCCCGAGGACTGAGTCAACACCTTCAACGGCTCGACCGGCGACGGGTCACACGCGGCGCAGCCCACCGAGGCGCTTGGTGAGGGCCGCGGCCGTCCGTCGTACGGCGTCGGCGAGCTGCTGGGGGTCGCCGTCGGCGTAGGTGAGGGCCAGGCCTGCGACGGGATGCCCGTTGTGGTCGAGCACGGCGGAGGCCACGCTCGCCAGGCCCGGTGTCACCTCACCCTGCTCGGTCGCGAAACCGCGCTGGCGCGTGTCGGCGAGCAGAGTTCGCAGCTGGCTGAGGCTGCGTGGGCCGGTGCCGTGCCGGTCGACGAACGCCTCGGCGTCGGGGTAGAGCGCGCGCACCTGCGCGGCCGGCAACGCCGCGAGGATCGCCCGACCGCTCGCCGTCAGGTGCGCCGGCAGCCGTACGCCGACGTCGGTGACCAGCGGCGGCCGGCCGGGCGCCCGCTCCTCGACGACGTAGAGCACGTCGCGTCCGTGCAGCACCGCGAGGTGGGCGCTCTGGCGCGTGCGGTCGGCCAGATCGGCGAGCTGTCGCCGGGCGATGCGCTGCAGCGGCTCCTGTCGCGTGTAGCCGCTGCCCACCTCGAACGCCGCCACCCCCAGCCCCCAGCGGTGCTCGTCGGCCAGGTGGACCACGAACCCCTCCTCGGCCATCGCGGTCAGCAGGTGGTACGCCGTGCTCCGCGGCAGCCCGCACGCCCGCATGATCCGGTCGATCGAGGTCGGCTCGGGCTGGCTGGCCAGGAACCGCAGCACGCGCAACGCCTTGGTTGCGGCAGGTACCTGGCCCATCTGACCTCCGTTGGTCGAGGAGGTTGCGCTAGCAACCGTCACGAGACCCCGTGAGTAGACCGCGGTCCTGTCGCCGGGTCTCGTGACCGGCGCTAGCGCGCCTTCCTCGACCAGCGGTGGTGTCAGTCTCGCATCCGAGACGACTCCGGCGCTTCCCCCCTGCCGCCTGAACCCCGCGCAGGAGTTGCATGGGACCCATGACGGTGCAGGTGGACGTGGGGCCGATGTCGATCGAGGACGTGGTGGCCGTGGCTCGCGACGGCGCGCCGGTGGCTCTGACCGACGACGCGGTCGTGGCGATCGAGCGGGCGCGAGCGGTCGTGGAGAAGCTGGCGGCCGCGACCGACCCGGCGTACGGGATCTCGACGGGCTTCGGCGCGCTGGCGACACGCCACATCCCGGCGGAGATGCGCGAGCAGCTCCAGCGCTCGCTGGTCCGTTCGCACGCGGCCGGGTCCGGGCCCGAGGTCGAGCGCGAGGTCGTGCGGGCGCTGATGCTGCTGCGGCTCTCGACGCTGGCGACCGGGCACACCGGCATCCGCCGCGAGACGGCCGAGCTGATGGCGGCGTTGCTGTCGGCGGGCATCACGCCGGTGGTGCGGGAGTACGGCTCACTCGGCTGCTCCGGGATCTCGCCCCGCTGTCGCACTGCGCGCTGGCGCTGATGGGCGAGGGCGAGGTCCGCGACGCCGACGGCACGCTGATGCCCACGGCCGATGCGCTCGCCGCCGCCGGGCTGACCCCGGTCGAGCTCAAGGCCAAGGAGGGCCTGGCTCTCATCAACGGCACCGACGGCATGCTCGGCATGCTCGTCCTGGCGATCACCGACCTGCGGATGTTGCTGCGTACGGCGGACATCGCGGCCGCGATGAGCGTCGAGGCGCAGATGGGCACCGACCGCGTCTTCGCCGCCGAGCTCCAGGAACTGCGCCCCCAGGTGGGCCAAGGACTCTCGGCCGCCAACCTCCGCGCCGTGCTCGCGGGGTCCGGTGTGATGGCCAGTCACCGCGAGGACATGTTCCACCGGGTGCAGGACGCGTACTCGCTGCGCTGCTCCCCACAGGTGCACGGCGCGGCCCGCGACACCGTCGAGCACGCCGCGACGGTCGCCGGCCGTGAGCTGGCCTCGGCGGTCGACAACCCGGTCGTCGTCGGCGACGAGGTGCGCAGCAACGGCAACTTCCACGGGGCGCCGGTCGCGTACGTGCTCGACTTCCTCGCGATCGTCGCCGCCGATGTTGCCTCGATCAGCGAACGCCGGTCCGACCGGTTCCTCGACAAAGCACGCAACCACGACCTGCCGCCGTTCCTGGCCGACGACCCCGGCGTCGACAGCGGCCACATGATCGCGCAGTACACCCAAGCCGCCATCGTCTCGGAGATGAAGCGGCTGGCCGTCCCGGCGTCCGTCGACTCGATCCCGTCGTCGGCCATGCAGGAGGACCACGTGTCGATGGGCTGGAACGCCGCCCGCAAGCTCCGCCGTTCGGTCGACGGCCTGTCCCGCGTGGTCGCCATCGAGCTGCTGACCGCGGCCCGGGCGCTCGACTTCAGGCGGCCGCTCGAGCCCGCCGCGGGCACCGGCGCCGTGGTCGACCTGCTGCGCAGCCAAGGCATCCAGGGCCCCGGCCCCGACCGCTACCTGTCCCCGGAGATCGAGGCCACGGTCTCCCTCGTCCAGTCCGGCGCGGTGCTCGCCGCCGTCGAGTCGAAGATCGGAGAACTCCAGTGAACAGAGACCGCCTCCCCATCCACGCCGCGACCGGCACCGAGCTGACCGCGAAGTCCTGGCAGACCGAGGCGCCGCTGCGGATGCTGATGAACAACCTCGACCCCGAGGTGGCCGAGCGCCCCGAGGACCTCGTCGTGTACGGCGGCACGGGCAAGGCCGCCCGCAGCTGGCCGGCGTACGACGCGATCGTCCGCTCCCTGCGCGACCTCGAGGACGACGAGACCCTGCTCGTGCAGTCGGGCAAGCCGGTCGGCGTGATGCGCACCCACGAGTGGGCGCCGCGCGTGCTGATCGCGAACTCCAACCTGGTCGGCGACTGGGCCAACTGGGAGGAGTTCAGGCGGCTCGAGGACCTCGGGCTGACGATGTACGGCCAGATGACCGCTGGCTCGTGGATCTACATCGGCACGCAGGGCATCCTGCAGGGCACGTTCGAGACGTTCGCGGCGGTCGCCGACAAGCGCTTCGGCGGCACGCTGGCCGGCACGATCACCCTGACCGCCGGCCTCGGCGGGATGGGCGGCGCGCAGCCGCTGGCCGTGACCATGAACGACGGCGTCGCGATCTGCGTCGACGTCGACCAGACGCGGATCACCCGCCGCATCGAGCACCGCTACCTCGACGAGCAGGCCGACTCCCTGGAGGACGCCGTGGCTCGCGCGGTGGCCGCGCGCGACGAGCGCCGGCCGCTGTCGATCGGCGTGCTCGGCAACGCGGCCGAGCTGTTCCCGAAGCTGCTGGAGCTGAAGGCGCCGATCGACATCGTCACCGACCAGACCTCGGCGCACGACCCGCTGTCGTACCTGCCCGTCGGCGTCGCCTTCGACGACTGGCGCGACGCGGCCGACCGCGACCCGGCCGGCTTCACCAAGGACGCGCAGGCGTCGATGGCGGCGCACGTGCGGGCGATGGTGGAGTTCCAGGACGCCGGCGCCGAGGTCTTCGACTACGGCAACTCGATCCGCGACGAGGCCCGCAAGGGCGGCTACGACCGGGCGTTCGAGTTCCCCGGGTTCGTGCCGGCCTACATCCGGCCGCTGTTCTGCGAGGGCAAGGGCCCGTTCCGCTGGGCCGCGCTGTCCGGCGACCCGGCCGACATCGCCGCCACCGACCGGGCGATCCTCGAGCTGTTTCCCGACAACGAGCGGCTGCAGAAGTGGATCACCATGGCCGGCGAGCGGGTGCACTTCCAGGGGCTGCCGGCGCGGATCTGCTGGCTCGGGTACGGCGAACGGCACCTGGCCGGCCTGAAGTTCAACGAGATGGTCGCCTCGGGTGAGCTCAAGGCGCCGATCGTGATCGGCCGCGACCACCTCGACTGCGGCTCGGTCGCCTCGCCCTACCGCGAGACCGAGTCGATGCTCGACGGCTCCGACGCCATCGCCGACTGGGCGATCCTCAACGCGCTGGTCAACACCGCGTCCGGCGCCACGTGGGTGTCCTTCCACCACGGCGGCGGCGTGGGCATGGGCCGCTCGCTGCACGCCGGCCAGGTGTGCGTGGCCGACGGCACCGACCTGGCCGCCCAGAAGATCGAGCGGGTGCTGACCAACGACCCGGGCATGGGCGTGATCCGCCACGTCGACGCGGGCTACGACCGCGCCGTCGAGGTGGCCGCCGAGCGCGGCGTACGGGTGCCCGATGCATCCCGCGTGGTTGAGGAGGGCTGCCAGGCCCGTCACGAAACTTCCGGGGTCTCGTGACGGTCGCTAGCGCGACCTCCTCGACCAGCGGTGTCAGCTGTCGCGGCGGTACTCGTGCCGATGGGTGTGGACCTCGTCGTCCGGGTCCGCGTCAGTGGCAGGGTCGTCCAGCGGACGGCCGGTGACGTCGGTCGCGGTGCGGTCGTCAGCGTCGGCAGGGTCGGCGTACGTCGTCCCGCCGCCGGTCTCGGGGCGGTCGCCGTGGGGGCGTCCGGGCGGTAGTCCTCCGAGCGGGTGTCGACGTCGGGGTCGATGTCGTCGGCCGTGCGGACCCGGTCCTCGACGCGGGCCTCCTCGACGTGCACGCCCTGCTGGGCCTGGGCAGCGTCCTGCTCGGCGCGTGCGGCCTCGGCGCGTGCCACCTCGGCGCGTGCGGCGGCTTCCTCGGCCTCGCGTCGCGACGCCTCGACGGCGGCCGTCGACTGGGCGGCCTCCTCGCGCAGCTCGGCGGCCTCCTCGCGCTTTGCCTCGCTCTTGCGGTTGCCCATCAGTGCGTACGCAGCGGCCGCAGCCACCGCGCCGATGACGACGATCAGGATGATCCAGCCAAGGGTGCCCATGGTTCCTCCTCCGACCCGGCCGTGACCGTTGCACGACGTCGGGTCCGCCTGTCCACGCAACCAGACAAGGGGGACGCACAGACCACCCGGGCGGGTGTGTTCACTACAGCTCGGACAGGTCGTTGAGTCGTCGAAGGCGGGCATCCGCCAGCGGCGGAGGTTCTGGAATAGCTCGGCCTGCTCGACGGCGTCGTCGAGGGCGTGATGGGTGTGCGGTCGCTGGGGGACCAGCTCGGCGGGGAGCTTCTCCTTGCCCAGCTCGTCGAGCACGCGGTGAGTGCCGACGTACACCATCGTCTTCATGTCGAGCGCCGAGCCGAACTGGAAGGGCGAGCCGATCTCGGAGAAGGTGTGGAAGTACCACTGCAGGAACATCCAGTCGTAGCCCATCGGCCAGCCCACGAAGACCGGACGCCGGCCGTCGGCCAGGTCGAGGACCCACCGCGCCGCCTCGGTCATGGCCAGCGCCGGGTCCGCGCCCTCGGTCTTGAGCAGCTCGCGGTCGAGGCCCGTCCCGGCGATGGCGTCGAGGGCGCCCTGGTCGAACTCCTCGGAGATCGGCTTGAGCTCGCGGTAGAAGCGGGCCGACTCCGGCTGGATCGGACGGAAGTTGCCGCGCGGCGTCCTGCTCGCCGGCGATGCACATGCCGATCGCCAGCATCGAGTAGCGCCCCGGGATCGGGCCGTCTGCCTCGATGTCGGCCGAGATGTAGGCGTCGGTGCGGACCGGCGGCGTGGTCTCGACCTCGTCGGCGGCCTCGTCCTCGGAGGTGGTGGTCACTGCAGTCTCATCTCTGGGGTCCGGCCGCTTCCTTGAGAACCAGGTCGTAGACCGACTTCAACCCTGGCGACTCCGAGATCTTCTGCTGGAAGTAGCCGCTGACCTGGGTGTTGGACGCCCCGGCGATGCGGTCGGCGGCCGCGAGCAGCTCGTCCTCGTCCATCTCGGGGAGGCGGCGTACCAGGCCGATGATCTCGTCGCGGTCCTCGCCGGTGTAGCAGTCGGCGATGGTGCCTTCGAGAGCCGCGAGCTGCGCGACGATCGTCTCGCGGTCGAGCCTGTCGGCCCGGATGGCCTCGCTGAGGGCGTGCATGGTCCCGCCGACCTGGTAGAGCCGGGCCGGCGGGTCGTCGAAGAGCTGCCTCAGGTACGACGCGTCGGCGTCGCGGCGCAGGATGCGGGTGATGTTGTAGAGCCGCTTGGCGACCTTGCCGTAGTTCTCGTGCCCCTCGGCCGAGTACTTGGCGATCTCGCCGCCGATCTGGTCGAGGTAGTTCTCGAGCCCGTCGGGTGAGACGTGCTGCACCAGCCGCTCGATGTCGACCTTGCTGTCGGGGTCGAGGTAGACCTCCTGGTAGAAGCTGTCGAGCACGCCGTCGAGGGCGATCACCGTCCCGTCGGGCGCCTCCCAGGTCGCGTCGATGACCTTGGACACCGGCACCACGCGGTCGCGGTCGCGGTCGGCGAAGACCCAGTCCAGCTTGACGAACCCGGGGTCCATGGCGACCTCGTGCATGCGCAGGCGCTGGGTCTCACCGGTCGCGTCGACGACCCTGACGACGCGTACGTCGATCTCGGCCAGCCCCCAGCTGATCGGCGAGCCTTGGGACACCGGCTCCTCGTGCCGGCTGAACGCCGAGGGGTACAGGCCCAGCTTCATCTCCACGAACTGCAGGTGCGGGTTGGTGAAGGTCCGCGCGACGCTCTCGATCATGGTCGCGGCGAGCACCTCGACGGCGTCCTCGCGCGTCGGCGCGACGATGTGCACGCGTTCGAAGAAGTCGCAGTCGCCCGGGAAGAGCTGGAACTTCGACTGCGCGGCACTGCCTGCGAGCGCCATGGCGCTACGGACACCTTCGCGTCCCGCCTGGGTGCGGATCATGTCCGCGATCACGCGCAGGGACTCGACACCGGCCGCGTCGAAGTCGCCGACGACGTCGTCCAGCCCGAAGACTCCACCACGCTGGACGAACCGCTCCTGCTCGTGCATGGGGCCATCCTCGCTGCTGCGACACGGCCGTGTGGCGCGTGTGGCCGAATTCCCACTCACCGGATTTCGAGACGGCTCGCGCCCACGCGCTCCGCGCGCGTGCGCCGAGCCTCCTCAATCTCCTCGCTCTGTTTCGCCGGGTCGCAGGCTCCCCGGCGAAACGCTCGACTCTACGATGTGGCATCGGGAGCAACGGGGGAGGGCACGGCATGGACATCAACCAGTTCTACGCGCTCTTCTCGGCGACGTGCTTCACGCTGCTCGGCCTCTGGTGGAACGTCCTGCAGCTCAACTCCGCCTGGATCGGCGACGAGGACGAGCGTCGAGCGGTGGGCGGGGTCTACCTGACCTTCCTGCTGCCGGCCGCTGATGGGCCTCTTCGCCCAGGTCGGCGGGGCGGAGACCCCGATGATCTGGCGGGTCAGCTTCGTCGGCGTGGCGATCGTCGGCTGCATCTCGACGCTCCGGCTGCTGAGGGTGCTGCGCACCGCGAGCGACAAGCGGCCGCGGGCCAAGTACCTCGCGACCCTGGTCATCTACGTGATGATCGCGGTCACCGGCGCCTACCCCGAGGTCGCTGGGCCGCTCGGCCTCAAGCCCATCCAGACTGAGGCGTTCCTGCTCATCCTGCTGGTGCTCGTGGGCCACGGGCTGGTGTGGGACTTCATGGTGCGCCGGCCTCCAGGCGGCGCGCACGTGCGGGGCCACGAGGAGTGACCCCCGAACAGGCTCGCGGTCCTCGCCCGCGTCGCCGACGCGCTGCCCGACCTCGACCGGCCGCTGCTGGTGGCTGTCGACGGCGGCGACGGTGCGGGGAAGACCTGGTTCGCCGACGACCTCGCGACGGTGCTCGCGGAGCGCGACCGGGTCGTCGTTCGCGCTTCGGTCGACGACTTCCACCACCCGCGTGCTCACCGGCACGATCTCGGGCGCACCGGCGAGACGGTCTGGTCGAGGTCGTTCGACTACCTCGCCCTGCGCCGCCACCTGCTGGACCCGTGGTGCGCCGGCGCCGGGTCGCCGTACCGCTGCCGTCACCACGACCTGGCCACGGATGCCCACCTCGACGAGCCCACGGACGCGGTGCCCGAGCACGGCGTCCTCGTCGTCGACGGCGTGTTCGCCCAGCGCGAGGAGCTGCGCGGATGCTGGGACCTGGTGGTGTGGCTGCGAGGTGGCCGACGAGGAGCGGGTACGCCGGATGGCCGGCCGCGACGGCGTACCTGCCGATGTCTCGCACCCCGACCAGCGCCGCTACCTCGATGCCCAGCGGATCTACCGCGACGCCGCCGACCCGCTCGGCTCGGCCGACCTCGTCGTCGACAACACCGACCCGGAGCGGCCTTCCTGGCCACCGGGCGGCTCGGCTCGCTCACCGGGTGGCACCGCGTCCGCACGGCTGTCGGCGCGTCGTCATCGACCGACGCCGGCACCGCCGAGGCGCATCAACCGGCTGCTGGGCTCCGACGGCTGAAGGGCCGTGCTCGCGAGTCAGCCGGCAGCCTTCTTGACCAGACGGCGATCGCGCGCTCCTCGGCGTCGGACAGCTCGGTGATCGCGAACACCGTCGGCCACATCGTCCCGTCGTCCAGGGCCGCCTCGGCCTCGAAGCCGAACTGGGCGTAGCGGGTCTTGAACTTCTCGGCGGCCTTGAAGTAGCACACGACCTTGCCGTCGCGGGCGTAGGCGGGCATGCCGTACCAGGTCTTCGGCGCCAGCTCAGGCGCCGCCTCGGTGACGAGCTCGTGCACCCGGCTGGCCAGCGCCCGGTCCTGCTTCGGCATCTCGGCGATGGCATCCAGGCAGGCCTGCGCCTCTGCTGCGGCCTTGTCCTTGGCTCGGCCGGTCGTCCGCACCTCGCTCGCGCGTGCCTGCATCGCGGCGCGTTCCTCGGCCGAGAACTTGCTGGTGTTCTTCTTCGTGGTGGTCATGCCCGGTTGACGAGGTCGGCGCCGCTGATGTGACTCGTTGACATGTGACCCTTTGGTCACCTATCGTCGCAGATGTGAGCGACGACGACCACGTCTTCAAGGCGCTCGCCGACCCGACCCGCAGGCTCCTGCTCGACCGGCTCTTCGACCGCGACGGCCGCACGCTCACCGAGCTGGAGTCCCACGTCGAGATGACCCGTTTCGGCGTGATGAAGCACCTCCGCGTGCTGGAGGACGCCGGGCTCGTCGTCACCAGGAAGTCGGGGCGCGAGAAGCTCCACTTCCTCAATCCCGTGCCGATCCGGCTGGTCCACGACCGCTGGATCGACAAGTACACCGAGCGCCAGGTGTCGGCGCTCACCGAGCTCAAGCGGAAGCTGGAGGAGACAGCATGACCACCACCGAGGTGCAGACCACCCAGGTCTACCGCATCGTCATCAAGGCCACGCCCGAGGCGATCTGGGAGGCGATCACCACCCCGGAGTTCACCGCCCGCTTCTTCTTCGGCGCCCGCCACACCGTCACCGCCGACCGCTACCTGTCGCTGAGCCCCGACGGCGACGTGTGGGCCGACGAGAGCGTCGACGAGTTCGACCCGCCGCGCCGGCTCGTGCACGGCTGGCAGCTCGAGGTACGACGACGAGCTGGCCGCCGAGGCCACGAGCCGCGTGACGTGGGAGATCGAGCCGCAGGACGACGGGACCTGCGTGCTCACCCTCGTCCACGACCGGCTCGAGGGCGCCCTCAAGACCGCTGCCTCGGTCGCCGGCGGCTGGATGACCGTCCTCGGCCGCCTCAAGACCATGCTCGAGACGGGCGAGCCCCTTGCCTGAGATGCGGTTCGACGAGTTCTCGGTCTCGCTGCTCGTCAGCGGCCCGACGCCCAACAACGACACCTTGCAGGACGCCCACCTCGCCCACCTCGCCCACCTGCACGAGTCGGGCGTGCTGCTGGCCGGGGGTCCGCTGCGCGACCCGGCGGGCGAGCTGCGTGGGCTGAGCATCCTCAACGTCCCCATCGACGAGGCCCTCCGGCTGAAGGAGGCGGACGAGGCGGTGCGGGCGGGTGTGTTCTCGGTCCGGGTGATGCCCTGGATGATCCCGGCCGGCGCCGTGTCGTTCTCGCGGACGTTCTTCCCGCGCTCGATCCGCGACGTCACGGGGAGCTGACTGCCTGCGCGGCGACCTCAACGTGACGCGACGAGGGCCCCGTGCGTGTCGAGCCCGACCGGGATGGGGTCGGCGATGTGGAAGTTGAGCTCTCCGCGAGGCTCGGTGTTGCGGAACCCGACGAGCGCCCACGAGCCGTCGCGCTGCTGGACCAGCGGGGCGGCGAAGAGGTCGGGCTCGGCGGTGAAGGGGCGGGCCAGGCCGATGTCCCACGGCCCCGACGCAGACGTGCCGGGCACGGACCACGTGCAGTAGTCGCCGGTGGCCGCACGGCGTTCGGCGGTCATCTCCTGCGGGTGGCAGGTGAAGACCAGCACCCACCGGCCGTCGATCTCCTTCACCTGGGCGACCTCGAGCTGGCCGAAGCCGAAGCCGGCGTCGCACACGGGCGGGCCGAGCTCCCAGGAGCGGAGGTCGTGGGAGCGCGCGTGGGCGAGGACGCCGTCGTCGTTCGGGCCGTGTCCGAGGCCGCGGGCAGAGATCAGCATGTGCCAGCCGTCGCCGGCGGGGTCGCGGAAGACCTGGGGGTCTCGCCAGGTCTCGCTGGCGGTGACGTCCTCGGGCAGGGTCTTGTACCAGCGTGAGTCGGCGGTCAGCAGAGGGTCGCCGCCGATCTTGCGCCAGGTGACCAGGTCGTCCGACTCGGCGAGCCCGACGCGCTGGTCGCGCACGCCGTAGCCGCGGGTGTTCGTGGCCGTGTAGTACATCCGCCACACGCCGTCGTCGCCGCAGACGGTCGAGCCGGTCCAGATCGACAGGTCGTCCCAGCTGTCCGTGGTCGGACCGAGTGCCTCGGGCAGCACGTCCCACTGGACCAGGTCGGTGGACCGCGCGTGGCCGACGGTGGCGTTCAGGTGGCGCAGGGCTACGTCGCCGAGCGACCGCGGTGCCTGCAGGTAGAAGAGGTGGTAGTACTCACCGTCATCGGCGATCCAGCTGTCCCAGATCCAGTGCGTGTCGCTGATGAGCACGCGCGCACCCTAGGGCATGCCTCCCCGGCCTCGTGCTTGCCGCGGCCCTGGATTGTCTGACAATCTTCGGGCGTGGACGTGAGCTTGATCGGTGCTCCCACCGACGTCGGCGCCAGCGTGGTCGGCTGCCGCCTCGGACCGGGCGCCTTGCGACTGGCAGGAATCCAGCAAGCACTCGAACGCTTCGGCGTGACGGTCAAGGACTGCGGTGACGTGTCGGGCCCGGTGAACCCGATGGCGCCGCCGGTCGACGGCTACCGGCACCTGCCCGAGGTGGTGAAGTGGAACGACGCGCTCTTCGACGCGGTGTACGGCGAGCTGTCCTTGGGTCGGATGCCGATCATGCTGGGCGGTGACCACTGTCTCGCGATCGGCTCGGTGAGTGCCGTGGCGCGGCACTGCCGCGAGCAGGGCCGGCCGATGCGGCTGCTGTGGTTCGACGCGCACGCCGACTACAACACCGCCTCGATCACTCCCTCCGGCAACCTGCACGGGATGCCGGTGGCAGTGCTCACCGGCCACGGACCGCAGCAGCTCGTCGAGCTCTCGGGCGCGGTGCCGGCACTCGACCCGCGCGACGTGCGCCAGATCGGGCTCCGCGACGTCGACCTGGGGGAGAAGCGGCTGCTGCACGAGCAGCAGATCGAGGTCTTCGACATGCGCTACCTCGACGAGGTGGGGGTGCGCGAGGCGATGCGGATGGCCCTCGACGACCTCGACCCCGACACCCACGTGCACGTCAGCCTCGACCTCGACTTCCTCGACGACTCGATCGCGCCGGGTGTCGGCACGCCCGTGCGCGGGGGACCGACGTACCGCGAAGCCCATCTCTGCATGGAGATGATCGCCGACACCGGACAGCTCGGCAGCCTCGACATCGTCGAGCTCAACCCCGCCCTCGACGTCAGGAGCCAGACCGCGACGCTGGCGGTCGACCTCGTCGAGAGCCTGTTCGGCAAGAGCACGCTGCTGCGCGTGCACGACCAGTTCGCTGGTTGAGGTGTGAGGCCGTCCAGGCGGCCGAGCCTCGAAACCCCGATAGAGCGCTGGGTGGTTGCGAGGCTCGTCTCTAGCGCTCCTCGCACCTCCACCACCGAAGGCGAGCTCGACCAGCGGTCAGGCGGCAACCAGTGACCGCGGCTTCAACAGGAAGGCCACCAGGTACAGCGCGGCTACCACCAGCAGCAGGTTCGCGTACCCGGTGAGCAGGGCGGCGTACTCGAGGCAACCGCCCACGATCGCACCCATGATGTTGATGGCGAAGGCGGCTTGTGAGTCGGCCGACTCGCTGAACCGTTTGGCGAAGGCGATGTTGGCCAGGTAGATCGGTAGGAAGGCCAGTAGTACGGCGGCCACCAGACGGGGCACGAACGGCAGCGACAGCAACCAGTCCGGCTGGACGGCGTACGCGACCGCCAGGGAGGCAGCGATGCCCACGAAAACGACGGGCAGGGGTGGCGTTCGTACCCGGCGGGTCGTCTCGACGGCCGCGAGCACGACCACCAGCACGCCCGCGAAGACCAAGGCGTTCACCAGCCAGGTGGTCCCGAACAGCAGCGCGAAGGTGGCGACGTTCTTGGTCTCCAGCAGGAGGAAGGCCGCCCCCATGAAGAACAGGTCGGCGTAGGGACGCATCGACCGGAACGGGCCGCCGAGCAGTCGCAGCGCGACGGCGGAGACGAACAGGATGCAGGCGATCGCCCAGAGGTACATGCTGGGGAAGCCGTCACCCTTGAAGTAGAGGAACGGACTGTCGTCGGTGGCCGGCGCGATCACCTCGCCGGCGGGCTGGTAGGCCGTCTCGCACTGCTGGAAGTCGGCGTCTCGGGCCACCGTGACGACAGCCTGCGCGGCCGCGAAGGTGTCCACGCACGGCGTGTGCCCGAACACCTCGGCCGCCGTGCCGGCCAGGCGGTCGATGAGCCAGACCTCGCGGTAGTAGTTGTACATGGCGAAGGCGCCGCCCGGCTTGAGATGTTTGCGGGCCTCGGTCAACGCCGTGTCGGTGAACAGGAACGACTCGAGCCGGATCTGCGATGCGCCGCTGACCAGGGTCAACGAGTCGGGCAGCGCGAAGAGGATCAGGTCGTACTTCGTGTCCGTCGACTGTAGGAACGCCCGGCCGTCGTTGACATGCCGGGTGACCCGGGGATCCTGGTAGGCGCGGTCGGGGTTGCGCTCCACCCCGATCTCCATGATCCGTGGGTCGATGTCGACGGCGTCGACGTGCTTGGCGCCCTTGGCCAGTGCGATGGCGACGTCCGAACCCGAGCCGGCGCCGACGATGAGCACGTTGTCGAGGGGGTTGTCCTTGATGCGTTGGTAGGGAGTCGTGTACTGCTGCTCGCCCTGCTCGAGCTTCCACTTCGCCGGCGCCATCATCTGGTGCGGGATCCCGTTGACCGAGATCCGCACGAACGACCGGTTTCCCTGGATGTCCTCGGTCTTGATCTTGTAGTACGGCGACCAGCTGGTGCTCGGGGCGATCGACTCGATGAGCAGGACCGCCACCACCACCGCGCCCGAGAGCAGCGCGACCAGGCGACGCAGGTTGGGGACGAGCAGCACGAACGCGACCGCGACGATCGGCGCCCCACACGACGGGTGGCGCCCAGAGGAAGGACAGCACGGTGAAGCCGCCGATCCCGATCAGTGAACCGACCAGGTCCCAGCGGTACGCCGTCAGCGGCGTGAGGTGGGCGAAGCAGCGTCCGACGATCTCGGCCGGGCCGGCGATGACGAGCGCGACCACCACGAACACGACCGGCAGCACCAGCCAGGCCGGAGGCCCGGTCGCCTGGAGAGAGGTGAAGTAGATGACGTCCGGAGCCGGTGCGGTTGAGGCTGACCGGGAAGAGGGTGACCCCCACGAGCAGCAGGGCCAGCAACAGGGGGGCGACCGGGACCAGCGTCCAGGAGCGTCGGCTGACCAGGAACCCGATACCGATGCCGAGGAACGAGCCGAGCAGCACGAAGTTCGAGAAGTAGGACAGGTGCACGATGTTCGAACCCAGCCAGCGGATCAGCGCGAGCTCGAGGAACAGCATCAAGGCACTGCCGAGCACCAGGCGGCGTACGACGGCCCTGTCGGCCCCCAAGGTCTCGGTCTCGGTAGGCGCGCTCGTCGTCTGACCCATGCGCGCCATGGTGCCAGGCGACCCGGCGCGTTCGGTCGAGGCCCGGTCCCGATCCGTTGGTCGAGGAGGAGGTTGCGCTGGCAACCGTCCCTCCTCGACCAACGGGTCCCGTCAGTTCAGCGAGACCAGCGTCCTGCCGATCGGGTTGTTGCTCCCGTCGGTGTACGACAGCACGCCCAGATAGCGCGACCCTGCGGCCAGGTTGCTCCAGGCCAGGTTCACCGTCGCGTTCGTGCCGGTGGTCACGGGCTGCGACGCCGGTGTCGCGGTGAGGTTCCCTGCCGGGGTCGAGCCCACGACGAAGCTGTTCACCTTGACGTCGGCCTCCGTGCTCCCCGCGGGCAGGGCGAACAGGTTCGCGTACACGTCGTACGTGCCCGCCGCCGTCAGCGTGACGGACTCCTCCGCCGTGCCGCCCGCGCTCTGCCCCACGAGCGTGGTCGTGCCTGCCTGGTAGACGAACAGGTCGATGTCCGTGCCCGCCGTGTAGTCGGCGTCGTACGTCGCGAACCTGGCGACCGTCGAGCCGGCGGGCACGTTCACGGTGACCTTGGCCGTCTGGGGCGAGGCTGGCCGGCGCGTTCGGGTTGAACGTGCCGCCCGCGAGCAGGTGGTTGGTCGAGACCGCGGCGGGCACCAGGCCAGCCACGGCCGTGTTCAGCGTGCCGGTGTAGCCGGCCCGCATCGTGAGCGCGCGGCTCCCGCTCGTGCCGCTGATCGCGACCTCCGGTGGCGCGGCCAGGGCGACCGGCCGGACCGCGATCGGGCTGCGGACGACGTGCCCGCGCTTGTCGGTCCACGTGATCGACCCGAACGCCCACGCGTTCAGCGCGGCCGTGGTCCGGGTCAGCGTCAGGTTGTAGGACCTGGACTGGAGCGGCGGCACGGTGATCTTGCTGTCCGACACCGTGGCCGTGAAGCCGGGAGGCGCCTGCACCGTGGCCTGGTACTGGGAGGCCTGGTCGGTGCTGATGTTGGTGAACGTGCGCTTCACGGTCTGCTGACCGGCGAGGTCCCCCACGGAGATGGTGGGGTAGTTGAGGTCGCTCGGGTCGATCGACCCCACGTCGGTGCAGAACGACGCCGGTGTGATCAGCTGGATCTGGCCGATGCCGCAGCCGTACTGCAGCCAGTCGGTGGAGTCGGAGTCGTAGACCAGCCCCGGGTTGAACGCCAGCCCCGGGCGGACGTGGCCGGAGCCGTAGTCCAGCGGGGTGGCGTCGTGGCCCGCGTCCTGGATGGGGGCGTCGGTGTTGTCCCGCGGCGTGGCGTTGGTCATCAACGCCGACTTGATCCAGATCGGGCGACCAGCCCGGGGTGCTTGCCGCGCAGCAGCGCCGCGATGCCGGCGATGTGCGGGCTCGACATCGACGTTCCCGACAGGGCGTTGTAGAGGTTGCCCCCTGCGTCGCCGGCCGGCGAGACCGCGGCGATGACGTCGACGCCGGGCGCGGTGATGTCGGGCTTGAGCAGGTCGCCGCCACCAGCGAGGGCGGGGCCGCGTGAGGAGAACGCCGCCATCGCGGGGGCGCGTCCGGACTCGCTGACACCCGCCGAGATCGAGGCTGTCGGCGCCCGCGGTCCCGGCGATGTACGCCTTGATCGCCGCCCCGGCGACCTGGTCGACGTGGATCGACGGCACGAAGTGGAAGTCGGCGTTGAGCGAGTTGGGCGTCGGGTTCCACAGGACCATGCCGACGCCGCCGGCGTTCTTGACCGCCAGGCTCTTGTCGGTGCGCGCGTTGACCCCGCGCTCACACAGCACGATCTTGCCGGTGACCTTGGCCGGGTCGAGGGTGCCCAGGAAGCACTGCCTCGACCTGCGTCGCGTTGGCACCCGGGAGCCCTGCCGCGGCCGAGTCGATCAGCGGCGAGGAGGGCACCGCCGGGCCGACGCCGAGGCCGCTGTAGGTCGAGCCGTTGCCGAGCGTCACGGTCTTGGTGGACAGGCGGTCGTGCGTGCTCGCGGCCACGGTGGTGAGCCACGGAGAGTTGTGCGCAACGGTCGAGGCGCCGGGGCCGCTGTTGCCGGCGGAGGTGGCGACGAAGACGCCGGCTGCCGCCGCGTTGAAGAACGCCAGCTCGACCGGGTCGACGACGAAGGTGCGCGAGCCCGAGATCGAGTAGTTGATGACGTCGACGCCGTCGGCGACAGCGTCGTCGATGGCTTGGACCAGGTCGGCGGTCGCGCCGGAGGCGGTGCCGTCGGGCTGGTTCCACAGCGCCTTGTAGACGGCAATCCGGGCGGCGGGCGCCATGCCGCTGACGTTGCCGACGGTCACGCCGTTGATGACGGCCGGCACGTCGTTGTTGCCGGCGGCGGTGGAGGCGGTGTGCGAACCGTGGCTGTTGCGGTCGCGGGGAGACAGGAACTCGCGCGGGCAGTGCGAGCCCGCCCTCGTTGTACCAGCGCGCGCCGAGCACCTTGTTGTTGCAGGCGACGGGTGCCTCGATCGCCCGCGTCGCACTCACCGTGCCACTGGGCGGCGATGTCGGCCGCGTCGGGACGGGGCTCGGGCAGCGGGGCGAAGCTGGGGGACTCGGGCCAGAACCCGGAGTCGATCACACCGACGATGACGCCCTCACCCGCCTTGGCCGGACCGCCGAACTCCTTGGCCCAGGTGCCGCCGGATCCGGTCAGCCCGAGGAACGTGGGGGTGGAGATGGTGTCGGCCTCGACGATCTCGTTCTCCCAGACGTTCACGACGCCCTGGGTGTGCGCGAGGCGGGTCGCCTCGGCGTCGGTGAGCCTGGCCGTGTAGCCGTTGAAGGCGACGGAGAGGTCGGACACCTTGTCGCTCGTGGTGAGCCCCGCCCGCGCCAGCGTCTGGTTGTGCTGGCTGCGGAGATGCAGTCGGTAGTCCTTGACCGCTTGCCGGTCGGGGTTGAGCTTCTTGCCCTTGCCGGGCTTGGTGGGTGCGAACCCGGCGACCCCACCGTCGTACGCCCCAGCGGGCTCGCCCGCCGTCTGGACGATGTACAGCCCTGTCTCGCCAGGCGCGGCGGCCGGAGCGGCGCCCGCGCCGCCGTTGGGTGCTGCCGCCAGCGACGCCGTGGCGAGGGCGACGACGGCGACCACGGACAGGAGGGGGCGACGCCCCGAGAATCGATGCTTGACCACGAGAGCTCCTTTGACATCCGCACCGGCCCAATCCGACGCAGAAACTGCCTGACCGTTACCCCTCAAGAGGTGAGCTCGAACAGGGGCTCAGGCAGGAGCTATGCCGGCTCGGGGCGCGGGAGGAGCGAGATCTTCTGCCAGATCTTGTTCGAGAGGTTGGTGGTCAACGTCTCCAGCGTCGAGATGGTGTCGAGGACGACGTCGTCGGAGCTGTGCTCGGCGCACAGGGCGGCCGTCTTGGCCGTCAGGCTCAGCATCTCGGAGCAGTAGTCGAGGTAGTGGTGCAGCTGGTCGGCGTCCAGGCCGTGGCTGACGCTCTGCGAGGTGCGGGTGTAGGTCGGGCTGACCTGCTCGGGGTCCTTGGACAGCTGGTGCATGTCGATGACGTGTGCCAGCGACCGCAGGCGATGGAGAAGCCGCAACATGGTCCGGCGCTCGAGCCGCTCGGGGAAGGCCCAGAGGAACAGCATCGCGATCGCCGCGAACACCAGGTCGTTGACGACGCTCTCGACCAGCGGAACCCAGTCCTGGCTGCGTTCCAGGCCTTCGATGAACGCCTCGCGCAGGCTGAAGACGAGGGCGGCGACGGTGGCGACGATGATCGTGATGCTCGTGGTGCGCGCCATCAGCGTCGTACGCCGCAGCCGGATGTGGGACTGCCCGGCCTCGGTCTGCACCTCCTCGACCAGACGCCGCAGGTCATTGGCAGCGCGGGTCAGCCCACGGTCGCCGAACCTTGCCCGGATGCGGCGCTCGAGCTGCTCGACCGTCGCGCCGACATGGTCGGCGACGAGCTGGACCTCGTCGCCCGAGGGCTGGTCATCGCCACTCACCGAGCGTATGGCTCCGACACGCCCGGAGCTGGGAATGCCCCGTTTGGCACACCGGAGCCGTGGTTGAGCCGCGATACTCACCTCATCTGCTCGGCACGACGAGGACGGGGACATGGGCTTCATCGACAGCATCAAAGAGGCCCTCGGGGGCGACCACGACGACCAGTCGGCGGCACCGCCTGCGATGGCACCGGTTCAGGCGCGGCACGTCGACCGTGACGCTCCCGCCGAGCGCATGGAGGACTCCGAGCCGGTCACCGGCGGCAAGCACAGAGCCTGACGTTGAGTTGGCTCGAAATCGGCGCGTTGAGGCGGCCCGAATGGTTGTGTCGATCCGCCGATATGGCGAGCCCGCTGCTTTCGGCGACTGCGAAGGACGCATGTCGCGCCAACTCAACGCGCCATAGGGCCTCGATCGCGTCGTGGATGGCGAGGGTGCGGCGGGCGGTGTCGACGTGGAGGGACTCGACCATCCGGCCGCGGTAGGTGACCACTCCTGAACCCCGCCCGCTGTCCCGTCCGTCCTCCCAGGCCTGCACGATGCCGCGGGCGTCCTCGACGGCCTGTTCGCTCGGGGCGAAGGCGGCGTTGGCGCCCTCGACCTGGCCGGGGTGGATCAGGGTCTTGCCGTCGAAGCCCATCTCCCGGCCCTGTCGGCACTCGGCCAGGAAGCCGTCGGCGTCCTGCACGTCGTTGAACACGCCGTCGAGGATGGCGGTGCCGGTGGCGCGCGCGGCGAGCAGCGCGAGCGAGAGGCCGGTCAGCAGCGGGGCGCGGCCCGGGACGTGTTCGGCGTACAGCTCCTTGGCCAGGTCGTTGGTGCCCATCACCAGCACCGTCAGGCGGTCTGAGGCGGCGGCGATCTCCTCGGCGTGCAGCATGGCTCGGGGCGTCTCGACCATCGCCCACAGCGAGGTGTGGTCGGGCGCGCCGTGCCGCTCCATCGCATCGACGAGGGCCAGTACCTCGTCGGCCGAGGACACCTTCGGTACGACGATGCCGTCCGGCCCAGCTGCACACGCGGCCGCGAGGTCGTCGGCATGCCACTCGGTGTCAGCCCCGTTGACGCGGATCGTGAGCTCGCGGCGGCCGTAGTCGCCGGACGCCGCCGCAGCGCACGCTGCCTCGCGGGCCGCGGGCTTGGCGTCAGGGGCGACGGCGTCCTCGAGGTCGAGGATCAGGCCGTCGCAGGGGATCGACTTCGCCTTCTCGAGCGCACGCTCGTTGGACGACGGCAGGTAGAGCACCGAGCGGCGCGGCCGGAAGTCACTCATCTATCATCCGGCAGCTCGATCGCGTCGTACTGCTCCTTGAGCTTCGGGTCGACCGCCGCCAGCTGCTCGGCCAGCTCGACCAGCACCAGGCACTGCTTGAGCGAGGCGTCGTCCTCCATCTTCCCGTCGAGCATCACCGCGCCGGTGCCGTCGCCCCCGTCACGTTGCATGGCCGCGACCACGCGGCGCGCGTGCTTGATGTCCTCGACCGACGGCGAGAACACCCGGTTGGCGATCTCGATCTGCGAGGGGTGCAGGCTCCACGCGCCGACGCAGCCGAGCAGGAACGCGTTGCGGAACTGGTCCTCGCACGCCACCGGGTCACAGATGTCGCCGAACGGCCCGTAGTACGGCGAGATGCCGTGCATCGCGCAGGCGTCGACCATGCGCGCGATCGTGTAGTGCCACAGGTCCTGCTGGTACGTCGCCCGGTCGCTGCCTCGACTCCGTCGCTGGTCCGCCGTGGATCCTCGCGGACCAGGTAGCCGGGGTGACCGCCGCCGACCCGCGTGGTCTTCATCCGCCGGTCAGCGGCCAGGTCGGCGGGTCCGAGCGAGAGCCCCTGCATGCGTGGCGAGGCGCCACAGATCTCCTCGACGTTGGCCACGCCGCGGGCCGTCTCGAGGATGGCGTGCACCAGGATCGGCCGGTCCAGGCCGGCCTTCGCCTCGAGCTGGGCGAGCAGCCGGTCGACGTACGCGATGTCCTCGGCGCCCTGCACCTTCGGCACCATCACCACGTCGAGCCTGTCGCCGATCGCGGGGACCAGGGTGGTCAGGTCGTCGAGCACCCAGGGGCTGTCGAGGGCGTTGATGCGCGTCCAGAGCTGCGTCGGCCCGCTCCCTCCTCCGAGGCCGGCCGTGGACTGCGCGATCGTCACCAGTCCTTCGCGCGCGGCCACCTTGTTGTCGGCCTTGACGGCGTCCTCGAGGTTGCCGAGCAGGACGTCGACGGTGCCGGCCAGCTGCGGCACCTTGGCCGCCATCTTCGGGTTGGACGGGTCGAAGAAGTGGATGGCCCTGGTCGGTCGCGCCGGGATCTCGCGGAGCGGCTGGGGGGCGCCGACCGCGAGCGGGCGGAAGAAGTCCTTGGCACTGCGGGAGGGCATGGGCGGAACGTACCGCCGCTTCCGGGCCACCGGTATGACGCACTTCTCACGCTTGTACCTCGCGCCCGGTCCGCGCGGACCTCTTTACCCATTCCCGTCCCCCGCGCGGCGCGAGGAACCACCATTTCGAGCGCCGAACGATCCCCTTGCCCCTGAGGTCCACTGTGCACGTCATCCGTCCGAACTACGACGCGATCAACCGCGCCGTGCGCTGGACCGTGCTCGTGCTGGCCGTGGTGCTGGCGATGTGCATCGTGCTGATGGCGGTCGTCACCGCCCCGGCGCGGGCCGACGACGGCGGGCCACCGGACCAGACAGGTCCAGACCAGGAACAAGCGCAGCAGGCCCTCGAGGCCGCGATCGCCAACGGCACGGCGACCGGCACCTACGTCGGCCCGTTCGGCAACGAGCGCTGGGTCGGCGTCTTCGGCACGCACGTTGCGGCCGGCTACGGCTACCCGTACGCCGCCGCACCTGACTGCAACGAGGGTTCCCTCGGCGCCGGCTGCGTCGGCGACTCGCGCGGCTTCCTGCAGGGCCAGTGCACCTCGTGGGTCGCCTACCGCCTGGCGATGCGCAACGGGCTGTCGTTCACCAACTGGTACGCCGGACGGCACTGGGGCAACGCCTCCGAGTGGGGGAAGGTCGCCAAGCACATCGGCTACAAGCCCGACAAGACCCCGGCCATCGGCGCGATCGGCTGGTACAAGCGCGGTCACGTCTCCTACGTCGAGGACGTGTACAGCGGCGGCACCATCCTCATCTCCGAGATGAACACCGACGGCCACAACGGCTTCCACTTCACGACAGTCAGCCCGGGGATGAGTGGCTACCCGGACAAGTTCATCCACCTCGACGACGTCGTCCCGGTCGACACCACTCCGCCGACCGAGCCGACCGACGTACGAGCGGCCGCCCACCGCGGCCGTACCGGCCTCACCTGGCGCGCGTCGAGCGACGCCTTCGGGGTCGCCGGCTACCGCGTGTTCCGCAACGGCGTCCGCCTGGCGACGATCCGTGGCACGAGGTACCGGGACAACAACCCGCCCGCCGGCCTGACGGCGGTCTACCAGGTGGTCGCCTTCGACTCCTCCGGTCACACCTCGACCGCCGGCCGCGTCACGGTGCTGCCCGGGACCGAGTACGCCGACCGGGCGTGGGTCTCCACCTCGGAGGGGCCCGCGCTGTGTGGCCGCACCGGCCACGACAGGCGTCAACGCATCGGCTGCCGGCTGCTCGTCGACGGTGGCTGGCGCTCCGTCGAGCTCAACCGGACGATCACGTGGGGCGAGGTGGCGAGCCGCGCCTTCCTGCCCAGCCCCGACGGCAGCGTGTCCTACTGCCGCGCCGTCGGACGCACCGCTCGCGCGCTCTCGTGCACGGCCCTCGACCCCGATGCTCGCGCGTGGGGTCCCGACCGGACCTCGACCCGCACTCCGCGCCTGGTCTCCGACGCCACCTGGGTCACCACGCCGACCGGTCCAGCGCGCTGCGGACTCACCGGGTCGGCCAGCCGTCCCACCGCTTCGTGCACGGTGCTCACCGTCACCGGCTGGCACACCGTCACGACGGGTACGCCGTGGGGCACGGCGGACAGCCGCGCGTTCATCGCCACCCATGACGGCGCGATCGCCTTCTGCCGCTGGCTTCCCGAGTCAAACGGCGCCCGCAGTGCGTGCGCCGACCTCGACCCCTTCACCTTGACCTGGGGCGCCGACCGCGCCTCCCGTCGCCTGCCCGCCGGCGCTCCGGCGTACCCCACCTGGATCGCGTCCTCCGCCGGACCTACAGCCTGCTGGTCGCCCTCGGCCGAGCGCCGCGGTGCGTGCCGCGTGCTGACCACCACGGGCTGGCGGACCACCGCGCTGCCCAAGCGGGCCAAGGCCGGCACCGCCGGCACCCGCTCCTTCCTGACCGACCGCGCCGGGCGTGTGTCGTGGTGCCGCCTGGTGGGCCGCACCGCCGCGTGCACCGCCCTGACCGCCGACGGCCTGCGCTGGGACACCGGACAGTCGACCCGCAGCGTTCGCTCGATGCAGTCCGACAACCGGACGTGGGTCTCCTTGGCCTCCGGCCCCGCCCTGTGCGGCCGCGCCGGCAAGGTGCGCCAGCAGCGGCTCGCCTGTCAGGTGCTCACCGACGCGGGCTGGCGGACGACGGCGTCCCAGGTCGTCTCGTGGGGCAACCCGGGCTACCGGGCGTTCGTGCCCAGCGGTTCCGGCGTCGCCTACTGCCGCACGGTGCCCGCCCGCAAGAAGGGCGAGGCGGTCTCCTGCACACCGATGAGCAAGCAGGACTGGCGTGCCACGCGCACCTCTCAGCGGGCTCGGCTCGCGCTCCCCGACCTGTTCTGAGGCTGTGGTTGAACACCCGGATATCCGGGTATTCCGGCAGATGTCAGGGGTTGCAACCCCTGACAAGTGACAGAAGAGCCTGACCAGTGGGCCCTCAGCGGCGCCACCACCGCTTGAGGGCGGTCTTCTTCGGCGGCGCGGCCTCGCGGGGTACGGCGGGCTGGTTGCGCGCCGCCTCGCGACGTTCGCGCATCCGCTCCCGCCAGCGCTCGACCTCGGCGTCGACGTCGCGGGGCATGGTCACCAGCGGCGGGCCGTCGACGGGTGTGTAGCGGGCCTTCATGACGCGCGCGTTGAACTCCTCCAGCTCGCGCCGTACCTCCGACTCCGCCGTGTGGCGGTCGAGCTTCGCATCGAGCTCGGCGTCGTCCTTGCGCAGCTGGAGGGCCGGGGGCAGGACGCCGGTGATCTTCTCGCGCTCGATCAGGCGCTTGATCCACCAGTCGGGGTCGTGCTGGGCGCCGAGGTCCTTGATCGGCTTGCCGGCCCCGGGCAGGTTGTCGAAGTCACCGCGCTCCATGGCGATGCGCAGCTGCTGGTCGACGTACTCCTGCTGGCGCTGCATGCGCTGCGCCGCAGCTCCGCGGCCGGTGCGCTCGTCGCGGTCGGGGGTTCGGTCTGGCTTCTCGGCCATGGTCCGAGGCTAACAACCCCGATTCGGCTGCGGATCACCGCGGTTTCTCCCGCTCGGCCACGCAGACGAATCAGGGTTCAGTCGCCCAGGGCCTGCGAGAGCAGCATCGAGACCCCCACGAAGACCACCACGATCACGACCGACCAGACCAGCGAGCGGACCTGGGCGGAGCGGCCGTAGCGTCCGGGGTCGTCGCGGTGCACCGCGTTGTAGCGCATCACGGCGGCGCCGCCGAGGACGAGCCCCGCGGCGAGGAACCTCCCGACGGATGGCCGACTGAGGGCGAAGAGCAGCAACAGCACGCCGAGAGCGGCGAAGAGGAGGATCAGCAGGCGGGCGCCGAGGCGCACGCGTCGTGGCTCACTCACACCGGCGCACCTTCCCGCGGCCGCTCGATCGTCGTGGCCACCTTGGGCATCAGGAACAGCGCGACGGCCGCGAGCAAGGCGGCGACCGAGCAGACCGACCAGACCGTGAGGTAGCCGGACAGCGGGGCGTGGCCCTCGGTCGGGTTCTCCAGGGAGCCGGTCGAGGCCAGGGCGATGGCGAAGATCGAGGAAGCGATGGCGCCGCCCATCGTCTTGGTCGCGTTGGTCATGCCGGTGGCGAAGCCGGTGCGTTCGGGCGGCGCACCGGCCGCGGCGCTGGCCGGCAACGCAGCGACCAGGGCACCGGAGCCGACGCCCGCCACCGCCATGTTCACCAGTGCCTGGGTGGTGGTGTCGTGGAACGGCAGCCACAGCGCGTAGCCCAGGGCCACCAGCAGCGACGACATGATCAACGCCCCGCGAGCACCCAGCAGGCGCGTGGTCAGCGGCAGCGTGAACGCGCCGATCGCCAGGAACACGACGTAGACGCCGATCAAGGTCGAGACGAACGACGCGTCGGCGCCGAGGCCGTAGCCCGCCACCTCGGGGTCGGTGCGGGCGAACGTCGACAACGGGATCTGAGCGCCGAGAACCGACATGCCGAAGAGGAAGGCCGTCAGCTGCACGGGCCACTGCAACGGGCTGGCGAACAGGCGCACATCGATGATGGGGTCGACCTGTCGCTTCTCGTAGGCGACGAACGGCAACAGGGACACCAGCCCGATCGCGATCAGGATCCAGGCCAGCACGCTGCCGGCGCCCTGGAGCCGGATGGTGATCAGGCCCGCCATCACGAAGCCGATCACGTCGGTGATGAGCAGGAAGCCGATGACGTCGAACTTCCCGCCCGCCGTGCCGGGGTCGCGCTCGATGCCGAAGAGGATCAGGAAGAAGCAGACCGTGACCACGATGGCCGGCAGCATCAGCACGACGGTCATCGAGGTGGTCTCGACGATCGCCCCGCTGGTGAGGGCGCCGATGATCACCGACAGCTCGAGCGCGCCGACCAGGACCGCTGCGGAGCGGCGGGTGAGGAGGTTCTGGCGGCCGCTACGCGCCGTACGCCGGTAGACGATGGCGACCTCCATCGGCAGCCAGATGACGTAGGCGCCCTGAATGGCCCAGCCGATCAGGAACGTCGTGAACGACGGCGCGAAGGCCAGCACCCACGAGCCGAGGGCCGTGATCGCGGTCGAGAGCAGCAGCACGTTCTTGGCGCCGACCATGTCGCCCAGGCGGGCGAGCACGGGCACACAGAGCGCCGACACGACGAGCTGGGCAGCCTCGAACCAGTTCACGTCGGCGTCGGAGATCTCGAGGTGGTCGGCGATGTCGCTGAAGATCGGTGTGTAGTAGCCCTGCAGGATGCCGCTGGCCAGCTCGACGCAGACCAGGAAGCCGACGATGGTGACGAGCGAGTGAGCACCCACCGTCCGTTCGTGGGGCTCCTGGCCGACGTTGGTCGTCATCTCACCTTCTCGATCAGCCGTTGGTACCAGTCGATCCCGAGCACGAAGTCGTCCACTCCGAGGTGCTCGTCGTAGGAGTGGATCGCCTGCCGCTGAGCCTTGCTCATCCGGAAGGGCGCGAAGCGGTAGACGCGCTCGCAGATAGCGGTGAAGTGGCGGGAGTCGGTGGCCGCCATCATCACGTACGGCGCCGGGACGGCGTCGGGGAACAGCTCGGCGACCGTCGACTCGATCAGCCGGAAGGCGTCGTCGTCGACCGGCGAGACCGGGCTCGCCTCGCACTCCTCGACCACGTCGATGTGGACGTGCTTGTCGTTGATCGCCTTGCGGAGGTGGGCGATCACGTCGGCCACGCTGTCGCCGACCATCACGCGGATGTTGATGCCGGCCCGGGCCGTCGAGGCGATCACGTTGAGGGCGGGAGAGCCCGACAGCGTGGTGGTCGCGAACGTCGTGCGGGTCATCGCGGCCGACTCCGGGCCGGCCGCGACGAGCGCCCTGGTGAGCAGTGGCCGCAGCCGTTCGGCGTTGCCCATCACCGGCCGCAGGGGCAGCGGTGCGTGCGGGGCGAGCCTGCGGAACAGGTCCACCGTCGCGTCGGGGGTGCGCGCAGCCATCGGGGAGCGGTCGACACGCAGGATGGCGCGGGCCAGCCGGGCGGTCGGCCCGAACCTCGCCGGCGTCGACGCGTGCCCGCCGCGGCCCTCGACCCGGAGCACCACGCTCGTGGCGCCCTTCTCCGTCACGCCGATCGCGCCGACCGGCGGCTTGATGCCGGGGAACGCGTCGGCCGCGATGGCTCCGCCCTCGTCGACCACGAACCACGGCTCGACCCCGCGGCGGCTGAGCTCGGCGACCGCCTCGCTGGCCGCCGTACCGAAGACCTCCTCGTCGGACCCGAAGCTCAGCCAGAGGTCCTGGGCCGGGGTGAAGCCGTCGGCGAGCAACCGCTCGACGGCCTCGCAGATCGCGACCAGGCAGCCCTTGTCGTCGAGGGTGCCGCGCCCCCAGACGGCGCCGTCGTGGATCTCGGCGCCGAACGGCGGGTGCTGCCACGGCGCGGACTCGTCGACGGGCACCACGTCGAGGTGGGCCATCAGCACCACCGGCCGTTCGCTGCTCGCGCCCGCCCAGTGGAACAGCAGGCCGTGCGTGCCGACGCGGGTGAGCCCGAGGGCGGCGTACAGGCGGGGGAACAGCCGCGCGTGCTCGGCGAGGAACTCGTCGAAGGCCTCGCTGTCGACCTTCGCCGGGTCGCGGTCGGAGACCGTCGGGATGCGGACCAGCGCCTGCAGCTTGGCGACGGCCGGGTCGGTCACAGGGTCAGGCTCCCACGCCGGTCGAGCTTGGAACACCGATTCGTCAGCGATCCTGCGGGTGTTCGCAGCGTCACGACCTATGACGAATCGGAGCATCGAGGCCGTCAGCGAACCGTCAACCAGTCGGACCACTGAGCCAGCGCCTCGTCGGCGCCGAGCCGTCCGACGCCGACCCGGAAGCGGTCGGTCGGGACCGGCGTGAGCTCGGACCGGTACATGCTCGCGGGCAGCAGCAGGACGCCTGCCTGCTCCACCAGGTCGGCACACATGGCTTCCACGCCGTCAGGACCGAGGTACTGCGGGAAGCAGACGCATCCGCCCTGCGGCGCTTCCCACGCGAACAGCTCGGGGAAGCGACCGAAGAACTCCGCGAACCGGGGAGGTTGTCCGCCACGATGCGGCGGTTCCGGTCGAGCAGTACCTCCCGGGCCCGCAGGCCGATCAACGCCAGCACCTCGCTCGGCGCGGAGTTGCAGATCGTGGTGTAGTCCTTGGCGCGGCCCAGCCGGTGGAGCAGCTTCTGGTCGCGGCAGGCCACCCAGCCGATCCGCAGGCCGGGCAGCCCGTACGCCTTGGACATCACGTTGAGCGAGATCGCCGTGGGTGAGAGGTCTGCGGCCTGCGGCAGCGGCGTACGGTCCAGCTCCAGCCCGCGGTAGACCTCGTCGCTGAACAACGTGATCCCGCGCTCGGCGCACAGGTCCACGAGGCGTTGCCACGCAGCGGCGTCCGGCACGGCGCCGGTGGGGTTGTTGGGGAAGTTCACGGAGACCAGGCGGGTGGTCGGCCGGAGCGCGGCCTCGATCGCATCGACGTCGAGGGCCCAGCCCTCCTCGGGCCGGAGGGGTACGCCGGTGACCTCGCAGATGGACAACGGGATCGTCTCGGCCGCCTGGTAGTTGGGCGTCAGGACCACGGCATGGTCGCCCGGGTCGAGGAGGACGTGCATCGCGAGGTAGATGGCCTCCTCGGCACCGGCGAAGCAGAGCACGTCCTCGGGCTGCACGTTCTCGTAGGTGCGCGCGATCTCCTCCCGCAGCGCGGGCATCCCGCGTGTCTCGGTGTAGCCGAGCGTGAGTGACTCCCAGCGCTGCCGGCCGTCGTCGTCCGCGAGGGCGAGGAGCTCGGCCATGGGCAGCGTCTCGGCGTCCGACGCGGTGAGGTGGTACCGCGCGGTGAACTCCCAGCGGGCGAAGTACGTCTCCAGCCGGAAGTCGGGCAGGGTCGGCATCGAGCGGCTCCTTCCGGGCCGGCAGGCGGGTCGGTGGACAGATTGTCCATGACGCTCTCAGACGAGGAGACGAGACGAGCTCGTCGCGGCCATGGACGCCGGCCTTGCGGTAGAGCGAACGCTGGTGGTCGCCGACGGTGAGTACCGAGATGCCGAGCCGACGGGCGATCTGCTTGGCGGCGAGGCCCTGGACGAGCAGTCGCAGGACGTCGGTCTCGCGGTCGGTGAGCCCGCACCACGCCGCGAAGGCGGGCAGCACGGTGCCGACGTCTCCGGCCCGCAGCTGCACGACGACGTCGACGTCGGAGCCGCCGACGTGGGTGCCGCTGGCGACCAGCCACTGCCCGTCGGCGACGCGCGTCCGGGCGACGGCCGGGCGCCTCCACGAGCGGCCGCGGCGACCTCGTGGACGCACCGCATCATGTCCTCGGGGACGACGCCGTCGTGCCACTGGTGGGAGAAGCCGGCGAGGTAGCGCCGGGCGTCGGCGTCCATGCCCACCACGGCATCGCGGGCGTCGAGGCAGACCGAACCGCCGGTCATGGACGTGGGTGGACGGTCGTGCGGCCGGCCGACCTGGTAGCGACGGAGCACGTCGGCGAGCTGGGGCGCCAGGGCGTGAGCGGTGTCGACGTCGGTCTCGGTGAACGGCCGCCGCGGGTCGTCACGGAACAGCGACAGCGCGCCCCAGTAGTGGCCAGGCGTGACCAGGGCCAGCCGGAGCTCGCCGCGGTAGCCGTCGGTCGGGAGGATCTCGTGCAGCCGCCGGCTCCGCGGGTTGTCGTGCGGCGTGAGGGCCGCGGCGGGTACCGGCGCACGGGCGAGGTCGACGTACCTGTTGGCGTCGCGGTCGACGGTCTCGTTGTGCATCAGCACCTCGGTCGGGACGGTCAGGCCGCGCCGGGAGAACATCACCGAGCGCAGGCCCGTCGTGGGGTCGACGCCGAACAGGCAGTAGCCGTCGTGGCCGACCACCCGGCCCAGGGCCCGGACGGCGCTGTCGGCGAGCAGCGCGCCGGCGGGCGGATCGCCGAGCAGCCTCGCGATCTCCCGCCGTGCTCCTTCGAGGGAGGCCCCCATCCGTCCATGATCGTCCCGGCGTCAATCCCGAACTTCCGGGAGGACGGCACGACGACCTGGGACTAGCGTGCGGTCATGCGCACGCCGATCGTCGCCCTCGCCTCCCTGCTCGCCGTACTCGGGCTGCCGTCGTACGCCGCCGCGTCGCCGCCCGTCGCCGAGTCCGAGCCGTCGACCTCCGGCTTGATCGTGTGGACCAACCGCGCCGCCGACGGGCGCGAGTCCCTGCGGATCGCCAACGCCGACGGCACCGAGCAGCGCGCCCTCACCCACGCCGGCAAGGGGGAGGTGCACGTCAACGCGCAGTTCTCGCCCAACGGCAGGTGGATCGCCTACGAGGCGAGCACCGAGGAGCTCCGGCGAGGTCCGGCTCGTGCGCCCCGACGGGACCGATGACCACCGGCTGCCGGTCGGCTGCAAGGACACCTGCCTCGGCCTCGGCACACCGACCTGGATCACCAAGAAGCGCCTGGCCTTCGTCAAGGTCAAGGGCCCGATCGTGAACGACTTCGCGAGCGAGGCCCTGCTGTGGACCATCAAGATCAACGGGTCCCAGCAGCACCGGATGTCGGACGCGCGGGACGCGGGGAAGTACGAGGACAGCTACGCGCACGTGACGCCTGACGGCTCGTTCGTCACCTGGACGCGGCTGCGGCTGTCGGACGGCAAGTCCACGATCATGCGCGTCGACGTCGACGGTGACGACCCGGCCCCTGTCCTGCCGTGGGGGCTCGGTGTGGAGGTCTACGACCTCTCGACCGCGACGAGCGGCCCGACCGAGGACCTGATCCTGTTCGAGGCCTACGGGCGCGGCGACCCCGATGCGACGTTCGTCGACCTCGGCACGGTGCCCGTCGGTTGCAACGGCGTCAAGCAGTGCCGCAAGAAGATCGTGTGGCTGACCGACAACGAGGCCTCCGGACGCCGGAACGCCAACCCGCACTGGTCGCCCGACGGCCGCGACTACGTGTTCACCGACCGCGCGAACATCGACACCGAGGACGTCCAGATCTGGACGGCGCGGTTCGGCACCGACGAGCGCCGGGAGATCTCGACGTCGCCACGGTTCGACTACCGGCCGGACTGGGGTCGCTCCGCTGGTTGAGGAGGGCCGTCAGGCCCGTCACGAAATCAACCGGATCCGTCAGCCGCGGGCCTTGGCCTTCAGCTCGCGCCGCAGGATCTTGCCGGAGGCCGACTTGGGGACCGCCTCGATGAACTCCAGGTGGCGCACCTGCTTGTAGTGGGCGACCTGCCCGGCGACGTACTCCATGATCTCCTCGGGCGTGGCCTCAGACCCTTGTCGCAGCACGACGTACGCCGCGGGGACCTCGCCCGCCTCCTCGTCGGGGATCCCGATCACGGCGGCGTCGGCAACGTCCGGGTGGGTGAGCAGCACAGCCTCGAGCTCGGCGGGCGCCACCTGGAAACCCTTGTACTTGATCAGCTCCTTGAGCCGGTCGACGACGAAGACGTGGCCGTCCTCGTCGACGTGCCCGATGTCGCCGGTGCGCAGCCAGCCCTCGTCGTCGATGGTGAGCGACGTGGCCTGCTCGTTGTTGAGGTAGCCCTTCATGACCTGCGGCCCGCGCACCCAGATCTCGCCGTCGGCGCCGACTTCGAGGTCGTCGCCCGTCAGCGGGTCGACGATGCGCATCTCGGTGTTGGGCGCGGTGACCCCGACCGATCCCGGCTTGAACTGGCCGGCGGGCGTGAGGTGCGAGACCGGTGACAGCTCGGTCATGCCGTAGCCCTGGACCACCTCGCAGTCGAGGCGTTTCCCGGCTTCCAGGGCCAGCTCGGCCGACAGCGGCGCCGCGCCCGAGAAGACCTGCTCGAGCTTCGACATGTCGTACTTGTCCACGAGCGGGTGCTTGGCCATCGCGACCACGATCGGCGGTGCGACGAACGACCGGGTGACGCCGTACTCCTGGTGGACCGACAGGAACTGCTCGAGGTCGAAGCGCGGCAGTGTGACGATCGTGGCGCCCGTGCGCAGTCCGCAGTTCATCAGCACCTGCATGCCGTAGATGTGGAAGAACGGCAGCACGGCGACGATCGTCTCGTCCTCGCGCATGTCGGCGGCGCCCAGCGTCTGCGCCACGTTGGCGACCAGGTTGCGATGCGTCAGCATCACGCCCTTGTTGGTGCCCGTGGTGCCGGAGGAGTAGGGGAGCACGACCGTGGAGTCCAGGTCGACGGGCACCTGCTCGGCCAGCGGCTCGCCCATCAGCTCGGTGAACGAGCGCGCTCCCTCGGCCTCGCCGATGACGAAGATCTCCTCGACGTCGTGCCCTCGGCGGCGGCCTTGGCCATGTCGAGGAACGGCGCCACGGTCACCAGCAGCCGGGCGTCGGCGTCGACGAGCTGGTGGTGGACCTCGCGCTCGATGTACGTCGGGTTGATGGTGGTCACGACGCCGCCGGCGTACGCGACCCCGTGGAAGACGATGGCGTACTCCGGCAGGTTCGGCGCCAGGATCGCCAGCGTGTCGCCGGGTGCGAAGCCGCGGGCGACGAGCCCACCGGCCAGGGCGCGGACGGCGTGCTTGAGGGCGGCGTAGGTCAGCGTGCGGCCGCTCGGGCCGTCGATGAGCGCCGGCTTGTCGCCGAGCTCGTCGGCCCGGGCCAGCAAGTAGTCGACAAGGTGCTGGTCCGGGATATCGACGTCGGGCAACGGGCTGCGATGGATCATGGGCGCTCCTTGGTCGAACCGTGCCTGCACGGTACTGACCGCGGGGGTGCGACGTCACGGGTCGGGCGTCTCGCATCCGAGACCGCCACCCAGCGGGGCGCGTTGACCGGGCGGCGTACGGCCGATGGACTGGCCTGCCCTCCGTGTCCGGCCCCCTCTCTGTCGCTGTGTCATCTTCGGTGCCCCAGCGACCGTGGTGGACGACGTCCGCCTGGGCCTTGCGGGGGCGCACGCTCGGCGAGCCGGGGAGGCCGTCGGTGGTGGTGCGGTGGCCGATGGTGATGGCGCCGATCGGGTCGAAGGTCGTCGGGGATGCCGAACGCCGCGCGGACGGGCGCGACTCGCTCGGGCGGGACACCGAAGTAGCAGGCGCCGAGACCCTCGTCGGTCACGGTCTGCAGGATCAGCAAGGCGGCCATGCCCGTGTCGATGTGCCAGAACGGCACCGGCCAGCGGGCCTCGTCCTCGTCGGTCCAGCCCTTGTCCGCCTGGGCGTAGCGCTTGAGGTACGCCGCCTTGCTGGAGCACGGCACGACGATCACGGGTGCGTGCATCATGCCGGTCAACCACGCGTCCGGCTCCGCGAGCTCGTCGGGGTCGCAGGTCACCTCCCAGTAGCGTCGGACGTCGTCGGGCTGGTCGAGGACGAGGAATCCCCAGCCCTGGCTGAAGCCCGCGTTGGGCGCGCGGACCGCGTTGCGCGTCGCCCGCTCGACGATCGCCGGGTCGACCGGGTCGGTGGCGTAGTCGCGGACCATCTTGCGGCGGCGTACGACGTCTTGGAACTCCATGGCGCCCAATATGCCGGGGTCCTGGATGCCTGACGACTTCGAGCGGATGTGGGCCGACCTCGCGCCGGTCGGTCGGTCCTCCTCGTCCGGTGGCTACTTCCGGCAGCCCTGGCTGTCCGCGGAGCGCGAGCTGGCGACCTGGTTCGAGGAGCAGTGCGCGGCGCGCGGTCTTGACCTCCGGACGGACGCGGTGGGGAACGCCGTGGCCTGGTGGGGGGCACCGCGGCCCGGACGCCGTGGTCACCGGGTCGCACCTGGACTCGGTGCTCGACGGGGGCGCGTACGACGGGCCGCTCGGCGTGGTCTCCGCGCTCGCGGCGGTCGACGTGTTGCGGGCGCGAGGCTTCGAGCCGTCGCGACCGCTCGGCGTCTCGGTGTTCGTGGAGGAGGAAGGGTCGCGGTTCGGGCTGGCCTGCCTGGGCTCGCGGCTCGCCACTGGCGCGGTGTCGTGGGAGCGCGCGCGGGACCTGCGCGACCGCGACGGGATGTTCCTGGCCGACGGTCTCTCGGCTGCGGGTCTCCCGGGCGCTCCAGGCACCGCGCTGCTCGATGGTGTCGCGACGTTCGTCGAGCTCCATGTCGAACAGGGGCGCGACCTCGTCGACCGCTCGGCGGCAGTGGGGGTCGCGAGCGGGATCTGGCCGCACGGGCGCTACCGCTACGAGTTCCGCGGCGCCGCCGACCACGCGGGCACGACGCGGATGGAGGACCGCGCGGACCCGATGCTGACCTACGCGATGACCGCGCTGGCCGCCAACAAGCAGGCCCGGCTGGCCGGTGAGCGGGCGACGTTCGGCCGTCTCGAGTGACCCCCAACTCGACCAACTCGGTGCCGTCCGGCGTCACCGCGTGGCTGGACGCGCGGGCATCCTCGGCACCGGCCCTGGAGGAGCTGGTCGGGGCCATCGAGCGGCAGGCCTCGGAGCGGGCATCGCGCGACGGCACCGCGCTGGTCGTGACGCCGGAGTCGGTCTCGGGCCCGGTCTCCTTCGACCCCGTCCTCGCCGCCCGTCTGGCCGAGCCACGCGGCTGGCCGGTGATCCCGACCGCCGCCGGCCACGACGCCGGCATCCTCTCGGCCGCCGGCATCCCCACCGCGATGCTCTTCGTGCGCAACCCGACGGGGGTGTCCCACTCGCCGCGGAGTCCGCCGAGATGGCCGACTGCCTCGCCGGGGTCGAGGCGCTGGCCGACGTCCTCGCGGAGCTGTCCGGGGACCCGGCGTGACGGCGTACCTGCTCGAACGCGCCTGGGTCGACGGCTCCGTCCACGACGAGGTGTACGTCGAGATCGAGGCCGGGCGGTTCACTGCGGTCGTGCTTGACGGGCAATCTCGCGCTTGATGGGTGAAGTTTCGCCCATCCAGCGCGAGGGTCCCCGGTCGGCCGGGGAAACCAGCAGGGTCCCCGGCCTCACCATCCCGGGGCTGGCGAACTGCCACAGCCACGCGTTCCACCGGGCGCTGAGGGGGCGGACGCAGCGGGGGCGGGGGACGTTCTGGACGTGGCGGGAGCAGATGTACGCCGTGGCCGAACGGCTCGACCCCGACTCCTACCTGGCTCTCGCCACGGCCACCTACAGGAGATGGTCGCGTCCGGCATCACCAGCGTGGGGGAGTTCCACTACCTGCACCACCAGCCCGACGGGACGCCGTACGACGACCCCAACGCCATGGGCCACGCGCTGCAGCAGGCGGCCCAGGACGCCGGCCTGAGGATCCGGCTGCTCGACACCTGCTACCTCAGCAGCGGGTTCGGCGACCCGCCGCAAGGCGTGCAGCGACGGTTCAGCGACGGCACCGCCGACGAGTGGGCCGAGCGCGTCCAGAACCTCGAGAGACGCCGGCGCTGCGATCCACTCGGTGAGAGCCGTCCCCGACGACCAGCTCCGCACGGTCGTCGAGGCAGCCAGTGGCAAACCCCTCCACGTGCACCTCTCGGAGCAGACCAAGGAGAACGACGCCTGCGTCGCCGCGTACGGCGCCACCCCCGCGCAGCTGCTCGCCGACCACGGCGTGCTCGGCCCGCTGACCAGCGCCGTGCACGCCACCCACCTCACCGACGACGACATCGGTCATCTGGGCTCCACGAGGACCTACGCCTGCTTCTGCCCCACCACCGAGCGCGACCTCGGCGACGGCGTCGGCCCGAGCCGGGCGCTTCACGAGCGCGGCAGCCCGCTCACCCTGGGCTCCGACAGCCATGCCGTGATCGACCTGTTCGAGGAGATGCGCGCGGTCGAGCTCGACGAGCGGCTCGCCACCCTGCAGCGCGGCCACTGGTCCGCAGCCGAGCTGCTGACGGCCGCCACGCGACGGCCACGCCAGCCTCGGGTACGACGACGCGGGCGCCATCGCGGTCGGCCAGCGCGCCGACCTGGTCACCCTCGACACCACCACGCCCCGCACCGCGGGCACCGGCCGCGACGAGCACACCGCCGTCTTCGCGGCCACCGCGGCTGACGTCGTCCAGGTGGTCGTGGACGGCCGGGTGGTCTACAGCTTGGGCGACGCGGAGGTGTCGGCCGCGAGCTCGACACCGCGATCGGAGCCCTCTGGCCATGACGTCCACGGTCATCACGAACATCGGCGAGCTGGTCACCAACGACCCGGCCCGCGCCACGAACGACGACCCGCTCGGCATCCACACCAACGCCGCGGTGGTGATCGACAAGGACCGCGTCGCCTGGGTCGGCCCGGCCGTCGACGCACCGGCCGCCGACACCCACGTCGACGCGGGTGGCCGAGCGGTGATCCCGGGGTTCGTCGACAGCCACTCCCACCTGGTCTTCGCCGGCGACCGCGCGCCGGAGTTCGCCGCCCGCATGGCCGGGACGCCGTACGCCGCCGGCGGCATCCGCACGACCGTCGCCGCGACCCGCGCCGCCACCGACGAACAGCTCACCGGCCGCGTCGCCGCGCTGGTCGCCGAGATGCTCCGCCAGGGCACCACCACCGTCGAGATCAAGAGCGGCTACGGCCTCACCGTCCTCGACGAGGCCCGCAGCCTGGCCATCGCCCGGCAGTTCACCGACGAGACCACGTACCTCGGCGCGCACGTCGTCCCCGAGGGCAGCACGCCCGGAGGAGTACGTCGCCCTGGTCACCGGCGCGATGCTCGAGGCGTGCGCCCCCCACGCGCGCTGGGTCGACGTGTTCTGCGAGCGCGGCGCCTTCGACGCCGACCAGGCCCGCGCGGTCCTTGCGGCAGGCGCCGCGAAGGGGCTCCGCGGCCGGCTGCACGCCAACCAGCTCGGCCCCGGCCCCGGCGTCCAGCTGGCCGCCGAGCTCGGCCTGGTCGCCGTCGACCACTGCACCTACCTCGACGACGCCGACGTCGCGGCCCTCGCCGACAGCGGGACGGTCGCCACGCTCCTGCCGGGAGTGGAGTTCTCCACCCGCCAGCCCTACCCCGACGCGCGCCGGCTGCTCGACGCCGGCGTCACCGTCGCGATCGCCAGCGACTGCAACCCGGGATCCAGCTTCACCTCCTCGATGCCGCTGTGCGTCGCCCTCGCGGTCCGCGAGATGCGGATGACGCCCGCCGAGGCGACGTACGCCGCCACGGCCGGCGGCGCCGCCGCCCTCGACCGCGACGACGTCGGTCGCCTGGTGCCCGGGGCCCGGGCCGACCTGGTGCTCCTGGAGGCCCCCAGCCACGTCCACCTCGCCTACCGGCCGGGGGTGCCGCTGGTGGCCGGCACCTGGGTCGCCGGACGCCCCTTAGGGGCGTAAATGCGCAGGTCAGCGGGTCTGAGGTAGGCCGCGTCAGGCATCCCTGGGCAGAGATAAGGCACCTGCCCGATGCCCAGGCCTACCTCAGGAGCGGAATCTCTACTCATACCGGGAAGGACCCGGGACCGAGGAAGGGAAACCGACATGAAACGACCTGCTGATCAACGCAGAGCTCGACTACCGGGTCAACCGGATCCGCGAGGACTGGCGCCCCATCCGCAACCGCCGCAGCCGTCGCCGCCAGCGCCGGGAGGAGGAGTCCCGCTACGCCGCCCGCGTAGGAGACAACGCCAACTGGATCGGCTGACCGCGTGGCCAGATCGCAGCGCCCACCGCCGCGAAACCAGGGGCCCGCTGTCCCCGGTACCCGACATGATGGGGTGCATGACGGTGACCACGGCCCCGCTCGTGGGACGAGATGCCGAGCTGGAGGACCTCACTCTCCGGCTCGGCATCGTCGCGTCCGGCGACGCCCGCAGCGCCCGCCCGGGCGGCGGCATCGTCCTGCTCGCCGGCGACGCCGGCGTCGGCAAGACCCGCCTCCTCACCGCGCTGCGCGACCGCGCCCTCGACCTCGGCTGGCAGGTCGTCGCCGGCCACTGCCTCGACTTCGCCGACAGCGCCCTGCCCTACCTCCCCTTCTCCGAGATCCTCGGCCGCCTCCAGGCCTCCGTCCCCGAGGTCGTCTCCGCCGTCGCCGCCCACCACCCCGCCCTCCACCGCCTCTCGCCCGGCCGCCGGATGATCGACGAGGCCGGCGAGGGCCGGCACCACCATCGACAAGACCGCGCTGTTCGAAGCCGTGCACGCCCTCTTCGAGGCCGCCGCCGAGCAGCAGCCGCTCGTGGTCGTCGTCGAGGACCTCCACTGGGCCGACCAGTCGACCCGCGACCTGATGAGCTTCCTGTTCACCCGCCCGTTCAGCCAGCCGGTGGCCCTCGTGGCGTCCTACCGCTCCGACGACCTCCACCGCAAGCACCCCCTCCGCGCCAAGGTCGCCGACTGGTCGCGGCTCCAGACCGTGCACCGCATGTCCCTCGAGCCGCTCGACGCCGCCGAGGTCCGCGAGCTGGTCGCCTGCCTCGGCGTCGGCCCGGGCGCCGTGCTGACCGACGACGAGGTCGACATGGTCGTCGAGCGCGCCGAGGGCAACGCGTTCTTCGTCGAGGAGCTCGTCGGCGCCACCGCCGGCAGCCACGGACCGCGGCCTGCCCGCCGACCTCGCCGAGGTGCTGCTGGTCCGGCTCGACCGGCTCGACGAGTCCGCGCGCCAGGTCGTTCGGGCGGCGAGCGTCGCCGGGCGCCGGGTCACCCACGAGCTGCTCGCCGTCGCGACCGACCTCGACGACGCGGCGCTCGACGAGAGCCTGCGCACCGCCGTCGAGCGCAACATCCTGGTCGCCAGCGACCGCCACTACGCCTTCCGTCACGCCCTGCTCGGCGAGGCCGTCTACGACGACCTGCTGCCCGGCGAGCGAGTGCGGCTCCATGGCCGCTACGCCGCCGCCATCGGCGACGGCCGCGCCCGCGGCACCGCCGCCGAGCTGGCCCGCCACGCCAAGCTCGCCCACGACGACGAGACCTCCCTCAAGGCCAGCGTCCAGGCCGGTCACGAGGCCGCCCAGGTCGGCGGTCCCGACGAGGCCGCCCAACACTTCGAGCGGGCGCTGCGGCTGCTCGCCGGGCTCGGCAAGTCCGGCGAGGCGCTGGTCGACCGGGCCCGGCTCGCGGTCGACGCGGCCGAGGCCCTGAGCTCGAGCGGCCACCCCGAGCGCGCGGCCAAGCTGCTGGCCGAGCAGCTCGCCGGGCTGCCTGACGACGCCTCGCCGACCACCCGCGGTGCCCTGCTCGCCGCCCGCGCGGTCGCGCTCACCGCGATCGAGACCGAGGAAGACCCGGCCGCGCTCTCCGAGGAGGCCGTCCGGCTCACCTCCGAGGACGACAAGCTCGCCCGCGCCCGGGTGCTGGCCGCCCACGCCCACGTGCTGGCGATGGCCTGGCGCCACCAGGAGGCCCAGCAGGTCGGCCTCGACGCGCTGGCCCTCGCCGACCAGCTCGCCCGCCGCGACATCGCCTCCGAGGTGATCACCACCCTGAGCGCGTTGCGGCTCGGCACCACCAAGGAGCGGCTCGCGAGGCGCTGCGCGAGGCCATCGACCGCACGGTCGAGGCCGGCGCGGTCCACGCCGAGCTGCGCGGCCGCTACCTCCTGGCCCGCTCCTACCAGGACTGGGGCGAGCTCGACGAGGCCGAGCGCTGGTTCGGCAGCGCGGTCGAGCGCGCGCGAGGCGAGCGGCATCGAGTGGGCTCCTTACGCCGTCCGGCGCCCGCTGGCACCTCACCTGGGTCCACCTGACCCGCGGCGACTGGGACGACGTGCTCAGGCTGACCGACCTCTCGGGCAGCCACCCGCCGCCGATGGCGCGCGCCAACTTCGCGACCCTGCGCGCCGTGGTCCGCGTCGCCCGCGGCGAGGACCTCACCGACGAGCTGCGCGGCCTGCGGCCGATGTGGCGCCTCGACGGCGCGCTCGCCGTGCACGCCGCTGCCCAGGAGATGCAGCTGGCGATCCGCAAGGCCGACGCCGCCGCGGCCCAGGCGTCCTACGACCACGTCGTCCAGGTCATCGACGACATCTGGCACCCGTGGTTCGACGGACGGGTCCGGCTGGCCGCGCTGGTCCTCGAGGCCATCGCGGCGGCGCTGCCCCAGACCTCCGCCGCCGACCGCGCCCCGCTGCTCGAGGCGGCCGAGCGGCTCCACGACGACGGCCACACGGTGTCGAGCGCTACGCCGACCCGGCCACGTCGTGGGGGCCCGAGGGCCGCGCGTGGCTCGCCCGCCTCGACGCCGAGCTGCTGCGGGTCCGGTGGCTGGCCGGGGCCGACGACGCCCCCCCGTGGATGCCCTGGTGTCGGGCTGGCGCGAGGTGGTCGGCGCTGTTCGAGGAGTTCGGCGACGCCTACGAGCTGGCCCGCGCCCAGGTGGTGCTGGCCTCGGTGCTGCGCGCCGCCGGCGACCCGGCCGAGGCCCGTGAGGTCGGCGACGCGGCCCGCGAGGGTGCGCGCCGGCTCGGCGCGAACCCGCTGATCGAGCAGCTCCGGGCGATCGGCTCGGCGCCGGCGCGCCACGAGGCCGGCTCCGACGTGCTCACCCCGCGCGAGGCCGAGATCCTCCAGCTGGTGGCCGCCGGCCGCACCAACGGCGAGATCGGCAAGCAGCTGTTCATCAGCACCAAGACCGTCAGCGTCCACGTGTCCAACATCCTCGGCAAGCTGGGCGCATCCGGCCGCACCGAGGCCGCCGCCATCGCCCGGCGCCGAGGGCTCGTCGACTGAGCCGGCGACAGACCATCGGGTCACCCGGAGGGATGCTTGTCTGCCCCCGCGGCGACGCTTGACTGTCGAGCAGTGGTGGTCCCGGGCGCTGCTCGTGGACGGGGGCGCCCCTTCGCTCCACGCAGTCGCACGATCAGCTCGACCTCGATCTGGCCACCCCAACAGGAGGATCCATGACCACGACACCGGAAGACCCCAACGCCCCGCTCGACGACAGCGACCTGACCACGTCGGGCACCGACCCGCTCGCCGGCGGCGGCGGCGACGCTGACGGCACCGACGGCGGCGACGCTGACGGCACCGACGGCGGCGACGCTGACGGCACCGACGGCGACGGCACCGACGGCTCCGACGGCGACGCCTCCGACGGCGACGGCACCGACGGGACCGCACTCTGAACGACACGTCCGCCGCCTCGGCGCTCGACCTGCTCAGCGGTGACGCCCAGACCTTCGTCACGAAGGTCTGGGCGTCGCTGGTCCACGTCCACGAGACCGACCCGGCCGGACTGGTCGGGCTGCTCTCCCTCGACGACGCCGACGCGCTGCTGACCGGTCCGGCGATCCGCACCCCCGCCGTACGCGTCGCCAAGGACGGCAGCGTCCTGGGCGAGTCGTCGTACGTCCGCCAGGGTGCGGCCATCGCCGGCCGCCCGCTGTCGGGTCTGGTCGACCCGCGCAAGGCGCTCGCCCTCTTCGCGGAGGGGTCGACGATCGTCTTCCAGGGCCTGCACCGCTACCACCCGCCGCTGTCCGACCTGGTCGCCCGTCTCGAGCTCGAGCTCGGCCACCCCTGCCAGGCCAACGCCTACCTCACCCCGCCCGGCTCACAGGGCTTCGCGGTGCACAGCGACAGCCACGACGTCTTCGTCTTCCAGACCCACGGCACCAAGCAGTGGGAGGTGCACCACCCGCGCGGCGAACGTGCGTGTGATCACGAGTCGCATCGGTCATCGCTGGGCGACTGCCGCGTCGACGACGTGCTGATGCGGCCCGGACGATCGATGTACCTGCCCACCGGCACCCCTCACGCCGCCCGGGCCCAGGACGACGCCAGCCTCCACGTCACGATCGGCATCAACCAGCTGACCTGGCGCGGACTGGTCCGCCGGACCGTCGACCACCTGCTCGACGAGGTCGACGAGCAGCCCTGCCCGCCGGCTGGGTCGACCGCGGCGACGAGCTCGCCCCCGGCCTGGTCGACCGACTCCAGGCCCTGGCGCTCGCGCTCGCGACGGTCGACCCGTCCGAGGCCGTCGACCGGGAGACCGAGCGGTTCCTGACCTCGCGCAACAGCCGGCTCCGAGGTGGTCTGCACGACGTCCTCCAGCTCGACCGCATCGGTCCCGACACCGTGTTGCGGCGCCGGGCCGGGCGCCCGTGCGTCGTCACCCCGGTCGGCGACCGCCTGCGGCTGCTGATCGGAGACCGTCACCTCGAGGTGCCCGCTCGCATCGCCGGCGCGGTCGACGTGGTCCGCGAGCGCACGACGTTGACGCCGGCAGACCTCGGGCTCGACGCCAAGAGCAACCTGGTGCTCGCCCGCCGCCTCGTCCGGGAAGGCCTGCTCGAGGTCCGGTCATGAGGTGGGGGTGACCTTCCGCTGCTCCACGGCGGCCCTCGACCGCGGCGACTCGATCGCCGGCTCGGCCTCCACGGTGCGCTCGTTCCTGCTCGTGGAGAACCCCGGCCCCTGGGGCGTCGACGCCGTGCGCGACGGCCGCCTGCCCCCTGCGGTGAAGGACGGGGTGCGGGTCGCGGCGGCGCGGGCAAAGGTGCGCCCGTTGCTGATCCGGCGCTACCACCGCCGGGCGCCCCGCCATGGCTTCCGCGTGTACGCCGCCCGCGCCGGCCTCGACGAGAGCTGGCTGCAGACCGCCGTGCTCGACCGGGCCGAGGACCTGCTCGACATCGACCTCGAGGCCCTGGGCGCCGGCCGCTCGCCCGGGCTGGTGCCGACCGACGAGGTCCTCCTCTGCGTCTGTACCCACGGCAAGCACGACGCGTGCTGCGCCGAGAAGGGGCGCCCGTCGCCGAGGCGCTCTCGGCGGCGTACCCCGAGGAGACCTGGGAGGTCTCCCACATCGGCGGCGACCGGTTCGCCGGCAACGCCGTGGTGCTGCCGTACGGCCTCTACCTGGGACGCCTCGAGCCCGAGTCGGCCGTCGCGGCGGCCGCCGACGTGCTCGGCGGCCGGCTGCCCCTCGACGTGCTACGCGGCCGGTCGTGCCTGCCGATGGCGGCCCAGGCCGCCGAGATCGCGCTGTTCCGCCACCTCGGCGAGACCGCGATGGCCGCGGTGCGCGTGCTGCGCGTGCGGCGCGACGGTGAGCTGACCACCGTCGAGCTGGCGACCGCCGAGGGCCGCTGGACGGTCGCCGTGCGCACCACCATGGGCGACGACGTCCAGCTCACCTGCAGCGCGCTGCGCCTCAACCCCAACCCGCGGCACGAGGTCGTCGAGGTCCGGCAGCACTGACCCGCACTATTCAACGTGCACCCGTCGCGACCCTGCGCGAGCATTGCCAGTCGTGACCTGGCGTGAGCGCTTCCGCGGACTCCGGATGGACGTCACGCCGCTGCGCACCTCGCGCGACTTCCGGCTGCTGTTCCTCGCGGGCACGATCTTCTACCTCGGCGGGATGGTGTCCTACGTCGCGATCCCCTTCCAGATCTACGACCTGACGGGGTCCAACTTCGCGGTCGGCGCCATCGGCCTGGTCGAGCTGGTCCCCCTGGTGGTGTTCGGCCTGTACGGCGGCGCGCTCGCCGACCACGTCGACCGGCGCCGCCTGCTCGTGTCGACCGGTGTCGGCCAAGCTGTGCTCACCGTCGTCCTGGCGGTCAACGCCTTCCGCGACGAGCCGAGCATCCCGCTGATCTTCGTCGTCGCCGGCCTGCTCACCGCCACCGGAGCACTCCAGCGGCCGAGCCGCGAGGCGCTGATGCCGCGCACGGTCCGTCACGACGAGATCCCGGCCGCCAACGCGCTGACCAGCTTCGGGATGCAGATCGGCGTCCTGATCGGCCCCGCCGTCGGTGGCCTGCTGGTCGCCTACGTCGGCATCGGCTGGTGCTTCGTCGTGGACGTGGTCGGCCTGGTCCTGGCCACGGCGCTGTACTTCCTGATGCGTCACTACGCCCACCAGGTCGAGACCACGCCGCCCAGCCTCAAGGCCATCGGCGAGGGCTGGACCTACGCGGTCCGTCGCAAGGACCTGCTCGGCACCTACCTCGTGGACATCGTGTGCATGCTGCTGGCCTTCCCGGTCGTGCTCTTCCCGGCGATGGCCGCCGACATCTTCGAGCACCCGCAGCTGCTCGGCCTCCTCTACACCGCCGAGACCGTCGGTGCGCTGCTCGCCACCGTGCTCTCGGGGTGGACCGCGCGGGTCCACCACCACGGCCGGGCCATCGTGCTCGCCGCCGCGGCGTACGGCCTCTTCATCGGGCTCGTCGGCCTGGCCCCGACGATCTGGGTGGCCCTCGGCTTCCTGGTGCTGGCCGGCGCTGCCGACATGATCTCCGGGGTGTTCCGCGGCACGGTCTGGAACCAGACCATCCCCGAGCACATGCGAGGCAGGCTCGCCGGCATCGAGATGCTGTCGTACTCCGTCGGGCCCATCGGCGGGCAGGTCCGTTCCGGACTGGTCGCCGACGTGTGGTCGGTGCGGGGCTCGATCGTCAGCGGGGGATTCGCGTGTGTGCTCGGCGTCGGGCTCACTGCCGCCTGGTTGCGGGACTTCTGGGGGTATGACGCACGGACCGACGAGCACGCCGTCGCCGAGCGGCAGTTGCGGGCCGCACGGGGAGAGAAGATCGACTGACCGGCTGCCGTGGGGGTGAGGCGGAACACACCCGCTGATACGGTTGCCGTCAGGACGCCGGGTACTGGGGAGAAGCGCGGCAACAAAGCCGCGCTTTTCTGTGCCGCTGTGACCCAGCGGCCGACGAGGGAGACACAGACATGGCTGACACGGCCACCCGCAACAACGTTCACACCCACACTGACCGACGCATCAGCACGGAGACGAAGTCGTCGTACAAGACCACCGAGCTGATCGCCTACGTCGTCGCCGTCCTCGGCGTGCTCGTCGCTTCCGCCATGGCCGACGAGGCCAGCGACTTCGGCACCCAGGAGGCGTGGTTCTACATCACGCTGCTCACCGTCGGCTACATGGTCAGCCGTGGCCTGGCCAAGTCGGGCAGCCGCGACTTCTACGACGACGACCTCGCGCGCGACTCGCGTTCGTGAGCCGATCCGGTCCGTCCCTCGGAGGCGGCCTCGGCTGCCTGATGATGATCGCGGTCTCGGTGGGGCTGTCCGTCCTGTTGACGGTGCCGCTCAACCTCGGCCGCTGACCGGACCACCAGCGTGAGCCGCCCATCCCGTCCTCCGACGGGGTGGGCGGCTTCACGTTCGTGGCCGGCGTCGCCGCTTCGACGGGCAGAACTATTCCCCGAATTGTCTCGTGGACAGGGGTTCGGAGGGGATGGAGTGTTACCACTGACACCGGTCCGCTCGATGGGTCCACGGTGGATGGACCAGCTGGCCGCGGTCAGCTTGGAGTTCCGCACGACCGCTGAGAAGCAAGAGAGACCTTGTCGGGATCTCCTGGAACACTCCCGACCACCCCAACTGCGAGACCATCTTCACCCGACGCCAGTAGGGCACGCGCAGTGCTGATCCACGGGGTGCGTCAGATCGCCCAGATAGGAGCACGTTCCCAAGTCATGTCCAGGGAACAATCCCGTGAACTATGTTCACGGAAAATTCCCAACCTCGCTTGGCTCCGGCCCGGCGTCTGTACCCCCCCGACCTTGAAGCAAGTGCGTCTTTCCGCCGCGTTAATGGCAGCTTCGATGCGACGCTCCGTTGATCTGCCCTCCCGACAGGTTGCCCTGGCCGGATGCGGCTACGAGTTCGCCGCCTGGGGTCCGGTCATGGACGAACTGTGTCGGTCGCTATCGCCGAGGCCTTCATGAGCTGGGCGTCACCGGCGCCCCAAGATCAAGGCCGGCTCAGCGACTTCACGACAATCTGCGCCAACTGGGTCCATCGCTTCGATGGTCTCCATCTGGCAAGACGCACGCTGGTCGGATCGCTGGGTCGATCACCATGCCACCATGACCGACGGTGACAGGGTGCTCGTCTGGTACACCCAGCACGGGCCCCACGTCGGGAACGGCTTTCCTCGCATGGCCGGCCTTCCAGTGACAGGCGCCCAGGTCAGCGTGACGGATCCACATCTCCGCGATGGCAACAAGGCCGTCGAGCACTGGCGGTCCGATGATTTCGGCATGTCGAGCAGATCCGTGGCCACCAACAGCTGATCCGCGTGAACCGCGGAGTGGGACACGCCCGAGATACACGACGGTTCGACCTCAGCCGACCGTGAGGTCTGCCGACTCCGGGTCGAAGGTCTCGGCGACCGACTCGAAGACGTCGCAGTATTCCTCGTAGTCGTCGGCGGTGACCGTGCCGAGCAGCAGGTGGGCGACGCCGTCGACGACCCACAGCCACTCGTCGGACATCACGGCGACGCCGGAGACGGTGTGGCCGAAACGGCGATAGACGGTCTCGTGACCGGCCACCTCGAAGCAGTCGTCGTCCTCGAGGTCGTAGTCGGGACGAGGGCGTCGGCGTCGACCACCTCGAGGCGCCAGTCGTCGAGCGAACCGGTGAACGGCGCCGCCCGGCGCTCGAGGCGGGGGGCCAGACCTGACCCGTGTACACCGGGGGCGCAGTAGCCGCGACGCTTGCGCACCCAGCGTGGCGGCATCGTCACCGGCATCGGCCGCGGCTCATCGGACGCCTCCGACCAGGGTTTGTCGAGGGTAGGACGAGGGTGGGGAGCTCGCCGTCGTCGATGACGACACCGCGGTTGACGACGCGCAGCCAGTCTTGGGAGGTCTGCTCCTCCAGCTTGCGTGCGGCACGCCAGTAGGCGACGGCCTCGCGCCAGGCCGACCAGGCCTGCGACAGCACGGTGTCGTCGGGCCTGTCGGGCTCGGCGGGGCTGAAGATCCGGCCTCCGCCGACCAGGAGACGAGGCGAGGCGACGGCCACCGCGTCATCCATCAGGCGATGCACCTCGGTCATCCCTGCCGCGTAGGCGGTCAGGCCCCGCACAGCCGGCGGCTCCGCCCGCCGATCCGGTGGCCGGCCTGGCCAAGCAGCGTCGTGGAGTGGCGGTAGACGATCCCCGACATCCCGCCGAACTCCTCCTCGCCCGTCTGCGCGTTCGGGCCAACATCTCCTCGGCCTGCGCGCACGCGTCGGCGAGCGCGGCGAGCTGGGCGACGGTCGCGGAGCAGGAGGCTGGGTCGGGACGCACCATGACGTCGATGCTCTTTCCGGCGGCGACTCACAGGGCCAGCACCCCCGAGGTCAGCAGGTCGAGACCGAGGCCGACCTCGCCGTCGGCAGCATGGGCAACGTTCACCCAACGGTCGGTGGCGTCGGCAAGCTCGCGCAGGTGCTCGGCGAGGCGGCGGCCGGCCCTCGAGGTGCGCCAGCGTGTCGGCCGTCAGACTGGTCAGCGCACCCAGGTCGGGCGGGTCGAGGCAGGCCCGCCGCTCGATCTCGTCGGCCTCGGCCAGCAGGCCCAGCCGGTGCTGCCGGAGCAGGTCGACGTCCACCGCGATCGTCATGCCCACAGTCATGACCGGAGAGTGCACCGTGGAGCACCCCGCCGGCACCCACCTTGCCCGGGCCTGTGGACGGCCGCCCGGATCACCTGCGATTTCAGGTGCTGGGGTGCCTCGGCAACAATGGCAGAGGAATTCAGCAGGACCCGTCTACCACGGAAGGACTCGTCAGCACCGTGCCTGAGCCCGAGCGCAAGCAGCACCCGGTCATCGCCGGGCTGGTCGCCCTGGTCGGCGTCGGACTGGCGATCGGCCTCCTCGCCGGCGGCGGCACCCTCGTCGCGACCCGCGTCCTGGGCCTCGGCGCCGACGCCACGGCGGTCGACTCCACGGCCCGGCAGAGCATGTACCTGCCCAAGCCGGAGAAGACCACGCCGACCGATGGGCCCAGCTCGGCGCCACGCTCACGGCCGCATCCGAGCCCACTGGCCCGGTCCTCACCACCAAGACCCCGGAGACCGGCATCAGCCTCCAGGCCGGCGCGACGCAGGTCGGGCCGATGGGCCGCATCGACCTGACCGGCACCTACCCGGCCGGGGAGGGCGCGGTGCTGCAGGTGCAGCGCGCGACCGGCCCCGGCGACTCCTGGGTCGACTTCCCCGTGACCGCGACTGTCAGTGGCGGCACGTTCTCGACGTACGTCCAGACTGGGCGCACCGGCCCCAACCGCTTCCGCGTCATCGACACCGACACCGACCAGGCCTCCAACGAGGTGACCATCACCATCGGCTGACGCCGTTCACGCTCGACGTCAGCGCCGGGGATCCAGTCCATCGTCTTGGGGTCGGCGCCCTCCGGCCGTCGTCGCCGCGGTCGAGCGCGGTGATGGCCGCCATGTCGTCGCCGGTGAGCTCGAAGTCGAAGAGCGCGAAGTTCTCGCGCATCCGGTCGGGGTTGACCGACTTGGGGAAGACGATGTCGCCTCGCTGTACGTGCCAGCGCAGCGTCACCTGCGCCGGCGTCCGGTCGAGGCGCTCGGCGATCTCGTGATCGTCGGGTCGTCGAGCACCGCGCCCTGGGCGATGGGCGACCAGGCCTCGACGGCGACGTCGTACGACGCCGACGCAGTGCGCACGGCCTCGTTGCCGAAGTAGGGGTGCACCTCGACCTGGTTGACCGCGGGGACGTGGCCACTGTCGTCGATGATCCGCTTCAGGTGGTCGGGCTCGAAGTTGGAGACGCCGACCGATGTTGCGCGGCCGTCGCCCCACTGGCCGAGAGCTCGCTGAGCGTGCGCCAGGTCGACTCGAAGTCGCCGTCGTACCTGGTCGGCAGCGGCCAGTGGATCAGGAACAGGTCGACCCGGTCGAGGCCGAGCTTGCCCAGCGACTCGTCGAAGGCCCGGCGCGCGTCGTCAGGCCGGTGGTAGCCGTTGTTGAGCTTGGTGGTGACGTAGAGCTCGTCGCGCGGGATGCCGGAGGCGGCGATGGCGCGGCCGACGCCCTCCTCGTTGCGGTACATCTGCGCGGTGTCGATGTGGCGGTAGCCACCTCGAGGGCCTGCTCCACGACCCGCTGCGTCTGGTCGGGATCGACCTGGAAGACGCCGAAGCCGAGCTGGGGGATCGTGGTGCCGTCGTTGAGCTTGATGTCGGGAACGGTCATGGGGCATGACAACGGCGGTACGACGGGTATTCCGCCGGCATCTCAGATGCCGAACGGTGTCGTCAGGCCCCAGTGGTGCGCGCGACGGCCTCGTTGACGAGCGCCGGCGCCGCGCGGAGTGCGCGCGTACGGTCCTCGTCGGTGACGAATCCCGTGCCGTAGTGGGCCAGTGGCTTGAGACGCACCAAGGTCCCCAACCGTCTTCCCGCGGACCTGTCGACCCTGCCGAGGAAGCGCGCGGCCTCACCGTGGTCCTGATCGGCGTAGCGCTCTCCGCGGCGGTCAGGCAGATCGCGTCGGCCGCGGCGATCCCCGCCAACACGCAGATGCCCACGACGACGTTGTTCGCCGCCGGGCCCTCTTCGATGGCGGCGAGCTCGCCCACCTCGAGGTACTTCTGCGCGATCAGACGGCGGTTGCGCGCGTCGCCGACGTCGCCGCGTTGGGTGCGAACGGGAGTCACGATGCCCGTCCCACGTGGACGAGATCCCCGAGGCGACGACCCGTGAGGTGGATGGCATCGCGTCGCAGGGACTCGAGAAGTGGCTCGCGCTCGGAGTCGGCCCTGGCCAGACTTTCCTCGGTGGTCTCGAACCAGGCGAGTGAGTTGCCTGTCCACGCCCCGACCAGCCGCTCGAGCGTGGCGAGCTGGTCGACCCAGGCCGGCTCGTCAGGGTCGACCCCGGCCGGGTCGTACGATGAGGACGTCGATGTCGGATGGGGGCCCGGCATCGCCACGAGCGGTGGAACCGAACAAGGAGGTGTGCGCGGCAGGGACGTGCCACCCCTCGATGTGCTCCTGAAGACGGCTCAACAGCCGGTCTCGTGCGGTAACCGCGAGGATGACCCGCTCGGCGAGCAGATGTTCTCGGTTGAGTGTGAAGAGCGTAGACGGGCCCGCCGGGTGGGCGTGTACCACACCGTTATCGACGAGCCGATCCAAGATCGTCTGGACCCCCGGTCGTCTGCCGCGGCGAGCCAGGGCCGCGACTCGGCGACGGGTCAGCGGCGCCTCCGTCCGCGCGAGGACGGCGAGCACGACCCCATCGAGCGAGGGCGCGAGCGTGCTGAGGGGCTGTGCAACGTCCACCTGTCCATGGTGCAAGTAGAACTGTCGAATGGCAAGTATCCCTGCCATCTGGCAACTATTTCTCCTTCAGTCTAGCCATCAGCCGCCGGCCTCGTTCGGGTCGCGCCACTGCCGCTCGAAGGGCAGCCGCCAGGCGAACGGCGCCACCAGCTGGTGGATCTGGTTGGGCCCCCACGAGCCCGGTCGTAGGGCCGGACGACGGGCGGGTTCTCCAGCAGGGGCTGGGAGATCTCCCAGAGGCGCTCGATGCCCTCGGCGGTGGTGAACAGGGTGCGGTCGCCGCGCGCGGCGTCGTAGATGAGCCGCTCGTAGGCCTCGAGCACCGCGCCGGCCCAGGTGGTGTCGCGCATCGCGAACTGCATCGACAGCTTCTGCAGCTGCATGCCGGGGCCGGGCTTCTTGCCGTAGAACGACAGCGACATCTTGGCCTGGTCGGCCAGGTCGAAGGTCAGGTGGTCGGGACCGTGGTCGCCGACGCCGGAGTGGGGCGGGAACATCGACCGCGGCGGCTCGCGGAAGGCGATCGAGATGATCCGGGCGCCCTCGGCCATCCGCTTGCCGGTGCGGAGGTAGAACGGCACGCCCGCCCAGCGCCAGTTGTCGACGTAGCACTTCAGCGCGATGAACGTCTCGGTCTCGGACTCCGGGCGACGCCGTCGATGTCGCGGTAGCCGATGTACTGGCCGCGCACCACGTCGTGCGGCTCGATCGGCAGCATCGAGCGGAAGACCTTGTTCTTCTCCTCCGAGATCGCGAGCGGTTCCAGAGCCGTCGGCGGCTCCATCGCGGTGAACGCGAGCACCTGGAACAGGTGGGTGACCACCATGTCGCGGTAGGCTCCGGTCGCCTCGTAGAACGAGGCGCGCTGCTCCAGCCCCAGCGACTCGGGCACGTCGATCTGGATGTGGTCGATGTGGTTGCGGTGCCAGATCGGCTCGAACAAGCCGTTGGCGAACCGGAAGGCCAAGATGTTCTGCGCCGCCTCCTTGCCGAGGAAGTGGTCGATCCGGAAGATCTGGTCCTCCTTGAAGACCTTGTGCAGCTGCCTGTTCAGCTCCCTGGACGACGCGAGGTCTACGCCGAACGGCTTCTCCATGATGATCCGGCTACGCGAGACCAGGTCGGCCTCCTTCAGGATCTGCACGACGTCGAGCGCGGCCTTCGGCGGCACGCTCAGGTAGTGCAGCCGGTCGCGCGGCCGGTCGCTGCCCGCCGCCTCGTCGGCCTCGTCGACCACGGCCTTCAGCCCGTCGGGGCCCAGTCTCCCACGGTGACCACCAGAGCCGCTTCTCGAACTCCTTCCAGTCGTCCTCCTTGACCTCGAACGACGCGAACTCGTCGATCGCCGCGCGGGCGAACTCCAGGAAGGAGTCGCGGTCGTGGTGGTCGAGGGAGGTGCCGACGACCTGGAGGTCGCGCAGCAGCCCGGTCTGGAACAGGTGCAGCAGGCCCGGCAGCAGCTTGCGCTTGGCCAGGTCGCCCGTGGCCCCGATGAGGACGACCGTGATGGGAGGTGTCGGCATCTCCCCAGCGTCGCACCTCCGCCGCCGGTCGGGAGGGCCGCCACGTCTCGAGCCGTGACAAGTCCCCTTTCGCTGTCGAGAAGGCGTCCGCTAGCGCCTGTCACGAGACCCGTGAGAACGGTCGGTTACTCGGACTCAGCGCGACCGAAGCGGAGGGTGACGATCTGGAACGGACGCAGGTCCAGCCGTCCGCCGTCCCAGGAGCCGGAGTCGTACGGCCGCTCCAGCAGGTCGACCTCGGTCGCGCCGCTGTGCTCGAACGACGCGATCACCCGGACCGACGTGCGGGCGCCGAGCGGCTCGTACAGCCGGACGACGACGTCGCCCGAGCCGTCCTCGGCGAGCTTGACCGCCTCGACGTACGCCGTCCCCTCGACGCGCACCAGCGGCTCGACCGGGCTCCCGGTGCGGCGGCGGAGCGGGAGGTTCAGCGCGTACCCCGCCTCGGCGGCCCCCGCGATGCCGGCGCCGGGCACCAGCGCGTACCGCAGCACGTGCCGGCCCTGGTCGGTCTCCGGGTCGGGGAACAGCGGCGCGCGCAGCAGGCTGAGCCGCACGCGCGAGAACGTGCCGCCGCCGTCGCGCGGATGGCGGGTGACGTCGTGGCCGTAGGTCGCGTCGTTGGCCAGCCCGACGCCGTACCCGCCGTCGCCCACGCTGCACCCACCGGTGCGCGCACACCTCGAACCGGGCCGCGTCCCAGGTGGTGTTCTCGTGGGTCGGCCGGACGACGTGGCCGAACTGGGTCTCGTACGCCGCGTGGTCGGTGTGCACGTCGACGTCGAAGGCCGCCTTGAGCACCTTCTCGCGCTCGTGCCAGTCGACCTCGGTCTCGATCTCGACCCGGTCGTCGACGAGCCGGATCCGTTGCGTGGCTGAGGATTCGCCGAAGGAGTGGGTGACCACGACGGTGTCGCCGTCGACCGTCACGTCGCCGTGCGTGAGGTCGGTGACCTTCGCGCGGTAGGAGCGGTCGAGGTCCCAGGCGTCCCACTTCACCGGGTGGTCGGGGTGCAGCTGCAGCAGGTTCGCCGCGCCGCCGGGCGGCAGCACCTCGCGGTCGTTCGCCTTGTCGAGGACGCGCCGGATCACGCCGCCCTCGTCGAGCTCGACGCGGAGGTGCTCGTTCTCGAGCAGCGCTCCGCGCTCGGTGGTCGAGGTACGAGGGCCGCCAAGGCCTGAGCCTCGAAACCACCGCACATGGCCGGCACACCCTCGCCGCGCCACCGGCCCCGCGTTGAACACCACCTCGTCGGACCCGTCGCCGGCCAGCGCGTCGAGCGCGGCCTCGATCAGCGCCTCCAGCCGCGCCGCCACCTCGGCGTACGTCGCCCGCGCCTCGCGGTGCACCCACGCGATCGACGAGCCGGGCAGGATGTCGTGGAACTGGTGCAGCAGCACGGTCCGCCAGATCTCCTCCAGCTCGTCGGCCGGGTAGTCCAGCAGCCCGCGCACCGCCGCCGTCGCCGACCACAGCTCGGCCTCGCGGAGCAGGTGCTCGGAGCGCCGGTTGCCCTGCTTCATCGCGGCCTGCGAGGTGTAGGTGCCGCGGTGGATCTCCAGGTAGAGCTCGCCCACCCACACCGGCGCGTCGGCGTACTCCGCCTCGGCCGCCTCGAAGAACGCGCTCGGCGTCTCGACCGCGACGGTCGGGGAGCCGGCGAGGGACGCGGTCCGCGAGCGCGCGCGAGCATCTCCCGGGTCGGCCCGCCGCCGCCGTCGCCGTGCCCGAACGGCACGAGCGAGCGGGTGGCGGCGCCCTTGTCGCGGAAGTTGCGCGCCGCGTGGGCGAGCTCGCGGCCGGTCAGCTCGGCGGTGTAGGTGTCGACCGGCGGGAAGTGGGTGAACACCCGGGTGCCGTCGATGCCCTCCCACCAGAACGTGTGGTGGGGGAAGACGTTGGTGGTGTTCCACGAGATCTTCTGGGTCAGGAACCACCGGCAGCCGGCCAGCCTGACGATCTGGGGCAGCGCGGCGGTGTAGCCGAACGAGTCCGGCAGCCACACCTCGTCGCACGTCACCCCGAGGTGCTCCTCGAACCACCGCTGGCCGACGAGGAACTGCCGGGCCATCGCCTCGCCGCCGACCATGTTGGTGTCGGACTCCACCCACATCCCGCCGACGGGCACGAACCGGCCGGCCGCGACGTGCTCCTTCGACCCGCTCGAACAGCGCCGGTGGTGCTCGTCGCACCCACTCCCACTGCTGCGCCGAGCACATCGCGTAGACGAGGTCGGCCCGTCGCTGGTCGAGCAGGTTCACCACGTTGGCGACGGTCCGGGCCACCTTGCGCACGGTCTCGCGGACCGGCCACAGCCAGGCCGAGTCGATGTGCGCGTGCCCGACCGCGGAGACGCGGTGGGCGCCGTCGTACGCCGGCCGGCGAGCGCCGCGGCCAGCGCACCGCGCGCGGCGCTCGCGGTGCCGGGCACGTCGGCCAGGTCGAGCGCGTCGAGTGCGGCCTCCAGCGCGAGCAGGATCTCGGCCTGCCGCGCGTCGTCCTCGCCGAGCTCGGCGGCGAGCTGGTCGAGCACCTCGATGTCGGCGAGCAGCTCGCGCACCTCGGGCGCGACCTCGACGACGGCCGCAGCCACCAGCCGGTAGACGGGGTCGGCGAGCGAGGTGGGCTTGTCGCCGAGCGAGCGGGGGGTTCCACGCCGGTCAGCACCTGCGGGTTGGCGGCGGCCTCGACGTACAGCTCGACCCGCTCGCCCGGAGCGCGGGAACCCAGTCGTTGAGCGGGTTCAGCGCCTTCACGTGGGTGCCGTCGGGCCGGAGCACGAGCCCCTCGGCCTGGAAGCCGGCGCCCGTGCCCGCGAACCCGAGGTCGACGACGAGCTCGGGATGCGCAAGGTCCGCGGGCACCTCGCCGGTCAGCCGGAACCACGTCGTCGCCCACGCCGGTCCCCACGGGTCGCCGATCGCGAACGCGGCGTACTCCTGGTCCTTCGCCTCACCGAAGGGCACCGGCTCGCCGACCGTCCCGTCGGCTGCGGGAGGTACGTGCCAGGCCTCGACCGTCAGGTCCGCGACGTGACGCCGCGCCGCCGGGCGGACGTGCTGGTCGACCAGCCGCCGCAGCCGGCCCCGGATCTCGCCGCGTCGGTCGTGCACCTGTCGACGCTATTCGATGGCTGCGGACGGCCGAGCCTGCCGACCCCGGCGCCTCACGCATCAAGCGGGCCGGGCCCGTCGCCCGAAGCGGACCGGATGCCACCGCGTCGCGTGGCTGCGCTCATCTCACCGCTCCACTGCCGCGCGACCGTCCCACACGGCGCGCAGCGTGAGTCCAGCAGGGTGGCTTCGCGGCCTCGGCGTGCGAGCTGCTGGGCCGGCATCGATCGCACCTGCGCGGCGAACTCGCGCCTCCAGGCCATGCCCGGACCAGGTAGTCGTTGGCCACGCCCGACTCGGCCTCGGACCACGTCGTCCGCGAGCATCCCGCCGCCTGCGCTCGTTCGACCTGACCGGCGGTCACCGCGTTGGAGAGCAGGCTGCCCCATCGTCGAGTACGACGCCGTCGCCTCGACGTTGTCGAAGACCTGGCCGCTGAACGCCGGCCGCCGTGGTGATGTACAGCCGCGCCCTTGGACCCGTCGAGGACCATTCCCGCGAACTGAGTAGCTGTGCGTCGCTCCCGAACGCCACCTCGACGCGCGGTCCGAGGCAGTGCCACCTCGGCTCACCGTCGACCGTGGCCTTCGCGGCACGATCCCGGTCGGCAGCCCGGTGGCCCGCAGGGTCATCACGAGGGTTGACCGTCAGAGCAGCCTTGGTGCGTAGGTGACCGCGTAGCCGGTCGGGGCCACCGCGCCCGAGCACGAGATGGCGTCCGTGGTAGACGCCTGGCCTGGTGGTCGCTGACACCGCGGCGCCGCCGATGGCAGCGCCGCAGGTGGGCTTGGACCGTCAGCCCGGCGTCGGTGTCGTCGTAGACCCAGCCGCTCGACCGCCAGCGCGAGGTCGCCCGGCAGCGAACCCGAGGGGATCGTCCGGAACGCCGGCGTCGACGGTGAGCTGGCGCAGGCACGGTGGTCAGCGTCCCGCGCCAGCTCCTCGAACCTCGAGGTTGCGGTCGTCCTCCCGCTGGCACTGGAGTGAGTCCGCGTACCCGACCCCGAGGTCGCGGGGCATCGGTCTCGAACTGACGTCGGCAGCGTCATCCCCAGCGGGCATCCCGGTGACGGTGGCCGTGAACTTCGGGTTCGGGCTGCCGTAGACGCTGGTCTTGTTGTCGACGGTGACCCTCACCGGCCGAGTGTCCACCCGCATGCCGCTGGTCCCGACACGTAGGTCTCGTAGTTCGGGCTGGTCCCCACCCGACAGCGTCAGCTGGTAGGTGCCTACGTCGGGCCGCATGCGAATCGGCCCGATCGCCGTGATCGGGGTCAGGTCGCTCGTCGTGTCGCCGTTGACCAGACCGACGGACCGTCTGTGTGGTACGGCGGCAAGGGGTCGCCCCAGGTCATGGTGACGGGATCGACCCTGACGCTCAGCGGGGCCTTGGCGACCGTCCACTTGCCGGCCACGGGGTGGATCTCGTAGTTGCGGTCGAAGACCTCGGGGTAGACGTCGTAGCTCCCTGCGTCGGTGGAAGCGGTGGCCGTGACCTGGTTGCCGTACACAGGCCCCCCGTCCGTGACGACTCGGAGAGCGCGCACGGTGGCCGGAGCGGTGTCGCCGTTCCTGAGGCCGTAGTACCGCACCTCGAACGACGGCGCCTAGCTCCCGTAGCGGGTTTTCAGGTCGTCCACCCGGACCTGGAGCGGGGCCGGGTCTATCGTGTGCGAGCCGTTGACGTACTGCACGGTGTAACCGGCTGGGCACGGTCGCGCCCTACGGCTGGATGGGGTACTCGCCGACGTCGGCAGCGGGGTTGGGTCCGGAGATGCGGAGTCCTTGGGTCACCGATGCGGCGGTGTCGGTTCCCTTCAGCCCGTCGACCTTGACCGTGTAGGACTCCGGGTAGTCGCCGTAGAACGACCGCACATCGTCCACCTTGATCGTGAGCACACTCGTGCTGGCCTCGGCGGTGCCCGCGGTCGTGCGGGTGTCACCGGCGACCGCGTCGAAGACGGTGTAGACCTTCTTCGACAGGCCACTGGACCCGGTGGCGGTTGCGACCTCACCGGTCGAGGTCGTGCCCGGCGGGTCGCTGGAGGACGGCCTGGGCGGCCATCGGGCAGGAGCAGCAAGCGCGGCCAGTGCGGGGCTGATGATCCGGAGGCTTCGTCGCGCCCGCAGGATGCGCCGCTCGTGGTCGGCGGCGGCAGGTGCGGTGAAGGGATTGCGGGAGATGGGCTTGTCGTTCATGGTCGTTCCTCTCGATGTGTGTTCCACCTGTCTGGGCCGTCACATCGTGAGGTGGCCGGCCGCAGCCGCCACCGTGGCCGCACCTTGACGTTAACGGTTGCACAGGCCGTGGAGAAGGTGACGCGGACGCAAAACGGGTCGCGACCGTGCTCGTCGTCACGCATCAGGATGTGCCGCGTGCCGGGACTGCCGAACGGGTTCGCCTACGACGTGCGCCGCGACGGCGAGGTCGTCATCACCCACCACGGCAAGCGGGCGACGGTGCTCAGAGGATCCAGGGCGAGCGAGTTCGTCGCCGAGGTCGAGAGCGGCGACGAGCAGCAGGTGATGGCCCGCTGGACCGGCAACTACAAGCGCGGCAACGAGCGCACGGCGCGCCAGCACCCGCGCAACCGCGGCCGATGACCTCAATCCGGCAGGCGCAGGCCGCGCTCGACGAGGTGCTCGCGCGCGACGACCCGGCCATCCTCGGGCTCGTGCTGTCCGGTAGCGCAGCCCGCGGGATGGCCACCGACACCTCCGACGTCGACGTCTTCGTGGTGCTCACCGACGAGGAGGAGGCGCGTCGAGAGTCGATCAAGACCGCGGCGATCGACGAGATCCCCAAGAACATGGCCGACCTCGAGGACGTGCCGATGTGGGGGAGCGAGTACTACGGCTATCGCTGGGGGTTCGCCTACGCCCAGGTGCTCCGCGACAACACCGGCGGCCGGATCACCGCGGCCGTACGGCGCCAGGCGACGCACACGGTCGACGAGGCCCGGCGGATGCTGCTCGATGGCGACCAGCTCGACGGCTACATCAACATGGCCTACCGCGCGCTCAAGTCCGACCGCGACGGCCGCGCCCTCGAACGCCGCCTCGATGCGGCCGAGTCGGTGCACTGGTGGCTCGACGTGGTGTTCACGCTCGAGGGCCGGGTCCGTCCCTACAACAAGTACCTCGCCTGGGAGCTCCGCGAGCACCCGCTCAGCGTCACGGAGTGGTCGGCCGAACGCTTGCTGCCGCAGGTCGAGGCCGTGCTGGACGGCGACGCGTACGCCGTCCGGGCGGCGTACGCCGTCATCGAGCGCGAGTGCCTCGCTTGGGACGAGCGACACGGCGGCCACGACCTCCGCGATCTCATCGAGAGCTGGGGCGACGAGCTCGCTCTGCTCCGCGGGCGGCGGTGAGTGAGTGTTGGTTGCCTCGAGCCGAACGCAACACTCACTCACCGCTCCCCGGCGGAGACCGACACTCACCCACCGACTACCGCGGGCGGTACTTCTCCGGCAGGTGCCCGGCGTCGACCGCCCACGCGATCTCGTCGCGCATGGACTGCTCGAACGGGATCGGGGTGATGCCGAGGTCGCGGCGGGCGGGGGTGTCGTCGAGGCGGGTGTTGCGCACGGCCATCTCGGCGCCCTCGCTGTCGGCGGGGTAGTGGAAGCGGTCCGGCAGCCGAGCCTGCACGGCGTCGACGACCTTGGCTGGTCCAGAGCCCCATCACCGCAGGGACGTCGACGTGCGGACGACGCCGCCCGATGGCCTTGGCGATCGCGGCGTACAGGTCGTTGCCGGTCATGTGGATGCCGGGGACGACGTAGCGGCGCGGTCCCTTGCCGGGCTGCATGACCGCGGCCACGACGGCGGCGGTGTCGCGGACGTCGCTGGCCAGCACCCCGCCCTTCGACCACACCGGGAACCAGCCGCGCACCACCCAGAGGAAGCGCTCGGTCTGCGAGCCGACGTAGGGGTCGTGCGGCCCGAAGATCGCACCGGGGTAGACCGTGACGACGGGCCGACCCTCGTCCTGGAGCTTGCGGGCCTCGATCTCGGAGAGGACCTTCGACTTGCTGTAGGCGTGCTCGATGTCGCCGAGCGGCAGGTCGGGGCCGCTGCCGCCGTGCCGCATCAGGGCGACCGAGCTGGAGATGTGCACGGCCGGGTCGCAGCCTCGCTCGAGCGCGGCCGTCAGCACGACGCGGGTCGCCTGCGCGTTGGTGTCGAGCATGGCCTTGGCCTTGCGCGGATCGAGGCTGAAGATGGCGGCGGCGTGCACGACCGCGTCGCAACCCTCGAGCGCGCGTCTCACCGAGTCGGCGTCGAGCACGTCGCCCGCCACCACGTCGTCGGGGGCGAAGGTCACGCCGTGCGGGTCGAACGTCTCGGCCACCTGCTCCGGACGCCGGACGAGCAGCCGTACGTCGTGCCCGTCGCGCAGCAGGGCCAGCACGATGTGCGAGCCGACGTACCCGGTTCCACCCGTGACCAGAACGCGCATGCGTCCATCTTCGACCATTCGGCCGCGCCGCCCCGACGTGCGACCTAGCCTCGTCGCCATGACCTCGACGTCGGTGCGCGCCTGGGCAGCGCTGGTCGCCGCTGTCGCGCTCGTGGCGCCCACGGCCGTCTGGGCGTCCAAGAGCCACGCGCAGGAGCTGCCCGCGATGCGGCTGGCCAAGGTGCAGTTCGACCCGCCCGGCGACGACGACCTGACGAACGCCTCGCTCAACCGGGAGTGGGTGCAGATCCGCAACTTCGGCGCGAAGCCGTGGACCCTGACCGGCTGGTCCCTCCGCGACGTGACCGGCTTCAAGTACAAGTTCCCCGAGGGCTTCACCGTCCAGCCCGGTGCCACGGTGACGGTCCACACCGGCAGCGGAGCCAACCGCGCGCTCCACCTCTACTGGGGCCAGGGCAGCTACGTCTGGAACAACACCGGCGACAAGGCCACTCTCAAGAACGCGTCCGGCAAGGTCGTCGACACCTGCGCGTACGACGGCGACGGCGCCTCCGTCATCTGCTGAGCGTCTGCTGAGCGTCATCTGCTGAGCCGAGCGCGGGCGGCGACCGCCTCGGCCGGCCGGTTCGTCGTCACCATCCACACGCGCGGGTCGCGCAGCGCCGCGCGGACGATCCGCGGGTGGTCGACGGTCCACACCAGCACGCGGACGTCGCGCCGGCGCGCCCAGCGCAGCAGCCGGACCCTGGCCAGCACGTGGTGCGCCACCAGCACCCCCGCACCGCTCGCGTCGCCACCTCCGGCTGGGGTAGAGCTCGCCGATGCGCGCTCGCACGGCGGCCGGGAGGCGCAGGTGTGCCGTGCTCTGGCCGACGGTCAGGCCGACGAGCGGCGGCGCGTCGTGGGCCTCGGCCCAACGTGCGAGCGACGCCGCCGCCTGCGCGTTGCCCGTCGTGAAGACCACCTGGCCGAGGTCGAGAGCGGCCGCGCACTGCTCGGCCAGCTCCTCGGCCCACTCGCCCGCGTCCGGGCCCTTCAGGTCGACGTGTGCGCCCAGGCCGCTCTCGGTGACCGCGGAGAGTACGTCGCCGAGCACCGGCCTGTCCGTCGCGTCGGGCACCGGGTCGTGGCTGCAGACCAGCGTTCCGTCACCCGCGCGGCGTACGTCGAACTCGGCGTAGTCGGCCCCGACCTGCGCCGCCTCCCGCACCGCCTCCGGCGTGTTGCACCGGTGCGCCGAGATCAGCACGTGCCGGCGCCAGCCAGGGGTGCTCCCGTGCAGTTCCGGGGTGGATTTCGGCTTTCGGACCCCAGACGCACGGGACCACCCTGCCGCGCGACCAGACCACCGGCCACGGATGGCTGGAAAATTCCTCGGGCTGGTCGGAACAAGGGCCACCATGGGTGCGTTGGAGCCCATGAACAGACTTGAGCCGGATCGACTCAAGAATTTTGGCTCCTCGGCGATCAGTCGCCAGGATGGCCAGACACATCAATCGACACATCCCCACAGCACCGCACCCACGGAGGTAACCCAACATGGCTCGTGCCGTCGGCATCGACCTCGGTACGACGAACAGCGTCGTCGCCGTCCTCGAAGGTGGAGAGCCCACCGTCATCGCCAACGCGGAAGGCGCCCGCACGACACCGTCGGTCGTGGCCTTCGCCAAGTCCGGCGAGGTCCTCGTCGGCGAGGTCGCCAAGCGCCAGGCCGTCACCAACGTCGACCGCACCATCAGGTCGGTCAAGCGCCACATGGGCAGCGACTGGAACGTCAAGATCGACGACAAGACCCTGACCCCCCAGCAGATCAGCGCGTTCGTGCTGCAGAAGCTCAAGCGCGACGCCGAGGCCTACCTCGGCGAGCCGATCACCGACGCGGTGATCACCGTGCCGGCGTACTTCTCCGACGCCCAGCGCCAGGCGACCAAGGAGGCCGGCGAGATCGCGGGCCTCAACGTCAGCCGCATCGTCAACGAGCCCACCGCGGCCGCGCTGGCCTACGGCCTCGACAAGGGCGACGACCAGACGATCCTCGTCTTCGACCTCGGCGGCGGCACCTTCGACGTGTCCCTGCTCGAGATCGGCGAGGGCGTGGTCGAGGTCAAGGCGACCTCCGGCGACAACCACCTCGGTGGCGACGACTGGGACTCCCGCGTCGTCGACTGGATGGTCACCAAGTTCAAGAACGCCCACGGCGTCGACCTGGCCGCGGACAAGATCGCCAAGCAGCGCCTCCAGGAGGCCGCCGAGAAGGCCAAGATCGAGCTGTCGAGCTCCAGCGAGACGACCGTCCACCTGCCCTACATCACCCACGGCGAGTCCGGCCCGCTCCACTTCGAGGAGAAGCTGACCCGCGCGGAGTTCCAGAAGATGACCTCCGACCTGCTCGACCGCACCAAGGCGCCGTTCAAGTCGGTGCTCAAGGACGGCGGCGTCGCCGTCGCCAACATCGACCACGTGGTCCTGGTCGGCGGCTCGACCCGGATGCCCGCGGTGGCCGAGCTGGTCAAGGAGCTGCTCGGCGGCAAGGAGCCCAACAAGGGCGTCAACCCCGACGAGGTCGTCGCGGTCGGCGCGGCCCTGCAGGCCGGCGTCCTCAAGGGCGAGGTCAAGGACGTGCTGCTGCTCGACGTCACCCCGCTGTCCCTCGGCATCGAGACCAAGGGCGGCGTGATGACCACGCTGATCGAGCGCAACACCACCATCCCGACCAAGCGCTCGGAGATCTTCACCACGGCCGACGACAACCAGCCCTCGGTCGAGATCAAGGTCGCCCAGGGAGAGCGCCAGATGTGGGCCCAGAACCAGCCGCTCGGCAACTTCGAGCTGACCGGCCTGCCCCCGGCCCCGCGCGGCATCCCGAAGATCGAGGTCACCTTCGACATCGACGCCAACGGCATCGTGCAGGTCTCCGCCAAGGACCAGGCCTCCGGCCGCGAGCAGTCCATGCGCATCACCGGTGGGTCGGCCCTGTCGAAGGACGAGATCGACCGCATGGTGCACGAGGCGGAGCAGTACGCCGCCGAGGACGCCAAGCGCCGCGAGCAGGTCGAGACCCGCAACCAGGCCGACTCGCTGGTCTACCAGACCGAGAAGTTCCTCGAGGACAACGGCGACAAGATCCCCGACGACGTCAAGAACGACGTCCAGGGCGACCTCGACGCACTCAAGAAGGTCATCGACAACGAGGACTCCTCGGCCGACGAGATCCAGAAGGCGGTCACCAAGCTCGGCGAGACCAGCCAGAAGATGGGTGCCGCCATGTACGCCGCCGCCGAGGCCGACCAGTCGGCCGCGGGTGGCAGCGACGGCAGCACCGGCGAGTCCGACGACGACGTGGTCGACGCCGAGATCATCGACGAGGACGCCCCGGACAGCACCGACGGGCACGCCGGGACCGAGGGCGAGGCCCGGTGACCGATCACCCGCCTGGCCGCCATGCGGAGCAGCTGGACGGCCCGGTCGAGGTCGAGGAGACCCCGGCCGGGCCGGCCGGCTCGTTCGGCGACGCCGCAGCCGAGATGGCCAACGAGACCGAGGTCGAGGCCGCCGAGGGCGACGACGCCGCCGAGGAGGCCGTTCCGTCCGTCGAGCAGCAGCTCGCCGAGCGCACGGCCGACCTCCAGCGGCTCCAGGCCGAGTACCTCAACTACAAGCGCCGGGTCGAGCGCGACCGAGATCTGGTGCGCGAGAACGCGACGTACCAGGCGTTGGCGCCGATCATCGAGGTCCTCGACAACATCGACCGCGCTCGCGAGCACGGCCCGCTCGACGAGGGTTTCCGGGGCGTCGCCGAGCAGCTCGAGCGCGTGGTCTCGGCCCAGGGGCTGACCCGCTACGGCGAGCCGGGCGAGGCGTTCGACCCGACGATCCACGAGGCGCTGTCCCACATCGGGCAGGACCCCGACGTCGACGTGACGACCTGCAAGGTGATCGCCAAGGCGGGCTACCGGATGCGCGACCGGGTCGTCCGTGCGGCCCAGGTGCTCGTGGTCGACCCCGGCGAGCGTGACGAGGCGCCGGCGAACCAGATGTGACGATCAGCAGGAGCGTCACCACAACATCAGCAGGGACATCAGCAGGGACATCAGCAGGGACCAGACCCCGGAGGAGGTGAGGGTGAGTGGCCGAGATTCGTGCCGACTGGGCGACCAAGGACTTCTACCAGGTCCTCGGCGTCGGCAAGAACGCCAGTTCGGCCGACATCAAGAAGGCCTACCGCAGGCTCGCGCGGGCCAACCACCCCGACTCCAACCCGGGCGACGACAAGAAGCACGACACCTTCAAGTCCGTCGCCGAGGCCTACGACGTCCTCGGTGACTCCGACAAGCGCAAGGCCTACGACGACTACCGCTGCGCAGGTCTCCAGCGGGCCGTTCCCGGGCGGCTTCGGCGGAGGGTTCCGCCCGCCGGGCGGCTTCGACATCTCCGACGTCATTCGCGGACACGCGGGCGGCTTCGGCGACGTCTTCGGCGACTTCCTCGGTAGCGGGGGCAGCGCCCAGCGCCAGTCGCAGAGCAGCAGGGCCCGGCCGGTGCGCGGCTCGGACGTCGAGTCGTCGGCCACGATCGGCTTCACCGACTCCGTCGAAGGCGTGACCATCAGCCTGCGGCTGACCTCGGACGCGCCCTGCCCGACGTGCAAGGGCACCGGCGGCAAGCCTGGTACGAAGCCCCACATCTGCACCACCTGCGAAGGTGCGGGCTTCATCGTGTCGGGCGTCGGTGGCGCCTTCTCGCTCAACGAGACCTGCCCCGGCTGCCGGGGACGGCAGCTGGTCTACGACGAGGCGTGCCCGACCTGCCACGGCAGCGGACGTGGCTCCTCGGCCCGCACCATCCAGGCGCGCATCCCGGCAGGGGTGAAGGACGGCCAGCGGATCCGCCTGCGCGGCAAGGGCGGCCAGGGCGAGAACGGCGGCCCGGCCGGGGACCTCTTCGTCACCGTCAAGGTCACGCCCCACCGGCTGTTCGGCCGCAAGGACGACAACCTCACCCTCGACGTCCCGGTCTCCTTCGACGAGGCGGCCCTCGGTGCCGACGTGAAGATCCCGACACTCGGCGGCGCGCCCGTCACGCTCAAGATCCCCGCCGGCACGCCCAACGGCCGCACCTTCCGCGTGCGCGGCCGGGGCGCCAAGAAGAAGGACGGCACCAACGGCGACCTCCTCGCCACCGTCCAGGTCCAGGTGCCGGCCACGCTCAACGAAGGCGCCCGCAAGGCCGTCGAGGACTTCCGCACCGCCACCGAGGGCAGCACCCTGCGCTCCGGCCTCTTCGAGGCGGCCTCCCCGTGACCCCCGTGACCGCCGTGACCCGCGGTCTGCGTCACTCGATCGCGGCGGGAGGCTGCTCGTGAGCCCCCGCCCGCCCGAGCCGGACAAGGCTGTCTACGTCATCAGCGTGGCGGCCGAGCTGACCGGCCTGCACCCGCAGACGCTGCGGGCCTACGAGCGGATGGGCCTGATCGCCCCGAGCCGCACGGGCGGTGGCGGCCGTCGCTACTCCGCCCGCGACGTCGACCTGCTGCGCACCATCGCCGAGCTGACCTCCTCGGGTGCCGGCATCGAGGGCGTACGCCGCATCCTCGAGCTCGAGCACCAAGTCGTTGCCCTGCGCGCGCGCAACGACGAGCTCACAGCCGAGCTCGAGGCGACCCGCGAAGCCCTGCGTGAGGCCGTCCGCGACGCCCGCCGCAGCCGGGGGAGCGACCCGCCCAGCCGGCTCCCGGTGCTCCGCCAGCCCGACCCGTCGGGCCAGCTCGTCGTGTGGCGCCGCGGCCGCTGACGGGCCCGCGGCCAGCGGCTCCGGGCGGTGCCGCGCCAACCCGGTCAGTAGAGTGGCCGCACCCTGAGTAACCGTCTGCGAAGAGAGCCATCACCTCACCGTGACTCCCAAGGACAAGCTGGTCTCGCGTGCCCGCGCGGCCGTCGTACGCCGCCTCGATCCGGTCGCTGCCAAGCGTGCGGCCACGCTGGCCGAGCGCCGTACCAACGGCATCGAGGCCTCGGCCGAGGTCACGGCCGCCCTCGACGCCACCGCCGCGCTGGCGGTGCGGGACCTGGCCCAGCGGATCAGGAACGGCGAGGCCGACGTCCACGACCAGGCGGCGCTGGCGCAGCTGGTCGAGGCGTACCTGGCCCACCACCCTGCCGAGTCGCTGCCCTACGGCGTCGCCCAGGCAGTGGCGAAGAGCTTCGAGGGGCTGTGGCAGCCGGTGGGCGAGCCGGTCAACGAGCCGGCCCCGTTCATCCGTGACGTGATCCGCGACCAGTTCCACCGGCTCTACTACCACGTGTCCAAGCGCACCTGGAAGGACACCTGGTACCGCGGCGTGCGCACCTACAAGTGCCCCACCGACATGTGGATCTACATGGAGCTCATCGACGAGCTCGCGCCCGGGCTGGTGATCGAGACCGGCACCTACCGCGGCGGCAGCGCGCTCTACATCGCCGACCGGCTGGAGACGATCGGGGCGGGCAACGTGGTCACGGTCGACGTCAACGAGCCGCCCAACCCGCCGCAGCACCCGAGGCTGACCTACTTCACCGGGTTCCTCGACCGACCCGGCCATCGTGGAGAAGATCGCCGGGATGATCCCGGAGGGCTCGCCCGTGCTGGTGATCCTCGACTCCGACCACTCCCGCGACCACGTGGCGGCCGAGCTCGAGGCCTATGCGCCACTCGTGCCGGTCGGCTCCTACCTGATCGTCGAGGACACCAACGTCAACGGCCACCCGGCCGCCCCCGACTTCGGCCCCGGGCCGATGGAGGCGGTGTGGGACTTCATGGCCACGGACCCGGGCTTCGAGATCGATGCTCGGTGCGAGCGGTACTTCCTGACCCAGAACCCGTCGGGGTACCTCAAGCGCGTGCGCTGACCCGCGAGTCGAGGAGGCCGCGAGTCCGTCGCGAAGCCCGACCAGGTGGGCGATCTACGCCGACTCGACGACGTCGCGAGGGCGCCTTGCGCCGACTCGCGGACTCAGCGGGCGGTCTTCTTCAGCGTCGCGGTCCTCCCCAGCGGGGCGCCGTAGACGAACGAGCCGTCGGTGCGCAGCAGGTTGACCGTCACCGGCTGGTACTGCGTGGTCGACCACTGCTGGTTGTTGCGCGACATCGTGCAGTCGAGGGCGAGCGTGTCGCCGGCGGCCAGGATGAGCGGGCTGGTGCCGTTGAGGGCGGGCGGCGTGGCGACCGAGGTCACCTGCGTCTCGGCCAGGACCCCCTTCTGGAAGGTGACCGTGCCGGACAGGCCGTTCTGGATGATCCGGCAGTTGATCACGTTGGGGTTGCCCGGGTCGCCTGCGGCGCCGTTCAGCTGCACGTTGAAGGTGACCAGGTAGCTGCCCGCCGCCTGGGCCGGGATGGCCTGGGTGAAGCCGCCGGTGTGGGACGCGACGGTCCACTGGAAGATCGTGTTGCGGTTGGTCTTGTAGTCCTCGCCCGTGAGCCCGTCGAGCTTGTCGGCGTTGAGCTTCTTGATGCGGTTGCTGTTGCCGACCGCGAGGGTGGGACCGTCGGCGCGCAGGTCGAGCGCCGGGCCGTTCCCGTTGTTCTTGATGGTCGTGGTCTGGCCGGCCCCGTTCCACTTGCCCAGGACCAAGGACTTGCCGGTCGCTGCGGCCGCGGCCCAGTCGAGCGCCGCGAGCAGCACGATGCCCACGGCGAGCGCGGTGAGGCCGGACTTGAGCTTCTGCATGGGATACACCTCTCTGGCGGCACACTGGGCGCCGGGGCCTTGACCAACTGGTGCTCATGCCACCGCACCAGACCCGGCAAACCCGTACGGCGCGCCGTACGCAATTTCGGTGAAGTTGAGTGGAACAGACTCAACTTCCGGACCGTTGTGTCAGTAGGTCGCCGCTCGCGGCCGCCAGAATCTCCTTCAACCCGCACGAGACGAGGAACCGACAGTCGGTATGAGCCAGTTCGCCGCCGAAAAGTTCACCACCCGCAGCCGGGAGGCCATCGAGGTCGCCCAGGTCGCCGCGACCACCGCCGGGCACAGCGCCACCGAGCCGGTCCACCTGCTGGTCGCGCTGCTGCGCCAGGAGGACGGTACGACGCGCAGCCTGGTCACCAAGGCCGGCGTCGACGTCGCGACCCTCGCGGCCGCCGCCGAGACGGCTGTCCGCGCGCTTCCGAGCGCCACCGGGGCGACCGTCCAGAGGCCGGCGGCCTCGGCCGCGCTGACGCGCGTGCTCGCCACCGCGTTGGACCTCGCGACCGGGATGAAGGACGACTACGTCGCCACCGACCACCTGCTCATCGCGCTGGCCACCGTGGAGTCGAGCGCGAAGAAGGTCCTCGACGACGCCGGCCTGACCGCAGACGGTCTGCGCGAGGGCGTGTCGGCGGTGCGCGGCAGCCGGCGGGTGACGAGCGAGGGTGCGGAGTCGACGTACGAGTCGCTGGAGAAGTTCTCCGTCGACCTCACCCAGGCCGCCGAGGACGGCCGGCTCGACCCGGTGATCGGTCGCGACGCCGAGATCCGCCGGGTGATCCAGGTGCTGTCGCGTCGCACCAAGAACAACCCGGTCCTGATCGGCGACCCCGGCGTCGGCAAGACCGCGGTCGTCGAGGGGCTGGCCCAGCGGATCGTCGAGGGCGACGTGCCCGACTCGCTCAAGGGCCGCCGGCTGCTCTCGCTCGACCTGGCCGCGATGCTGGCCGGGGCGAAGTACCGCGGCGAGTTCGAGGAGCGGCTCAAGGCCGTGCTCGAGGAGATCAAGGACGCCGCCGGCCAGATCATCACCTTCATCGACGAGCTGCACACCGTCGTCGGCGCGGGCGCGGGCGGCGACTCCGCGATGGACGCCGGCAACATGCTCAAGCCGATGCTCGCCCGCGGCGAGCTGCACATGATCGGCGCGACCACGCTCGACGAGTACCGCGAGCGGGTCGAGAAGGACCCCGCGCTGGAGCGCCGGTTCCAGCAGGTCTTCATCGGCGAGCCCTCGGTCGAGGACACCATCCAGATCCTGCGCGGCATCCAGGAGAAGTACCAGGCCCACCACGGCGTCCGGATCACCGACGCGGCGCTCGTCGCGGCCGCCACGCTCTCCGACCGCTACATCACCGGCCGCCAGCTGCCCGACAAGGCCATCGACCTCGTCGACGAGGCGGCGTCCCGCCTGCGGATGGAGATCGAGTCCTCGCCGGAGGAGATCGACCAGCTCCGCCGCCAGGTCGAGCGGCTGAAGATGGAGGAGTTCGCGCTCGCCAAGGAGACCGACCCCGCGTCGGTCGACCGGCTGGGCAAGCTGCGTGCCGACCTTGCCGACCGCGAGGAGGAGCTGCGCGCGCTGGAGGCCCGCTGGGAGCGGGAGAAGGCCACCTTGGAGGGCGAAGGCGAGCTGCGCCGGGCCCTCGACCAGCTGCGCAGCGAGGCCGACAAGCTGCTCCGCGAGGGCAACCTCGAGGGCGCGAGCAAGATCCGCTACGAGTCGATCCCCGAGCTGGAGAAGAAGATCGCGGAGGTCGAGGCGTCGGAGAAGTCCGGCACCGAGGGGGTGGAGCCGCTCGTCGGCGAGGAGGTCGGCGCCCAGCAGATCGCCGACGTCGTCGAGGCCTGGACCGGCATCCCCACCGGCAAGATGCTCCAGGGCGAGACCGCCAAGCTGCTCGAGATGGAGCAGGTGATCGGCCGCCGGCTGATCGGCCAGGGCGAGGCCGTGCGCGCGGTGAGCGACGCCGTACGCCGCTCGCGCGCCGGCATCTCCGACCCCAACCGGCCGACCGGGTCGTTCCTGTTCCTCGGCCCGACGGGCACCGGCAAGACCGAGCTCGCCAAGTCGCTGGCCGACTTCCTCTTCGACGACGAGCGGGCGATCGTCCGCATCGACATGAGTGAGTACTCCGAGAAGCACTCCGTCGCCCGGCTGGTCGGCGCGCCTCCTGGTTACATCGGCTACGAGGAGGGCGGCCAGCTCACCGAGGCCGTGCGGCGCCGGCCCTACTCGGTCGTGCTGCTCGACGAGGTCGAGAAGGCCCACCCCGAGGTCTTCGACATCCTGCTCCAGGTGCTCGACGACGGCCGGCTCACCGACGGCCAGGGCCGCACGGTCGACTTCCGCAACACGCTGCTCGATCCTGACCAGCAACCTCGGGTCGGCGTTCCTGGTCGACCCGATGCTGGAGGACGAGGACAAGCGCGAGTCCGTGCTGGCGATGGTGCGGGCGTCGTTCAAGCCGGAGTTCCTCAACCGGCTCGACGAGATCGTCATCTTCGAAGCCCTCTCGAAGGACGACCTGGCCCACATCGTCGACCTCCAGCTCGGCCTGCTCGAGAAGCGGCTCGCCGCCCGGCGGATCGACATCGAGGTCACCGACGCCGCCCGCGAGTGGCTCGCCGACACCGGCTACGACCCGGCGTACGGCGCCCGGCCGCTGCGCCGCCTGATCCAGACGGCGATCGGCGACCCGCTGGCCCGCCTGCTGCTCAGCGGCGGGGTCGTCGACGGCAGCACGGTCCGCGTCGACCGGGACGCCGGTCAGCACGAGGGTCTGACCCTCACCTGAGCGACGCCCGAACACGGTCCTGGAACACTGGAGTTCATGAGTCCGACACCCGAGCAGGCGCCGCGCCCGCGCCAGGTGACCCTCGCGGGGTCGCTGGTGATAGCGGCGTCGGTGATGCTCGTGCTGTCGATCTTCGAACGCCTCGGCGACCTCCGCTCGCTGGAGAGCCGCACCGGCGTCGAGAGGTTCCTCAGCGAGCCGCCGGGCAGCGACCTGGGCCTCGGGCTGGAGTCGGCGCTGACGATCATGCGCTCGGTCTCGATGGTCGCGGCCGGCCTGGCGACCGCCGCGGCGATCCTGGGCTGGCACGTGCTCAAGCGCAACCGCGCCGCCCGGGTCTGGCTGAGCATCCTCGCCCTGCCGCTGTTCCTCTGCGGGCTGGTCACCGGTGGCTTCCTGGCCAGCGTGGTCGCGGCCAGCGTCGCGATGCTGTGGCTCGCGCCCGCGCGCCACTGGTTCGACGGCACCACCCCCATCGCCGCCCTGAAAACTGGTCCCGGATCGGACTCCGCCTGGAGCGACGCCTCGACCTACGAAGCGCCCGAGCAGTCCCCGCCGTCGACCGGGCCGCGCACCGACGTCCCGCCGCTGCCCCCGCCGGGCCCGCCCGCGTCCCAGCAGCCGCCGCCCTGGACGCCGTACGCCGGTCCGTCGCCGTGGACGGTGCCCCCGCCGGGTGCGGCCTCCGCCGCTCGTCCGCCCCGGCCCGGTGCCGGTCGTGGCCGCGTGCGTGATCACCTGGGTGTGCTGCGCGTTCACCGCCCTGCTCTCGATCCTGCTCGTCGCCGTCCTCGCGGTCGACGCCGACGGCCTGTTCGCCGAGATGCAACGGCAGAACCCCGACCTGGCCGACCAGGGCGTCTCCGACGCGACGCTCCAGTCGGCCACGTGGGCGACCGCGATCGTCTGCCTGGTGTGGGCGCTCGTCTCCGGGGTGCTCGCGGTGCTGGCCTTCCAGCGGATGCGCTGGGCCGCCGTCGCCCTGGTGGTCTCGGCCGGCGTGGTGGCGCTGTTCTGTCTCGTGGGTTCGCTGTTCTCGCCACCGCTGGTGGTCCCGGGCGTCCTGGCGGCGGCGACGGCCGGCCTGCTGCTGCAGCCGTCGGCGCAGCGCTGGCTGGCCCGTCGTGAGGCGCAGCGGCCCACGGGCATGATGTGATTGCAGGCGTGAGCGACAGCAGCCAGGGCGGCACCACCCCGCCCCAGGACCCTTACGGCGGCCAGACTCCCTCGGGCCCGGCCCCCGGCCAGAACCCTGACGGCCAGCCGCCGCCGGCAACCCCTACGGCCAGCCGCCCGCCGGCAACCCCTACGGCGCCGCCAGGCGCCGTACGCGCCGCAGCCCCAGCCGCAGCCCTACGGCCAACCCGCGCAACCCGCAGCAGCCGTACGGCGCGCCGCTACGGCCAGGCGCCCCAGCCCGGCCCGCTGGGCGACGGCCGCGACATGTACGGTCGGCCGCTGGCCAAGGAGGCGCGGCCCGGCACCGTCACCGCCGCCGGTTGGACGACGCTGATCCTCTCGGGGCTCACCGCGCTGCTCTTCGGCTTCTTCACCGTGGCCATGATCGTCGCCAAGGACGACGTGATCGAGGAGATCGACCGCGCCCTCGCTCGACGCGGGTGCGACCGGAGACTTCAACGCCGAGGACGCCTACGGCGCTCGTCCTGGCGTCATGCTGGTGCTCACCGCTCTGGTGCGTGATCGCCTGCGTGCTCGCGGTCTTCGCGATGCGCCGCTCCAACGTCTCGCGGATCCTCCTCGTCATCTCCGCCAGCGTGGCCGGGCTGCTCAGCCTGCTCCTCATCGGCTCGGTGGTCAGCGCCGTCTGGCTGCTCGCCTGCATCGCCGTGGTGGTCCTGCTGTTCACCGGCGGCGCCGGCGGCTGGTACGCCCGCCGACGCCGCTACTGACCCGCCGCCGACCCCCGATTCGTCTGCGGATTTGCTGACGGGTTTCTATCGCTCGGCCTCGCAGACGAATCGGTGGTCAGCAGCTCAGGTCGGCCGCACCCAGCCGGCTGAGGGCCTCCTCGATCACCGAGCGCTCCTTGCAGAAGGCCCAGCGGACCAGCTGGCGGCCGGCGTCCGGGTCGTCGTAGAACGGCTGGGTCGGGATGGCCACCACGCCGGCCCGGTCGGGCAGGGCCAGGCAGAAGGTCATCGCGTCGGGCCAGCCGAGGTGGCTGATGTCGGAGGTCGCGAAGTAGGTGCCCGACGGCGGGCGGCCGGGCAGCCCGACCTTCTCCAGGCCGTCGCACAGCAGGTCGCGCTTCTCCTCCAGCTCCGCGGCGAGGGTGGCCGGGAAGTCCGGGTAGCTCGTCCAGCGCGGTCGCCACGGCGGGCTGCAGCGGGGCGCCGGAGGTGAAGGTCAGCCACTGCTTGGCGGCCAGCAGCGCGGCGACCAGGTCGGCCGGGCCGGTCGCCCAGCCCACCTTCCAGCCGGTGAACGAGTAGCTCTTGCCGGCGCTCGACAGCGTCAGGGTGCGCTCGGCCATGCCGGGCAGCGTCGCGATCGGCACGTGGTCGTGACCGGTGAAGGTCAGGTGCTCGTAGACCTCGTCGGTGACCACCACGAGGTCGTGCTCGATCGCCACCTCGGCGACGCCGGCCAGCTCGTCACGGGTGAGCACGGTGCCGGTCGGGTTGTGCGGGCTGTTCAGCAGCACGAACCGCGTGCGGGCCGTCACCGCCGCGCGCAGCTCGTCGACGTCGAGCCGGAAGTCCGGGGCGCGCAGGGTGACCGGACGGCGTACGCCGCCGGCCATCTGGATCACCGCGACGTAGGAGTCGTAGTAGGGCTCGAGCACGACCACCTCGTCGCCCGGGTCGACGAGCCCGAGCACCGCGGCGGCGATCCCCTCGGTGCACCCGGTGGTGACGACGACCTGGGTGTCGGGGTCGATCTCGAGGCCGTAGTGGCGCTGCTGGTGGCGCGCGATGGCCTGGCGAAGCGCCGGCACGCCGATGCCGGGGGCGTACTGGTTGGCGCCCGACTCCAGCGCCTGCACGGCGGCGGCGATGACCTCGGGCGGCCCGTCGACGTCGGGGAAACCCTGGCCGAGGTTCACCGACCCGGTGCGCATGGCGAGCGCCGACATCGTGGAGAAGATGGTCGGTGGGATGCCGGCGAGGCGGGCGGCGGTACGGCGGTCGGGCACGGTCCGAGGGTAACGAGCGGTGGTTGTCGAGGCTCGTCGCTGGCGCTCCTCGCACCTCAACCACCGTCGTTGCGGTGGTTGCGGTGACGAGACTTGCGAGCCTCGAAACCGACCGCGATGGCTAGGGTTCCCGCATGCCAGCCGACCCCGACCTCGCCCGCGACGTCGACGCCCGCTGCCGCCTGACCGGCGAGTTCACGCTGCGGTCGGGCCAGGTGTCCCACGAGTACTTCGACAAGTACCTGTTCGAGACCGACCCGGCGCTCCTGGCCAGGGTCGCGGCGCAGATGGAGGAGCTGCTGCCCGAGGACGTCGACCTGTTGGGCGGCCTGGAGATGGGCGGCATCCCGATCGTGACGGCGCTGAGCGCGCGCACCGGCCTGCCCGCGCTGTTCGTCCGCAAGAAGGCCAAGGACTACGGCACCTGCAAGCTCGCCGAGGGCCCCGATGTCGCCGGCCGCCGGGTGACGCTCATCGAGGACGTGATCACCACGGGTGGCGCCGTGCGCGACGCGACCCGGGCGCTGCGCGAGGCCGGCGCCGAGGTCGCCCTGGTGGTGTGCGCCATCGACCGGTCGCCTGCGGGGGAGAACCCGCTGGCCGACGTCGCGCTGGAGGTGCGGGCGGTGCTGACCAAGGCCGACCTGGACGCCGTACGCACTGAGAGCGGCTAGGCGGAGGCCTTCGCGCTCTTCTTCTCCGGCTCGTCGTCGCTGCGGTGCCGCCACCACTCGTAGACCAGCGGCAGGACCGAGAGGGCCAGCAGGCCGAGGATCGCGTAGTCGATGTTCTCGGCCAGCCACGGAACGCTCGTGCCGACGAAGTAGCCGATCGACACGATGCTGACCACCCAGATCACCGCACCGACCAGGCTCCACACCATGAACCTGCCGCGGTCCATCCGGGTCGCCCCGGCGACGACGGTGATGTAGGTCCGCACGAAGGGCACGAAGCGCCCGATCACCAGCGCCTTGCGGCCGTGCTTCTCGAAGAACGCCTCGGTCTTGGTGAAGTACTCGCGCTTGAGGATGCGCCCGTCGTGCTGGTACAGCGGTGGGCCGATCCTGCGGCCTATCTCGTAGCCCACGACGTTGCCCGCGAACGCCGCGGCGGTGAGCGTGACGAGGGCGAAGAGGAGGTTGACCATGGCCCCACCGGGGACGACCGCGATCTTCTCCGTGGCGATGAACAGCCCCATCGCTACGAGCAGGGTGTCGCCCGGCAGGAACGGGAAGAACAGTCCGCACTCGACGAAGATGATCGCGAGGCTGACCCAGAAGAACGCGGTGCCGAACTGGTCGAGCAGCCAGTTGGGGTCCATCCACTGGATGCCGAACAGCAGCGGCACCAGGAGCGCGGTCGGACTCACCGGGTGAGCGTACCTGCCGACCCCCAGGGTTTTGGTCTCAACGAGCACTACTGTCGCGGCCGTGGAGGATCCACGCGCGCCGTACGACCCGATGCCGCACGGGCCACCCGAGGTGGGGGTCGGTCCGTGGGTAGGCCCGTGGCCGGAGGGCGACCAGTACGACGCCCGGCTGCTGGCCGAGGGCGACCGGCGCAACGTCGTCGACCGATACCGCTACTGGACCATGGAGGCGATCGTCGCCGACCTCGACCGGCGTCGCCACGGCTTCCACGTCGCCATCGAGAACTGGCAGCACGACTTCAACATCGGCACGATCGTCCGCTCGGCCAACGCGTTCCTGGCCGCGGAGGTCCACATCGTCGGCAACCGCCGGTGGAACCGCCGGGGCGCGATGGTCACCGACCGCTACCAGCACCTGCGCCACCACACCTCGGTCGCCGACCTGGCGGCGTACCTGCACGAACGCCCCGGCAACCCAGTGACGTTGCTCGGCATCGACAACCTCCCCGGCTCCGCGCACCTGGAGACCATGGAGATCCCGCGGTCGGTCTGCTTCCTGTTCGGCCAGGAGGGCCCCGGCCTCTCGGAGCCGGCGCGCGACGCCTGCGACGGCACCTTCTCGATCGCCCAGTTCGGCTCGACCCGCTCGATCAACGCCTCCGCCGCTGCCGCGATCGCCATGCACGCCTGGATCCGCACGTACGCCGACCTGTCCCGCGAGGGCGACGCCTGGCGCGGCTGACGCGCTCCGCTCGCTGGTTGAGGAAGGACGAAGTCCTGTCACGAAACCTCGGTGACTGGCGAGGTGGCTTGATCAGTCATCGGGTTTCGTGACGGTTGCTAGCGCAACCTCCTCAACCAGCGATCAGGTGTGGCCGTGGACGTCCTCGTACGCAACGCGCGGCTGCTCGACGGGCGCGTGGTCAGTCTCGGTATCGCCGACGGCTTCTACGTCGAGGTCACCGAGGGCGACGTCGAGGTCGAGCCCGAGCTGGCAATCGACGCCGAGGGGCGGCTGGTCACGCCGAGCTTCGTCAACGCCCACATGCACCTCGACAAGGTCTACACGCTGCCGCTGGCCGGCGACGCCGCGCTGGCGTCGTACACGTCGGACTCGATGGGCGAGGCGATGCGGTCGATCGTCCGCGACGCCTCGGCGGTCAAGCAGCACTACGACCGCTCGTGGATCGTGCCGAACGTACGGCGTGCGCTCGACGAGGCCGTCCTCAACGGCGTGCTGCACGTGCAGGCGTTCGTCGACGTCGACACCACCGCCGGCCTGGAGGGGATGGCTCGGTGCTCGCGGCGCGGGAGGAGTACCGCGACCTCGTCGACCTGCAGGTGGTGGCCTTCCCGCAGGACGGCCTGCTGCGCGACCCGGGAGCGGCCGAGCTGTGCGAGGAGGCCCTGCGGCTCGGGGCCGACGTGGTCGGCGGGATCCCCTGGATCGAGCACACCGACCGCGACGCCGCCGAGCACGTCGCCGTGGGCGTGCCGACTCGCCGCCGCGACGGCGCTCGCGGGTCGCGATGCTCACCGACGACGCCGGTGACCCGGCGCTGCGCACGACCGCGATGCTGGCGGAGGCGATGATCGAGCACGGGCTGCAGGGCCGCGGTGTCGCGTGCCACGCGCGTGCGCTGGCGACGTACCCGACCCCGTCGGTCGTCCGCCTCGCCGACCTGGCGCGCGCTGCCGGGCTGGGCTTCGTCTCCGACCCGCACACCGGTCCGCTCCACCTGCCGGTGCGCCAGTTCCTCGCCGACGACCTGCCGGTCGCGCTGGGCCAGGACGACATCGAGGACGCCTACTACCCGTTCGGCCGGCACAACATGCTCGAGGTCGCCTTCCTGGCCGCGCACGTGCTGGGCTTCCTGTCCGGGCCCGACCAGCTGCGGCTCCTCGACCTGGTCACCGAGCGCGCGGCGCGCGTGCTGGGCATCGGCGGCCACGCGATCGCCGTCGGCAACCGGGCCGACCTCTGCGTCCACCACCACGAGCGGGTCGTCGACGTGCTGCGCGAGCACGCGCGGCCGCGGTGGGTGCTGCGCCGCGGCCGCGTCGTCGCCGAGTCGGAAGAGCGCTCGCAGATCCACCGCTAGGCGGCTACGGTGCCCAGGACGTCATACGTTCTGGTCGCCCGGGCGACCACTTCGTATGACGTCAGCCGGGTTCACCAGGGAGGGGTCGACGACAGTGCTGTCGGACATCGAGATCGCCAACGCCGCCACGCTGCGCCCGGTCAGGGAGGTGGCCGCCGAGACGCTCGGGATCGACGAGCAGCACCTGGTCCCCTACGGCCACTACAAGGCCAAGGTGGACATCACCTACCTCGCGTCCCTGGCCGACCGGCCGCTCGGCCGGTTGATCCTGATGACGGCGCTGTCGCCGACGCCGCCGGGGGAGGGCAAGACCACGACCACCGTCGGGCTCACCGACGCGCTGCACGGTCTGGGTCACCGCGCGATGGCCTGCCTGCGCGAGCCGTCGATGGGTCCGGTGTTCGGCATGAAGGGCGGCGCGGCCGGCGGTGGCTACAGCCAGGTCGTGCCGATGACGGACATCAACCTGCACTTCACGGGCGACTTCGCGGCGATCGCCGCGGCCAACAACCTGCTGTCGGCGCTCATCGACAACCACGTGCACCACGGCAACGAGCTCGACATCGACGTCCGCAGCGTCACGTGGAAGCGCGTGCTCGACATGAACGACCGGGCCCTGCGCGAGGTCACCGTCGCGCTCGGCGGCCACGCCAACGGCTTCCCCCGCGAGGAGGGCTTCGACATCGTCGTCGCCTCGGAGCTGATGGCGATCTTCTGCCTCACCGAGTCGTGGGCCGACCTGAAGAAGCGCATCGGCGACATCGTCATCGGCTACACCCGGGCGATGGCGCCGGTCACCGCCCGCGAGCTCGGGGCCGACGGCGCGATGGCGGCGCTCCTGCGCGATGCGCTGGCACCCAACCTGGTCCAGACCACTGGAGGGCGCGCCTGCCTTCGTGCACGGTGGCCCTTTCGCCAACATCGCCCACGGGTGCAGCTCGGTGATGGCCACCCGGGCGGGTCTGCGGCTGGCCGACTACGTGGTCACCGAGGCGGGCTTCGGCGCCGACCTGGGCGCCGAGAAGTTCGTCGACATCAAGTGCCGCAAGTCCGGTCTGCGTCCCGACGCCGCGGTGGTGGTGGCGACCGTGCGGGCGCTGAAGTACCACGGCGGCGTCGCCCTGGCCGACCTCGGCCAGGAGGACCTGGGCGCCGTCGAGGCGGGCATGGCCAACCTGCGCCGGCACCTCGACAACATCCGGGAGGTGTACGGCATCCCGTGCGTCGTCGCGGTCAACCAGTTCCCGACCGACACCGAGGCCGAGATCGCGAAGGTCGTCGAGCTGGTCGCCGCCGAGGGAGTGCAGGCCTATCCCGCCACCCACTTCGCCGACGGAGGTGTCGGCGCGCACGACCTGGCCAAGGGTGTGCTGCAGGCGCTCGACGAGCCGTCGCCGTACTCCTTCTCGTTCACCTACGCCGACGAGCTGTCACTCACCGAGAAGGTCGAGACGATCGCGACCCGGCTGTACGGCGCGTCCCTGGTGACCTGGGACGCCAAGGCCCGCCGGCGGCTGCTGCGCGTCGAGCGCGACGGCTTCGGCTCGCTACCGGTGTGCGTGGCCAAGACCCAGTACTCGTTCTCGACCGACCCGGGTCTGCGCGGAGCCCCCAGCGGGCACGAGCTGCACGTCCGCGAGGTCCGGCTGTCGGCGGGCGCCGGGTTCGTGGTCGTCGTGTGCGGCGACATGATGACGATGCCCGGCCTGCCGCGCGATCCGTCCGCCGGGCGCATCGACCTCGCCGACGACGGGACGATCCTGGGCCTGTCCTGAGGCGCCCATCTCGGTGGTTGAGGTGCGAAGGCCGTCAAGGCCTGAGCCTCGAAACCTCCGATCGCGACCAGGCTGGTTTCGAGGCTCGTCGCTGGCGCTCCTCGCACCTCAACCACCGATGGGCGTCAGAGCCCGTCGAGGTACGCCGTGAGCCTCTCGGCGGGCCACTGAGCCTCCAGGTCGGCGACGACCCGGTCGCAGACCTCGGGACCGCTGCCCTCCGACGGCGTCCAGTCGCCGCGGGTCCATCCCTCGAGGTAGGCGTCGCTGCCGGTCGCGCCCAGCCGCATCGCGGCCTCGTCGATGGCCTCCTGGAACCGCGGGGCCAGCAGGCCCTTGGTCACGGACTCGCCCTCGCGCGCGACGACCAGCGAGGGCAGCTCGCGCCAGTACGTCACCTGGTACTCGGTCACGCCGCGAGGCTAGCCGTCGGCGAGCAGCAGGGCCTGCTCGAGGGCGGCCAGCCCGCGGGACGTGTGGCTCTTGACGGTGCCCTCCCCGATGCCGAGCTCGTCGGCGGTCTGGGCGACCGAGAGGTCGAGCATGTGCCGGAGCACGACGACCTTGCGCTGCATGAGCGGCAGCTGCTGGAGGGCGTCGACCAGGGCGCTGCGCTCCTCGTACGCCGGCCCGGCCGGCCGCGCGCGCCGGTCGAGCCCGTCGAGCCCGGGCTCTCGCGTCGCCAGGGACGCCGCGACTCGTCGACGTTGGCGCGCACCAGGATCCGGCGGGCGTAGGCCTCGGCCGCGGCGGGGTCACGCAGCCGCGGCCACGCGACGTACAGCTTGACGAACGCCGTCTGGAGCAGGTCGTCGGCGCGGTGCCAGTCGCCGCAGATCGCGTAGGCGACGCGGCGCAGGTGGGTCTGCCTCGCCGTCACGAACTCGGCGAAGTCGGCGTCGCGGTCCCTGGTCAGCGCAGTCCCTCCCCGCTGGCGTACCTCTGCCGTGCGTACTCCACGAAGGCGTCGAGGTCGGGCCCGCCGGTCCGGAACGGTACGGCGATCACGTCGACGCCGCCGCTGTCGCGCACCGCGACGTACCACTTCTTGCCGTCCGGCCCTTGGAGGAGGGCGGCCGCGCTCGGCTCGCCGGCGAGGACGAAGTCCTTCGAGCCCCGGGTCGGCCCCTGGTCGAGGATCTCGACGCCGTGGGTGCTGATGAGGCGCGCCGTCGTCGTCGAACTCGACGTAGCCCGGCGGAGTTGTCGTCGTCCTCGGCGTCGGCGTCATGTTGAGGCGTACCTGCTCGGCCACCCAGTCCGCCAACGACCCCGCGGCACCGCCAGGACTCCGGCCCGCACCCGTCTCGACGACCTCGCCGTCGCTGTGCACCGCCCACGAGATCAGCCCCAGAACTCCTCGCCCTCGTAGTCGACCGCGAGGGCGACCGAGCGGTCCATGCCGGCACTCGCGGTACGGCGTCGTCGATCGCGGTCGAGCACCGTCACGCCGGGCCGGACCTCGAGGTTGCCGTCGGCGTCGTAGCGGGCGAGCTCGCCCTCGTCCCACCCGGTGGCCGGGTCGGTGGTCGGGCTTGGTCGGGTCGGGCGTCGGGTCGGGGGTCGGGTCGGTCGCCACCTGGGAGGGCGCGTCGCCGTCGCCCCCGAGGACGGCGACCGCGCCGATCCCGACGACCGACGCCACGGCGACGGTGACGACCGCGCCGGCGATGCGGCGGCGTCGTACGGCGCGGTGGCCGGCCTCGAGCCGGTCGGAGACCGGGCGGTGCGGCGGGCTCGGCGCCGAACCCCTGGCTGAGTGCTTCGCGAAGTTCCACGTCCATGACACCAAGACGGAACCACGGGCCCGATCGGTTGTCACTGTCGGTTGTCATCGCATGCGGACGACCTTCGATCGATCCAGCGGCAGCCACTAGGGTGAGTCCACGGCTCACCCCACGTCCCGCCAGGAGTTCCCATGCCCATCGCCACTCCCGAGAAGTACGCCGAGATGCTGGACGCCGCGAAGTCGCAGGGCTTCGCGTTCCCGGCCATCAACGTGTCGTCGTCGCAGACCCTCAACGCGGCGCTGCAGGGCTTCGCCGACGCCGGCTCCGACGGCATCGTCCAGGTCTCGACCGGCGGCGCGGAGTACCTCTCCGGCCCCACCGTCAAGAACATGGTCACCGGCTCGGTCGCCTTCGCGGCGTACGCCGCCGAGGTCGCCAAGTCCTACCCCGTCAACATCGCGCTGCACACCGACCACTGCCCCAAGGACAAGCTCGACGGCTTCGTCCGGCCGCTGCTCGACATCTCCGCCGAGCGGGTCGCGCGCGGCGAGGCGCCGCTGTTCCAGTCGCACATGTGGGACGGCTCCGCCGTGCCGCTGGAGGAGAACCTCCAGATCGCCGAGGAGCTGCTGGCCAAGTGCGCCGCGGCCCACATCGTCCTCGAGATCGAGGTCGGCGTGGTCGGCGGCGAGGAGGACGGCGTCGTCGGCGCGATCGACGACAAGCTCTACTCGACGCCCGAGGACGCCATCGCCACGGTCGCGCGCTCGGCACGGGCGAGAACGGCCGCTACATGACGGCGCTGACCTTCGGCAACGTGCACGGCGTCTACAAGCCCGGCAACGTCAAGCTCCGCCCCGAGATCCTCAAGACCGCGCAGGAGGCGGTCGTCAAGGAGCTCGGCTCTCGCGACGGCGACCGGCCGTTCGACCTGGTCTTCCACGGCGGCTCCGGCTCGACTGCCGAGGAGATCCGCGCGGCCCTCGACTACGGCGTGGTCAAGATGAACGTCGACACCGACACGCAGTACGCCTTCACCCGCCCGGTCGCCGGCCACATGTTCGGCAACTACGACGGCGTGCTCAAGGTCGACGGCGAGGTCGGCAACAAGAAGGCCTACGACCCGCGCGCCTGGGGCAAGGCCGCCGAGGCCGGCATGGCCGCCCGCGTCGTCGAGGCCTGCGAGAACCTCCGCTCCACCGGCCACTCCGTCGGCTGAGCGCTGCCATCCACAGGCCCACGCCGCCGGTGGCGTCGGCCCGAACGCTTCGGGATTCTCGGGCCCATGGATCTCCTGCGCGACCAGGCCGGCATCATCGCCCGACGTCAGGCACTCCTCGGCGGGCTGACGAGCAACGACGTGCGGAGACTGCTTCGTCGACGGGAGTGGGTCGTCGTTCATCCGGGCGTGTACGTCGACCACACCGGGCCGCTCACCTGGTTGCAGCGCGCGTGGGCCGGCGTGTTGTACGCCTGGCCGGCCGCGCTGTGCGGAGAGTCCGCGCTGCGAGCGGTGGAGGGTCCCGGCCGACGCAAGGAAGCAGGGCCGATCCAGGTTGCCGTGGCGATCGGTCGGCAGGTCGCCGACCGGCCGGAGCTCACTGTCCGACGGATGGCCCGTCTCGAGGACCGTTCCTGTGGAACCTGGGTCCGCCGCGCCTGCGCTTCGAGGATGCGGTGCTCGATGTCGCGCTGGCGCGGCAACGGACTTGGCACTTCGGCTTGGTCGCCGATGCGTGCGGTGGCTGGCGCACGACCGCCGTACGGCTGCAGCGGCGCTCGCCGTACGCGAGCGGTCACCGCGACGCCTTCTCCTCAGAGCGTGCTGGCCGATGTTGCCGAAGGTGCATGCTCCGTCCTCGAGCATGCCTACCTGGTCAGGGTCGAACGAGCCCACGGATTGCCGCAGGGGTGTCGTCAGCGCGGTCGACGGCGACAATCGGCGTCATCTATCGCGATGTCACCTACGACGACTTCGACCTGGAGCTGGACGGCCACCTCTACCACGACTCCGTCGAGCAGCGTGACCGTGATCTCGACCGCGATCTCGACTCCGCAGCGGGTCCGGACGACCGTGCGTCTCGGCTACGGCCAGGTCTTCGACCGGCCGTGCCGCACTGCCGGCCGTGTCGCTCGTTGCTCATGCGCATGGCTGGCTGGGGACGCCGGTGCCGTGCGGACCCGACTGCCCGTTGGGTGTGGCTGGGTGTCACTGGGTGACACCAAGCTCCACCTAGTGGTCAGCCGGCCGCCTGAGCGGGGGCTTTGGCGCCGACGTGCGCCCCTGGTGGCTGTGGGTGGGCAGGTCGGGCCAGGGGCGGACTTGGACGGGGCTTTCGGCCATGTCGGGAGTCCACACCCCATCGGTGACACCAATTCCGTCGCCCGCCGTGCCGGCGTACGCCGGCCGCCGCTGGGAGGTAAAGGGATTTTCGCCGTGGGGGCTGGTAGCCCAAACTTCCCGCGGGCTGCGGCCATAGCGAACGGCGGGACGGGCGAGCTTCCAGATTCGCGCCCACTCACTGCCTGATGGACGGGTCGTACCCATGTCTCCAACCCAGGACCAGCTGGTCCGCCGACGCGCCGGTGGAAACCCGCGCGAACCTCGCGCCGGCCACGATCGAGGTGGCCAGCAACCTCGCCGAGGACACCGTGATCGCGGGGGTGATGGACATCGCGACCGGGGTGAACAAGGTGGCCATGTTCGCCAACCCGTTCGCCGGCGGTTCGGAGGAGATGCTCTACGTCGATGAGAAGCACGCGATGCGCTGGGCCCGCCACGTGAACTCGCCCGTGGCCGACCAGCAGCTGGGTGAGCAGCCGTCTGGCTGGAGCATCGAGCCGGTCATGTCGGACGTCGCCGAGGTCGTCGTCGCGGTGCACCCGAACGGCTCTGGCGTCGCGCGGGTTCGGGGGAATCACCACCAGCCATCTGGTCAGCTTCGAGCTGGTCGCGGACCCGGCCGTGCTCGGCGGCTACCGCTGGGCGCAGGGTGACGTCTGGCTACCCCACATGAACCTCAGCGGGCTGTCCGTGCAGTACTGCACCGACCGCCCGTCGACCCCCGTGGTCTTCGTCACCGACCCCGGTGAGCCACGGCTGTTCTGGTACCTGCCGTCGTACGCCGCCGATCCGGCGGCGCTCGCGTGGCACCCGGGCGGGGAGTTCGCCTACGACCCGGACGATCGGAACCTCCGGGTGGTCGCGGGGGTCGACAACCCGTCCGAGATGCACTCCCAGCCCTCAGCCGTCGAGACCGTCCGGCTGTGGACCGCGTCGGCGAATGGGGTGTGGCTGACGACGTACCTGCCCCGGCGGCCGCAGGAGCCCTACCGCCGCGAACGCGTGGCCGCTGGAGGGAACGCGACCCTCGTGGTGTGGAAGCATCCGTCGGGAGCAGGGGTCGTGGCGCAGGTGGCGGCTCCGTCGCGGATGGTCTTGACGATGGTGCCGGCGCCGGGCGGGGTTGATAGGTCCAGACTCTCGTGCTGGACCAGCAGTTCGAGGACGTCACGGTGTGGCAGGACGCCGACACGCTGATCCACCTCTACGGCCGGAGCAAGGGCATATAATTTTTAAAAAAAAAAAAAAAAAAAAAAAAAAAAAAAAAAAAAAAAAAAAAAAAAAAAAAAAAAAAAAAAAAAAAAAAAAAAAAAAAAAAAAAAAAAAAAAAAAAAAAAAAAAAAAAAAAAAAAAAAAAAAAAAAAAAAAAAAAAAAAAAAAAAAAAAAAAAAAAAAAAAAAAAAAAAAAAAAAAAAAAAAAAAAAAAAAAAAAAAAAAAAAAAAAAAAAAAAAAAAAAAAAAAAAAAAAAAAAAAAAAAAAAAAAAAAAAAAAAAAAAAAAAAAAAAAAAAAAAAAAAAAAAAAAAAAAAAAAAAAAAAAAAAAAAAAAAAAAAAAAAAAAAAAAAAAAAAAAAAAAAAAAAAAAAAAAAAAAAAAAAAAAAAAAAAAAAAAAAAAAAAAAAAAAAAAAAAAAAAAAAAAAAAAAAAAAAAAAAAAAAAAAAAAAAAAAAAAAAAAAAAAAAAAAAAAAAAAAAAAAAAAAAAAAAAAAAAAAAAAAAAAAAAAAAAAAAAAAAAAAAAAAAAAAAAAAAAAAAAAAAAAAAAAAAAAAAAAAAAAAAAAAAAAAAAAAAAAAAAAAAAAAAAAAAAAAAAAAAAAAAAAAAAAAAAAAAAAAAAAAAAAAAAAAAAAAAAAAAAAAAAAAAAAAAAAAAAAAAAAAAAAAAAAAAAAAAAAAAAAAAAAAAAAAAAAAAAAAAAAAAAAAAAAAAAAAAAAAAAAAAAAAAAAAAAAAAAAAAAAAAAAAAAAAAAAAAAAAAAAAAAAAAAAAAAAAAAAAAAAAAAAAAAAAAAAAAAAAAAAAAAAAAAAAAAAAAAAAAAAAAAAAAAAAAAAAAAAAAAAAAAAAAAAAAAAAAAAAAAAAAAAAAAAAAAAAAAAAAAAAAAAAAAAAAAAAAAAAAAAAAAAAAAAAAAAAAAAAAAAAAAAAAAAAAAAAAAAAAAAAAAAAAAAAAAAAAAAAAAAAAAAAAAAAAAAAAAAAAAAAAAAAAAAAAAAAAAAAAAAAAAAAAAAAAAAAAAAAAAAAAAAAAAAAAAAAAAAAAAAAAAAAAAAAAAAAAAAAAAAAAAAAAAAAAAAAAAAAAAAAAAAAAAAAAAAAAAAAAAAAAAAAAAAAAAAAAAAAAAAAAAAAAAAAAAAAAAAAAAAAAAAAAAAAAAAAAAAAAAAAAAAAAAAAAAAAAAAAAAAAAAAAAAAAAAAAAAAAAAAAAAAAAAAAAAAAAAAAAAAAAAAAAAAAAAAAAAAAAAAAAAAAAAAAAAAAAAAAAAAAAAAAAAAAAAAAAAAAAAAAAAAAAAAAAAAAAAAAAAAAAAAAAAAAAAAAAAAAAAAAAAAAAAAAAAAAAAAAAAAAAAAAAAAAAAAAAAAAAAAAAAAAAAAAAAAAAAAAAAAAAAAAAAAAAAAAAAAAAAAAAAAAAAAAAAAAAAAAAAAAAAAAAAAAAAAAAAAAAAAAAAAAAAAAAAAAAAAAAAAAAAAAAAAAAAAAAAAAAAAAAAAAAAAAAAAAAAAAAAAAAAAAAAAAAAAAAAAAAAAAAAAAAAAAAAAAAAAAAAAAAAAAAAAAAAAAAAAAAAAAAAAAAAAAAAAAAAAAAAAAAAAAAAAAAAAAAAAAAAAAAAAAAAAAAAAAAAAAAAAAAAAAAAAAAAAAAAAAAAAAAAAAAAAAAAAAAAAAAAAAAAAAAAAAAAAAAAAAAAAAAAAAAAAAAAAAAAAAAAAAAAAAAAAAAAAAAAAAAAAAAAAAAAAAAAAAAAAAAAAAAAAAAAAAAAAAAAAAAAAAAAAAAAAAAAAAAAAAAAAAAAAAAAAAAAAAAAAAAAAAAAAAAAAAAAAAAAAAAAAAAAAAAAAAAAAAAAAAAAAAAAAAAAAAAAAAAAAAAAAAAAAAAAAAAAAAAAAAAAAAAAAAAAAAAAAAAAAAAAAAAAAAAAAAAAAAAAAAAAAAAAAAAAAAAAAAAAAAAAAAAAAAAAAAAAAAAAAAAAAAAAAAAAAAAAAAAAAAAAAAAAAAAAAAAAAAAAAAAAAAAAAAAAAAAAAAAAAAAAAAAAAAAAAAAAAAAAAAAAAAAAAAAAAAAAAAAAAAAAAAAAAAAAAAAAAAAAAAAAAAAAAAAAAAAAAAAAAAAAAAAAAAAAAAAAAAAAAAAAAAAAAAAAAAAAAAAAAAAAAAAAAAAAAAAAAAAAAAAAAAAAAAAACTGCCGGACTTCCGCTGGGCACAGGAGGGAGTCAGGGAGCTGTGCGTGCCGGCTTGGAGCGTCATGGACGCATGCCGCATCGCCCGCCTCGTCGGCGACGCACCGAGCAACAACGGCCGTAGCTTTCCGCCCAAGAACCACCTCGACGAAGCTGCGTGGATCTCCTTCGCGATGGACGCGATCTGGATCGCCGGCGGCCAGATCATCTCCTACAACTTCAAGTCACCGCTGGAGCGGTTCCGGACGTGGAGGAGGACGGGCGGTGGAACCTCGGTGGCGTGGCCGTCACCTCGGTCTTCGGTCTCGCCCAGATGGCCTTCGCCATGGCGCTGTGGAGTCCCGACAACCCGAACTGGTTCAACGTCCAGCGGCTGCTGGCCCAGATGCTGCGCCGCTTCCCGGCGGCGACCAGCTTCGTTCGTGCCATCAACGACGCCCTCGGCACGCCCACCACGGCGGTGGCGGTGGGGGTGAAGGCGGTGGCCGACGGCGTGTTCGACCTCTACGCCGGCTCGACGACTATCGGCTTCGCCGCCCACGAAGTTAGCCATCCGCCGGTCATCGAGGGTGCCGGCGTGCTCACGTTCGGAGCCGGAACAGCCGGTCAGTCCTACCAGTGGCACGTCGTCCGCGTCGGAGGCGGTCTGCCCGACTATCGGTGGAAGGCTGTCGTCGGCGAGGGTCAGACCGGCCTCCCGGACGGGCTGCTGGTGGCCTACGACGCCTCGTCGGACGACGGTCAGACGGCTCGAGTGGTGGGCCAGACAGACCGCCCTGGCAGCTACACGTTCACGCTTCGCGTGAAGGACGGCTACCAGCCGCCCCTGGAGAACCAGAAGCCGTGTGAGCTGACCATCTACGGCAAGCCGGCGGCCAGTCTCCACGGTGTCACCGGCCAGCGGCTCCGCCCCGCTGGTGGTGAAGTTCGAGGACACCTCTACCGGCTCCCCGCAGACCTGGGCCTGGGACCTCGGTGACGGGAGGAAGTCGGACCAGCAGAATCCCACCATCGTCTACGACAAGCCGGGTACCTACAGCGTCACACTGACTGTCACCAACGTGGCCGGCACCAGCACCTCGGCACCCCAGACGGTCACGGTGTCTTCCTCGACCGGCATCGACACCTAGCTTCCGGTCGATAGCTCGCTCGATCGGCTGAGCTCCCACGGCTGGCCGACATCTGATTCGTCAGAGAGCTGCCTCCGACGACTCCCCGCTAGGCCGCAGACGAATCCGAATCTCCGGGCCCGTACGCCGAGCCAAACGCTGCCCCATACGCTGATCGGCATGACTCATCGGACCTGATGGCCGGACCGCCCCCCACCCACCTGCCCGAGGACCCCGCCGACGCCGAGCTGGCCGGCGGCGAGGCGCCGGGAGCCGTCGTACGCCGCCACCCGGCGTCGCCTGCCGCGTGGGCCGCCCTGGCCCAGCAGGCCCGCGACGCCGACGCCGACGACCTCACCGTCTACGCCTACGCCCGGGTCGGCTACCACCGCAGCCTCGACCAGCTGCGCCGCAACGGCTGGAAGGGTCACGGCCCCGTGCCGTGGGAGCACGAGCCCAACCGCGGGTTCCTGCGCTGCCTGGCACTGCTGGCCCTGTCGGCGCGGGCGATCGGCGAGACCGAGGAGTGGGAGCGCTGCTCGTCGTTCCTGCGCGACTCGAGCCCGACGGCCGCCGACGAGCTGCTGTAGCTGAGCGCCGTCGGTTGAGGAGGGCGCGCAGCGTCTGTCGCGAAACGCCGGTATTGGTCTGTTGTCCGGTCGCCGGGCCTCGTGACGCTCGCTAGCGCGAGCTCCTCGACCAGCGGTGGTGGTCGGCCGCTGTGGCTGCGGCCGTTTTAAAAAAAAAAAAAAAAAAAAAAAAAAAAAAAAAAAAAAAAAAAAAAAAAAAAAAAAAAAAAAAAAAAAAAAAAAAAAAAAAAAAAAAAAAAAATTTTAGCGGTGGCGGTCAGCCGCCCAGCAGCGAGCGCACGCGCTCCCGCACCCAACGCCATCACCAGTGTCGGCAGGCGTGGGCCTCGCTCGGCGTCGACGAGCAGGCGGTAGAGCAAGCCCGAAGAACTCCTTCTGGTCGGCCTTCGCCTCGTCGGTCGGCTTGTCGTCGAGCTGCATGCCGCGCGCGAGCTTGGGCACGCCGTAGACCAGCGCCGTCACCGTGGTGAGCTCGAGCGAGTCGGGCGGATCCGTCCAGGAGCAGCCGCGGCCGCTCGCGCTAGCTCGTCGGAGAGCGACCCGAGCCTCGCCCTCGTTGCCGGCGTCGACGCGGACGTTCGTGCGGTCCGCCGGATCGACGTACTCGCTGGTCCACGCCATCGCCTTGTCGAGACGAGGCTGGAGGTCGTCCCAGACCTTCGTGTCTACCTCGACGATGCGGCCGATCTGCTCGGCCGAGCCCGCGGTGACGTGGGCGACCAAGGAACAGCAGCCGGAAGGGTACGACGACCCCGCGGCGCCGGCAGCGGGCCCGAGCCCTCGCGGCTGCCCGTTCCCAGGCGAGCACCTGGGCGTCGCGCTTGTCGGGGTCGGCGGCCTTGCGGGTCAGGGAGTCCCACTCGTCGTAGAGCCGCACGACCTCCGGCCCGAAGTGGATCTGGAAGGTCTGCTTGGGGTTGCGGCGCACATCAAGCCAGCGGACGATCGGCGCCTCCAGCACCCGCAACGCGTCCTCGGCGGTGGTAGCGCCACAAGCGGACGACGACATCTTCTGCACTCCGGCGAACCCGACGAAGGCGTATCCGAACGGGCCGGCGCGCGGCATCCCGAAGAGCTCCTGGACCAGCTCCTGGCCGACCGTGAAGGACGACCCGGGTGTCACGTGGTCCATGCCGGCCGGCTCGAAGTCGACCTTCTCGAACGCCCAGCGCATCGGCCAGTCGACCCTCCAGACCAGCTTGCCCTCGTTCTGGGTGGCCAGGCTGGTGATGTCGGTGTACCCGCAGGTCGAGGAGTACGTTAGGTCGGTGGTCGCGTCGTCGTACGCCGTGACCGTGGTGGTGTCCCGTTGGCATGCGGCAGTACGGCTTGTTGGGGAAGCGGGCCAGCTCGTCTCCCCGTCCGCCTCCTCGTCGTCCGCGACGCTAGTCGGCCAACGCCTCGGCCTCCTGGTCGGAGCCGCGGCCTTGGTCACGGGCTTCTTCGTGCGGTGCCGGGCGAGGACCGCCTCGACTCATCGCGTGCCGGCCGCGGGCAGGACCTGCTCGCGATAGGGGCCGGCCGTGTAGCGCTGGGTCTGGGTGATCTCCTCCATCTGGACGCCCAGTCGTGGAGGGCGGCGAGGAGCGGATCCTTGAAGTGCTCGGCCCACGACGGTGGCAGGCCCACGGGTCGGGGACCGCGATAGCGGTCGGCCGATGTGTCGGCCTACGACGGGTCGACGCCGGCGGGGACCTTCCGGAACCGGTCGTAGTCGTCCCACCCGTGGAGGTGTCGCGCGGGCCCCTGCGGCGGCGCACTCCTCGGCGACGAAGTGGACGGTCAGGAACTCGCGCAGGTTGCCGAGGTGGACCGGCCCCGACGGCGAGGCGCCGGAGGAGACGGTCACCGCGCTTGCCGTGGCCGCGCGAGGCGGATCATCATCGGCCGCGCGGGTTACCCGGTGGGTGGGGGTGTTCGGCGTGCGGCGGGGCGCTGCCGGCGCCTCGAGCCTCCGTCGCCCTGTGGGTTCGGTGGGGGCGGGGGTCCACCAAACGCTACCGCGGCGCGACTCGGCCTTGAACTGGTGCGAACTGGTGCGCTTCAAATGGGCGGAGCGCCGGAGCCGTCCCATGCGCCACCCCGGCACTCGCGAGTCGGCGTACCCAGCCCCCGCAATGAGTGGGCCGCGGTGCCGAACCCCCGCGGGGTCCTGAGCCCGTGACGTCTGTGCGCATGATCCCACTGTCCGGTCCGTGCCACCTGGCTAAGTGATGCCGTGGCACTAACATGCCAAACCGTGCCCGACTCGCGGCGAACATCAGCTCGGTCTCTGACCGCCCTCGGGTTGAGCGCGCGAGGAGGAGCGCACCTACCAGCAGCTTACTGCCGCTCTCGGGCGGGAGCTGGCCGATGTCGCCACCGTCCGGGCGTGACGGCCAAGCGAGCTCACCGAACAGCTCACGCCGCTGGTCGAGCGCGGGCTCCTCAACCTCGACGGCGGCCGGCTGTGGGTACTGCCGGTCCCCGCGCTCGTCACCCACCTGATCGCGGAACAGGCCGATGTGGCCGCGGTACGCACGACCGACTGAGCGAGCTGGCGCGGGCGATCCCCTTCCTCGTCGCGTCGGCGGCGCCGGCCCGGTCCCGGGCAGATGGACGAGCTCGGCAGCCTCGACGGTGAGCTGCAGCGCCGGCGGCAACGCCCTGCAGCTGCTGACCGACCTCATCGAGTACGAGCAAGGGCGACCTGCTGTGGTGGCGGCCCGACGCGTGGCTGCTGCCGCGGGAGTCAGCGATCTCGGTCGTCGTCGGCCGCGCGGTCGCGTCGGGTCGGCGCTCGCGGGCGATCTACCCGTTGCGCGCGCTGCACGAGGCTCCCGAGGTGCTCCAGGCCCGGGCCCGCCAGGGCGAGCAGGTGCGCGTCATCGACGAGATGCCGACCCGGATGCTGGTCATCGGCGGCACCCACGCGATCCTGCCCGAGCCGCTCGGCTTCGCCGACGAGCCGCGGATCCTGGTGCGCCAGCCGGCGATCGTCGGAGCGCTGACGCTGCTCTTCGAGCGCTACTGGGAGCAGGCCACCGCCCGTCCCGACCTCGACACCCGCCGCCCGCGGGTCGACGTCCGCCGCAGCCTGCTGCGCCAGCTGGCGGCCGGCGCCAAGGACGAGCAGATCGCCCGCACCCTCGGCCTCAGCCTGCGGACCGTACGCCGGCGGGTGGCCGACCTGATGATCGAGCTGGGGGCGGACACGAGGTTCCAGGCGGGGGTGGAGGCCGCGCGCGGGGCTGGCTCTAGCCCTGCGCAGGTTGCGGGGTCTCGAGACGGTCGCGGCGCGACCTCCTCAACCGCCGGTGCGGCAGGATCACGGAGTACGCCGCGGGCTCGAGGTGCCAGGTACGTTGCCGCTCGGGCCCGTAGATCTCGCCGTCGGCGCTGCAGTAGAACGCCTCGCCGGAGACCGACACCGTCTTGCCGCGGTGGTAGTCGACGTCGGGGCGCTCGAGGTGTGAGCCCTCGCGGGCCATCTTCATCGTGTACGAGAGCTTCGCCAGCGGGCCGAGACGGCGCGCGAGATCATCACGTCGACCGAGCCGCTCTCGGGGTCGGCGTACGGGGTCACCTCGGTGCCGCCGCCGATGTTGGCGCCGTTGCCGATCGCGACCATCAGGACCGGCCGGTCGAGGTCGTTGACGACCTTGCCGTCGATCTCGACGCGCAGGTGAAGCTCGGCGTGGTTGAACGCCGACTGGACGGCGCCGATCGGGTAGCCGAGCTTGCCCAGGTTGAGCTTGCCGATGCCGATGGACCCGAGGCGCGTCTTCCAGGTATGCCCCTTGCGGCTGGCCTCCGCGCCGGCGCCGACATGCACGTTGTTGACGACGATCTCGCCGACCTCGTCGACGATCAGGTCCGTCGGCCGGACCTCGCCCTCGATCACGATGCGGGCCGCGTCCTCGATCTCGAGCGGGATGCCCACGCCGCGGGCGAAGTCGTTGCCCGTGCCGAGGGGCAGCAGTGCGACGACCGCCTCACCCAGCTGGTTGCGGCGGTGCAGCACGGACATCACGGCGTGCAGGCTCCCGTCACCGCCCGCCACCACGATCCGCCGAGACCCGGCACGCTGCAGGACGCCGTCGAGCTCGCCGGGGTCGGCGGTCGCGGCCACCTCGACCGAGGTACGAGCCCGCAGGATCTCCAGGGCGACCTCGAGGGTCTCCTGGTCCGCCGTACCGGCGTCGCTTGTTGGTGATGACGAGCAGCGGGTCCATTGCCGCGGACACTAGCCCCCCATCCGAAGCGCGGGCTTGAGTAGCGTGGGGCCGCAAGAGCCCCGGTAGCTACTGCCGGGGCTGCCTCGGAGCGTCTCGACACCGCAACCGACAGGAGACGAACATGCCCGCGATCGTGGTCCTCGGCGCCCAGTGGGGCGACGAGGGCAAGGGCAAGGCCACCGACCTGCTGGCCACCAGCGAGACGATCGACTTCGTCGTCCGCACCAGCGGCGGTCACAACGCCGGCCACACCATCGTGGTCAACGGCGAGAAGTTCGCGACCCACCTGCTGCCCAGCGGCATCCTCACGCCCGGCGCGACCTGCGTGATCGCCAACGGCGTCGTGGTCTCGCCCGAGGCGCTGTTCCGGGAGCTCGACGCTCTGATCGCCCGTGGTGTCGACCTGGCGCCGCTGGTCGTCAGCGCCAACGCCCACGTGCTGGCGTCGTACCACGCCACCATCGACAAGGTCACCGAGCGCTTCCTCGGCAGCGCCAAGCTCGGCACGACCGGCCGCGGCATCGGACCGACGTACGCCGACAAGATCAACCGCATCGGCATCCGCGTCGCCGACCTGTTCGACGAGGAGCTGCTGCGGCAGAAGGTCGAGGCGTCGCTGGACGTCAAGAACCAGGTGCTCGCCAAGGTCTACAACCGCCGCGCCATCTCGATCGACGCGGTGGTCGAGGAGCTGCTGTCGTACGTCGAGCGGTTGCGGCCGATGGTCGCCGACACCTCGTTGCTGCTCAACCGGGCGCTCGACGACGGCAAGACCGTGCTGTTCGAGGGCGCGCAGGCGACGATGCTCGATGTCGACCACGGCACCTACCCCTTCGTCACCGTCGTCCAACCCGATCGCCGGCGGCGTGTGCACCGGCGCCGGCGTCGGCCCCACCCGGATCGACCGCGTCATCGGGGTGATCAAGGCCTACACGACGCGCGTCGGCTCGGGCCCGTTCCCGACCGAGCTGTTCGACGCCGACGGCGAGAAGCTCTGGAAGGTCGGCGGCGAGGTCGGCGTCTCGACCGGCCGCAACCGCCGCTGCGGCTGGTACGACGCCGTCGTCGCCCGCTACTCCTCGCGCGTCAACGGGCTCACCGACCTGTTCCTCACCAAGCTGGACGTGCTGTCGTCGTGGGAGCGGGTGCCGGTGTGCGTGGCCTACGAGGTCGACGGCGTCCGACACGACGAGATGCCGATGACGCAGTCGGAGTTCGCACGGGCCAAGCCCGTCTACGAGACGCTGCCCGGCTGGTGGGAGGACATCTCCGGCTGCCGCGAGTTCACCGACCTGCCTGTCAACGCCCAGGCGTACGTGCGGTCGCTGGAGGAGATGTCCGGGACCCGCATCTGGGGTGTCGGCGTCGGTCCCGGCCGCGAGCAGACCCTCGTCGTCCCCGCCGTTGAGGACGGACGGGGTTCATTCGAGGCTGTCACGAGCTCGCACCGCGACGCGAAGCAGGGCATCTCAGGTGCGAGGCGAGCGCCAGCGCGCCGCCTCAACCAGCGCGGTTGCGCAAGCCCGATCAACCGCCCGTTCACCGGAGGCTGGTTCGATGAGCCGGTGACCACGCAGCCGGAGCTCGCGCGGCGCCTGGGGCTCGGCGACGCCGTGGTGATCGGGCTGGGTTCGATGATCGGGGCGGGCGTGTTCGCGGCCTTCGGGCCGGCAGCTGGCGCGGCGGGGAACTGGCTGCTGGCCGGGCTCGCCATCGCCGCCGTGGTCGCCTACTGCAACGCCACCGCGTCGGCGCAGCTCGCCGCGGCGTACCCGCGCGCCGGAGGCACCTACCTCTACGGCCGCGAGGTGCTCGGCGAGTGGTGGGGCTTCCTGGCGGGCTGGGGGTTCGTGGTCGGCAAGACGGCCAGCTGTGCGGCGATGGCCATGACGTTCGCGGCGTACGTCGCCCCCGACGGCTGGCAGCGCCTGGTCGCGGCCACAGTGGTCGTCGTACTCGCCCTGGTGAACTGCGCCGGCATCACGCGGACCGCCGGTCTGACCCGGGTCGTCGTCGTGCTCGTCCTGGTGGCGCTGGTCGTCGCGGTCGCGGCCGCCCTCGGCGGTGGGGGCGCCGGGGCGTTCGGGGAGTGGGACTCACCGAACGGCGCCTACGGCGTGCTCCAGTCGGCGGGCCTGCTGTTCTTCGCCTTCGCCGGGTATGCACGGATCGCCACCCTCGGCGAGGAGGTGCGTGACCCTGCTCGCGTCATCCCGCGAGCGATCGTGGTCGCCCTGCTGGGGGCCGTCGTCGTGTACGCCGTCGTCGGGCTCGCCGTCCTGTACGCCCTCGGGCCCGAGGCCACGGCCGCCTCGACCCTGCCCGTTGCCGACGCTGCCGCCGCTGGCGGTGGGGACTGGGCGCTGCCCGTCGTGCGAGTCGGCGCGGCGCTCGCCTCCGCCGGTGCGCTGCTGGCACTCGTAGCCGGTCTGGGGCGTACGTCGCTGGCGATGGCTCGCGAAGGCGACCTGCCGCGGTGGCTGGACGCCGTACACCCACGGTTCCGGGTGCCGCACCGCGCCGAGCTCACCGTCGCGGCCGTCGTGGTGGTGCTGGTGCTGTTCGTCGACCTGCGCGGCGCGATCGGCTTCTCGTCGTTCGGCGTGCTGCTCTACTACTTCGTCGCCAACGCCGCGGCTCGCGCCCAAGGCCCGGAGCAGCGGCGGTTCCCGCGGTGGCTGCAGCTCGTCGGGTGCGCGGGTTGCCTGGTCCTCGTCGTGACGCTGCCGTGGGAGTCGGTGGTCGCGGGGGTGCTGGTGTTCGTGGTGGGCGTGATCGGTCGCTGGTTGAGGAGGGCCGTCAGGCCCGTCACGGAACCTGGTGACGGCTGATGTTGGTTGACCACTCACTGGGTTTCGAGACAGGCGCTAGCGCGCCTTCCTCAACCAGCGGTAGCCGAACGGACCTACCCGCCACAGGCCAGCGGGCCCTACCGTCGAGGCATGCTGCCCCCCGAAGAGGCGGTCGACCGCCTCGCCGCTGTGATGAAGGCACCGCCTGGTCACCGCACCCTGCACGCGAAGGGCCAGTTCTACTCCGGCACCTTCAACGCCAGCCCCGAGGCCACAGCCATCTGCCGGGCCCGGCACCTGCAAGGCGACAACATCCCGGTCCTCGTCCGCTGGTCGCACGGGAGCGGCCGCCCGGACTCGAACGACGAGGCACCGTACGTGCGCGGCATGGCGGTCTCCTTCGTGCTGCCTGACGGCCAGTCCACGGACCTGCTGGGTCAGACGGTCCCACGGTTCCCGGTCCGGTCGCCTGAGGACTTCGTCCGCCTCGCCGAGGTCGCCCGTGACCGGCGCGCGTTGGCGAAGTTCCTGGCGACCAGGCCCCGGACGGCGCTCGCCCTGGCCGCCAACGCCCGGGCGCGTGCCCTGACCCCACCGAAGAGCTACGCCGAGGCCACGTACTTCCCCATCCACGCCTACCAGTGGCTGACGATGGCCGGCGGCGGCACGTGGGTGCGCTACCGGTTCGTGCCCGGCGCGACGCCGCGGGACCGACCGCTGGGACGCTTCAAGGGCCGAGACCGGTTGCGCGAGGAGATGCGGGCCCGGCTCGAGCAGGGACCGGTGAAGTTCGACCTGGTGGTCACCGTCGCGGGGTCGAGGGACAAGCCACACGACCCCATGTCGGTGTGGAAGGGCAGCCGTGAGTTCGTGGCTGGCTGGTTCGAGATCACCACGCCTGAGGACGACCACGAGGCCCAAGGCGACGTCGTCGTCTTCGACCCGACCCGGGTGGTCGACGGCATCGCGCTGAGCGACGACCCGATCCTGCGCTACCGCCCCTCGGCGTACAGCGTCTCCATCGACCGGCGGTCACAGCACCACCCCTAGAGTCCTGCCCCTAGAGTCCTGCCACGTGAAGGCCCTTGTCATCGGAACCGGAGGGCGCGAACACGCCCTCGCCCTCGCCCTCTCCCGCGACCCGAGCGGTCGACGAGGTGCACGTCGCCCCTGGGCAACCCGGGCATCGCGGCCGTCGCGACCCTGCACGACGTCGACCCGATGTCCGGCGAGGCGGTCGCCGCACTCGCGCGCGACCTCGGCGCCGACCTCGTGGTCGTCGGGCCCGAGGCGCCGCTGGTCGCCGGCGTCGCCGACGCCGTCACCGCTGCCGGGATCGCCTGCTTCGGGCCGACCAAGGCCGCCGCCCAGCTCGAGGGTTCGAAGGCTTTCGCCAAGGACGTGATGCAGGCCGCCGGCGTACCGACCGCCGCAGCCCGGCTGTGCGACGACGCCGACGAGGTCGCCGCTGCGCTCGACGAGCTCGGGCCGCCGTACGTCGTCAAGGACGACGGCCTCGCCGCCGGCAAGGGCGTCATCGTGACCACCGACCGCGCGGCCGCCGTGGCGCACGCGGCGAGCTGCGGGCGGGTCGTGGTGGAGGAGTACCTCGACGGGCCCGAGGTCTCGCTCTTCGGCATCTGCGACGGCAGCCACCGTCGTCCCGATGCAGCCGGCCCAGGACTTCAAGCGGATCTTCGACGGCGACGAAGGCCCCAACACCGGTGGCATGGGCGCCTACACCCCGCTGCCGTGGGCGCCGGCCGACCTGGTCGAGCGAGGTGCAGCGCGACGTGCTCCAGCCGACCGTCGACGAGATGGCGCGGCGCGGCACGCCGTTCCGAGGCCTCCTGTACGCCGGCCTCGCGCTGACGTCGCGGGGGTTGCGGGTCGTGGAGTTCAACGCCCGCTTCGGCGACCCCGAGACCCAGCCGCTGCTGGCCCTGCTCGACTCGCCGCTCTCACCGCTGCTCGTCGCCGCAGCGACCGGTGACCTGGCCTCCGTGCCCCCGCTGGTCTGGAAGCCCGGAGCCGCGGTGGCCGTGGTGATGGCCTCCCGTGGCTACCCGGAGTCGTCGTCGAAGGGCGACGTCATCGTCGGCACCGAGACCCTCGACCAGCGAGCCCGACGTCGACGTCCTCCACGCCGGCACGGCGCGCGACGACTCCGGCCGGCTTGGTCACCGCCGGTGGCCGGGTGCTTGCTGTGACCGCGGTGGGTGAGTCGGTCGCCGATGCCCGGGCCAAGGCCTACGAGGGCGTCTCCACCATCTCCTTCCCCGGCGCCCAGTGGCGCCACGACATCGCCGCTCTGATCGCTGGTCGAGGAGGGACGCTGGGGTCAGCTCTGGGCCCGTCACGAGGCCCGGCGAGCGGTCCGATGTCCTGTCGCCGGGTCTCGTGACGGTTGCTAGCGCAACCTCCTCGACCAACGGCGGGTATGAGGGCGTGGGAGACTTCAGCGCGTGACGGTCCCCAACGTCCTCGCGACCCGCTACGCCGGTGACGACCTCGCCGCGATCTGGTCGCCGGAGCACAAGATCGTCCTCGAGCGTCGCCTCTGGATCGCCGTCCTCGAGGCCCAGCGCGACCTCGGGGTCGACGTACCTGACGGGGTCGTGGAGGCCTATCGCGACGTCGTCGACAAGGTCGACCTCGACTCGATCGCCGCGCGCGAGCGGGTGACCCGCCACGACGTGAAGGCGCGGATCGAGGAGTTCGCGGCGCTGGCCGGGCACGAGCACATCCACAAGGGCATGACCAGCCGCGACCTGACCGAGAACGTCGAGCAGCTGCAGGTGCGCCAGTCGCTCGAGCTGCTCCGCAAGCGCGCCGTGGCCACGCTTGGCCCGGCTGGCGCGGCTGGCCGCCGAGCACGAGACCACCGTGATGGCCGGGCGGTCGCACAACGTGGCGGCGCAGGCGACGACGCTCGGCAAGCGGTTCGCGACCATCGCCGACGAGATGCTGGTGGCCCTCGACCGGCTCGACGACCTGCTCGCGCGCTATCCGCTGCGCGGCATCAAGGGCCCGATGGGCACCTCCCAGGACATGCTCGACCTGCTCGGCGGCGACGCCGACAAGCTGGCCGACCTCGAGCAGCGCGTCGCCCGCCACCTCGGGTTCGAGCGGGTCCTGACGAGCGTCGGCCAGGTCTACCCGCGTTCGCTCGACTTCGACGTCGTCTCGGCCCTGGTGCAGCTCGTCGCCGGGCCGTCCAACCTGGCGACGACGATCCGCTTGATGGCCGGCCACGAGCTGGTCACCGAAGGCTTCGCCGAGGGGCAGGTCGGCTCCAGTGCGATGCCGCACAAGATGAACACCCGCTCGTGCGAGCGGGTCAACGGCCTGGCCGTGGTGCTCCGCGGCTACCTCTCCATGGTCGGCGAGCTGGCCGGCGACCAGTGGAACGAGGGCGACGTCTCCTGCTCGGTCGTCCGCCGGGTCGCGCTGCCCGACGCGTTCTTCGCCGCCGACGGGCTGTTCCGCACCTTCCTCACCGTGCTCGACGAGTTCGGCGCGTTCCCTGCGGTGATCCAGCGCGAGCTCGACCGCTACCTGCCGTTCCTGGCCACCACGAAGGTGCTGATGGCGGCCGTACGCCGCGGCGTCGGCCGCGAGGCCGCTCACGAGGCCATCAAGCAGGCGGCAGTCGGCGCCGCCCTCGACCTGCGCGCAGGTGCGACCGAGAACGACGTGGTCGACCGCCTCGCGGCCGACGCCCGCCTCGGCCTCTCCCGCGACCAGATCGCCGGCCTGATGGCCAAGCCGTTGTCCTTCACCGGCGCCGCCGTCGCCCAGACCCAGGCGGTCGTCCGCCGCGTCGAGCAGGTCGTCGCCGCCGACCCCGACGCCGCGGCGTACTCACCCGGCGGCATCCTCTGACGTTCGCCGCTGGCCACTCGCTGGTTGAGGAGGACGAAGTCCTGTCGCGAAACCTCGCGACTGGCCGCCTGCTCAGTCACGGGGTTTCGTGACAGGCGCTAGCGCGCCTTCCTCAACCAGCGGTGGCGGGGGGGCGGCGGCAGGTGGCTCGATGCGAGCGCCCAGCTGCTGCACGAGCCCGAACAGATCGTTGACCGACCACACGTCGTCGATGCGGCCCTTCGCGTCGAACCGCACGAACGTCGCGCCGGTCCACGTGGCGGAGCGCCCGGTCGGCGGCACCGGGCCGTAGGCACCCTGCTGCGTCCCGGACGCCGTCCACCGGAACGCCGCGTGACCCGAACCGGCGACCACGTCGTCGACCGCGTAGCGCAGGTCGGGGAACGCCGCCCGCCGGTCGTCGTGCCAGTCCAGCACCGCCTCGGGGCCGGTGCCGTCGAGTCCGGGGCACACCGGGGCGATCAGCTCGTGGGCCGCGGCGGCGTCGAGGTCGTTCCAGACCCGGTCGACCAGACGGCGTACGGCGTGCTCCTCGGGACGCGTGGCGTGGGGCATGGGCCATCATGGACCGATGGCGAGCACCGCCGTCCAGGTCAAGGTCACCGGTCGCGTGCAGGGCGTGGCGTTCCGGTGGGAGGCGCAACACCAGGCCGAGAAGCTCGGCGTCACCGGCTGGGTGCGCAACGAGCCCGACGGAAGCGTCGCCGCCCACGTCGAGGGCGAGCCCGACGCGGTCAACGACATGGTGGTGTGGCTGCGCCAGGGCCCGCCCGCGGCTCGGGTGCGCGACGTCGCGGTGCGCGAGGCCGCGCCGACCGGCGCCGCGAGGTTCGAGATCACCGGATGACACGCCGGTCGAGAACACGCCGGTCGAGCTGGTCGGCCCCCGCGACCGGACGGGCACCCGCGGATAGGCTCCATGACGTGGCCCCCCAAGAGGTGAACATCCCGGACGCGCCGGAGATCGAGGGCGCGCGCCACCTCCACAGCGGCAAGGTCCGCGACCTCTACGAGCTGCCCGACGGCAACCTGCTCATGGTCGCCAGCGACCGCATCTCGGCGTTCGACTTCGTGCTCGACACGCCCATCCCCGACAAGGGCGAGATCCTGACCCGGATGTCGCTGTGGTGGTTCGCCCAGCTCGAGGGGCTGGTCCACAACCATCTCGTCTCGGCCGACGTGCCCGCGTCGGTCCGCGGTCGCGCCGTTGTCTGCGAGCCGCTCGAGATGTATCCCGTCGAGTGCGTGGCGCGCGGATACATCACCGGTTCGGCGCTGGTCGACTACCGCACGTACGGCGAGGTGTGCGGCATCGCGCTCCCGGCCGGGCTGCAGGACGGCAGTCGCCTGCCCGAACCGATCTTCACGCCCGCGACCAAGGCCGCGCTCGGCGAGCACGACGAGAACGTCGACTACGAGGCTGTCGCCGAGCAGGTCGGCGACGACGCCGCTGCCGAGCTGCGGATGCTCACCCTCGCCGTCTACCAGAAGGCCGAGGCGATCGCCCGCGAGCGCGGGATCATCCTGGCGGACACCAAGTTCGAGTTCGGTCGCCGCTCCGACTGGACGACGGTGCTCGCCGACGAGGTGCTGACGCCCGACTCCTCGCGCTTCTGGCCCGCTCGGGAGTGGCAGCCCGGCCGCACGCAGCCGTCGTACGACAAGCAGGTCGTGCGCAACTGGCTGCTCTCGCCCGAGTCGGGCTGGGACCGGGCGTCCGGCGAGCCGCCGCCGTCGCTGCCTCCGGAGGTCGTGGACCACACGCGCACTCGCTACCTGGAGGCCTACGAGCTGCTCACCGGCGAGCAGTGGTGACCGGATCGCCGTGCGCAAGACATCGGGAGGGGGTGGCTACGACGTGAGCAGCTTCACCCTCACCCTCGACCTGCCGCATCCGCCGGCGGCGCTGTTCCGCTACCTCGCCGAACCCCGCAACCGGCCCGAGTGGCAGTCCAGCCTCAAGGCGGTGGACGACATCGACCCCGGCGAGCCGCACGAGGGCATGCACTGGCGCGACATCACCAAGGTCGGCATCAAGCCGCACCTGCAGCTGACCGAGGTGATCCCCTTCCGCACCCTGTCCGAGATCGGCACCTGGCACGGCGTCGACGGGCTGCTGACCTTGAGGTTCGTCAAGGTCGGCGACGGCACCCGGCTCACCGCCGAGGGGCGGGTGATCGGCCGCGGCCCCTTCGCGGTCGCCGCCGCCGTGGCCGGCCGGTGGGCGCCGGCGACGATCAAGGCCGACCTCGAGCGAGCCAGCGCCCGGCTGGCTGAGGAGTCGCGATGAGACGGTGGACCTTGGTCCTGCTGGCCGTGGGCATGGTGGTCGTCGGCCTCGTCTGGACCTTCCAGGGCCTCGGCTACCTGGAGGGCAGCGCCATGAGCGGCCAGGACGTCTGGGCGGTCATCGGCCCGGCGGTCGCCGGGCTCGGCATCGCCCTGCTGATCGTGGTGATGCGCCCGCGGCAGCTGAGTCCCTCTGCCGGTGGTTTCGAGGCTCGGGCCTGGCGGCCCTCACACCTCAACCACCGCAGCCTTCCGCCCGGTGGTTGAGGTGCGAGGAGCGCCAGCGACGAGCCTCGAAACCACCACCCATGTGCGCCCCCTAGACTCCTGCCCGTGGCCCGGTATGTCGTCGACGTGATGCCCAAGCGCGAGATCCTCGACCCCCAGGGCAAGGCGGTCCTCGGGGCCCTGCCCCGCCTCGGCTTCGACGGCGTCGTCGACGTCCGCCAGGGCAAGCGCTTCGAGCTGGAGGTTTCCGGCGAACCCGACGACGAGACGCTCGCCGAGGTCCGCAAGATGGCCGAGACGCTGCTCTCCAACCCGGTGATCGAGGACTTCGAGGTGCACAGTCCAAGCGAGTGACCAGTGAGGGTCGGCGTCGTCACCTTCCCGGGCTCCCTCGACGACGAGGACGCGCGCCGCGCTGTCCGCATCGGCGGCCACGAGGCCGTCGCGCTGTGGCACGGCGACCACGACCTCCAGGGCGTCGACGCGGTGATCCTGCCGGGCGGCTTCTCCTACGGCGACTACCTGCGCTGCGGGGCCATCTCCCGGTTCGCGCCGGTGATGACCGAGGTCGTCGCGGCGGCCGGGAACGGCATGCCCGTGCTCGGCATCTGCAACGGCTTCCAGATCCTGTGCGAGTCCCACCTGCTGCCGGGTGCGCTGATCCGCAACGACCACCGCAAGTTCGTCTGCCGTGACCAGCGGCTGCGCATCGAGAACAACCGCACGCCGTGGACGTCGTCCTACGACGAGGGCGCCGAGGTCACCATCGTGCTCAAGAACGGCGAGGGCGGCTTCGTCGCCGACGCCGACACCCTCGACCGGCTGGAGGGCGAGGGCCGGGTCGTCGCCCGCTACCTCGACGACAACCCCAATGGCTCGCTGCACGACATCGCCGGCATCACCAACGAGCGCGGCAACGTGGTCGGCCTGATGCCCCACCCCGAGCACGCCGTCGAGGCGCTGACCGGGGCGGGTACCGACGGGTTGGGCTTCTTCACGGGCCTGGTCGCGCCGCACCCTCGCTGGTTGAGGAGGGCCGCCAGGCCCGTCACGAAACCCCGCAACGTCGATCAACCTCCGGCACCGCTCGCCCGACAGGATGGCCGTCATGGACGACTGCTGGTTCTGCGACGACAACCGCGGTGGCGACACGCCCCCGGGTGGCTGGCTGACGACGTACGGCGGGTGGCGGGCCGGACACGTGCCATCCGGATGGGGCCCGGCCGGCACCGTGGTGATCGAGACCGTCGACCACCACGAGTCGCTGGAGAACCTCGACGATGAAACGGCGCTGGCGTTCAGCAGGCTGCTCGGGCGAACCCAGAGGGCGGTTCGTGAGGTGACCGGCGCTGCGCGTGCCTACGTGTGGGCGACCATGGACCGTCACCCCCACCTGCACTTCTGCGTGGTGCCGTGGCCGGCCGACGCAGACCTGCGCGGGCCGCGCTTCCTCGCCGACGTGCTGACCTTCGATGGGGGTGAGCCGGACGTGGCCGAGGCGAAGACGACCGCCAATCGGTTGCGCGAGGTTTTTAGCGGCTGAAGGTCAGCGCGTGCCCTGCCAGAGCTTCTTCCAGGTGCTCGGTGCGGCGACGCCGGTGACCGCCAGGCCGTTCCTCTTCTGCCAGTCCCGCAGGGCGTCGTCGGTCTTCACGTCGAAGACGCCCGTGGCGGTGACGCGTGCGGTCGGGTCGGCGGCCGAGAGGGCGCGCTGGAGACGGCGTACGTCGGGTCCGGCCGAGCCGATCTTGAGCACCGGCTTGCCACCCTCGCTCAGTAGCGCGACCCAGTGGCGGGGGGCGAAGCGCTGCTGGGCCGGGAAGCCGCGGGCCGTCATCCACGCGGTGGCGGCGGCGACGGTCGGCTCGTCGTACACGCCGGTGACCTGGCCGGCGTAGAGGTTCTTCTCCTTGAGCAGGCACTGCAGGGCGCTGACGGGCTTGGCCGTCGAGCCGGGGTCGAGGGCGCGGTAGCGCCAGTAGCTGATGCGGGTCCCGCCGCAGTGGGTCTCCCGCGCGGCGACCGAGCCCAGACCGAGGTCGAGGTAGTTGCGGTCGATGTTGATGCGGACGCCGCCCCACGTCTCGTCGTGCCCGCCCTGGTACTGCTTCATCCGACCGCCGGGCAGCCAGCCGTCCTCGCGGATGTAGGAGGTCGAGGTGTTGGCCTGGAGGTCCCAGCGGGCGATCCAGATCGCGTCGGGAAGGCGAGAACTGGCCGGGACGCTCGACCCGCGCGTCGTCGAGCATCTCGATGCCGGAGCCGGCGCTGGAGTAGACGCCGGACTTGTAGCCGCAGCGCGTGCAGCTGGTCGGTCCAGGCCGACAGGAAGGCCAGCGCGGACTCGCGGCAGTCGCCGAGGTTGTCGTTGAAGCCCTCGAGGTCGTACCAGAGCGTGCTGCCGGCCACGATGCCCAGCGCCTGCGCGTCGGCGACCGTCTTGGTCGCCTCGGCCGTGCCCTGCTCGCGGGCCCATCGGTACAGGCCGTCGGTGCCGCGCTTGGGGTTGATCTTGGGGTCGTCGTCGTAGCGCGGGAAGCGCGGCTGGCAGCTCGCCTGCGGCCCCAGCGTGATCGGCAGCAGCCGCCAGCCCTTGGCCAGCTGGGTGCTGATCCACTGCGGGGTCAGGTTCGGCTGGTCGCGGCAGGCGCGGGAGTTGCCGGAGATGTAGATGCCGACCGCCAGGAACGGCGAGTGGGTGAGCCAGCGGTTCATCGAGCGCTGGTCGGGGGCATGGCACTGGTCGAAGCCGTAGCCGGTGAAGTTGCCCGGGGTGACCACATTCGCTGCGGCAAGCCGCGCTGCCGGCGCCGCGTCGGCTGCAGAGGCCGACGCGGCGCCCAGCGACATCCCGGCCGCCAGTCCGGGGAGCAGCATCAGCAGGACCGTCGCGAGGGCCGCGGCCGGGGGGCGGCGACGGCGTTCGCGGAACGAGCCTTTGGGTGCGCTGAGCATTCCTGAACTCCCGGGGGAAGGCGGGCGGGCCGAGTCACCATAACCTCACAATTCACACCAGTCACAGCAGTTTCGCCTAACTACAACCATGTAATTGCCCCGCTGCCGCGATAGTCCCTGACGTTTGGGTTGTTCAGGAGCCCGAATTGCAACCCAAACGTCAGGGACTATCCCGCCGCGCGGCTCCGAATCCGCTGCGGGTGGCGATGGTCGATAGCCTTTCCCCGTGCTGGACACCGTCGGCCTCGCCGAGAAGGAGCCCGATCGCGAGCAGCCGTGGTCCGACCTCGGCCTCAAGGCCGACGAGTACGCGCGGATCAAGGAGATCCTCGGCCGCCGGCCGACCAGCAGCGAGCTGGCGATGTACTCGGTGATGTGGAGCGAGCACTGCTCCTACAAGTCCTCCAAGGTGCACCTCAGGCAGTTCTCCGAGATCCCGCAGGAGACGCCGCTCGGGGACGGTGTCGGCAAGATGCTGGCCGGCATCGGCGAGAACGCCGGCGTGGTCGACATCGGCCAGGGGTACGCCGTCACGTTCAAGATCGAGTCGCACAACCACCCGTCGTACGTCGAGCCCTACCAGGGCGCCGCGACCGGCGTGGGCGGCATCGTCCGCGACATCCTCGCCATGGGCGCCCGGCCGGTCGCGGTGATGGACCCGCTGCGGTTCGGGCCGCTGGGCGAGCCCGACACCCACCGCGTGCTACCGGGGATCGTGGCCGGCGTGGGCGGCTACGGCAACTGCCTCGGCCTCCCCAACATCGGCGGCGAGGCGGTCTTCGACGCGTCCTACCTCGGCAACCCGCTGGTCAACGCGCTGTGCATCGGCGTGCTCCGGCACGAGGACCTCCATCTCGCCAAGGCGACCGGCGTCGGCAACCAGGTGGTCCTGTACGGCGCCCGCACCGGCGGCGACGGCATCGGCGGTGTCTCGGTGCTGGCCTCCGAGACGTTCGCGGCCGACGGTCCCGCGAAGCGGCCCAGCGTCCAGGTCGGCGACCCGTTCATGGAGAAGCTCCTCATCGAGTGCACGCTCGAGCTGTTCGCCGCGGGTGTCGTCACCGGCATCCAGGACCTCGGCGGCGCCGGCCTCTCGTGCGCGACGTCCGAGCTGGCCAGCGCGGGCGACGGCGGCATGCACGTCGACCTCGACCGCGTGCCACTCCGCGACTCCTCGCTCGCGCCCGAGGAGATCTTGATGAGCGAGTCGCAGGAACGCATGATGGCCGTCGTCGAGCCCGAGGACGTCGAGCGGCTGATGGCGATCTGCGCGAAGTGGGACGTGGAGGCGGTGGTGATCGGCGAGGTCACCGACACCGGCCGGCTGCGGATCGACTGGCACGGGGAGCAGGTCGTCGACGTACCTCCCCGCTCCGTCGCGCACGACGGCCCGACGTACCACCGCCCCTTCGCGCGCCCCGACTGGCAGGACGCCCTCCAGGCCGACGGCGCCGAGACGCTCCAGCGCCCCACGAACGGCGACGAGCTGCGGTCGACCCTCCTGAAGCTGGTCGCGAGCGAGAACCTCTGCGACAAGTCGTGGATCACCGACCAGTACGACCGCTACGTCCGCGGCGACACCGTGCTCGCCCAGCCCAGCGACAGCGGGATGATCCGCGTCGACGAGGAGACCGGGCTCGGGGTCTCCGTCGCGACCGACTGCAACGGCCGGTTCGCCAAGCTCGACCCGTACGCCGGCGCGCAGCTGGCGCTCGCCGAGGCCTACCGCAACGTGGCGACCGGCGGTGCGTCGCCGCTCGCGGTCTCCGACTGCCTGAACTTCGGCTCGCCCGAGGACCCGGACGTGATGTGGCAGTTCGCCGAGGCCTGCCGCGGGCTCAAGGACGGCTGCATCGAGCTCGGCATCCCGGTCACCGGCGGCAACGTGTCGCTGTACAACCAGACGGGCGGGACCGCGATCCTGCCGACGCCCGTGGTCGCCGTGCTCGGGGTGATGGACGACGTGCGGCGTCGTACTCCGTCAGCGTTCGCCGCCGAGGGCGAGGCCGTCTACCTGCTTGGCGAGACCCGGGCCGAGCTGTCGGGCTCGGAGTGGGCCCACGTCGTGCACGGCCACCTCGGTGGCCTCCCGCCCGCCGTCGACCTCCAGGCCGAGCGCGCGCTCGCGTCGCTGCTGCACGACGGCGTCGGCCTGCTGACCTCGGCCCACGACCTCTCCGACGGCGGCCTGGCCCAGTCGCTGACCGAGGCCGCGCTGCGCAACGGCGTAGGCGTGACGGTCGGTCCTTCCGAGGACTCCTTCGTCCAGCTGTTCTCCGAGTCCGCGGCGCGCTGCCTGGTGACGGTCCGCCCCGACGACGCCGGTGCCCTCGAGGCGATGGCCGGCGCCCTCGGCGTACCCATCCAGCGCATCGGCACCACCGGCGGCGACGCCCTCACCGTCGAGGGCGCGTTCTCCATCCCCCTCGACGAGCTGCGCACCGCCTGGACAAGCACTCTCCCGGCCGCGTTGGGATAGTCCGGTGCATTCGGGTGGTCAAAGGGCCCTCGAGAGCACGCGAACGCACCGGACTACCCCGGCGCCGTCCACAATGTGGCTGTGGACGACCTGGTCATCTCCCGCTCGCTGACCGTCAAGGACAGCGAGCTGAAGGAACGGTTCTCGCGGTCGAGCGGGCCGGGTGGGCAGGGCGTGAACACCGCGGACAGCCGGGTGGAGCTGTCGTACGACGTGGCGAACGCCGCCGGGCTCGGCCCGACGATCCGCGCCCGGCTCCTGGACCGGCTGGCGACGCGGCTGGTCGACGGCGTGCTCACCATCGCGGCGAGCGAGCACCGCACCCAGCTCGCCAACCGAAAGGCCGCCCGGGAGCGGCTGGTCGAGATCCTGCACGAGGCCGCCGCGCCGCCGCCCCGCAAGCGCCGGCCGACGAAGCCGACCAGGGGCAGCAAGGAGCGCCGGCTGGCTGAGAAGAAGCGGCGCGGCGTGACGAAGCAGGGGCGTCAGGGCCGCTGGGACTGAGAGGGAGCAACGGCGTGGCGTGGCATCTGGCGTTGCGCAGGGCGAGGTCTCGACGAGCCGACCGGCGTTCGGTCCGAGCAGGCGGGACTCGAGCACTGCACTTCAGCCGAGGAGGCGGGGGAGCACCTCGGTGACGCGGGAGCGCAGGTCGGCCGCCGCGAGTCGTCGCCCGTCAGGTGGGCGAGCAGGGCCTTCTCGAACACGCCGTCGAGCAGCGCGTACGTCGTGGCGACGTCGACCGCGAGATCGCGGCCGGCCAGCTCGGCGTACCTGGTCACGACCCGGCCGATCATCTCCTGAAGGGTCGCGTCGATCATCAGCACGTCGGGCCGGAACTGCTCCTCGAACATCGCCTGGGCGCGCAGGTCGTACCAGAGCCGGTGCATCGGCGCCTCTGTCGTCATCGTCTCGACCAGCTTGTCGGCGAACCGGGCCAGCAGCTCGGCGTAGGTGGTCGACTCGGCGACCAAGCCGTCGTACCTCGTGACGCACTGCGCCTTGTAGTAGCGCACGCAATGCGTGATCAGCTCGAACTTGTCGGCGAAGTAGTAGTGCACGACGCCGTGGGAGAACTCGGAGTTCTGGGCGATCTCGCGCAGCGAGGTGCGGGCGTAGCCGAGCTCGCCGAGGGTGGCGAGGGCGGAGATCGCCAGCTGGGTGCGGCGCTCGTCGTACTTGTCGCGCGGGTACGTACGCCGAGGGCCCCGCGTGGGCACCGCGCGTCGGCGTCGGTGCGTCACGCCGCACATCCTATCGGCGAATCGAGCCATGTCTTGACAGTGTCAAGATTTTTCTTGACAACCGTCAAGACAGCAGGACGAAGGTGAGTAACCGCCGTCGCCACCGCAGCCCGAGGAGTCGCACCATGAGCGTGTTCGAACTGTCCGGCCGCAAGGCCCTGGTCACCGGAGGGGCCCAAGGCCTCGGGGAGGGGATGGCCAAGGCGCTCGCCGAGGCAGGCGCGACGGTCGTGATCGCCGACCTCCAGGAGGAGGCGGGCCGGCGGTCGCCAAGGGGCTAGGAGAGGAGCACGGCTTCGTCGCCCTCGACGTCACCAGCGACGAAGGCTGGGAGCAGGCCATCGCCGAGGCGGTCGACCACCTCGGCGGCCTCGACATCCTGGTCAACAACGCCGGCATCGAGATCACCAGCCTGTTCACCGAGATCCAGGCCGACCAGGTCCGCAAGATGCTCGAGGTCAACTTCCTCGGCACCGCGCTCGGCATCAAGCACGGCCTGCGCGCGATGCGGCCGGAGGGGGCCGCGGGCCAGGGCGGCAGCATCATCAACGTCGCCTCGGTCGCGGCGACCATCGCCTTCCCCGGCATCGGCATCTACTCCGGCACCAAGTCGGCCGTCGAGCGGATGACCAAGGTAGCCGCGATGGAGGCCGGCAAGCTCGGCTACGGCGTCCGCGTCAACTGCATCTTCCCCGGCCTGGTGCCCACCGCGATGGGCGCGGGCCTGGCCAACGACGTCGCCGAGCTCGGCCTGTTCCCCTCGGCGGAGGCCGCGGTCGGCGCCGTGATCGAGCTGACCCCCGCAGGCCGGCTCGGCGCCGTCGACGACATGGCCGACGCGGTGGTCTTCCTGGCCTCCGACGCCTCGCGTTTCATCACCGGCGCCGGGCTGCCCGTCGACGGCGGAATGGGGATGTGACCATGACCGAGAAGCCCGTCGTCGTCTACGGCGCCTCCGGCTACACCGGCCGGCTGATCTGCGAGTACCTCCGCGAGTACAACCTGCCGTTCGTGGCCGCCGGCCGCAGCGAGGAGAAGCTCTCGGCATCGATGAGCGCCAACGTCGCCGGCATCGAGACCGCCGACTACGAGGTCGTCGCTGTCGAGCACGACGTCGCGGCGCTCACCGACCTCTTCAAGGGCGCCTCGGTCGTGCTCAACACGGTCGGCCCGTTCGCGACCCACGGCCCCGAGGTCGTCGAGGCCTGCCTGGCCGCAGGGGCGCACTACCTCGACACCACCGGCGAGCAGGACTGGCTGATCACCTGCGAAGAGAAGTACGGCGCCGACTTCGAGTCCGCTGGCCTGCTGCTCGCCCCGGGGGTCGCCCAGATGTACACGACGGGCGAGATCGCTGCCCAGCTCTGCCTCGAGACGCCCGGGCTCGACACCCTCGACATCGCGGTGTTCTGGGGCGGCAGCCCGACGATCGCCTCGACGCTGACGATCCTGGTCAACGCTGCGCTCTCGAAGGCCTACTACCTCGAGCAGAACACCGTACCAGGAGTGGGACCCCGAGGCCGGGCTCTACCAGCTCGTCATCCCCGGCCAGCACGAGCTCGCGCTCGCGCTGCCGTGGGGAGGTACCTCGCACCCGGTCTGGTTCAAGCGCGACCCGCGGGTCGCCAACTGCAAGGTGCTCGGCGGTGTGTTCAACCGGCCGCTGATGCTCGGCGTACCCCAGATCGTGGCGGCCGCGATCGAGGCCACCAAGGACATGGACCCCGACGACCGCTACGCCGCCCTCACCGCCACGGCCGCGCAGGTGATGAACCAGATGCCGCCGCGCGAGAACCCCCGCATCAACAAGTCGATGGACTCCGTGCACGCCTCCGGCCCCCTCGGCCGGGCGCACTGCGTCATCCACGGCAACAGCAACTACAAGCAGACCGGGCTGATGCAGGCGTACGGCGCCTACTCGCTGCACCAGCAGAAGCCGCGGCGGGTCGGCTTCGCCAGCGGCTGCCAGGCCTTCGGCCACCGCGAGCTGCTCGGCGCGCTGCGCAGCTTCGGGCTGGTGATGGAGCCGGTCCTGACGGTCGAGCGCTGATGCGACCAGAACGATGAGGTTGGTCGACTACCTCGACAAGGGCGCCTCGCTCGGACCGGAGGAGCCGTGCCTGACGACCGACGCGCAACACCCTGACCTACGCAGAGGTGCAGGACACCTCGCGCAGGGTCGCCGACGCCCTGGCCCGATGCGGAGTCGTGCCAGGGCAGTCGGTGGCAATCTTGTCGGCCAACGACCCGACCTCGTTCACGTGCGTCTTCGGGATCTCGCGGGCCGGGGCCGTCTGGTGTCCGATCAACCCGCGCAACGAGGCGGCCGAGAACCGCGAGCTGCTCGACCTCTTCGACTGCACCGCCCTGCTGTTCCAGAAGTCGTTCGCACCTCTCGTCGCGGCCATCGCGCCGGACCTGCCCAAGCTCGCGATCCTCGTCTGCCTCGACGGCCCGACGAACGGTCGAGGGAGCGCTCGCCTGGGAGCAGTTCCTCGACGAGCACGCCACCCTGGACCGAGTGCCGTCCGGTGCGCCCAACCCCGTGGCGGAGAGCGGCGTCGCGGACCTGGCCATGATCGTCGGCACCGGCGGCACCACCGGTCGTCCCAAGGGCGTGATGCTCACCAACGCCAACCTCGAGACGATGACGGCGCTGACGCTGATGGGCTACCCCTTCGAGGGACGCCCGACGTACCTCGCCCTCGCGCCGCTCACCCACGCCGCGGGGGTGCTGTGCTTCCCGGTCCTGGCCCTGGGCGGGGAGATCGTGATCATGCGAGCGCCTGACGTCGCCGGCTTCCTCGGCCTGGTCGAGCAGCACCAGGTGACCCACACCTTCCTGCCGCCGACGCTGATCTACATGGTGCTCGGCCACGAGGCCCTCGACGCGACCGACCTGGGCTCGCTGCAGTGCTTCTGGTACGGCGCGGCGCCGATGTCCGCGTCCCGGCTCGAGGAGGCGCTGCACCGGATCGGTCCGGTGATGGCCCAGCTGTTCGGGCAGACCGAGGCGCCGATGATGATCTCGATGCTGCCGCCCGAGGACCACGTCGGGCGAGACGGGATGCCGGTCGCCGGCCGGCTCTCGTCGGCCGGCCGCCCGGCGCCGCTGGTGCAGGTGGCGATCCTCGACGAGGAGGGCCGCGAGGTCGCCGGCGGTGAGCGGGGCGAGATCTGCGTGCGCAGCTCCCTGGTGATGGCGGGTTACTACAAGAACCCCGAGGCGACGGCCGAGGCCGGGAGGTACGGCTGGCACCACACCGGCGACATCGGCTACCTCGACCCCGAGGGTTACCTGTTCATCGTCGACCGGGCCAAGGACATGATCATCAGCGGCGGCTTCAACGTGTACTCCACGGAGGTCGAGCAGGCCCTGCTCGCCCACCCCGACGTCCAGGACTGCGCCGTCATCGGCGTCCCCGACGAGAAGTGGGGCGAGCGGGTGGTCGCCGTGGTGCAGCCGTACGCCGGCGGGTCGGCCGACGCCGGACGCCGTACGCGCTTTCGTGCGGGAGCGGATCGGCGGGGTGAAGGCGCCCGAAGCAGGTGCTGGTGTGGGAGGACCTGCCCAGGTCGAAGGTCGGCAAGGTGCTCAAGACCGACATCCGCTCCAGCGTCCTGGCCTCAGACCGCGACGAGTGACCTCTCGGCCTCGGCCGCGAGCTCGGCCTGCCACACGGCCGGGCGGGGGACCGACCGGACGCTGCGGGTCAGCGTCGGGATCAGCGCGCTGAGTGCGACCAGGCCGCCGATGATGGCGATGGCGGCCGAGCCTCCGAGCGAGGCGAGCAGGGCGCCGCCGAGCAGCGGGGCCACCCAGATCACCGACATCGACAGGAACTGCTGGGCGGACTGTGCCCGGCCCTGGAGGTGAGCGGGCGTGTGCGCGATCCGGTAGGTGCCGCTGGCAGCGTTGCCGGCGGGGTTGAGGAGGAGCCCGGTGAAGAGCGCCGCGCCGACCACGGCCGGCTGGTTCCACAGCATCATCGGCACGGCCAGAGGGACGAAGATCCACGCGGCAGTGACCACGAGCATCCCGGTCGGCATCCGCTCGATGATCCAGGGTGCGGCCAGCGCCCCGAGGATGCCGCCCACGCCGGCGGCGGTCGAGACCAGGCCGATGACCGCCGGCGACACGCCGTCTTGAACCATCCGCAGGATCGCCACGAAGAACATCGCGTTCACCAGCAGGTTCGCCAGCGCCCCGTAGCTGGCGGTGGCCCGGAAGTACGGCCAGCGCAGGATGAACCGGATGCCCTCGGCCACATCGTGGTGCGGCTTGCGCGGCGGACCCTCGGGCGCCGGGGCGCCGACAGGTCGGTGCGCAGCCGGCCGAGCACCAGCCAGTAGACGGCGAAGGAGACGGCGTCGAAGGCGAACGGCAGCCAGCGCGTGACGGCGTACAGGATGCCGCCGAGGGGGCCGCCGACCAGCGTCGCGATGTGCTGTCGGGCCTGGCTCTGGCTGAGCGCCGTCGAGAGCTCCTCCGGCCGCACCACCGAGCGGATCGCAGAGATCTCGGCCGGTGCGGCGATGCCGCCGGCGACGCCGGTCAGCAGTGCCACCACCGCGAGGTGGGGGACCGTCAGCACTCCGAGCGCGCCGGCGACGGCAAGCGAGGTGTAGAGGACGACGCCCGCACCGCTCGCCGTCCGCATCAGCAGCCGCCGGTCGATGCGGTCGGCCAGCACGCCGGCCGGCAGCAACGCGCCGCACATGCCCGAGCAGGAACGCCGCCTCGACGACGGCCGCCCACAGCGCCGAGCCGCTGAGGGCGTAGGCGACCAGCGGGAAGACGAACATGCTCACGTTGCTGCCCAGGTCGCTGATGGTCTGGCCCGTCCACAAGACGGTGAAGTCACGGTTGCGGGCGAGGTCGCGGTAGCCGGTCATATGCGCACCATATATTGCGCAACTATACGTGCGCAATGGTTCGTGCGGAATTCCGCTACGCTGTGGCCGTGCCGCCCCGCGAACTGCCGAAGCTCTCCGATCCCCGCATGCTGCGGGGCATCGCCCATCCCATGCGCAACCGGATCCTCGAGGAGATGAGTGCCGGCGGCCCGATGCGCGCGGCCGACGTCGCCGAGCGCCTCAACATCCCGGCCAACCAGGCGAGCTTCCACCTGCGCCAGCTGGCGAAGTACGGCCTGGTCGAGGAGGCACCCGAGCTGGCCCGCGACGGTCGCGACCGGGTCTGGCGCGCCGCGCACGAGAGCGGGCTGAGGGTCAACCTCGAGGAGATCGCCAAGGAGGCAGGGGGCAAGGCGGCCATCACCGTGTTCCGCAGGCAGTGGACGGCCGACGCCCACGCGGCGATCGACCGCGCCGACCGCCCGGAGCGCAACAAGGACGCCATGGTCGCGGTGAGCACGCACGCCGTCCGCCTCACCAAGGCCGAGGCCCAGAGCTCTCCGGCGAGATCAACGACCTCATCGACGGATGGCGGGAGAAGGGCCAGAAGGCGAAGTCGGGGCGCACCTACGAGGTGCTCTGGGTGCTCCAGCCCGCGCCCGAGCTGCAGCAGTAGGCGAGTCATAGGCTGACGGGGTGCCCGCCCGACTCCGCCCCGCCGACCCGGCGGACGTCGAGCAGGCGCTCGCCGCCGACCCGCGCAGCGACGACCAGACGCGTCTGCTGGTCAAGCACTTCATGGCGGTGCTGAGCGTGCGGGCCCCGGGCAGGTCGGTCGAGGTACGCGTGCCGCCGTACGCCGCGGTGCAGGCCGTCGAGGGGGTCCGGCACACCCGGGGTACGCCGCCCGCCGTCGTCGAGACCGATGGCGACACCTGGCTGGCCCTGGCGACCGGTTCGCTGACGTGGGTCGACGCCGAGCGGGCCGGGCGGCTGCGGGCGAGTGGCGAGCGCGCCGACCTGACGCCGTACCTGCCGCTGACGGAGGACGCATGATCGCGAGCGTGCCGTTCGCCGCACTGGCCGAGGCGACGGGTCCGGTCGAGGGTGTCGAGTACGTCGTGTGGGACGGCGCCGAGCCGCCGCCGCGGCCGGACATCGAGCTCGTCGTGCTCGACTACCGCAACGCACGGATGACGCTCGAGCGGCTCGACGCGCTGCCCGCCATCGCGGTCGTGCAGACCCAGACGGCCGGCGTCGACGGGATCGTCGAGCACCTGCCGGACGGAGTGCTGCTCGCCAACGCCCGCGGCGTCCACGACGACGCGACCGCCGAGCTGGCGCTAGGGCTGACCATCGCCTCCTTGCGCGGGATCGACCTTGCGGTCCGCGAGCACGGCCACTGGCCCAGTCATGGGACGGGCGGCGGCGAGCAGCGCAGCCTGGCCGACAGCCACGTGACGGTGCTGGGGTACGGGTCGATCGGCCGGGCCCTGGCCTCGCGTCTGCTGGCGTGCCGTGCAGTGGTCACGGCCGTGGCTTCGGCGCCGCGCGACGACGACCTCGTCGGCCGGGTCGTCACCGCCGCCGACGTCGACTGGGCCGCCCAGCACGTCGTGGTCGTCGTACTCCCGCTGAGCAAGGCCACCCGCCACGTCGTCGACGCTGCGTTCCTTGCCCGGCTCTCCGACGGCTGCCTGGTCGTGAACGTCGGCCGCGGACCGCTGCTCGACACCTCCGCCGTGCTGGCCGAGGCCGGCCGCCTGCGGTTCGCCCTCGACGTCACCGACCCCGAGCCGCTGCCCGACGGCCACCCGCTCTGGTCGACGCCCGGCGTACTCATCACTCCGCACGTCGCCGGCGGCACCACCGCCATGCTGCCCCGGATGGCCGCCCTGCTCCGCGACCAGCTCACCCGCTACGTCGCCGGCGAGCCGCTGCGCAACCTGGTCTGAGTCCGGACTGTCGGGGTTGAGGCTGCGCCTAGTCGCCTGGTCACGAAACCCCGAGAGAGTCGCGGATCGTCGCCGGTTCGTGACGGGACGATCGTCCCCCGCTCAGCCGCGAACGACTCCATCACGGCCTGGAAGGCCGCGACGAGGAGGTCGATGTCGTCCTCGGAGGCGACGAGCGGGGGAGCGAGGCGGACGGTCTGGCCGTGGGCCTCCTTGGCCAGCACGCCGTGGGCGAGCAGGGCCTCGGTGACCTCGCGGCCGGTGGCCACGCCGTCGGTGACGTCGATGCCGCACCACAGGCCGCGGATGCGGACGGCGTCGAAGCCGTTGCCGACGAGCGGGGCCAGTCCGGCGTCGAGCCGGGCGCCGAGCGCGGACCGCGGCCGCCTGGAACTCGCCTGTCTGCAGCATCGCCACGACCTCGCTGCCGATGGCCGCGGCCAGCGGGTTGCCGCCGAACGTCGAGCCGTGGCTGCCGGGGGTGATCACGTCGAGGACGCGGTGGTCCGCGGCGATCGCGGACACGGGGTAGAGCCCGCCGCCGAGCGCCTTGCCGAGGATGTAGATGTCGGGGACGACGCCCTCGTGGTCGCACGCGAACGTCGTGCCGGAGCGGCCGAGGCCCGACTGGATCTCGTCGGCGACCATCAGCACGTCGGTCTCGTCGCACAGCGCGCGGACCTCGCGGAGGAAGCCCTCCGGCGGGATGATCACGCCGCCCTCGCCCTGGATCGGCTCGAGCAGGACGGCGACCGTCGTCTCGTCGATCGCGGCGCGGACAGCGGCGATGTCGCCGTACGGCACCATCCGGAACCCGGGCGTGTACGGCGCGTAGCCGGCCGTCGCGTCGGAGTCGTTGCTGAAGCTGACGATCGTGGTGGTGCGCCCGTGGAAGTTGCCTTCCATGACGACGATCGAGGCCTGCGCCTCGGCCACGCCCTTGACCTGGTAGCCCCAGCGGCGGCTGACCTTGATCGAGGTCTCCACGGCCTCGGCGCCGGAGTTCATCGGCAGGATCAGGTCCTTGCCGGTCAGCTCGGCGAGAGCCTTCGCGAACGGGCCGAGCTGGTCGTTGAAGAACGCCCGGCTGGTCAGCGTCAGCTTGTCGAGCTGCTCGTGGGCCCGGGCCAGCAGGCGGGGGTGGCCGTGGCCGAAGTTGAGCGCGGAGTAGCCGGCCAGGCAGTCGAGGTAGCGCTTGCCGTCGACGTCGGTCACCCAGGCACCCTCGCCCGAGGCGAGCACCACCGGCAGCGGGTGGTAGTTGTGGGCGGCGTAGGTCTCGGTGAGCTCGATGTGCTCCTGGGTGCGGCTGGCCGACGGCGCTACTGGTCATGGCTCATCCTCGCTCACGAACGGCCCGGAGACCAAAACATTGTCTGACAAAATTTCGTGTCGTCCTAGGGTCGCCCTCATGGCGACGACTCCGACGACCGACGACCTGCGAGCGAAGGTGGCCGAGGTACTTCCCGGCGTACGCCAGGACCTCGAGGACCTCGTCCGCATCGAGTCGGTGAGTGCCGACCCCGAGCGGGCCTCGGAGGTACGGCGCAGCGCCGAGGCCGTGGCCGCGTTGCTGGAGGCCGAGGGCTGCACGGCCCGCATCACCAGCACCGACGGCGGGGCGCCCGCGGTGATCGCCCACAAGACGGGACCGGAGGGCGCGCCGACGGTGCTGCTCTACGCCCACCACGACGTGCAGCCGGAGAACGACCACGCCGACTGGGACAGCCCGCCGTTCGAGCCGACCGAGCGCGGCGACCGGCTCTACGGCCGCGGCGCCGCCGACGACAAGGCCGGCATCGCCACCCACCTGGCAGCGCTGCGGATCTTCGGCGACGACCTGCCGGTCAACGTCGTCTTCTTCGTCGAGGGCGAGGAGGAGGTCGGCTCCGAGACCCTGCCCGCGCTGCTGAAGGAGAACCTCGACGACCTCCGCGCCGACGTCATCGTGATCGCCGACTCCGGCAACTGGGACATCGGCGTCCCCGCCCTGACGACCAGCCTGCGCGGCCTGGTGCGGATGGACGTCGAGGTCCGCACGCTGACCCACGCTGTGCACTCCGGCATGTGGGGCGGTCTCGTCCCCGACTCGCTGATGACTCTCGCCCGGCTGATCTCGACGCTGCACGACGACCGCGGCAACGTCGCCGTCGACGGCCTGCACTCCGGTCCGGCCGCCGACGTCGAGTACCCCGAGGAGCGGCTGCGCGCCGAGTCCGGCGCGGTGCCGACGATCGGCTGGATCGGTGAGGGCTCCACGGTCGAGCGGCTCTGGACCAAGCCGGCCCTCTCGATCACCGGCCTCGACGCACCCAAGGTCGCGGGCGCCTCCAACACCCTCGTCCCCGCCGCTCGCTGCCGGATCTCGATGCGGATCGCGCCGGGCGACACCACGGCCAACGCCGAGGCGCGGCTGCGTGAGCACCTCGAGAAGCACGTGCCCTGGGGCGCCGAGCTGTCCATGACCGTCGTCGACACCGGCGAGGCGACCCAGATCGACGCGACCGGGCCGGCGTACGACGCCGCGCGCACCGCCTTCGCCGACGCGTGGGACGGCACCGCCCCGGTCGACATGGGGGTCGGCGGCTCGATCCCCTTCATCGCGGAGTTCCTCGAGGCCTTCCCCGAGGCGAGCGTGCTGGTCACCGGCGTCGAGGACCCCGACACCCGCGCCCACGGCGCCAACGAGGGACTCCACCTCGCGGAGTTCGAGAAGGTACTGCTCGCCGAGGCCCTGCTGCTGCGCAACCTCGGGTGAGTCGTGTGGCTGAGCGTGCGTTCTAGCGCACGCTCAGCCACACGACTCCGTCGGTTGCAGGAGGTGGCGTACCAAGGGCGACCAGGTCGGCCCGCTCCCAGGGGCGGTCGGCGGCGAGGAACGGCTCCTCCTCGGTCATCCAGTCGTCCCAGAACGCGACGGCCTCGTCGTAGGTGCGCGTGCCGTACGACGCGTCGCGGCCGATACCGCGGACCCGGGCCAGCGTGCGGTCCGACTGCACCCACACCACCAGGTCGGCCAGCCCGGCCAGCTCAGCCCGAGCAGCACCCACCCCCTCGACCACCAACGGGGCACCGCCGGCAGCGACGACTGCGCCCTCGCGCTCGTGGGTCTCCCAGCCGGGAGGCCGGTAGCTCACGTCGCGGCCGCCGCGCCAGGGGCCGATCACGCCGCCGACGAGCAGGTCGTCCCAGCCGAAGCGGGAGTACTCCCAGGCGACGTCGTCGGTGTGCACGAGCGAGGCGGACAGCAGGCCGGCCAGCCGGGTGGCGAACGTCGTCTTGCCGGCTCCGGAACGTCCGTCGACCAACGTCAACGAGGGCTGCCCGACGAGGCCGCGCAGCTCGACGTCGGCCACCGGCCGGAAGGGGCCGAGGTCCGGCTCCTCGTCGTGGAGGTCCATCAAGCCAGCCGCGACTCGAAGAGCTCGCGGTGCCGGTCCTGCCAGGGCACCGGTCGCCCGTCAGGGTCGACGTTCACCTCCACCACCCGCGACCGCGCCAGCACCGTGTCGCCGTCGCGGATCTCGGACTCCAGCGTGACCGAGGTCCGTCCGAGGCCCGCGACGCGCGACCACACGTCGTACGGCTCCGGACGCAGGTTCATCTGCCCGACGTGGTTCATCTCGTGGCGCACGACGACGGTCTCGACCGTGCCGGACACCCGCGCCTCCTGGAAGACGCCCATCAGCACCTCGACATACGCCTCGTGGACGTAGTCGAAGTAGCGCACGTTGTTGACGTGGCCCAGCAGGTCGACGTCGGAGAAGCGGACCTGGATGGGGCGGTGGTGGCCACGTCGTCCCTGGCCGCGGACGGCGCCGGGCGGACTGCCTCGAACGGCGGGTCGTCGTACGTCGCCACCAACCGCTCCCGCTCCTCGGCGGTGAGGCGCCGTGGCCGACCGCTGTCGAAGACGAACGGCGCCAGGGAGGTCGTCGCTCGCGCGTGCACCCCGGCCGCGGTCGCCAGCTCGTAGCCCAGCGTGAACGACGCCGCCCTGATGTCGCAGACCCAGGTGCTCGATGTGCAGCGGGGCGTCGGCCATGCGCAGGGGCTTCAGGTACTCGACCACCGTCCGCACCACGACCAGGCCCTCGCCGGGGTTGGGTGTCGGCGACGTCCCGTGGTGGCGGAGCAGGTCGAGCCGCGCCTCCTGCAGGTAGTCGACGTAGAAGACGTTGCCGACGGTCCCGTCGCCGTGGAGGTCCGCGCGTCGGACCTGGCACTCGTAGAGGTGTCGCACGCTTCAGCCTGGCACGACCGAGCCTGGATGGTGGATCGGGGCTTCACACGAGAGTGGACGCATCCAGTTGATCCAGCAGTCGTCCGCAATGCTGCTCCAGCGCTGGCAGTGTTCGTTCGGCCACCTGGTCCGCGCCGGGGATCGACCCCGAGCGGCACCCGAAAACACCTCGCACCCGATCAGACAAGCAGACGAGGCTGGGCGCCATGGGACTGCGCATGCAAGCCGTCATCGTCAACTGCCACGACCCAGGCCCGTTGGCCGAGTTCTGGGCCGCGGCGCTGGGCTGGCGGATCACCGTCCGCGGCGACCCGGAGTGGGTCATCGAGCCTCCCGAGGGCAGCCGTGAGGACAGCGTGGTGCCCGACATGCTGTTCATCCGCGTGCCGGACGACAAGCAGGGCTTCAACCGCCTGCACCTCGACCTCCGCCCGACCGGAAGGCGCCGACCAGGCGACCGAGGTCGCCCGCCTCGAGGGGCTGGGCGCTACCCACGTGGACGTCGGCCAGGGCGACGTCCCCTGGGTCGTGATGGCCGACCCGGAGGGCAACGAGCTCTGCGTGCTCCCGGCGTACCCGCCCGAGGTGCAGGCCCAGTGGCAGGCCCAGTACGACGCCTACCGGCGTCCCTAGGGAGACGGCTCGCCCGCGTCGGGTCGCCGTTCCACGTTCGCGATGAGCCAGGCCGCGACTGACGCGGTCACCACACCCACGAGCGAGATCCCGACCAGCATCAGAGCCACGGCGATGACGCGGCCTTCCCACGTGACGGGGAACCGGTCTCCGTAGCCCACGGTCGTGACCGTGGTGCTCGCCCACCACAGCGCGTCACCGAAGTGGTGATGTTCGCGTCCGGATCCCCGCGCTCGACGTCCAGCACGGCAACCGCGCCGAGTGCTACGGCCATCACGGCCGTGCCGACCACGTACGTGGTCACCCTGCCTGCCAGTGATCCGGTCGCCGTACGGTTCAGGATCCGCACGAAGGCCAGCAGCCTGAGCAGCCGGATCGGCCGGAGCAGCGGAATCACCACCAGCAACACGTCGTACCAGTGATTCAGGACGTAGGACCAACGTCGGTCGGCCAGCCAGATGCGGATGGTGAAGTCGATGGCGAAGGCGCCCCAGACCGTCCAGGAGACGAGCGTCCAAGAACGTCCTGGCGGTGGGGTCTATCTCGGGATCGAGGACCGGCCACACGTACGCCACCAGGAACGCCGTGGCCAGGAGCAGCAACGGCACGTCGGTCCGTCGCTCCCACTGCTCGACGCGGCTCGTCGTCATGCCAGCCCTCATGCCAGCCATCATGCAGCCGCGCCGTGGCCGGGCGCGCGAGTCCGCCGCTGTGGCGAATCCAGTACGACGCCCGTCGGCGCCTAGACTGACGGCCGTGCCCCACCCCACGAGCCGCCGGTCGCCCGTCACTCGCAGGGGCGGCGACGGACGGCTGACGCTGGCACTCGACCCGCAGGACCAGGGCCCCCAGGACGCCTGTGGCGTGTTCGGGGTCTGGGCGCCGGGCGAGGACGTCGCCAAGCTCACCTACTTCGGGCTGTACGCCCTCCAGCACCGCGGCCAGGAGTCGGCCGGCATCGCGGTGAGCAACGGCCGGCAGATCCTGGTCTACAAGGACATGGGCCTGGTCTCGCAGGTCTTCGACGAGTCGACGCTCTCGAGCCTCGTCGGCCACATCGCGATCGGCCACTGCCGCTACTCGACCACCGGCTCGAGCACCTGGAAGAACGCCCAGCCGACGTTCCGCGCCAGCCACGGCGGCTCCATCGCCCTTGGCCACAACGGCAACCTGATCAACACCCACGAGCTCAAGCAGATGGTCGAGGCGCTCCCCAAGGAGCAGGACGAGCTCGACCTCCACCTGCGCCAGGCCGAGGAGTCCTCCACCAACGACACGGGCCTGGTCACCGCGCTGCTCGCCCACCACCCCGACACCACCCTCGAGCAGCGCGCGCTCGAGGTGCTCCCGCTGCTCAAGGGCGCCTTCTCGTTCGTCTGGATGAACGAGGACACCGTGTACGCCGCCCGCGACCCGCAGGGCATCCGCCCGCTGGTCCTGGGCCGGCTCTCGCGCGGCTGGGTCGTCGCCAGCGAGGACGCCGCCCTGGCCACCGTCGGCGCCAGCGTCGTCCGCGAGGTCGAGCCGGGCGAGCTGATCGTCATCGACGAGAACGGCCTGCGCTCCCACAAGTTCGCCGAGCCGGCCCCCAAGGGCTGCGTGTTCGAGTACGTCTACCTCGCCCGCCCCGACGCCACCATCGCCGGCCGCAACGTCCACGAGGCCCGGGTCGCGATGGGTCGGCAGCTGGCGATCGAGCATCCCGTCGACGCCGACCTGGTGATGCCGGTCCCCGAGTCCGGCACGCCCGCCGCCGTCGGGTTCGCCGAGCAGTCCGGCATCCCCTACGGCCAGGGCTTCGTCAAGAACGCCTACGTCGGCCGCACGTTCATCCAGCCCAGCCAGACGCTGCGCCAGCTCGGCATCCGCCTGAAGCTCAACGCGCTGGAGCACATGATCCGCGGCAAGCGGGTCATCGTGGTCGACGACTCGATCGTGCGCGGCAACACCCAGCGCGCCCAGGTCCGGATGCTCCGCGAGGCCGGCGCCCTCGAGGTGCACGTGCGCATCTCCAGCCCGCCGGTGAAGTGGCCGTGCTTCTACGGCATCGACTTCGCCACCCGCGCCGAGCTGATCGCCAACGGCATCGACGTCGACGAGATCGCCGCCAGCGTCGGTGCCGACTCGCTCGGCTACATCTCGCTCGAGGGCATGATCGAGGCGACCGGGCAGGCCGAGGACAGGCTGTGCGCGGCCTGCTTCACCGGCCGCTACCCGATCGAGCTCCCCGACGAGCGCCTGCTGGGCAAGCACCTGCTCGAGTCGTCGTCCTACGCCGCGGCCCTGCCCGTGCTCAACAACCCCTGATCCAGGAGTCCACGTGACCGACGCGTACGCCGCCGCCGGCGTCTCCATCGAGGCGGGCGACAAGGCCGTCGAGCTGATGAAGACGTGGGTCGAGAAGGCCAGTCGACCCGAGGTCATCGGCGGCATCGGCGGCTTCGCCGGGCTCTTCGACGCGAGCGCGCTGAAGAAGTACGACCGGCCCCTGCTGGCCAGCTCCGCCGACGGCGTCGGCACCAAGGTCGCCGTCGCCCAGGCGATGGACAAGCACGACACCATCGGCTTCGACCTGGTCGGGATGCTCGTCGACGACCTCGTGGTGTGCGGCGCCGAGCCGCTGTTCCTCACCGACTACATCGCCACCGGCCGGGTCGTCCCCGAACGCATCGCCGCGATCGTCAAGGGCATCGCCGAGGCCTGCGTCGAGGCCGGCTGCGCGCTGATCGGCGGCGAGACAGCCGAGCACCCGGGGCTGCTCGAGCCCGACGAGTACGACGTCGCCGGCTCGACCACGGGCGTCGTCGAGGCGGCCCGGCTGCTGGGCCCGGGGCGGGTGCGGCCCGGAGACGTGGTCGTGGCGATGGCATCGAGTGGTCTGCACTCCAACGGCTACTCGCTGGTCCGCCACGTGCTGCTCTCGGGCGACGGGGCCGGCTGGACGCTCGACCGCGACGTCCCCGAGCTCGGCCGCACGCTCGGCGAGGAGCTGCTCGAGCCGACCCGGATCTACGCCAGGGCCTGTCTCGACCTGGCCGACCGGCTGGCTGACGAGCCGGGGGTGCACGCGATGTCACACATCACCGGCGGCGGGCTGGCCGCCAACCTGGCGCGGGTGCTGCCCGTCGAGGTGACCGCCACCATCGACCGGGCGACCTGGACCCCGGCACCGGTCTTCGACCTGGTGCGCCAGGTGGGCGCCGTACCCCTGGACGACCTCGAGGCGACCCTGAACTGCGGCATCGGCATGGTCGCCCTGGTGGCGCCCGACGCCGCCGACCGGGCGGTTGCGGTGCTCGCCGAGCACGACGTGCGCGCGTGGGTCGCGGGGGAAGTCGGGTCCGCCGACGGTCCGGGAGGCACGGTCGAGCTGGTCGGTCGGCATCCCGGCTGGTGAGGTCTCGACAAGCTCGACCAACGACCGCACCGGAATCTCGGACCATATGTGCAGGAACAGCCCGGCACCAGGTAGCGTTGGGACCACGACAGAGACCGATCAGACCGGTGAGCCCGCACGAGCGTGAGCCCCGGCCAAGTGCGAGGGGGTCGACCCTATGGGGCGCGGCCGAGCCAAGGCGAAGCAGACGAAGGTCGCCCGCGACCTGAAGTACCGCACTCACGAGACGGACTTCGGGGCGTTGGCGAAGGAGCTACACGGCGACGAGCCGGACTCCGAGGAGCAGGACGACGGTCCCGACCTCGACCAGTGGTCCGACTACGCCGGCCCCCGGCGCGACTGACCCATTCACCGGTCCTGCTGCAGCCGGCTCACAGCCCCAGGCCGCCCAAGTTGTCGAGCGGTTGTTCTGGGCCTCGATCATGCCGGTCGAGAACCAGTCGCGGCCGTAAGGCAGGACCGGCTCCCCGGCCTGCCAGTACGCCGTCTCGGCGCCGTGGACCCACACCTTGCGGATCTTGGGTTTCTCGCCGGCTTCGATGCGCGCGGCGTCCTGCGCGCACGTCGGGACCGTGCGGGTGCCGTGCCCGCCGGGGATCGTGTAGCGGACCTCGCGCACCGACGGCCCGTGCTGCGGGTTGAAGAAGCAGGGTGCACGCATGTCCGGACGCGGCCGGCCGTCGAGCGCCGCCCGGACGCAGGCCAGCAGGTAGCGGCCGGTCGTGAGCGTGTCGACCACCACCGAGACCTCGCCGGGGCCGGCCAGCCGCGGAACAGCCCGTTTGGCCGACTCGTAGGCGTCCAAGGCGCCCTGGTAGTCCTCGCGGGCCTGCTCGTCGAGCGCGATGCCCTCGGTCGAGCGTCCGAGCGCGCTGAGCTGCTCACCGAGCAGGGTGGTGTCCTCATCGGCCATCCGGATGATCGCCTCGAGCTCCTCGGCCGCGACGCGCTTGTCCTCGCGGCCCTGACGCAGGCGGCCGAGCCATCCCATGCAGGGGAGCGTACGCGCCGCACCTGGAGCGACACTCGAAACCACCACCGACGAGCGGCCTCAGCGCAGGTAGACGCCCCGCAGGCGGCCGACGTCGCGGATGCGGCGCTCGGCAAGCCGGTCGGCGGCGATGGCGGGAGGCACGCCGTCGGCGCGGGCCAGCTCGAAGACCTTGCGGGTCGTCTCGAAGATCCCGCTCGCGCGCTGCTGGGCCCGCTCGAAGCTGAAGCCGTGCAGCTCGTCGGCCACCTGCATCACGCCGCCGGAGTTCACGCAGTAGTCGGGGGCGTAGAGGATGCCGCGTTCCTCGAGGCGCTTCTCGACGCCGGGGTGGGCGAGCTGGTTGTTGGCCCCGCCGCAGACGATCTTGGCGCTCAGGGTCTCCACGACCTCGTCGGTGAGCGCGCCGCCCAGGGCGTTGGGCGAGTAGACGTCGAGAGCCTCGCTGACCAGGGCGTCGGTGGAGGCGACCGCTCGCACGGCGGGGTACTCGTCGCGGATCCGCTCGACGGCGGCAGCGTTGACGTCGGTCACGACGACCGACGCGCCGTCCTCGGTCAGGTGACGCACGAGGTGGCGGCCGACCTTGCCCACGCCGGCGATGCCGACCGTGCGACCGGCCAGGGTGGGCTCGCCCCAGAGGGCTGCTGCCGCGGCGCGCATGCCCTGGAACACGCCGTACGCCGTGAGCACCGAGGAGTCGCCCGCGCCGCCGTTGGCGAGCGTGCGGCCGGTGACGAAGTCGCACTCGCGGGCGATGTGGTCCATGTCCAAGGAGTTGGTGCCGACGTCGCAGGCGGTGAGGTAGCGGCCGTTCAGCGACTGCACGAAGCGGCCATAGGCGCGCAGCAGGGCCTCGGACTTCATGGTCGCCGGGTCGCCGATGATGACGGCCTTCCCGCCGCCGAGGTCGAGGCCGGCCAGAGAGTTCTTGTAGGTCATTCCCCGGGAAAGGGCGAGGACGTCGCGGAGCGCCTCGTCGGTGCTCGCGTAGGGGTAGAACCGGGTGCCCCCGAGACCGGGGCCGAGCGCGGTGCTGTGGAGCGCGATGATCGCGCGCAGACCGCTGCCGGGGTCGTTGCAGAAGACGACCTGCTCGTGCTCGGCGGAGAGTTCGAAGACGTCGGTCATGGGCGACTTTCTCGTGGATGCCGCTTCGGGTGGGCGGCGCGTCGGTGAGTGGTGTTCTCGCCGTCCTGGATCGCAGGCGTGGACGAGACCCTCAGGGTAGAGCAGCCATATCGCTCACCGGGTCTCGAGACTGCGCTGAGGCTCCTCCTCAACCGACGAGGAGGCTCGGGGACGGGGCCCTCACTGCAGCAGCTCGACAACGGCGTACGAAGCGCCGAACGTCGCGACGAGCACCACCAGGCAGAGCACCGCGAGCATCGCGGCGGACAGTCCGGCGGGCCTCGACGTGCGGGACCGCGGAGGCTGCGTCCGCTCGTACAGCGACACGGGCGCTCCCGGCACGGCGGCGCCGAGGGCCTCGACGAACGACAGCACGTCGGTCCAGCGGTCGTCGCGGTCGGGCTCGATCCCGCGCAGGATCACCTCGTCGACCTCGGGCGAGACCGGGACGAACGCCGACGGCGCCGGAGGCAGCGAGGCGTGGGTGAGGTCGGCGACGCCGCCGCTGCGGGCGAGGTGACCGGTCAGCAGGTGGTAGGCGACCGCGGCCAGCCCGTGCACGTCGGCCCGCTCGTCGACGCCGCCGCCGAGGGCCTGCTCGGGGGCCATGTACGCCGGGGTGCCGACCACGTCGGTCAGCCCGCTGGCGTGGATCAGCGCCTTGGCCACCCCGAGGTCGGCGACCATCAACCGCTCCCGGCCCAGCCCGTCGCTGGCGAGCAGGAGGTTCTGCGGCTTGATGTCGCGGTGCACGACTCCCTTGGCGTGGAGAACCGCCAGGCCGTCGCCGGCCTGGCGGACCAGGGCGACCATGCGGTCGAGCTCGACGCGGCCTTCCTTGAGGAGGTCGGCGACGGTGCCGCGGTCGGCGTACGTCATCACGAAGTACGGCGTCCCCTCGGCCTCACCGACGTCGTAGACGCGGACCACGTGGTCGGAGTCGGCGGCCCGGAGGATGCGCGCCTCCTCCAGGAAGCGCTCGCGGACGTCCTCGCGCTGTGCCCAGTTGTCCGCCAGCGCCTTCACGGCGACGTCGGAGCGAAGCTCGTCGTCGCGGTACAGCCACACCGAGGAGAACCCGCCGACGCCGAGTCGGTCGACCCGTCGAAGTCGGCCGAGGCGGTGGGGGAGGGACACGCTCGGTATTGTGCCCTCACCGAAGCTTGATCAACCGGTTGACTAAACCTCGGGGGAGTCGCGTGGAGCTGGAAACGACTGTCGATCTCGACGAGCTCGCCATGCGAGCGTCCGAGGGCGACAAGGACGCCCTCGACCAGCTGCTCGCACTGATCCAGCCGCGCGTGCGGCGCATCTGCGGCCGGATGCTGCTCTACCCGCAGGACGCCGAGGAGGCCTGCCAGGACGCCCTGATGCTGGTCGCCACCCGCATCAACACCTTCGCCGGACGCTCGAAGTTCACCACCTGGCTGCACGCCGTGGCGTCCAACAGCGCGCGATCGACCTACCGCTCCCTCAGGCGCCGGTCGGCCGAGATGCCCAGCGACGAGCTGCCGGCCAGCGCCGACCCGCGTACCACCAGCGTGATCGCCGGCAGCCGGCTCGACCTGCTCGACGCGCTCGAGGTGCTCGCCGCGACCCATCCGATGCTGGTCGAGGCGCTGGTGCTGCGCGACATCCAAGAGCTCGACTACGCCGAGATCGCGCTGCTGATGGACCTTCCTCTCGGCACCGTGAAGTCCCGCATCCACCAGGCCCGCAAGACGATCCAGCCGTTGCTCATCGCTCAGCTATAGGCACTTCGCTGGACCTCATCACCACCAGGTCGCCGTGGCTGCCGTAGCCCACGAGGTCACCGCCCGCACGGGTGCCGTCGAACGTCACCAGCACCCAGCCTGCCTCGGTCTCCACCACGGTGGGCCACGGGATGTTGGTCGGGTACGGCGCGTGCAGCCGGCCGGTCTGGCGCAGGGCGAGGTCGAAGACCGGGAACGCCGCCCGGTGTCCTCGCGGCCCCTGCCGCCCGTCGCTGGCCAGCACCACCCACTCCCCGCCGACCCGCGCCAGTGTGGTGCCCTCGGTAGCGGTGCGGGCCTGGTCGGCGCCGAGGAGACGCAGGTCGTCAAGGGTGTCGCCGGCCGCGAGGGCGGGGTGGAACCGGAAGAACCGCGACGCGCTGACGAACCCCACGTGCCAGCGACCCTCGATCCGCACCAGGTGCGGGTCCCAGACGCCGACCGAGCGCAGCCCGTCGGTCGGCAGGCGCAGTGGCCGGGTGTCGAGCACGTGCCGGCCGGTGAGCAGGTCGGCGTCGGTGTCGGCGAGGTTCACCGCGACGGTGGCGTCACGCCGCCCCCGGCCGGTGTGGCCGTCGAAGTCGCCCCAGGTACTCGTGGCGACCAGCCAGCGGCCGCCGTCACGGACCAGGTGCGTCGCGTTGTCGCCGTACGCGCCCGGCTTGTCGGGCCGCCGGAAGAACAGGTCGGCGCGGTGCTCGAGCACCCAGCCGTCCGGGTCGAGCGACCAGACGCCGGTGTGGGCGGCGTCGAAGAACCCGGGTCCGGCGTGGGTGGCGGTGAGCAGCAGTCGGCGGCCGTCGCGCACGGGGGTGCCGTCGGCCTCGCTGACCAGCCGGACGTCGCGCAGGCCCAGCTGACCGAACGCGCCGGCGGTTACCTCGCGGACGTCGCCGTCGGCCTCGAGCCGCAGGCTGCTGGTGAAGACCTCGTCGCGCGTGTCCAGCCGCTCACCGAGGTCGTGGCGCGCCCGCGCGCGCCAGCGGCCACGTTCGAGGGTCAGGCCGGTCAGGTGCGTGCCGGTGAGGGTGATGCCGACGGCGGTCACGGGTGCGTCGAGCCGGCCGAAGCGACGGCTGCGGTGATGGGTGGTGCGGCCGCCGGCCTCTACGTGGAGGTCGATCGTGCCGTCGCGCAACCGAACGCCCAGTGACGTGCCCTCGCTGCGGAACCACACGCCGGTCGAGACCGGCCCGAGCAGCCCCGCGACGGCCGCGGCGTACGGCGCGGGCTGAGGAAGCTCCCAGATGCCCGGGCCGTCGGCGGTCACGGTCGTGAAGCGCGGGGCCACGAGGTCCACGCGCCGCCGCCGGGCGACGACCTCGAACGACCCCAGCACGCGGGTCAGTGTGTCAGCAGCGGTCCGCGGCTACCGTCGGGACATGACTCCGGCCGACCTGCTCATCGACGCCTTCGGGCGGATCCGCGACGGCGCCCACCGAGTCCTCTCGGACCTCGACGAGGACGCTCTGGCCTGGCGACCCGGACCCGACGCCAACCCCGATCGGCTGGTTGGTCTGGCACCTGCTGCGCATCCAGGACGACCACGTGGCCGACGTCGCCGGGACCGAGCAGGTGTGGGTGACCCAGGGGTACGCCGGCCGGGCCGGCCTGCCCTACCCCGATGACGCCACCGGCTTCGGCCACTCCTCCGACGACGTCGGCCGGTTGCGGCTGGGCGCCGAGCTGCTCGGCGCGTACGCCGACGCGGTCACCGAGGCGACCCTGGGCTACGTCGCCACCCTCGGCGCCGACGACCTCGAGCGCGTGGTCGACGAGTCGTGGGACCCGCCCGTCACCCTCGCAGTCCGCCTGGTCAGCGTGATCGGCGACGACCTGCAACACCTCGGCCAGGCGTCGTACGTGAAGGGTTTGCTGGCGGGGTGACCCCTGTCAGCCGACGGTCACCGAGTCGATGGTGACCTTCTCGGCCGGCGGGCCGTCGGGCGCACCGCCCTTGGCACCCTTGGCCGCGATGTCCTGGACGACCTTGAGACCATCCGCGCCGACGGTGCCGAAGACCGTGTAGAGGGGATCGAGCTGGGAGTCGTCGAACACGATGAAGAACTGTGAGCCGTTGGTGTCGGGCCCGGCGTTCGCCATCGCCAGCGTGCCGGCGGGGTAGGTCTCGCTGCCGGTCAGCTCGTCGCCGAAGGAGTAGCCCGGGCCGCCCATGCCGGTCGCCGACGGGTCACCGCACTGCAGGACGAAGATGCCTTGCGTGGTGATGCGGTGGCACTCGGTGTCGTCGAAGTAGCCCTGCTCGGCCAGCGAGACGAAGCTGTTGACGGTGCAGGGCGTGGCCTCGCGGCCGAGGGTGATGTCGACGTCGCCGGCGCTGGTGGCGATCACGGCAGTGGCCTCGCCGGTGTCCGGCGCCTCGGCTGGCGGCGCGTCTACCTCCTTCGCCGGCTCGCTGCCGTCCGACGGGTAGTCGCACGAGACGGTCGACTCCTCGGTGCTGCCCGTGTCGACGGCGCTGTCGTCGCCGTCTCCGCTGCACGCGCTGAGCACGACTGTGCAGAGCAGTGCCGCTGCTGTGGCGACGGGACGGATGGCGAGTGGGCGGAGACGGGTGCGCGTGCGGGCCGACATGCGCCCGATCGTAAGGGTGGCCCGGTGGCGTCGCCGCTGTGGGTCTACAACGGCGGTGTCGGCCTGTCTCGGAGAGTCGCGCTCGCGGTCGCAGTCACGGTCTCGGGAACGATGGTCGATCCCGCGGCGGCACACAGGACGGCCGCGATGCCTCGTTTGGCTGCGTCTCTCGTCGGGTAGGACAGCCCGGTCGCGACGACGTCACCCTTTCGCGACTTCAACCGGAACCTGTAGTCGCCTTGGTGGTCGCGATAGATCTCGAAAGTCCCGGCCATGTGCCCTCTCCTGGCTTGTGGCAATTCTTCTCTACTTTGGTTCAACGCGATCGGAGACGGCTGGTTACGGGTCCGCGGCCACGTATCGCCTGTCGGTCCACGTATGCGGCGCGCGAGGGTCGGGTACCCCTTCCCGGAGTCGAGGAGGTCTGTCGTGGCGCGTGCGATCTGGACGGGGTCTGTCTCCTTCGGTCTGGTCAACGTCCCGGTCGGCCTGTACTCCGCCACCCAGGATCACGACGTGCACTTCCACCAGTTCGAGAAGGGCACGTCCTCGCGGATCCGCAACAGGCGGGTCAACGAGGACACCGGCGACGAGGTCGCCTACGAGGACGTGGTCAAGGGCGCCGAGCTCAGCGATGGCGGCTACGTGATGCTCACCCAGGAGGAGCTCGAGTCGGTCGAGCCCGGCAAGAGCCGCACCATCGACATCTCTGACTTCGTCGACGCCTCGGAGATCGAGCCGGTCTACTACCAGAAGTCCTACTACCTGGCCCCGTCGGACGACAGCGCCAAGAAGGCGTACATGCTGCTGCTCAAGGCGATGGACAAGGCCGAACGGATCGGGGTCGCCACGTTCGTGATGCGCGGCAAGCAGTACCTCGCTGCCATCCGGCCCTCGGGGAACGTGTTGGTGCTGGAGACCATGTTCTTCGCCGACGAGGTGCGCGAGCCCGCCGAGGAGCTCGACCAGCTGCCCACCCGGACCAAGGTCGGCGGCAAGGACCTCGACATGGCGGTGAGCCTGGTCAAGGCGATGACCTCGCCGTGGGATCCCGAAGAACTACCGCGACACCTACACCGAGCGAGTGCAGAAGCTGATCGACGCGAAGAAGCGGAACCGGGAGATCGTCCTCCCGGAGGACGGCGAGGCTGACGACGCCAAGGTCGTCGACCTTCTCGCTGCACTGCAAGCGTCCCTCGACACCAGCAAGAGCCACAAGCCCGGCAACACCCGCAACGTCACCAAGCTGAGGACTCGCAAGGCCGACACCACCGCCACCAAGAAGACGGCGGCGAAGAAGTCGGCGGCGAAGAAGACGGCGGCCAAGAAGTCGGCGGCCAAGAAGACGGCGGCCAAGAAGACGGCGGCCAAGAAGACGGCGGCCAAGAAGACGGCCGCGAAGACCGCTCGCGGCTCTGCTCGGCGCAAGGCCTCTTGACCGCCCACCGACGGTCAGTCCTCGGGGAGCCCGCCGAAGGCCTTCTTCGCGTCGCGGTACCACCCCATCGACGCCACCGGGTGCTTCCAGCGGCCTTTCATCTCCCGGTGTGCCTCCTCGTGGGAGGTGTCGCCCGCCTTGACCGCATCCTTGAGGTGGCGGTCCTGAGCCTTGATGACGTCGTCGGCAGTCTCGCCGCGCAGCTCCAGGTCGCACGGTCCCCCGAGCTGTCGGCATGTCATGGTCTTCATTCCGGTGTCCCCTCGTCGATGTGAGCGCTGCATCTGTCCGGTTGCCACGCCTGTGACTCTCTGACGGTCACTGGCCATCGAGTGTGACAAGACGTGCGCACGCGGCTCTGCCCCGACGGGCGTTCGCTTTCGCGCCACTCATGGGGGCATGAGCTGTCCCGGTGTTGACCGACATCGGTCGAAGGCGTGCCTGAGCGCCCGCCGAGGGGTACGGCGGGCTGTGGGGCGGGGTGGTCAGGTCTCTGCCGGTGGTGGCGCGGGTGGCGGGGGTGGCGGGGTGTGGTCTGTGGGTGGTGGGCAGCGGTGTTTGTCGTGGGAGGTGTCGAGGGTGCCGGTGTGGTCGCGGAGGTACTGGTAGCGGTGGGGGCTGGTCCACACATAGGACCCGGGTTCGAGGACGTGGTAGCGCCAGCCGCCGTGGGTCTTCAACCGGTGGTGTCGTCGGCACAGGGGGGCGATCTGGCAGGAGCAGGTGGGTCCGCCCTGGTGGTAGGGGATGGGGTGGTCGTGGTCGCAGGGGTGTTGGTCGGGTCTGAGTCGGCGGGCGGGGCGGGTGCACCAGGGGAAGACGCAGGAGATGTCGCGTAGGGCGGCGGGTTCGGCGATCCGGTCGGGGACTTCGTAGGCCTCGACCGAGACGTGTTCGGCGAGGTCGACGACGGGTTTGACGGTGACCTGCAGGTCGGGGCGGCCGACCCAGTCGCGGATGGTCTCGGCGGTGACCGGGGAGCGGGTGTTCTCCACCCGCCCCACCTGTGAGCCGCTGGACACTCCGGCATCGTGGCCGGTGCCGGGGATGGCGGACTCGGAGAGGTGGAGGTGGAGCACCACCTGCCGGCCCGCGGGTGGCTTTCTGGTTGCCGGGGAGTCGGCCGGCGCGTCGCTGGTTGCCGTGGGGTAGTCGAGGGTGAGGTCGCGGCGGGCGATGTTGCCGAGGGCGGTGGCGCGGCGTTGGTCGAGGGTCTTGGTGTTGCCGAGGTCGCCGAGGCGTTGGGCTTCGGCGCGGAGGGCGTCGTCGAGGTCGAGGGCGTCGAGGTAGTCGATCTCGCCGGTGATGGTGCTGGTGCCGGCGATGCCGACGCCGTGGTGGTTGATGGTGAGGTGGGTCTGGTCCCAGGCGGCGCGGCGGCGTTCTTCGGCTTCCTCGGGCATGTGCCGGGCGATGGCTTCCTCCAGAAGCCGGTCGACCTGGCTGGGGCGGACCTTGTGGGCGACCGGGGCGAGGTGCCGGTCGACGTACCTGGCGGCCTCGATCGAGAGATGCGTTGTCTGGTCGGCGATCCGGCGGGCTTTCCAGGCGGCCAGGTCGCCGGCGACGACGCGTTTCCACAGCCGGGGGAGGCGGTAGCGCAGCTCCAGGGCGTGGCCGACGTAGCGTTTGCCGGCCTCGGTGGGCAGGGCGATGGTGGCGGCGAACTCGGCGAGGGAGAACTCCGCGACCAGGGGTGCGCCGGGTCCGGCCAGCGGGATGGCGGTGTCGCCGAAGGAGCGCAGCCCGATGGTCTCGGCCTCCTCGATGGACTCCGCGGGGTGGGTGATGGCCCAGCTGCACGGCCAGCTGGAGGAGGTCGGCCTCGGCCTGGTCGGCGACGGCCCGCCGGGCCCGCGCGGCGGTGAGGATGGCTGCCGGGTCGTCGGGCAGCCCGGTGGGCTGCGCGTCGTCCCGGGAGGTGGTCATGGGTCCATTCCAGCAGCGACCACCGACACTCCAGACCCCGAAATGGCCCGAAAGCGGCGAGAATCCCCTTGTTCCACAGGGGTTCGCAGAAACTCTGGTGCTCGAATCCTTCGGGGTTCGTGACGGGCCTGCCGGCCCTCCTCAACCAGCGATGGGCCGGCGTGACGGGCGCTGGCGGCCCTCGACCTCCAGCGAGGGCGGGTTCGAGACGGGCCTGACCGGCCCTCCTCAACCAGCGGAGGTCACAGCAGGTCGCGGAGGCGGGCGGCGAGGGAGTCCTTGACCGCCTGGGTGACGGCAGCTTCGACCTGTTGGTTGAGGTCGTTCTGGTCGTCGAGGTTCGCGAGCAGCGCGCGCAGGTCGAGGTCGTTGATCGTGCGGGTCAAGACGTCGTCGGTCTTCACCGCGGTGTTGATCAGCGAGTCCGGAAGGGCGCGGATCAAGGTCTTGACGAAGTCGCTGAGGTCGGCCGACTCGAGCGCTTCGTCGACCAGCTCCGAAGCCGGAGGCAGCGACCCGTCGTCCTCCATCCGCTGGACGGCGGACAGCAGGCCCTGGCGCAGGGCGTCGACCTCCGCGTCGGTGCGGGGGCCTGGTTGCGCGAGCTCCAGCGTGAGCGCTTCGCGGCTGACGTTCAGACGGCAGGCGGCGCCGTCGATGCCGATCAGCACGAGACGCTCGGTGAGGCCCTCGATGCCCTCGGACTGCGAGGTGACGGCGCGCTCGACGCAGGGGTCGGCCGACTCGAGGGGCTCGAACGTCCCGCCACCATTGGCGAGCTGTACGCCGAGCACGCCGGCCACCAGTGCCAGCGCGACCGCCGGCAGTGCGGCCAGGGGAGGGCGTCCGGTCATGTCGTGGTCCGTCTGCGGGGAGCGATCACGGTCAGCAGGGCGAGGAGGGCAAGACCAGCCCCGATGAGGAAGGAGTCGCGGAAGGCCCGTGTCGCCGCGGCCTCCAGCTGGGCATCGAGGTCGCGCTCGAGCTCCGCCGCGGCGGCTCGCTCGTCGGGATCGAACTCGATCGTCGCGAACGCGCGGTGCAGGTCAGGGACCTGTCCCTGTTGCTCCACGAGCTCGCGGCCGAGCGCCTTGGCGAGGTCGATCTTGTCCTGCGCGTTCAACGGAGCGTCGAGCACCAAGGACGCGATCGCCTCCTGGGCGGGCACCTCGGCGTCTCGCAGGTCCGCGGTGAACACCGGCGTCATGATCGCCAGTCCCACGACCACACCGACGTGGCGTGCACTGATGGTCCATCCCGCGTGCTCGACTCGCGGCAGGCGCATCCGCATCGCCTGTGAAGTCAGCCGTTCGATGGTCAGACCGAGCCCGAGGCCCACCAGTGCCTGAGGCGCGAGCGTCCAGATGAGGTCGGCCGAGGGCAGGATCGCGAGGCCGGTCAAGCCGCCGGCGATGAGGAAGCACCCCACGGCGACCTCGACCTCGGCGGGAGGCTGCAGGAGGCGGGCGAGCGGGCGAGCCGCGAGAGCCGCGACCGGCACGACGGACACCGTCAGAGCCGCAGTCGCCGGGGAGCGGCCCCAACCCTCGACCAGCAACAGGACCAACAAGAACAGCGCCGCCGTGAGCGCGGCCGACAGCAGGGCCAGGGTCAGGTTGGGGCGCACGGCCGGACGATGCCGGTCCGGCGTGAGCGCAGGGACCGCCGGTACGGCGAGCGCCGCCGGGACCGCCAGTACTGCGAACGGCACCTGCACCCAGAAGATGGCCTGCCACGAGAACGCCTCGGTGAGCAGTCCGCCCGCGACCGGCCCGGTCGCCGTACCGACCACGCCGGCCGTCACCCAGGTCGCGACGCCGCGCCGCTCGCCGTACGTCGCGACCAAGAGCTCGAGGCACCCGACCAGGGCCAACGCCCCTCCGAGTGCCTGCAAGCACCGAGCGGCTACCAGCACCTCGATCGAACCCGCCAACGCGCACCACGCCGAGGAGCCGGCGAACACCGCGATCCCCACGGCAGTGAAGAACCGCGGCTGCTTCCGAGCGAAGACGATGGCGATCGGCACGGCGGCGAGCCCCAGCACCAGGTTGAACGAGATCAGCACCCACGCGACCTGCCCGACGGAGGTATCCAGATGTCGGAGGATGTCGGGCAACGCGAGGGTCACCACCGCGGAGTCCGCGAGCACCAGGGCCACGGTCACCGCGAGCAACGGAGCCACGGCACGGCGCACCGGGCCATCCTCGCAGTCCGCGCAGGATGCGCCTTTCGGCGGCCATCAATATGTAGTAATTTGAGCGACATAAACGTGTAGAGAGGATCAACGACGATGGATGACGGATTGCCTCCGAGCCGGACGGCGCTGCTCGCCGTGTGCTGTGTCGTGATCGCGCTGCTGGCCCTCACCGAGCAGTTCGTCGGTCTGCTCCTGGCCGTTCCCGCGTTCCTGGCGGCGGGCTGGGTCTTCCACTGGGAGCAGCGGCCGGCTGCGACCAACGGCCGCGTCGAACGGGGCAGCCAGGTCCACGGCTGACCCAGGTCGACCGGGGGTTCACCGCTGGTTGAGGAGGGCACCAGCGATCGCCACAAGGCACTATCTTCAGAAGGTGGCCGCAACGCCGTCCCCAGCCGGGGTGCCGGACACGATCGCAGGGTGGAAGGCAGTGGCCGGCTCCCTCCTGACGGAGGTGTCCTGCGCCTTCCACCGCAACCTGGAGATCTCCACCCAGTACGCCTGGATCTACAAGAGAGCGCCGGCCTGCATGAAGTGGGCGGGGATGGCGGCCATCGCGTCGCACCACGTCCGCCGCGCGCTCTTCCCGCTGCGGCTGGACAGCGATCGCACGGGCTACGTCGACATCCCACGGAGCCTGGGTCGTCACAAGTCGCTGTTGATACGGGACGTGAACACGATCCGGGAGACGAACAACGCCATCTTCGACGACATCTTCTGGGTCCATCTCGCCTACCTCTCGGCCGATGACGGCCTCGACCGGCTGCGCGATCTCCTGCGGGACGAGGTCCACTACGCGCCGGTCCTCTCAGGCTTCGAGTCCATCGATCGTGGACGCCGGGTCCTCGAGGACGCGACGTCGACCGCCGACAGCCGACTCATGGCCGAGCAGCTCATCTGGAACGGGAATGTCCAGCTCCTCGAGCACGAGCAGCGCGCCCTCGTGCAACCACAGTTCGACCACCTGTCGTGCGCTTTCGCCCGGCTCGTCTCGATGGGCTCCACCACGACCTTCGAGGTGCGCGGGGTGCGGCAGGAAGCCGCCTACTTCACCTCGTTCTACGTCTCCTCGCTCGCCACTCGGATTCCGCACGCCTTTCGTGCGAGGGGGTGGCCGAGGATCACCGACTACGACGACCGCTGGAACTGGATCGTCACGAGCGTCGTCCCCCGGTTCCGGAGGCTCGACGCTCACCTGCCCTTGATCGACGCCAGCCTGCGACGCATCTTCGACGAGGGGCGCGTCTACTCGTCGATGCCCTGCGTCGTGCCCCATTTGCCGCTGACCGATCCTGCCCTGGCCGTCGCCGATCTCTGTTGTCCCAATGCGCAGACGTACAGGCCCCAGCCGCCATGATCCACGAGGGCGCTCAGTCGCCGACGGTGAGCACAATCCGTCCCACTGCCTGACCCGAGGCGAGGTAGCGCAGCGCCTCGGACGCCTGGGACAGCGGGAACGTCCGGTCGACCACCATGCGGAGCTGGCCGGTCTCGAGGAGCTGGGTCAGCGTGGCCATCAGCAGGCGCTTGTCCGGTGACGCGAACGAGCCGCCCCGAAGCTCGGGGACCACGGCCGAACGCACCACCAGCCCGAGCATGAGCGGGATGTTGCCGACCCAGTGGTGGCCGGCCGCGCCGTAGGCGTCGTGCCCGATCAGCACGTAGGCACCGCGCGGCACCAAGGCCCGCCGGTTCGACGCGAAGGAGTGGTTGCCGGGTACGTCGAAGACCAGGTCCCAGCGCTCGCCGCTGCGCGTGTAGTCCTCACGGGTGTAGTCGATGACCTGGTCCGCGCCGAGCGAGCGCACGAGCGCCAGCTTGCGGGGGTGGTCGACGCCGGTGACGTGCGCGCCGTACGCCTTGGCGAGCTGGACCGCGATCGCGCCGACCCCGCCGGCGGCTCCGTTCACCAGCACGCGGTCGCCGGGGGAGACCCGGCGCTCGGGCAGGTTGTGCAGGGCGATCAGGCCGGCGGTCGGTACGGCGGCCGCCTCCTCGAAGCTGACCCCTGACGGCTTGAGCGCAACGGCGTACTCGGGCGCGGTGGCGTACTCCGCGAACGCGCCGCCGTTGCGCCATTGGATGCCGCGAAGGGTCTCGGCGAACACCTCGTCCCCGGGTCGGAAACGCGTCACCGCGGCCCCGACCGTCTCCACGACACCCGCGACGTCGGTACCCGGCACCCGGTCCTTGGGGCGCCGTACCCCGGAGCCCATCAGACGGAGCACCGCCGGCCGGCCCGTCACGACGTGCCACACGTCGGGGTGCACCGACGCCGCCCGCACCCGGATCAGCACCTCGTCATCGGCAGGCTCGGGTCGTTCGACCTCACGAAGGGCGAGGCCGTCGAGTGCGCCGTAGGCGTCCTGGACGATCGCTCTCACACTTCGGACCGTACTGGGCGCGGCCGGGTGACGGGATCGGGAACCTGGTCGGCCTCCATCTGGGGCCGGGGTAGGCCGGCCTCGCCCGCGACGTCGAGGGTGGGGAGCAGGCGGTCGAGCCAGCGCGGGGATCCACCAGTTGGCGTCACCGAGCAGCTTCATCGTGGCCGGGACCAGGACCAGTCGCACGAGGGTCGCGTCGACCAGGATCGCGGTGGCCAGACCGAGTCCGAGCACCTTCACCGTCGGGTCCTCTCCGAGGACGAAGCCCATGAAGACCGAGATCATGATCAGCGCGGCGGACGTGATGACCCGCCCGGTGGTGGCGACGCCGTGGATGACCGAGCTGTCGTTGTCCCTGGTGAGCAGGTACTCCTCGCGAACCCGGGAGAGCAGGAACACCTCGTAGTCCATCGACAGGCCGAACAGGATCGCGAACATGAACATCGGGATGAACGGCACGATCGGGATCGTCGACTCCAGACCGATGAGGCCGGCGCCCCATCCCCACTGGAACACCATCACGATGACGCCGAACGCGGCGCCGACGCTCAGCACGTTGAGCAGCGCCGCCTTGATGGGCACCACCACCGACCGGAACACGAGGGTCAGCAGCAGCACCGACAGCACGATCACGGCGCCGATGAACAGCGGCAGCCGGCTGTTGACCTTGTCGCCGACGTCGGCGAAGCTCGCCGTCTGCCCACCGATGTGGGCGCGAGCTGGGCTTTCCCCCAGTACGGACGGGATGACCTCGACCCGGAGGCGCTCGACGGTGTCGAGGGTGGCGGTGTCCTGAGGGCCGGTGGTCGGGAACGCCACCAGCGTCGCGACGCCGGAGTCAGCGTCGACCTCGGGGGGCGCGACGGAGGCGACTCCCCGGTCGGACCGGATCGCCCTGACCAGGGGTTCGACGACGCTGGGATCCTTCGAGATGTCGATGGCGACGACCAGCGGCCCGTTGATGCCGGGACCGAAGCCGTCGGCGACGAGGTCGTAGGCGCGACGCTCGGTGCGTTGCGGCGGAAGCGCCCCCTCGTCGGGGGTTCCGATCTGCAGGGCCAGCACCGGTGCGGCCAGTGCCATCAGCGCGACGGTGGCCGCGACGGCGTACGCCGGGGCGTGCCGGGTGACGTGGCCACCCCAGCGTCGCCATGCGAGGCCTTCAGCGCGTACGGCTGCGGCGGTCGCGTCGGCGCCCGAAGCCGTTGATCCGATGGCCCGCGAGCCCCAGGAACGCCGGCAGCAGGGTGACCGAGGTGGCCACCATGACCAGCACGATCACCGAGATGGCGACCCCTGCGGCCGTCATGAAGGGGACTCCGGCGACCGCGAGACCGAGGATCGCGATGACCACCGTGCCGCCGGCGAAGACGACGGACTGTCCGGCCGTGGCGACGGCTCTGCCGACCGACTCCTCGACGGTCATGCCGCGGGCGAGGTACTCGCGGTGCCGGGTGACCAGGAAGAGCGCGTAGTCGATCCCCACACCCAGGCCGACCATGCTGCCGACCACCGGAGCCCAGCTCGGGATGTCGATCAGGTAGGTGATCAGCGACATCGAGCTGACGCCGAGCGCGAGCCCGAAGAGGGCCATCCCGATCGGGAGGCCCATCGCGATGACCGATCCGAACGCGACGAGCAGGATGAGGACTGCGACGACCAGGCCGATCACCTCACCCATGCCGGTGCCCGGCTCCTCGAACGCGAAGAACAGGTCGCCGCCGAGCTCCACCTGCAGCACCGAACGCGCACCGAGGTCCGCGCCGAGCGCCTTGAGGTTCTCCAGGTCGACCGGGTCGAGCTCCTCGAGCACCGGGTACTGGACCCGGATCAAGGCAACCCGACCGTCCTGCGAGACCAGCGCCGCTGGCGACCGCGGACTCGGGCCCGGCCGCCAGGGCGCCTGCCGGATCGCTGGCCGAGAGCACGTGGGGCAGGGCCACGACGGCTGCCCGTACCTGGGCCAGCGCAGCGCGCGCCTCCGCCGAGCCGAAGAACGTCGCGTCCGCGTCGCGGGGCGTCAGCACCACCTGGGCCGTGAGGCCGGCCCGGTCCGACCCGGCGTGCGAGAGCAGGTCGGTGGCCTCCTGCGAGTCGAGCCCCGGCGCTCCGAACGAGTCCTCGAGCTTCTCCCCGAACGCGCTCGACGCGCCGAGGACCAGCACCGACACGACGAGCCAGGACCCGACGACGGCCCAAGGGCGGCGGGCCGCGAAGCGCCCCAACCGGTACAGAGCATGCGACATCGTGATCTCCTTCGGTGACGACGTCGGTGTGGACGACGACCGACGTGCTCTCATCGTCACGACGGCCGCGAGCGACGCACCTCGGGCGAAGAGCCGGACCTCACCCGGCCGACCGGCCGATGGCCGCGCCGTACCTTCGGCCGATCCGCGGACTGTCCGGGATCACTACGCTGCGGCCATGGTGCGAGACACCGTCCGCACGCTGTGGGCCGAACCGCGAGCCCCGAACCCTCCCCGGCGCGTCTGGCGGGACTGGGTTCTCGTCGCTGCCCTGGTGCCGACGGCGCTGCTCGAGGGGGTGCTGCGCGACGACGTGGTGTGGCGGCCGGTGTCGGTGCTGCTCGGCGTCGCGTTGCCCTGGACCCTGCTGTGGCGGCGTACCCATCCGCTGGCGGTCGTCGAGGTCGCGTTCGGCGCGATCATCCTGGCCGACATCGCCAGCCTGGTCGGCGACGCCGACGGGGTGGTGGGCCTCTACACGATCATCTTCATCGTGCTGTTTCCCTACTCGCTGGTGCGGTGGGGAAGCGGCCGGGAGATCGGCATCGGGCTGGCGCTCATCCCGGCCACCGCGATCCTGGGCATCGCCATCGACTACACCGGTGTCGTCGACTCGGTGGTGGGGTTCCTCTTCCTGCTCTTCCCGGCAACGCTGGGCGCGACGGTGCGCTACTGGACGTCGTCCCGGCTACGTGAGCTCGACCAGGTCAAGCTCCGGGAGCGCGCGCAGCTGGCCCGCGAGCTGCACGACACGGTCGCGCACCATGTCTCCGCCATCGCCATCCGGGCCCAAGCGGGGCGGGTCGTCGCGGCGACCCACCCGGAGGCCGCGCTGGACGCCCTCGGCACGATCGAGGAGGAGGCGTCGTTGACGCTGGCCGAGCTGCGCGTCATGGTCGGCGGTCTGCGTGACGAGGCCGCTGTCGCGCTCGCCCCGCAGCCGGGGTTGGCCGACCTCGCGAGGCTCGCCAGGAGCGGGGGCGACATGCCCTCCGTGGAGATCGACCTGTCCGGTGACCTCGACGACCTCAGACCCTCGGTCGGGGCTGCGGTCTACCGCATCGCCCAGGAGTCGGTGACCAACGCCGTACGGCACGCGCGTGACGTCACCCAGATCCGGGTCCGGGTCGCGGGAGAGGCGGACTGCGTTCGCCTGACGGTGAGCGACGACGGGCAGGCAGGGTCGACGGGAAGCGGCCCGCCCGGCTACGGACTGGTCGGCATGACGGAGCGGGCGGCCCTCCTGGGTGGCACGCTCGTGGCCGGTCCCGGGCCCGAGCGAGGCTGGACCGTCGACGCGGTGCTGCCCAGGGCGGGCGTCCCCGCATGACCATCCGGGTCCTGGTCGCCGACGACCAGGCTCTCGTCCGGACGGGACTCTCCATGATCCTCGACGCCCAGCCCGACATCGAGGTCGTCGGGCAGGCGACGGACGGCCTGGAGGCCGTGTCGATGGCCAACCGGCTCCGTCCCGACGTCTGCCTGTTCGACATCCGCATGCCCGGCCTGGACGGGATCGAGGCCACCCGCCAGCTCGCCGGGCCCGGCGTCGACGACCCGATGGCGATCGTCGTCATCACGACCTTCGACCTCGACGAGTACGTGCACGGGGCACTCAAGGCAGGAGCCCGCGGGTTCCTGCTCAAGGACGCCGGACCCGAGCTCCTCGTCCAGGCCATTCATGCGGCGGCTGCGGGGGACGCTCTGATCGCCCCGAAGATCACCGCGCGGCTGCTCGCCGCGTTCTCCGACACCCGACTCGGCCGGCCGCCGAAGCAACCCCTCGAGCCGTTGACCCGCAGGGAGGAGGACGCGGTGGTCGCCGTGGCCCAGGGTCGGACCAACCCCGAGATCGCTGCCGAGCTCCACATCAGCCTCAGCACGGTCAAGACCCACCTCGCCAGCATCATGGCGAAGATCGGCGCCCGGAACCGCGTCGAGATCGTGATGTGGGCCTACGAGACCGACCGCGTCAGCAGCTGACTGGGCGGTGGTGCTAGCGCCACGTCTGCGCGTCGACCCGGCTGGCGGCCGTGTGAGCCGTGGCGGCGCAGGCGAGCAGCAACCCGGCGGCCAGCCAGAGCGGCGCGGCTGGGGAAGGCCCAGCGCAGCAGGATGCCTCCCACCAAGGCGCCGATGAGCATCGAGAGGATCGCGACCAGTCGCCGGGCGCGCACGGATGAGGGTGTCGTGTCGGCCACGAGGCCGGTGACCGTCAGGGTGAGCACGGTGGTGGTGAGGTCGGGTACGGCGAGCCGTCGCGCGGTGGCGTTCTGGCCGCCCATGGACAGTGCGAGCAGTCCGATCAGCGCCAGCCGGGATGCAGAGGCGTTCGTGCCCGCGGTACTCGCGACGACGGCCGCGGCCAGCACAACGGCCGCCTGAACCGGTGGTGGCCGCAGCAAGCAGGCGGCCGCGGTGCAGCTCACGCCCGGCCGACCAGCGTCCGCCCACGGCCGCGCCGAGGGCGAAGGCGACCACGGCCAGCAGACTCGACCCGATCGAGACCTGGCTGGCACCGCTCAGAGCGAGGCCGAGGAACACCACGTTGCCCGTCATGTTCGCCACGAACACCTGGCCCAGGCTCAGGTAGCTGAAGGCGTCAACCAGACCGGTCACCACTGTCAAGCAGATGAGGAGAACAGGGAGCGGTCCCTGCCCGCGGTCCACCGCCCGCCGTGGGCCCGCCTGCTGCACGGTCATGAGTGATCGAGTCGGCTCACCTGCTCGGCGGTGAGCAGGAGGTCGGCGGCGGCGGCCGAGGCCCGGATGGTCTCGGGCCGGCTGGATCCGGGGATCGGGATGACCACCGGTGACTTGGCCAGCATCCAGGCCAGGGTCACCTGCTGCGGGCGTGGCGTCGACCTCGTCGGCGACCTGGGCGAAGGACCGGTAGCGCGAGCCGAGGTCGGCGGCGTTCTTGATGCCGCCCAGCGGGCTCCAGGGCAGGAAGGCGATGCCGAGCTCGTCACAGAGCCGGAGCTCCGGCTCGCTGGAGCGGAAGGCGGGGGAGAACTGGTTCTGCACCGACACCAGCCGCCCGCCGAGGATCTCGCTGGGCCACCCGGATCTGCTCGGGGTTGGCGTTGGAGATGCCGGCCATCTGGATCTTGCCGGCGTCGAGCAGGTCGCGGATCGCGCCGATCGAGTCCGCGTAGGGCACGGTCGGGTCGGGCCGGTGGAACTGGTAGAGCCCGATCGCATCGACGCCGAGCGGCGCAGAGACGCCTCGCACGCCTGCCTCAGGTGGTCGGGTGAGCCGTCGAGGGTCCAGCTTGCCGTCACCGGGACGCAGGTGGCCGCCCTTGGTCGCGACCAGTACGTCGGAGGTGTCGGCGCCGTAGGAGGCCAGGGCCCTGGCGATCAGGCGTCTCGTTGTGGCCGACCTCGTCGGCGCCGATGTGGTAGGCGTCGGCGGTGTCGATGAAGGTGATCCCGGCGTCGAGGGCGGCGTGGATGGTGGCGATGGAGCGGGACTCCTCGGGCCGGCCCTCGATCGACATCGGCATACCGCCGAGTCCGAGGGCGCTGACCTTGGTGTCGCCGATCAGGCGCTGGTACATGGTGTTGCTCCTGGGGGCTTCTCGTTGGGTGGTTGAGTGCTAGCTGGCTGCGAGGGCGGGGAAGGCGGATGCGGCGGAGTACTGCGGGATGCTGTGTTCGCGCAGGATGTTGAGGACGTCGACCAGGTCGACGAGGCTGACCTGCCCGCGGACGGCGACGCTGTGCGCCCAGTCCTGGAGGTCGTCGGCGGTGGCCGTGACGGCGAGGCGGCTGGCCTCGTCCACGTGTCAGTGGCTCGGGAGTGTTCATCAGGGTTCCTTTCGAGGGGGTGTTGGTGATGCGGAAATCGCGGTGATGACGTGGTCGATGACCTGCTGGGCGAACCGCTCGGTGAGCGGGGCGTGACCGTGCAGCAGGCGGTGGTAGATCGGGCCGTACAACAGGTCGAGCGTCAGCTCGAGGTTCGTGTCCTTCGACGGATCTCGTCACGGTCTGCGGGCCCTGGTCGAGCAGCTCGCGGGTCGCGACACGGCGCGGCTGGACGAAGTGCTGCCGGTAGAGCTCGGCGAACTCCGGGTCCGTCTGCGCTTCGGCGACCAGACCGGCTACGACCCGGGCGTAGGGCTTCCGATTCAGCTGGCGAACCCAGGGCCGAAACCGCGCCAGCAGGGCATCGCGCAGGCTGCCGGTGTCTCCAGCCCAGCAGGCGGATGCTGAGGCTGCCCACTCCGTGGCGAGTGCGTCGAGGGCGAGGCGCTCCTTGGAGGGCCACCACCGGTAGATGGTGGCCTTGCTGACGCCTGCCCGCCGGGCCACGTCGTCCATGCTCATGGCATGGAGACCCTCGGTCGAGCAGTTGCTCCATGGCGGCTCCGAGGATCGCCGTGCGCGCCTTCTCGCTGCGGGGTCGTCCGCGTGGGCGGGTCTGGCGGGCCGTCGTCATGTCGAGGCCGATTCCGGTGCTCCACCCAGCGGGGTTGCCGCCGGGTTGGACAGCCTTTCAAAACTGTGCATAACGAAACGATACTGCTCGTTTCGTTAATGGTCAAGGCTGTGCGGACTTGTAGCCCGGGTGCGTCTCGTCGGCAGTCACCCGAGGGCGGCGAGGAGCTCGGCCTTGGTCTTGCGCGACAGCCCGGTGAGCCCGCGTGTGCGCGCCTCCGCCCGGAGCTGCGCGACCGTCCAGCTGTCGTCGGGGCTCACGCCGGGTGGCTGACGGCAGGCGAGGCCTCGGTCGCCACGGAGGGCGCCTCCGTGGCCGCCGGTGTCGGTTCGGTTGGTCGAGGTGCCTTCTTCAACCGCTTGTTGGACTTCTTGAGGTCCTTGACCTCCGCGTCGAGCTCGGCGTTGGTCTTCTTGAGCCGAGCGGCTTTGCTCTTCGAACGCTTCGCTGATCGTTCGGCTTGATGGAGCTTCGAGCGCAGCTCCTTGATCGTGGTCCTGAGCTCCTTCTTGGCGGACGCAGAAGATTTCTTCCTGGTCACGTGGACGCCTTCGTCGATGGAGTGGAAGGAACCATCATGCCCTTCCTGTGCTCCGTGCCGCTCCGCAGCCCGAGCACCCCAGAGTGACGGCAGGGGTTCACACGACATCAAGGTTGTCGTCACCAGTTTCCGAGCGTCGCGTGGAAACACTGAGGTACGTGGGCATTCTGACCCGTCGGCAGGTCGTCCAGTGCAGCTCGATCTCGGTCGGGGCCTTGGTGGCCTCGAGGCTGCTGCGTGAGCAACATCCTGGCCCGCCGTTGCGAGTCGACGGGACGACCCTCGAGTCGACCATCGTGCCGGCGCCGTCGTCGGGCTACCTGCAGCTGAGGATCGGACCACCCCAGCCGATCGCGTTGAGGACCGACCTTGCGCCGGCGGGCGACAAGCGCGCCACCCTCCGTACCGGGCTGGCTGCCGTCGTACAGCTGACGGACCTGCACGTCACCGATGTGCAGAACCCGCTGCGGTTCGAGTACCTGGATCGCCGCTGCCGGACCGGGCATCGACCGCAGGAGCTCCTCGGCACCCACGGCGCCACGGCACTCGTTCGACGGGTCAACTCCCTTCGCGGCGGGCCGTTCACCGGCCGGCCGATCGACGCGGTGATGACCACCGGAGACAACACGGACAACCAGTGCGGGCTCGAGCTCGAGTGGCTCCTCACGATCCTGGCGGGTGGAGTCGTCGACCCCTCGAGCGGCGACCCCGGCGCTTTCGAGGGGGTCGCGGGCTGCGGGCTCGACGAGTACTGGCAGCCCGAGAGTCCGCGGGCGCGACCGCTACCAGGACCTACGGCTTCCCCGTCGTACCGGGGTTGCTGGCCGCCGCGACCAGGCCGTTCGCCTCTCCTGGGCTCGACGTGCCCTGGCTGCTGACGATGGGCAACCACGACGGCGCGGCTCTCGGGACGCTGGAGCACCAGGACGCGACCGCCGAGTGGTGCGCCGGGGACCGCAAGGTGTTCTCGGCCGGCTCCGACGAGGCGCTCCTGCTCGCCGCCAGGCTGGGCGCAAGGACGCCGCGCGACCACCCCGATCTCGGCGTCGGTGGGGTCGGGCGTCTGATGGAGGCGATCGCCGCACGCGGCCAGACCAGAGCCGTCCAGCCGACCCGCGCCGCGCGCCGTTCACCGGGCCGGAGTACGTCGAGGCGCTGCGCCAGGCCAGGTTCACGGGTGCGGGTCCCACCGGTCACGGGTACGACGCGAACGACGACGGCTCCCGCCTCTACTACACGCAATTGTTGTCGGAGCAGGTCCTTGCCATCAGCCTCGACACGACCAACCAGGCCGGCGGCGCAGACGGGTCTCTCGGTTCCGGCCAGCTGCACTGGCTCGAGCAACAGCTCATCTCGTCCCGGGGCGCTTACGTCCTCGTGTTCAGCCACCACCCATCGGACATGATGACCAACCTCGCGCCCGACCCGCGCGACCCGCACGAGCCGAGGCACGCGGGCGACGAGCTGGTCGCCGTCCTCCACCGGCATCCCCATGTCGTCGCCTGGGTGAACGGGCACTGTCACCGCAACCGCATCACACCGCAGGCGGCACGTCGACCCCCGCCACTCCTTCTGGGAGATCAACACCGCCTCCCACATCGACGCACCCCAGCAGGCGCGCGTCATCGAGGTGGCCTCGCAACGGCGACGGCACCCTGTCCCTGTTCACGACGTTGATCGACGCGGACTCACCCGCCAGCGCGCCGCGCACCGACCTGTCGCCGGTAGGTCTCGCCTCGCTCTACCGCGAGCTGGCGTTCAACGACCCGAGCCACCTCGACCGGCGTGGTTCGCGGGCTGACGGCAACACCGAGCTGCTGCTCGTCGATCCGCTGGCCTGACAGCGCCGATTCACCTCAAGGTCGAAGTTCCGATGCACCAGGTGCGTCGCGGATGCGACCTAGGGCGTCAGCTGGCTGTGAGCCGGACCGACGCCGCAGCGACGACGACTCGTCACCCGGTGTTGACTCGCGCTTCACGGTCGCGAGCCAACCTCGTGTCATGACCACACCACGAAACCCCACCACCTTCGGCGACGAGCTCGACACCGACCCGGCGGGTTCGCGCGAGGAGTACTGGCGCCTCGACGAGGACCCTGATGACGACCTCGACGACGACTGGGACGACGAGGACGACGTCGAGGACGACGACCTGTAGGTCGTCCGTCAGCGCGCGAACCGGGGGTCGTTGCCGGTGCGGGTGTCGGCGACGAGCCCGAGGGCGTCGGCGATGCCACCCCACGACACGAACGAGAAGTTCGTGGCGTCTCGCTCCGGGTCGACACCGGGTCCTGTCTCGGGCTCGTCGTGGCTGACGAGCAGTCCGGTGTCGAAGGGGCCGACCGGCCGGTTGGTCACCGCGAGCCCGTCGGATCCGTTGACGTCGTCGACACCGTCGCCCTCGATCCGGAACGAGCCGATCGCCTTGTTCTTCCCGTTCCGGTCGTAGACGACGAACGTGTCGTCGCCCTGGCTCGACACGATGACGTATCCCTGCCCGCCGCGGCCGTAGTAGATGTCCACGCCCTCGGCATCAGCGGTCAGCCACTTGCCGCCGTACCCCGCGGCGTCCGGGTCGACCGGCACACACTCCTCGCTCGCCTCGTCGTAGACGTCGTGGACGCCGAAGTCAGTCGTGCGGTCGACCAGCTGCGGCGCGCGCCGAGCCGAGCGGCAGCTTGACCCTCCAGAGGCCGACATCCTCCTGCGCGGCGTAGATGACGCCGCCTGCCTGGTCGACGCTGACCCCCTCGAGCTGGGGCAGGACACCGGGCTCCTCGCACGGCACCCACGTCGAACCGTCCGGCAGGGCGAACTCGCCGGGCAGCTCCAGGTGCGTGACAGCGGTGTAGCCCACGCCCTCGGCCGTCACGACGAGACGGGCGGTCGCGACGGCCGTCGTGCCTTCCTGGGTGACCACGACGTACGACGACCCGCGCCGAGGCTGGTAGACGGCCAGGCCGTAGGCGGTGTGTTCGGAGTCGACACCTTCGCGGTCCGGCTGGAACAGGTAGGCCTGTTCGGGTGCGGTGATCTCGCTGAGAGGCACGTCCGCGGCAGCACCGTCCGCGTCGATCGCGAAGAATCGCAAGGAGTCGTTGTAGCGGTCGGAGACCACCGCGACGTCGACGCGCTGACCGCCAACCTCCAGACCGTAGGCGATGTCGACGTTGTTGTAGCGGCCATCGACTGCGTCTGTCTGTGGCGCCGGCGTTGCGGACAACGACTGGAGCTCCTGAGCGTCGAGGTCGTAGACGCGAAGCCCGCCCTCCTTGGCAGTGACGATGACGACCGAGTTGGACGAGTCGTCCGGGTCGACCCAGATGGCCGGGTCGTCGCCGGAGGCGTTGCCACCGTCGTCGTCGTCGTACAAGACCGGTGTCTCGTTGTCGGTCGTCACGCTGACGGGGTCGGTCGGCCCACCGTGTGGCGGGACCGCCGAGGCCGCTGCGCCGGTCAGCAGGACGAGGAGGATCGGGAGCGCGAGCGAGGTCGGGCGGGGCATGGAGGTCAGCCTGGCCAGGTCGGGACGCCTCCGGGCGAACGCCGGGTGAAGGGTCGGCGTCGAGCCAGGGACCAGTGCCGCCCTTGGCTCAGCGGAGCGGCTTGGTCGTCCTCACCCGTTCCCATGCCTCCACCGCTGCGGCTTCGTAACCCTCGGCGTGGCTGGCCTCTCGTTCGATCAGCGCGCCGGCCACGAGGGCGACCGTGGGGTCGACGCCCGGCGCGTGGAGACGAACGAGGTCGTGGAGGTAGTCCCTGGTGATCACGGTGTCCTGGAGCTGGCCCAGCTGGGCCTGCAGCTCCTTGAGCCGGTGGGTGAGCCGCTTGGCGCGCTTGCCGAAGACCGGTCGTAGCGGCTCGACCGCGTACCGGGTGCGCTTGACCGCCTTGCGTGCGTCGTGAAGAGATGCCGCTCTGGCGTCGGGATCGAGATGCGGGAAAGCCGCGGCGCTCATCCGCCGGTCGAGGCGACCCAGGTGGCGCCGAACCTGCCGCAGGTAGGCGCCGCCGATGCGCTTCTGGGCTCGTGGCGTCCAAGGAGGAGCGGAGGCGAGGTGGTCCACGCGCTCGACCAGCTCGGCGTACCGAGGGCTCTCGAGACCCTCCCGCAGGGCGGCGAGGGCGATGTCGTGCCTGGCCTGGAGAGGCGCCAGCAGGGCTGGGCGCACCCGGTCGGCCTCCCAGTCCAGGTCCGCACGCTCCGACACGAGAGCCTCGACCGCCTCCGCGACCCGGGCCGACCGGACCTCGGCGTCCCGTGCTTCACCGAGGACGTCGGCCAGCCAGCCGAGCTCGTCGCGGACGGGATCGGTGACGGCGCGATCGACGAAGGGACGTCCGGTCGCGAGGACCGACCGAAGGCGCCTGGTCGACACCCGCATGGCATGGACGCCGTCGGGCTCGTCGAGGTGGGCGGCAGACCACCCGACACGATCGCGCGGGCATGGGCGGCCATCTCGTGGCCGAGCAGATGGGCGACCGTGTCGCGAGAGTCGGCCGCCCGGACCGGGACGTCGCTGGCGACTGTCAAGGGATGGGCGGATCGTCCGTGAGGTCGAAGATCTTCGCCTTGGGCGTCGCCTTGAGCAACGCGAGGACGCTGTCGCGCGCCTTCGCCTTGGTCTTCTGTGACTCGCCCGTGGCGATCAGCTCGCCGTCCTTGGCGCGGAGACGGAAGGCATACTCGCCCAGGTCGGTCCGGAAGATCTCGATCCTGGCGGCCATGGGTCCTCCCACGGGGCAGTGCGGGCGGCGGATCCGCCCGCGAGGGGTGGTGAGCAAGTGACTGTAGCCGTGCCAGGTGAACGGACAACTGCGTAGCCGGAGGACCGGCTAGGAGTCGTCGTGCCGGGTGCCCGGGCGTCGCCGGGTCACCTTGCGGGTCACCATCGGGACGGGTGCATGACCGGGCCAGGGTTGTCGACCCGTGCTGGGGTGCTCTGCGGTGGCCTCGTCCACGATGCTCTGGAGGTCGTCGATCGCGATGGGCGCCGAGCCCTGCCAGGTGACCCGCAGGAGCCGTCCGGAGTCGGGAACGACCGTGAAGCCCTCTTCGCCGACCTGCTCGATGCTGACCCGGAGGTGCTGGGCCAGTGCCCTCTCGATCGCCCGGAGCTCGTGCACGTTGAAACGGGACAGGATGGGGAGATGGTCCCCGTCCCCATCCGTCCGGCCGCTCACACGGGAACACGCTAGAAGGAGTGGGCGGCGTACAGGTGAACGGACGGCGAACCTTCCGAGCCCCCGTCCGTCCCATGGAGTGACCCGGCCCTGGGGTGGCCCTTGTCCCGGGCGTCCCCACGAGTCACCATGCGGACATGAGCGACTCGTTCGATCCCGCCGTCCAGGTGCTGCACGACAGCGGGCAGGAAGCGCTCCTCGAGCTCGAGCTCGCCACCCTCGACATGAGCGCCCACGAGAAGTGGGCGCTGGAGCAGGTGCTGCTGGCCTACGTCGCCGACAGCGTGCCCGTGGAGACCTGGCACGAGGGCCTGGAGGCCGGCATTCGTGCCGTGCGACGCGACCGCGAGCGCGGCCTGGCACACGAGTCGCCCGCGCCGGACTGAGTGCGGGCGAGTTGGACCCTGAGCTGGCCGCTCTTCTAGATGCCCTGGACGCGATGCGGGCGGGCGTGTTGAAGAAGTTGGCCGGACTGTCGGAAGTGATGCGCGGCGCAGCACGGTTCCGTCAGGCACCAACCTGGCCGGTTGCTCCAGCACCTCACCTTCGTCGAGTCCCACTGGTTCGAGCACATCGTCGCCGGGCGTCCTGCCTCGCGGGGCCGGCGCTCGATGGAGGTCGACCCAGGCGTGACGCTGGCGAGACTTCGAGCGGAGTACCGAGCTGCCTGCCAGACAAGCGACGACATCGCCGTCTCGGTCGGCGACCCAGGGGCGCCGGTCACCCGCGGCGGGAAGACCCACGATCTGCGCTGGGTGCTGATCAGCGTGCTGGGGAGACGGCTCGCCATGCCGGTCACGCGGACATCATCCGGGAGCAGGTCGACGGGCGCACCGGCCGCTGACGCGTCACTGCATCGTCGGTCAGCGCTCACCCACGAGTGACGGTGGCAGGACGAGCTCTGGGACCAGGTCGGCCAGCAGGTCTCGCACTCGGGCGTCCAGGTCGGCCACGATGCTCCGCACAGTGGCGTCGTCCTGGCCCTTGGGATCGGCGACGGGCCAGTCGACGTACCTGACGCCAGGGACGTAGGGGCATTCCTCGCCGCAGCCGAGGGTGATGGCCAGGTCGCTGCCGGCGATCATGTCCCGGGTCAGCATCTTGGGTGTCTCTCGGGAGGTGTCGAGCCCGAGCTGCTCGAGGATCCGCGTCACCTCGGGATGGACCTGGTCGCCGGGCTCCGTGCCCGCGGAGAGGGCGATGACGCGGTCGCCCGCGTAGTACTCGGTGAGGAGTCGCGAGATGACGGAGCGGCCGCCGTTCTTGCGGCAGGCGAACACGACCTGTGGCGCGGTCACGGACCGCTCCTCTCGGTGATGCGGATGGGGTACAGGTAGGCCACGACGCCCAAGCCCGCGGCGGCTCCCGCGACCTGGGCCACCATGAACGCCGGCACGGAGGCTGGGTCGATACCGGCGAACGTGTCGGACAGTGCGCGTCCGATGGTCACGGCCGGGTTGGCGAACGACGTGCTCGACGTGAACCAGTACGCCGCCGCGATGTACGCCCCGATCGCCGGCGCGGCCAGCGAGGTGCGATGGGTGCGATGAAGCGTCAGCACCAGCGCCACCAGCCCCGCCGTCGCGACGACCTCGCCCAGCAACACTCCGGCGCCCGACCGACCTGTCTCCGAGAAGCCCTGGGGAACGTCGTACATGAGGTTGGCGAGCACGGCACCGGCGACTGCTCCCAGCGTCTGCGCGGCGAGGTACGGCGCCACCGATGCGCCCGTCGTCCCGTCGCCGCCGCGGTGGTCGGCGAGCCACAGGGCGAGCGTGACGACGGGGTTCAGGTGTGCACCTGAGACGGGTCCGAGCGCGAGGATGAGCACAGCCAGACCGAGTCCCGTGGCCAAGGAGTTCTCCAGCAGCTGGAGTCCGGTGTCGCCCGGTGAGAGGCGGCTCGCCATCACGCCGGAGCCGATCACCATCGTCACGAGCAGTCCGGTGCCGAGCGCCTCGGCCGTCAGCCTTCGAGCAAGGTCGGTGTCGGCCATCAGCAGGGCCGTCGCTCGACGTCACGAGCCGACGCCGCCATTGCGGCGTAGTGCTCGGCAAGGGCCTGGACCGCGGCCGGACGCAGCTCGTAGTAGGTGTAGCGGCCGGCAGGAATCGCGTCGACCACGCCGGCCAGGCGCAGCACCCGAAGGTGGTTGGAGACAGCCGTCTGACCGGCTCCGAGGATCTCGACCAGGTGGCAGGTGCACAGACTCTCCCGGGCCAGCTCGGCGACGATCCGGGCACGGTTCGGCTCGGAGACGACGGCTACGAGCTCGTCCACCGCAGCGGTCGCACGTATCATGCGTCGATGATGTCACGCCAGGATGATGAGTGCCGCACCGCCCGCCACTCAACCTCCTGTCCTGCGGCCCTGCGTCGCCAGGGACAGCAGTTTGGTGCTAGCTGGTGAACGCCACCAGATCCGCGCAGAAGTCACGGTCGGAGAAGTCGCTGTTCCCGGTGGAGCCGCGCACCATCCGGAACGAGTCGGGCACATCGGTGTCGTCGTCGGGGTTGCCGGGGGTGCCGTTGTAGTCGATGTCGAAGGCGAACCGGACATTGCCGGGGTCCTTGAGCACGAAGTTGCCGAACTGGTCGTAGAACCTGGAGGCGCCGGAGGCGTACACGGTGATCGTGATGGTGCCGTCGCCGTTGTCGGTGATCAGATGGTCCTTGCTGCTGGAGGCGAAGACGTTGGTGTAGGTGCCGCCGGTGAGCAGGTTGGTCGTCGTCACGGAACCGTGCACGCTCTCCCGGTAGTAGGGGAAGGGGGAGGAGCCTCGCTGGTTGAAGAGGAAATTGACGTGCACGTCGACGGCATCCTCGGCCGGGGTGCCGTCGCAGTCGTAGACGTCGGAGGTGAAGACGTCGTCGAAGTGACCTTTGTCGATGGGCCGGGCTACTGCCGAGGTGCTGGTGCTGATGACGCCCGCGATGGCCAACCCGGTGATCAGTAATGCCGCACGTCCCCTCATGGGACCTCCTGTGGTAGCCCGAGTGGTGGTAGACCCCGAACCCGATCCCACCTTGGCAGCGTGCGCACGAAACGGGCATACCTCAAATTGCGTATCTTCGGCGCAGGCGAGGCCCGGGACTCGGAGGCGTTGCTCGTCGGTGGGAGCGGGCGGAGCGAGGGGTGTCCAGCGATCAGCCGAGGTAGCTCTCCCACGGGCCGGTGATGGCCAGCGTGAGGCCGGGTGTCTGGATGTTCACGAACAAGGTCCGACCGTCCTCGGTGAACGTGGGGCCGGTGAACTCGGAGTCGTTCAGCTGGTTGCGGGCGATCGCGTACGACGGCCCGCCGGGCACCGAGCTGAGCACGTGGGAGGCCCCCACGCCGTCCTCGGCCAGCACGAGCGAGCCCCATGGCGTGACGGTGACGTTGTCCGGGCCGTCGAAGGTCAGGTCGCTGTACTTGGGTGCCGGGTCGTTGTCCACCGCGGACTCCTGGTGCGGGAAGTACGTGACGAGCGTGATCGTCTCGTCCGCGTAGGAGTAGAACCACACCATGCCGTCGTGCTTGACCGCGTCGGCGGGCAGGTCGGCGGAGTTGAAGGCGAAGCTGTTGACGACGTACACGCCGGCGTCGGTGCCCCAGACTCCTTCGAACTTCTTGCCGCGGGTGACCGGGAGTCCGCCTGGGTTGTCGGTCCACTGGAACTGCTTGCGCACCGACATGGTCTGGCCGTCGCGCTCGGGCACCTCGACCCACTGGACCGGGAACGGCCGGCCGAGCTGGGCGGAGGTCAGGTAGGCGACGTCCGGCAGCACCGAGCCGTCGTCCATGATGATGGCCATCGCGGCGAGGGTGCCGTCGGTGGTGCCGAGCTGGTTGGCGATGCCCTTGTGGAGACGGACGCCGGCCGGGGCGGACCAGCGGTAGAACAACCCGTTGGGCCCGCTCGCGTCCTCCGACAGGTAGACGTGCTGGAGGTCGTCGTCGATGGCCAGTGCCTCGTGGGCGTAGCGGCCGAAGGCCTTGATGGGCTTGGGGATGCTGGTGCCGTCGGCGAACACCTCGAAGACGTAGCCGTGGTCCTCGAGGAGGGCCCCGCCCTTCTTGGTCTCGGTCTCCTCGCAGGTCAGCCAGGTGCCCCACGGGGTCGGCCCGCCGGCGCAGTTGACGAGGGTGCCGGAGATGCCGACCCACTCGCCGAAGTTGTTGCCGGCGTTGTCGGTCTCGATCACGGTGCAGCCGCCTGCGCTGGTGGCGCCGGCGTCGTAGACCGTGCCCGCGACGTGGGGGACACCCAGCGCCGCGTTGGCACCGAGCTCGTGGTTCTGGATCAGGTGCAGCCGGTTCCGCCGGGCCTTGAAGACCGCGGCGCCGTCGTGGCCGGACGGTGTCGGACCCTGGCCGTCGTCGAGCTGGGTGACGCCCGCACTGGTGACGACGCGGTAGCGGAAGCCGGCCGGCAGCGCGAGGATGCCGGCCGGATCTTCCATCAGCGGCGGGAACGGGCGGTGGGACGGGTACGTCGCCCGACGGCTCGTGGGGCTCGGCTCGGCGAGCGAGGGGACGGCACCCGCCACCACCAGACCAACCCCGGCGACGGTCCCGCCGGCCAGCAGACTTCGGCGTGCAACAGACATGGCGTTGTGACTCCTTCGGAAGGGGGTGGAGACCTGTTCCGATCCAAGTCGCACAGCCGGTCATCGGCAGTAACGGCGAGTGGCTGAACGCCGTCGCCTTGTTGAACGTGCGGTGGCTCCGGAGAGCCCGCCGATCTACGCCGCCGCCTCACACAGCTCGAGCGGGACCGACACCAGCGTCGGGAGGTATCGCCGAAGTGACGGCGCTGACAAGCGCGAGGATCCTGGCGGCCGATGAGCGGTCCGGGTCTTGGTCCGGGTCGTAGATCGCCAGGCTCCACCCGATGCATCCGCCCGAGGCCACGGCGGCGGTCAGCAGGCCGGTCAGCTGTGCCCAGGTGAGTCCGAGAGGTTCGTCCGCGACGTCGGGAACTCCTTGAGCGGGAAACGCCACAGGATCCAGCACGTCGAGGTCGACGTGCAGCCACCAACGATCGGCGGCCCGCATCACGTGGGCCACCGCCGCCTCCGCCTGCTGCTCCGGCTGCGCTGCCACTTCCTGCCAGTCGCGGAACCAGACTCCTGACTCTCGGAGCGATCCCACGTTGAACTGCTGGCGCCAGGCGACGTCCCGAGGTCCGAGCACAGCCACCTCCTCCTTGCGCAAGGCTCCTACTCGCTGCGCCAGCGGACCCGCCATCAGGTGCCCGGTGAGGCCGAGGAGCAGGCCGAGCTCGGTGTTGGCGGCCTCCCCGTCCTCGGACACGTCCAGCGGCATGGTGTCCTCGTGACCGTCGACGAAGAGCAGACCCAACGGACCCTCGCGACGTAGCGCCGGGACGCTGCCGAGCAGCGTCGTGCAGTCCCCGCCGTAGACCAGCGGGAACCGCCCGTCGGCGACGGCGCTCGCCACACGCTCTCCCGCCAGGTCGACCATCGCGACCAGCGCAGCTTCGTTGACCAACGAGGTGTCAGCACCCCGACCGGGATCGCCGGCCGGGAGCAGAAGATCGTCACCCTCGACCACCGGGTTAGGGGCGAGGGCTCCGACGATGCCGGCCTGGCGCAACACCGCGGCCGCGTGGGACTGATGCCCGGGCCGGCCGTACCCATCGAACGGAACCGCGATCAGGTCGAACGTCGGCATGACTCCTCGTCAGGCCGGTACCGGACCGGGGACGCCGTCATGGACCACCCACGAGCCGAGCACGGACGCCGGCGAGGTCGGCGTACCGACCCGGTCGACCATCACGAGGTCCGTGCGCCAGGCGTCGCCCGTCAGCGTGTGGCGCTGGTAGCCGCGACGGTCACCGTCGAAGTACTTGATGTGCGGGTTGAACCCGATCATCGGGCCGTAGTAGGGCCCGTAGACGATGCCGTCGCCATTGGTCGAGACCGACGTCCCGACGAACTCGCTGGCGACGACGGGCGAGTCCGGCGCGTCGAAGTCCTGCTTGACGTGGTTGACGAAGGTGCTGTGCCAGTCACCGGTGACGAACACGGCGTTGCGGACGTCGCGGGCGACCACCTCGTCGAGCAGCCGGTTGCGCGCGGCGGGGAAGCCGTCCCACGCGTCGTTCCACAACAGGTCGCCGGCCGCGCCGTCGTGGTCGAGACGCGCGATCATCACGTTGTTGCCGAACGCGTTCCATCGAGTTGCGGAGGACAACCCGGCGTACAGCCACTGCTCCTGCTGGGCGCCGAGCATGGTGATCGCCGGGTCGTACGCCGCCTCGCAGGCCTGCGCCTCGCCCCAGCCGCAGGGCGGCACGGACCGGTACTGGCGACCGTCGATCATGTCGAGCTGCAGCAGGCTGCCGAACGACAGCCGGCGGTAGATCCGGATCTCGCCGGACTTGAAGCGCGCCGCCGCGCGCAGGGGCAGGTGCTCCCAGTAGGCCTGGTACGACGCCGCCCGCGCCGCCGACGGACCGCCGTCCGCCGGGATCGGTGAGCCGCCGGCGTAGTCGTTGAAGTACTCGTGGTCGTCCCACGTCAGCACGAAGGGCAGCAGCCGGTGCGCCTCCTGCAGGCTCGGGTCCTGCTTGTAGAGGGCGTGGGTGGCCCGCCACTGCTCGAGGTTGCTGGGCGCCTTCTGCACGATCTGGGGCACCGGCGTCCCGCGGTTCCCGGCCGTCGCGCTCATGCCGTACTCGTAGACGTAGTCCCCGAGGTGCAGCACGAAGTCGGGGTCGTCCTCGACGATGTGCGGGTAGGAGGTGAAGAACCCGTAGTCGTAGGCCTGGCACGACACCGACGCGAACGTCAGACCCGCGACCGAGCTCCCCGGCGCGGGTGCGGTCCGGGTCCGGCCGACGGGGCTGACGTGGCCGGCGACCTCGAAGCGGTACCAGTACTCGTGCCCCGGCTGCAGTCCCTTCGCCTCGACGTGCACCGAGTGGGCCCACGCGTCGTACGTCGTCGCCTTGCCCCGCTTCACGACGAACTGCATGCCCTCGTCGGCCGCCACCTCCCAACGGACGGTGACCTGTGTCGTGCCCGCGCATGCCGTGACCCGGGGTGAACGGTGCCGGCGCCAGCCGGGTCCACAGCACGACCGACGTGGGCTCGGGGTCTCCGCTCGCGACGCCGAGGGTGAACGGGTAGTCCAGGCGCAGCGGGCGCGCCCACGCGGACGTGGCGGGTACGACGGTCAGCGCGACGGCTGCGGCTGCGAGCCGCCGATGACCGCGCGTCTGCTGAGAGGGGATTCCGAGGGGGTCATGTCCTGACCCAAGCACTCGGAGAGCCTTCTGTCACCGGGTGAGCTGAGGCGGTCGAAGGAGGTATCCCGCGGGTCCGCCATCCCCGAGGATGGGCCCCATGCAGGACGTCCCTGTGCTGTCGGCCGAGCGGCTGACGCCCGTGGTGCGTCGGGTCCTCGACGCACCGGACGCACGGCCGGTGGAGCACGGCTACGCCACGCCGGCCGGAGGACTGGAACTACTGGCGGCGGGAGGTTGTGGCTCGGCGCTCCGACCTGGTGGACCGGCCTACTCCGATCGAGCTAGGCCATTCGTCTCGGTCGAATGCGCGACGTACCTGGTACGTCGCGCATTCGACCTAGTGGCCGCCAGAGCGGCTGCGGTGTGACAATGACGGACTTTGCGACCCCGAACACCTCGGCCGCGCTCTTTCCTATTCGCCAATGAGATTGGGGAGGAGCCGGTCGAAGAGAAATTCTCTCCGCTTTGACAAGAAGTTGTTTGAATACTGACTGAGCCGCGGATCGGCCGAACGGAGCATGTCGTCGATCGCCTCCTCGTGAACCAAGGCACTGAGCGCCTGAAACTCATCGTTCAGGTGGGAGAACTGCGTCGCCAACAGTCGCCCTTCGACCATCAACTGAGCCCCCAACGCCGTCATGAGCGCCATCGAGTACTGACGAAGCAGCTCGTGGCGGTGGAACAGAAGGCCCCGGGTCACCATGAGCTGGCCCTCGTCGTAGTCCTCCAACCGAGTGATTCGCGGTGGGATGATGCCATGGGTGAGCGCCAGGCCACGCCACGCCAGCGACCACTGGACTCCTGGATACGGCACAGGACCACTCGTCGTCCGCGGCGGTATCGTTCGCGTGAACAGCGTCGTCAGAGCGCTTATTCGTGCCAGTACGTAAGGACTAGCATCGTCGGTCCCGAACCCATCCCTCAACTTCGGTGACTTGAGCCAAGTCAGAGCCGAGTGTCGGGCGGCCATCCCGAGTTCGCGCGACTCATCGATACCGGGATCCCAATGCCATGCACGCAACAGGATCTGAGACAGTTGCGCGGCGGCCTGAGACGACCACCGACGCGATCCGTGGCGATCCCATGCCAACGCCACGGTGTCGACCACCGTAAGGACATCATCCAGCAGCGCGCTGGAGCGAACCGTCCCTTGGGAATCTGCCGACTTGAGCAGTTCGATCGCGTGAAGTGCCGACGCCACGCCACCCTGGACGCTGCCACGCCGCGGACCGGAAAGGTGGACGTCCTGACGTGGAGGTTGCGCCACATAGCGGATAAGCCACTGGGCAAGCGCGTAGTGGGGATCGCCACCGAGAGTCGCACTGTTTTCCGTTTGCGCCTCAGTGACGATCTCCCCGACCAACTGCGAGAAGCCCGCTGGCTCGTCCTCTCGCCCGGTCACCACGCGCCAGACTGGCGTGACGTCGTAGTTGAGAAACGCCAAGGCAACGGCGAACGCGGCGGAATGACGACTGTCGAAGGCGAGCAGCCCCCTGAGCCGATCCTCCTCTCCCCGCGTTACCGAGGCCGACGCCTCGGCCGCTTCGGTGACATCGGTGACATGGAAGTCGAGGCACCCAACGAGCTCATCGGACCATGCTGGGCGAGGGTCGATCCGAACGCCATAGCTGGGCTCCACTCCAACGAGCGCGAAGACCTCTTCGGGCCAGACGTCAGCTGACCGGCCCCGAACGGCAAATGCTTTGCCGTAGCCAATGGCGAGAGCGTCGAAGAAGCCGCGGCTCTGCATGCCCGAAACGGTCTGGAAGTCCGCCGCTGCATGGCGAACATCGAAATCCCTGATCCATCCGACCGCGATCTCATAGGGACCGGCCGCACCACTCGAAAGATCGAAGAACAAGTTCTCTGGACGAAAGTCCCCATGCATCACGTGATTCGCATGCATTCTGGCAAGAAGGTATCCCGCACTGAGCGCTTCCAATGAGTCCGAATTGACAAAGCGCTCAGCGATACTGCTTGCGACTGGCGGAGACAGGATCGGAAACGCGGGAAATCGATCGAAGTGAGCGGACCGAGGTTTCGCGTACAGCTCGTCGAAGTCGCGCTCACGACCATAGTGCAGAGCGGGATCGACTTCGGCCATCAGCAGGGCTCGGAGCGGGTTGACGTCTTCACCGGTTCCGATCTCGGGATCCTCCAGCATGCGGGCCAGGCCCGCGCGGACTTCCGGATAGGTCGACATGTATGCGAGGACGGCGTCGGCGTCCAGCGACACTCCCCGGACGGCCGCTGAAATGGCCAGGTCCGAACGGCCGAGAGCAACGGCCGACGCACTGACCAGGAGCCAGGCATCGTTGTCGTCCGGCGCGACCCGGATAGCCACCAAGAGATCCTGTAATGCACCGGCATGGTCGCCCAGCCCAGCCTTCATTGATCCTCGGTTGAAGCGTGCCAGAAAGTGATCGGGCTCGAGATTGATGAGCTGGTTGCAGCAACGAATGACTAGTTCCGGATTAATCGGATCCCGTGTGAGGTGGATCAGCAAATCTTGTTCCAAGAGGGTGATCGCATCCGCATCGGTCGACTTCGGGTGCTGCCGCGGCTCGCGCAGAACCTGCACGACGAACGTCTCGTCCGGGTACTCCGGGTCGACAACCTCGTAGACGAGCTTCTCCCAGCCTGAGGCGACGAGCCTCAGCACGCGGAGCTTCCGACCGTCCAGTCGTCGTATATCAGGAAAGGCATCCGGCGCTGCCGCTGCTTCGACCTCGTCGTGATCGCCGGGATCAGTCATGCCCCATCACCTCATCCGGGGTGGCGCTCCTGCCGGATTCTAGTAGCCTGCGCGGGCGCCAGACCTGGAAGCTGAGGTGCCTGCGCCACCGGGCTCAACCATCGCATCGACGGCTCCCTGCTTGTAGGCTCGGTTGGTATCGCTGATCGCGGATCCGCTCCGGCTCTGTCGCGACCCAGGGGAGGACCACAGTGGGTGGGCAGGCCTCGGCTCCCGGAGTTGGCGTCGTCATGGTGTCGAACACCACTCTCTGCGAGGCCAGCCGGATACTCACAGGAAGTCCGCGCGGCGACTGGAGAGAGCGACGTGGTGTCGCACTCGCACTCATGGACCTGATGTCGACGATCGACGCGTGCGTGCTCTACGAGGACTGGTCAGCCTTCCCGCGAGCCTGTCGAGCGACGCGGACAGCCTGGATCTTCGCCGAAGCCTGGTCGAACGCCACATCGCAGTCGAATTCCCGGAGACAGAGGATCGCCACCTGGTTGGCGAGGCCCTGCTTGCCGCGTTGGAGACCGTCGATGACTACACGGCGATCGCCGGGCACGCCAGCCAGATCGGATTACCGTTGTCGTTCGCCGACCATAAGGCGAGCATTGCTCGGCAGTTCGCAGGCAGCTCTATCGACTCGGGATCACCGTATACCGAGGGATATGACGTCTCGATCCACCAGGGCAGACCGCTTGTCGCAGCGGAAGCCGACTCGTTCGCCGGTGCCGCTCACGAAGTCGTCGGCTGGATTGAGTACGGCGGCAGCGGATCCTACGAGAGCAGTATGGAGACGATACGTGGCATGTACTACGTCTTCGTGGCGGAGCACTATTCGGTGCCCTACTGGCCATCAGTGAGCTTGCTTCCGATAGCTCGACGATTCCCGAACTACTTGTCCCCGTCGACACGGTCCCAGATCTACGGTCAGATGTCTCGCGTCCTCAAGGGCACCGTCGAGGAGATCGCGCAGGAGTTCGAGGGCAGCCCTACCTTCGTTCCCCCGTTCTCTGCCGTCGTCTTGGATCGCGCGCGTAGACCCGAAGAGATCCCCGAAGTACTGCTTTCCCTGAGGGATGAGTACGCCGGGTTTCGACGCGAGATGCGGGATCTCGAGCTGCAGCGTCGAGAGGCAAGATCTGTCAAGGACCGGCTGAGGGTCATGGATCAGGTTCGGTTTCTGTGCGAGGAGGTCAGCAGGCCCTTCTCCAGGCCTGCCCCTATGAAGCTGGAGAGCACGCTTCGCATCGTTCCCGAGATGACGGAACTGGCGCTCAACCCAACCTCTCCCACGACCTGGGTCAAGACATTGCTCGACAGACCCGCTGAGGCGCTCCTCCGTTGGTACCGCCGGAGACCGGTCGGCATGTTGCTCAAGTCCGCGCATCAGGTGAGCTCCATGCGTGAGTACGACAACCTTCTCCAAAAGCACTTCGGTCACGACGCGACCTCTGCCCTCAGAGACCATTCACCCGAGCTTGCAAGGCTCGATCAGTGATTCTCCCCTGACGCACCACAAGGGAGCGAGCCGGTGCCAGCCACGGTCGCCCCAGGAGCCCCGGCCTCGTCCGCGTGCATGCGAAGCGAGGCACGCACCAGTTGCCGACGATCACGTTTTGGCTGCCGGCAACGTCTCTGCTGGACGGGGGCGGAACTCGGTCCACGCGATGCCGAGGAGGAACAATCCCATTCCGATCGGACCACCGGCGGGGCGTGTCCGAGCGTGAACACGGCCGCGCCGACTGCCATCGACACGAGGGCCCCGAGCGGAGCCGTGTCCTGAGCGCGGCGACGACCGCAAGCGCCACCGCAAGCCAGAGCAGGCCGGCACCCCAGTAGAGGATGAGGCCCCGTGGTCCGGTTCCCGGAATCAGCTCGTCGATGAGCCGACCTGCTGCCGGCTGGTCCGTGGTGGGCAGGCCGTTCGCTGTCTCGCGGCGATCCCCACGCGATCCCCAGGATCGCGTCGAGGGCGGTGTACGCCACCAGGAACGGAATGATCAACGCTCGCGCGAGCGTTGCGGCACGGTTCGTGACGCCCTCTACGAGCAGCCAGAGCACGTAGCCCAGCCCGGCGATGAGGAAGAGCTGCGCGATGTGCAGGTTGACGAAGTGGTCGGTCTCGTCGCCCAGTTCGGGGTTGTGCGTGGGATGCAGGAGTCCGAGGAGCACGTAGAGGGACGGGACGCCGAGCAGAACCACTCGTCGCCAGGTTCGCCGGCGGCCGGCCATCTGCTACCTCCATCCGCGGAGCGCACGTGCGCGCCTACTCGGTGTGGGCCGGTCGCGACCCGTTCGTGGGAGGCCGGCCAGGGACGCGGGAGAACTGCCGCTCGTGGATGACTGCGGCGAGGAACAGGCTGCCGAACGCGATCGTGCCGAACGGCGCCGGATGTCCGAGCAGGAAGAAGAAGGCGGCCGCCCCGATGAACAGCCACTCCGCACGCGGTGCACGCGCGGCTCGAGCTACGACCGCCAGGTAGCCCACGGCTAGCACCCACCCGCCCGTGCCGAGGATGTTGAGCCAGAACACCCATGGCTCCAACGCCGGCCAGTCGTGGACGACTTCGAACATGGCCTCCTGTTGCGATGTCGGAAGGTCGCGGGCGCTCTTCATCGCGAGTCCGGTGCCGATGCCGGCCAGCGTGTCGTA
>CAWFEZ010000017.1:0-43871 GCA_963814935.1 uncultured Actinomycetota bacterium | reverse complement strand
GACAACTGCACCCGGTACACACGCGTCCGCAGCCCGGGGTGACGGATCGGGATCGTCCACCCGGGAGCACTCGAAGCAGGCCGACACGAAGAAGGCCGACACGAAGAAGAAGAAGAAGGGGAACAAGAAGCACCGCCGGGTCACCTCGGCCTTCCGCACGGTGGCCGGGGAGACCCGCACCGTCAGCGCCACGACCTCGGCGGCAACGTCGGTCGCCCCACTGCCGGTGCTCACGATCACGGCCGTGGACGTCAGGTCGGAGTACGGCGCCCTCCCCGTCACCTACACGGTGAGGGTCGACGGCCTGAAGTCCGGCGACAACGCCGCTACGGCGACCCAAGGGCTGCTCATCAGCGGTCCCGAACCCGATGCCGACTCCGGTGTCTACGACATCACGCTCTCGGGCGCGAAGGTGCCCACCGGGTACGGCGCGATCCGCTACGTCAAGGGCCAGCACGTGGTCTACCAGGCCCAGCTCCAGGTGGTGGTGAAGAGCCTGGCCACGACCTACGGACAGGCACCGACATTCGACGTCCGCTACTACGGGCTCCGCAACGGCGACAGCGTCCCTGCCCGCGTCCTGCCCCCGTCTGTCGTTCCCGCTGGAGCTGTGGAGGGTATCCAAGCGGACAGCGCGACAGACGCAGGGACCTACACGATCTGGCCGCAGGTCTACGACCAGAACTACGAGAACCACGTCACGACGGGCACATGGACGGTCAACAAGGCGCCGCTCGTCGTCGGAGTCGACAGTGCGGCGATGGTCTGGGGCGACAAGGTCCCGGCGTTCCGCACGACGGCCATCGGCCTGGTGAACGGCGAGACCGTCGCCGCCCTCACCCCGATCGCGGTGGCCGGGACGACTGCTTCACGGCCCAGCGCCGGAAGCTACCCCTTGGTGCCCTCGGGTGGGGTGAGCCCGAACTACGCCACGAAGTACGTGTCGGGAACCCTGACCGTGGCCAAGCGGCCGGTGTGGGTCAGCGTCGACGACCAGACCAAGGTCTACGGCAGCCCGAACCCGAAGTTCACCGTCACCGTCACGGGCATGCCCTCGGGGATGACGCTGCCGGTGTCGGTCCAGGCCCCGCAGCCGGACCTCGCCCCGGGCAAGTACGCGCTCACTCCAGTGCCTCCGAGCACCGGCAACATCGAGTTCAAGGAGCTGCGCGCCGGGACGCTGACCACCGTGCCTGCGCCGCTCACCATCACGCCGGCGGACAAGGCGATCCCCTCGGGTTCGCTGCCGGGTGACCTCGGCTGGCGGTCCAGCGGCTGGGTCTACGACCACACCGACGCCCGGCTGACCATCAAGCCCACCTGCGGCGCTTTCATCGGCGGCACCGCGGTGTCAGCGACCACCAGGCCGGGCGTCTACCAGGACGCCATCAGCTGCTCCGGCGCGGTGGTCCCGATCGGCTACACGGTCACCTACGCGAAGGCTGATCTCACGGTCAACCCTCTGCTGACCCTGCGGGCGACCGGGCTCCCGACCTCGATCGTGCCGAAGGCGACCGTAGACGGGACCGAGGTGTCACTGCCTCGGACCGGCGTCGAGGTGGCGTTCGGGAGTGAGCACAGCTACTCGTTCCCGGGTGTCCTGACCGGGTCCAACGGCAGGCTGTACATCACCACGGCGCCGGCGTTCAGCGGCCCTGTCTCCGACAACCTCGCGGCGACGGCGTCGTACTCGACGATGGGGCAGCTGATCTCCAACGCGGTGACCGCCGGTCAGGTGAACGCAGCGCAGGGGCGGGAGCTCGTGCAGACGTGGTCCGAGGCCGAGTTCGGGCTGGCCAACGACTACCTGGTCCGGGCAGGCCTGGAGGCGTTCGCCGCGCAGGTGCGGTCGATGCCGGCCCAGCAGCTCGCACCCGAGGCCGCGAAGACCCTGCTGGACCACGCTCGCGCCGTGTGGACCTTCGCGGGCATGGAGGGTGAGATGTGACCGACGCGTGGCATCCGAACCGCCGACCCCGGCCCGCTTGATGCGTGGGCCGGGGTCGGCGGCCGTCCGCGGCTCGATAACGTCGACACATGCACGACCGGCGCGGCGAGATCCGGGGTCGCCTGCGTCGCGTCGTCGACCAGCACGTCCGCCCGGCTGCCCGACGTCACGTCGCGGACCTGACGGTTGCGGCCTGGCACGTACCTCCCGCAGCCGACGGGACGGTCGGCGAGCCGGTGCCCTTCGGTGAGGCGAAGGACCAGGAGTACGCCGCGTTCGCCATCGGCGACCGGTGGGGACCGGCGTGGGCGACGACGTGGTTCCGGCTGACCGGCGAGGTGCCCGCGGACCTTGCTCATCCCGAGCTCGTCGTCGACCTCGGGTTCGCGGGCACGGGCGCCGGCTTCCAGGCCGAAGGGCTCGTGCTCCGGCCCGACGGGACCCACGTGAAAGCGCTGAACCCGCTCAACGACTGGGTTCCTGCCGTTCCTGGGGAGCGGGTCGACCTCTACGTCGAGGCCGCCGCCAACCCCCAGGTACACACGAGCTGGAACCCCACCGCTTTGGGCGACAACCTGGGCGGCGACAAGCTGACCTCCTCCGCCGACCCCGTCTACCGGCTGACGGCTGCGGCCGTCGTCGAGGTCGCGCCCGAGGTGCGCGAGCTGCTCGCCGACGTCGAGGTGCTCGACCAGCTCGCGGCCGAGCTCGCCGAGGACGACGCCCGTCAGGCGGAGATCCTGCTCGCGCTGGAGGCAGCACTCGACGCGCTCGACCTCGCCGACGTGCCCGGCACCGCAAGCGCCGCGCGCAGTGAGCTGGCCGGGGTCCTCGGCAGGCCGGCGTACGGCGGCGCCCATCGCGTCTCCGCGGTCGGGCACGCGCACATCGACTCGGCGTGGCTGTGGCCGGTCCGCGAGTCCGTCCGGAAGGTGGTGCGGACCGTCGCCAACGTGGTGAACCTCCTCGACAGCGGGGCCGAGCTCGTCTACGCGATGAGCTCGGCCCAGCAGTGGGAATGGCTGCGCGAGCACCACCCGGCCCTGTTCGAGCGGGTCGAGGAGCACGTCGCGGCCGGCAGGTTCGTCCCCGTCGGCGGGATGTGGGTGGAGTCCGACACCAACATGGTCGGCGGCGAGGCGATGGCCCGGCAGTTCCTCGTCGGCCAGCGGTGGTTCGAGGAGCACCTCGGGGTGACGTGCGAGGAGGTGTGGCTGCCCGACTCCTTCGGCTACACCGCCGCGCTGCCGCAGATCGTGCGGCTTGCGGGCTGCCGTTGGTTCCTGACGCAGAAGATCTCGTGGAACACGACCAATGTCTTCCCTCACCACACCTTCTGGTGGGAGGGCATCGACGGCACCCGGGTGTTCACGCACTTCCCGCCCGTCGACACCTACACCGCCGAGCTGACCGGCCGCGAGCTCGCCCATGCGGCGCGCAACTTCCGCGACCAGGGCGCCGCCACCCGCTCGCTCGTCCCGTTCGGGCACGGCGACGGCGGCGGCGGGCCGACCCGGGAGATGCTCGGCCGCGCGCGTCGTACCGCGTCCCTCGCCGGCTCCCCGACCGTCGCCGTCGAGACGCCGGCGGCCTTCTTCGAGGCCGCCGAGGCCGAGTACCCCGACGCGCCGGTGTGGGCGGGCGAGCTCTACCTCGAGATCCATCGCGGCACCTACACCTCGCAGGCCGCGATGAAGCAGGGCAACCGCCGCTCCGAGCACCTGCTCCGCGAGGCCGAGCTGTGGTGCTCCACGGCCGCTGTGCGTGGGCTGCTTGCCTACCCGGCCGACGAGCTGGAGGAGATCTGGCGGACGGTGCTGCTGCACCAGTTCCACGACATCCTGCCCGGGTCGTCGATCGCGTGGGTGCACCGCGAGGCGCGCGCGACGTACGCCGAGGTCGCCGAGCGGCTGGAGGGGTTGATCGACCGCGCGCTGGACGCGTTGGCGGGGGACGGCGACGACGCGATCGTCTTCAACGCGGGACCGGTGGCGCGCAACGGGGTCGCTGCCCTTGGTAGTGGTTTCGAGGCTCAGGCCTTGACGGCCTTCGCACCTCAACCACCGATCGCTTCGGTGGTTGAGGTGCGAGGAGCGCCAGCGACGAGCCTCGAAACCACTTTCGAGAACGAGCGCCTCCGCGTCGAGCTGGACGACGGCGGCGTGATCCGGCGAGTTCTCGACAAGGCGCACGACCGCGAGGTGCTACCGCCCGGGGGCGCGGCGAACCTCCTCCAGCTGCACCCCGACCACCCGGTGAAGTGGGACGCGTGGGACCTCGACAGCTCCTACCGCAAGAAGGTCACCGACCTGGTCAACGGCACCGTGGCAGTCGAGGACGACACCGTCGTGGTCAGCCACTCGTTCGGAGAATCCTCAGCCAGGCAACGGATCCGGCTCGTCGGCGACCGGTTGGAGGTCGAGACGCAGGTCGACTGGCGCGAACGCGAGAAGGTCCTCAAGGCCGCCTTCGACGTCGACGTCCACACCGACCACGCGGCGTACGAGACTCAGTTCGGCCACGTCGTCCGACCGACCCACGAGAACACCACCTGGGACGCAGCCCGGTTCGAGGTGTGCGCGCACCGGTGGGTGCACGTGGGCGAGGCGGCGTACGGCGTGGCGATCGCCAACGACTCGACCTACGGCCACGACGTGACCCGCCACCCGCGCGAGGGTGGTGGCACCTTCTCGCGGGTCCGGCTCAGCCTGCTGCGCGCGCCACTGTTCCCCGACCCGGGGACCGACCAGGGCCGGCACGTGCTGCGGTACGCATTGGTCCCCGGCGCCGACATCGCGGGGGCCGCCGAGGCGGGTTACGCGCTGAACCTCCCGCTCCGCCGCCGCACCGGCAGCCCGGTGGAGCCGCTGGTGCGCGTCGAGGGCGCGGCGTACGTCGAGGCGGTCAAGCTCGCCGAGGACGGCTCGGGCGACGTCGTCGTGCGGTTGTACGAGCCGCTCGGCGCCCGGACGTCGGTGCGGGTGACCGCGTCGTTCGAGCACACGTCCGTCACCGAGGTCGACCTCCTCGAACGGCCGTTCGACTCGGGATCGTGGGACGGCTCCCGCCTCCACCTGCGCCCCTTCCAGATCGTCACCCTCCGTTGGTCGAGGAGGTCGCGCTAGCGACCTCGACCACCGAAGTCGGAGGTGCGACGCTGGAGGTATGCCGACGCCTCCCATCACGGTCGTCCTCATCGGGGCCACGGGCGACCTGTCCAAGCGCAAGCTGCTGCCCGGCCTGCTGCACCTGTTCCAGACCGGGCTGCTCCGCGACCTCCAGGTCGTCGGCACCTCCCTCGACCATCACGATCGCGACTCGTTCCTGGAGTTCGCGCGCGCGGCGATCGACGAGTTCGCGTCGTTCGAGGTCAAGGAGGAGGACTGGAAGGAGTTCGAGAAGCGGCTGTGGTGGTCGCCCTGGGAGCTGGGCCCCGATGGCCTGAAGACCGTCGTCGACGATGCGGATGCGGCGGCGGGCAGCGACAAGCCGCGCGACCGGCTGCACTACCTGAGCGTGCCGCCGAAGGCAGCGCTCGACGTCGTGCAGATCCTCAAGGAGGCCGACCTCGTCTCGCGCAGCCGGATCATCATGGAGAAGCCGTTCGGCACGGACCTCGCCTCCTCCAAGGAGCTCAACAAGCAGCTGCACAGGGTCTTCAAGGAGGACCAGATCTTCCGGATCGACCATTTCCTCGGCAAGGAGGCGGCGCAGAACATCTTGGCCTTCAGGTTCGCCAACGGCTTGTTCGAGCCGATCTGGCACCGCAACCACATCGACCACATCCAGATCGACGTGCCCGAGTCGCTTGGCCTGGAGCAGCGCGCCTCGTTCTACGAGGCAACCGGCGCCTACCGCGACATGGTGGTCACCCACCTGTTCCAGGTGCTCGCGTTCACCGCGATGGAGCCGCCGACGGCTCTGGAGCCGTTCGCGATCTCGGAGGAGAAGAACAAGGTCTTCCGCTCGATGCTGCCGATCGAGCCCCACGACGTGGTGCGCGGCCAGTACGTCGGCTACCGAGACATCGACGGCGTCGCGCCGGAGTCGGAGACCGAGACCTTCGTCGCGCTGAAGTGCTACGTCGACAACTGGCGGTGGGCGGGCGTGCCGTTCTACCTCCGTACCGGCAAGCGGATGGCCGAGGGTGCCCGGATCATCTCGATCGCCTTCCGCGAGCCGCCACGGTCGATGTTCCCGCCTCATTCCGGCATCGGCGACCACGGCCCCGACCACCTCACCTTCGACCTGGCCGACCAGGCCAAGATGTCGCTGTCGTTCTACGGCAAGAAGCCCGGCCCCGGCATGCAGCTGCAGAAGCTGTCGATGCAGTTCGCGATGCGCGACACCACGTGGGCGGGCGCCGTGCTCGAGGCCTACGAGCGGCTCATCTACGACGCCGCACGCGGGGACCGCACGCTGTTCACCAGCGCCGAGGGCATCGAACGTCTGTGGGAGATCTCCCAGCCCCTGCTGGAGAACCCGCCCGTCGTCCGGCCCTACAACCCGGGATCGTGGGGACCCAACCAGATCCACCAGCTGGTGGCGCCGTTCGCCTGGCGGCTGCCGTTCGAGCGGCAGTGGCGCGACCCGAACGAGGTCGGCGGCTGAGAATTTGGAAGGAATAATTGTCGGATGGCAGAAATACTTGCCATTCGACAGTTTTGCTTACACCATGGATCCGTGGACGTTGCCCAGCCCCTCAGCACGCTCGTGCCCTCACTCGATGGCGACGTGCTCACTGTTCTCGCGCGGACGGAGGCGCCGCTGACCGGTCGCCGAGTCGCGGCCCTGGCTCGCCGCGGCAGTCGCCCAGGGGTCCAGGCAATCTTGGATCGGCTCGTCGATCACGGTGTCGTTCACGCCCAGCCGGCGGGCCCGTCAACGCTCTTCACGCTCAACCGAGAACATCTGCTCGCCGAGCCGGTCATCCTGGCTGTCACCGCACGAGACCGCCTGTTGAGCCGGCTTCGGGAGCACATCGAGGGTTGGCACGTCCCTGCCGCCCACACGTCCTTGTTCGGATCCACCGCACGTGGCGAGGCCGGGCCTCGCTCCGACATCGACGTCGTGGTCGTACGACCCGTCGGGGTCGACGCTGACGAACCTGCCTGGGTCGACCAGCTCGCCACGCTCGAGCGGCTGGTCGAGGCGTGGACAGGCAACTCACTCACCTGGTTCGAGACGACCGAGGAGGTTCTGGCCAGCGCCGACTCCGAGCGCGAGCCTCTTCTCGAGTCCCTGCGACGCGACGCCATCCACCTCACGGGTCGTCGCCTCGGGGATGTCCTCGTGACACGGGCCTCATGACTCCCGTTCGCACCCGACGCGGCGACGTCGGCGACGCGCACAACCGCCGTCTGATCGCGCAGAAGTACCTCGAGGTCGGCGAGCTCGCCGCCGTCGAAGAGGGCCCGGCGGCGAACGACGTCGTCGTGGGCATCTGCGTGTTGGCGGGGATCGCCGCGGCCGACGCGATCTGCCTGACCGCCGCGGGAGAGCGCTATGCCGATCAGGACCACGGTGAGGCCGCACGGTTCCTCGGCAAGGTCGACAGGTCCGCCGGAAGACAGCTGGGAACCTTGGTGCGTCTCAAGCCGCTCGCCCACTACGGCACGGGATTCATCACCGACGAGGACCGCACTCGCGCTCTCCGCGCGGCGACGACGCTCGTCAACGAGGCCGTCGCGCGCACCACCGGGGCCTGACGGGGCCGTTCGGAATCTGAGATGCCGGCGGAATACCCGTCGTACGGCCGTTGTCATGCCTCCATGACCGTTCCCGACATCAAGCTCAACGACGGCACCACGATCCCTCAGCTCGGCTTCGGCGTCTTCCAGGTCGACCCCGACCAGACGCAGCGGGTGGTGGAGCAGGCCCTCGAGGTCGGCTACCGCCACATCGACACCGCGCAGATGTACGGCAACGAGGTAGGCGTCGGCCGTGCCATCGCCGCCTCCGGCATACCGCGCGACGAGCTCTACGTCACCACCAAGCTCAACAACGGGTTCCACCGGCCCGACGACGCGCGCCGCGAGTTCGACGCGTCGCTGCGCAGGCTCGGCCTCGACCGGGTCGACCTGTTCCTGATCCACTGGCCGCTGCCGACCAGGTACGACGGCGACTTCGAGTCGACCTGGCGCACCCTCGGAGAGTTCTCGGCGCAGTGGGGCGACGGGCGGGCGACGTCGGTCGGAGTCTCCAACTTCGAGCCCGACCACCTGAAGCGGATCCTCGACGACAGCGGCCAGGTACCCGCGGTCAACCAGGTCGAGGTGCACCCCTACTTCGGCAACGAGGCCGTGCGCGCTGTGGCGGCGTCGTACGACGTCGCCATCGAGGCCTGGTCGCCCATCGCCCAGGGCGCCGTGCTCGACGACCCGACGATCGGGGAGATCGCCGAACGCCTCGACCGCACGCCGGCCCAGGTGACGCTGCGCTGGCACGTGCAGCGCGGCGACATCGTCTTCCCCAAGTCGGTCAACCCCGACCGGATGCGAGAGAACTTCGCGCTCTTCGACTTCGAGCTCAACGGCGACGACATGGCGGCCATCACCGCGCTCGACCGCGGCGCCGACGGCCGGGGTGGCGCCAACCCCAACACCATGGACTGGATCCCCCGCCGCTGACGTCGTAGCGGTGACGAGGCGTCACCCGATGGTGATGGTCACCTCGTTGGAGGCCAGGTCGGTGTCTGTGTCGATGACGCGGAAGCGGTTGGGCCCGGTGCGCCCGGTCTGGACGTACGTCGAGAACGTGCCGCCACTGACGGTGGCGGTCACCGGGAAGTCGACCCACGAGTCGCCCGGGCCGGTCGCGCGCTGCACCTGCAGGACCGCACCCTCTCCCGCCGGGTAGGTGCCGGTCAGGTCGATGCGGCCCATCGGGCCGACCTCGGTCGATCCGGCTTGGAGGCTGATGCCGGTCTCGGGGGTCTTTGTCGTGAGGACCGGGCCGGTGGGCTCCGGCGCGGCCGACAGGGTCGGAGCCGGCGAGGAGCTGTCGGTCGGCGTCGTCTTCTCCGGCATCGGCAGGTACATGCTCTGCCGAGCAGTCGAGTCCGTCGCCGTGGCCTCGGCGCCGAGGCCCAGCACGCGGGTCGCGACGAGAGTGCCGCCGCCGGCGAGGAGGCCGATCGTCAGTCCGACGCAGACCAGGGCGACCAGCCCGGCGATGACCGGGTGCGGGTTGCGCTCGGGCTCAGGCACGGTGCTGAGGAGTCCTTCCGGGATCGACGGGTCCTGCTGAAGTTCCTTTGCCATTGTTGCCGAGGCGCCCCAGCACCTGAAATCGCAGGCGATCCAGGCGGCCGTCCACAGGCCCAGGAAGCGTGGGTGCCGGCGGGGTGCGCCACGGTGCAGTCTCCGGTCATGACTCTGGGCATGACGATCGCGGTGGACGTGGACCTGCTCCGGCAGCACCGGCTGTGCCTGCTGGCCGAGGCCGACGAGATCGAGCGGCGAGCTTGCCTCGACCCGCCCGACCTGGGTGCGCTGACCAGCATGACGGCCGACACGCTCGCGCACCTCGAGGGCCGGGCCCGCCGCCTCGCCGAGCACCTTCGCGAGCTCGCCGACGCCGCCGACCGCTGGGTGAGCCTCGCCCACGCCGCCGACGGCGAGGTCGGCATCGGCCTCGACCTGCTGACCTCGGGGGTGCTGGCCCTGTGATCGCCGCCGGAAAGAGCATCGACGTCGTCGTGCGTCCCGACCCGGCTTCCTGCGCCGTGACCGACACCCAGCTCGCCGCGCTCGCAGACGTGTGCGCGCAGGCGGAGGACATCCTGGGCCGACATGCCCAGGCGGGCGAGGATGAGTTCGGCGGCATGTCGGGGATCGTCTACCGCCACTCCACGACGCTGCTCAGCCAGGCCAGCCACCGGATCGCAGCTCGGAGCCGCCGGCTGGCCGAGGGCCTGAGCACCTACGCGGCCGGGATGACCGAGGTGCATCGCCTGATGGACGAAGCGGTGGCCGTCGCCTCGCCTCACCTCCTGGTCGGCGGCGGCCGGATCTTCAGTCCCGCCGAGCCGGCCAGGCCCGACGACACCGTGGTGGCGCAGGCCTGGTCGGCCTGGCACGCGGCAGTCGCCCACTGGCGTGCCGGGCGAAGACTGGAGGAGCAGACGTCCCAGGAGTGGCTGCGCGTGGTGAGCCGAGGCGTCGTCATCGACGACGGCGACCCCCCAACCCTCGATCTGCCCCTCGACCTGCCGCCCGACCCGCCCTTCGCCGGAGGCGTCCGATGAGCCGCGGCCGCACTCCTGTGACCATGCCGCCGCGGTGGGTGCGCGTGCGTCGCAGCTACTCCGCCCCCGGCGTGCACGGTTCCGGCCTCGCCCCGCGCCTCGAGCACCGGTCGGAGCCCTTCACCGGTTCCCTCGACGACTGGCGCCTCCAGGTGGTCGACGCCGACACCATCCGGCCCGACTACGACCTCGAGGACGACGACTGCTTCGACGTCGCCGGCCACGAGAGCGTCTACCGCCGCTTCGGCCACACCGCCTCCGGCGTCTCCGTGCTCACCGATGAGTGGCTCTGGGTCGTCGACGGCGTCGCCCACCTGCTGCTCGGCACGGTGGCCGCCGAGGACTACGAGGACTACTGCGACGTCTTCGAGTCCGTGGCCGAGACCTTCGAGCCGGACGCCGGCCGGCCGTCGCGGTCGGCTTGAGCTGGCACATGGGTGTCCGTTTCGGGGCGCGTCCAATGCGGTATGACGCACAGTGCGGGCGGGGCTGATCACGGCCTAATCAGCGGGTGGCGAGGCTGTCTTCGGGGCGCCCTCGGATGGCTCGGTCGTGGTTGACTGCGGAGTCGTTTGGAGGTGGCCGCCGTGTCGTCGTCGCTCCTGGCCGTCGTCGTGGACTGCCGTGATCCGAGATCCCAAGCCGAGTTCTGGTCGCGCGTGCTGTCCGGGCGGATGGTGGAGCGCAACCCCGGTGAATTCCTGGTGACGGATCCCTCGGGTGTGGCCTCTCCGTTGTACTTCATGGCCGTTCCAGAGCCCCTCATCGGCAAGAACCGTCTCCACCTCGACCTGCTGACCGAAGGTCTGATGGAGCACGAAGTAGAACGCTTGACCACCCTCGGCGCCACCCTCGTTGAGCTTCGCCAAGACCCTGGAGACATCGAGAACCCCGACACGTTCGCGGTGATGCAGGATCCTGAGGGCCACGTCTTCTGCGTGAGCAGTTCGACGACGCTGACTGGTTGGGAGTAGCGCAACCCGCGCACCAGTCACGGACTGCCTTCGCTCACCCTGAGGCGTCGTATCACGGCGGCCGACGTAACAGAGGCGAAGGATGACGACCATTCAGGAACGCGCAATCCGTCTTGGCCGCGGTCTGACGTACGGCAATTCGTCTTGTGCCCAACTCCCCGTGACGCATGAGGCGCGGCATGAGTAGTCCGTTTGAACCTGACCCAGAGTTCCCAAGGATCGGGTTCCTACACGAGGCAGAGCCCAGACAGCTCGACGACTGAACTCGCTGGCCGACCCTGTACGCGATCACCGACATCACCGAGGCCGGCGCCGCCGCCATCAGCGCGCGGGTGAAGAAGGCCGTTGGCTGACCTCGCCGAGAGTCGGGCCCGGAGTTGTACCGGGGAAGGCTCCGGGTCCGATCAGGGGCCATCCCCGATGAGTTGCGTCGATCGTCACGGTCAGTATGGGTGACACCGACCGATCGGAGTCTCGACCGTCAAGGAGGCAAGGCGATGTGGGACACCATCCAGACCAGCTCGACCCACTTGTCACACGACCTCCCGTGCCCGAGCTGCGGTCACGCTGCGCACACCTTCCTCGCATGCAGCGACACCTGTCACTGCGCGCCGACGGTCATGCCGGGCACCGTGGCGCGGTCCGAGGTGGACCGCGGTTGGGTCGCCCTCGCCGCGTGAGGCACTAGCGAAAAGACGCGGTACCGGGCAAGCGTGATCACGGCTGGCTCGTGGGGCAGCCGAGCGGTCTGGGTTCTCATTGGCGTCACTGGAGAGCCGGAAGGACAACGGTGCGGCAGCACGCCTAGGCTGCGACGGGACTAGCCAAGCCTTGAGGGGGGCGAAGGGTGCGTCTAGGGGTACTGATCCATGCCGAGACGGTGGAGCCCCAGTTGTGGGCGCCCTTGGCGCGACTCCTGGCCGACCGAGGCGAGGTCTCGGTGGTGAACGCGTACGCGGACTGGTCCTCCCCCGACATGGCTGGTTGGCTGCCGGTGCTGCGCCGGCACAGGATCCAGGTCCGGCACCAGTTCCGCGCTCGGACTACCCAGGACCCGGCGCTGGTCGCGATCACGATGGACGCGATCGAGCTCGCCAGCGCTGCCCACCTCGACGAGCTGGTTCTACTGGGCGAGGTTGGATCCGCCCTGCCGCTCATCCAGCGACTCCGCGAGCGCGGTCTCGTCGTCGTCGTCGCCGGTCCGCCCGCGACACCGCTCGACATCCGCGGCGCGTGCTCCGAGTTCATCGACCTCCGGACGCTGCACTCGTACGGTCCCCACTCTCGGCCTGGTCGCCACCGGGCTTGAGCCATCCCGGATCACGGCAACAACAGCTGGGACTCGGCTCGCGGTAGTCCGCCAAGGGCGAACGCCGACCGGCGCAGTGACAGCGCAGTTGTCTTACCCGCCCGTGGCCGCCGGTGTCGTCACCGCATCAGTACGGAACTGCGAGGTGACGACCCCACCCGCCTCGCTGGTGTTCTCGCCGTGCTCGCTGAGGCTTGCCCGGCAGCAGGTGTGCGACTGGACAGCGCATCGATCGCGGTTCAGCGCGCCGCGGCCGCATCGCGGCGCTTGTTCTCGTTGTTGACGGCGACGGCGATGTCACGGACCAGGCGTGCGTGCCAGCGTTCGTGAGCGGCTAAGTCGTCGGTGACGGCGTGGCAGTCGGGGCAGGCCGTCGGCTGTGCGGACTCTTCCATGGTGATTCACCTCCAAGCAGGGCCTGGTCCCACCGTGACACGAACCCGGTCGGGCGTCCACGGCCGGCATGTCTTGCTCGCCGTGGCATGACCGCAGTTCTGCCGCTGCAATCTGGGCGGTGTGACGCACACCGTGAGTCAGCAGGACGCACTGCCCTATTGGCGGCGGGTGAAGCTGGTGGTGCCGTCGTGGTGGTAGGTGGTGTTCCAGGCGGGGTCGTGGGCGCGGTGGTGGTGGAAGGGGCAGAGCAGGGTGCCGTCCTCGAGGCGGGTCTTGCCGCCCTTGGACCACGGCACCTTGTGGTGGGCCTCGCACCAGGAGGCGGGGATCGAGCAGCCGACGGCGGTGCACTCGGGGTAGAGCAGGTTCAAGGCGATGCGGAGGGCGTCTTCGAAGAGACGCTTGGCGCGGCCCTGGTCGTGGATCACGGACTTGCCGCTCATCACGAAGGGCATGATCCCGGCGGTGCAGGCCAGCCGGCGGACCTGGTCGGCGGACATCTTGTCGCCGGTGGAGGTCACCGCTACGCCGGCCTTGCCGAGGTCGGCGAGGAGGGTCTGCAGGCCGACGACGACCGCGATCGTGGTGGCGGTGCCGCCCTGACGTGGCAGGCCGGAGGCGGGCAGGTTCTCCAGGAAGGCGCAGAACGCCTCACCGCGGCGCCGCGACAGTGGCAGGTCGTCGACGTCGCCGAGCCTGTTGTTGCGAGGTGAGGTGTAGCCGTCGAGGTAGCTGCGGAGCCGGTTGGCGACATGGTCGGGGATCCGGGCGTTGAGGTCGGTGGAGCCGTCGCCACGGGGACGGAAGAACAGCTTGGTCGCGGCCTGAGCGCGGCGCTCGGCGGCCAGCAGCCGCTGGTAGTCGGCCTCCTCGGCGATGTCGGGGGCGAGGTACTCCAACACTCTGCGATCCGAACACCTTCAGCTCGCGTGGCCCGAGCTTGGCGGCTTCGGTGACCAGCAGGGTCTCGGCCTTGGCCAGCAGGTCCTCACCGAGGTCGGCCGGCAGGTCGGCGGGCAGCGCCTCCAGGGCGTCGGCGATCACCCGGGTCTGGGCCAGGTTCACCTCACCGGCGGCGAACGCGGCGGCGGTCTGGGTCCACCGCTGGTCGAGCGCGGCCGCCAGAGTCGCGTGGCGGCGTACGGTGCCGTGGGCGTCCCTGCTTTCGTCGGCCAGCCAGGCGGCGGTGGACCGGGCCCCGGTCTCGACCGCGATGTCGCCGGCGTCGGCCAACACCCGCAGACACTCCGCCTCGGCGCGAGCGATCAGCCGGGAGACCTCTACGAGGAAGTCCTGCTTCTCCCCGGTCGTGCGGAACTCCGGACTGATCGCCGCCAGCTCGTCCAAACCCTCGCCGATCAACCTCAACGGGCCGGCATAGGTGGTGGACATGACAACAACGCTAGACCCGACCACCGACACCCCAACTGACTCAGAACCCCTTGTCCACAAGGCGATTCGACAGAGTTCACGTGTTCGAGCGAGGCGACTCTGGCCACGCACATGAAGACGCCCACCCCGTCCGAAGACGGGGTGGGCGGTTCACGACCTCGGTCAGGTCAGCGGCCGAGGTTGAGCAGCACCGTCAAGAGGACGGACAGCCCTACCGAGACCGCGATCATGACCAGGCAACCTGGCCCGCCGCCGAGCGGGCGGACCCGGATCGGGCTCAACGCGAGTCGCGCGCGGCGTCGTCGTCGTAGAAGTCGCGGCTGCCGGACTTCGCCAGGCCACGGCTCACCATGTAACCGATGGTGAGCAGCGTGATGTAGAACCACGCCTCCTGCGTGCCGAAGTCGCTCTCGCCGTCGGCGAGCGCCGACGCGACCAGGACGCCGACGACCGCGACGACGTAGGCGATCATCTCGGTGGTCTTGAACGACGACTTCGTCTCGGTGCTGATGCGTCGGTCAGTGTGGGTGTGAACGTTGTTGCGGGTGGCCGTGTCAGCCATGTCTGTGTCTCCCTCATCGGCCGCTGGGTCACAGCGGCACAGAAAAGCGCGGCTGTGTTGCCGCGCTTCTCTCCCAGTACCCGGTGTCCTGGAGGCAACCGCTACCGGAGGTGTGTTCCGCCTCACCCCCACCACGACGAACGCTCAGTCGATGGACTCTCCGCGTGCGGCCCGCAGCTGCCGCTCGGCGACCGCGTGCTCGTCGGTGCGCGCGTCGTACCGCCAGAAGTCCCGCAACCAGACGGCCGTGACCCCGACGCGCAGGGCTTCGACGGGTGCACGTGATGAGTGCCGATCAGTGCTGCCGGACCTCGACGACCTCGTGACGCGGGTTGGGGTTGGGGCGCCGCGCGCTGCAGGTGAGCTGGACGTCTCCGCCCATGGTGGTGCGCACGGCAACGGACCAGCGCGCCTCGGCGGTCGCCAGCTCGACGGTGGTCAGCTCACCGTCGCGCCGCACGCGCAGCACGCGTACGGCGGCCATCGCGGTCTCGCCGAGGTGTCGGAACAGCGCGATCTCGGCGGCCTGGGCCGCCATCGGCAGGCACGACCGGCCGCGCAGCACGTCGAGGGGCAGCCGGCCGCCGAGCACGTCGGCGGCCGCCGCGACGGCCGACTCGGGCTCGAGGCGGCCGAGGTAGAGGCCGTAGGGCAGGACCAGGGCGTTGCCGGCGAAGCGGTCGCCGCCGATGTGGGAGACCTCCCAGGTCTCCTCGGGGTACGCCGCCGAGAGCGCACCGGCGATCGGCCGGCCCTTCTCGGCGCAGCAGGCGTCGTGCTTGCCGTGGGTGCAGACGCAGAAGAGGACCTCCTCGGTCGGCACCAGCCCGGGCGAGCGGCCCGAGCCCAGGGCCTCGAGGTCGATGTCGAGCAGGTCCTCTGCCCGGTCGAGCACGGCGGTCTGCATCCAGCTCTCGTCGAGGCCGGCGCGCGCGGCGTACACGCGGAAGCCGGTGCGGGGAGCCCGGCGGTGGTAGCGCCGGATCAGCAGGGGGCGCACCTTGGCCCGGGCCGACGCGGCCCGCAGCCCGTCCTTCACCGCCGGGGGCAGGCGGCTGTCGCGCACGGCGTCGACGCCCCACGGGCCGGGGTTCTCCACGAGCAGGAACGAGCGCACCGTGGAGGCCGAGCCGGCGATCGAGTCGCCGCGGTCGAGGGCCGCCGAGGAGCAGCGGAAGGTCACTCCCACCTCATGACCGGACCTCGAGCAGGCCTTCCCGGACGAGGCGGCGGGCCAGCACCAGGTTGCTCTTGGCGTCGAGCCCCAGGTCCGCAGGCGTCAACGTGGTGCGCTCGCGGACCACGTCGACCGCGCCGGCAATGCGAGCGGGCACCTCGAGGTGACGATCGCCGATCAGCAGCCGCAGACGGTCACCGACCGGGGTGACGACGCATGGGCGCCCGGCCCGGCGGCCCAGCACGGTGTCGGGACCGATGCGGTCGAGCTCGAGGACGTCGTGCAGACCACCTCTGAGGCGGCTGTTGCGCGAGGTCAGGAACCGCTGGGTCTCCCGGTCGACGGCGTCGGAGGGGTCGACCGTCGCGAGCGCGAGCGCGAGGGCCTGGAGCCGGTCGACCAGGCCGGGGGCGAGCTCGTCGCCGCGGTCGACCCAGCCGGCGGGCAGGTGCTGCTCGTCGACCTCGTCGAGCAGGCGGTCGACGGTCCGGCGGACCAGGCCGCGCCAGGTCAGCTGGTTGATGCCGATCGTGACGTGGAGGCTGGCGTCGTCTTGAGCACGGGCGGCGTGAGGGGTGCCGGTGGGCAGGTACATCGACCGTCCGGGCCGCATCAGCACGTCGTCGATGCGGCAGCTGTCGTCATGTCCGTCATGGGAGCAGGGCCGCTCGCCGCGCGGGTGGTGCACCTCCCACTGCTTGGTGCCGTGGGTCTGGAAGACGAAGACGTCGTGGCTGTCGCTGTGTACCGCGAAGCCCTGCGAGCCCGGCGGCGTGAGGTAGGCGTTGGCCTGGCAGGGGTGGCCGAGCTCGAGCTCGAGACGGGCGACCAGGTCGGTCAGCGGCGGGTGGTAGCGGTGCAGGCCTTGGAAGACGATCGTCGACCCCTCGGCGAAGAGCGCGAGCGCCTTGCGCGGGTCGACCAGGCCCGACAGCGGGCGGCCGGCGATGGCCGCACCCGGTCGGACGTACGACGACTCGCCCAGCACGCTGCCGTCCTTGGCGACGCGTACGGCGGGGGTGCGGATCGCCGTACCGGTCAGCAGCGCGTCGGCGTCGTCGAGGGAGAGCAGCCCGACCAGCTCGGCCGGGTCGGTCTCGTGGACGTGGACCAGCGACGCCCAGACCTTCGTGACGAAGGTCTGGGCGTCTCCGCTGAGCAGGTCGAGCCCAGGACTGCTGTCAGGGGCGCCGCCAGACCTGTTGGCCGACTTGTCGGTCGTGTCGTTCAGAGTGCGGTCCCGTCGGTGCCGTCGGCGTCGCCGCCGTCGGAGCCGTCGCCGTCGGAGGCGTCCCCGTCGGAGCCGTCGGTGCCGTCGCCGTCGGTGCCGTCAGCGTCGCCGCCGTCGGTGCCGTCAGCGTCGCCGCCGCCGCCGGCGAGCGGGTCGGTGCCCGAGGTGGTCAGGTCGCTGTCTTCGAGCGGGGCGTTGGGGTCTTCCGGTGTCGTGGTCATGGATCCTCCTGTTGGGGTGGCCAGATCTGAGTCGGGCTGATCCTGCGACTGCGTGGTGTGACGGGGCAGGCCCCATCGCGCGTGCAGTGCCCGGGACCACCACTGCTTGAGAGTCTTGCGTCGCCGGTGGGAGCAGACAAGCATCCCTCCGGGTGACCCGCTGGTCTGTCACCCGGGTCAGTCGACGAGCCCTCGACGCCGGGCGATCGCGGCGGCTTCGGTGCGGCCGGACGCGCCGAGCTTGCCCAAGATGTTGGACACGTGGACGCTCACCGTCTTGGTGCTGATGAACAGCTGCTTGCCGATCTCGCCGTTGGTGCGGCCGGCGGCCACGTGCTGGAGGATCTCGGCCTCGCGCGGGGTCAGCACGTCGGACCCGGCCTCGTGGCGCGCCGGCGCCGACCCGATGGTCCGCAGCTGGTCGATCAGCGGGGTCGCGCCGAGCCGGCGTGCGCCCTCACGCGCGGCGTCGCCGACCTCACGAGCCTCGGCCGGGTCGCCGGCGGTGCGCAGCACCGAGGCCAGCACCACCTGGGCACGAACCAGCTCGTAGGCGTCACCGAAGTGGGCGAAGAGCCCGACCACCTCGCGCCAGCCCGACACCAGGGCATCCAGGGTGGGGGCGTCGTCGGCCCCGGCCAGCCACCGGACCCGCAGCAGCTCGGCGTCGAGGCGGGCCAGCCAGGCCCGGCCCTCGGGTCCCCAGGACTTGGCCGGGTCGGCGTGCCGGTCGAGCACGGCGTGCCCGTCGTCGTGCAGCCGCTCGGCGACCTCGAGAAGCGCAGCGCGGTCGCCGGAGGAGGTCTGGGGAACGGCAGCCGCGATCGTCTCGAGGACCAGCGCGGCGAGCCGCACCCGTCCGTCGAACCAGGGGTGCCAGATGTCGCCGAGCACCGCCACGACGTGGTCGTAGGACGCCAGGGCGAGGGGTACGTCGGCCCCGCGCGTCGCCAGCTGGATCTCCTGGGCAGCGGCGTGCACGGCCAGCGCGCCGTCGAGCCGCCACATCGGCCGGAGTCCGCGCAGCTCGTCGGTGAGGTCCTCGCCGCGAGCGATCCGGACCACGGCTCCCAAGGTGGCGAACATCGCGCGCGCCATCGGCGGCGGGTGGCTGCCCGACATGTCGGTCAGCCGCACCATGTCGTCCCAGTCACCACGGGTCATCAGCACCCAGGTCAGGTGCCAACGAGCGTTCGACGCGTAGGGGGCCCACTCGATGCCGGCGGCCTCGGCGCGCTCGACAGCGCCGCGGAACCAGCGCTCGGCCTCGTCGAGCTCGCCCCAGTCCTGGTAGGAGCGGGCCAGCAGGTAGCGACCCCGGAGCTCTGCGTGCACGGCCCCGGTCTCGACGGTGCGGTCGATGGCCTCGCGCAGGGCCTCACGCAGCCGCTCCTTGCTGGCACCGAGACGCAGACCGCTCAGAGTCGTGATGACCTCCGCCGCCAAGTCGCTGCGCTGGAGCTTGTCGGCCAGCGCGAGTGCCTCGAGGCCGACCTGCTGGGCCTCCTGGTGCCGCCAGAACATCGCCAGCACGTGGGCGTGCGCGCCCAGCACCCTGGCGCGGGCCAGGGTCTCGCTCTCGGGTGTGAGTCGGACGGCCTCGGCTGAGATGGCGGGCGGGTCTTCGTCGGTCTCGAACGCGGTGAGGGCGACGGCCCGAGCGGCCAGGAGCGCGCCACGCGAGGTCGGCGACGCGTCGTCGGGCAGGGCGGCGAGCTGCTCGGCCAGCAGGGCGGCGGCGCGCTCGGGGTGGCCACTGCTGGTGAGTGCCTCGGCGGTGTCGACCGCGAGCCGGGCGCGGTCGACGAGTCCGTCGCCGGCGGCGCCGAGCCCGGCTAGCAACCGCAGCGCCCGCTCGAAGTGTTGGGCGGCCTCGTCGGGACCGCCGACCTGGGCGGCCTCGTGGCCGGCCTGGATGCTGGCCTGGAGCGCGGTCTTCTCGTCGTGGGCGAGCTTGGCGTGACGGGCCAGCTCGGCAGCGGTGCCGCGGGCGCGGCCGTCGCCGATCGCCTCGGCGTACTTGGCGTGCAGCCGGACCCGCTCGCCGGGCAGCAGGTCGTCGTAGACGGCCTCGCCGAGCAGCGCGTGCCGGAAGGCGTAGTGGCGGTCGCTGGCGACCAGGATGTTGCGCTCGACGGCAGTGCGCAGGCTCTCGTCGAGGGCGGCGTCGCCGACGTCGGCGGCGACGGCCAGCAGCTCGTGGGTGACCCGGCGACCGGCGACGCTCGCGGCACGGACGACCTGTCTGGCGGACTCGTCGAGGCGGTCGAGCCGGACCAGCAGCAGCTCGGCGAGATCGGCGGGCAGGCCACGGTCGTGGGTGCCGGCGGTGGCGCCGACGAGCTCCTCGACGAAGAACGCGTTGCCCTCGGCGCGCTCGACGACCATGTCGACCTCGTCTTCGGTGAGCACCTCGCCCGAGCCGGCGCCCAGGCAGGCCACGAGCTGGCGGACCTCGGCGGCCTCGAGCGGCTCGAGCGACATCCGGTGGACGCCCTGGAGGCGGGACCACTCGGCGACCTTGGCCCGGAGCGGGTGCTTGCGGTGGAGGTCGTCGGATCGGTAGGACGCGACCAGCGCCACCGGCTGGCTGAACGGCCGGGTGAACAGGAAGCTCATCAGGTCGCGGGTCGACTGGTCGGCCCAGTGGAGGTCCTCGATCACGAGGACGAGCGGCTGCTGCTCGGCGGCGGCCTCGAAGAGGGCGTGCACGGCTTCGAACAGCGCGGCTTTGTCGATGGCGCCACCGCTGCCGCCGCCCGACTGCTCGCCGACCTCGTCGATCATCCGGCGGCCGGGCGCGAGGCGGTGGAGGGCGGGGTGGTGGCTGGCGACCGAGGCCAGCAGCTCGGGGGAGGAGACCTGGAGCCGGCCGAGGATCTCGGAGAAGGGGAGGTAGGGAAGGGCGCTGTCGCCGAAGTCGAGGCAGTGGCCGGCGACGACCTGCCAGCCGAGGTCGAGGGCGCGGTCGCGCAGAGCGGTGAGGAGCCGGGTCTTGCCGACGCCGGCGTCGCCGGCGAGGAGGAGGATGCCGCCGGGGCGAGCGCTGCGACCGTCGCCGGACGCGACGATGCCGAGCCGGAGAGTGAGGTCCTCCAGCTCGGCATCTCGCCCCACGAGGGGAGCAGTCGTGACCGGTGCCATGCAGCCCATCATGTCGGTTCCCGCCGACATCGGGCCTCTGGTTTCGGTGGTCGTGCCGACCACCGGTTCAGCCGATCCAGTTTCCGCTGTCGCTGACGCGGGCGGCGTAGCGGGACTCCTCCTCCCGGCGCTGGCGGCGACGGTTGCGGCGGTTGCGGATCGGGCGCCAGTCCTCGCGGATCCGGTTCACCCGGTAGTCGAGCTCTGCGTTGATCAGCAGGTCGTTCATGTCGGTTTCCCTTCCTCGGTCCCGGGCGCTTCCCGGTATGAGTAGAGATTCCGCTCCTGAGGTAGGCCTGGGCATCGGGCAGGTGCCTTATCTCTGCCCACGGATGCCTGACCCGGCCTACCTCAGACCCGCTGACCTGCGCATTTACGAGCGCATCGGACCTGCGAGCTGGCGAGCCGGCGCGAGCGAGAGCGACGAGATGGAGGAGGCTCGGCACAGACCGGAGCGCCAGCGACGGGCCGTGCGAGCCGTCTCGAGATCAGGGGGCTGAGGGGCGTCCGGCGACCCAGGTGCCGGCCACCAGCGGCACCCCCGGCCGGTAGGCCAGATGGACGTGGCTGGGCGCCTCCAGGAGCACCAGGTCGGCCTGTGCGCCGGGCACCAGGCGACCGACGTCGTCGCGGTCGAGGGCGGCGGCGCCGCCGGCCGTGGCGGCGTACGTCGCCTCGGCGGGCGTCATCCGCATCTCCCGCACCGCGAGGGCGACACACAGCGGCATCGAGGAGGTGAAGCTGGATCCCGGGTTGCAGTCGCTGGCGATCGCGACGGTGACGCCTGCGTCGAGCAGCCGGCGGGCGTCGGGGTACGGCTGGCGGGTCGAGAACTCCACTCCCGGCAGGAGCGTGGCGACCGTGCCGCTGTCAGCGAGGGCCGCGACGTCGGCGTCGTCGAGGTAGGTGCAGTGGTCGACGGCGACCAGGCCGAGCTCGGCGGCGAGCTGCACGCCGGGGCCGGGGCCGAGCTGGTTGGCGTGCAGCCGGCCGCGGAGCCCCTTCGCGGCGCCTGCCGCGAGCACCGCGCGGGCCTGGTCGGCGTCGAAGGCGCCGCGCTCGCAGAACACGTCGACCCACCGCGCGTGCGGGGCGCACGCCTCGAGCATCGCGCCGGTGACCAGGTCGACGTACTCGTCGGGCGTGCTGCCCTCCGGCACGACGTGTGCGCCGAGGTAGGTCGTCTCGTCGGTGAACTGCCGGGCGATGGCCAGGCTGCGGGCCTCGTCGAGGACGGTGAGGCCGTAGCCGCTCTTGATCTCGACGGTGGTGGTGCCCTGGCGGAGCATCTCGGCGACCAGGGCGGCGACGCGGCCGGTGAGCTGTTCGTCGGTGGCGGCGCGGGTGGCGGCGACGGTCGTGCGGATGCCGCCGGCGGCGTACGGCGTCCCGGCCATGCGCGCGGCGAACTCCGGCGCGCGGTCGCCGGCGAAGACCAGGTGGGAGTGGCTGTCGACGAACCCGGGGATCACCGCGCGGCCACCGGCGTCGACGTGGGTGTCGGCGGGTGGTGCGTCGGCCGCTGCGCCGACCCAGGCGACACGGTCCTTGTCGAGCACGATCGCGGCGTTGGTGTGGATGCCGAGGGGGTCGTCGTTCGTCGCGCGGGCAGGGTCGTTGGTGACCAGCTCGCCGATGTTCGTGATGACCGTGCTGATGACTGGGCTGATCACTGGGGAGGTCATGGGTGGATTCCTTCGATCGCGGCGGCCAGCTCGCGGCCGATCTCCTGCTCATCACCCTGCCTGAAGACGACGCGGCCGTCGGTGACCACCTGGACGACGTCGGCGGCGGTGGCGGCAAAGACGGCGGTGTGCTCGTCGCGGCCGGTGCCTGCGGTGCGGAGCGTGGCGGTGTCGAGGGTGACCAGATCGGCGCGCTGGCCGACCGCGATGGCACCCGCGTCGTCGTACCCGAGGCTGGCGTGGCCGCTACGCGTGGCGGCCGTCGAGCAGCTCGGCCGCGGACCAGTGGCCGCGCTGCAGGGTGGCCAGCCGCTCGTCGAGCTCGACCGCGCGCATCTCCTCGAACAGGTCGATCACGGCATGGCTGTCGGAGCCCAGGGTGAGCGGGCTGCCGCGCTCGTGAAGCGCCCGGCTCGGGCCGACGCCGTCGCCGAGGTCGCGCTCGGTGGTGGGGCAGAAGCAGGCGTAGGTCCTGCGTGGAGCCCAGATGACCGATGTCGTCGTCGGTGAGATGGGTGGCGTGCACGGCGCTGGTCAGCGGTCCGAGCACGCCGTGGTCGGCGAGCAGCTGCGTGGGGGTGGCGCCGTACGCGGCGACGCAGGCGTCGTTCTCCTTGGTCTGCTCGGAGAGGTGGACGTGGAGAGGTTTGCCACTGGCTGCCTCGACGACCGTGCGGAGCTGGTCGTCGGGGACGGCTCTGACCGAGTGGATCGCGGCGCCGGCATCTGTCATCTCCCGCACGCGGTCCGCCCAGGCGTCGGCGGTGCCGTCGCTGAACCGTCGCTGCACGCCCTGCGGCGGGTCGCCGAACCCGCTGCTGAGGTAGCAGGTGTCGAGCAGCCGGATCCTCAGGCCTGCCTGCTGCGCGGCCTCGACGAGCGCGCGGCCCATGGCGTTGGGGTCGTCGTACGGCGTCCCGTCGGGCTGGTGGTGCAGGTAGTGGAACTCCCCCACGCTGGTGATGCCACTCGCCACCATCTCGCGGTAGGTGGCTCGGGCCAGCGCCAGGTAGGAGTCGGGGTCGAGCCGCTCGGCCACGGCGTACATCTGCTCCCGCCACGTCCAGAACGTCCCCCTCTCCCGCTGCGTCCGCCCCCTCAGCGCCCGGTGGAACGCATGGCTGTGACAGTTCGCCATCCCCGGGATGGTGAGGCCGGGGAGACGCTGCGAGCGATCCCCGGTGAGCCGGGGATCGCTTCGCTTCTCGGCCGAAATATTGCCTGGGAAGTGATGCGATTGCCCAAGAAGCGTGACCGCTTTGAACCGCCCGGCCTCGATCTTGACGTGTACCTCGTCGTGGACGGCCCCGTCGACCCAGGCGCGTTCGAGCACGTACGCCGTCACGCGGGGTCCCCGGCCAGCTCGGCGAGCACATCCGCCAGGGCCGACACCCCGGCAAGGCAGTCCTCCATCGAGGCAGTCTCCGCGGGCGAGTGGGACACCCCCGTCGGGTTGCGGACGAAGAGCATCGCGGTGGGGATGCCGGCGGCCGAGAGGATGCCGGCGTCGTGGCCGGCGGCGGTCGGGATGACCGGCCAGCCCCGCGGTTCGGCCAGCCGCGCGGCGAGGGCCGGCGAGAACGACACGGAGCCAGAAACCGACTCCGGGGTCACCACCAGCGTGGTGCCGTCCCGAGACGCACGCTCCGAGGCCTGTCGCTCGATCGCCTCCACCAACGACGCCAGGGCGGCCGACGTAGACGCCCGCGCGTCCAGCCAGGCCATGACACCGGAGGGCACGGAGTTGGTCGAGTTCGGGGTCACCTCGAGCCGGCCGAACGTGGCGCGTTGCCCGGCGAGCCGCGCCTGCTTGTTGGCGGCCAGCGCCGTCATCGCGTACGTCAGCATCGGGTCGGCGCGGTCCTCCATGCGCGTCGTACCCGCATGATCCGCCAAACCGCGGAACTCGAAGCGGTACCGCCCGTGCGGCCAGATCCCGCTCGCGACCCCGACTGCCGCCGAGCGGTCCACGAGGTCGCGCCCCTGCTCGACGTGCAGCTCGACGAACGTCTCGACACCCTCCAACAGGGCGCGATCCGGCGAGCCGGACAAGCCCGCAGCCGAGAGCCCATCCGCCAGGAACACCCCGTCGCGGTCGCGCAGCTCCCGCGCCACCGACCACGACACCGCGCCAGTTGCCAGCCGCGAGCCCAGGCACGCCAGCCCGAACCGCGACCCCTCCTCCTCCACGAACACCGAGACCCCGAGCGGCCGGGCCGGCGTGAATCCCCGGGAACGCAGGACGTCGAAGGCCGCGAGCGCCGAGACCACGCCGAGCGGCCCGTCGTACGCGCCCCCGTCCAGCACCGAGTCGAGGTGCGAACCGGTGAGGACCGCGCCGGGTCCGCGCGAGCCCCACCAGGCGACGACGTTCCCGATCCCGTCGCGCTCGACGGCCAGGCCGCGAGCCATGCACTGCTCCTCGAACCAGGCCGCGAGCTCGCGCTCGGCGGACAGGAACGGCTGCCGGAAGTAGCCACCCGAAGAAGCGGACCGCCCCACCGGCGCCAGGTCGGCCCACATCCGCTCGAAGTCGTCAGGCATGCAGGACCCCGGCATATTGGGCGTCATGGAGTTCCAAGACGTCGTACGCCGCCGCAAGATGGTCCGCGACTACGCCACCGACCCCGTCGACCCGGCGATCGTCGAGCGGGCGACGCGCAACGCGGTCCGCGCACCCAACGCGGGCTTCAGCCAGGGCTGGGGATTCCTGGTCCTCGACCAACCCGCCGACGTCCGCCGCTACTGGGTGGCGACCTGCGACCCCGACGAGCTCGCGGAGCCGGACGCGTGGCTGACCGGCATGATGCACGCACCCGTGATCGTGGTGCCGTGCTCGAGCAAGGCTGCCTACCTCAAGCGCTACGCCCAGGCCGACAAGGGCTGGACCGACGAGGACGAGGCCCGCTGGCCGGTGCCGTTCTGGCACATCGACACGGGCATGGCGGCCTTGCTGATCCTGCAGACCGTGACCGACGAGGGCCTCGGCGCCTGCTACTTCGGTGTCCCGCCTGAGCGCGTCGCGCCCGTCCGCGAGGCGTTCGGGATCCCCGAGACCTTCGACCCGATCGGCGCGATCACCATCGGCCACCGCACGTCCACCGACGGCCTCCCCGGCTCGCCGAGCGTCCGCCCCCGCAAGGCCCAGGCGGACGTCGTCCACCACGGTCGATGGAGCACCTGACCCAGCGCGTGACCCAACGCGTGACGCAGCGCGTGACACAGCGACACACAGGGGGCCGGACACGGCGACGAACACCGGGCCAGTCCATCGGCCGTACGCCGCCCGGTCAACGCGCCTCGCGGGCCGGCGGTCTCGGATGCGAGACGCCCGGCTCGTGACGTCGCGCCCCTGCGGTCAGTACCGTGCAGGCACGGTTCGACCAAGGAGCGCCCATGATCCATCGCAGCCCGTTGCCCGACGTCGAGATCCCCGACCAGCACCTTGTCGACTACTTGCTGGCCCGGGCCGACGAGCTCGGCGACAAGCCGGCGCTGATCGACGGCCCGAGCGGCCGCACGCTGACCTACGCGGCCCTCAAGCACGCCGTCCGCGCCCTGGCCGGCGGGCTCGTCGCCCGCGGGTTCGCACCCGGCGAGACGCTGGCGATCCTGGCGCCGAACCTGCCGGAGTACGCGATCGTCTTCCACGGGGTCGCCTACGCCGGCGGCGTGGTGACCACCATCAACCCGACGTACGTCGAGCGCGAGGTCCACCACCAGCTCGTCGACGCCGACGCCCGGCTGCTGGTGACCGTGGCACCGTTCCTCGACATGGCCAAGGCCGCCGCCGAGGGCACGAACGTCGAGGAGATCTTCGTCATCGGCGAGGCCCAGGGAGCGCGCTCCTTCACCGAGCTGATGGGCGAGCCGCTGGCCGAGCAGGTGCCCGTCGAGCTCGACTCCACGGTCGTGCTCCCCTACTCCTCCGGCACCACGGGCACCAACAAGGGCGTGATGCTGACTCATCGCAACCTCGTCGCCAACGTGGCGCAGACGCTGGGCGCCGCCGACATTCGCGAGGACGAGACGATCGTCGCCGTGCTGCCGTTCTTCCACATCTACGGCATGCAGGTGCTGATGAACTGCGGACTGCGCTCGGGCGCCACGATCGTCACGCTGCCGCGTTTCGACCTCGAGCAGTTCTTCTCGGTCCACCAGGAGTACGGCGTCACCCGGTCGTTCGTCGCACCGCCGATCGTGGTCGCGATGGCCAAGCACCCGCTCGTGGACAACTACGACATGTCCAAGCTCGAGCAGGTCTTCTCGGGCGCAGCGCCGCTGTCGGCCGAGCTGGCGCTGGAAGCCGGGAAACGCCTCGACTGCGAGGTGGTCCAGGGCTACGGCATGACCGAGCTGTCACCTGTCTCGCACCTCACGCCCTCCGGTCAGTTCAAGCCGGGATCGGTCGGGGTCACCGCGCCCAACACCGAGATGCGCATCGTCGACCCGCTGACGGGCGACGACCTCGACGTCGGCGCCGACGGCGAGATCTGGGTGCGCGGTCCGCAGGTGATGAAGGGCTACCTCAACAACGAGCAGGCCACGTCGCTGACCATCGACGACGAGGGCTGGCTGCGCACCGGCGACATCGGGCACGTCGACGAGGACGGCCACGTCTTCGTCGTCGACCGGCTCAAGGAGCTGATCAAGTACAAGGGCTTCCAGGTGGCCCCCGCCGAGCTCGAGGCCGTGCTCCTGACCCACCCCGCCGTCGCCGACGCCGCCGTGATCGGGCTCCCCGACGAGGAGGCCGGCGAGGTCCCCGCGGCGTACGTCGTGCTGCGCCAGGGTTCGGACGCCACCGCCGACGAGATCATGGAGCACGTCGCCGGGCAGGTCGCCCACTACAAGCAGGTACGCCACCTGGAGTTCATCGAGGCGGTCCCCAAGTCGGCCTCCGGCAAGATCCTGCGGCGCGAGCTGAAGGCCAAGGCCGCTCCCGCTGGTTGAGGAGCGCCGTCAGGCCGTCACGAAACCATCGGACCGCTCAGCCCTTTCCCCAGTCCGGCCGGTAGTCGAACCGTGGCGACGTCGAGATCTCTCGCCGCTCGTCGGTCCCGTACCGTGCCGTCCAGATCTGGACGTCCTCGGTGTCGATGTTCGCGCGGTCGGTGAAGACGTAGTCGAGGCCGTCGGGCGACCAGTGCGGGTTGGCGTTCCGGCGCCCGCTGGCCTCGTTGTCGGTGAGCCACACGATCTTCTTGCGGCACTGCTTGACGCCGTTGCAGCCGACGGGCACCGTGCCGAGGTCGACGAACGTCGCGTCGGGGTCGCCGCGGCCGTAGGCCTCGAAGAGCAACAGGTCCTCGGTCGGGCCGCTGGTCGCGGTCGAGAGGTCGTAGACCTCGACGCCGAGGCCCCACGGAAGCACCGGTGCCGGGTCGTCACCGCCGACGTCGACGCGCATGATCGTGGACTTGCCGTCCGACAGCCGCAGCCGGGTCCAGGTGACGAACGACCCGTCGGGCGTCACCTGCGCCCGGCTGTCCTCGTACCTTCCCGCGTCCCGCTTGTCCGACATCCGGAAGGGCCGAGACCCGTCGATGTTCACCGACCACAGCAGCGCCTCGCCCGCGATGTCGTTCGACGACGGCCCCTTCACCTTGACGAAGAAGACCCGCTTCTTGGAGATCCAGGTCGGCGTGCCTACGCTCGAGGCACGGGTCCTGGCAGCCCACGGGCAGCCGGTGGTCCTTGCTGCCATCGGGGCGCACCAGCCGCACCTCGCCCGAGCTCTCGTCGAGCGCGTGTAGGCGATCCACTTTCCGTTCGGCGAGAACTGCGCGTCGGTGTGCACCTCCCCCTTGCCGGCGTGGGTGAGGGCGCGCTGGTCCGAACCGTCGGCATTGGCGATCCGCAGCGACTCCCGCCCGTCGGCGGCGCGGTTGCTCCACACGACCAGGCCGGAGGTCGACGGCTCGGACTCGGCGACGGGCGGCGAGGCGGCGGCGTACGACGGCAGCCCGAGAACGGCGAGCAGGGAGGCGAGGGCGACGATCGGCGTACGCATCTCCGCACGCTATTCCCCGATCGTCTGCGACGTGTCCTCCCGGAAGTTCGGGATTGACGCCGGGCCGATCATGGATGCATGGGGGCCTCCCTCGAAGGAGCACGGCGGGAGATCGCGAGACTGCTCGGCGATCCGCCCGCCGGTGCGCTGCTCGCCGACGGTGCCGTCCGGGCCCTGGGCCGGGTGGTGGGCCACGACGGCTACTGCCTCTTCGGCGTCGACCCCGCCACGGGCCTGCGCTCGGTGATGTTCTCCCGGCACGGCCTGACCGTCACGACCGAGGTGCTGCTGCACAACGAGACCGTCGACCGCGACGCCAACCGGTACGCCGACCTCGCCCGCGCGCCCGTACCGGCCGCGGCCCTCGGGCCGCACGACAACCCGAGCAGCCGCAGGCTGCACGAGATCCTCCCGAACGACGGCTACCGCAGCGAGCTCCGGCTGGCTCTGGTCACGCCGGGCCACTACTGGGGCGCGCTGTCGCTGTTCCGTGACGACCCGCGGCGGCCGTTCACCGAGGCCGACGTCGACACCGCTCACGCCCTTGCCCCCCAGCTCGCCGACGTGCTGCGCCGCTACCAGGTCGGCCGACCGCACGACCGCCCACCGACGTCCATGACGGGAGGCTCGGTCTGCCTCGACGCCCGCAACGCTGTGGTGGGCATGGACGCCGACGCCCGGCACTACCTCGCCGGCTTCTCCAACCAGTGGCAAGACGGCGTCGTCCCGGAGGACATGATGCGGTGCGTCCACGAGGTCGCCGCGGCTGCTCGCAGAGGGGCACCGGCCGTCGCCCGGACGCGCGTCGCCGACGGCCGCTGGCTGGTCGCCAGCGGGACCCACGTCGGCGGCTCCGACGTCGACGTCGTCGTGCAGCTGCGGGCCGGAGATGTCGGCACCGTCCTGCCCGCCTTCGCTGCGTGGTGCGGGCTGACCGACCGCGAGACCGACGTCCTGCGACTGCTCGTCCAGGGTCTCGCCGCCAAGCAGATCGCCCGCCGGCTCGGCATCTCGGTGCTCACCGTCGGCGACCACCAGCGCTCGCTCTACCGCAAGTCCCGTGTCAGCGGTCGCGACGAGCTGCTGTCCCTCCTCGTCTAGCCACTTGCGACCCCAACCGACGCGGTTCAAGCCCGTTCACGCGTCCTCTGGGGTCACATCCGAAGATTTCCCCGGTCGACCGGGGAAATCCTCCCTTGCGACCCCAACGGACGCGGTTCCAGCCCGTTCACGCGTCGTCTGGGGTCACGAGTGAGACCGGGAGCCGGGGTGGAGGGGGTTGTGCCAGGCTCACGTCGGCCCAGTCTCGCCCGCCCTGGCCCGGAAGGAGCCGCACCATGCCGACCCTGCCTGACTTCCGGCTGGAGACGTACTTCGCCCGCTGGGAGTTCACCGCGCGCTACCACCTGACCGCCTCCGACGCCCAGACGTTGACCATGGCCGAGCTCCTCGACCTCGCGGACGACGACGGCCGGCAGCGCTGGGAGTCACTCACGCTCGGCTACACCGAGACACGCGGCCTGCCCGAGCTGCGGGAGGAGGTCGCTCGCACCTACGACCACGTGCAGCCCGAGGACGTGCTCTGCTTCGCCGGAGCCGAGGAGGCCCTCTACCTGGCGATGCACGTCCTCCTCGACCCGGGCGACCATGCCGTCGTCCTGACGCCGAACTACCAGGCGGCCGAGACGATCCCGCTGTCCATCTGCGAGGTGAGCGGCGTGCCCCTGAGGCCCGAGGACGGATGGGCCCTCGACGTCGAGGCCATCGAAGTCGCACTCCGGCCGAACACCCGCCTCGTCTCCGTCAACTTCCCCAACAACCCGACCGGCGCAGTGGCCGACCCCGCTGAGTGGCAACGCCTCGCGGACCTGTGCACCGAGCGCGGGATCACGTTGTTCAGCGACGAGGTCTACCGCGGACTGGAGGTGGACCGTACGCCGCTACCGCAGGCCGCCGACCTCTCACCGACGGCGATCTCGCTCAACGTGATGTCCAAGGCCTACGGGTTGCCCGGCCTGCGGATCGGCTGGATCGCCTGCCGCGACCAGGAGCTCTTGAGCCGTCTGGAGCGCGCCAAGCACTACACCACGATCTGCGGCTCCGCGCCGAGCGAGGTGCTGGCCTTGATCGGCCTGCGGGCTCGGGACGCGCTGCTCGACCGGAACCGCCGCATCGTGGCGGACAACCTCCCACGGTTCGCGGAGTTCTTCGGTCGCTTCCCCGAGCTGTTCGCGTGGGAAGCGCCGCAGGGCGGATGCGTGTGCTTCCCGCGCTACCTCGGTCCCGACGGCGTGGAGTCCATGTGCGCCGACCTGGTGGAGCAGGCCGGGGTGCTGCTGTTGCCGGCGAGCATCTACCGGTCCGAGCTGACGCCGGTGCCGGCCGACCGGTTCCGGGTCGGCGTCGGCCGGCTCGGGGCCGACGAGGCCCTGGCTCAGTGGTCCGACTGGTTGGAGGTTCGTTGACGGCTTCGATGTTTCCGATTCGTCATGGGTCGCGACGCTGCGACCACCCGCAGGATCGCTGACGAACCGGTGTCGACAAGCTCGACCGGCGTGGGAGCCTGACCCCGTGACCGACCCGGCCGTCGCCAAGCTGCAGGCGCTGGTCCGCATCCCCACCGTCTCCGACCGCGACCCGGCCCGGGTCGACAGCGAGGCCTTCGACACCTTCCTGGCCGAGCACGCGCGGCTGTTCCCCCGCCTGTACGCCGCCCTCGAGCTCAGCCGCGTCGGCGCGCACGGCCTGCTGTTCCGCTGGGCCGGCGCGAGCACCGAGCGGCCGGTGGTACTGATGGCCCACCTGGACGTCGTACCCGTCGACGAGTCCGCGCCCTGGCAGCACCCGCCGTTCGGCGCCGAGATCCACGACGGTGCGGTCTGGGGGCGCGGCACCCTCGACGACAAGGGCTGCCTCGTCGCGATCTGCGAGGCCGTCGAGCGACTGCTCGCCGACGGCTTCACCCCGGCCCAGGACCTCTGGCTGAGCTTCGGGTCCGACGAGGAGGTCTTCGGCACGGCGGCCCGCGAGGCGGTCGCCGAGCTCAGCCGCCGCGGGGTCGAGCCGTGGTTCGTGATCGACGAGGGGGGAGCCATCGCTGCCGACGCGTTCCCCGGTATCAAGCCGCCGGTCGGCGCGATCGGCGTGACGGAGAAGGGCGTCATGAGCGTGGTGCTCCGGGTCGAGGGCCGCGGCGGCCACGCGTCGACGCCGGCGAGGTTCGGGCCGACCGCGCGGCTGGCCCGCGCCATCCTGCGTGTCGACCGCTCCCCGATGGCTGCGCGCACCCCCGACGCGACGGTGGACCTGTTCCGCCGGCTCGCTCCGCACGCACCGCTGCCCCTGCGGTCAGTGCTGGGCAACGCCGGACGGCTGCGGCCGCTGCTCACCAGGGCGCTCGTCGCAGCCGGCCCGGAGTCGGCCGCGATGACCCGCACGACGTTCGCGACCACCACGCTGTCGGGCTCCCCAGCCCTCAACGTGATCGCGTCGACGGCCAGGGCGGGCATCAACATCCGCGTGATGGTCGGCGACAGCGTGGCCGACGTGATCGCCCACCTCCGCAAGGCGATCAACGACAAGCAGGTGCACATCGACGTGGTCGAGGAGTGCGAGGCGAGCCCGGTCTCGCCGACCGACGACGACGCCTTTCAGCTGATCGAGTCCACGGTCGCCGAGCTGTTCCCCGACGCCGTCCCGGCGCCGTACGTGATGATGGCGGCCACCGACTCCCGCCACTTCACCGCCATCTGCGAGCGCGTCTACCGCTTCGCGCCCTTCCGGATGAGCAAGGCTCAGCGGCAGGCCGTCCACTCCTACGACGAGCACCTCGGGGTGGACGACTTCCTGGTCGGGATCGACTGGTACCAGCGACTGATCGAGAAGGTGACATGACGGCCAACGTCGGCCAGGAACCCCACGAGAGGACACTGGGAGCGCACTCCCTCGTCACGATCGTCGGCTTCCTGGTCTGCGTCGAGCTGGCCAGCGGCATCCTCCAGGGCTACTACACCCCGATCTTCAGCGAGATCGCCGACCACCTCGAGATCTCCGACGGGGACGTCAACTGGTTCGAGGCTGCACAGCTCGTCGTGTCGGCGCTCTGTGTGCCCGTGCTCGCGCGCCTGGGCGACATGGTCGGCGCCAAGAACGTGCTGCTGCTGTCCACGGCCGTCACCGCACTCGGCTCGTGGATCCTCGCCTTCGCGCCGTCGTTCACGACGTTCCTGATCGGCTGGGCGATCCAGGGTGCCTACGTCATCTGGCTGCCGATGGAGGTGGCCATCGTCTACCGGCGTACGGCGGGCAGCGGCCGCCAGAACCTCCTCACCCGCCGCTCAGCAGCGATCCTCGTCGGCGCGCTCGAGCTGTCGGTGATCATCGGCGCGCTCACCAGCGGCGCGATCGTCGAGAGCACCTCGATGACCGTCGTGCTGATGCTGCCGGCCATCGTGGTCACGGTCTGCTTCTTCCTGATCCTCTTCGGCATCGAGCGCGACCCAGGGACGGCGGGCGGGAAGTTCGACGTCGTGGGCTTCCTGCTGATCACCGACGTGATCGCCTTCGTGATGGCGGGCCTGATCACGATCCGGCTGCAGGGCCCCGACAGCCCCCTCGCGTGGATCCTGATCGCGATCGGCCTGACGTCGCTGGTGCCGTTCATCGCCTACGAGAAGCGGCAGGTGGACCCGATCATCGACGTGCGCCTGTTCGCCAGCCCGATGCAATGGCCTGTGCAGCTGACGGCGTTCCTGTTCGGCATGTCCGTCCTCGGCGCGCAGATACCGCTGTCGACGTTCGCCCGCACCGACCCCGAGGTGGCGGGATACGGCCTCGGCGCCGACGCGTCGTTCGTGTCGACGTTGATCGGCGTCTACGTCGTGTTCCTCGCGATCGGCGCGTTCACGCTGCCGCTGACCACGCGCCTGCTGGGTGCTCGCGGTGCCCTGATCATGTCGTCGCTGCTGGTGGCCCTGGGCTACGCGCTGTGGCTGCCGTTCCACGACAGCACCGGGCAGGCCTTGGTCAACATGGCGGTAGCAGGTGTCGGCTCGGGCGCGCTCGTCGCCGCGCTGCCGGCCAGTGCCGCCGCGGGCGCGCCGCCCGAACGCACCGGCTTCGCCACCGGCATGACCAACGCGACCAAGACGATGGGCGGTGCTATCGCCTCCTCGATCTTCGCCATCGCCCTGGCCTCGACCGGCTCCCTGGAGGACCCGACCGAGGGCCACGCCCCGCTCTCCGGCTACCTGGTCGTCTGGTCGGTGTGCTCGGTCGCCGCCCTGCTCGCGGCCGTCGGGCTGCTCCTGATGCCCAAGGTCGCCACGACGATCGAGCGCCCTCAGGAAGGCGCTGCGGTGTGAGCGCCCGACGCCGCTCGCGCCTCGGCGCCCGCTTGCTGATCCTCGTCCTTGCCGCCCTCGGGGTGCTGCTGCTGCTCTTCGCCTTCAGCCGTCCCTCCGTCGGACGGTTCCTGGCCGCGGGGCTCGTCCTCGGCGGCGCCGCCGTGGTGCGCTACAACGCGGTGCACCGCGACGACCCAGGGCGGTACGGCCGCTCCGCCCAGGTGCGCTCGCTGGTCTGGTCGGTCGTGATCGTCGTGGTCTTCGTGGGCGTCTCGTTGCTGCTCTCGGAGCTCATCAGCAACTGAGTGCTGCCCGCCGACCGCTGGTTGAGGAGGGCCGTCAGGCCCGTCACGAACCCGACGCCTAGGACGGCAGCAGGACCCTGCCCCCGCCCGCCCGGGGCAGCGGGTCGCACGACCGGGTGACCGCGTGACACGCGAGCAGCTGGCCCCCTGTGCGGACGACGGCCACGTCTCCGTAGGACCACGCGAACCATGCGTAGGACTCGCGGTGGGGCACCTTCCACACCTCGCCCCGCACCACATCGGCGATCGCGGCACCATGACCCCCGTCGTCGTCGGTCCAACCGGCAAGCACGAACGCGCCGTCGGAGCTCAGTCGTCCCTCAGGTTCCAGCGTCTCGAGCGGGACGCCGGCCCGGCCCGCTGAAACTGTCTCCAACATCTGCGCGCCGCCCCAGAGGGCGATGTCGTCGTGCACGTCCCGCGGTGCGCGGGCCCGGTCCTCCAGCGGCTGCGAAAGCTCTGCATCCGTCGGACGGGTCCACCCACAGAACCTCTACATCCCCGCTGGCCATGTCGAGACGATGGACACCAGCCTCCGAGCGCCACACCACCTCGTCGACGGAGACGTGCTGGAACCCGTTGCCGCTCAGGTGCTCGTGAGCCGACCAGTTCACCACCGGCTCCTGCGTGGACCGCAGGACCTCGCTGTCCCGGACGGTGTCGTAGACGACCAGCTCGTCTCCCTCGAACCAGGCAGCGAGGTCGCCCTGCACGTCGCCCGCCGGACCATTGGTCGATTGGCTGCCCACGATGCGCGGCTGCCCGCCCCACGGGTGGAACCAGACGTCGTCGCTGGCGGGATCGCGGTAGAGCGCACCCGTCCGCACCAGGGTCAGCACGCCGCCGCCGGCGGTCACCTCGTTACCGGGGGCCAGCAGCTCGACGGCGGTCTGCACCACCAGGTCGCCGTGGTGCAGGCCTGCGGCGTCGTACCAGACGGGACTGCCCGACGCGACCTTGGGCGGCACGACCGGGTCGACGCCCCTCGGGTCGCGGGTCGCCTGGATCGCCAGGCCGGTCACGGCCATCACCAGGACCACCGCACCGACCACCGCCGCCTGGGTCCGACGGGTCCGGGCGCGGGCTCCGTCACGCACGGCGCCGATGTCGACGTACGGCGGCTCGACGCGGTCGGCGACCCCGAGCGCGGCCCGCCGCAGTCGTTCGTCGAGCGTCATGGCTGCGCCCCCTCGACGGTCTCGGTGGCCGGCTCGCCCAACAGCTCGGCCAGCCGACGGTTGGCAGCGTGCGCATGGCTCTTGACGGTGCCCGGCGCCATGCCGAGGACCTCGGCGATCCCCGCCTCGGACAGGTCCTCGTAGTAGCGGAGCACGGTCACCGCCCGTTGACGCTTCGGCAGGCTCAGCACCGCGCGCCACACACGGTCGTGCTCGGTCGCCTCGTCCATCCCGCCCGCCCAGCCGTGGTCTTCCTTGACGACGGAGGGAATCTCGTGCGACGACCGCCGCCGCCACCACGACGTCGTCTGGTTCACCAGCACCCTGCGCGCGTAGGCAACGGGCAGGTCCATGGCCTCCACCTGGTGCCAGCGCTGGTAGACCCGGACCAGCGTGGTCTGCAGCAGGTCCTCGGCGCGCTGGTAGTCGCCGGTCATCAGGTAGGCGGTGCGGAAGAGCGTGGCGCTGTGGGCGCGCACGAACTCGGTGAACCGCTCCTCGTCGGTCGTCCGCACGGCGCCTCCCCCGTAGAGGGGTATCTGAGAAGGCTGCACCCACGAGGGCCGCCCTCACCAGTGAAATGCTTCGCCGGCCGCCGGGGGTTCAGTCCGCGCCACCTCGATTGTTAGCCTCGGGGCATGGGTGACGAGCCTGCCCGCAACGCCCCACGAGAGCCCGAGCGCGACGAGCGCACCGGCCGCGGGGCCGCGGCGCAGCGCATGCAGCGCCAGCAGGAGTACGTCGACCAGCAGCTGCGCATCGCCATGGAGCGCGGTGACTTCGACAACCTGCCGGGGGCCGGCAAGCCGATCAAGGACCTCGGCTCCCAGCACGACCCCGACTGGTGGATCAAGCGGCTGATCGAGCGCGAGAACATCACCGGCGTCCTGCCCCCGGCCCTCCAGCTGCGCAAGGACGACGCCGAGCTCGACGCCAGGCTCGACCGCCACACCGCGGAGTCGGAAGTACGCCGTGAGCTCGAGGAGTTCAACGCGCGCGTCATCAAGGCCCGCTACACACCCGTCGACGGACCGCCGCTGGTCACCATGCCCCGCGACGTCGAGGCCGAGGTCGCGCGCTGGCGGGAGCGGATGCGCGAGCGTCGCGAGGCGGCGCGCAACCAGCCCGCCGTACGACGGGAGGAGCCGCCGTCGAAGACCGTACGCAAGCGCTGGTGGCGGCGCTGAGAGCTGCTTCTCGGCCACTTCCTCGGCGGACCCTCAGAACAGGTCGGGCAGGGCGAGCTTCACCCGCTGCGAGGTACGCGTAGCGCGCCACTCAAGCTTGCTCATCGGCGTGCACGAGACGGCCTCGCCCTTCTTGCGGGCGGGCACGGTCCGGCAGTACGCGACTCCAGACCCGCTCGGCACGAACGCCCGGTAACCCGGGTTGCCCCACGAGACGACCTGCGACGCCGTCGTCCGCCATCCGGCGTCGGTGAGCACCTGGCAGGCGAGCCGCTGCTGCCGCACCTTGCCGGCGCGGCCGCACAGGGCGGGACCGGAGGCCAGGGAGACCCACGTCCGGTTGTCGGCCTGCATCGAGCGGACGCTGCGGGTCGACCGGCCGGTGTTCCAGCGCAGGCCGTCGGCCGACAGAGCGGTGCAGGCCGCGGCGCGGCCCACCAGACGGCACCAGGACACCCGCCCGGCGCGGTCGATCAGGAAGGAGCGGGTCCCGGCGGTGCCGGCCTTCGCCTTCTTGGGCAGCGCGGTGGTCCGCCAGCCGGTGGTGGTCAGCACGCGGCACGCACCGCGGCGCTCGGCCGAGGGCGACCAGCAGGCCGTAGGTCCGGCGGAGGACGCGACCCAGGTCGGGTACGCCGGAGCGCCGGCGGGCAGGCGACCGGAGGCGCGGTCGGCGCCCCAGGTCAAGGTGAAGGGGTCGAGGTCGGCGCACGCGCTGCGGGCGCCGTGTCCGACCCGGGAAGCCAGCGGCAGAAGGCGATCGCGCCGTCATGGGTGGCGATGAACGCGCGGCCGTCCTCCGTGCCCCACGGCGTGACCCGTCGTGACGGTGTGCCAGCCCGTGACGGTGAGCACCGTGCACGTAGCGGTGGGACGGCTGGCCGACCCGGTGAGACCGCAGCGCGCTGGACCGGTCGGCGTGGTGACCCAGGTGGCGTCGGAGACAAGGCGCGGAGTGCGGCTCGAGGTCCGGTCGGGACCCCACGAGCGAGCATCGGGGTCGAGGGCCGTGCACGAGAGCGCGCGAGCGGTGCGCCCGACGGCACGGCAGTAGGACACGCTGCCGTCGGGGCTGGGCAGGAAGGCGCGGCTCGCCACCTCGCCCCACATCGTCGTCCGGTTGAGCTCGACGGAGCGCCAGCCACCGTCGACGAGCAGCCGGCAGCCGATGCGTTGGCGCCTGTCGTGGCCGGTGCGGCCACACAGCGCGGGCCCTTCCGAGGTGGAGACCCACGCCCGGTCGGCGTACTCGGTCCCGGGCAGCACCGTGACTCGGCCGGCGGTCGAGGTGTGACCGGAGGAGTCGAAGGCGACCACCTGGTAGACCGCAGTCAGGCCGGCGGGCGGGTTGTTGTCCCGGTACCTCGTGCCGCGGATCGTCGCCAGGCGGACGCCGTTGCGGAACACGCGGTAGCCGGCGACCCCGAAGGCGTCGCTCGACGCGCGCCAGGTGAGGCCGGTGCGGCCGCGATGGGCGGCCGCTCGTACGTCGGTCGGCTCGGTCGGCGGAGTGGTGTCGACCGGGACGACGTCGTCGAGGTGGATGAACTTGTCCGGATAGCCACTCATCCCCGGGCTGACTGTCGTGAAGTGGAAGCCGTTGTGGCCGTCGGTGTTCATCTCGGAGATGAGGATGGTGCCGTTGCTGTAGACGTCCTCGACGTAGGAGACGTGGCCGCGCTTGTACCAGCCGATCGCGCCGATGGCTGGGGTCTTGTCCGGCTTGAAGCCGATGCGCTTGGCGACCTTCCCCCACTCGGAGGCGTTGCCCCAGTGCTGGCCGGCGTACCAGTTGGAGAAGGACAGCCCGTTGCGCATCGCCATGCGGTAGGCGACCCACGAGGTGCACTGGCCCTGCAGGAAGCCGCGCGAGTCGCCGACGCAGCCGGCGCCGAGGGAACCCTCGTTGCAGTCGGGTGCGGCGGCGTACGGGTAGCCGTAACCGGCCGCGACGTGCGTGCCGAAGACGCCGACCCAGCGCTCGTTGCCGAACGGGCCGACGTAGGTACCGGTCGCCGTACCGTTGGCGATCGCGGCCTCGAGGGCCTGTTGCGCCTGCTCCTGGTCTGGACCTGTCTGGTCCGGTGGCCCGCCGTCGTCGGCTCGCGCCGGTGCGGTGACGACCGCCATCAGCACGATGCACATCGCCAGCACCACGGCCAGCACGAGCACGGTCCAGCGCACGGCGCGGTTGATCGCGTCGTAGTTCGGTCGGATGACGTGCACAGGAGACCTCAGGGGCAAGGGGATCGATCGGCGCTCGAAATGGTGGTTGCTCCCGCCGCCCGGGGGACGGGAATGGGTAAAGAGGTCCGCGCGGGGCAGGCGCGAGGTAAAAGCGTGAGAAGTGCGTCATACCGGCGGCCTCGGAGCGGCGGTACGTTCCGCCCATGCCCTCCCGCAGTGCCAAGGACTTCTTCCGCCCGCTCGCGGTCGGCGCCCCCGAGCCGCTCCGCGAGATCCCGGCGCGACCGACCCGGGCCATCCACTTCCTCGACCCGTCCAACGAGAAGATGGCCGCCAAGGTGCCGCAGCTCGCCGGCACCGTCGACGTCCTGCTCGGCAACCTCGAGGACGCCGTCAAGGCCGACAACAAGGTGGCCGCGCGCGAAGGGCTGGTGACGATCGCGCAGTCCAACGCCGGTCTGGGTGGAGGGCGCGGCCCGACGCAGCTCTGGACGCGCATCAACGCCCTCGACAGCCCCTGGGTGCTCGACGACCTGACCACCCTGGTTCCCGCGATCGGCGACCAGCTCGACGTGGTGATGGTGCCGAAGGTGCAGGGCGCCGAGGACATCGCGTACGTCGACCGGTTGCTCGCCCAGCTCGAGGCGAAGGCCGGCCTGGACCGACCGATCCTGGTGCACGCCATCCTCGAGACGGCTCGCGGCGTGGCCAACGTCGAGGAGATCTGTGGCGCCTCGCCGCGCATGCAGGGGCTCTCGCTCGGGCCCGCCGACCTGGCCGCCGACCGGCGGATGAAGACCACGCGGGTCGGCGGCGGTCACCCCGGCTACCTGGTCCGCGAGGACCCGAAGCGGACGAGCGACGGCGTCGAGGCGAGCGACCGGGCGACGTACCAGCAGGACCTGTGGCACTACACGATCGCGCGCATGGTCGACGCGTGTGCGATGCACGGCATCTCGGCCTACTACGGGCCGTTCGGCGACATCTCCGACCCGCTTGCCTGCGAGGACCAGTTCCGCAACGCCTTCCTGCTCGGCTGCGTCGGCGCGTGGAGCCTGCATCCCACGCAGATCGAGATCGCCCACCGGGTGTTCTCGCCGTCGGTGGAGGACATCAAGCACGCCCGCCGTGTCGTGGCAGCCCTGCAACGTGACGGGGGCGACGGCACCGGCGCGGTGATGCTCGACGGGAAGATGGAGGACGACGCCTCGCTCAAGCAGTGCCTGGTGCTGGTCGAGCTGGCCGAGCAGCTGGCTGCGGTCGACCCGAAGCTCAAGGAGCAGTACGACGCGATCGAGCTGCCGGATGAGTGACTTCCGGCCGCGCCGCTCGGTGCTCTACATGCCGTCGTCCAACGAGCGTGCGCTCGAGAAGGCGAAGACGATCCCCTGCGACGGCCTGATCCTCGACCTCGAGGACGCCGTCGCCCCTGACGCCAAGCCCGCGGCCCGCGAGTCAGCGTGCGCCGCGGCGGCGTCCGGCGACTACGGCCGCCGCGAGCTCACGATCCGCGTCAACGGGGCTGACACCGAGTGGCATGCCGACGACCTCGCGGCCGCGTGTGCAGCTGGGCCGGACGGCATCGTCGTACCGAAGGTGTCCTCGGCCGACGAGGTGCTGGCCCTCGTCGATGCGATGGAGCGGCACGGCGCGCCCGACCACACCTCGCTGTGGGCGATGGTCGAGACGCCCCGAGCCATGCTGCACGCCGAGGAGATCGCCGCCGCGTCCGACCGCCTGACGGTGCTGGTGATGGGCACCAACGACCTGGCCAAGGAGCTGTACGCCGACCACGTCCCGGGCCGCGCCCCGCTGCTGACCGGCCTCTCGCTCGCGCTGCTCGCCGCGCGCGCCACCGGCACCGGCATCCTCGACGGCGTGTTCAACGACGTGCAGGACGCCGACGGCTTCCTGGCCGAGTGCCGACAGGGCCGGGAGATGGGCTTCGACGGCAAGACCCTGATCCACCCCGGCCAGGTCGAGGGCGCCAACGCCGCCTTCGCCCCGAGCGAACAGGCCGTCGAGGACGCCCGCGGCATCGTGCAGGCCTGGGAGGACGGACGCGACAGCGGGCGGCGTTCAGGAGTGGTCACCTACCGCGGCCGGATGGTCGAGTCCCTCCACGTCGACACCGCCCGCCGCACCCTCGCGATCCACCACGCGGTCCAAGCCCTGGGCTGAGCCGGATCGTCCGGCGCGGCCATCGCGTCCTGCAGTCGACGGAGCGAAGGAGGAACGACTGAGCGGAGGAGCGAAGGACGCGATGCCGATGCCGCGTCGGACACGCCCCGAAGCTTGCGGAGGGGCCATCAGGCTCTGTGCTTGCCGCCCGTGACCTGCTCGGAGTCCTCCAGGCGCTCGGCGGGAGCGTCACGGTCGACGTGCCGCGCCTGAACCGGTGCCATCGCAGGCGGTGCCGCCGACTGGTCGTCGTGGTCGCCCCCGAGGGCCTCTTTGATGCTGTCGATGAAGCCCATGTCACCGTCCTCGTCGTGCCGAGCAGATGAGGTGAGTATCGGGCTCCAGCACGGCTTCGGTGTGCCAAACGGGGCATTCCCACCTCCGGGCGTGTCGGAGCCATACGCTCGGTGAGTGGCGATGACCAGCCCGTCGGGCGACGAGGTCCAGCTCGTCGCCGACCATGTCGGCGCGACGGTCGAGCAGCTCGAGCGCCGCATCCGGGCAAGGTTCGGCGACCGTGGGCTGACCCGCGCTGCCAATGACCTGCGGCGTCTGGTCGAGGAGGTGCAGACCGAGGCCGGGCAGTCCCACCTCCGGCTGCGGCGTACGACGCTGATGGCGCGCACCACGAGCATCACGATCATCGTCGCCACCGTCGCCGCCCTCGTCTTCAGCCTGCGCGAGGCGTTGATCGAAGGCCTGGAACGCAGCCAGGACTGGGTTCCGCTGGTCGAGAGCGTCGTCAACGACCTGGTGTTCGCGGCGATCGCGATGCTGTTCCTCTGGGCCTTCCCCGAGCGGCTCGAGCGCCGGACCATGTTGCGGCTTCTCCATCGCCTGCGGTCGCTGGCACACGTCATCGACATGCACCAGCTGTCCAAGGACCCCGAGCAGGTCAGCCCGACCTACACCCGCACCTCGCAGAGCGTCAGCCACGGCCTGGACGCCGACCAGCTGCACCACTACCTCGACTACTGCTCCGAGATGCTGAGCCTGACGGCCAAGACGGCCGCCCTGTGCGCCGAGCACAGCTCCGACGACGTCGTCCTCGACACCATCTCGACGCTGGAGACGTTGACCACCAACCTCTCGAACAAGATCTGGCAGAAGATCTCGCTCCTCCCGCGCCCCGAGCCGGCATAGCTCCTGCCTGAGCCCCTGTTCGAGCTCACCTCTTGAGGGGTACGGTCAGGCAGTTTCTGCGTCGGATTGGGCCGGTGCGGATGTCGAAGGAGCTCTCGTGGTCAAGCATCGATTCTCGGGGCGTCGCCCCCTCCTGTCCGTGGTCGCCGTCGTCGCCCTCGCCACGGCGTCGCTGGCGGCAGCACCCAACGGCGGCGCGGGCGCCGCTCCGGCCGCCGCGCCTGGCGAGACAGGGCTGTACATCGTCCAGACGGCGGGCGAGCCCGCTGGGGCGTACGACGGTGGGGTCGCCGGGTTCGCACCCACCAAGCCCGGCAAGGGCAAGAAGCTCAACCCCGACCGGCAAGCGGTCAAGGACTACCGACTGCATCTCCGCAGCCAGCACAACCAGACGCTGGCGCGGGCGGGGCTCACCACGAGCGACAAGGTGTCCGACCTCTCCGTCGCCTTCAACGGCTACACGGCCAGGCTCACCGACGCCGAGGCGACCCGCCTCGCGCACACCCAGGGCGTCGTGAACGTCTGGGACAACGAGATCGTCGAGGCCGACACCATCTCCACCCCCACGTTCCTCGGGCTGACCGGATCCGGCGGCACCTGGGCCAAGGAGTTCGGCGGTCCGGCCAAGGCGGGTGAGGGCGTCATCGTCGGTGTGATCGACTCCGGGTTCTGGCCCGAGTCCCCCAGCTTCGCCCCGCTGCCCGAGCCCCGTCCCGACGCGGCCGACATCGCCGCCCAGTGGCACGGTGAGTGCGACGCGGGCATCCAGGCACCCGTCGCCTGCAACAACAAGGTGCTCGGCGCGCGCTGGTACAACGAAGGCGGGCTCGCACTGCCCGCGGAGTTCCTGTCTCCCCGCGACCGCAACAGCCACGGTTCGCACACCGCCTCCACCGCCGCCGGCAACAACGACGTGCCGGCCGTCATCAACGGCGTGACCGTCGGCAACGTCAGCGGGATGGCGCCCGCCGCCCGGATTGCCGTCTACAAGGCGCTGTGGAACCAGCCCGACGGCACCGCCTCCGGCGCGACCGCCGACCTGGTCCAAGCCATCGACGACGCTGTCGCCGACGGCGTCGACGTCATCAACTACTCGATCTCGGGCTCGCGCACCTTCGTCGTCGACCCGGTCGAGCTGGCGTTCCTCTTCGCGGCGGAAGCCAACGTCTTCGTCGCCACGTCCGCCGGCAACAGCGGCCCCGGCGCCTCGACCGTTGCCCACAACTCTCCGTGGCTCACCACCGTGGCCGCGAGCACGCACGACCGCCTGTCCACCAAGACCGTGACGCTCGGCAACGGATCGACGTACGGCGGCCTCGGCGTCGGCCCGGCGGTGCCCTCCTCGCCGCTGATCGACTCGGCCGCGGCAGGGCTCCCGGGTGCCAACGCGACGCAGGTGAGGCAGTGCTTCCTGGGCACCCTCGATCCGGCCAAGGTCACGGGCAAGATCGTCCTGTGTGAGCGCGGGGTCAACGCGCGCACCGACAAGAGCCTGGCGGTCAAGAACGCCGGTGGCGTGGGCATGATCCTGTGGAACCCGACTGCCAACTCGCTCAACGCCGACTTCCACTTCGTGCCGTCGATCCACGTCGACGAGGTCGCCGGGGCGGCGATCAAGGCGTACATCGCTGGGACCGCAAACCCGACAGCCTCGATCTCGGCGGGTGTCAGCGAGTCCGGACGCGCCCCCGCGATGGCGGCGTTCTCCTCACGCGGCCCCGCCCTCGCTGGTGGCGGCGACCTGCTCAAGCCCGACATCACCGCGCCCGGCGTCGACGTCGTCGCAGCCGTCTCGCCGGCCGGCGACGCAGGGGGCAACCTCTACAACGCCCAGTCGGGAACGTCCATGTCGAGCCCGCACATCGCCGGGATCGCGGCGCTGCTGCGCGGCAAGCACCCCGGGTGGTCGCCCATCTGGATCAAGTCGGCGTTGATGACCAACGCCACGCCGCGGGACAACACCGACGCCCCCATCCAGGACGCGGGCCACGACGCCACCCCGTTGGACTACGGCTCCGGCCACGTCCGCCCGGGGCGGCGTTCAA
>CAWFEZ010000016.1:0-78577 GCA_963814935.1 uncultured Actinomycetota bacterium | reverse complement strand
GAGCCGAAGCCCTACCCCGTCTCCCTGCCCGCCTACTTCTAGCGCGAGCCCGACGGCGGCGACCTCCGCCTCGGCACCGTTCGCGAGCAGACGGCGGCCTACACGTCGTACGACGCGTCGTACCGCAGCGGGCACCTGCGGGTGACCGGGGTGCTCAACATCCCCACGGGCAGGGGCCCCTTCCCCGCGGTGGTCCTGGCCCATGGCTACATCGACCCGGCCATCTACGTCTCCGGCCAGGGCATGACCCGCGAGCGCGGCTACCTCGCGACGCAGGGTTTCGTGGCGTTCCACGTCGACTACCGCAACCACGCCGGGCTCCGACGACGACCCGCTGGCCGCCCGCCGGCTGCGCACCGGCTACGCGCTCGACGTGATCAACGCCGTACAGGCCCTGCGCCGCTCACCGCGGGTGCCGGTCGACGACGACCGGATCGGCCTCTTCGGCCGGTCGATGGGTGGCGGCGTGGTCTACAAGGCTCTCGAGATCGCGCCGGGGCTGGTGCAGTGCCGCGTCGGCATGGGCGTCGGTGAGCTCACGGGAGGACGAGAACTTCGACCACTTCATCCGCGACGACGGCGACCGCGACCCGCTCGTGCAGTTCGTCGCCCAGGAGTACGGCCTGCCCGGTCAGCCCCGCTCCGCGAAGTTCTGGCGCCAGATCAGCGCACGCACCTACTTCGACCGGATCACCGAGCCGGTGCTGCTCGTCCACGGCAGGTTCGACTCGACCTGCCCGCCGGCCTGGGCCCGCGCGTCGTACCGAGCGCTCCGCGCAGGCGGGCGTCGACGCGCGGCTGGCGTGGTACCCCGACGAGCACGCCTTCGGCCCGTCGTTCTTCGCCGCCATGGCCCGCACGACAGGCTTCTTCCGCGCCGAGCTGGGCTGAGCCGTCCGTGACCGACGGCGCTACTCGACCAGCTACGGTCTCGTGGCCGCCCCGCCAGTGCGGCAGGGGATGCCGGCCGACGGCGGTGTCGACGGCGGCCTGTGCGAGGAGCCGGGTGGAGTTGAGCAACGGCACGGGTGAGACCGACGGGGGCACGAGCAGCGACAGCTCGGTGCACGCCATGGCGACGGCGGAGCAGCCCTTGTCGGCCAGGCGGCTGATGATCGCGAGCACCTCGTCGCGGGCCTCGGCGGAGAACCTGCCCACCACCAGCTCGTCGAGGATGATGCCGTGCAGGGTCGTCGCGTCGGCCGGCTCGGGCACCATCGTCTCGATGCCGCGGGCCTCGCAGCGGCTCTGGTACATGTCGGAGTCGAGCACCCACGACGTGCCGAGCAGGCCGACGGTGTCGTGCCCCAGGCGATGCGCCTCGGCCACCACGACGTCGGCGATGTGGAGGCCGGGCAGGGCGAGGTCGGGGCCGTCGGCCTCGAGGGCGATGTGGGCGGTGTTGTCGGGGCAGGCGAAGAAGTCGGCACCGCCCGCCCGCAGCCGGCGGGTCGAGAGCGCGAGGATCGCGTGCAGCTCCTCGAGGTCGCCGCGGCGGTAGGCGTCGAGCGTCTCGCCCATCGCGACGCAGTTCAGCGAGAACTCGGGGTGCTGGTAGTCGTCCATCGCCCGGGACCCGTAGTCGGCGATGCCCCGGACGAAGTCGGCGGCGCCTTCGATGGTGTGACCGACGATCCCGATGTGGAACACGAAGTACCTCGCTCTCATCCCGTTACGAGGCCGTGACCCCAGGTCGAAGTCTGGCGAACCCACGCCTGGCAGAGGTCACGGAGAGGTTTCGATTGGGACTCGAAGATTGCGGTTCTGCACAGCCCATTGGCCCGTCGTCGCCGGGCGATCGATGCTGCCGTGGCAAGTCACTCTCAGATCACTCATTGGTCACTCATTGGGACACCGAGGCACGAAAGGAATCGACGTGCGACTGAAGAGAGCCGCAGTAGTGATCGCTACTGCCTCACTCCTCGCCCTGGCCGCCTGTGGCGGCAACGGGGGAAACGACCCGGACGACCCCATCGAGACACTCGGTGAAGGCGGCGGCGCAGGCGCGGGCAAGAACGCCGACCTCGAGGGCCCGCTCGCGATTCCCGACGACGCGGCGCAGGGCGGCACCGTGACCGTCCTGACGCTGCAGGTACCGGCGACGCTCGACCCGACGCGGGCCTACTTCACCGACTCCACCGAGATCATGAACATGGTCACCCGGGCGCTGACGCAGTACGCGTACAACCCCGAGAACGGTGAGATGGAGCTGGTCCCCGACATGGCGACCGACCTCGGTCGTCCCAACGAGGACAACACCGAGTGGACCTTCACGCTGAAGGACGGCCTCAAGTACGAGGACGGCACCGACGTGAAGGCCGAGGACGTCGCCTACGCGATCTCCCGCTCGTTCGCGATCGAGGAGCTGCCCGACGGCCCGACGTACCAGCTGCAGTTCTTCCTGGACGGCGACAAGTACCAGGGCCCCTACAAGGACAAGGCCCCGTACAAGGGCGTCGTGGTCAACGGCAAGGACATCACCATCAAGATGTCCCGCCCCTTCCCGGAGATGGACTACTACGCCTCCTTCCCCGTCTTCACCGGCATCCCGCAGGCGAAGGACACCGGCGAGGAGTACGGCAACCACCCGCTGGCGACCGGTCCCTACATGTTCGAGGACTACAAGCCCGGCACCTCGCTGACCCTGGTCAAGAACCCCAACTGGGACCCCGCCACCGACCCGGGCCGCATCCAGGCCGTCGACAAGTGGGTCTTCAAGTTCGGCGAGGACACCGCCAGGCTCGAGAACATCATCCTCAGCGACACCGGCGAGGGTCAGACCACGGTCACCTACGACAACGTCACGCCGCCGACGTACAAGAAGGTCAGCACGGACTCTCCGGAGCGCCTGGTCACCGGCACCTCGCCGTGCACGTACATGTGGTACCTCGACATGACCAAGATCACCGACATCAACGTGCGCAAGGCCATCGGCCTCGCCTACCCCTACGTCGACGCGTGGAAGGCCGCCGGCGAGATCGTCGGGCTGACCCGGGTGCCGGGCACCAACATCCTGCCGCCGGGCACCGCCGGGAGGACCGAGTACGACGTGCTGGGCATCGGCGGCGAGAACACCGACCCCGAGCAGGCCAGGGCCCTCCTCGAGGACGCCGACGCGGTCGGCTACGAGATCAAGTTCTTCTACCAGACCGACGACCCGCTGTCGGTCGCCGCGAAGGACCAGATCGTCAAGGGTCTCGAGGCCGGCGGCTTCACCGCCACGCCGATCGCCTCCACCACGGAGAAGATCCGCGAGGCGCGGACCGACCCCGACGCTCCGGTCAACATCCGCTCCAGCGGCTGGTGCTCGGACTGGCCGACGGGTGGCTCGTGGTTCCCGGCCCAGTGGGACGGCTCGCTGGTCGGCCTGGAGGGCATGCCCAACCTGGCCAACTTCGACGAGAAGGAGGCCGACGACATGCAGAAGGCCATCCTCGACGGCGCCGCCGACGAGGCGGCAGCGGGTTGGAACGACCTGGACAAGCTGATCGAGGAGAAGTACTACCCGGCCGTGAACACCGGCTACGCCGGCACCGCGATCATCCGGGGCTCCAAGGTCGGTGGCATGTTCAACGACAACGTGCGCGGCATGCCGACGTTCCAGACGATGTACGTCACCGAGTAGATGGGGGTGCCGCCCGGGACGTCACCTTTCCGGCCCGGGCGGCACCTGACCCTCCCCGGAACTGCTTCTCGGGGTCGCTTCAGTCACGACTGAGATCCGGGTGGGTTGGCCCATCATGCACGGCCCTCGACGGCGGTCGGGGGCCGTGCGGCCGTCTTGGCGCCGACTCGTGACGCTCCCGTGACCTTGCCGCCGCGCAGTGCGCGCGACCGGCCCGCGATGCGACGTCGTACGAGTCGTGGTGCTCGCCGGCCTCGACCAGCGAGTAGGACGTCAGACGTGGCCTCGTCGGGCGCGGCCGGCTCGGCGGGCACGACCTCCTCGGCCTTCATCGACGGGCGGGCGTCGTCGGCGCGGCCGAGGCCGGCGTACGCGCGGCTCACGTGGCTGACGAACTGGTAGACGCCGTCCTCCTCGGGCGCGAGCGGCCCGGGGATGGCGTGGGGGCTGGTGAGGCCGCGCTGCACCGACTCGCAGGCCGCCCAGTCCTGGCGGTTGGTGAGGTCCCAGAAGTCCACGGCGTACGACGGGTCGAAGCCGGGCCGCTCGGCCACCTCGCGGGGGAAGGCCCATGAGCACTCGACGAACGTGCGGTCCTCCGAGAGCGGCCGCAGGGTGTGGGTCATCACGTAGTCGGGGTGGAGGCTGATCAGCAGGTTCGGGAACGCCACGACGTACATCACCGTGCGCATCTCGACGTCGGTCAGGCCGGGGATCGCCACGCCGCCGCTGGTGCCGTCGAGCGACATGGTGATGGCGTCGGGACTCAGGTCCATCCAGCCGCCCATCCACTCGCCGTCGGGCTCGAGGTTCTCGCCGCTCTGGGGCGGGCTGACCCGGCACAGCTCGGGGTGGATCGAGGGGCAGTGGTAGCACTCCTGGTAGTTCTCGACGATGACCTTCCAGTTGGTCTCGAGCGTGTAGGAGTGGGACGCCACCGTCACGAGGTTCTCGGGCTGGTAGTTGGCGACGACCTGCTCGAGGCCGGCGGCGTGCTCCTCGAACGGACCCGACTCGCCGCTGGGGTCGACGAACACCCAGCCGTGCCACTCGACGACGTTCAGCTCGGCCAGGCCGAACTGGGACTTGTCGAAGTCCTCGATGTCGCGGAAGCCGCCGGGTGCGTTGCGCAGCGATCCGTCGAGCTTGTAGGTCCACGCGTGGTACGGGCAGACGATCGACTTCTTCTGCACCGACGACGCCGCAAGGTACGAGCTCGTGGCCGCGGTGGCGGCACACGTTGGCGAAGGCGCGGAGCACGCCGTCGTCGCCGCGGACCAGCAGCACGCCGCCGGCGCCGGTCGCGACGGAGGTCTGGGCGCCGGTCTCGGCGAACTTCTCGCCCCGGCCCAGGCACATCCACCCGGAGAAGATGTTGGCCTGCTCCCAGTCGTAGACCGCGGGATCGACGTACGCCCGGCGGGGCAGCATGCGCGAGGAGCCGAACGGCGCGTGGGCGGCGGCGACCTCGTCAGCCGGCAGCGGTGCGAGAGTTCCGCGGAGTTGATTGAACATACAGTCAATCCTAGTCGTGGTGGAGGGATTGTGGTCCAGCCCCAGGTCCCACAGGTGCGGCTACTGACTCCAGACTCAGTTCGGTAGAACCGTTGAGCGCGGGCGCACTTCGTACGACGGCCAGACAGGGCGACGACGATTTGACTGAGTGTTCAGTCACTCCCTGACAAATGGGATTCTCGCTGTCTAGACTCCGACCGCATGCCGCGCGACGAAACCGGATCCCATCGCACCGGGGGTGGGGCGATCTCCATCCTTGGTCTCCGCAAGGAGTTCGACGGGGTCACTGCCGTCGACGGCATCGACCTCGAGATCGAAGCCGGTGAGTTCTTCACGCTCCTTGGCCCGTCGGGCTGCGGAAAGACCACCACGCTGCGCATGCTGGGCGGGTTCGAGCAGCCGACCGAGGGGCAGATCTTGCTCGACGGGGTCGACGTGGCGCAGAGCCCTCCTCACAAGCGCCCGGTCAACACCGTCTTCCAGAGCTACGCGCTCTTCCCTCATCTCGACGTTCACAAGAACGTGGGCTACGGCCTGCGGTGGCAGCAGGGACCTCGACAAGCGGACCCGGGACGCGCGCGTCGCGCGGGCGCTGGAGCTGGTCCAGCTCAGCGAGTACGCCCGGCGTCGCCCCCACCAGATGTCGGGAGGACAGCAGCAGCGCGTCGCCCTGGCCCGGGCATTGGTCCTCGAGCCGTCGGTGCTGCTCCTCGATGAGCCGCTGGGTGCGCTCGACGCGAAGCTCCGCCACTCGCTGCGGGCGGAGCTGGCCTCGTTGCAGCGCGAGGTGGGCATCACCTTCGTCTTCGTCACCCACGACCAGGAGGAGGCCCTCGAGATGTCGACCCGGCTCGCCGTCATGGACCGTGGCCGGATCGTCCAGCTCGGGACACCGCAGGAGGTCTACCAGGAACCGCTGACAGAGTTCGTCGCGGACTTCCTGGGCGTCGCCAACCTGTTGGATGTCGAGTGCCTCCCGGGCGGCGCGGCGACGCGCACGGTTCGATATGGCGACTTCACCCTCGAGGCGCAGGCTCCGGCCGGCGACGCCTCGACGGCGCGCCGGGCGGTGATCCGCCCGGAGTGCGTTGAGGTGCAGGAGCCCGGCCTCACCGGTGCCAACCGGCTCCCAGGCATGGTCGACAGCGCTGTCTTCCTGGGGTCGACGACCCAGCTGATGATCCGTCTCCCGCACGGTGCGGTGCTGCAGTCCCTGGTCACGAACAGCGCGCGACGAGACAGCCTGGCCACCGGGCAGCCGGTCACCGTCCACCTGCCATCGGAGTCGCTCCGGGTGCTGGCCGCGGCCGACGAGTCGCCGGCGGCGCCCGCCGACGAAGGCATGGCCGTCGTCGGTGGGTGACCTTCAGCCGTAGTCGGCGAGGTCCTCGAGCGCCGACCCCGAGCCCCGCCGTCGCGCGCGCAGACCGAGGTACGCGAGGATCAAGGCGAGGAACGTAGCCGCGAGCAGCAGCGTGGCCAGAGCGTTCAGAGCCGGCGTCGGGGCTGACCGGACGGCGTTGTACAGCTTGATGGGAACGGTGACGTTCGACGCGTCGCCGAACAGGAACTGGCTGACCACGAAGTCATCCAGTGACGTGGCGAACACCAGCATCGCCGACGCGAAGATCGACGGCATCAGGAGCGGGATCAGGATCGTGCGAATGGCCCGAAGAGGGCTCGCGCCGAGGTCCTGGGCCGCCTCCTCGTAGTCCCCGCCGATGGCCAGCAGCCTCGACCGGACGACCACGAGCACGTAGGAGACCGAGAACGTGACGTGGCCCAGCAGCATGGCCGGCCGCCCCAGCGGGACGAACTGGTAGAGGTTGACCATCACCAGGTAGAGCGCCGAGCCCAGCACCAGCTCCGGCGTGACCAGCGGGACCAGGGCGATGCCGTTGGCCACCTTGCTGCTCCGCGAACGCCATCGCGTGAGCCCCATCGCCAGCATGACTCCTAGCGGCGTGGCCACCAGGACCGTCGCCACACCGAGGATCAGGCTGTTCTCCAGGGCCAGCAGCAGGCTGGGGTCCTCGCCGACCGACCCCTCGGCGCAGCAGTACCACTGCGTGGAGAAGCCCTGCCAGGTGCTGCGCGACCGGCCGTCGTTGAAGGAGAACTGCACGGCGATCAAGACGGGCAGGAGCGACCAGAGGATGTACAGCCACGTGAACGAGGCGAGCACGTAGGGGCGGCGCCAGGGATTGCGCCACGGGGGCACCCATCTCCTGGCTGGAGCAGGTCTGCTCCCGGCGCTGCGAGGGGCCTGGGTGAGGGTCATCGGGCATCCCTGTTCGCGCGTTGGGTCAGGAGGACGTAGTAGGTCATGAAGAACAGCAGGACGAGCGAGAGCAGCAGCACCAGGACGGCGCCGAGGTTCTTGAGCGGGCCCTGGAGGAGGAACAGCTCGATCTGGTTCCCGATCATCGCTGGTGTTCGGCGAACCTGACACGATCGCGTTGGTGTAGTAGTCACCGGCCAGCGGAAGGGCCGTGATGACGATCGCGGTGATCAACCCCAGCTTCGACAACGGCAAGGTCACGTGCAAGAACGTGCGGACCGAGCCCACTCCGAGGTCGCGCGACGCCTCGAGCAGGCGTTGGTCGATCCTGTCCAGCGAGGCGAACAGCGGAATGATGAAGAACGGCAGGTAGCCGTAGGCGAGGGCGACCACGACGGTGAACGGGTTGCCGGCCAGCCAGGCCACCGGCGAGATGTCGAAGATCGCGAGCGCCTTGTTCACGTAGCCGTCGTCCTGCAGCAGGTTGACCCAGGCGAGCATGCGGGTGATGTAGTTGATCCACCAGGGCGCGAGGATCAACGCCAGGATCAGGCCGCGCCGCCTCCCGGCAAGGCGAGCCGTGTAGTACGCGACCGGATATCCGACGACGACACAGATCAGCAGCGCCCAGAACGTGTACGTCGCGGTGCGGATCCACACGTCTCGGTAGGGGCCGGAGATCGAGTCCGCGAACACCTGGTTGAACGTGGCGAACGTCCAGTCGAGCGGATTCCATGCCGGGATCGGCTCCCCGAAGATGTTGATGCTCCCGCTGAAGGCGACGGCCATGACGGCGTAGATGGGCACCAGGAACAGCGCGATGAGCCACAGCGTCCCCGGGAGTGCGAGCGCCGGCCACAACCGCCGCGTCGCGCGGGTGTGGTCGGCTTTCGGTTCAGCCACCGGCCTTGAACTCGTGACCAGGACTGACGCCAGAGCGCCTCGGTGCTCGGGCTGACCTCGTAGAACGTGAGTCCGGTGTCGAAGTCCTCCGGCAGCACCACGGCGCTCATCAGGTTCTCCGGGATGTAGCCCTGGTCGACCAGGTAGTCGGCGGACAGCTTGGTCAGCGGCGGCTGGTACCCGTTCCACCCGAAGTTCTTCAGGCCGATCTCGTTGTCGAGGAGGTCGTTGATCATCAGGTGTGCGAGCACGGGCTTGCTCGCACTCTTGGGAATCGCGATGTTGTCGCTTCCGATGACGCGCTCCGCGGAGTCATCGGGCCGCCAGTACGCCAGGACCTCGGGGGTCTCACCCTTGGGCAGGTAGTACTGACCGGCGATGGCGTCGCCGGACCACGCCTGGTGAACCGTCGCGGTGCCCTCGGGGACCTCGGAGTAGGCGTTGACGTTGTACTTGATCTTGACCAGGTCGATCAGCTCGATCAGCGAGTCGGTGGCCTCGCGGATGAGCTCGGGGTCAGTCGGTGTTGATGTCCGTGGTGATCTCGTTGCGCAGCAGCGACATACCGATCGCCTCGCCCTGGTCGTCGAGCAGATAGACCTTGCCCGAGTACTGCTCGTCCCAGATCAGGTCGTAGCCGTTCGCCGGAACGCTCGACACCCTGTCCGCGCGATAGAGCACGCCCGTGCCGTAGATCGTGTAGGGCACCGTGTACTGCGCCCCCAGGTCGTACCAGGGATCCTGGTACTCCGGCCAGACGTTCTCGAGGTTGGGCACGTAGGAGTGGTTGAGCGGCTGGATCAGCTCGGTGTACACCATCTTGCTCAGGACGCTGGGACCGGGGAAGACGAGGTCGAACGACTCACCCGGCGCGCGGATCTTCGCCAGCATCTCGTCGTAGTTGCTGTACGGCGTCACCTGCACGTCGACGTCGTACTGCTTGCCGAAGGACTTCATGACTCCCGGGGCCATGTACTGGTCGTAGTTCAGGATCTTGAAGGCACCGCCCGTCTCGGGATCGAGTCCGTCACCGATGGGTGGGTTGCTGTCCTTGATCGGCAAGGTCACCGGACTGTCGGGCCGAGCCAACGCGTAGGGCGCCGCGCCGTTCTGTGCGCCTGCTGCGGGTCGTCGTCGGCTCCACAGGCAGCGAGAAGCGGTGCCGCCCCCAGCCCGACGCCGAGCCAGAGGCCGCCCCGCAACAGGTCTCGGCGGGCGAGCTGTGGTCTCGGTCCCCTACGACGGACGTGCTGGATCTGTCGGGTCGAAGTTCATGCCAAGCCCCTTCACGCTGAATCCAAGTGATCACGAGCGCTCCATGACACCTCCGCGACATCGGTGTGGTCCCGTGCCAGGGTCACGGTCGCATGAACTGAATGCTCAGTCAATCATTGCCGGGCAGGCGTGAGGGTGTTGTGACCTGCGCGCTGTCCAGCCTAGACTGAACGCTCAGTCAAACGGCGGGCACCGAGCCCGCCCCGCTGAGCGAAAGGCACTCCCGTGACCACCCCCGTGACTGCGACAGCGGCCGTCGACACCCGACATGTCGCCGTCACCAAGGTCGACGCCCTCATCGTGTCCGAGTCCGAGAAGTTCGTGCGCCGCCAACCGCGCAGCACGGCGATGATCGCCGAGGCGGCCAGGTCGCTCGCGGGCGGCGCCACCTCCAACTGGCAGATCGCGCAGCCGCAGGCCGTCTGGATGAGCCACGGCCAGGGCTCCCACGTCTGCGACGTCGACGGCAACGAGTACGTCGACATGCACGGCGGCTACGGCGCGGCCATCGCCGGTCACGGCCACCCCGCCATCGTCGAGGCGGTCTCGCCGCCAGGTGGCCCGCGGCACCCACTTCGCCCAGCCCACCGAGGACGCCATCTGGGTGGCCGAGGAGCTCAAGCGCCGGTTCGGCCTGCCGATGTGGCGCTTCGCCAACTCCGGCACCGAGGCGACCATGGACGCCGTCCACCTGATGCGCGCGCTCACCGAGCGCGACCTCGTCATCAAGGTCGAGGGCTGCTACCACGGCCACCACGACTCGGTGCAGGTCTCCGTGCTGCCCGAGCCCGAGGAGGTCGGCCCGGCCGACGCGCCGTACAACGTCCCGGGCAACACCGGCATCCCGCAGCGCGATCATGGACCTGATCGTCGTCGTGCCGTTCAACGACCTCGGCGCCGTCGAGCGGGCGCTCGCCGCCCACCGCGGCCGCATCGCCGGCATGATCCTCGAGCCGATCATGATGAACGCCGGCATCATCCCGCCCGACGACGGCTACCTCGCCGGGCTCAAGGAGCTGCTGCACGCCGAGGGCGCCTACCTCACCTTCGACGAGGTCAAGACCGGCTTCACCACCGGCCCCGCCGGGGCGACCGGGAGGTACGGCGTCACGCCCGACATCGTCTGCCTCGCCAAGGCCCTGGGCGGCGGCATCTCGGTCGCGGCGATCGGCGGCGTCGAGGAGGTGATGTCGGCGATCGCCGACGGGAGGTACGAGCAGGTCGGCACGTTCAACGGCAACCCGCTCGCGATGGCCGCGACCCGCGCCAACCTGACGCATGTGCTCAACGACGCGGGCTACGCCCGCCTCGACGCGCTGGCGACCCTGGCCAGGAAGGGCTTCGAGCGGCACATCGCCGCCGCCGGGCTGCCGTGGCGGGTGGTCAGCGTCGGCGCCAAGGGCTGCGTCGCGTTCACCGGGGCGCCGGTGCGCAACTACCGCGACTTCCTCGAGGTCGACGACCGCTGGGGCAACCTGCACTGGCTCTTGCAGCACAATGGGGGCGTGTTCCTCCCACCGTGGGGCAAGGTCGAGCAGTGGCTGCTGTCGGTGCAGCACACCGACGCCGACGTCGACCTGCTGTCGCCAACTTCGGCAAGCTGACCGAGATCGCCGGGGGACCAGGTGAACAGTCACCTCGCCAGGCGTGCAGAGCCGGGAAGTGCGTACTGACCTACATCCCTTGATGAAGCAACAGGGGTCGCAGCTGGCCGGCAGGTAACTCGGGCGAGGAGCGCCGTCGGGCGCGCGGGGTCAGCGCTTGCGCTTCTTGGCGCGGCGCTTGCTCGGGGAGAGGCCGAGGCGCTGCTCGGCGTACTCCATGCCGATGTCGTAGGCGACGTCGGAGGTGATCTCGGCGTCGTCGAGGGCGACCTGGGTGGAGAGGCCGTCGAGGAGGACGGTGAAGGTGAGCGCGAACTGGCGGGGGTCGATGTCGGCGCCGACGGCGCCGGACTCCTGGCCCTCGCGGACGATGCGCTCGAGCAGGTCGCGCCAGCGGGCGTCGAGCTCGACGCGGGCCTCGCGGACCTCGGGGTGGCGCAGGGCGGTCGACCAGAGGTCGAGCCACAGGCCCCAGGAACCGCTGACCTCGCCGGGGAGCTCGGGCACGCACGACCACTCGACCAGCATCGAGAGCCGCTTGCGGAAGTCCTGCTCCTCGCCGAGGAGCTTGGCCGCGGCGTCGTAGTAGGTCTCCTCGGAGAAGCGCAGCGCGTCGACCAGGAGCCGGTCGCGGGTGCCGAAGTAGTAGATGACCAGACCCGAGCTGGTGCCGGCCCGCTTGGCGACGTCGGCGATGCGCGTCTCGCCGAACCCGCGCTCGGCGATCAGCTCGGCCGCGGCCTGCAGCATGGCCCGGCGGCGGGCCTCGTTGCCCTCGGTCTGCGGGGCGGCTTCGGCCATGTGGTGCATCCCCCTGGTCGGACCTCGGGCCGGTGTGGCCCCTTGCGGAGGAGGTTATCACCTCGTTAGATTGAACAGTCAGTCAAACGCAGCTCCGACAGCCCACGACTGGAGGCCCCCTCGATGAACAGTTCCTACGACGCGATCGTGGTCGGCGGCGGCCACAACGGCCTCGTGGCGGCGGCGTACCTCGCCCGCGACGGCGCGCGCACGCTGGTGCTCGAGGGCCGCAAGACCCTCGGCGGAGCGGCGACCACCGAGCAGCCGTGGCCCGACGCGCCGCACCTGTCGGTCACCCGGCTGTCCTACGTGATGAGCCTGATGCCGGCCGACCATCATCAACGAGCTGAAGCTGGCCCAGCACGGCTACAAGGTCCACCCGATGGGCCCGTACTACCAGGCGTTCCCCGAGGGCGGCTCGCTGACGATCTACGAGGACGACGAGGCCCGCACGTACGACGAGATCGCGCGGTGGTCGAAGAAGGACGCCGAGGCCTGGCCGAAGTGGAACGCCTGGCTGGCCGGCATCGCCGACGTGATGGGCCCGCTGCTGACCCGCGTCCCGCCCACGATCGGCAGCCACTCGCCGTCCGACCTCGCCGACCTCGGCAAGCTGGTCTGGAAGAACCGCGGCGTCGACGCCCGCATGGTCGCCGACATCACCCGGCTGATGAGCATGAGCATCGCCGACCTGCTCGACGACTGGTTCGAGTCGCCGCAGATCAAGGGCGCGCTGGCGGTCAACGGCGTGATCGGCACCTGGGCCGGCCCCTACGCGCCGGGCACGGCGTACGTGATGGCCCACCACTCGATCGGCGACGTCGGCGACGGCGTCTCCCACAGCCAGCAGCTGGGCTCCTGGGGCTACCCCGAGGGCGGCATGGGCGCGGTGTCGGCCGCGATCGCGCGGTCGGCGCGCGAGCTCGGCGTCGAGATCCGCACCAGCACCCGGGTCGCGCTCGGTCAGCACCCGCAACGGCCGCGCCACCGGCGTCGTGCTCGAGAACGGCGAGGAGCTCGCGGCGCCGCTCGTCGTCACCACCCTGCACCCGAAGATCGCCTTCCTCGACCACCTCCCCCGCACCGAGCTGCCCGAGGACTTCGTCAGCGACATCGAGCGCTGGAACACCCGCTCCGGCGTGGTGAAGATCAACCTGGCGCTCTCCGAGCTGCCGAGCTTCACGGCCAACCCGAGCACCGGGCTGGACGGTGGACTGGCCGAGCACCACACCGGCTCGGTGGAGATGTCGCCGTCGATGGAGTTCATCGAGCGCGCCTTCCAGGACGCCCGCGAGGGCCGCGCGGCGCTGCTGCCGTTCAGCGACGGCGTCATCCCGACGACGCTCGACAAGACCCTCAACCCCGACGGCACCCACATCTTCTCGCTGTTCACCCAGTACGTCCCGCACGAGTGGAGCGAGGCGCCGCACACCGAGGAGCTCGAGGCGTACGCCGACCGGCTGATCGACCTCTACGACCAGGTGGCGCCAGGTTTCGCCGCGTCGGTCACCCACCGTGACATCGTGGGCCCTCACGAGATGGAGGAGGAGTACGGCCTGATCGGCGGCAACATCTTCCACGGCGAGCTGACGCCCGAGCAGCTGTTCCACATGCGGCCCGCGCCCGGCTACGCCGACTACCGCACGCCCATCGCCGGCCTCTACAACGGCAGCTCCGCCACCCACGGGGGTGGCGGAGTCTGTGGCATCCCCGGCTGGCAGGCCGCCAAGGCCGCGATCAAGGACCGCAGGTCGCGCTGGCAGCGGCTGCGCAGACGTGGGGAAGTCCGCTGGTTGAGGAAGGCGCGCAGCGCCCGTCTCGAAACCACGCCGACGCCCTCGCGCGCCACGCTCGACGCGCGCAGCGTCGCGCTCGTCGGCGCCAGCCCGCGTCCGGGCAGCCTCGGCCAGCGGATGGTCGACGAGGTGCTGCGCTCGCCCGGGTTACGAGCAGGTCTGGCTGGTCAACCCGTCGTACGACGAGGTGGCCGGCCGCCCGTGCCTGCCCTGCTCGCGGCCCTCGACGCCGCGCCCGACCTGGTGCTGCTCGGCGTCGGCGACACGCCGCCTGGTCGACCAGCTCAACGCGGCCGCGGAGGTCGGCGCCCGCGGCGCCGTCGTCTTCGGCAGCGCGCACGGGGACGGCGTACGCGACCAGCTCCGCGACGATCGCGCACGACGCCGGGATGGCGCTGGTCGGCGCGGGCTGCATGGGCTTCTGGAACGTACGCCGCGGCCTGCGCGCCATGGGCTACACCGAGCGCGACGACCTGCCGGTCGGGCCGGTGTCGCTGGTCACCCACTCCGGCTCGGTGTTCTCGACGCTGCTGCGCACCCGGCTGCGGCTCGGCTTCGACCTCGCGGTGTCGTCCGGTCAGGAGCTGGTGACCACCACCGCCGACTACGTCGACCACATCGTCGACCACACCGAGACCACGGGTGCTCGCGCTGGTGCTCGAGACCATCCGCGGCGGCGACCGGCTCCGCTGGTCGCTGCGCCGCGCCCGCGAGGCCGGCATCGAGGTGGTGCTGCTGCCCGTCGGCCACTCGCCCCTCGGCTCGGCCATGGTGGCCGCACATTCCGGCGCGGTGGCAGGCGGCTCGGCGGCGTGGGAGGCGCTGTCCGACGACGTCGCCGGCCACCTCGTCGGCGACCTCGCGGAGCTCGCCGACACCCTTGCCCTGCTGTCGTCGCCCCGCCGGCCGCGACCCGGCGGTGCGCTGGCCACCGTCCACGACTCGGGGGCCGAGCGCAGCCTGGTCGCCGACCTCGCCCACCAGCTCGACGTGCCCTTCGCGACCGCTCGGCGACGCAACGCTCGCAGCGCTCGCGCCCCGGCTCGACGAGGGCCTCGAGCCCGGCAACCCGCTCGACGTGTGGGGCGGTGGCGCCGACACCCGCGAGCTCTTCGGCGACTGCCTGGCGGACGATCGCCGCTGACCCTGCGGTCGGCGTCACCGCGCTGGCGGTCGACCTCGTGCCCGAGTACGACGGCGACACCTCCTACCCCGACGCCGTCCTCGACGTCGTGGCGACCACCGACCAGCCGGTCGTCGTGCTGTCCGGGCTGGCGTCGGGTGTCGACGAGACCGCGGCCGACCGGCTCCGCGCAGGCGGGCGTGCCCGTCCTCGAAGGGCTTCCGCAGCGGGCTGCTGGCGCTGCGGCACCTGCAGGAGGCCGTCGACCGGCCGGCGCCCGACATCCCCTCGCTGGTTGAGGAGGGACGAAGTCCCGTCACGAAACCCGGTGAGTGGACAGACCTGCTGACCGCGTACGGCATCCCCACGCCAGGCACGGCCAGCGCCTCCACGCGCGCGGCAGCGCAGGCCGCCGCCGCCGACCTCGGCTGGCCGGTGGTCCTCAAGACCGCCGCGCCCGGCATCACCCACCGCTCCGACGTGGGAGGAGTGGTCACGGACCTGCACGACCTCGCGGCCGTCGGGGCGGCGTACGACGACCTGGCCGACCGCCTCGGGCCCGACGTGACCGTGCACCAGCAGGTACCGGCCGGGGTCGAGGTGTCGGTCGGGATCGTGCGTGACGACGCGCTGGGCCCGATGGTCGTGGTCGCGGCCGGCGGCGTGCTGGTCGAGCTGCTGTCCGACCGCGCCGTCGCGCTGCCGCCGCTGACCCGCGAGGGGGCGCGCCGGATGCTCGACCGCCTCAGGCTGCGGCCGTTGCTCGACGGGTTCCGCGGGTCGCCGCCGGCCGACATCGACGCGCTGGTCGACCTGATCGTTGCGGTGTCACGCCTGGCCCACGAGCGAGGCGACGAGCTGGCCGCGCTCGACCTGAACCCCGTGATCGTGAGCGCCGACGGCGCCGTCGCGGTCGACGTACTGATCGTGCCCCCCGACGACACGAGGAGACCCCATGCACGGCCTGACCGAGCAGGACCTGGAGATCCGGCGCAGGGCGCGGGACTTCACCGACACCCTGATCCCCTACGAGGTGGAGGCCGAGCTGGCCGGCGGCGTGCTGCCGGCCGAGCTCACCGAGAAGTTCCACCACGCGGCCCTCGAGAGCGGGCTCTACGCGACCAACATGCCCGAGTCCGTAGGGGGTCCGGGCTTCTCCTCGATCCAGCAGGTGCTGGTGCAGGAGCAGGTCGGCCGCGTCACCAACGGTCTCTCGTGGTGCCTGCACACGCCGCCGCAGTGGTGGGTCGAGGTCGCGACCGACGAACAGCTCGAGCGCTGGCTGCGGCCAGCCGTGCGCCGGCGAGCGGCACGAGTGCTACGCGATCACCGAGGAGCTCGCCGGCACCGACGTCAGCGACCTGGCGACCACGGCTCGACGAGATGGCGACGACTACGTCGTCAACGGCACCAAGTGGCACGTGACGTCCTACAACCTCGCCGACTACTGCTTCGTCCAGGCGGTGCTCAGCGACGGCCCGAACGCCGGCGAGCACGTGCTCCTCGTCGTCGACCTGCCGAGCCCGGGCATCGAGGTCGTGCGCACGCCGGCGTACTCCCACAACATCGCCGACCACCACCCGATCGTGTCGTTCACCGACGTGCGCATCCCCGCCTCGCAGCTGATCGGCAGCGAGGGCGAGGGGATGACCTTCACCCAGGACTGGTTCCGGTTCGAGCGGGTGATGGTGGCGGCCCGCTGTGTCGGCGCGGCCTCACGGCTGCTCGACGAGATGACGACCTTCGCCGGGCAGCGGATCGTCGGCGGGCAACGGCTCGGCGACTACCAGCTGGTGACCGCGATGCTCGCCGACTCCGCCGCCGAGCTGTACGCCGCCCGGGCCGCGCTCTACGAGACGGCGCGCGCGATCGACGCCGGCGAGGACCGCAAGGTCCTCCACGCCCGCGCCTCGATGGTCAAGCTGCTGTGCTCCGAGATGGCCGGCCGCGTCGCCGACCGGGCTGTACAGGTCTTCGGTGGCCGTGGCTACATGCGCGAGAACGTCGCCGAGCGGATGTTCCGCGAGCTGCGCGTCGAGCGGATCTGGGAGGGCGCATCCGAGATCCAGCGCGTCATCGTCGGGCAGCAGCTGCTCAAGCGGGGAACCGCGGCGGTGCTGGGCGAGGGGTAGTCACGTAGCGCGGGACGTCATACGAATCGAGCCGTGGACACCTCGATTCGTATGACGTCCTGGTCGGCTACCCGGTGTCACTCCTCGCCGTCGGCACGGACGCTCGGTCGCCCGGCGGAACGTCTCCCGCAGGCGCGACGTTCCCGAGCCATCCCCGACGCCACACCGCGACCGCTCCGACTCCCATCACGATCGGCACCGCCACGGTGAAGACCCGCCAGACCACCAGGCCGGCGACCGCGGCGGCCTCGACCTCGAGCCCACCGGACTCGACCACGGCCGCCAGGATCAAGGCGTCCACGATCCCGAGCCCGGAGAAGGGGAACAGGGTGAGGGGATAGGCGAACAGGTAGGCGATGGCGATGTCCACCAGAGGCACGTCTCCCGCCGACACGCCCACGAAGCGCAGGCACAGGGTCAACACGGCGAGGTCGGTGGCCAGCATGCCGAAGAGGCCGACCAGCGACCGCGGGAAGCCGTAGCGGAACCGGCTGGCGATGTGGTCCCGGAAGTCCACGCAGGCCCGCATCCAGGCGTCCGGATCGACCTGGCGCCGCACCTTGCGCGCGGTCCGGCCAGCCCATGAGCCCACCCGCGCGGCCAGCTGATCGCTGCGGACGACCAGGAGCACGCCGACCAGGATCGCCAGCGCGACCCCCACGCAGACGAGGTCGAGCAAACGCCACCCCGCGGGCTCGTCGGCGATGGCCAGGAGCAGGAATCCGGCCAAGGGCGCCGAAAACCTGACGATGTAGAACGTCAGCGTGTTCATCAAGGTGCCCGCCAGGCCGTTGGAGGTCGGCACGCCCCAGGAGCTGAACATCCCGACCCGCAGGGCGAGGTCGCTCGGTGGCGGGGCTACGGCCGACATCAGGATCGCGCCAAGGTCGTTGATCGTCGCCCGCAGCACCGAGACGCCGGGGATGTAGAGGGACAGCGGCAGCGCATTCAACACCTGCCGGACGACCACCACACCGAGCAGCACCAGTGGCTGCCACCAGGTCAGGTGCAGCAGGGCGTCCCACACGGCGGGCCAGTCGATCCGGCCCACCAGCTGCACCACGGCGACGGTGACGAGTGCCGCCAGCAGGAGCAGGCCGACCCGGATCAGCCACGCGGACCGCTTGGTGCGACGTACGGCGTCCCCGACGAGGTGCTCGCCGGGTTCGGCCGCCGCGGAGCTCACGCTGTGTCGACTCAGCGGACCTGGAAGACCAGGCCCTTGTCGTCCTTGACCACGATCAGCACCGACCCGTCGAAGATGACGTAGTCGCTGCGGCCGTCCACCACCGAGAGCACCCGTTGCTCGATGGTGCGTTCGGGCTCCTGACATCTCCTCCGCGTGACCGCGGGATGTCCGAAGGTGATCGAGGTGTCGTCCGCGGTGACGGTGGTGCGACCCGAGTTGCAGCCGGTGTCCAGTCGGCCCAGGCCGTTCGGGCCGACAACCACGCGTGGGGTGCGCACCACCGCCGGGATCCGGGACGTCGCCCCGTCGAACATGGTGGCGACCGCGCTCCAGGTCTTGCCGAACACCCCCTGGAGATCGGCATCCGGTGCGCGCGTCATCACGATCGTGACGTCATCCGAGGTCAGGGTCAGCGTTGCCCCGTCGGCAGCAACGGCCACGCCAGTCGTGAAGAGCTCCGCGAGCCACTGGTCCTGAGCCATCAGCTCGTCGGAGCAGCCCATCATGGTCGAGGCCGGATCCGAGGTCCACATCAGGGATTCGTCGGTCAGCTCGTAGGGCGCGAACATCGTGTTGCAGCCCGCGTTGACCGACAGGTTGTCGTCTTCGAAGGTGAGCCTGATCTGTGAGTCGGCCACCAGCTCGTGACCGGTCACCTCGGTCGACACATAGGTGTTGGCGAGAACAGCCGGGGAGGCCGAAGATGTCGCCGTTTCGCTGGGACTGTCGCTGCCGGTCGCACTGTCACTGGGAAGGGGCTCCGCGCCCCCCGATGAAGCGTCGTCGCCACACGCCGCCAGAACTCCCACGAGCAGCGCCGTCGCGGCCAATCCGGCGACCCGCTCGAACGTCGCGATCCTCACCACGCCCAACCTCCCAGCTCCTCCGTGGACTCTAAGACCAAAGCACCCCTCCACTCACCCCACCAGCTCACAGCCGCCACACGATCGGGACGACGAGGAAGGCCACCGCGGCCCACCAGACCATGATCGGCAAGCCCAGCTTCCAGTAGTCGCCGAAGCGGTAGCCGCCGGGCGTCATGATCATCATGTTGCCGGGAGTGGCGATCGGGGTGAGCAGCGCGGCGCATCCGGCGATCGCCACCACCATCAGCACCGGCTTCACCGAGGTGCCGGTCGCCTGCGCAGCCGCGACCGCGATGGGTACGACGACCAGCACGGTGGCGGTGTTGCTCACGACCTGACCCAGCACGGCGGTCAACAGGAAGATCGCCCCGAGCAGCAGGTAGGGACGGCCGGAGCCCACGATGTCGATCAGCAAGGAAGACAGGTCGTCGGCCGCTCCGCTGCTGGAGATCGCGGTGGACAGCGGGATCAGTGCACCGACCAGCACCACCGTCTCCCAGGAGATCGACCGATAAGCCTGGGGGACGGTGACGACCCGGAACAGCACCATGGCCAGGGCAGCAGTCAGGCCGGCAATGGCAGGCGGGACCTGCCCGGATGCCAACATGGCGACCAGTGCCGCGAGGACCAGCACCGCGCGGGTCGCTTTCGCTCCCCAGGGCACCGCCTGGCGTCGTACCGCCTCGGGGGAGTCGACGAGCAGCACGTCACGGTCCCGGGCCAGCTGCTCCAGCGCTGTCCAGCGGCCGTGCAGGAGGAGCGCGTCGCCCTCCGCGAGCTGTGTCGACTCCTCGCCGACGTCTCGACCGAGACGCTGGACCGCCAAGATGATGAGGTCGTTCTCGCGTCGCATCCCCGGGTGGACCCGCTCACCCACGAGGCGGGACCGTGGTGGCACCACCACCTCGGCAACCCCGGCGTCGCGGGTGACCAGCTCGGGGACCTCGGCGCCGAGCGCGTAGTGAGCCTGCACCATCGCGGCGTACTGGCCGAGGTCGGGAGGCATGTAGTCGGGCATCCGCGTCGGCAGCAGCCGGCGGCCGAGGAGCGCACAGATCGCCATGGTTCCGACGAGGAGTGGGATGCCGACCAGCGCGAAGGAGAAGAAGGCGAACGGTCCCTCACCGGAGTCGGCCGCGGCGTCGGAGACGATGACGTTGACCGGGCTGCTCATCAGCATCAGCAGCCCGCCCGCGCTGCCCGCGAACGCCACGGGCATCAGCAGCTGCGCGGGTGGGGTGCCGAGCCGCTGGGCCAGGAGCACCACGAGGGGCAACAGCGCCGCCACCGCGCCGTTGAGAGTGATCAGCGACGTCAGCAGGGCCGACAACAGGCACACGGCCAGGAGCACCTGGGTCCGCCCCGTCCCCGCCCGGTCCAGCAGCCCACGCCCAGCCCACGTGGTCACTCCCGTCGAGTCGATGCCTTCGCTGACCACGAACAAGGTGGCGATGAAGATGACCACCGGGTCACCGAACCCGGCCACCGCCTCCTGCGTGGTCACCAGGTCGGTGGCCCACAGGCCCAGGGCGGCCAGGATCGCCACGGCGCTGACCGGGAGCCGGTTCCACACGAACAGGGCGACCACGACGCCCAGGACGACCAGCGCCTTGGTGGCGTCATCCATCGCTAGCGAGACACCACTAGAGATGGACCGGCGAGCCCGGGCCCCACGGGATGTCGAGCAGGTACCACGCGACGAAGAACAGCACCCAGGTCACCAGGACGACGACGGTGTACGGGATCATCATCGACACCACGGTTCCCATCCCGGCGCTGGCGCGGTAGCGCTGGCAGACCAGGATGATGAACGGCAGGTAGACCATCAGCGGCGTGATCACGTTCACCGGTCCGTCGCCCACCCGGTAGGCCGCGACGACGGTCTGCGGCGCGATGCCGAGGTTGTAGAACAACGGGATGAAGATCGGAGCGATGATCGCCCACTTGGGGATCACGCCCGGCATGATCATGTCGATCACCACGACCAGCAGGATGAAGCCGATGAGCAGCGCGAGCGCGCCGATCTCGGCGTTCCCGAGCTGGTCGGCCAGCTTGGTGGCCACGATCGCGGAGATGTTGGAGTAGTTGAAGAAGGCGATGAACTGCGCGATCAGCAGCATCAGGAAGATCAGGCCGCCCAGGCCGTTGAAGGTCTTGGTGATCGCGTTGATCACGTTGGAGCTGCCGGTGAGGCTGCCGGAGCCCTTGCCGTAGCCCAGGCCAGCGGCCAGGAAGAGCATGGAGATGATGAAGAGCAGGCTGCTCATGAACGGCGAGTTTCCGAAGATCTCCCCCGTGTCGGGGTTGCGCAGGGGTGCGTTGGGCAGGGCGGTCAGCAGCCCGATGACCACGATCGCCACCAGCACGTAGATCAACGACAGCCGCAGCCCGCGCGCCTCGTGGGAGAGCTCGTCGCCCTCGGGGACATGGTCGACCGGCGCGTCGGCAGGCCGCTCGGACGGGTCCCACTTGCCGGCGCGCGGCTCGACGTACCGCTCGGTGAGGAACGTCATCACGACAGCGCAGAACAGGGTGGAGGCGATCGCGAAGTAGAAGTTGGAGGTGACGTTGAGCGGCTCGGCGTTGGGCGCCACCCCGCCCATGATCTCGTTGGTGACCTCGGTGATGATGCCGTCGGCGGGGGTGATGAGGATGTTGACGAAGAACGCCGCACTCACGCCGGCGTACGCCGCGGCGATGCCGACCAGCGGGTTACGCCCGATGCTCGCGAAGGCCGCGGCTCCGAGCGGGATGAGCACCAGGTAGCCGGCGTCGGACGCGACGCTGGAGATGCCCCCCAGCAGCACGATGATGAACGTGATCGCACCCGGCGGGGCGACCTGCACCATCTTGCGGATCAGCGCCGCGATCAGGCCGGCCTCCTCAGCGACGCCGACGCCGATCATCGCGACCAGGATCACCGCGACCACACCGAAGTCGTTGAAGTTCTGCACGACCGTGGTGAACATGTGGGCGATGCCCTCGCCGCTGAGCAGGCTCTGGGCCTCGATGGTCTCGGTCACCAGCTCGTAGTCGGGGACCGCCGGCTCCGCGTCGTGCTCGATGGAGGGATAGGTACTGCCGGCGTCGCTGTAGTCGGGGTAGACGACCTCTGGCACCGGCTCGGCCACTTCGGTCGTCACGCTCACGTCCGCCCACGCCAGCACCGCCGACAGCACGATCACGCCGACGATCAGCCCGAGGAAGATGATCGCGGGGTGCGGCACCTTGTTGCCGACCCGCTCGATCCATCCGAGGAATCCCCCGCTGGACTTCTCTTCCGCTTCCGCAGCGCTCACTGGTCGGCTCCCTTCGGCACCGCGAAACTGGTGGCCAGCTCGATGAGCAGCTTGGCGCCGAAGCCGCTCGCACCCTTGTTGCGCCAGGTGCGTACGGCGGGTTGTTGGGCCGTACCCGCGATGTCGACGTGGGCCCAGGGCAAGCCGCCGACGAACTCCTGGAGGAACAGCGCTGCGGTGATGGAACCGGCGTTGATGCCGCCCATGTTCGTCAGGTCGGCCATCGAGGAGTCCAGCTGGGCCCGGTAGGGCCGGTGCAGTGGGAGCTCCCAGACCGGCTCGTCGGAAACGGCGCCGGCCGCCTCGACCTGGTCGACCAGCTCTGCGCTGTTGCCCATCACCCCGGCGATCTCGACACCGAGGGTACGCAGGCAGGCGCCGGTCAGGGTGGCGATGTCGACGATGGCGTCGACGCCGTCCTCGACGGCCAGGCACAGCCCGTCGGCCATCACCAGACGGCCCTCGGCGTCGGTGTTGAGCACCTCGACCGTCGTGCCGTTGCGCATCGTCAGGACGTCGCCCAGCTTCATCGCGGAGCCCGACGGCATGTTGTCGGTGCAGCACAGATAGGCGGTGACTGCCGTCGTGCAACCCAGCGCCCGCAACGCCGTCATCGCACCGAGGATCGCAGCCGCGCCGGTCATGTCGTTCTTCATCTGTGCGTGCGACTCGTCGCTCGGCTTCAGACTGATCCCGCCGGAGTCGTACATCACGCCCTTGCCGACCAGGCCGAGGTGACCCGTGGGTTCGTCGGGGCGATAGGTCATCTTGATGAGCCGCGGCTCTTCGACGCTGCCGAGGTTGACGCCGAGGATGCCGCCGCAGCCCATCTCGATGAGCTGCTGCTCGTCGTACGCGGTGACCTCGACGCCACTCTCGGGGCCGAGCTCGGCGGCGACCTCGGCCATCCGCGCGGCCGACAGCGTGGTGGCAGGACAGTTCGCGAGGTCACGAGCGATGGCCGCGGCCCTTGCGATGGTCTCTCCGCGGGCGATGCCCGCGCGGACCTCGTCGGCGACGTCGTCCGGCGCGACGATCGTCAGGGCCTTCAGGGTCGGCTCATCGCCGCCCTTGCCCACGAAGAAGCGCCATCTGGCGAGGAGCACGCCCTCGACGACGACCTGCGCGAAGTCGGCGGGGGCGATGGCGGTCGCGCGGTCGGGCAGCTCGACCGCGAGGGTGAGGTGCTGGGACACGGCTCTGGCGAAGTCGGCGGCCACGTCGCGCACTCGCGTCAGGTCGACGCTGTCGGCGTCCCCGATCCCGACTGCGACCAGGGCGCGGCCATCGGCACCGGGAATGACGAGATGCTGCCCCGTCTTCCCGGTGAAGCCAGCGATCGTGAGGTGTGCGGCGTCGGTGCCGAGGTCGCTGGGCGGCTCCGCGCCGTCGGCGACGGGCACGGCGAGCGCCGCAGCCTCGTCGACGGTGGGTAGCGCGCCAGCCACCGAGATCGTGACGCGCTGCCGCGTCGAAGGAACAGGGTCGAAGTTGCCTCGTGCCGGGTTGCTTGTCACGGTCACCTCGCGAGAGTTTTCCAATCGGTCGAGGTTGCCATGGCAACTCCCGTCCAGCCTCACCCAGAACGGGCGATCCAGGGGGTAGTTCGCGCGCCACCGACTTTCAGTCGGCGGGCTTCGCCTCGATCGCGTCGAGGTCGCGGACGGCGAAGCGGTGGTGCTCCCACTCCTCCTCCAAGATCACGTGCAGGCACGAGCGGGTGGTCTCCTGGTACTCGGGATCGTGCGGGTGCCTGCGCGTCGCGGCGAGCTCGTCCGGTGTCACCGTCGCGATGAAGTCGCGCACCATCGCGACCCTCTCCTCACGGGCCTCGAGCACCTCGGCGTACGGCGGCGTGGTCGCGGTGGAGACCGGCGCGCCTGTGCCGTCGTCCTCGGGTCTGACGTATCCGAGACCAAGCGGGTGGAACGGCTCCTCGATCTCCAGGACCCCCCGGCGCAGCCAGATGTCCGTGGCGTGGACCAGGTGCCGCAGCGTCTGCGCGAACGACCACTCCCCGTCCACCGAGACGTCGACGGTGCCTGCCGGCATCGCCGCGGCGCGCGCGAGCGTGGCTGCCCAGGTGCGCTCGATCGCGGCCCAGGCCGCGCGCAGACCTTCGGGGTCCGGGGCGCGCCGGTCGGCCCGGCCGGGGAAGCGTCCGTCGAGCTCGGCCTCGACGAACGCGACCACGTCGACGCCGTTGACGAGCAGCGGCTTCCCGTGGACGAGCCAGGGTGCGTCGATGTCCATGCCGGACACCTCGCTGCCGCGGACCACGACACCGGACAGGTCGGACTCGACGAACCGAGCACCACGCAGGTTCGCGCCGACGAACTTCGCGCCCTCCAGCTCGTCGGACCGGGTGAAGGTTGCCATGACCTCTCCTTCGTGGGTCGAGAAGCCCATCTTGCGACATCGCGCGGGACGTCATACGAAGTGGTCGCCCTGGCGACCAATTCGGATGACGTCCGGGGCGGTCAGCGCTGGGAACCACCTCTTCGGGGGAAGGCTGACGAGGGGCGGTTCCGGGTACGCCTGAAGGGTGACTTCGAGGACCCCCGACCACCTGGTCGGCACGTGCTGATCCCGACGCCGCGCGGCGAGCTGGGCGAGGTCGTCGCGCGCGCCGTACGAGACGCGTCGTGCGACCCGCGGGGGGTCGCGCCGACCCATGATGCGGATGCCGCGCTGACGCTGTGGACCCTGCACGAGCTGCACTACCGGGGCTTCGACGACGCCGACGACCGTGCCGAGTGGGACCCTCGCCTGCTGACCGTGCGCGCCGACCTCGAGGCCGAGCTCGAGGGCAGGCTGCGCGCCCGCTTCCCCGGGGTGGCCGTCGACGGCGACCTGGCCGAGGCGGTGTTCGAGATGGTCGAGAAGTTCGAGGGCGCCTCGGTGTCGACGTACGTCCGTCGACAGGCGACCGTCGAGCAGGTCCTGCACCTGCTGCGCGTGCGGTCGGTCTACCACCTCAAGGAGGCCGACCCGAGCGCCTGGGTCCTGCCGCGGCTCACCGGGCCGGCCAAGGCGGCGCTGACCGAGCTGCTGTACGACGAGTACGGCGGCGGTCGCGCGGAGCGGCTGCACGCCGGGCTCTTCGCGCGTGGCATGTCCGACGCCGGGCTCGACCCGACGTACGGCGCGTACCTCGACGAGGCGCCGACCGAGGTGCTCGAGCAGAACAACGCGATGACCCTCCTCGGCCTGCACCGACGGCTCCGCGCCGCCGCGATGGGCCACCTCGCGGCGTTCGAGGCGACCAGCTCGCTGCCCTCGCGCCGGCTCGCCCAGGGGCTGCGCCGGCTGGAGATGCCGGAGAGCCTGGCCCGCTACTACGACGAGCACGTCGAGGCCGACGCCGTGCACGAACAGCTGGCGGTGCGGGCGATCTGCGTGCCGATGGTCGAGGCCGAGCCGTACCTGCAGGACGACGTCTTCCTCGGTGTCTTCACCTGCCTCGACCAGGAGGACCGGGTCGCCCGGCACCTGCTCGACACGTGGGGTGCGGCCGCATGAGCGAGGTCCCCGCCACCCCCGACATCGTGCTCTGCCCCGGTGGGCCTGCCCTGCTGCGCGGCGACCACGTCGTCGAGGACGAGGACGGCCGCCAGCACCGCACCACCCGGCCGGTGTCGGCGGTGTGCCGGTGCGGCCACACCGCGACCTCGCCGTGGTGCGACGGGACGCACAAGGTCGCCCGGCCTCGTGGCAGGGCCGAGCATGAGTGAGCGGGCCGGCGACGATCGGCGCAGCATCGAGATCGGCGGCCTCACGATCGCCTACGACGCCCGGGTGCTCGAACCTCGGCCGTGGACCGCTGGGCAGTCGGCGTGGGCGGCCGAGCTGCTCGAGTCCCTGCCCATGGGACCCGTGCTGGAGCTGTGCTCCGGCGCCGGGCACATCGGCCTGGTGGCCGTGCTCGAGCGCGACAGGCGGCTCGTCCAGGTCGACGTGGACCCCGTGGCCTGCGACTTCGCCCGGCACAACGCCGAGGAGGCCGGGCTCGCCGACCGGGTCGACGTACGGTGCGGGCCGATGGAGGACGTCGTGCTGCCCGACGAACGCTTCCCCCTCGTGATCGCCGACCCGCCATGGGTGTCGACGAACGAGGTGCGCGAGTACCCGGAGGACCCGCTCGTGGCCATCGACGGCGGACCCGACGGCCTCGACGTCGCACACCGGTGCGTGGAGGTGGCGTCGCGAGTGCTGACCCCGATGGGCGTCTGCCTGCTGCAGCTCGGGACGATGGAGCAGGTCGACGCCGTGACGGCGTACGTCAGGGCGCGCGACGAGCTGTACCTCGCCGTCGGCGAGACCCGCGAGTTCGAGCGCGGTGTCGTCGTCCGGCTCGACCGCGCCTAGCCGGGAACGCGCGCGCGTGCAGACCTTCCTCCCGTACGCCGACTTCGAGCGGTCGGCGCGCAGCCTCGACCCCAAGCGGCTCGGCAAGCAGCGCGTCGAGGGCATCCAGGTGGTTCGCGGACTGACCCGCCCCGACTACGGCTGGCGCCACCACCCGGCCGTGAAGATGTGGCGCGGCCATCTCGAGGCCCTGGGCCGCTACGCGCTCACGTGCTGCGAGGTGTGGACCGAGTCCGGCTTCGCCGACACCTGCGCTGCCACATTGGTCACCGACCTGCGGGACGCCGGCGTCACCGCGATCCGGAACCAGGCCGAGCTGGCCGACGCCGGAGCCCTGCCCCGGTGGCTCGGCGAACCTGCCTTCCACCGTGCGCACCAGTCGGCCCTGCTGCGCAAGGATCCGGAGTTCTACGGCCCGCGCTTCCCCGGCGTACCCGAGAACCTCGAGTACGTCTGGCCCGACCCGTGACCACGAACGCATCGGGGTCGCTGTTTCATGACGGGCCTGACGGCCCTCCTCAACCAGCGGAAAGGCGGCGCTCGAGTCCGTCGAGCAGGACGTCGAGACCGAACTCGAACTCGGTCTGGTCGTCGCACCAGCCGATGGTGGTGTCCGGGCCCTCGTGCGCGATCTCGGCCATCATCGCCCCCAGGTGGGGGAACGCCTCGGCCATCGCCGCCATCTCGGCCTCGGACATGTCGGTCGCGTCGCCGCCGCCCTTGGCCGGGTCGAACAGCTCCTGGCTGAAGCCGATCGCCCGGCTGCCCATGGCGTGGAGGGAGTGGTGGGCCAGGTCGTAGGAGAACCCGCCGGCGACCAGAGTCGCCAGCAGGCCCTCGAAGTATGCGATCAACGGCGGGCTGAGCGACGTGCGCGACTCGAGCACGGCCGGCAGCCACTTGTGGCGCAGCATGACGGTGCGCGCGGTGAGCATGCGCGAGCGCAGCGAGGCAGCCCAGTCACGCTCGGCATCCGGGCCACCACCGGGTCCCACCTCGGCGTTGAGCTCACTCACGACGGCGTCGACCATGCCGTCGAGCAGCGCCTCCTTGTTGGCGACGTGGTGGTACAGCGACATCGCCTCGACCCCGAGCTCCTGACCGAGCCGGCGCATCGAGAGCGCGCCCAGCCCTTCGTGGTCGGCCAGGGACACGGCCGTCTCCAGGACGAGGTCTCGGCTCAGCGGCTTGCGGGCGGTCTCGGTCATCTCGTCGCCAAGACTAGACGAGCGGCGACTTACCACGTAAGTTTACATCGTAAGTTTACGGCGTAAGGAGACCGACATGACCCAACCCCAGATCCAGCAGCCGCCGACCCGTCTCCGGCCAGTCGTCCCCACGACGATGCGCGCCGCCACCCAACACCGGTACGGCCCGCCCGAGAAGGTCATCGGGATCGCCGAGATCGCGGTGCCCGAGATCGGCCCCGGCGACGTGCTCGTCCAGGTGAGGTCGGCATCGGTCAACGCGGCCGACTGGCACTTCACGACCGGGCTGCCGATGTTCGCCAGGGCGGCGCTGGGACTGCGCCGGCCGCGCCGGACCGTCGTCGGGACCGACGTCGCGGGCGTCGTCGTCGCGACCGGGTCCGCCGTGACGCGCTTCCGGGTGGGCGACGAGGTCTTCGGCGAGGTGGACGGCGGCACCTTCGCCGAGTACGTCGCCGCGCCGGCCGACTGGCTGGTCGCCAAGCCGCAGGGGTCGTCGTTCGAGGAGGCCTCGACGCTGGGCATCGCGGCCGAGACGGCACTCCAGGGTCTGCGCGACTGGGGCCTGCTGCAGGAGGGGCAGCGGGTACTGGTCAACGGCGCCTCCGGCGGCGTGGGCACCTTCGCCGTCCAGGTCGCCAAGGCACTCGGCGCCGCCCACGTCACCGCGGTCTGCAGCACCCACAACGTCGAGACCGCGGCGCGCCTCGGCGCCGACCGCGTCGTCGACTACACCCGGGAGGACCACCGCCGGTCCGGCGAGCGCTATGACCTCGTCTTCGACAACGCCGGCGTGTGGCCGTTGCGCTCGTGCAGCCGGATGCTCACCGAGGGCGGGACCTACGTGATGGTCACCTCGCCCAAGACGCGGTGGCTCCATCCGCTTCCTCGGATGATCGCCAACCCCCTCTACTTCGCGCTCGCCCCCGGCCGCTCTCCAGGGTTCAAGGTCGCGGCCCGCAACACCGCCGACCTCGAGCAGCTGCGCGACCTGGTCGAGCAGGGTCTCGTGAAGCCGGTGATCGAGCGCCGGTTCACCCTCGACGAGTCCGCCGACGCCGTCCGCGTCCAGGGCGAGTTCCACGCGCGCGGGAAGTCGGTCGTCGTTCCCTGACGACCTTGTTCGCGGGTGGAGGGCCGTCAGTCACGAAACCCCGCGACCACCGATCGTCGGTTGAGGTGCGAGGAGCGCCAGCGACGAGCCTCGAACCCCCGCAATATTCCTCGGAAATCCCTTGTGGATAAGGGGTTCTGAGCCCGGACCCCTGTCGGTGGTCGATGGTTGGCTTGTCCCATGTCCACCACCTCGCCGCTCCCCTGGCTCGGCTCGAGCGGTGGGTTCGACGACCTGGCTGCCGATCGACCCGATCTACCGCGGACCACGGTGAGAAGCAGGAGCTGCTGGTCGGGGCTGTCGCGGGTCGATGCCCGCTTGCAGGCGATCGAGATGAGCGGTGCTGGCTATTGGTGACGACGTTGCCGAGGCCACCGGTGACCGCTCCACCGCGGCCTGGTTGGCCGACCAAGACCCGCGACTCCCACGGCCGCGGTCCGGGCCGACGCGAAGCTCGCGGTGGCGTTGCAGGCTCGCTGGACCCACGTGCGGCGGCGTTCGCCGCCGGTGACCGTCAACCTCGCGCAGGTCCGCGTGATCGACGAGGCCCTCACCGACCTGCCCCCAGGACCTCGGCGACGACCTGCTCGCCAAGGCCGAGACGCTGCCTCCTCACCGAGGCCGCACACCTGGGTCCTCGTGAGCTGGCGATCCTCGGGTGACCGGATCCTGGAGTACCTGGCCCCCGACATCGCCGAACAAGCCGACTACCAGCGGCTCCTGGACCAGGAACGCCGAGCCGCCGCGGCGACCCGGCTGACCCTGCGCCGCCGCGGCGACGGCTCCACCGACCTGCACGCCCGCATCCCCGACCTGACCGCCAGCCTGCTACGCACCTTCCTGGCCGCCTTCACCGCCCCCCGCCGCCACCGCCACCAAGGCGACCAGTCGAGACTCCGTTCGGGCCCCTCACCGCGCCCATCGAGGACGAGTTCGCGAACCTGCCGATCGCCCGCCAACAGGGCATCGGGTTCCTCGCCCTGCTCGAACGGGTCCTCAAGTCCGACCTGCCCCGCCACGGCGGCAAGGCCACCTCCCTGGTCGTGCTGATCGACCACGACACCCTGCTCGCCGACCTGACCGCCGCCGGGATCGCCCAGACCAGCACCGGGCAGAAGATGACCGCCGGCCAAGCCCGACGGCTGGCCTGCCAGGCCGGCCTGCGAGCCGCCGTCCTCGGCACCACCAGCGAGGTCCTCGACCTCGGCCGCGAGTCCCGGCTCTTCAGCCCCGCCCAACGCATCGCCATGGAGATCCGCGACAAGACCTGCACCCAGATCGACTGCACCATGCCCGCCGCCTACTGCGAAGCACACCACCCCCAACCCTGGTCCGAAGGCGGCCAGACCAACCTCGGGGACGGCAAGCTCCTCTGCCCCTTCCACCACCACCGCGCCCACGACCCCGGCTGGATCACCCACCACCACCCCAACGGATCCACCACCTTCACCCGACGCCAATAGCGGGATGTGAACGCCGCCTGTCCACCCACCCGGTTTCGAGACAGGCGCTGCGCGCCCTCCTCAACCAACGGAGCATCGGGCGACAGGCGCTGCGCGCCTTCCTCAACCAACGGAGCGCTGGGCGGGACTCCGCTCAGTCGTGCACGTCGAACGAGTAGGTCCTGACCTCCTCCCCGTCGACGAACCACGTGACGGTGTACTGGCCGAGCTTGTCGGTCTTGCGTGGGAACTCGTCTTGATGGGGAGTCTGGGTAGCAGCGCCGGGACGTGGGCGGCGTAGGCGTCGTACGACGCTCCGAACGAGCGCCGCAGGTCGCGCTCCTCGAACCTCACCCCGATCGCGATGTAGGCCGTCCAGGCGAGGGCGAAGAGCAGCGTGCGAGGCGCCCATGTGCGGGGTCGCCCAGAAGGCCAGGAGCAGCCCGGTCATCAGCGGGTGCCGCACGATGGCGTGGAGGCCTCCGACCTGCGAGCTCGCCCTCCGCCGCAGAGTCTCGAGGGGCCGCCCAGCCGGCCTGACGCAGCCCGGTGAGCTCGAGGTGGTCGACCGCGAACGTCGCCGTGATCGCCAGGAGCCAGCCGGCCGCGCAGACCGACCACAGGACGACAGCGGCCGACGCCGTGCACGTGCCAGATCTGGCCGCCCCAGGGTTGCCACAGCACCAGCACCAGGACGAGGCACAGGTCGGTGGCGAGGACGTACGTCGTGCGCTCGAGCGACGCAGGGATCCGACGGCGCAGCCATGCCTTGACCTGGCGACGCGCCATCACGGAGTGCTGCACCGCGAACAGCCCGCAGGAGGGCCAGGTCGACGGCCACCGCGACCGCCGGGGTCGTGCGCGCCGGTCCGTCCACGACCCGGGGGACGACGACTCCGGCGAGGAAGGCGATGGTCCACAGCGTGACGGCGACGAACCCCAGGTAGGCGACGGCTGACAGGAACAGGGACACAGGATGGCGGGACACGCTGCCATGCTCGGGCGACCGGACACTCCGGCGCAGCCGTGGAACTACCTCACTTGGGTGGCCTCCTGCGGCTCGCGCGCGACGTACCAGGCAGCGACCTGGGACCGCGACCTGAACCCGAGGCGTAGCCGGATCCGCTCCAGGTGCGACTCGGCCGACCGTTCGGTGATGCCGAGGCGCTCCGCCAGCTCGCGGTTCGTGAGGCCCTCGGCCACCAGGGCCGCCACCTCGGTCTGGCGAGGGGTGAGGCTGGTCGGCACCGCCCGGCGCAGCCGGGGGAGCCCCAGGAAGCGCCGCACCTGGTCGACCACAGCCCCCGCATCGCCCATGGCCGGCAGGTGCGACCGGCCCTCGAGCTCCACGAGCTCGGCGTCCGGGATCGCCTCGGCGAGCGTCCTGCTCTGCGCGGCCGGAGCCGCCCGGTCTCCGCGCCGGTGCAGCACCAGCGTCGGCGCGGTGACCCGGGCGAGGGCTGGAGCACGTCGAGGTCGTAGGCGAGGCCGAGCAGCGCGACCGCCGTCTCGGCCGAGGAGGCCGCGCGCTGGTACTGAGCCAGGGCACGGCGGGTCCCGGCGTCCGTCTCGGGAGCGAAGAGGTCGGTGAGCAGGTCGGATCCCAGCCCCCAGTGAGTCGCCAGCAGCCCGAGCAGGTGCCGCCTGCTGTCCTCGTCGCCGATCGCGTCGCCGGTGGCCCAGCCGCCGTACAGCACCAGCCGCGAGACGGTCTCCGGGTTGTCCGCGGCCCACTGCGCGGCCACCGCGGCGCCCAGCGACCAGCCCAGCAGGTCGAAGCGGGTGGCTCCGAGCGCCTCGGTCACGGCACTGATCGTGGCCAGCTCGAGCGCCATCGTCCGAGGTCCCTCGTAGGGATCCGAGAGGCCGCACCCCGGGCGGTCGTAGCGCACCAGGGTGCGCCCCGACGACAGCGCCTCGTGGAACATGCGCTCGGCCGGGATCGACCAGCCCAGCTCGAGATGGCTGAGCCAGCCTGGCGCCACCAGCAGAAGTGGGCCGGTGCCGGTCAGCGCATAGGCCACCCTCCCGCCATCCTCCAGCTGCGCCATCCCGAAGCGCTGCTCACGCGCAGCCACGACACCAGTGAACAGCAGGGAGGGCGCACGCCGCGGGCGCTTGACCCCGGTCGCACCGGTAGCCAAGCCCCACGGCTGCGCGGGAGGATCGCGACCATGCTGGTGTCGAACTTCGAGGTCGCCTGGCTCGACAGCGCGGAGGGCCGACGCGACGAGACCCCAGGGCTCTCGACCTCTGGGGGACCGATAGCCTGCGAGCGCTGAGGTTCGACCGGTCGTCAGGCCGGTCGTCGCAAGAGGGAACCCGGTGAGAGTCCGGGACTGCCCCGCAGCGGTGAGTGGGAACGACAGGCGCCATCGGCACTGGACCAACGGTCTGGGAAGCGGCGCCCGGTAGGAAGTGCTCCTCGGACGAGGTCCGGGAGCGAGCGCCCACAAGTCCGAAGACCTGCCTCGGCACCAGGGCATCCGTCCTGGTCCACGACGAGCTCTCGAGGGGAGAGCGCGATGGGCAGCACCCACGGGCGGTCGAGGCGGTCACCGCGATGCCTCCTTGCCAGCGCACACCGCGGCGCGCGACCAGGCGATCGCGTTCCTGGCCGACCGCGCGAACGAGGAGCTCGCGCGGTTGTGGTCGCGTGAAGCCAGGCCCGGTGGTCCGCACCGACCCGGCCTCGCGGCCCAGCTGGCGGTCGTCGACGACCTGCTGGGCACCTTGTCGGCCGGCGAGCTGCCGCCGCGGCCGGAGCTGCGGATGCTGCTCTTCGGGTACGGCGACCACCCGGCGTACGAGCCGGGCTGGAGCGACCTGCTCCTCGGCTAGGTCCGACGGTGTCGGGCCGCTAGACCACTGGGCAAAATCATGTCTCTGGGGACTCCTCCCTTCCTCCGGGTGAGGCGGAGAGGAGGGGCCTGCGGAGTAACGTCCCCCTCAGGAGTTCCGCCAGTCACGGGGCAGACGGTCGTCCTCCACGAGATGCGTGAAGGGATGGACCTGTGAGGCCCACGACGTGAGCCGGCTCGAGCCAGGACTCCTGCTCGGCGAGCGCTACCGGCTCGAGGCACGAGTCGCATCAGGCGGCATGGCCGACGTGTGGTCGGCGGAGGACGAGGTCCTCCAGCGCCGTGTCGCCGTGAAGGTGATGCGCCCCGACCCCGATCACGAGGAGCTGTTCGCCCTTCGGTTCCGTGACGAGGCGCTGCACTCGGCGGCGCTGATCCACACCAACATCGCCACCCTCTTCGACTACGGCGAAGATCAGGGCTTCGCCTACCTCGTCATGGAGCTCGTCGACGGGAAGCCCCTCTCGCTGCTGATCCGCGACCACCGGTCGCTCCCCGCCGACCAGGTCCGCTCGGTCATCGGCCAGTGCGCGCTGGCGCTCGGGGTCGCCCACGAGGCCAAGGTGGTGCACCGAGACGTCAAGCCGGCCAACATCCTGGTCCGCGAGGACGGGTTGGTGAAGCTGACCGACTTCGGCATCGCTCGCGCGGCCGACGCCTCGGGCCATACCCGGGCCGGGGACCTGCTCGGCACGCCGTCCTACATCAGCCCGGAGCAGGCGCTCGGCCGGCCAGCCACGGGCGCCTCCGACCTCTACGCGCTAGGGGTCGTCGGACACGAGATGCTCTGCGGTGCCAAGCCGTTCGACAAGCCGACGCCGATCGCCACCGCGATGAGCCACATCCACGAGGCGCCGCCGCCACTGCCCGACGACGTACCGGAGGATCTGGCCGGCGTGATCGAGCACCTGCTGGAGAAGGACCCCAGGGACCGCCCCGAGAACGCCCGAGCCGTCGCGATCCGTCTCGGGCTCGCCGACCACGAGATCATGGGCCTGGCGCTCGGTCTCGCCCAGGCGGTGTACGGCGAGTCCACGCTGGACGACGAGGTGCTCGGACCCGAGCCCTCGTCCCAGGAGCCGACGGCGACGATGGCCGTGGACGCGGCAGTTCTCCTCGAGGACTAGCGGTTGCCCGCGGCCTCCGTGGGTACACGGGCCGCATGACCGACAACAGCGACCTCCGCGACGACGACCAGGCCGACGAAGCGGTGCAGGCGGTGGTGGATCGCGTGCTCTCGTGGCAGGCGGGCGCACCGCCGGAGACCGTCCTGGAGGAGCTGCAGGCGGGCTTGCGCGAGATCGGGGTCGACATGCCGCCCGACTGGGTCGCCCGCACCGCCGAGCGCATCAGCCACGCCGACCCGGCCCAGAAGGACTAGACCGCCACACCCCCATGGTCTTTGGGGTGAGGCGCGCACGTCGGCCTGTCCCTAGCGTGTTCATGACGCCGCCTATCAGGCGGCCTCCTGAAGGGACCAAATCCCATGGGATACGGACTCGGCGTCTTCCTGCTCGCCGTCGGCTTGATCCTCGCCTTCGCCGTCCAAGACGCGGTCAGCGGCGTCGACCTCACCATGGTCGGCTACATCCTCGCCGGTGTCGGCGTGCTGGCGATCGTGGTCACGGCGATCACACTCAACCGGTCACGGGGTGCTTCCACGGTGGCCACCACGACCCACGCGGACGGCACCCAGAGCACCACGGAACGCCAAAGCCACGTCGACCCCTGAGGCGGTCGGACTCGGTCACCGAGGTAGCGGTCCGCTCCCCGGTCCGGGATGATCCGGGTCGTGGGGGAGGGCTCGAAGTCGGTGTGGGTCGACATCCGGACGACGCAGCAGGTCGTCGCGGCCGGGCTCCGCGCCATCTTGGCGACAGCCGTCGGACCGCTCGAGATCACCTTCGACGGACCCGCGGGCGGGCAGCCGGACGTCGTCCTCTATGACGTCATCAACCTCAACAACGGCAACGGCGCCGACCTCGACCACCTGCTTCGGCACACCGTCTCGACGGTCATCGCCATCGACCGGACCCTCAAGCCGGACCTCGGCATTCGCGCCAGGGACAAGGGCGTCGAGTGGGCCATCACCCTCGACATCTCCCCCGACGAGCTCGTCGCGGTGATCAAGGACGCCGTCTCGGGCAACCTCGAGGACGTCGGCAACGTGGCGCAGGAGTGGGCAGCCGACGACTTCCTGGGCGCGGCAGCCGGCATCAGCCCTCGCGAGTCAAACGTCCTCCAGCTGGTCGTGCTGGGGCACAGCAACCAGGAGATCGCCGACACCCTGTTCCTCAGCATCAACTCGGTGAAGACCTACATCCGCTCCACCTACCGCAAGATCCACGTGACCAACCGCGGTCAGGCCATCGTCTGGGCGATCCAGAACGGCTTCCTCACCGAGAAGTACGACCAGTCATCCACCGGCGTCGAAGGCTGACCCCTCAGCTCGCCGGGTCATCGTCGGGGACCTCCCCGTCGCGGATCTCAGCCACATGGCCCGGAGGGTTCCGGAAGTGCTCCGGATGGCGGTCGGTGTAGTTCGGCTTCTCGTCGGGCTCCTGCTCCAGGTCCTCCGGAGCGTCGGCCTGGTTGATGTCTTCCTCCGCCGGTACGGCGTCGAGGCCGACCGGGGGTTCCTCTTGGTGGCTGCCCATCCGCCCCGGTACCCGCGAGAGCTCGTTGAACGCCCGAGCCGTGGGTACCAGATCACATGACCACCTCCTACGGACACGACCAGGACGCCGAGCCGCCGACCCCAGATGGCCGGCAGCCCGATCTCGTCGAGTCCGACGACGTGGGCGACATGGGCGACATGGGCGACATGGGCGAGTCCGGACAAGGCGGCGGGGAGGAGCCCGCCAGCCACCCGGACCCCGAACCCGGTGCTGACCACGCCCAAGCCGGCTCGGACAGCTGAACCGCGGGCCAGGCGCGACAGGCACGCGGGCGGATGTTCGACGAGCTCGACGAGTGGGACCTGGCACTGTCGACCGGCGTCACCCTCCACGGCCGCTCTGGCGGTACGGGCCCCGCGGTCGTGCTGCTGCACGGGCACCCTCGCACGCACACCACGTGGCACCGCGTCGCGCCGTACCTCGTGGAGGCGGGGTACACGGTCATCTGCCCTGACCTCCGCGGCTACGGTCGCTCCTCGAAACCCGAGCCCGATGACGAGCACGAGACCTACGGCGACCGCGCCATGGCCGCGGACGTGGTGGCGCTCACCGCAGAGCTCGGGCACGACGAGTTCGTCGTCGTCGGTCATGACCGAGGGCAAGGGGTGGCCTACCGCACGGCGCTGGACCATCCAGAGCGGGTCCGGCAGCTCGCCGTTCTGGACGGCATCCCGCTCCTGGAGTCGGTGGAGCGGGTCGATGCGGACTTCGCCTCGGCCTGGTGGCACTGGTTCTTCTTCGCGGGATCCCCCCACGCAGAGAGGGTCATCAACGCAGACCCTGACGCGTGGTACGGCCTCGGACGGGAGCTGGAGGAGTCGATGGGTGCGCTCAACCACGCCGACCTGGCGGCTGCGGTACATCGTCCGGAAACCGTGCGAGCGATGCTGGAGGACTACCGGGCCGGACTGACGGTGGACGTCGAGAACGACCGCCGTGATCGCGCCGCCGGGCGCACGATCGGCTGTCCCACCTTGATCGCCTGGTCCGTCCACGACGACCTCGAGCAGCTCCACGGCGACCCCGCTGCCATCTGGGCGCCGTGGGTCGACGGGCCCGTGTCCGCTGCGCGCATCGACAGCGGCCATCACATGGCCGAGCAGAACCCCCGGCAGCTCAGCAGCGTCCTCGCCGACTTCATGGCGACCTGACCGGCTTGGGGACGAGGTCGGCGACGACGCCGTAGTGGTCGCTGGCCCAGACCCCCTCGACCGGATGCTCCAGCAGCCGTCGGCAGTCAGCCACGTGCAGCGTCGGGCCGTGCAGATCGCTGCGTACGAGCACGTGGTCGATGGTGCGCGAGACGGCCGTGGCGACCTCGCCCTCGCGCACGAGCGGGTTCTCCCGGTCGAAGGTGCGCCCCGGCTCGTCGGGATGCGCGAGCTCCCAAGCGCTCTGGTAGCAGACGCTGAAGTCGTCGAGCGAACGCCGGCCACGCCAGAACTGCATGCTCGCGGCGTCCGGCGTGGCGTCGAAGTCACCCAGCACGACGGCATGCACGTCGCGATCACCGATGTGCTCTTCCAGGGCACGCGCGGCCAGCACCGCTTGCTGCTCTCGCTCGAGCTCGAAGGGCAACGGCCAGCTCGGCTTGTGGTGCGCGACGACCACCGTGCCGACCGGGGTGTCCACCTCCACGACGTACGTCGCGCACCACGGCAGCGTGTCGCGGCTTCGGCCGCTGATGCGGAGGTCCAGCTCGACGACGAAGCGCTGCGGCCAACGCGTGACCAGCGTGCCGCCCACGCCATCATCGGAGTGCCTGGAGAAGTGGCCGAAGTGAAACCCTGGGCCTACCAGGTCTTCAAGCAGGTCCGTCCGGTCGACGGGCACCTCCTGCAGCGCCAGCACATCGGCGTCCAGGTCGCGCAGCGCGTCACGGATCAACCGGACGCGGCGCTCCCAGTCCGGGTTCTGTGGGCTGTAGACGTTGAAGGTCGCCACGCGGAGCGCCGGGTTCATGACATCTTGGGCTGCCAAGCACGCCTCCATTGCTGCGTCGACGGCGAGGTCAGCCCCCACCGAACGACAGGTTCGGCGGGGGCTGACAAGTTCCCGAGAGTCCCAGTCGCTTCAGTTTGGAGGATGAGACCACTGGAAGTCCGATCCTACGTTCGTCGCCGATCCTTTGTCTCGCCCCGATGGGTGAGCCGTGTCAGCAGCATCGACGTCAGGACGACCGCGAGGATCACAGCAGCCAGCACCTGCCACCCCGCGGCGTAGTCACGATCCAGGATCGTCGGGTTGTCGGCGTTGGCGCCCCAACCTCCGAGCACCGGCACGGCGACCAGCGTCAGCGCCGCGAGAACGACCAGGCCGGCCGCCACCGGGGCACGACGACCGGGTGGCAGCAGCGAGGTCACGCCCCAGCCCGCGGCCAGCGTCAGCGGGACGAGGACGAAGTCGTGCAGCACCACTCCGGCGGCCAGCCAGGTCGCGACGTCGACCAGGTCTCCCCAGCCGTCGATGGCTTCGGTGAGCAGCAGCCAAGCGCCGTACGCCGTCGCGGCGACGCCGAGGAGCCCGATGAGGAGTCGGGACCTCACGACTCGACCTCCAGTCGGCTGACCCACTTCGTCTGCAGCACACCCGGACGGTTGGGGGCGATCAGCCGGGCCGGGTAGCCGTGGTCGATCGAGAGCGCCTCGCCGTCGAGACCGAGCGCGAGCAGCGTGAGGTCGTCGTCCGCGAACTGGGCCGGCAGGTGCGTGACGCGGAACGGACCGTGCTCCTGGAGCGAGGAGACCGTGACGGCCGACCCGCGCGGGGCACCGACGAGGTCGAGCAGGTCGCGCATCCGGACGCCGGTCCACTCGCCGTCCGCGCTCCACCCCTCGACGCAGGCGATCGGCAGCCCTGCCGTCCGTTGCGTCATCGCGAGCAGCTCGGCGCGGGTCAGCGACGCCGACCGGTCGGCGTACCCGATCTCGAGGCGGTACGCCGGGTCGGTCGCCGAGGCCGTGACGCCGGCCGCGCGGGCGCTCTTGTTGACGGGCACTCCCTGGGGCCCGTCGCCCGACCTCGCGCTGAAGACGGACACCCGACGCAGCCATGGGACGGTGCCGCCTGCGGTGAGCAGCACGGCAGCGACCGAGGCGACACCCGCCGTCCGGACGAGCCCGCGTCGTGAGAGTCCGCCGCCAGGAGGTTCGCTCTCGCCGACTGGGCCGGCCAGAGCCGCGCGGACGACGGGCAGCTTGACCGCGATGTGCACGACGAGCGCGCCCACCGTCACCCAGCCGACGGCGAAGTGGGTGGCGCGGAAGGAGAATGACCACGGGTACCAGGTGGTCACGTTCGCCAGCCCGGTCGCGAGCTGGAAGACCACAGCCGCGACGAGGACGCCGACCGAAGCGCGTTCCGCCGCGTGCAGCAGGAGGTCGCGCCGAAGCCGCGGCGGCCGGATCCAGAAGCGCGGGTAGACCGTCCAGAGCTTGACGAGCAGCAGCGGCACGCACGCCGTGCCGGCGGCGACGTGGAGGCCCTGGGTGATGCGGTACCCCCAGACCGGGCGGCTCGGGAGCCAGTTGTCGGGCTGCTGGGCGAGGTGGCTGATCAACCCAGTGGCGAACGTGAGGAACAAGCAGATGCCGAGCCAGGCCCCGATCCGCGCGGCGACGGCGGGGTGGTGCAGCCGCGAGGGAAAGTCGCGCTGCTCGGGCACGCGGGGCGCCTTCAGCGTGGTCATGCGGCGCTCTCGTGCAGCACGCCGACCCAGCGATCGCCCACGTCCATGGTCTCCGCAGCGAAGCCCGCGCCGGTCGCGAGCGCTTCGATCGCGTCGGCGCCGACCACCGACCACGGGAACGGCTGCGAGGTGAGACCACCGGCGCTCAGCCGTATCGTGCCCGAGTGCAGGCCGGTGCCAGGAGGCCCCACATCGGTGACGACCCGGCCACCCGGCGCGAGCAGCTGGGCGATGCGGCGCAGCAGGCGCACGGGATCGCCGCCGATGCCGACGTTGCCGTCGGCGAGCAGCACCGTCTCCCAACGGCCCTCCGCCGGCACCCGATCGAAGACGTCGCGCAGGATCGCCGCCACGCCGCGGTCCCGGGTCTGCCACACGGCCTCGGGCACCACGTCGATGCCCAGCACGATCTCGCCACGCTCGGCGAGCAGCTGGGTCATCCGGCCGGGACCGCAGCCCACGTCCAGGGTCGGACCCGTGCAGAGGTCGAGCACGGCCTTGTCGCCATCGAGGGAGCCGGTCCACGCGTCGGCCGGCACGTCGAGGCGAGTGATGCCCGGCCCCGCGACCACGCAGGGGTGGCCGCGGAAGACGTGCCCGAACACCGCCTCGACGGAGGCCTCCACGTCAGTCACGGACCCGCCTCCAGAGGGCGGCGAAGACCGAGTCCTCGGCGCACGCCTCGGCCACGGAGTCGGCGTCCGCGGCGACGTCGACGTCGCGCAGCACGCGCCCTCGGCCGACCGTGAGGCCGGCGTTCTCGAACGCCGACCGCGTGGCGGCCCCCGTGGTCGGCGTGGACATCGGTACGCCGACCAGGTGCTCGCCCTGCCGCGGGTCGGCCAGCGCCAGTGCCCACCAGCCACCGTCCTCGGCGTCGGCCAGCACGGCGTCGTGGTCGTCGAGGCCCGCGATCACGTCGGTCAGGTCGGCCTCGGTGACCTGTGGGGTGTCCATGCAGATCTGCACGACCGGCCCCTGCTCCTCCCCGGCCAGGTCGAGGTGGGAGCAGGCGAGCCGCTGGCCCAGTCCGTCGCCGCGCTGGGGGAAGACAGCCCAGCCGTCGAGCGCGACGGCCAACCGGTCGGCGTACGTCGCCTTCGCCAGATCGCCCTCGAGTGCGAGTCGGCAGCGGTCCACGCCGACCGTCGCCACACAGGTGCCCAGCGTGTCGAGCAACGCGGCGGCGGCGAGCTCGGCCGCGACTTCCATGCCGACCTCGGCACCGAGGCGCGTCTTGGCGAGGCCGGGCACGGGCGACTTGGCGACGACCAGAAGCCGGGCACTCCTCGAAGCACTCATCGCAGGACTCGTGCGAAGTCGCGGGCGGTCCGCAACGTGCCGGTCACCGAGCCGGAGACCTTGGACCGCGTGCCCTCGGCACGCGGGTGGTAGGTGACGTCGTGCTCGGCGAACCGCCACTCCGCGGCCACTGCTCGCTGCAGCAGCTCGACCGGGTAGCCGAACGCGCGGTCCCGGATGCCCAGGTCGAGCAGGGCACGGCGACGACTGACGCGCACCGGGGCGATGTCGTGAGCGGGCATGCCGATCCGGTGCCGAAGCCAGGCGACGACGAGTGCGTTGCCCGCGCGGGCGTGCCACGGCCAGACCCCCGACCTGGCCGGGCACCGGCGACCGACCGCCAGGTCGGCGCGCCCCTCGCGGACGTCGTCGAGCAGCGGCCCGAGCTCGTCGGGGTCGAAGGACCCGTCGCCGTCCATGAAGGCGACGTACTCCGCGGTGGCCGCCTCCAGCCCTGCGTGGACCGCCGCGCCGTACCCCGCCCGGCTCTCGCTCACCACCGTCGCGCCGTGGCTGCGGGCCACGTCGGCGGTGTCGTCGTGGGAGCCGTTGTCGACGACGATCACGCGGTAGTCCTGCGACACGCGGGGCAGGAGCACCTTCAGCGCCGGGCCTTCGTCGCGGCAGGGGAGCACCAGGTCACACACGACGCCCCCTGCAGCCATGCCTGCCACGTTAGGGACGCACCGGTGTGCGGCTGCACCGTCACGGCTTACGAAGTCGTGACACCTACGCTCGTGGCGTGCCCCGGTCCACTCGCGCCGCGTGGGCCGGGCTGGGCCTGGCCATCGCGCTCGCGACGCTCGGCATGGCAGTCCCGGCGCTGCTGGACTGGGACGTGCACGTGCGCTGGTTCCCGCCCCTGCACGCCGAGTGGGACCCGCGCGTCGGCTGGGGCACCCTTCCCGCCGTCGTGCTCGGCGTGCTGTCGTGGCGCTACGCCGTCGACCTGGCGGTCCGGTTGTCGTGGGGTCGGCTGCTGCTCGTGTCGTATGCAGGCGGGCTGGCCTGGATGCTCGCGCTGGCCCTGGTCGACGGCGTCGGCGGCGTCGGCGATGTCCTGGACCACCCGTACGAGTACCTGCGCACCGCGAGGGCAACCGACGACCTGCCCCACACGATCGACGTCTACATCAGCCGGATCCCGGTCGACGCGCTCCCGAGCAACTGGCCGGTGCACATCGCCGGCCACCCTCCGGGCGCGCTGACCTTCTTCGTGCTGCTGGTCCGGCTCGGCCTGGGCAGCGGTCTGGCGGCCGGGCTGGTCGTCACGCTCCTCGCGGCGTCGACGGCGCTCGCCGTGCTGCAGACCATGCGGGTGCTCGGCGCCGAACCGCATGCGCGACTGGCCGCGCCGTTCCTGGCTATCGGGCCGGCCGCTGTCTGGCAGTGCGTGTCGGCGGACGCGGCGTTCGCTGCCTGGGCAGCCTGGGGGATGTGCGCTCTGGCGCTGGCCGCCGCGGCTTCATCCTTCTGGCGCAGCATCGCGTGGTCCCTCCTTGCCGGGCTGCTGCTGGGCTGGTGCGTGATGAACAGCTACGGCCTGCCGCTGCTCGGACTCCTGGCCGTGGCAGTCCTGGTGGTCGCCCGCTCGTGGCGGCCGCTGGTCCCCGCCGCCCTGGCTGCGCTCGCGGTCGTGCTCGCCTACGTGCCGTTCGGGTACGCCTGGTGGGAGGCGCTGCCCGTGCTCCGCGAGCGGTACTGGGACGGCGTGGCCTCGAACCGCCCCCCGGAGTACTGGATGTGGGGCAACCTCGCCGCTCTGGCGTTCAGCGCCGGCCCGCTCGCCTTCGCCGGCGTCGCCCACACGCTTGCCCGTCGCCCCGACCCCGCCACGCGCACCGTGTGGTGGCTTGTCGCCGGAGGGGTGGCCATGGTCGTCGCCGCGGATCTCTCGCAGATGAGCCGGGCCGAGGTGGAGCGCATCTGGCTGCCGTTCGTGCCATGGCTGCTCGTCGGCTGCGCCCTGCTTCCCGGAGCGGTGGCGCCGCTGGCGGTCTCGGCCTCCAGGCCCTCGTCGCGCTCCTGGTGCAGCACCTGCTCTTCCCTGGCTGGTGACCGACGCCGCTGGTCGAGGAGGGCCGCCAGGCCCGTCACGAGACCCCGCAAGCGAACAACCAGCCGACTCACCGGGCCTCGTGACGGTCGCTGCGCGACCTCCTCGACCAGCGAGGGTTGCTCAGTCGCGCAAGGGGGCGGTGGCGAACTCGGCCAGGCCTACTTCGGGCGCGATGGCAGCGGTGAAGTCGAGCTCGGCGGTGGCCAGGGCCGGGGAGGCGACGACATGGCGGACGTCGCCGAGGCGGAACTGTCCCGTCACCTCGGGCTCACGCCCCGAGTCGCGGCCGAGGATCCGGCCGACGTCGAGGATCGAGACGGGTGAGCCGGAGCAGACGTTGTACGCCGACATCGAGCCCGTCTCCCGCGAAGGCACCGCCTCGACAGCGGCAAGGTTGGCGCGCGCGACGTCGTCGACGTGGACGAAGTCGCGCATCTGGGCACCGTCCTCGAAGACCCGGGGTGCTTGCCCACTCTCGAGAGACGAGCGAAAGATCGCGGCCACACCGGAGTACGGCGTGTCCCGAGGCATGCCGGGTCCATAGACGTTGTGGTACCTCAGCGCGATCGCCGCCGCCGCGCCTTGTCGCGCCCACGCGGACGTGTAGTGCTCCTGGGCGACCTTGCCGGCGGCGTACGAGCTGCGCGGCTCGAGCCGGGCGGACTCGTCGACCAGCTCCCACCCGAGTGCGAGTCCGCACGTCGGGCAGTGGTTGTCGAACACGCCAGCCTCCAAGGCGGCGACGGAACGCGGCGGCGGAACGACGGCGCCGTGTGCGGGGCACACGTAGCGGCCCTCGCCGTAGACGACCATCGACGAGGCGAGCACCAGCCGGCGTGCACCACGCGCAGACATCGCGGCGAGCAGAGCGGCGGTACCGAGGTCGTTGTGGGCGGCGTACTCGGGAAGGTCGGCCACCGTCGTCCCCGCCCCGACGAGGGCGGCCTGGTGGCACACGACGTCGACGCCGTCGAGCAGTTCGGCCCAGTCGGCGGCGTCGCGGACGTCGAGCACGTGCAGACCGTCGACCGCCGGACGCACGCGGTGGGCCTGCGGCAGGAGCGCGTCCACGAGCAGGACCTCGTGGCCAGCGGCGTCGAGCTCGCGCCGGATCGCACTCCCGATGAACCCGGCCGCACCGGTGAGCAGCACCCTCATGAGTGGTCGCCGGATGCGGGATCGTCGGGCACGCCGCCACCCTGCCAGAGATCGGTTTCCTCTCCGTAAGAAGTGGGGGCTGCGCCGGGTCCTCAGGACGAGCACCATGGGCGCATGGACCGCGCGGTACTCGAGGCGGCTCTCGACCGCACACCCGTCAACGACGACGGCCGGTCGGGCGCGACACTGGAGCGCGTCCGCCTCGCCGACGGTTCTCGCGTGGTCGTGAAGCGCTTCGACCCGGCGTTCGACCTGGTGATGCAGATGACCGGGGACAACCGCGGCCGCGAGGTGGAGCTGTGGCAACGAGGCGTCCTCGACGGCCTGCCGCTGACCGTCCTGCACGCCGCACTGGACGGCTGGTACGACGACCGCGGGGGCGTGCTCGTCATGCGGGACCTCGGCGATGCCGTGCTCACGTGGAAGTCCGTGGTGACCAGGGAGCAGGCCGCGACGATGTTCCGCGCCGTCGCCGACCTGCACGAGGCCTTCCGCGGCCGCGCCCCCGACGGGCTGACGCCGCTCGAGCCCGTCGTCGGGCTGTTCGAGCCGCGCCGGATCCGTCCCTTCGCCGGGAACACGCTCATCGACTACGCGTTGCGGGGCTGGGAATACTGGCCCGAGGTGGCGCCCGGCGAGGTCGGCGATCGCGTGCTCGCCCTGGCTCAGGACACCGCACCCCTCACCGAGGCCTGCCGGGCACTGCCGAGCACGCTCCTGCACGGCGATCTCGCCACCGTGAACATGGCCTTCGAGGCCGACCGGCCCGGGTGCCTCACGCTCATCGACTGGGGCGTGGCCACGGCAGGACCCGCTGAGCTCGACATCGGGCGACTGCTTGCGGGCTGCGCGCACCTGTTCGGCGCCGCCGGCCCCGACGACCTCGTCGCCCTCTACCGCGAGAGCGCGGGGGCGGCGTACGACGACGGGGCGTTGCGGCTGGGTCTGCTGGCGGGCATCGTCTGGCTCGGGTGGAACAAGGCGCTCGACATCGTCGAGCACCCCGACCCCGCCGTGCGCGAGCGGGAACGTGCAGCACTGCCCTGGTGGCTGCATCAGGCCGAGCTGGCTCTGGGGACCGGCCTCATCTGAGAGGAACCGAGAAGTGGATGTGAACACGCTCTACCAACAGACGGTCCAGTTCTTCACCGACCGCGTCGACGCCGTCCAGGAGCACCAGTGGGACCAACCGACTCCGTGCACGGCCTGGTCCGTGCGTGACCTCGTCAACCACGTGGCGTACGAGGACGTCTGGACGGTCCCGCTCATGGAGGGCGCGACCATCGAGGAGGTCGGCGACAAGTTCGAGGGCGACCTGCTGGGCGACGACCCGATCGGGTCGTCGTCGGCCGCCGCCAGGGCGGCGGTCGAGTCTGTGGCCGCCCAGCTGCCCGCCGGAGGCACCGTGCACCTGTCCTTCGGCGAGACGCCGAAGGACGAGTACGTCATGCAGCTGGCCGCGGACCACCTGGTGCACGGCTGGGACCTCGCCGCCGCCACGACCGGTGACACCCGCATGGACCCCCACCTCGTGCAGGCGGTCGCCGTATGGTTCTCCGACCGTGAAGGCGGCTACCGCGACGCTGGCGCCATCTCAGCACGCCGGCAGCTCGCGGGCGACGCCCAGCACGACCTCCTCGCCCGCTTCGGCCGAGACGCCGCGTGGGGACCGCAGCACCAGCTGCTGCAGCGGTTCAACGCCGCCTTCGGCACGGGCGACGTCGACGCAGCCATGGCACTCGTCACGGACGACGTCGTCTTCGACGCCACGTCGCCGGCACCCGACGGCGGTCGGCACGAGGGCCGCGACGCCGTGCGAGCCGCGTGGACGGAGGTCATGGGTACACCCGGGATGTCCTTCACCGAGGAGGAGTCGTTCGTGACCCGCGACCGGGCCGTCGTCCTGTGGCGCTACGCGTGGGGAGAGCCCGAGGAAGGTCACGTCCGCGGTGTCGACGTGATCCGCTTCCGCGACGGGTTGGTCAGCGAGAAGCTCTCCTACGTCAAGGGCTGAACGCCGTTCCTCACGGGGCTGCCTCGCCGTCCGGCTGCACGACGTACCAGGTCCCGCCGAAGTCCTCGAAGTCGTGGCAGAGCACCTCCCACGGGTCCTCGTGGGCGTAGAAGTACAGCGGGTGGCCGCCGTACGTCGCCTGGGTGCTGCCGTCCTGCCGCTCGACGGTGCCGAGGAGTCCGGACCGCACGCCACGGCCGGCCACCGGTTCGCCGGTCGTCAGCACCGGCGGCCACGCCGACTCGCACTCGCCGTAGCAGCGTGGCCGCGCGCCCTCCTCCAGGTCGAAGAGGTAGATGGCCTGCCCGTCGGCGCCGTAGAGCATCGTCCCGAACTCGCTGTCGTCAGCGATCACCCGGATGCCCGAAAGGTCCGAGGACGCCGTCGGGCTCGGGTGCTGCTTGGTCGGAGCAGGTGTCGTCGCCTCGGGCGAGTTCTCCGACGCGGCGGGCCCGGTCGTGGATTCGGTCGTTGTCGCTGGCTCAGGCGCAGCGCAGGCAGACAGCAGCAGCAACGCCGCCACCAGGCCGGCCACCCACGAGCTCACTTCTGGAGTGTGGCGCTCGCGGGCGGCCGGCAGCGCCGCAGATGGTGACGGATCGATGACGGACTCCGGGAGGTCAGTCGGCGACCTGCGGCACGCCGAACGCCGCCGACACGACCACAGGCCAACCGACAGCTCACCGGGTTTCGTGGCCTGACGGCCGTCCTCAACCAGCGATTCCGCGGATCACGCGTAACGCTGGGTCTGCTGCCGAGACAGAGGGCCATGGACCACGACTTCACCGGCCTGAAGGCAACCTTCGTCAACTGCACGCTGAAGCGCAGCCCCGAGATCAGCAACACCCAGGGGCTCATCGACGCGAGTGCGGAGATCATGCGCAAGCACGGCGTGGACGTCGACGAGATCCGGTTCGTCGACCACGACATCGCCACGGGGGTCTGGCCCGACATGCGCGAACACGGCTGGGAGAGCGACGAGTGGCCGGCGATGTACCCCGGGATCCTGAGCAGCGACATCCTGGTCGTGGCCGGGCCCATCTGGCTCGGCGACAACTCCTCGCAGACCAAGAAGCTCATCGAGCGGATCTACTCGCTGTCGAGCGAGCTCAACGACAAGGGCCAGTACCTGTTCTACGGCCGGGTCGCGGGCTGCATCATCACCGGCAACGAGGACGGCATCAAGCACTGCGCCCAGAACGTCCTCTACAGCCTCCAGCACGTCGGCTACACGATCCCGCCCAACGCGGACTCCGGTTGGATCGGCGAGGCCGGCCCGGGGCCGTCGTACCTGGACCCCGGCAGCGGTGGCCCCGAGAACGACTTCACCAACCGCAACACCACCTTCATGACCTGGAACCTGATGCACCTGGCAAAGATGCTGAAGGACGCCGGCGGCGTGCCGGGCTACGGCAACCAGCGGTCGGAGTGGAACGCCGGCACCCGCTTCGACTGGGAGAACCCCGAGTACCGGTCATGACGGTGCTCACCGCCTCGGTGCCCGGGTCGCGGTACGTTCCCGCCATGTCCGACGGACACGCGGGCGACGACCGCGACCTGGTCACCGCGCTGAGGGCAGGCGACGAGCAGGCCTTCGCGGCTCTGATCGACGGATGGTCGGGGTCGATGCTGCGGATGGCTCGACTCCACGTGCCGACCGACAGCGTCGCCGAGGAGGTCGTGCAGGAGACCTGGCTGGCGGTGCTGACAGGGCTGGCGAAGTTCCGGGGCGAGTCGTCGTTGCGCACCTGGGTCTACCGGATCCTGCTCAACCAGGCCAAGACACGCGGGATCCGCGAACGCCGGACCGTGCCGTTCGCCAGCCTGACCGACGCCGACAACGAGTTCGGTGAGGGTCCGACGATCGATCCGACCCGGTTCCAGGGAGCCGGCGACGCACATCCGGGCGGTTGGCGCCAGTTCCCCGACGAGTGGCCCGAGCAGTCGTTCCTCTCCCACGAGGTGCGCGAGGTCGTCACCCGGGCGCTGGACGAGCTGCCGCCCCGTCAGCGCGTGGTCGTCGCGCTGCGCGACCTCGACGGTCACACGGCCGACGAGGTGAGCCAGCTCTTGACGATCACTGCGGGCAACCAGCGGGTGCTGCTGCATCGTGGCCGCGCCGTCGTACGAGCCCACCTGGAGCGCTACTACGAGAGCGCCGCGCTGGCCGGTCAGGGGGTGACGTCGTGAACTGCAAGACGTTCGTCGAGCTGGTGACGGCCTACCTCGAGGGCCAGCTGTCCGTGGAGGACCGGACCGCGTTCGAGGAGCACATGCGGTTGTGCCCGGGCTGCGACACCTACCTCGACCAGTTCCGCACCACCATCTCCCTGTTGGGGCAGCTGCCCGAGGAGTCGATCTCCTCGGGTGCGCGCACGCGCTTGCTCGACGCCTTCGCCGGCTGGCGAGAGGGCGGGTGGCGGTGACCCAGGGCCGTTTCGCCTTGCGGAAAGCGGCCCTGGCCCACCGCCACCCCGCAGGAACCGGCCCTAGGTCACCGCCATCCCGCAGGAACCGGCGGCCAGCGCGTCATCGATCCGTAACCGCCGCGACCGGCACTTGGGTCCGCGAGGTGGCACGCTGACGGCGTGGCCAAGGTGCTCGTCGTCGACGACGACCCGACCGTGCGCGAGGTCGTCGTGTCCTACCTGAAGGCGGCGCAGCACGAGGTCGTCGAGGCCGAGGACGGCGAGTCCGTCGCGACTATCGTGCGCGACTCCCCCGTGGACCTCGTCGTGCTGGACCTGATGCTGCCCGGCATCGACGGCCTGGAGGTCTGCCGTCGCCTGCGCGCCAGCAGCGACGTGCCGGTGATCATGCTGACCGCGCTCGGCTCCGAGACCGACCGTGTGGTGGGACTCGAGCAGGGTGCCGACGACTACGTCACCAAGCCGTTCAGCCCGCGCGAGCTGGTACTCCGAGTGGAGTCGGTGCTGCGCCGTGCGGGCGAACGACCCGACACCGACCAGGGCAGGCTCGAGGACGGCGACCTCGTCGTGGACCTGGGTCGGCACGAAGCGACCCTGGCCGGGCGGGTGCTGGGCCTGACTGCCCGTGAGTACGACCTGCTGCGCTTCCTGCTTGCCCACCCCGGCGTCGCCTTCTCGCGCGAGGACCTGCTCCAGCAGGTGTGGGGTTGGTCGTTCGGCGACCACTCCACGGTCACCGTGCACGTGCGGCGGCTGCGCGAGAAGGTGGAGCGCGACCCGACGATGCCCGCGCGGCTGGTCACGGTCTGGGGCGTCGGCTACCGGTGGGAGCCCGCCACGTGACCAGCGACCAGTGGGCCATCATCGGCATCGGCGGGATGTGGGCGGCCGGCGCCGGACTGGCCGGGCTCGCCGTCGCGTACGCCGTACGCCACCGGTCGTTCCGCTGGCAGATCGGCGTGGTCGCCGTCACCGCAGTGCTCGCCGTGGTGGCCGGGGTCGTCGGGACCGCACGGGCGATGTTCCTCTCCGACCACGACCTGTCGGTCGTGCTGTGGGTCGTCGTCGTGGCGGGGGTCGTCGCGATCGTGGTCTCCGTGGCTGTCGGTACGGCGTTCACCCGGTGGTCGCGCACGATGCGCGAGGACGCCCGCCGGTTCGGCGAGAGCGGTCGCTTCGACGCCGGGTCGCGCGGACCCGCCGAGCTGCAACAGCTCAGCGACGAGCTGGCCATGACCGCGCGCCGGCTCCAGGAGTCCCGGGCTCGTGAGCAGCGGCTGGAGGAGTCCCGGCGCGAGCTGGTGTCGTGGGTCTCCCACGACCTCCGCTCACCGCTCGCGGCGCTGCGGGCGATGACCGAGGCGCTCGAGGACGGCCTCGCCGACGACCCTGCCCGCTACCACCGGCAGATCCGGGCCGAGGTCGACCGCATGGTGCGGATGGTCGACGACCTCTTCGAGCTCTCCCGCATCCACGCGGGCGTGCTCGCGCTCGACCTGCAACCCGTCGCCCTCGGCGACGTCGTCAGCGAGGCGCTGGCCGGCGCAGACCCGGTCGCCCGCGCCGGGGGCGTCCGGCTCGGTGGCATGGTCGATGAGGGGCTCTTCGTGACCGCCGACCCGGGCGAGCTGTCCCGCGTCGTCTCCAACCTGCTCATCAACGCGATCCGGCACACCCCTGCCGACGGCGTCGTCGAGGTGACCGGGCGACAAGTCGGCGACGCCGTCGAGCTCAGTGTCACCGACGCGTGCGGCGGTCTCTCCAGCGACGACATGGCGCGCGTGTTCGACGTGGCCTGGCAGGGCACCCCGGCCCGCACGCCCACGCCGGAGTCGCCGGTGGGGCGCGGGGCCGGCCTCGGACTGGCCATCGTCAAGGGCATCGTCGAGGCTCACCGCGGTCAGGTCGCGGTGTCGAACCATGCGCCCGGCTGCCGGTTCGTGGTCACCCTGCCCGCTTGAGCGAACCCCGTGGACGCTTTCCGGCACCAGGTGCCGGAAAGCGTCCACGGCTTCGGCCTCATGCTTCGCAAGGCCTGACCGACGCACGCCTGACGGGGTGAGGCAGGGTGGGCTCGGCAGCGATACGTTCCGCAGGTCCGTCCATGTCGCTCGGCTTGAGGAGTCACGTTGAACACTCGCACCATTGCCGTCATCGCGCTGATCCTCGTCGTCATCCTGATCCTGTTCCTGTTGTTCTGACCCGCAGCAGGCGACCGCCCCTGCCCCACGCCAGGTGGGCGACGATCCCGACGGCCAGGGCGGCCACCACGGCGGCGTACGGGTGGCCGGCGTCCTCGAGGCCGGGGTAGACCTGCCACTGGGTGAGGTAGATCCACAGCGAGGCTGCGGCCACGACCTGGACGGCGCCGGCCACGAGGCGAGGCAGCGGCACGGCCCGGTCGAGCAGCAGGAGCAGGACCCCGACGAGGACGATGGCCTCACGCTGGATGTCGCCGAAGAAGCCGACGACGGACACCACGGCCGCGGCGGCCACGACCAGCCGGCGCACCGGGGTGTCGGCGGTGGCCACCGCCCACCCGAGGGCCACGCACCACAGCAGCACCACGGCCTGGTAGCGCTGCGTCGGGCCCGCCTCGACGCCCACCAGCGCGTAGCGGACGACCAGGCAGACAGCGAGTACGGACACCGCGACTGCGAACGGCGAACGGCGCGACCACCGGTCGACCCACGGTACGGCGACCAGCGCGGCGAGGCCGACGTAGCACCAGACGAGCGCTTCGAGGAACCAGAACTGCCAGTCGTCGCTCCATCGGTCGGAGCCGGTGAGCCCGTTGAGGAAGACCGCCGTCTGCCAGCGGTAGTCGCCGGTCGCGACGGCGACGACCGCGATCCACGCCGCGGTCGGCACCCCCACGACGAGCGCGGAGCGCAGGATGCCGCGGACCCTCGCGGCCCTCCCGGAGAGGGCGAGCTGGAACCGGGCAAGGTTGTAGCCCGCCACGGCCAGCAGCACGTGGGCACCGCCCTGCAGCTGGGCGATGTCGGCGTGGCTGACCAGGATCAGGAGTACTGCCACGGCACGCAGGAGCGCCGACAGATCGGTCGGCACCGTGAATCGTCGGGGCTTGCGCCGGGTGCTCGCCAGCGTCACTGGATCGAGGCGCTGCCATCCTGGCGGCAGCGTGCCGAGCGCCTGACCCAGCCGCGTGGATGCCTCGACGTACGACAGCGAGTCACCACCCAGGTCGACGAAGCTGTCGCGGGTGGTGGCGTCGGGGCGGCCGAGGAGGACGGCGTACATGTCGCGGATGCCGTCGGCCGTCGCGGGGCCGGGCCGGGCGGAGTCGTCGGAGGCCGTGCGGCCAGCATGCTGGGCGAGCGCGGCGTAGTCGGGCTTGCCCGACGTCGTCTGGGGCAGCTTCTCGAGGTGTACGACGCGCACCGCCGAGGTGGGCAGCCCGGTGGCCTCCAGCACCGCCCGGCGGGTGCGCTCGACACTGCGAGGGCGTGAGGTGAAGACCCACAGCCGGTCGTCGTGCACCAGGACGCGCGCCGGTCGGCCGGACTCCAGCAGCAGACGTTCGACACGGTCGAGGTCGAGCCTGAGCCCGAACAGCTTGGTCTGGCGCCCGAGCCTGCCCACGATCTCCCACAGGCCGTCGTCGGCCTGGCGCGCGAGGTCGCCGGTGCGCAGCTCGGTGAGCTCGGGGCCGCGGGCGAGGTCGGCCGGCCGCTCGGCGTACCCCATCATCACGTTGGGCCCGGTGTAGACGAGCTCACCGGCGTCGAGCCGGAAGGAGCCGCCGGGAACGGGGATGCCGACAGCCTCGGGACGAGAGGTCGCCAGGTCCGGCGGGAGGTACGCCATCCGGGCCGTGGCCTCGGTCTGGCCGTACATCACGAACAGGTCCCAGCCACGGCGACGGCCGAGCTCCGCGAAGGCCCGGACGCGGGCCGGGTCCATCCGGCCTCCGGCCTGGGTGAGGTAGCGCAGGGAGGGCACGCACCTGTCGCCGAAGCCGGACGCCTCCAGCAGCTCGAAGGTGTAGGGCACTCCGGCCAGGCTCGTCGCGCCGGCCTCGGAGGCCAGGTCCCAGAAGCAGCCGTCGGCGACCGAGAGGTCGGTGAGCACGATCCCGGCGCCGCTGACCAGGTGGCTGTTGAGCACCGAGAGCCCGTAGCAGTAGTGCAGCGGGAGCGAGGTGATCGCGCGGTCGGTGTCGCGGATGCCGAGGTAGGTGGCGATGCTGCGCGCGTTGGCGACGACGTTGGCCAGCGAGAGCCTGACGAGCTTGGGCGAGCCCGTGGAGCCCGAGGTGCTCAGCAGGACGGCGAGGTCCGGGTGGAGGTCGTGAGCGGTGCCCGGCCGCACCTCCTCGAGCCGTCGGCCCGAAGCCTGGACGACGTCGGGCAGGTAGTGGTCGAGCAGGTGCGCGTGCCGCTCCACGTCACCAGGTGCGGTCAGCAGCACCGGGTGCCGGCCGGCCAGGGCGGCGAGGTAGGTGACGACGGTCTCGAGGTCGTTGCCGGCCTCCAGCAGGACAAGTCGCCGCGTCGGGCCGAGCTCCGCCGCGCGCTTCTCGACGAGCGCGGCCAGCTCGGCGTACGTCGTCGATGTCTGGGTCGAGGTCTGGGTCGATGTCTGGGCCGAGACCAGCGCGGTCGCCTCGGGGCGCCCGCCGAGGAGCGGGTGGGCAGCCGCCAGGCGGCGTACCGGGTGGACGGTCATCGGACCTCCGAGCGGGGGAAGGCCAGCACGTCGCCGGAGACCCGCAGGCAGACGGGGGTGCCGGGGGCCGGGACGCTCCCAGCGGGGACCCGGGCGATCACGACCGACTCGCTGTTGCGGACGCGCACCCGCAGGGTGGCGTCGTGGCCGAAGTAGCTCACCTCGACGACGTCGGCGGTCACGCCGTCGCCCGTCACACCCGCCGGGCCGGCGGTCACGCTCACCTGCTCGGGGCGGACCACGAGCAGGACCGGCCCGGTCATCGGCCGGACGAGCGTGACGCGGCCGAGGTCGGAGGTGGCAGCACCTGCGTCGGCAGTGCCCGGCAGGAGGGTTGCGTGGCCGACGAACCCGGCCACCTCGGGCGAGGCCGGACGAAGGTAGATGTCGGCCGGTGACGACACCTGGAGGAACCGGCCCGCCGACATCACGGCGACCTGGTCGGCCAGCGACAGCGCCTCCCCCTGGTCGTGGGTGACCAGCACGGCCGTCGCTCCACTCGCGCGAAGCGCCCGGGCCACGGCGCGACCGGTGTCCTCGCGCAGACCCGCGTCGAGGGAGGAGAAGGGCTCGTCGAGCAGGACCAGCGCCGGCTCGGGCGCCAACGCCCTGGCGAGCGCGACGCGCTGCTGCTGGCCGCCCGACAGCTCGTGCGGGAAGCGGTTCGTGACCGCGGTCGGGAGCTCGACCAGATCGAGCACGTCGCGCACCCTCGCACCGCCCCGCGCACCCCGCGGCAGCCCGAAGCCCACGTTGGCCGCCACGTCCAGATGGGGGAAAAGGGCACCCTCCTGGGGGACGTAGCCGACGCGGCGCTGACGGGCGGGCACCGGTCGACCTTCGCCCGCGACCACGCGGTCGCCGATCTCGATGGTGCCCGCGTCGGGGTCGAGGAAGCCGGCGACCAGCCGCAGCAGCGTGGTCTTGCCGCAGCCCGACGGACCGAGCACCGCGGTGATGCCGTCGTTGACCTGGAGGTCCAGCGAGACCAGGACCGTGGTCGATCCGAACGCCTTGGTCAGCCCTTTCACCTGCAGGCCGCTCGTCGGGCCGCTCATCGGCTGGCTCCGACGGCCGACAGCGCGGGAGCGGTGACGGGGCTGCGCAGGCCGTCGCGGTTGGCGGCGCGCGAGAGCAGCCAGGTGGCGGGCACCGAGAGCGCGATCAGCAACAAGGCGTACGGCGCCGCCGCGCCGTACTCGACAGCGGAGGCGCGGGCCCAGAACTCCGTGGCCAGGGTCGAGGTGCCGATCGGCGAGAGCAGCAGCGTCGCGGTCAGCTCGGTGCTGACGGCGAGCGAGACGAGGGCGAGGCTCGCGCCGAGTCCGGGCAGCACCAAGGGCAGGGTCACCCGGCGCGCGGCGGCCGCAGGGGTGCAGCCGAGCGAGCACGCCACGTCGTCGAGGACCGGCGGGGCCAGCTCGAGGGTCGCGCGGACGCTCACCACGGCACGCGGAAGGAACATGATGCTGTAGCCGATGACGAGCAGCGGCACGGTCTGGTAGATCGCCGGGAACCAGTGGATGGACACCGTCACCAGCGCGAGGGCAACCACGATCCCCGGCAGCGCGTTGGCGGGGTAGACGCTGCGTTCGATCATCGTGGCGAGAACCCCGCGGTGCCGGACCGCGAGCCAGGCGACCGGCAGCGCGGCAACGGTGGCGAGCAGGCCGCCGGCGATCGCGAGACCGATGGTGGTGAAGGCCGCGGCCGAGAGATCGCCGGCCGGGAACGTGGTCGACGTGCCTCGCACGAGCCACCGGGCGAGACTGAGAAGCGGCACGCCCAGGGCGAGCGCAGCCAGCCCGACCAGGGCGCCGACTGCTGCGGGACGCCCCTTGCCCAGGTGGGAGACCACGGCGTTGCGGCTCACTCCTGCACCGACGCGCGCATGGCGGCGGCGGCCACGCATGAGCATCTCGAGGCCGAGCAGCAACAGGCAGAACGCGACGAGAAGGAGCGCGAGCAGAGTGGCCGCCGGACCGTTGAACGTCGTGCGGTACAGAGCGAGGATCCCCGTCGTCAGCGTGGGGTAGTTGAGGATCTGCAGGGCGCCGTACTCCCCGAGCAGGTGCAGCCCGACGAGCAGCGCGCCACCGAGCACGGCCGGGCTGATCGCGGGGAGCACCACGCGAGCGAACGTCGTCACGGGTCGATGACCGAGCGCGGCGGCGACGTCCTCGAGACCGGAGTCGAGGCGGCGCAGCGCGGCCACCGTCGGCAGGTAGACGAGCGGGTAGTAGGACAGGCTGACGACGAGGACCGCGCCGGCGTAGCCCTGGACGGCGTGGGTGGTGGAGACCCAGCCATAGCCGTTGACGAACGCGGGTACGGCGAGCGGCGCGGACAGCACCCCGTGCCACAGGTGAGGAGACGGGATGTCGGTCCGCACCACCAGCCACGCACAGCCGACGCCCAGCACCACGCTCACCAGCACCCCGCCGACCAGCAGGCGGGTGGTGTTCCAGAGCAGCTCACCGACCCGCGGCCGCACCAGGAAGTCAGCGGCCTCGCCGGGGCCGAGCTGGGCCGAGGACACCACGACATAGCCCAGCGGCAGGAGGCTGGTCGCGGCGACCAGCACCCCCAGCAGGACGAGGACCGCGCCCGGACCGCGGGGCGTCCTGCTCAGAGGAACCCTGCCTCGGTCATCATCTCGACGACCTTGTCGCCGTCGAGGTCAGAGATCCCGACGGTTGGTGGCTGGAGCTCCGAGAGCGGCTTGACCGGGGGTTCCAGGCTGACGGCCGGGTTCAGCGGGTACTCGAGCGCGTAGCTGTCGGCGAGGGCCTGCTGGCCCTCCTCGCTCGTGAGGTACTCCACGAACTGCTGGGCCTCCTCGGGGTGCTCCCCCGCGGCGAGCACGCCCGCGCCCGAGATCGACAGGAACGCTCCGGGGTCCTGGTTGCCGAAGAAGTACAGCTCGGTGTTGTCGCTGTTCTCGCCGGCCTCCACCTGGTCGCGGTACCAGTAGTAGTGGTAGATGATCCCGATCGCCGACTCTCCGGCGTTGACCGACTCGAGCACCACGTTGTTGCCGTCGTAGACGGTGCCGTTGGCCTTGATGCCTTCGAGCCAAGCCTGGGTCGCCTCCTCGCCCTCGAGGTCGAGCACCGCGGCCACGATGGCCTGGAAGTCCGCGCCGGTCGGCGAGAAGGAGATCATCCCGGCGTACTCGGGATCGGCGAGGTCCATGATCGAGTCGGGCAGGTCGGCCTCGTCGACCATGCTGGTGTTGTAGACCAGGACGGTGGAGCGGGCCACGAAACCGGTCCAGTCCCCGCTCTCGGGGCGGTACTGCGCCGGGATCGGCTCGAGCGTCGCCTCGTCGAGCGGGGCGAAGAGGCCCTCACGCTCGACCGCCGACATCGCCGGGGAGTTCTCGGTGAGGAAGACGTCGGCCGGTGAGGCGTCGCCCTCCTCGATCAGCTGGGCAGCCAGCTCCGGGTCGCTGCCGTTGCGCAGCTCGACCTCGATGCCGGTCTCCTCGGTGAACTTCGGCGCGATCTCCTCGAGCAGCTGCTCGTGCTGGGCGTTGTAGACCACGACCGACGGCCCGTCGTCCCCGGAGCACCCGGAGGCCGCGAAGGCGGTGACGAGGGACAGGCCGGCGAGCTGGGCGACGAGCACCGGGACGCGCTTCACAGACACCTCTCAGAGTAAGGGAAGCCTAACCATACCCGTGTTCAACCGGGGCCTGAAGGGCCCCTTCGGTCGCTTCGCAAGGACGGCGTTGAGTGGAGGATCCCCGGCACCACACGCCGGCGATCCACCACCTACGGGGTCGACCTGTTGGTTCAGGTCCGGCGCCCGCTCGCCAGCTGGTGGCGATGCTGCGCGGCCAGTCGCACGCCGGCGTTGGGGGCGCCGTACCCGTCGTAGCTGCCGGTCCGCTGGACCACCTCGAAGAAGATGCCGCCGATGGTCTCGGTGTAGAAGTGGGTGAACTCGCCCCCGGCGTCGCGGTCGTGGAGGAGGCTGAGCGCGGCCATGGTCTCGACCTGGGAGTCGGTGAGGTCGAACCGGGCCACGAGGTCGTCGTAGTAGTTGTGGGGAATCGCGAGCGGGACGAGCCCTCGTTCGACAGCGCGGCCGGCAACGGTGGCGACGTCGTCGGTCGAGAAGGCGACGTGCTGCGGCAGGTGGTCGGTGTCCCAGGCCAGCGGAGCCACGTTGAGTGCGAGCCGGCACGCACCGGACGCTGAGCGCACGACCTGGCTCCGCACCAGACCGTTGGGCGCCGGGACCTCTTGGCTGGCACCGGCCGAGAGTCCGAGGAGGCTGCTGTAGAAGAGCACCGCCTCGTCGAAACATTCCCACGCCACTGCGAGGTTGACGTGGTCGATCCCCGTCAGCAGAGCCGGTGGGCTCTGGTGGCCACCCTCGAACTCCGGGACCCAGGCGGCGTCGTACGACGTCGCGACAGGCCCGAGGAAGACCTCGGTGCCGTCCGGGGCCCGGAATGCGGGGAGCTCCTGCTCGGTGGTGAGGGTGCGGCGGTACACGGCCGGTGCGTGGAGCGCACGGGCCCGCGCGGCGGAGGCGGCCGGGTCCGCGACTTCGAAACCCACTGCGGCCATCGTCGGGGTCCGGTCGCGCGCGTGCTGCTCGTTGCAGACCACCCGCGCCGGTCCCTCGGTCCACAGCCGCGCGTCCTTGCTGCGGTGCCTGCCCCGGAACGTGAACCCGAGCTGCCCCAGCAGGACGTCGACCTCACCGGTGTCGTCCGCGCGTACCTCGACGAAGTCGAAGCCCGACGGCTCGGCGACGGGGGGCAGCCGCGCTGGGGGGTCGGTCACGGAGAACGAGCCGGAGTCCGAGGCGACGAGGTCCTCCACCCACGTGAGCGAACGTCGGGCTTGACGAGCGGTCCGGGCGACATCGGTCTGCCGGAAGATGTCGTTGAAGACCTCGAGCGAGAGCGGCCCGTCGTACCCCGCACGCAGGACATGACCGACGAAGGTGCCGAGGTCGAAGGCGCCCTCGCCGGGGAACAGCCGGTGGTGGCGCGACCAGGACAGCACGTCCATGCTCAGCAACGGCGCGTCCGCCAGCTGGAGGAAGAAGATCTTCGACCCTGGGATGTCCTCGATCGCGGCTGGGTCGTGGCCCCGGGACAGGATGTGGAAGCTGTCGATGCAGGTGCCGACGGCGTCATGGTCCGCGAGCTCGACGATCCGCCAGGCCCGACGGTAGTCGTCGACGAACCGCCCCCAGGCGAGCGCTTCGTAGGCGATCCGCAAGCCGTGCGCCGAGGCCTCCTCGCCCAGCTGGCGAAGCTGCGAGGCGGAGACGTCGTCGTCGTCGATCGTGGCGGTGGCGACGTTGCTGCACACCAGCATGGTGTCCGTGCCGAGTCGTTGCATCAGCGCGAACTTCACGCGCGCCCGGCGCAGGACGTCCTCGAACTCCGCGTCGGTGACCCCCTCCGCGTCGCGGAACGGCTGGTAGAGATCCAGCGTCAGGCCGAGCCGCGCAGCCAGCGCCACGACCTCCTCGGGGCTGGCCGACGATGCGACCAGGTCGGGTTCGAAGATCTCGACGCCGTCGAAGCCCGCGTCGGCGGCGGCGTGCAGCTTGTCGGTGAGCGTTCCGCTGAGGCAGACGGTGGCGATCGAGGTGCGCATCGGTTCAATCCACCGCCAGTGATGGCACGAGGATGCGCGCCGGGTTCAGGACCATGAGCTGGTGGACCTGCTCCTGGTTCGCGCCGCCGTCGAGCAGGGCGGGCACGATCCGCCGGGACAGGTTCTCCATGGTCCAGTGCGGCGCATGGGTGGCTCGCCACGAGGGTGGCGTCACGCGGCTGAAGAACGCGGCGTCGTGGGACAGCACCATCCGGTCGGCGTACCCCTCGGCCAGCAGCGTCAGGACCGTCGCGATCCGAGCGGCGTCGGAGAGGACGTGCTCCATGCCGAACCGGTCCATGCCGATGGTGGCGCCGGCGTCCATGAGCTCGCGCAGGTAGTCGAGGTCCTCGGAGTCACCGCAGTGCCCGACCACGATCCGGTCCGCGGAGACCCCGCGCTCGGTGAGGAACGCCAGCTGGTCGCGGCCGTTGCGCGAGGGGGCGTGCGTGTGGGTGGTGATGGGGACACCGGTACGCCGGTGCGCGGCCGCCGCCGCGTCCATCACGCGCTGGACGTCAGGCGTGAGTCCCTGATGGTCGGTGACGACCTTGAGCATCGCGGCCCGCACGCCGGTTCCGGCGATGCCGAGCTCGATGTCGCGGACGAAGAGCTCCACCAGCGGGTCGGGCCCGCCCACGAGGCGGCCGGGGCCGTGCGTGTGGAAGTAGGCCGGCAGGGTGTCGGCCGTGTAGTAGCCCGTGGACGCGAGCAGGTGCATCCGCGTCCGCTCCGCCACCAGGTTCACGCGTGCGACGTCGCGACCGAGGCCGAGCACCGTGAGGTCGACGACCGTGTGGACCCCGAGGTCCCACAGCCGGTCGAGCCCCGCGACGGCGGTCTCGATCGCGACGTCCTCACACCACTCGGGGTGGGGAAGGTCGAGGTCGAGCTCCGGGTGGCCGACGAACACGTGCTCGTGGATCAGCGTCGTGCCGAGGACACTCGAGGACACCGGCCCCCGGAACGTCTGGACCTCCCCCGTCAACCGTCAGCCCGCCTCGCCGCGGATGGCCTCGTAGACGGCGAGCTGGTCCTCGTCGAAGTTGTCACGCAGGTAGGTGTCGGCCTGGGTGCGGAAGGTCTCGACGTCCACGTCGTCGACGACCTCCATCTCGCCGCTCTCCTGCCACTCGGCGAGGGTCGTCTCCTCGTCGTCGGCCACGCACTGCGGGACCTGCTCCTCGGCAGCGTCGACCGCCTCCTCGAGCGCGCCCTGCTGCTCCTCGGAGAGGCCGCTCCACGCGTCGGCGCCGATGATGACGAGGTTGGAGTTGGCCTGGTGGCTGGACATGCTGATGTAGTCCTGCACCTCTTGGAGGTTGCTCGCCGCGATGTTGGTGATCGGGTTCTCCTGACCGTCGACGGTGCCCTGCTGCAGGGCCAGGAAGAGCTCCTCGTAGGCGACCTCGGTGGCGTCGGCGCCGAGCGCCTTGGCGTTCATCAGGAACTGCGGCGAGTTGGGGAACCGCATCCGCAGACCGTCGAGGTCGCCGGGTTCGCGGATGGGCTCGTTGGCAGTGAACTGCCTCATGCCGGCCGACCAGGCACCCAGCGTGTGCACCCCGGTCTCGTCCTCGAACCCGGTCAGCAGATCTTCGGAGGCGTCGCTGTCGAAGTACCGGGCCAGGTGGTCGCTGTCATCGAAGGCGTAGACCGCGTCCAGCACGGCTACGGGCTCGTAGACCGCACCCAGGGCCGAGGCGCCCTGGATGTCCATGTCGATGTCGCCCGAGACCACGGACGCGATGCGGTCGGCGTCGGCACCGAGCTGGCTCGCGGGGTAGATCTCGACCGTGAGCCCCACATCGGCCGCCGCGACCTCGTCGGCGATCACCTGGGCACCACAACGGTGCTGGGGCTGGTCCTCGGTGTAGCTGTGGGCGAGCTGGAGGCTGACGTCACCCCCGCCGGATTCCTCACCTTCGCCGCTCTCGCTGCCGTCATCACCACCGCAGGCCGTCAGGGCCAACGGCAGTGCGACGACGCAGGCGGCGAGCGCCGTGTTCCTCCTGGTACGCCTGGGCAGGTTGCGCATTGCCATCATCGGTTCCTTTCTCCAGTGGTGTCCCGAGCGGGTTCCCTCGCGGCGGCCTCCACCGCGACGAGCTCGTCGAAGTCGCGCAGCATCGCGGCGCGATCAGCCGACAGGCCGGTGAAGAGCTCGAACGCGTCGGCCGCCTGGTGGACGGCCATCCCCGCGCCGCTCAGCACGGTGCAGCCCGCACTGCGGGCCGCGGTCAGCAGAGCGGTCTCGAGCGGGCGGTAGACGATGTCGGCCAGCCACAGGTCCGAGCGCAGCAGCTCGGGCGGTACGGGCGAGCCCGGGTGGGACGCCATCCCGTTCGGCGTCGCGTTGACCACCCCCGCACTCGCGGCGACGGCTTCAGAGAGCCCGCCGGCGGAGACCGGGACGAGCTCGACCTCCGTGGTGCCTCCGCTCAGCGAGACCGTCAGGGCACTTGCACGGGACTGGTCGGGGTCGACGACGAGCAGCCGTCGCACGCCCAGTGCGGAGAGGGCGTGCGCGACCGCGGTGCCGGCGCCCCCGGCTCCGAGCAGCACGACCTGGTCGCGGTCGACCCCCGGCAGCCCGTCGGCGAAGGACCGCTGGAATCCGGTGACGTCGGTGTTGTGCCCGACCGTTCGCCCGTCCCGGATCAGGACCGTGTTGAGCGCTCCGATCGCGGCCACGTCCGGCGACACCTCGTCGACCAGGGGCACCATCGCCTGCTTGACCGGGTGGGTGACGTTGAGCCCGTCGAAACCCAGCTCGACCGCAGCCCTCAGCAGGCGCTGCAGGCGTTCGGCGTCGACCGAGACGTCCGGCTGGTCGATGACCTTGTAGACGTACCGCAGCCCCTGCCGCTCGGCCTCGCGCTCGTGCAGCTCCGGGGTCAGCGACGGACCGATGCCGTGGCCGATCAGCCCCGACAACCACGACCGTCGCGACGGCGCCGCGGTCACAGCCCCAGCCTCTCGGGCAGGTACAAGATGGCGTCCGGCCAGAAGATGATCGCCAGGCACAACAGCATCAGCGGGACCAGGAAGGGCACCGATCCCCAGAAGACCTCGGCCATCTTCGCCTTGGCGATCGCCTGCAGGACGAAGATCACCGTGCCGACCGGCGGCGTCAGCAGGCCGATCATCTGGGAGATGATCATCAGCACGCCCAACGCGATCGGGTCGACGTCGTACTGGAGGGCGAGCGGCTGGAGGATCGGCACGGTCAGGGTGAGCACGGCGATCGCGTCGAGGGCCGTGCCGAGGATCATCGACAGCGCGAACACGACCAGCAGGAAGATCGTCGCGTCGCTGCTCAGCCCGAGCATGGCCTCCGAGAGCTCCTGGGGGATGCGCTCACGGGCGAACACGTAGCCGAGCAGGTTCGCCGAGGCGACGATCAGCATGATGGCGCCGGTGGTGACCGTCGCCTCGACCAGGATCTTCGGCACGTCCCTCAGGTGCAGCGTGCGGTAGGCGAACCCGAGGATGGCCATGTACGCCGCACCCACGGCCGCCGCCTCGGTCGGCGTGACGAAGCCGCCGAGGATGCCGCCCAGGATGACAACGGGGGCGCCCATCGGGGCGATCACCCGGCGACCGGTCACCCACACCTGGCGCCCGCTGAAGGCGGTGCGCTCGAGGTTCGGCATCCTTCGGACCCAGAGGAACACGACGACGCACAGGCCGACCGCCATCAGCAGCGCGGGCACCACCGACGCCGCGAAGAGCGCGCCGGTCGACACCCCGGCAAGGCCGGCGTAGATGACCGCGGGGATGCTCGGCGGCATCACCGGCGCGATCAGGGAGGACGAGCCGACGACGCCCAGGGCGAACGGCTTGGAGTAGCCCGCCCGCAGCATCGCGGGGATCTCCACCTTGCCCAGCGCGGCCGCGTCGGCGACGGCCGACCCGCTCATCCAGGAGAACCCGAGGCTCACCCCGACGCTGACGTAGCCCAGGCTCCCCCGCACCCGTCCGAGGAGGGCCAGCGCGAAGTCGAAGAGCCGGTCGGCGATCCCCGCGTGGTTGGCGATGCAGCCCAGCAGGATGAACAAGGGCACCGCGAGCAGCGGGAAGCTCGCCGTCGAGCTCGCGACCAGCCGCAGCGCCAGGCCGAGGGACTGGTCGGTGGTGATCATGTAGAGCAGACAGGGCCCGAAGAAGGCGAACGCGACCGGCACCCTGATCGCCAGCAAACCGGCGATCAGCAGGCAGAGGACGAGCACGCTCACTCGGTCGGCACCCCCACCACGTCGTACGTCGGCTCCGGCGCGCCGTGCACGGCGTACTGCACCGCGGCGATCAAGGAGCGGACCACGACGCTCACGAACCCGATCAGCGAGATGGCGTAGAGCCACGACATCGGCATCCGCATCGCCGGGGACTTCAGCATGTCCTGGGTCTGCACCAGTTCCCACGCCTCGGCGCACAGACCCACCCCGATGGCCGCCACGACCAGGCACGAGATCACCCGGACCACTCGGCGAAACCGCGCACTCGGCACCATGTCGATCATCTCGATGGAGATGTGTGAGTCGGAGGTGACCAGGACCCCGGCAACCACGAAGGTCAGCCAGACCAGGCAGAACCGCGCCAGCTCCCCGGTCCACGGCCACCCGTCGATCGGCAGGTAGCGCTGGGCAGCCTGAAGCAGCACGAGGCCGAAGATGAGCAGCAGCGCGGCGACGCCGATCGTGAGCTCGATCGCCGTCAGCACCCGGCCGACCCGCTCCAGTCGTCCGGCCGGGCGTCGGTCCGCGGACCGCCCCGCGGGTGTGTCGGCCGTCACAGCCCGTGAACGTACGGACGCGCTGCAACAGGCGGCAAGGGGTTGCCAGGTTGTTGCCAGATCGGCTTTGCTGGCGCCGTGGCCCGAACGACCATCTATGACGTCGCCACCGCGGCAGGCGTGGCCACCTCGACCGTGTCGCGGGCGTTCTCCAGACCGGGGCGGGTCTCGGAGGCGACCCGCGACCGGATCATGCGTGTCGCCGCGGACCTCGACTACCGCCCCAACCCGCACGCGCGGGCGCTGCTGTCCGGCAAGCACCACACGGTCGCGATGGTGGTCTCGGACATCACCAACCCGCACTACTTCGAGCTGATCCGCGGAGCGGAGATGCGGGCCCGGGTCTCGGAGTACACGTTGTTGCTCGTCAACGCCGAGGAGTCGCCGCGGGTCGAGTGGGAGCAGATCCAGCGGCTCTCACCGGCTGTCGACGGATTCCTGCTGGCGGCGAGCCGGCTGCCGGACGAGAACCTTCAGCAAGTCGCCGTCCAGCGTCCGGTCGTGCTGATCAGCCGGGAGCTCCCGGGCCTGGCCAGCGTCGTCCTCGACCACGTCGAGGGATGTCGCCAGATCGTCGCGCACCTGGCGTCGCTCGGTCATCGCGACCTCCTCTACCTCGCCGGTCCGCGCAACTCCTGGATGGCTGCCACCCGCTGGGCGGCCCTGCAGTCGGCTGCCGAGCAGGTCGGCATGGGGGTCCGGCGCATCGGCCCGTTCACGCCCAAGGTCACCCAAGGGGGCGCGGCCGCTGACGGCGCCGTCAACGACGGCGCCACCGCGATCGTCGCCCACAACGACCTGCTCGCGATCGGCGTCATGCAGCGGCTCTCGCAACGGGGCCTCCGAGTCCCCGAGGACGTGAGCGTGGTCGGCTTCGACGACATCTTCGCTTCGGACGTCTGCAGCCCTGGTCTGACCACCCTGGGCGGCGCACACGTCGACGTCGGACGGGCGGCCGTCGAGCTGCTGCTCACCGCCGGCTCACGCGCGGCTGACGACCAGCCCCACGTGGTGCTGCCCACCGAGCTGGTGCTGCGGGGCTCGACGGGAGACGTGGCCGGCTGACGCGGCTCCTCCTCCATCGGTCTGGCAGTCGTTGGTCAGCGACTGCCCGAGGATCTGGTCGTCGGGGTCTGCTCGGTGGCCAGCTGCTCCTGGCTGGCTGCCCAGGAGGCGAGCAGCTTGAGGGCGTCGGAGGTGGGCGTGCCGTCGGCCGCGGTGTAGATGTTGAGCTGGAGGCCGGGTTCGGAGGGCAGCTCGAGCGCCTCGAAGTCGAGGTCGAGCTGCCCGACGACCGGGTGGCGGAGCCGTTTGCGGCCGCTGCGGTGGTAGCGCACGTCCTGGGAGGCCCAGCGCTTCCGGAACAGTTCGCTCTGGGTGGAGAGCTCGCCGACCAGCTCGATCAGGGCCTTGTCGTGCGGGTTGCGGCCAGCCTCGAGGCGGAGCATCGCGGCCGCATCACGGGCGACCTGGTCGTAGTCGACGAAGAGCTCTCGTGCAGCGTCGGGACGCAGGTAGACGAAGCGGGTGGTGTTCGCCGGGCGGCGCGGGTCCTCGAGGACGGGCAGGTAGAGCGCGCGGGCCAGCTGGTTCATGGCCAGGATGTCGTGCCGGCCGTTGCGGACCCAAGCGGGGGCGTCGGTGATGGCGTCGAGGACCTGCTGGACGGCCGGGCGCACGCTGTGCTGCTGGGTGCGGCGGCGGCGTGACCCGGACTCGCCGGAAGCTCGGGCGAGGGCGAAGAGGTGGTCGCGTTCGGCGTCCTCGAGGTGGAGCGCGTTCGCGAGGGCGTCGAGGACGCTCTCGGAGGCGCCGCCGAGGCTGCCGCGCTCCATGCGCACGTAGTAGTCGACCGAGACTCCGGCCAGCATGGCGACCTCTTCGCGGCGGAGGCCCTTGACGCGACGGTTGCCGCCGTACGCCGGCAGCCCAGCCTGTTCGGGGGTGATCCGGGCGCGCCGGGTGCTGAGGAACTCCCGGATCTCCGCGCGCAGGTCCATGCCGGTCATGCCTCCACGCTAGGTCGTGCTGGACCGTGGAGGGAGGCCCTGGCAGTACCCGGAACGACCGTGACTCCCGCGAGCGTCGCAACCGCGGTGGACTGGACGACATGCGAGCCACCTACCTGTACGGCGCGGGCGACGTCCGCGTGATCACCGTCCCCGACCCGAAGGTCGAGCTGCCCACCGACGCCCTCGTGCGCGTGACGCGCGCGTGCGTGTGCGGCAGCGACCTGCACCCGTACCACTCCGCACCGGTCTCCGAGGAGGGCGGCTCGATCGGGCACGAGCTCATCGGCGTGGTCGAGGAGATCGGCCGAGAGGTGACCACCGTCGCTCCTGGCGACTTCGTGATCGCGCCGTTCGCGATCTCCTGCGGGGTCTGTGAGTTCTGCCGGGCCGGGCTGCAGACCTCCTGCGTCAACGGCGGGTTCTGGAACGACCCGGACCTGGGCACCGGGGGTGGGCAGGCCGAGGCGGTCCGGGTCCCGCTCGCCGACGGAACGCTGGTCGCCGTACCCGGCGTCACCGAGTCCAGCGACGAGAGCCTCTTGGCCTCGCTGTTGACGCTCTCCGACGTGTACGGCACCGGCTGGCACGCCGCAGTCCGCGGCGGGGTCAAGCCCGGCAGCACCGTCACCGTCATCGGCGACGGCGCGGTCGGCCTCCTCGCCGTGCTGTCGGCCAATCAGCTCGGCGCCGAGCGCATCGTGCTGATGGGTCGCCACACCGTGCGGACCGACCTCGGCCGAGAGTTCGGCGCCACGGACGTGATCGCCGAGCGCGGCGCCGACGGGATCGCCCAGGTCCGGGACCTCACCGACGGCGGCAGCGAGGTCGTCCTCGAGGCGGTCGGCCACCTGCCGGCCTACGAGCAGGCCATCGGCATCGTCCGGCCCGGCGGCGTCATCAGCCGGGTCGGCGTCCCGCAGTACGACGACGCCCCGGTCGGCTGGAGCCTCTTCGGCCCGAACATCACGTTGACCGGTGGCCCCGCCCCGGTCCGCGCCTACATCGACCGCCTCCTGCCGGCCGTGCTGGACGGCACCGTCCAGCCCGGGCGGGTCTTCGACCGCACCGTCGGTCTGGAGGACACCCCGGAGGCGTACGCCGCCATGGACGCCCGCGAGGCGCTCAAGGTGATGGTGCGGCCATGACGACCAGGGCTGTCCCCACCCTCACCCTCAACAACGGCGTCACGCTGCCCGCGCTCGGGTACGGCGTGTTCCAGACGCCGCCCGACGAGACGATCGCAGCCGTCGAGACAGCACTCGCAACGGGTTACCGGCACATCGACACCGCCGCGGCGTACGGCAACGAGCGGGAGGTGGGCGAAGGGCTCCGACGATCCGGGCTCGACCGCGGCGAGGTCTTCGTCGAGACCAAGGTGTGGATCAGCGACTACGGGTACGACGCCACCCTGCACGCCTTCGACAAGAGCGCCGGCAAGCTCGGGATCGACCGGATCGACCTGCTGATCCTGCACCAGCCGATGCCGAAGGAGTTCGAGCTCACCATCGAGGCCTACCGGGCGCTGGAGACCCTGCTGGCCGACGGCAAGGTCCGCGCGATCGGTGTCAGCAACTTCATGCCGGACGTCCTGGCCCGTCTCACCGACACCGCTTCGGTGACCCCCGCGGTCAACCAGATCGAGGTCCACCCGTACTTCCGCCAGTCCGAGGCTCTCGCCGCGAACGCGGAGCGCGGCATCCTCTCCCAGGCCTGGTCGCCGATCGGGGGCATCACGTTCTACCGGGACGGCAGCGAGGGCTCCACGCTCGAGGACCCCACCATCGTCGAGATCGCCGAGGCTCACGGCCGGACGCCGGCCCAGGTGATGTTGCGCTGGCACCTGCAGCAGGGACGCCAGGTGATCCCGAAGTCGGTCACCCCGTCGCGCATCGCGGAGAACATCGACGTCTTCGACTTCGATCTCACCAACGAGCAGCTCGACGCCATCGACGCCCTCGACACCGGTGTCCGCGGCGGCCCCGACCCGGAGACGATCACCCTCGAGACGTTCGGCCGCCCCATCCCTGAAGCGTGAACAGGAGTCCCGAGGAACCTAGCCCTGCCGCTGGTTGAGGAGGGACGCTGGGTTCATCTCGAGGGCCCGTCACGAAACATCGCGACCAAGCTCCCCGATGGTTTCCGTGACGGTCGCTAGCGCGACCTCCTCAACCAGCGGGATGCCTATCGGGGAAGCGTGAACAGGAGACCACCATGCAGATCGACCCGCGCACCGCGTGGCACTCCCGCGCCCGTGGCCAGACGCTGCACATCACCAGCGGCGTCGCGTACCCGGGCCAGAGCACGACCTGGCTGGAGCACGTCAGCGACGAGGAGTACCTGGCAGGCGGCGCTCGATGAGCTGGGACGCCGCCGAGCTCGACCGCGTCGGCACCACGACCGAGCTCGACCTCGCCGCGCGACGGACCGACGAGTCGCTCTCCAAGTTCACGACGATGTGGGCCGTCCGCGTGGGGGACAGCCTGTACGTCCGCTCGGCCTACGGACCCGACAGCGTCTGGTACCGCCGTGTGACGCGGCTGGGTCGCGGCCGGATCCGCGCCGGCGGCGTCGAGCGCGACGTCGTGCTCGACCACCTCACGCCGGATGACCCGTTGCACACCGAGATCGACGCCGCGTTCCACGCCAAGTACGACCGGTACGGCCCGCGCATCGTCGCCACCGTCGTCGGGGCCGACGCCGCCCAGGTGACTCTCCGACTCCAGCCCGGGCCCACGCCTCCACCGCAACGCTGACGCCTCGACGGGCCTCCCTGTCACGTGGCGTCGTCGAGCAACCTGAGATCCACGAGCACGGCGACCGCCTGCATGTCCCTGTCGAAGCCGGCGTACGCCGGGTAGAGGCCCGAGCCGTCGGGGCACAGGAACACCACGGCGGCGACGCGGCCCTCCAACTCCATCGTCACGATCCGCTCCTCCAGAGCTCGGTTGTACACGCTCTGCATGTGCTGGGCGTCCTCGAACAACGGCCGGAGGACCGCGGCATCGGTGATGTCGTAGAACGCGCCCAGGGCCGAGTCGCTGTCGAGGTGGAAGTGCGCCTCGCGCACGACGAGAGGCTGCCACGACGCCACCTGGTCGACACGGCCGATCGTCGCAGCACAGCTCATGGGGACCGGCTCGACACGGCCCTGACGGGGAAGCGCGATGGTGCTCAGCGTGGTGGGCTGCTCGCCCTGGGGTATCCCGATCACCTGGAGCTCCGGAAGCTCCTCCGGCCACCAGGGGTCGGCCAGTGCCAGGGTTCCCCACCTGAGATCGATGACGGGACCGGGCGACGGCGACAACGTCACCAGATGTCCGGACACCTCGAAGCTGCTCCCGAAGGACACCAGGTTGTGCGGTTGCATTGTTCGGTCTCTCCTCAGCACACGTTGCTGAACGTCTTGGTCCCAGCCGACCCTCGGCTGCCGACGTAGAACACCGACACCGTGTTGGGGATGGTACGGCCGAAGTACCCGAGCGCGACCACGTAGTAGATGGTCTCGCCTGAGTTCACCTTGCCGTAGACCTCGCCCTCGAACACGCGCATCGCGCCCCGGTTGACGCTGAGGCACTGGGTGAAGAGGCTGCCCGGCTGGCTGCCGCTGCCACCGAGCCGGCGGGCGATCACGTGGCCACGGTCGTAGCCGGCACCCGACTGCCAGCCCGGCGGGTCGTACCCAGGCCCGCCGCCCCCGGACACCGGGGCCTTGAGACAGGCGTCTGCGCCCGTGGGGCGGCTGTCCGGGCCCCAGTAGTTGTACCAGGACGCGCCGTTGATGGTGCAGTCGCCGGGCCGCGGTTTGTTGGTGGTCTCCGACTGCGGCCACGGGATCGGGAAGGGGATCGGGATCGGCTGGTCGTTGGGCTCGTCGACCACGTCGTCTTCGGTGTCAGTGTCGGGGTCGGGCAGCGCGACGAGGGCGACCAGTGCCGCGGTCCCGATCACGGCGCCCGCTATCGCCCACGGCTTGATGATGGCGAAGACCAGATGCGGCAAGGTCGGCGCGACGGCGGTGGAGACACGGAGCAACCCGCCGTACCCCGTCGACAGCGCGCCCGTCGGATCCACGAAGGTCGTCGGGTTGTTCGCTACGTAGCTGTACTGGTTCCAGCCCACCGCCCCGGGCGCGCCCGGCCTCACCGGGTCGGTCGACAGGAACCGTCCGAGCCCGGTGTCGAGGTCGCGCGCGTTGAGGTGGACCAGGTCACCCGCCTGCGGGGCGCCCGTGAAGCCGAACGGGGTCGTCGAGCCCGAGGAGCTCCGCACCGCACCGAAGGCGTCGTAGCTGGTCGAGCCGACTGTGGTGCCGTCGGCCGCGGTGACGGAGCGGACCGAGCCCAGGCCGTCGGCCAGCGGGAACCGGACGCTCGTCCCGTCCGCCTCGACCACGCCGTCGAGCAGGTGGAGGAAGTCCTCGTCACCGTCCTGGACCAGGTCGGGAGCTCCGTCGCTGGAGAGCCGGTCGTAGAGCAGACCCTCGGAGCCGTCGCCGGTGTCCTGGGCCACGCGCACGCCGTCACCGTCATAGCTGTACGTCGCGCTGCCACCCGGGACCGCAGGACCGTCGACCTCGATCATCCGGCCCAGCCAGTCCCAGTCGTACGTCGTGCCGCGCTCAGCGGTGACGTGACCGGCGGCGTCGTGCGTGACCGGCGTACCGCCCACCGAGGTCAGCTGGGACGCGTCGTCGTAGGTGTACGGGACGGCAGGCGCTGCGCCGGCCTTCGACGTCAGCCGGTTGCCCGCCGGGTCGTAGGTGTAGGTCGTCGTCGTGCCGTTCGGGTACGTCACCGAGGTCAGCTGGTCGATCGCGTTGAGCGTGTAGCTCTCGTCGCCGGCCGGCGTGGTGAGCTTGGTGCGGTTGCCGTCGGCGTCGAGGACGTAGGTCGCCATGTCGACGACCGTGGCGCCGCGCTTGTGCGTCACCCCGGTCAGACGACTGGCGTCGTCGTAGGCATACGTCGTGGTGACCCCGTTGGGACGGGCCAGCGTCCGCACCCGCCCGTCGCTGTCGATCCCGAGGTCGAACGTCCTCCCGTCAGCGTCGACCACCGTGTCCGGTCGACCGCCGGCGTCGTAGGCGTACGACACCGTGCCTGCGGGCGTGCTCATCGACGTGCGCAGACCCGAGCCGTCGTAGGCGTACGAGACGGTGCCCGCCGGGGCGGTGACCTGACGGGTCGCCCCATCCGGGTAGTAGTCCCAGGTGGTCTGACCGCTGGCGTCCGTCATGGAGGCCCGGCGGCCGAGGTCGTCGTAGGTGTACGCGACCGAGCCCGTGCCACCCTGGTCGGCCATCGAGGTGAGCCGACCAGCGTCGTCGTAGCCGTAGGCCACGGTCGTGCCACGCGCGTCCACGGTCTCCCGCAGGAGGCCGGCCTCGTCGTAGTCGGAGGTCTGCGACCGGTCCAGAGGGTCGGTCTCCTTCTTCGGCCCGCCGAGGACGTCGTAGCCGACGGTCCAGGTCTTGCCACGCGGGTCCTTCACGCTCGTGCGCTGGCCGGCCGCGTCGTAGCCGAACGAGACCTTGTTGCCCATGGCGTCCGTCGTGGACGCCAGGTTGCCGAACTCGTCGTAGACGTTGGTGACGGTTGCGGGGCCGGTCCCCTGCTGGCGCGGGTCGCGCTCGGTGAGGACACGGCCGAGCACGTCGTACGTCGTCGACCACACGTGACCGAGCTCGTCGGTCGTCGACGTCCGGCGCCCGGCCGGGTCGTAGGCGTACGTCGTGGTGACGCCCTGGGACGTCGTCTCGGTCTCCATGAGCCCGGCCGGCGAGAAGGTGCGCACCGACGCGCCGCCACCGGGCGCCTTGACCTGCGTCGGGCGACCCGCTGCGTCCATGGCGAACTCGCTGCGTCGGCCCTCGCCGTCGACCTGCGCGATGACCCGACCGGCGTCGTCGTACTCGAAGCTGGTCGCGTCACCCTCCTGGTCGAGCTGCTTGACCAGGTTGCCGGCGGCGTCGTACTCCCGCTGCTGAGTCGTGCCGTCCGCAAAGGTCGTGACGGTCTGGTGGCCCGCCGCGTCGTAGCCGTAGCTGGTCACCTTCCCCGTGGGATCGGTGACATGAAAATCGCGACCGTGAACGCTGGCGAAAGCCCGCGCAACCTAGCGGCCAATGAGTTCGCCCGCGTTGTCGGGGAAAAGTCCGGCGGCCGCATCAAGGGCGAGGTCTACATCAACAATCAGCTCGCGCGCGGCGAAGGGGCAACACTCGAGGGGATCCAACTCGGCACCATCGATATCGCGCCAGTCGGCAGCGCGCCGATCGGCGGCATCTTCGAGCCTGCATTCCTGCCGCTCGACCTTCCGTTCCTGTGGTCGAGCCGTGAGCAGGTCTGGAAGGTGATGGACGGTCCGATCGGCGCAGGAGCTGTTCAAGAAGATGGAGGCCAAGGGGCTGAAGGGCCTGTGCTGGGGCGGCGGCTGGGGTTTCCGCCACATGCAGTCGAATGTGCGCGCCATTGCGACGCCGGACGACATGAAGGGCCAGACGGTGCGGGTGCAGGAGTCGCCGATCTACATCGCGATGATGAAGGAACTCGGCGCCAATCCGGTCCCGATGGCGTGGGGCGAAGTCTACCTCGCGATGAAGCAGGGCACGGTCGACGCGATGGAGTCGCCCGTCTTTACCGTGGTGTCGGACAAGTTTTTCGAGGTGACGAAGTTCTACTCGCTCACCAAGCACACCTATCCGCCGATCGCGTGGTTTACCAACCTGCGCAAATATCAGGCGCTCGTCGGCGGACCTGCGGGCGGCGGTCGACGAGGCCGCGAAGGCCGCGTGCGCCATGGACCGCAAGGCCGAGATCGACGGCGAGAAGGTCGGCCTCGCCACGATCGAAAAGGCAGGCGTCAAGGTCAACGAGGTGAAGGACCTGTAGCCGTTCCAGGCGCGCATGCAGCCGGCCTACGATGGTCGGAGCCAAGGTTGGCAAGGCTTGGCTGGACCGGGTCATGGCTGCCGTCAAGGCCGCCGAGTAGTCGATGATCCGCAAAGCGCTGGACAACTGGGTCGAATGGCTCTGCCTCGTCCTGATGGCCGTGCTCGCGGTCGACCTGATGCTCGGCGTGTTCTCCCGCTACGCCCTGTTCCGCACGTTCACCTGGTATGATGAGATCGCGCGGGCATGCTTCGTCTGGGTCGTGTTCCTGGGAGCCGCGGTCGGGGTGAAGCGCGGCTCCCATTTCGGCCTGCATCTTCTCATCGACATGGCCCGAGCGCGCGCGCCGCTCGCCGCGTTGGTGACCCCGCCGGTGATCATCGCGTTTTCCACGGTGCTGTCGTCCAAGGCTGGCGTTCCTGGAGTTCGGGCGTTTCCAGCAACTCCCCGTGATGGGCATCTCCAAGGTATGGATTTACGCCGCCATGCCGACCGGTGGCCGCTTGATGATCCTCTACAGCCTGCCGGACCTGTGGCGCACGGCGCGGAGCGCCTGATCGCGATCGCGGTAACCTCTCGCCTTTCTGGTTCTGCTCCTGCTCGCCGTGCCGGTTGCTTTCTCGATCGGAATGGCGGCTTTCCTTGGCTGTGGTGGAGTGGCAGCTATCCGCTCACCGTCATCGTGCAGCAGGCGTTCCTCTCCGTGGATTTGTTCGTGTTGCTCGCGATTCCGCTGTTCATCCTCGCCGGCTCCTTCATGGAGACGGGCGGCATCGCGGTGCGGCTCGTGCGTTTCGCGCAGGCGCTGGTCGGATGGATTCGCGGCGGGCTCGCGATGGCGGTCGTCGTCGCCGAATACATCTTCTCGGGGATTTCCGGTTCGACCATCGCGGATGTGTCGGCGATCGGCTCCACCATGATCCCGCCGATGGTGCGTGCGGGCTACAAGCCGGAGCAGGCGGTCAGCATCGTCGCCGCCGCATCCGCGATGGGCATCCTGGTGCCGCCTTGCATCCTGATGATCGTGATCGGCGCGATAGCCAACGTGTCGGTGGCGGCGCTGTTCATCGGCGGCCTGCTGCCGGCGGTCGTGCTCGCGCTCGCCCTCATGGGTTACATCTATTACGACGCGAGCCGGGGCGGCATGGCGGCGCCGCAGCCGATCTCGCTCCGCGAAGTCTGGGTAGAGCTTCGTGCATGCGCTCATCCCGCTCGGACTGCCGGCAATCATCTTCGGCGGAATCCTGGGCGGGGTTGTCACGCCGACGGAAGCCGCGGCGGTCGCTGTGTTCTACCCGGCCATCGTCGGGCTATTTGTCTACAAGGAAATCCAGCTGGTCCGACCTGCCGCGGATCCTGATCGACAGTGCAGTGATCACTGCGAGCGTCTGCTTCCTGCTTGCCGTCGCTGCTGTGGTTGCCTGGATGCTCGCGGTCGCTCAGGTGCCGGCGCAGGTGCTCCAGGCGATGCAGGCGGTCTCGGCCGGTCCGATCGCATTTCTTGTTCTCACCGCGTTGCTGTTCATTTTGCTCGGGGCGGTGCTCGAAGGACTGCCGGCAGTGATTATCCTGCTCCCGACCTTCCTGCCGGTGGTCAAGCAGCTCAATGTCGACCTCGTCCATTTCTCCATCGTGGTGGTCGCCGCTACCGGCATCGGCCTTTTCCTGCCGCCGATCGGCGTCGGATTGTTCATTTCCTGCGGGATCGCGGGTATCGGCGTCGACAAGGTGATGCGGCCCATGATGCCCTACATCGGCTTCCTGTGCCTGGGGCTTTTGCTGGTGATCCTGTTTCCCCAGATCACGCTCGTGCTGCCGCGACTGTTCGGATTGTAAGGCTATCCCGCCTCGACCCGCTCCCGCAGCTCCTCCAGCCGCAACCACTCGTCCTCGGCCACCGCGAGGTCGGCCTGCGCCTTGCCCAGCGCCGCGGACGCCGCCTCGAAAGCGTCGCGGTCGCGCGCATACAGGTCCGGGTCGGCGATGGTTCTCGAAAGCTTCGCGATCTCGGCTTCGAGCGCCGCAATACGCGCCGGGAGCGTTTCCAGCGCGTGCTTGTCGTTGAACGACAGGCGGCGCTTGGCCGCGGGCGAAGAAGGCGTCTCAAACCTTTCGCGCGCAGGCTTGGCTTCCGTTTTCACGGTCCTTGCTGTCACGCCTTCGCCGCGCTGCGCCACCATGTCGGTGTAGCCGCCGGCATATTCGTTCCAGCGCCCCTCTCCTTCAGCGACGATCACGGCCGAGACGATGCGATCGAGAAAATCGCGGTCGTGGCAGACCAGCAGCGCGGTGCCGGCATAGTCGGCGATCATCTCTTCCAGGAGATCGAGCGTCTCGAGATCGAGATCGTTGGTCGGTTCGTCGAGCACCAGCAGGTTCGAGGGCTTCGCCAGCGCGCGCGCCAGCATCAGCCGTCCGCGCTCGCCGCCCGACAGCACGGCGACCGGCGTGCCGGCCTGTTCGGGCGCGAACAGGAAGTCCTGCATGTAGCCGACGACGTGGCGCGACTGTCCCGCGACCATCACGCTGTCGCCGCGCCCGCCGGTCAGCGTGTCGCGCATCGACGCATTCGGATCGAGCGTTTCGCGGCGCTGATCGAGCGTCACCATCTGCAGGTCCACGCCGAGCTTGACCTTGCCGTCGTCGGGCGCGAGCTCACCGGTCAGCATTTTCAACAGCGTGGTCTTGCCGGCGCCGTTCGGGCCGACAATGCCGATGCGGTCGCCGCGCTGAATGCGGATCGAGAAGTCGCGCACGATCGGTTCGGCGCCAAAGCTCTTCGAGACGCGCTCCGCTTCGACGACGAGCTTGCCGGACAGTTCCGCCTCGCTCACCGCGATCTTCACCTTGCCCTGCGCGCCGCGATGCTCGCGGAAATCCTTGCGCATCGCCGCCAGCAGTCCGACGCGGCGCATGTTGCGCTTGCGCCGCGCGGTGACGCCGTAGCGCATCCAGTGTTCCTCGGCGACGATCTTGCGGCCGAGCTTGTGCCGTTCGCGCTCCTCTTCCTCGAGCACCTGGTCGCGCCATTCCTCGAACGACGCAAAGCCGCGCTCGATGCGCCGCGTCACGCCGCGATCGAGCCACACCGTCGCGCGCGACAGCTTTTGCAGGAAACGCCGGTCGTGGCTGATGAGCACGAGCGCCGAGCGCGAACCGCCGAGCTCGTTCTCCAGCCATTCGATCGCCGGCAGGTCGAGATGGTTGGTCGGCTCGTCCAGCAGCAGGATATCGGGCGCGGGCGCGAGCACGCGCGCGAGCGCCGCGCGCCGCGCCTCGCCGCCGGACAGCCGCGCGGGATCTTCCTCGCCGGTCAGCCCAAGCTGCTCCAGCAGATAGCGCGCGCGATACGGATCGTCGCCCGGTGCCAAGCCCGCCTCCACATAGGCGAGCGTCGTGGCGAAGCCGGACAGGTCCGGCTCCTGCGGCAGGTAGCGGATCGTGGCGCCCGGCTGCGCGAAGCGCGTGCCGCGATCGGCCTCCACGGCTCCGGCCGCGATCTTGAGCAGCGTCGACTTGCCCGAGCCGTTGCGCCCGACGAGGCACACGCGCTCGCGCTCGCCGATCGACAGCTCCGCGCCTTCGAGCAGCGGCGTGCCGCCGAAGGTGAGGCGGATATCCTGCAATGTCAGAACGGGCGGAGCCATGCGCGCCGTTTAAGGAGGCCACGCGAGGAGGGCAAGTGGACTAGTCTTCTTCGCCGAACTTGCTGGCGACCAGCGCCGCGACCGCGTCGAGCACGTCCTTCGCCTGCGGGCCGCTCGCCTTGAGGGTGAGCTGCGAGCCGGTCGCGGCCGCGAAGGTGACGAGGCCCATCAGCGAGTCACCGTTCACGGTCTCGCCGTTGAAGCTGACCGTGACACGCGCATCGTATTTCTCGACCAGCTGCACGAACTTCGCGGAGGGGCGCGCGTGCAGTCCCTTGCTGTTGACGATCTTCACGACGCGGGTGACGGTGCCCGGCGCGTCGGCGTTCGGATCAGGCTCGCCTGCCGCCATCATTTCCCGGCAAGCACCCGGCTCGCGACCGTGATGTATTTCTTGCCCGCCTCCTGCGCGGCGGCGACCGATTTGTCCAACGGGCAATCGGCACGGACTTTCGCGAGCTTGACCAGCATCGGCAGGTTGATCCCGGCGAGCACCTCGACGTTCGGCCGGTTCATCACCGAGATCGAGAGATTGGAGGGCGTGCCGCCGAACATGTCGGTGAGGATCACCACGCCGTCGCCGGCGTCGGCGCGCGCGACCGCCTCGATGATGTCGTGGCGCCGCTGCTCGACGTCGTCGTCGGGGCCGATCATGACGGTCTCGATCTGCTTCTGCTCGCCCACGACGTGTTCCAGGGCCGCGCGGAATTCGACCGCAAGCCGCCCGTGGGTAACGAGTACCAAGCCAATCATTTTGAGATCGGAACTCCGGCCGGTGCCCATCCCCGCTGGCACCGCGCGAAAGGGCGACATCATGACCATGTGCGGGGCAAGCGCAAGGGGGTGGCGGGCGTCCAAGAAACTATTTTGCAGCGCGGTAGACCGTAACGGAAAGTAGCGCTAGCGGCCGGAATCTTCGGTGCGCAGCGCAGCAATGACGAGCCAAAAGGGGTCATCGGGGGGCGCGACCGCAAGTCGCGGCAGCGCGATCCCGGCGACCTCCGTCAGGGCCGACTCGCGCGCCGGAAGGCGCTCCGCGTCGCCTGCCGCGAGGTCGACGACCAGGCCGACCGTGGCGACCGGCTCATAGGGCAGGCGGCGGATGCCGAGCCCGCGGATCTCGATCAGGCCCGCGATCGTCCCGGCCGGCCGCACCAGCAGGCGGCCGTGCGCAGGCTCGACATGAACGCGGTCGTCGCCGATCAGCCGCACGAAGGGAAGGGTGCCGCTCTCCCCCGCCTGGATCAGCGCGAAGGCGAGTGAAGATTTGCCCGATCCCGCCGGCCCGCGGATCAGCACCGCGCGCGCGCCGACGAGCACCGCGGTGGCGTGGATGGTGGGCGATTGCGTCATGTGGCGCCGGGCCCTCGCTTCGCTCGGCGGCGCTTCGGTCACATCGCCGGCAGGCGCACGACGAAGCGCGCACCGAACACCTGCGGGCCCTCGGGACCGGTCGCGGCGCCCATACGGTTCTCGGCGCGGATGTGCCCGCTATGCGCCTCGACGATCTGGCGCGAGATCGAAAGGCCGAGGCCGGAGTTCTGCCCGAAGCCCTGATGCGGCCGGTCGGTGTAGAAACGCTCGAAGATGCGCTCGATCGCTTCCGGCTGGATGCCGGGGCCGTCGTCATCGACGATGATCTCGACCGCGCGGCGCAGCCGCTTCGCCGTGATGCGCACGGTGCCGCCCTGCGCCGAGAACGAGCGCGCATTCTCGATCAGATTGTCGATCACCTGTCCGAGCCGCGGGTCGTGTCCCGGCACCACGAATGCATCATATCCGCCGCCCTCGAAGGCGAGCGTGATCCGCACGCCGTCGTCGCGGCGCACTTCGTTCGCCACCGTGACCACGGTGTTGAGCAGCCGCGTGAGATCGACCGGCGCCAGATCCTGGCGCTGCAATTCGGCATCGAGCCGGCTCGCGTCCGACACGTCGGTGATGAGCCGGTCGAGCCGCCTCACGTCGTGCTCGATGACGGAGAGAAGCCGCGCGCGGCTTTCTGGCGTTTTCGCGAGCGGCATGGTCTCGACCGCCGAGCGCAGCGAGGTGAGCGGATTCTTCAGTTCATGCGCGACATCCGCCGCGAAGCTCTCGATCGCCTCGATGCGGCTGTAGAGCGAGTTGGTCATCTCGCGCAGCGCGCCGGACAGTTCGCCGATCTCGTCGCGCCGTTTGGTGAAGTCG
>CAWFEZ010000015.1:0-213034 GCA_963814935.1 uncultured Actinomycetota bacterium | reverse complement strand
GGGTTATGGGTACCGACCAGGTGGCGGCTTCTCTGGTCGGGGTCAAGCCTGCCCCATGGGTGAGCCGGGTGCCCACCCGGATAAGTACGCTGACCGGGCCGGAAGGGAGCCTATGGAGATCGCAGGCAGATACACCGTGGGTCGCGAGGTCGGCCGCGGTGGCATGGGCGCCGTCTGGCTCGCGACCGACAAGGTGCTCGGGAGGCAGGTCGCGCTCAAGCGCCTCGGCGGCATGGCCCCCGGCGTCGGCGCCCCCGACTTCGAGCGCGCCGAGCGGGAGGCCCGGCTCGCGGCACGCCTCAACCACCCCCACGTGGTCGCGGTCTTCGACCTCGTGGACGAGGGCTCCGAGCACTGGCTGGTGATGGAGTACGTCGAGGGTCGCACGCTCGCCGAGCTGGTCCGGCAGGACGGCGCCCTGACGCCCGACGAGGCCGCACCGCTGTTGCGTCAGGCCGCCGACGCGCTGGCCGCCGCGCACGAGTCCGGCATCGTGCACCGCGACGTGAAGCCCTCCAACATCTTGGTGACCGCGGAGGGGCAGGTGAAGCTCTCCGACTTCGGCATCGCCCGCGCCGAGGCGGACGCCTCGCTGACCCAGACGGGCCTCGTCACCGGCTCCCCCGGCTACCTGGCACCCGAGGTGGCCTCGGGCCAGATGGCGACGCCGGCCGCCGACGTGTGGTCGCTCGGTGCCACCGCCTTCCATGCCCTGAGCGGCCGGCCGCCGTACGAGGTCGGCGACAACGTGATGGGAGCCCTCTACCGGATCGTCCACGAGGACCCGCCCCGCCTGGCCAACGCCGGCTGGCTGGGTGCGCTGCTCGAGAACACCATGACCCAGGTCCCGGACGAACGCTGGCCGATGGCGCAGGTGCGCGACTTCCTCGACGGCGGCCCGCTCGCGGCGCCGATGCACGCGGACGAGGCGGGCACGAGCACCACGACGGTCCTCCGTGAGCCACCGCCGCCTCCGACGCCGGCGCCCGTCGCACCGGACGGCACCCAGGTGCTCCCTCCGGCTCCCGCACCCGAGTCCCCGCCACCACCGGCACCCGTTCACCGGCGCGGTCCCGGTGGCGCGATCCTCGGGGTGCTGGCGGCCCTGGTCGTCGTGCTGCTGTTCCTGCTCTTCGCCTGGCTGTTCGGTGCCTTCGACGGCCAGGAGCAGACGGCCTCCGACACCCGCGACGGCGGCCCGTCGTCGTCGCAGTCCTCCCAGGATCCTGAGACCACCGAGACGTCCGACCCCGAAGCCAGGGCCGAGGCGATGCAGGGCTTCGTCACCGACTACGTGGCCGCGGCGATCGAGGACCCCAAGACCTCGTGGCCGATGCTCACGCCCGAGTTCCAGCGAGCCAGCGGCGGCTTCGGCAAGTACAAGCAGTACTGGGACCAGTGGTCCTCCGCGGTGCCCGCCAACATCGAGGCCGACGGCGAGACGCTGATGGTGAGCTACACGATCACCTACGACCGCGAGGACGGCGAGTCCCAGGTCGACGACGTCACCCTCGAGCTCGTCGAGGCCGACGACGGATTCCTGATCGCGGCCGAGCTCTAGGGGTCTGGGTCGCGCAGAGGGCTGACGTCGAAGATGAGCACGCCGACCACGACCTCGCGGATCAGGCTCTCCTTCCCGCCGAAGACGGCGTCGGAGTCCAGGTACGGCCGACAGGCGCTAACCTCCGTCGAGGGAGGGAGCCCGCATGTCCGAGTTGGTCCTGCTCGTCATCGGCCTGGTCCTGTGCTTCGCAGGTGCGCGGTCGCTCCGCCTCACGGTGATCGTCGCCGGCTTCGGCCTGTGCTGGCTGCTTGGCGACGCCTTCGGTGCCAGTGTCGCCACGACGTTCGTGGTGGCGGCCGTCGGGGCGCTCGCCCTGCTGGTGCTGTCGATCGTGATGTCCCGGTTCGTGATCTTCCTGGTCGGCGCGGCCGTCGGCGCGGTCATCGGCGCCCGCCTGTTCGCGTTGCTCGGCGGCGACGACCCGAGCTGGCTGCTGGCCGTGCTCTTCGTGCCGACGTTCGGCTTCGTCGCTGGTTTCCTCGCCCAGCGGATGGGGACCGCGTTCCTGCGTTGGGCCACCGCCATCGCCGGCGCAGCCGTCATCCTGTCGGCCGTGGGCTCCATGTTCACCGACGATCTCGGACTCCTGGAGACGCCGGACGACGCCGAGCAGTCGACCCTGCACACCGTCGTGTGGGTCGCGCTCGCGATCGTCGGCCACCAGGTCCAGCGCGCCCAGGTGCGCGGCAAGGACGCCGCGGCCTAGCAGAGGTCCAGGTGGCGATGATATTCAGTGACGCGGCGAGCGCTCCCGGACCAGGCGTTCGTACACCTCGGTGTAGCCGCGGCACATCGCCTCGGCGGAGAACCTCCGGCGTGCCGGCGGCACTCCTCCGGGTCGATCTCCCCGATCCGCTCGGCCGCCTTGGCCATCTCGTCGACGTCGTCGCAGATGAAGCCCGTGACCCCGTCCACGATCACCTCGGGCACCGAGCCACGGCGCAGCGCGATCACCGGCGTCCCGGCGGCCAGCGACTCGATCATCACCAGGCCGAATGGCTCCGGCCAGTCGCTCGGGAACAACGTTGCCCGCGCTCCGGCGTAGAACTCCGGCTTCTGGAGCTCATCGATCTCCCCGACGAAGTCGACGCCATGCCCCATGTGGGGCTTGACCTCCTGCTCGTAGTACTCCTCGTCCAGCGGGTCCACCTTGGCGGCCATCCGCAGGGGAAGGCCCGAGCGACGGGCGATCTCGATCGCCGCGAGCGGACCCTTCTCCTCCGCGATGCGGCCGACGAAGCCGAGGTAGCCGTCGGAGTCGTGGGGGACCTCGGCGTACGCCGAGAGGTCGAGGCCGTTGTAGACGGTCGCCGCCCACGTGAGGTCGAGGTCCGCCACCGCGAGCCGCTGGTCGTCGCTGATCGAGACCAGCGGCACCGAGCCGTAGCGCGGCATCAGGTCGCGCAGGAAGTCCAGGTCCAGCCGGCCGTGCATCGTCAGCACCGTCGGCACGTCCGAGAGCCGGGTGAAGGGAAACGTCCAGATGTCGAGGTGCGAGTGCACCACGTCGAAGTCGTCGCTGCGCTGCGTAGACGTCCGCGAACATCTCCAGGTGCAGGTGGGGTGCGAGGTTCACCAGCTCCTCCGCACTGAACCGCGTGCGCAGCGGCTCGCCGTAGGACTCCAGCACCGCGGCCGTCTCCGAGGTCTCGGGGGCGAACAGGGTGACCTCGTGCCCCTGGGCCACCAGCCCGTCGCAGAGGCCGGCGATGACCCGCTCGGTCCCGCCGTACGCACCCGGCGGGACTGCCTCGTAGAGCGGGGCGACCTGCGCGATCCTCACGACCGGGCCGACGCCGCGGGCCGGGTCGCGGGCGCCGCGATGGTCGACGGTCAGCAGCGATGGCGGCCGCTCGGCCACCGGGAACAGGTGGCCCATCCGGGACTGGTACGTCCGGCGGCAGGCCGGACACTCCAGCCCGCCCCCGTCGGCGACCGACAGGCTCCGGCCACACTCCGGGCACGGCACTTCGAAGATGGTGCTCACGGCACGATCCCTCCCCCTGGTCTCAGCCCCGGCCCTGCACGACTCCATGCTCCCTGGCGTGAAAGTACCCAGGTGCCTGCCAGGCAGACCTCACCCCTTCGGGTCTCACGATGCCCCGCGATGTGCATGTGAAGGGGGCGTTGTGCACAGTGGACGGATGTCTGAGCTACATCTCTCGGCAGACACTGTCCCCGCCGGCGGACGGCACGACCTGGTCACGGTCGACGGCCGCAGCTTCGCGATCAGCGGCGAGGGGGGTGACATGGCCGCCCCGACCCATGGACTGGTGTACGACGACGTGCGCCACCTGAGCCGGCTGCGGATGAGCGTCACCGGCGGACGGGTCGAGCTGCTGGCGGCCAGCACGCCGACCCCGCTGTCCGCGGTGGTCGTCTCCCGCGTGACGAGGACGGTGGACGCGTCCGCCGCGACCCGAGAGGACGGTCCGCCCGACGACGTCGCCGAGGTGCTGCTGGTCCGCCGCCGTTGGCTCGCCGGGAGCCTGGTGGAGGAGCTGACGCTGAGGAACTCGCACGCGAAGCCCGTGACGGTGCACCTCGAGCTGGAGGTCGCGGCCGACTTCGCCCACGTGTTCGACGTCAAGAGCGGCACCGGCAGCGGCGAGACGGCCCGCCCCGAGAGCAGCTCCCCCGGATCGCTGGACGCTGCGCTCACCCCTCGACCCGGAGGACAGCACCGAGTTCTTCTTGGAACCGCGCGCCGGACGAGTCCGACCCTTCCGCCGGCACCGCGCGCTGGCGTCTGCGCATCGGCGGCGGGGACGAGCTCACCGTCACCGTCAAGGTGCAGCCGGTGTCGGCCGGCGTACCCGCAGACCTCGAGCGCCCCTCGCGGCTGGCCAGCGGCGTGGCGATCCGGGACCTGGCCGCGTGGCGTACGACGGTCCCGACGGTGGTCTCCCTCGACCCGCGGCTGCCCGCCGCGGTCGACCAGGCGCTGGCCGACCTGGCCGCCTTGCGCATCGTCGACCGGGAGCACCCCGAACGGGCGGTGGTGGCCGCCGGTGCGCCGTGGTTCATGACGCTCTTCGGGCGCGACTCGCTGCTGACCGCGTGGATGACCCTGCCCTTCGACGGCTCCCTCGCCGGAGGGGTGCTGACCAGCCTCGCCGACCTCCAGGGCCGCGAGGACGACCCGGCATCGGAGGAGCAGCCCGGTCGCATCCTCCACGAGCTGCGCAGGCACGGCGGCAGCGGCGCGTTCTCGTCCCGGAGCCGCTACTACGGCACCGTCGACGCCACCCCGCTCTTCGTCGGCCTGGCCGCCGAGGCGTGGCGGTGGCGGGCGATCGACGAGGCGGCGCTCCAGCGCCTGGCGCCGGCCGTCGGCCGCGCCGTCGACTGGATCACCGGACCCGGCGACTCCAACGGGGACGGCTTCGTCGACTACCGCCGGCGCGACCCACGCGGGCTCGCCAACCAGGGCTGGAAGGACTCGTGGGACGGCATCACCCGCGCCGACGGCACCCTCCCGGCGGCGCCGCTCGCGCTGGCGGAGGTGCAGGGCTACGCCTACGCCGCCCTCCAGGGCGCCGCGGCCCTCGCCGCGGTCGTGGACATCGGCCACTCCGCCGACGACCTCCGCCGCCGGGCCGCGACGCTCAAGGACCGGTTCAACGAGGCTTCTGGGACCGGCGCGGCTGGTTCGTGCTCGGCCTCGACGCCGACGGCTCGCCCATCGACTCGCTCACCACCAACCCCGGGCACGCGCTGTGGTCGGGCATCGCCGACGACGACAAGGCGCGCCGCTACGTCGAGCGGCTGGTCGACCCGGACCTGTGGACCGGCTGGGGGCTGCGGACCCTGGCGCGCTCGATGGCGGCGTACGACCCGCTGAGCTACCACAACGGCTCGGTGTGGCCGCACGACACCGCCCTGTGCATCGCCGGCGCCGCGCGCTACGGGTGCTGGGACGCCGTGGACCTGATGGTGGACGGCGCCCTGGAGGCGACCCGTCACTTCGAGGGTCGCCCGCCGGAGCTGTTCGCCGGCGTCGCCCGCGACGACGTGCCCATGCCGGTGGCCTACCCGTCCTCGTGCTCCCCGCAGGCGTGGGCGTCGGCGTCGGTGCTGCTGCTCGTGCGCACGATGCTCGGTCTCGAGCCGACGGCCGACGGCTCCGGCGTCGAGCTGGTGCGTCCCGACCTGTCAGCCGTGGCGGACCTGTCGCTCGAGCGCCTGGAGTTCGCCGGCCGGCCGATGTCGGTGACGGTGCAGAACGGCCGCGGTCGGGTGACGCTGGCCTGACCCTCAGTCGGCTCAGCGTCGTCCCGGTCCCCGGGTGTGCCATCAGCCAGCGCCAGACCGGCGAACGGCAGCACCAGCGGGAGGAAGCCGTACCCCGCGCCGTACGACGACCACACGGTGTCGTCGGGGAACATCTGCTGGTCGCCCTCCCACCCGCTCCTGCCGCCTCGTTGTCGGGTGGGGCACAGGTCGTGACGACCGGCGGTGTCCAGGACGCCGATGATCGGCAGGATCAGCGACCGTTCGCGCACCTGGAGAACAGACGTGGAGAGTTCGAGGAGGGCGTCCTGCTGGTCTCGGATGACCCGCTCGCGTTGCTCCACGAAGCTCGTTGCCACGGGTGGGCGGCGAACCTGCGTGGCTCCCGGACGAGGGGGCCTGACGGTGGCTGATAGCAGGAACGTAGCAAAGCCCAGTGCACTGCTGACGAAGGCGCTCCAGGGCGTTGACCTGCGGAAACTCTGGTGGGGCGGGTGGGGCTCGAACCCACGACCCAAGGATTATGAGTCCTCTGCTCTGACCGGCTGAGCTACCGCCCCGCAACCCGGCGGATCATCGTCCACCGGGTGGGGCCGCAGCCTATCGACCACCGGCCGCCGGTGAGCCTGCCACCGTCCGACGCCCGGAAACGGTGGCTGGCGCACCGCTGGATTGGTCACCGGGTTTCGAGACGGTTGCTAGCGCAACCTCCTCAACCAGCGAGAGCGCAACCTCCTCAACCAGCGAAAGCGCACCTCGTCAACCAGCGAGGGTCGGCGGGTCGTCCTCGGCTGCGCGACCCGGCGCGTGGCGCAGGTGCTCGCTACGGGCCGTCTCGGCGGCCGACCGCGCCTCGCTGATGCCCGTGACGGCGCGGCAGGAAGTCGCCGGCGCCGATGCCCGAGCAGCCGGGTCTCCTCGGTGGCGCGGACGGTCATGGTGCGGGTGGTGCTGCCGAGCAGGGCGATCTCGCCGAACCCCTCGCCGGGACCCATGGTGCGGACGACGCTGCTCGCCGTCGAGCACGTCGACGCTCCCCTCCTCGACGACGTAGAAGCGGTCGCCCGTGTCGCCGGCCTCGAACACGGCCACCCCGGCGGGCACCTCGCTCCGTTCGGCGTTCTGCGCCAGCTGCTCGATCGCCGTGACCGGCAGCGGGCGCAGCATCGGCACCCGGCGCAGCAGGTCGATCACGTCCGAGCGCACCGAGACCGAGCGGTCCAGGGCGGTCGACCGCCGCCAGGTCGCGCACGCACGCGATCGGAGCGAGCAGGCCCGACGACGATCAGCGCCGCTGCGCGCGCCGAGGGTCTCGACCAGCAGCGGGGCAGCAAGCGAGCCGAGCGCGACGGCCAGCGCACCCAGGCTCTCGAGCACGCCGAAGACCCGCGCAAGCACGGCGTCCGGCACCATCCGCGCGACGAGGGTGAACATCGTGACGTCGACCCCCGCGTTGCCCGATGCCGATCACCGCCGCCGCGAGCAGCGCGACGACGTACTCGGGCAGCAGGCCCATCAGCGCCATCGGTGCGCCCCACAGCACGACAGCGATCGACAGCCACCGCGTCATCGCCCGGCTGCCGACCAGCAGGGTGCAGGCCACGCTCCCGACCAGTGCGCCCACCCCGACCGCCCCCTGCAGGACGCCCACGTCGGACTCACCCCGCTCGAGGAGGTCGATGGCCACGACGACCACGAACACGGTGAAGGCACCCCGCAGGAAGCACTGCAGCACCACGAAGAAGAAGAGGAACCACACGCCGTGGCTGTCCGACACGGCCTGGACGCCCTCGCGGATCTCGCCGAGCAGCCGCCGCTCGCTCGGGAGCCTTGCCACCCGCTCGTAGCGGAGGCCCAGGACGAGGAACGCCGACACGATGCCGCACGCGCCGGCGAACACGAAGACCGAGGCGACATCGGACACAGCAACCAGCACCGCCGCGACGAACGGCCCGATCACCACGCTGAGCGAGTCGAGCAGCCCGCGCACGACGTTGATCGAAGTCAGCTCCGCGGGCGTCCTGCACAGCAGCGGCATCAGGGCCGAGTGGCTGGCGCGGTAGGGCGTGAACGCGATCGTGGAGACGATGGCGAGGACGTAGACGACCCAGGTCGGTCCGTCGGCGACCAGGATCGGTGCGCACAGCAGGGTCGCCAGGCCGCGCACCGCGCTGGAGGCGAACAGCACCTTCTCGCGCGGCAGGCGGTCGGCGTACGCCGTCACGACCGGTGCCAGGAGCGCGGACGGCAGCAGGCGGAGCATCCCGACCAGGCCTACGGCAATGGCGCCGCCGTCGGCGAAGGCGACGAGGCTGATGGCGACCGTGAACGCCCACTCGGCGGTGTAGGCGGCCCCGAAGGACAACAGCGCACGGACCAGCGACGAGTTGCGGAAGATCTGTCCGTGCACCACCGCATGCTCACCGAAATCGGTGTACGGCGCGAGCCCCCGGCCCGATCTCAGCGCTACGTACCCAGGGGTGGTTTTCCGGGAACCGATCGATGCAAGCATCCCAGCGAGGGCCCGACCGCGGGTCCTCCAGGCCCCTGGAGGCAAGACAATGGGAAAGCTGCTGGCCATCATCGTCGTCGTCTGGCTCGTCATCGGCGCGCTGGCGGCCGCTACAGCGGGGGTACTTCGGGGACAACGAGGACGTCTCCTGCAAGGAGTTCGCCGACACCGCGCTGACGATCGTCGCCGGCCCGCTCAACTACGTGGGCGCCAACCCCAAGGTCGACTGCAACGTCGACATCGACACGCCGGAGCCCTCGGAGTGAGCCTCAGCCAGCGAACTCGCAGCGGGAGGCACGCAGAGCTCGCGCAGCCAGCCGGTCGCGTAGGCCCCGACCTGCTCGTCCTCCTCGTCGGTCACCGAGGGCCAGCAGCGCGCCCACGACTCCGAGCGGGCGACCTTGCCGAGCTGCAGCGCGGCGGGGCAGCGCGGCCCGCATCGCGGCGACGGGAGCGAGGTCGCTCCACACCTCGAGCGCTGCGTCGCTGACGGCGGCGACCCGGGGGTCGTCCGCCGCACAGTCCAGGACGTCGCGGAGCACCCTGAGCGTCGTGAGCAGCACGCTGAGGGGCTCGCTCACGACGGCGTCACCGAAGTCGAAGAACCGCAAGCCGCCGCCGACCGCGAACACGTTGTGCCCGTGCAGGTCGCTGTGGTTGAGGCTGAGGGGCAGCCCGAGAGCGAGCACCTGGTCCGCCCACCGCTCCACCTCGGGCAGCAGCCGGCGCAGTGCGGTCGCACCCTCGCCGTCGAGGTGGCGGCGGTCATCGACGGGCAGCGCGGCGTACTGCTCGGTCCTGGTCGCGACGTACGACGCCGCCTCGGCGGCCCCGAGACGGGTGCAGCCCGCCCGCTCGAGGTCGCCGACGTGCTCGACCAGCTCGCGCTGCAGCAAGGCCCCTTCGCGGGCGATCGCGACCCATGGCTCCAGGCTGTCGCCCACGGACTCGCCGAGGACCGGGCCCTGGTCCGGGGTCAGCAGGAAGCCTCGTTCGGCGTCGAACGCCGTGACGGGGACGACGCGTCGGGAGAGGCCGGCGATCACCGGCAGCAAGGTCGCCTCGAAGGACTGCCCGGGGCAGTTCTGCTTCGCGTAGTAGACACCATCGTCGGCGACCACCCGCCACACGGCCGACCAGCACCTGACCTTGTGGGGCTCCAGACGCACCTCGCGGCCGAGGACCGTGGCGCACCACTGCGCCATCTCGGCCTCGAACGCCTCGGACCGCCACACCGGGGACGTCGGCGCGCCAGGTAGCGGCAGCGGCCAGCGATCATGGTCAGGTATCACGGCGCTGCATCTCGTGCAGCCGCTCGACCGCTCGGAAGCCGAAGTCGCGGTTGGTGGCCTGCATCGCGTGGTTGTCGACGGCCGTGTCGGTGTGGATCGCCACCCGTTCGGGGTAGTCGCGCTGGACGAGGTCCAACGTGGCGAGCTTGAGCGAGCTGCCGAGACGGTGCCCGCGGTGCTCCGGCATCACCAGGGTGTCGTCCTGGTAGACGTAGTCCTCACCGTGCGGCAGGTACAGCTGCGAGTAGCCGCCGAACACCCCGTCCGCCCGACGGCGCGCGACTGCCGTGATGCCGTCGAAGGAGCGGAGCACCCGCTCTTCGCGGGCCCGAAGCCGTTCGGCGTCGATGACGACCGGCTCGTAGTCGATCTCGCCCACGGGCACGTCCGAGCTCATCCGGGTGTGCATCTCGCAGAACGCGTCGAGGTGCTCCTCCGGGCACGCGCCGGTCCACGTCAAGACGTCGTACGCCGTCGCGTCGACCTTCGCACGCAGCCGGGCGACCTGATCGGCTGGCACGGGCACGTCCAGCAGCAGGTGGTCCTCGAGGTGCACGCAGCCGAAGCCCATGGCGGTGGCAAAGGCGTACGCCGAGCTCACCGAGGGCTCGGCGCCCGTCTGCACGTACACCTCCCCACAGACGCTGGTGCGACCGTCGGCCGCGAGCCGTGCCGAGGCCTCGTCGTGCAAGGCGCGGCCGATGCCGCTCCGGCGGCGCGGCCGGGCGGACGTGGATCTCGAGGTCGGCCAGGTGCAGGTTGTCGGTGGTCGAGCCACCGAGGTCGGCCGTTCCGACGACGACGTCGCCGTCACGGGCGACGAGAAGGGTGCGGCGGTACCAGTCGTTCGGGTGGCTCATCATCGCCACGAGGCGGTCCCAGGTGCGTGGGGTGGCGTGCGGCCGGTCGTGCCAGACCGACTCCTGCTCGGTCTCCCAGAACGCGCGCAGGGTCGCTCGGTCGGCTGGGTCGACCTCGCTGATGCGCACCATGCCCGCACCCTTGCCGAACCCACGTGACGAGGCAAACGGGTATAGGCGATGCTCTGCCCATGGAACGCGAGCCCCTGAAGACCCTGCCCGAGAACTGGTCGAAGGCGGTCGCGATCGTCGCCCACCCCGACGACATGGAGTTCGGCGCGGCGGCCGCCGTCGCCCGCTGGACCGGCCAGGGCAAGGACGTCGTCTACGTGATGGTGACCAGCGGCGAGGCCGGCATCGACGGGATGCACCCCGACGAGTGCCGCCGGGTGCGCGAGGCCGAGGAGGTCGAGTCGGCGCGGATCGTCGGCGTCGAGACCGTGGAGTTCCTCGGGCTGCCCGACGGCATCGTCGAGTACGGCGTGCCGCTGCGGCGGACGCTGGCCGAGGTGATCCGCCGCCACCGGCCCGAGATCGTGCTCACCGGCAACTTCCGCGACACCTTCGGACCCGGAGCGCTCAACCAGGCCGACCACATCGCCGTAGGCCGGGCCGTGCTCGACGCGGCCCGCGACGCCGGCAACCGCTGGATCTTCCCCGACCAGCTCGACCGACGGACTCGAGCCGTGGGGCGGCGTCCGCGCGGTCTGGGCGTTCGGGTCACCCGAGGCCCGGCACGGCGTCGACACCACCGACACCTTCGACAAGGGCGTCGAGTCGCTGGCCGCGCACGCGGCGTACATCGACGGGCTGGGCTGGGAGAACTGGGACCCGCGCGAGTTCCTCGAGGGCTTCGGCCGCCAGATCGGCCAACGCCTCGGCGTCGCCTTCGGCACGACGGCCGAGGTCTACTCGCTGACCTGGGGCGGCGACGAGGACGACTGACGGACCGACTGACAGACCACTGGGCCTGTCCGCTGCCGGACAGACACCGAGCACCGCCTCCCGGTGTCATGGGGTGACCGAAAGGCCGACCACCGGGAGGGCACCATGACCACGATCTTGCACCTCGCCGCCGTGGCCGGCGTCTGCCTCGGCCTGTGCGTCTTCGTGCTCCTGGCGGCGAGCTCCTACGTCGTACGGCGGCTGGACCAGGAGATCGCGGACGAGGCTGCCGGCGCACCGCACTCAGTCGTGAGCAGCACCCAGGCGGAGACGTCCATGCCCGCCCTCTGACACCACTTCACCGGTCTGTCATGGAGCGAACGGTGCGGCGAGCGACGACTCGGGTGAGATCTGGCTCGACAGGACTTGCCCCTCTCGGCCCACTCGACAAAGGACTCGCCTTGAACACCACCACCCGTCGCATCGTCACCACCCTCGCCGGCGTCGGCCTCGCCGCCTCCGCCGTCGCCGCAACCGGCCCGGCCGCCCACGCCGGCAAGCCCGGGGAGGGCACGACCCCGATCGCCGTCGTCTACACCGGCTCCGACAGCGCTGGGCAGGCGCTCTACGTCGACTACAACGCTCCCGGCTGTCAGCGCGGACATCACCAGCATCACCTGCACGTTCGACGGGGTGCCGCTCACCTCGTGCGGTCGACTGTCCGGCGAGTACAAGAAGACGTCGGCATGGTGGACGACCAACGTGCAGGAAGCCGGGTCGACGGACCAACACACCTTCACGGTGACCGCCACGACGAAGCAAGCGACCTTCACCGGCTCTCTGACCTTCGCCTGGCAGAACCCGTACGCCTGAGGGCAACCGACACGACCCCGCCGGGCATGAGCGCGGCGGGGTCGTGTCGTTCGCTCCCCCGGTTGGACTCGAACCAACAACCCTTCGGTTAACAGCCGAATGCTCTGCCAGTTGAGCTACAGGGGATCGTGAAGCCCGCACAGATTAGCAAGCGGCACGGGGAGTAACTAATCGAGTCCGACCTCGTCGCGGGCCGCCGCAGGGCGGTCTCGGCGGCCAGCCGGACCGCGGGGTCGTCGGGGTCGATGCCCTCGTCGTACTCGTAGACCCAGCTGGATGGCGCGGTCGCCCGCCGGGGGTCGCCGGGCGATGACGCGGACGCCGCGACGCCCGTCGATCGGCACGTGCCGGACCAGCAGCACGCTCGCCGTGACCCGCTCGCGGACCAGCTCGAGCAGCCGCCGCGGCTCGGCGATGGCGAAGCGGTGCTCGGACGCGCCGCTCGCCGTAGTGGCCGACCTCGACGACCCGGAACTGCTCGGTGTCGCGGTCCCAGTCGGCGGCCTCGACGTCCTCCCAGGCCAGGCGGGTGCCGTCGAGGTAGAGCGCCTCGCGGGTGCCGGCGAGCACCTCGCCGGTCGTGGACCGGGTCCAGGCCAGGACCCGCTCTCCTGCGAGCCACCTCGATGGTGGGGCGACGCTCCGGACGCCTCACGTCACGCCCATGGACAGCTCGCGCAGGCTGCGGCGGTGCTGCTCGAGCGCGACCAGCTCGCCGAACATCCGGTTGTAGTCGGTCGCCTGGTCGACGGGGTTGGTGCGCTGGAGCCGCGACTTGAGCTCGGCGATCCGGCGCAGGGCCGTGAGCTCCTGGAGGCGGTAGACGTGGCCCGCCACGAACGCCGCGTCGGGCTCCTTGGCGGTCAGCAGCGGCTCGACGCTGAGCGCGCTGATCGCCGACTGGACGACCGGGTCGGCGGCGTCGGAGCGGATGCGCGAGGCCCAGCCGGCGTCGGCGGCGGTCGGCCCGCCGTTCTTCTCGACCAGCTCCCAGACGGATCGGTAGGTCGGGTGGGTGAAGTCGTTGGCGCCGACGTCGGCGGCCATCCGGCCGACGGCCCCGGGGTGCTGCAGGACGAGCTTGAGGGTCTCGCGCTCGATCGCGAACCGCGGCTCGCGCGGGTCGGGCAGCGCTTGCCTGGCCGGCTGCGGCTCCTGGGCGTGGGAACGGACGGCAGTCGTGGCATGGCGCTCGTCGGGACGGCGGTTGCCGGCTCGCCGGACCTCCTCGCGGGCCTGCTCGATGTCGACGCCGACCATGCCGGCCAGCTCGCGCGAGAACGCGTCGACCTTGGACTTGTCGCGGATCGAGGAGACCAGCCGGGCGGCCTCGCGGACGGCGTCGACGCGGCCGTCGGCGCGGTCGAGGTCGTACTTGGACACGACGTTGCTGAGCACGAAGCGGTAGAGCGGCACCCGCCGCGCGACCAGCTCGCGGACCGCAGCGTCGCCCTGCTGGATGCGCAGGTCGCAGGGGTCGAGGCCGGTGGGCTCGACGGCGACGTAGGTCTGGGAGACGAAGTTCTGGTCGCCGGCGAACGCGCGCAGGGCGGCCTTCTGGCCGGCCGCGTCGCCGTCGAAGGTGAAGATCACCTCGCCGCGGAACTCCTCGTGGTCGTGGAGGAACCGACGCAGCACCCGCGCGTGGTCGTCGCCGAAGGAGGTGCCGCAGGTGGCCACGGCGGTCGGCACACCCGAGAGGTGGCAGGCCATCACGTCGGTGTAGCCCTCGACGACCACCGCCTGGGAGGTGCGGGCCATGTCGCGCCTGGCCAGGTCGATGCCGTAGAGCACCTGGCTCTTCTTGTAGAGGGTCGTCTCGGGGGTGTTGAGGTACTTCGCCTCGATCTTGTCGTCGTCGAAGATCCGCCGTGCCCCGAAGCCGATCGTGTCGCCGCTCGCGTCGCGGATCGGCCACAGCAGCCGGCCGCGGAACCGGTCGTACGCCGACCGGCCCTGACCGATCAGCCCTGCGGCGACGGTCTCCTCGTCGCGGAAGCCCTGCTGGCGCAGGTGACGCAGCAGCGCCTCGCCGTCGCGCGGCGCGAAGCCGATGCCGAACTGCTCGGCCGCCGCCTGGTCGAACCCGCGCTCGCCCAGGAACTGGCGGGCGGTGACGGCTTCGGGCGTCGCCAGCTGGTCGGCGTAGAACGCCTGGGCGGCCTTGTTGGCCTCGACCAGCCGCTGGCGCTGCGGCCCGCGCGGCCGGTCGTCGCGGACGTCGCCCTCCTCGCGGCGCAGGTGCACGCCGTACTTGTCGGCGAGCCGCTCGACGGCCTCGGTGAAGGAGAGCCCGTCGATCTTCATCAGGAAGGAGATGACGTCGCCGCCCTCGCCGCACGCGCCGAAGCAGTGCCAGAGGTTGCGCGACGGGCGTGACGTGGAACGACGGCGACTTCTCGTCGTGGAAGGGGCACAGGCCCTTCAGCGAGCCGCCGCCGGCCCTGCGGAGGGTGACGTAGCCGGAGACGACGTCGTCGATGCGCGCCTTCTCGCGCACCTCCGCGATGTCGTCCTCACGGATCCGCCCGCTCATCCGCCCACTCATCCGCCGGTCACTTGCCTGGCCACGCGCGGAGTCTATGCCGCTGCGCCGACCGTCCCGGTCCGGTTGTGGAGAGGCTGGTCCAGTGCGTGGACGGGTACCCATCAGGGTGGTTCGACCCGACAGACGCGACGCAAGGATGGACTGATGACCTTCTCGGATCCCATCAGCGCTCCCGGGCCCGGTCCCGGCGCGCACCGAGGAGCCGACGCTCGGTGCGCTCGTGCACGACCTGTCCCAGCAGATCCCCGACCTCATCCGCTCCGAGCTCGCGACTGGCGCAGGCCGAGGTGGCCGAGAAGGGCAAGCGCGCCGGGCTCGGCATCGGCATGTTCAGCGCCGCCGGGCTGCTCGCCTTCTTCGGCAGTCGCCGGACTGCTCACCACCGCGATTCTCGCCCTCGACCTGGTGATGCCCACCTGGCTGGCAGCGTTGCTGGTGACGCTCGTCGTCCTCGCGGCGGCAGGCGCCGTCGCCATCGCTGGCAAGAAGCAGGTCGAACAGGCCGCTCCCCCGGTGCCGGAACGCGCGGTCGAGGGGTCAAGGAAGACATCGCCACGATCAAGGGGCAACGAACATGAGTGACACGAACATGAGTGACACGCACCTGACTCCCGACGAGCTCGAGGCCCAGATCGAGGTCGCAGCGCGAGCACCTCGCCGACACCGTCGACCAGCTCGCCACAAGCTGGACGTGAAGGCCCAGGCGAAGGCCAGGCTGGACTCGTTACGAGACCGGATCCGCCCCGAGGCCGTCGTCGGCTTCGTCAGCGCCGCGATCCTGGCAGCAGGCCTGGTGTGGTGGAGGAGACGCCGATGAGCCACCCAGAGCGAGAGCACCCAGAGCCAAGACGCCCAGAGCCAGAGCACGCAGGGCCTCGACCGCACCGAGCCCACCACGCCCGACCCGGAGGACCCGCGCAAGCCCGACGATCCGTCGGACATCCAGAAGCGCACCTGGTGGTACGTCGCCCGCAAGGTGCGGCGCGAGTTCAGCGACGACCAGTGCACCGACCTCGCCGCCGCCCTGACCTACTACGGCGTGCTGGCCATCTTCCCGGCCGTGCTGGCCCTCAGCGCGATCCTCGGGCTGGTCGGCCAGTCGGAGAAGTCGGTGCAGACGGTGCTCGACGTGATCAGCCCCCTGGTCTCCGAGGAGGTGCTGGGAACCGTCGAGCCCGCGCTGCTGGAGCTCGCGTCCTCGCAGTCCGCCGGCTGGGCCCTGCTCTTCGGCGCCGCGCTCGCGCTGTGGTCGGCGTCCGGCTACGTCGGCGCGTTCGGCCGCGCCATGAACAGGATCTACGAGATCGGTGAAGGGCGGCCCTTCTGGAAGCTGCGCCCGATCATGCTGCTGATCACGTTCATCACGATCGTGCTCGTCGCACTGGTGCTGCTGATGCTGGTGCTCAGCGGGCCGCTGGCCCAGTCGATCGGTGACCAGATCGGCCTGGGTGACGAGGCGGTCCAGATCTGGAACATCGTCAAGTGGCCGGTGATGGTCGTCGCGGTGATGCTGATCGTCGCGCTCCTCTACTACGCCACCCCGAACGTGAAGCAGCCCAAGTTCCGCTGGATCTCCATCGGCGCCGCCGTCGCGATCCTGATCTGGATGCTGGCGGCCGCCGGCTTCGCCTTCTACGTCGCCAACTTCGCGTCCTACAACAAGACCTACGGCTCGCTGGCCGGAGTCGTGGTCGGCCTGATCTTCCTGTGGCTGACCAACGTCGCCCTGCTGCTGGGGGCCGAGATCGACTCCGAGCTCGAGCGCGGCCGCCAGCTGCAGGCGGGCATCGCGGCCGAGACGGAGATCCAGCTGCCGGCCCGCGACACCCGCAACATCGAGAAGGCCGCGAAGAAGGAGCAGGAGGACGCCGCCAAGGGGCGCGCGCATCCGGCAAGGGCGCGGGCAGGCGCCGCCGTGCAGACTGACAACCACCGAGACACGACCATCCAGCTAAGGAGAAGACATCATGAGGAAGCTGACCTTGTTGGTCGCGTTCGCCCTGGGCTACGTGCTCGGAGCCAAGGCGGGCCAGCAGCGCTACGAGCAGATCAAGAACGCCGCGTTCCGCGTCAAGGAGGACCCGCGCGTCCAGTCCGCGGCCTCGACGGTCGCCGAGACCGCCAAGGAGCAGGGCCCGGTCGTGGCCCAGAAGGTCACCCACGCGGCCGGCGTCGCCGCCTCGGCCGCTGCCGCGCACTCGCCGTTCGGTTCGAGCGACGACAACCGTGACGAGCTGCTCGACCAGCTCGACCCCGAGAGCACCGCGCGCCAGGAGGACCCGTACCCGAAGGGCGACCTGCCCTGAGGTCGGCGCTCAGCCGAGGCGAGCGTGCCAGGCCACGGCGCTGGCGTCGGTCAGCGACGCCACCTGGTCGATGACGGCCCGGCGGCGGCCGGCGTCGTCGGCCGCCGCCCGCCAGTCGTCGGCGTACTGAGCGTCCAGCGCGTCGGGACCACGAGCGGTGAGGCCCTCGACGAGCTCTGCCAGCAGCTCGCGCTGGCGTGACATCAGCGCGACGCGGTCGTCGGCGCGCATCACGTAGTGGGCGGCGATGCCCTTGAGCACCGCGATCTCGCGCTCGGTCGCGGCGGGCACGACCAGGTCGGCGTCGTAGCGCACGAACGGGCCGTCGCCGTGCGCGAAGGTCGCATCCTGGACCGCCCCGCAGAACCTGCCGATCAGGTCGCTGGTCAGGTTCTTGAGCGCGGCCAGGTGGCGGCGCGACCCGTCGTACGCCGCCGTGGGGCCAGCCGTCGACGGCCCTCAGACCGGCCAGTGCGTGCTCGAGGTCGGCGTCGCCGGCCTCCGGGAGGTACCACTCACGCACGGTCGCCCACACCGCGTCGCGGTCGATCTCGTGCAGCTCGATGCGGCCGGCGACCACGCCGTCCTCGACGTCGTGGACCGAGTAGGCGACGTCGTCGGCGAGGTCCATCACCTGCGCCTCGAGACAGCGGGCCCGGCCGTCGACGCCGGCCGCGCACCCAGTCGAAGATCGGCCGGTCGTCGTCGTAGACGCCGAACTTGCGCACCACGCGCGGTGACCCGTCGGTGTGCACGCCCGCCGGCGCCTCCGCCTCGGCTGCGGGCCAGGGGTACTTCGTGCAGGCGTCGAGCGTGGCCCTGGTCAGGTTGAGCCCCGCCGAGCCGTGCTCGCCGAAGGTCTTGGCCTCCAGCCGGGTCAGCAGCCGGAAGGTCTGGGCGTTGCCCTCGAAGCTGCCGCAGCCCTCGCTGAGGTCGGCCAGCACCCGCTCGCCGTTGTGCCCGAACGGCGGGTGGCCGAGGTCGTGCGCGAGCGCCGCCGTCTCGACGATGTCGGGCTCGCAGCCCAGCGCCCGGGAGAGGTCACGCGCGATCTGGGCGACCTCGAGGCTGTGGGTCAGCCGGTTGCGGACGAAGTCGTCGGACTGCGGGCCGACCACCTGGGTCTTGGCGGCCAGGCGGCGCGACCCTGCCGCATGCACGACCCGTGCGCGGTCGCGCTCGAACGGCGTCCGCTCCGGGGCCGGCACCCGCTTGGGCGGCTCGGCGACGTAGCGCTCGCGGTCGGCGGCGGCGTACAGGTCGCCCGGATCGGTCGCGTCCATCGAGGGCGACCCTAGTGGGTACGTCAGCCGGCAGACGGGGCCGGCGCCGGGAGCGGGGAGAACCACTCGGGCACCCGGCGGCACAGGTCCGGATCCCCGGTCGCTGTGACCGAGCCGTCAGCGAGCGCGCCCGACCAGTCCTGCCGGCCGCGCGCCAGGGCCAACAGCGTCGCGAGCGCACACCGCACGTACACGTAGCGCCCGGCGTCCAGCAGCGGATCCGTCACGCACCCGTACGGCGCGACGCTGTCCTGCAGCACCAGCCAGTAGCGCGGGGCGTGCTCGTGCGGCCAGAACTCCAGCACCACCGGCTCGTCCGGCATCCGCCCGCGGACCCTCTGGGCCAGCCACCCGAGGACGACGTCCGGATCGCGCTCCACCATGGCGGGGTCGTCGGGAAGCCACGTCTCGGCCCAGCCCTGCAGGGAGGAGAGCACCGGCATCAGCCCGGCGCCGACCGTGGTGAGGCGGTACCCGCCGGACTGGTCTCGCGAGACCAGGCCAAGCGTCTCCAGCCGCCTGAGCCGCTCGACGAGCACAGAACGGGAGATCCGGCCCGGCAGGCAACGGCTCAGCTCGTTGAAGCCCAGCGGGCCGAACACCCCCAGCTGGCGCACGATGAGCAGGCTCCACCGGTCGCCGAGGTGCTCGATGGCCTTGGTGAAGGAGCAGTAGCCGGGGTACTCGGGCGAGCCCACCGCCCCAGTCTCCACCCGGGGGTTCGGAAACAGAACTAGTCGACCCGCGCCGAGGGACGGATCGTGGGCGCATGAGCACCATCCAGAACGCCGGCGGGCAGCCGCGGCACACCGTCGCGATCGAAGACGTGTTCCGCAAGATGGTGGACGACGCCGGCGCGCAGGGACGTCTCGTCCAGCGCCCGTCGGGGCGCCTGGTCCATGTCGTGACGGCCGGCGACGGCCCGTCGGTGGTGCACCTGCACGGGACCAACACCTCGTCGCTCTCCCACCTGATGATCGCGAGCAGGACGCCCAGCCTTCGCTCCTACCTCGTCGACCGCCCCGGCTGCGGTCTCAGCGAGCCTGACCCCTTCCAGCCGGGACACTTCCGCGAGTACGCCGTGGACTTCGTCGGCGACGTGCTCGACGCCCTGGACCTCGAGACGGCTGTTCTCGTCGGCGCATCGGGCGGCGGCGTCTGGGCCACGTGGTACGCCCTGGCCCACCCGGAGCGGGTCCGGGGGCTCGTGATGCTGGGCTCCGTGCCGGCACTGCCCGGCAGCCGGATACCCCTGCCGCTGCGGCTGGCCACGACGCCGTGGCTGGGGGACCTGATGGTGCGGGCCGTGAAGCCCGGCAGGCGGATGCTGGTGAAGATGATGGCCTCCATGGGCGAGGCAGACACCATCGTGCGGCACCCCGACCTGCTCGACTCGCTCGTCGCCGGCGCACGGGACCCTGTCGCGTCGCAGGCCAACCTCGCCGAGCTACGGGCGTTGATCGCGCGGGGCAGCATCCGGCCCGGCATCCGGCTCAGCCACGAGGAGCTCGGTCGGCTGTCAGTGCGGACGCTGATGATCTGGGGCGATCGCGATCCGGTCGTGCCGCTCGAGCAAGCGCGCTCGGTGGCGGCCGAGATACCCCACGCCCGCCTCGAGGTCCTGCCCGCCGGCCACGCACCCCAGCTGGGTCAACCGGATCGGGTGGCGGCGTTGCTCGAGGAGTTCGTCCTGGCGTGACCGGGTCTGTCAGTAGACGCTGACGTGGACGTGGTCGTAGTGGTTGGCGGTCGTCGAGCCCCGGCTGGACATGTACACGCCAGCCCTCGCCCGCGCGCACGGGGGTCCAGATGTGCTGGCGCCACAAGATGTCGTAGAGGTGCAGCTCGGAGGCGTGGGAGCGGAGGAACTCCGCGATGGCGGTGCCGAGCGCGACGTCGCTGGTCATGATGTCGATGGCGCGACCCGAGGCGTGCTCGCCGTGGTTGGACCACCCGCCGTACGTCGTGATCTGCGGGAAGGCGTGGCACACCGAGCGGAAGACGAGGACGGCGGCGGAGGTGAGCCCGCTCTCGCCGGAGTGGGGGCACGGCGCCATCGAGAGTCCGGCGCCGACGCCGAGCGTCACGGGCTTGTCCTCGCTCAGGTAGCCGTCGGTGACCCAGCGGCTCTTGCCCTCGACGACGATCTCGACGCGTTCGCCGGCCTGGCGCCCGGTGACGAGCACCTGGCGCGAGGCCTCGATCTCGCCGACCATCTCGGCGTCGTCGCCGGACTCGGTCCACAGGTTGAGCGGGGCGGTCGTCCAGAGCTTGGTGTCGGCGCGGCGGACGGCCTTGGCCGTCGCGGCCAGGGCGCCGTCGGCGCGGGCCTCGCGGACGGCTTCCTTCTTGTCCTGGGCCGACTGCTTGCGCGAGGCGGACCGGGACACCACGAACTGGTCGCGGGCGTCGGCCGACGCGGACATCGTGGGCTGACCGGCTGCGGCGTCGGCTGCGGCGTCGACCGCCACCAGGTCATGGGAAATGGGGGCGCTGAGGACACCGACGGCGATCACCGTGGTGGTCGCCAGGGCGGCGAGGCCGGCCGAGACCGTCTTGGCTGTGCTGACGGCCCCGAACAGGCGGCGGGCATCGGTGTCCCGCTTGTGGCGATGGTCTGCCACAGCGACGATCCTTTGCTGTCGTGGTCAGGGGAGGTGTCCGGTTCCCGAGGGAGTTAGTTGATAACGAAACGGACACGAAGCCCCGAGTCAAGCACAGACCCCAGGCCTTGTCTCAATCCCCGGCGGGAAAACTCTGGGTAATCCAGGTCACGCCCGAAGGCCCCGCGGAACGATCCTTGGCTAGCCGCCGGTGGTCTCGTTGCTGTCCTCCTGGACATGCTGTCCCGCCCCGTCGGAGTCGTCGAGCCACCCTTCGGGGAGGGCCACCTTGGCCCGCGGGGAGCCCTGGCGGCCGCGCGGCGTACCGAGCTCGGAGACGGGGAAGGGCTCGGCAGGGTCGAGGTCGGCGAGCAGCGCGTCGAGGCTGGCCAGCGAGTCGACCAGCGCGAGCGAGTGGCGCAACGTACCGCCGGCGCGGAAGCCCTTGAGGTACCAGGAGACGTGCTTGCGGAACTCCTTGCAGCCCCGCTCCTCCCCCATGTGCTCGCACAGCAGCTCGGCGTGCCGGCGCATCACCGCGCGCACCTCGCCGAGGGACGGCAGCTCGGGGGCGCCCACGCCCTCCGGCGAGAAGGCCGCCGCCAGGTCGCGGAACAGCCACGGCCGGCCGAGGCAGCCGCGGCCGACGACCACGCCGGCGGCGCCGGTCTGCTCGACCATGCGGACGGCGTCGCCGGCCTCCCAGATGTCGCCGTTGCCGAGCACCGGGATGCTCGACGTGGTCGACGAGGCGCGGCGATCGCCTCCCAGTCGGCCTCACCGGAGTAGGACTGGGCGACGGTCCGGCCGTGCAGCGCGATCGCGGCGCAGCCGGCGTCCTCGGCGATCCGCCCGGCGTCGAGGTAGGTCGGATGGTCGTCGTCGATGCCCTTGCGGGTCTTCATCGTCACCGGGACGCCGTACGGCGATGCGGCGCCGACCGCCGCGGTCAGGATCTCGCCGAGCAGGCCGCGCTTCCACGGCAGCGCGCCCCCGCCGCCCTTGCGGGTCACCTTGGGGACCGGGCAGCCGAAGTTGAGGTCGATGTGCGCGACGCCGTACTCCGCGCAGAGGATCTCGGCGGCCTTGCCGACGTAGACGCGGGTCGGTGCCGTAGAGCTGGACCGACCGGATCTTCTCCAGGTCGTCGAAGACCAGCATCTTCAGCGTGGTCTCGTCGCGCTCCACGAGCCCGCGCGACGTGATCATCTCGCAGACGTAGAGGCCGGCTGCCCTGCTCCGCGCAGAGCCGCCGGTACGCCGCGTTGGTGATGCCCGCCATCGGCGCCAGCACCACGGGGGTCTCGACCGTCAGCGACCCGAGGGTCAGCGAGGTCGGGAGGGTCGTGGTGGGCACCGAGCCATTGTCGCGACACGCGGTCGCGGCGCGAAATCCCCCATCGCTGGTCGAGGAAGGTCGCGCTAGCGCCCGTCACGAGACCCGGTGAGCGGATCGCAGACCTGTTGCCGGGGTTTCGTGACGGGCCTTCGGCCCTCCTCAACCAGCGGAGCGCGGCTTCTTCGGCTGCTTCGGTTCCTTCACCTTGCCGACCCAGGTGATCGGGTTGAACTTCTCGGTCGCGCGGAAGCTGACGGCCTTCAGGTCGCCGCGCTTGGGCACCAGGTAGGCCTGGCAGACGGTCGATCTTCTCGCCCGTCACGAAGCCCTCGCGGCATGGCCGGGCTCGGGCACGGGTCGAAGTCGGTCTTGAACGAGCTGGACTCCACCAACGCGCCCGCCCCGTCGAGTACGTAGAGCGGGATGCGGCGGCCGCTGAGGTCCAGGTCGCCGACGTTCGCGACCGTGACGGTGACGTAGTAGAGCGCCGAGGAGCGTTCTGCCGCGTCGAGCTGCCACTCCTTGAGGTCCGCCATGTCGCCGCGGACCAGCTTGCGGACCTTGACGTCCAGGACGCCGACCTCGCCCTGGCGCGGACGCCACGCGACGGTTGCCTTCTCGCCCAGACCCAGCTCGCTGCCGGGGTCGGTGAGCACGATGCCGTTGGGGACCGGGAGGTAGGGCTCGGGGTTGCCGTCAGCGGTCGCCCCGCCTCCGGACGCTCGCTCGGCGCCGTCCGGACGCCGCGGCTCCGGAACCGGTGTCACCGGAACCCGAGTCCTCGTCGGACTCGCCGCCCCCGAGCGTGCACGCGGTGAGGAGCACGGCCGCCGCACACGCAGCGGCCGCCCTGGTCGTCCGTCGGGTCAGCAACCGACCAGACGCTCGGCGAAGTAGGTCGTCACCTGGTCGATGGAGATCCGCTCCTGCTTCATCGTGTCGCGCTCGCGGATGGTGACGGCGTGGTCGTCGAGGGTGTCGAAGTCGACGGTGACGCAGTACGGCGTGCCGACCTCGTCCTGGCGGCGGTAGCGACGCCCGATGGCGCCGGAGTCGTCGAAGTCGACGTTCCAGCCCAGCCCGCGCAGGCTCGCGGCGAGGTCCTTGGCCTTCGGGCTGAGGTCGGCGTTGCGGCTCAACGGCAGCACCGCGACCTTGATCGGCGCGAGCCGCGGGTCGAGCTTGAGCACGACCCGCTTGTCGACGCCGCCCTTGGTGTTGGGCGCCTCGTCCTCGGTGTAGGCGTCCATCAGGAACGCCATCATCGCGCGGTTGGGGCCGAGCGCCGGCTCGATGACGTAGGGCACGTACCGCTCACCGGAGGCCTGGTCGAAGTACGACAGGTCCTGGCCGGAGTGCTCGCTGTGCTGGGTCAGGTCGAAGTCGGTGCGGTTGGCGATGCCCTCGAGCTCCTCGAAGCCGCGCTCGGAGAAGCCGAAGTTGTACTCGATGTCGACGGTGCGCTTGGCGTAGTGGCTGAGCTTCTCCTGCGGGTGCTCGTAGTGGCGCAGGTTGTCGGAGCTGATGCCGAGGTCGGTGAACCAGCGCGTGCGCTCGTCGATCCAGTACTGGTGCCACTCCTCGTCCTCGCCCGGCTTGACGAAGTACTCCATCTCCATCTGCTCGAACTCGCGGGTGCGGAAGATGAAGTTGCCGGGCGTGATCTCGTTGCGGAAGCTCTTGCCCATCTGGGCGATGCCGAACGGTGGCTTCTTGCGGCTGCTCGTCACGACGTTCGCGAAGTTGACGAAGATGCCCTGCGCGGTCTCGGGGCGCAGGTAGTGGAGGCCGGACTCGTCCTCGATGACGCCGAGGTAGGTCTTCAGCATCATGTTGAACTGGCGCGGCTCGGTCCAGGTGTTGCGGTTGCCGCAGTTGGGGCACGGCACCGACTCGTTCAAATCTACGGAGTCCGGGTCGACCGCACCTTCGGGGCCCTTCTTGCCCGCGAAGTCCTCCTGGAGGTGGTCCGCGCGGAAGCGCTTGTGACACGACTGGCACTCGACCAGGGGGTCGTTGAAGGTCTTCAGGTGGCCGCTGGCCTCCCACGTCTTCGTAGGCAGGATCACGCTGGAGTCGAGGCCGACCACGTCGTCGCGCGTGGTGACGGTCGAGCGCCACCACTGCCTCTTGACGTTCTCCTTCAGCTCGACGCCGAGGGGGCCGTAGTCCCAGGCGCTGCGGGTGCCGCCGTAGATCTCGCCGGACGGGTAGACGAAGCCCCGCCGCTTGCAGAGGGAGACGATGGTGTCGAGGACGTTGGTGGGGGTGGCCACGGTGGAGCTCCTGGGTCTGGCCGGCTGGCTGCCGGTCGGATCGGTCGATCAGGTCAGGTCGGAACGGTCAGCCTAACGACCGGGCCCTGGCGGTGTTGAGGTCGGTACCCGGCTCCACGAGCTCGTAGGCGCTCGGCTCGTCGAGGGCGCGGCTCAACACCGGGACGGCGGTGAGCTTGACGTCGTACGCCGAGAGCGCGCGGCGGTAGGCGCGCACGTTCTCCCACTCGGTCGTCAGCACCCACAGCTGCGGGTCGTCGGTGTTGCGGCCGATCCGGCCACGAACGAACCCGGGTCGGTCCGCCAGCGTCTCCCGCGCCCGCTGCAGGGCCTCACGGAAGGTGGCCTGCTGCTCGGCGGGTACCCGGAAGCGGTTGACCACGATCACGCCTCAGCCGACCTTGGCCTGGCGCCCCTGCCAGTACGACCAGGCGAGGGTCGAGGACTGCGCCGATGATCGATCCGACGATGCCGCTGACGCGCAGCTCGATGCCGTCGCCTGCGAGGAGGCTGGCGCCGATCGACAAGTCATGCGACTGGTCGCCTGGGCGACCGCTCGTTGACGTCCTGCCGCGCGGCAGCTGCCGGCGCAGCGCCAGCAGCACCAGCCCGCCGGCGGACAAGCTCGTGACAATGGTTCTCAATCGCGTTGAGAATCGTTCTCATGCGTTGGCTGGCCGTCCTGCTCCTCGTCACGCCCCTCACGGGGTGCGCCGCGTTGGCCGCCGACGACGGCCGCGTGCGGGTGACCGCAGGCTTCTACCCCCTGGCCTGGGTCGCCGAGCGCGTCGGCGGGGCCGACGTCGAGGTCGTGAGCCTCACCGACCCGGGCGTGGAGCCACACGACATCGAGCCGACCTTCGCACGCACGGTCGCGCTGGCCCGGGCCGACCTCGTCGTCGTCGAGCACGGCCTCCAGCCCGCCATCGACGAGGCGGTCGAGCAGAACGCGGAGGGCACGGTGCTCGACGTCACCGACGTGGTCCACCTCCGGCACGCCGGCGACGAGCACGCCGAGGAGGAGACCGTCGACGAGCACGACCACGAGCACGGCGACGTCGACCCGCACTTCTGGCTCGACCCCGCCCTTCTCGCCGAGGTCGGCGACGCAGTGGCCGCCGACCTCACGGCGCTCGACCCGCAGCACGCTGCGTCGTACGCCGCCAACGCGCGGACGCTGCGCAGCGACCTGGCCGAGCTCGACGAGGCCTTTGCCAGCGGCCTGGCCGACTGCGAACGGCACCTCATCGTCGCCAGCCACGACGCGTTCGGCTACTGGGGCAAGTACGGGATCGAGGTCGCGCCGGTCACCGGCCTGACCCCTGATGCCGAGCCGACGCCGGCCGGCCTCGCCCGGCTCCAGCAGCTGATCCGCGACGAGGGCATCACCACGGTGTTCTCCGAGCGGCTGGCCAGCCCGAAGCTCACGGAGTCGCTGGCCCGCGACCTCGGCCTGCGCACCGCGGTCCTCGACCCCCTCGAGGGGCTGACGAGCGACGACTCGGGTGACGACTATCTCTCCCTGATGCGAGACAACCTCACCGCCCTCGAGGAGGCCAACGGATGCACCCACAGGTGACTCCCATCCAGCTGACCGGCGGCTCGGTCGCCATCGGCGGCCGGCCGGTCCTGCGAGGCATCGACCTGACAGTCGTGTCGGGCGAGTTCCTCGCCCTGATGGGCGCGAACGGCTCCGGAAAGACCACGCTCGTCCGCACGATCACCGGCCTGCTGCCGCTGAGCTCGGGCGAGCTGCGGCTGTTCGGTACGCCGTTCGCGGAGTACGACGCGTGGTCGCGGATCGGCTTCGTGCCGCAACGCGCGAGCGCCGCATCCGGCGTACCCACCTCGGTGTGGGAGGTGGTCGCCTCAGGCCGCCTCACCCGCCGACGGCTGCTGCGTCCGCTCTCTCGCGCCGACCGGGCCGCCATCGACCACGCGCTCGACGTCGTCGGGCTTGCCGAGCGCCGCAACGAGGGCGTCACCTCGCTCTCCGGCGGCCAGCAGCAGCGGGTGCTGATCGCCCGCGCACTGGCTGGGGAGCCCGACCTCTTCGTGCTCGACGAGCCGACCGCAGGGGTCGACCTGCCGAGCCAGCAGGCGCTCGCCGCCGCACTCCGCGGGCTCAAGGAGGCGGGCGCCACCGTCGTCCTGGTTGCCCACGAGCTCGGCCCGCTGGCGCCGCTCGTCGACCGCGCGGTCGTGATGCGAGACGGGCGGATCACCTATGACGGGCCCCCTCTGGCCGACCACGAGGTGCACGACCCCTCCTACGGCGACCCACACACGCATCACCACCACGACGGGCCGGCGCCTGTCCGACACGACCACACGCCGCACCTCGACTCCCCGGTGGATCGCCGATGATCAGCTTCTGGGACCTCCTCACCCTCGACTTCATGCAGCGCGCCCTCCTGGCCGCGGTGTTCACGGGCCTGGCCGCGCCCGCGGTGGGCACCTACCTGGTGCAGCGACGTCTCTCGCTCATGGGCGACGGCATCGGCCACGTTGCGGTGACCGGCGTCGCGCTCGGCCTCGTCACCGGTACCTCCCCCACCTGGACCGCCGTGGTCGTCGCCGCCCTCGGGGCCGTCGCGATCGAGCTGATCCGCGGCCGGGGCCACACCAACGGCGACGTCGCCCTGGCGCTGATGTTCTACGGCGGTCTCGCGGGCGGCGTGCTGCTGACCGGCCTCGGCGGGCAGAGCACCTCCCTGCTGCAGACCTACCTCTTCGGCTCGATCACCACGATCTCGCCGACGGACGTGTGGGTGACGATCGCGCTCGCCGCCGTGGTGATCGTGGTGTGCGTCGGCCTGTCTCCCCAGCTGTTCGCCGTGGCCCACGATCCCGAGTTCGCCAAGGTCGCGGGGCTGCGGGTCGCTGCCTACAACCTCGCGGTCGCGGTGCTCGCCGCCGTGTCGGTGACCGTGGCGATGCGCACCGTCGGCCTGCTGCTGGTCTCGGCGCTGATGGTCGTGCCGGTCGCGACGGCGCAGCAGCTGTCGCGGTCGTTCCGGGCGACCCTGGTGGCGGCGATGCTGCTCGGCATCGGCGCCTCGGTCGGCGGCCTGCTGCTGGCGGCGTACGCATCGTTCTCGGCCAACGTCGCTCCCGGACCGACCATCGTGCTGCTCTCGCTGGCCGGCTTCGCGGCGGCCTGGCCGCTCGGGGTCTGGCTGCGCTCGCGCCAGCGGCTGCGCGCCGCCGTTCGCGCCCGACGAGCCGTCCGAGCATGCGGTGGCCCACGACGAGCAGGACCACGTGCACGGCGAGGACTGCGGGCACCTCGCCGTGGAGCACGGTGACCACGTCGACTACGTGCACGGCGCGCACCGGCACGCGGCCCACGGAGAGCACTATGACGAGCACTGATCCCGGTCCGCGCCCCACCAAGCAGCGGCTGGCCGTGCTCGAGGCGCTCGCCTCGGTCGACGACTTCCGCTCGGCCCAGGAGGTGCACGAGATCCTCGCGACGTCGGGCTCGCCCGTAGGGCTGGCGACGGTCTACCGCACCCTCCAGCTGTACGCCGACACCGGCGACGTCGACGTCCTGCGCCGCGAGGACGGCGAGGCGATCTACCGCCGCTGCTCGGAGACCCATCACCACCACCTGGTCTGCCGCTCCTGTGGCGCCACCGTCGAGGTCGAGGGCCCGGCCGTCGAACGCTGGACCACCACCATGGCCGCCGAGCACGGCTTCACCGACGTCAGCCACACCCTCGAGATCTTCGGTACCTGCGCCCCCTGCTCCCCCTAACCGCGAGTCGGCGCTAGTTGCCCTCCCGACTACGCCGAGTCGGCGCTAGTTGCCCCCCGAGTACGCCGAGTCGGCGCTGGTTTGCCAGCGGAGCGGCCAGGGCGACGTACGTCCTCTCGCCGAGGGAGGCGCGCGCCTGGCGGTACGCCGCCATGAGCACGGCCTCCGCGTCACTGCGGCCGTGGACGTCGTTGCTTCCGGAACGGCGTGATCAACCAGCCGCGGCGGCGAGACGAGCCAGTCGCGCCGGTCGTCGTCGTACTCGCGGTCGTCGTCCTCCGAATGCCAGTCCTCGCCGTCGTACTCGACCGCGAACAGCAACTCTTCCAACCCGAGTCGAGGTAGTAGATCGTCCGGCCGCCCTCGATGATCTCGATCTGCAGCTGCGGCCGTGGGAGACCGGCATCGATCCAGCGCAGCCGGAGTACGGACTCGCCCGGCGACTGCGCCCGGCCATCGGCGAGTGGGGCGAGTACGCGCAGCTGACGGATCCCCCGCTGACCTTTGAGGCGTGGCAAGCTCCATAAGGCAGCTCGTCGCGGGTGAAGAGGCCGAGGCGGAGCAGTGCATCGAGACACGCTAGCGCTTGGTCCCTGCGCAGCAGATCGACCGAGGTCGAGCGCCGTGCGCAGTGGAGTGGTCACGCAGATGCCGCCGACCTCCGTCAGGTCGCGTGCCAGCACCGTCCGCTCGCCACTCGCGCGAGCTAGTTGCGGAACCTGCCGTGATCGGCGTGACTTGAAACATTGCGACCGGCGGCGGCGCGAGGTGGTCGTTCGGGCGCCAGGCCATCGGCGCCCCGTGCAGCCAGGCCGCGGTGCGGTCCACTACGAAGCAGTCGGCAGGTACGACGAGTCCCAGCATGCGGATTCTCATCGAGATGTCGTCGGCCGCCTGGGCGGCGATGTAGAGGCCCCGAATCGGGTGACGTAGGAGCCTGTTCGCGCACGAGGCGCATGAGCTGCTTGTCGGTGATGCCCGCGTCGTTCGCGACCCGCCGCGTGAACGGCGGTCGAGAGGTAGCGGGAAGCTGTCGTCCAGGAGAGGAGGTCTTTGCATGACCTCGGTTTCTCCTGCGTTCCGGCTCGCCTCAACCGGGCCGTCTCAGCCGCCTGTGGACGAGGGTGTGCGCGAAGCATCGCTGTGGACGGCAAACTGGCGCCGACTCGATGCACTTGGCCGGGCAACAGGCGCCGACTCGGCGGGGTTTGCAGGGCGATTTGCGCCGACTCGCGGCTAGGCCTTCCCGTACCTCCGGTCGCGCTGCGCGTAGAGGTCGATGGCCTTCCAGAGCTGGATGCGGTCGCAGTCGGGCCAGAGGACGTCGGTGAAGACGAGCTCGGCGTACGCCGCCTGCCAGAGCATGAAGTTGGAGAGTCGCTGCTCCCCCGAGGTACGCCAGATCATGTCGGCATCGCCGACCTCGGGCACGTAGAGGTGCCGGCCGAAGACCCTCTCGTCGACGCGCTCGGGGTCGAGCCGGCCAGCGGCGACCTCGCGGGCGATCGAGCGCGCGGTGTCGGCGAGCTCGGCGCGGCCGCCGTAGTTGACGCACATCGTCAGCGTCAGCACCTGGTTGTCGCGGGTGAGCTCCTCGGCCACCTGCAGCTCGCGGATGACCGACTTCCACAGCCGCGGCGCCCGGCCCGCCCACCGCACCCGCACGCCGAGCTCGTGCATCTCGTCGCGCCGACGGCGGATCACGTCGCGGTTGAAGCCCATCAGGAACTTGACCTCGTCGGGCGAGCGGGTCCAGTTCTCCGTGGAGAAGGCGTACGCCGAGATCGCCTTCACCCCGATCTCGATCGCCCCCTCGACCACGTCGAACAGCGAGTGCTCGCCCATCTCGTGACCGCGCGTGCGGGGCAACCCGCGCTGCTTGGCCCAGCGGCCGTTGCCGTCCATCACGATCGCCACGTGCCGTGGCACCAGGTCCTTCGGGATGGCCGGAGGGCGTGCTCCCGAGGGGTGCGGAGTGGGAGGGCGCGGCTTCACGCGGCCAGCGTAGGGCCCGCAGATTCGTTGAAACTTCTACTGGCGTGTCGGGGTCGGGGCTCCCTATCCTCGACGGTGGTTCCGGCTCGGCGGATCCCTTCCCACCTTGGAGAGAGAGCCATGTCGGGTCCCGTCCGTGCTGCCGTCGCGGCTGCGCTGGGGCTGCTGTTCGCCCTGACGTGGACGGCGCCCGCCGAGGCCCAGGTCGAGATGATGACCTCTGGCACGCCCGGTCCGGTCTCGCTGCTCAACTTCGCAGGCGGCAGCGAGACCGTCCCCACCAGCCGGACCGACGTGAGCCAGGCGTCCGCCGAGTGCGACGCCAACGCCCGCGGCCGGCGGGCGGTCTTCGCCGGGGCGCTGGCGTGGGCGCCCGACGTGACGCCGGGGTTGCACAACGACTGGCGGTACATCCGCGTGGCTGCCGGCGCCGTGGACGCCGAGGGACAGACCCGCACCGGCGAGGTCTCGCCGTACTACCCGGCGTACGACGACCGGGCCGCCACCCTGCCCGCCGTCGGCGTCTTCCTGCCGCGTGACGGGGTCACCTACACGCCGGTGCTGATGGTGCAGTTCTACGACTCGACCTACCGCCTCACCGGCACCACGATGATCGGCGCACAGACCGGCGCCTGGCTGGTGAGCCTGCCGACACCGACCTTCGGCGACTACTGGTACGTCGGGGCCGACGACCTGGTGCAGTGCGGCTAGGGCCCGGCTGAGCCTCAGCGCTCGACGTACTCCAGCGACCGCAGGCCGCGCTCGAGGTGCCAGTGCAGGTAGGCCGACACCAGGCCCGAGGCCTCGCGCAGCGCGCGCGGGTCGGCCGCCGCAACGACGTCCCAGTCGCCGGCGAGCAGCGCACCGAGCACGTCGAGCGTGCCGCTCCCGGGTGACGCCGAGCCGGGCACCCGGCAGTCGGGACACAGGGCTCCGCCGGCCGAGGGGCTGAACGCCTTGTGCGGCCCTTCGTCACCGCACCGTGCGCAGTGGCTGAACGACGGCGCGTAGCCGGCCACCGCGAGCGAACGCAGCAGGTAGGAGTCGAGGACCTGGTTGGCGCCCCGTCTTGTGTCCGAGTCGCCGGCCGTCATCGCGCGCAGTCCACCGACGAGGAGCAGGAACTGCTGGACAGCCGGCTGGCCCTCCTCGGTGACCAGACGGTCGGCCGTCTCGAGCATCACGGTGCCGGCGGTGTAGCGCGCGTAGTCGAGGCCGAGCCCCGAGGCGAACGGCTCGATCATCTCGGCCTGCGTGACGATGTCGAGGGACCGTCCGACGGCGAGCTGGAGGTCGACGTGGGTGAACGGCTCGAGCCGCGAACCCCACCGCGACGTGGTCTTGCGCACGCCCTTCGCCACCGCACGCACGCGTCCGTGGTGGCGGGTCAGCAAGGTGATGATGCGGTCGGCCTCACCCAGCTTGTGGGTGCGCAGCACGACCGCCTCGTCCCGGTACAGGGGCACGGAGCAAGTCTGCCCGGATGGATGGTGCTCAACCGCGGACGCGCCCGGTACGGCGACCGGTCGCCGTACCGTCCGCCCAGCACGCCAGCGCGAACTCGGCCGCGATCGAGTTCAGGCGCTCAGGGCGGGAGCGCCACTCCAGGATGCTGCGGGCCTTCACGAACTCGGCGTGCGGCAGCTCCTCGGCCAGCATCGCGGCGTCGGCGAAGGGATGGAGCGGGTCTGTCGGGTGGCCGACGATCAGGGACGGGGCGGTGATCGCCCGGCGTTGCTTGGCCTGCGGCGCGACCCGGCCGAAGATGATGCCGTGGATGACAGCGGCCACCGACGCCGGCCGCTGGTCGAGCGTGTCGAGGGCGATGCCCGCCCAGAACGGCACCAGTCCCCGCGGGACCGGACGGCTCAGTGCGCGTACCGCAGAGACGGTCCAGGGCAGGTAGCGAGCCGCGAACATCAGCGGCACGAACGCCACGATCGCGGCGTGCAGGGCGTTGTCGAGCACCGGCATCTCGATGATCAGGCCCTGGACCCGATGTGGCCAGGTGGCGGCGAACTCCAGCGACACGTTGGCGCCGAGAGACAGGCCGCCGATCACGGCCTTCTCGGCGCCGAGGTGGTCGAGCAGTGCCTCGACCTGGTCGGCGAACGCGGACATGGAGTAGACCAGCGGGTCGGCCGGGCGGTCGGAGCGGCCGTGGCCGAGCAGGTCGAGGGTCACCACGTGCAGACCTTCGGCCGCCAACGCGCGTGCCAGGGGCTGCTGCATACGCCGTGGCATCAGCTGGCCGGGCAGCAGCACGACCCAGCGGTCGCCGCCGCCGTACTCGGTGTACTCGAGGCGGTCGCCGTCGAGGAAGAACTGCCCGATGCGCTCGGAGACCAACACGATGGGGAAATCTAGTCGCCCACTCCTCCTCGCAGGTGGAACTGTGACCTCCGTGACCTTGGCCGATATCGAGCGCTACTACGACGCCGTGCCCCGACCGGTCGCCACGAGCGAGGAGGTCGGGCCGTTCACGCTGTTCCTCGCCGGCGAGGGCCTCGGGTGGGAGTTCTACGCCCGGCCGCGCCTGGGCCTCGTCGATCCCGTCACGGCTGACGACGTACGCCGCCTCTTCGACCGCCAGTACGAGCTGGACAAGCCGCGCAACATCGAGTGGGTCGACCAGACCACGCCGTCGATGCTGCCGGCGGTGCGCAACGCGCTCGGCTCCGCGGCGTCCGCCGGCGCCCACGTCGAGCTGGAGGAGTGTCCGCTGCTCGTGCTGCCGCCCGACAAGGCCATGGCGGACCTGGACGACCGGACCAGGGTGCTGACGGGCGATGACCCCGACCTGCCGATCACGATCGGCGCGATCCACGCCGGCTTCGACGGCAGCGACGACGTCGTCGAGCGGTCACTCGGCAAGCGTTCCTACCTCATCGAGCAGGGACTTCTGGTCGTGGTCGCGGCGTACGACGACCAGGGACGTGTCGTCGGCGGTGGCAGCACCGCGCCCCGTGGCGACGCCGCCGAGCTGATGGGCATCGGCGTACCGCCGTTCGCCCGCAGGCGTGGGCTCGGCTCGGCGATCACCCGCGCGCTGGTGCAGGCGGCCCGCGACCGCGGTGTCACCACCGTGCTGCTGTCGGCCGCCAGCGACGACGCTGCCAGCATCTACCGCCAGGTCGGCTTCGAGGACGTCGGCACCGCGTGCATCCTGGAGCTGCACGGTGGGTGACGCCGTGCGGCGGCGCCTGACGCCCGACGACTGGGCGGTGCTGCGCGACGTCCGCCTCCGCGCCCTGGCCGACTCCCCCGATGCGTTCGGTTCGACGCTGGAGCGCGAGCAGCCCTTCGACGAGAAGGACTGGCGGCGCCGCTCGGTCCGACCGGTCTGGGTCGTCGAGGTCGACGGGCGGCCCGTGGCGATGGGCGGGGCCTTCCCCAACGACGGCGTGCTCCAGGTGTGGGGCATGTGGACCGACCCGGAGCACCGCGGCAGGGGTCACGCCCGAGCCCTCCTCGACGCTCTCATCGGCCCAGCGGTCGCCCAGGGCCAGCCGGCGGCGCTGCACGTCAACGTCGACAACCCCGGCGCCCGCGCGTTCTACGAGGGCTACGGCTTCGTCGCGACCAGCGAGCTCGAGCCCCTGCGGCCGGGGTCGGAGCAGCGGATCGAGCTGATGGTGATCAACCCCTCGGCCTCCTCCGCTCCCCCCGCTGGTTGAGGAAGGCGCGCTAGCGCCTGTCACGAAACCCCGCAACCAGACTGCTTCCGTCTCACCAGGTTTCGTAGACGGTTGCTGCGCAACCTCCTCAACCAGCCGCGGTTGGAGCGACGCGGTTGACGGCCGAGATCACCGCCTTCAGGGACGCGGTGACGATGTTGGCGTCGAGCCCGACGCCCCACAGCACCTGCTCGCCGACGAGGCACTCGACGTACGCCGCGGCGATGGCGTCGCCGCCGGCCGACAGGGCATGCTCGGCGTAGTCGAGCACCCGCACGTCGTAGTCCTGGGGCAGCTCGTTGAGGGCGACGACGAATGCCGCGATCGGGCCGTTGCCCTCGCCGGTCAGCGTCTGCAGCGCGCCGTCGACGTAGACGTTGACCGAGAGCTGGTCCTTCTCGCCGGCCGCCGCCGAGGTGTGCACGGAGTTGAGCCGCAGCGGGGTCTCGCGGTCGAGGTACTCGGCGCGGAACACCGTCCAGATCTGCTCCGGCGTCATCTCGCCGCCTTCGGCGTCGGTGTGCTGCTGGATGACGCGGCTGAACTCGATCTGCGCGCGGCGCGGCAGGTCGAGCTTGTGCTCGGCCTTGAGGATGTAGGCCACGCCGCCCTTGCCGGACTGGCTGTTGACGCGGATCACGGCCTCGTAGGAGCGGCCGACGTCCTTGGGGTCGATGGGCAGGTACGGGGCCTCCCACGGGATCTCGCCGACCGGCTTGCCCTGCTCGGAAGCAGTGCGGTCGAGGTCCTCGAGCCCCTTCTTGATGGCGTCCTGGTGAGAGCCGGAGAACGCCGTGTAGACGAGGTCGCCGGCGTAGGGGTGGCGGGGGTGGACGGGCAGCTGGGTGCAGTACTCGACCGTGCGCCGGATCTCGTCGATGTCGGAGAAGTCGACCTGCGGGTCGACGCCCTGGCTGAACAGGTTCAAGCCGAGGGTGACCAGGCAGACGTTGCCGGTGCGCTCGCCGTGCCCGAACAGGCAGCCCTCGACGCGGTCGGCGCCGGCCATCATCGCCAGCTCCGTCGCGGCGACGGCGGTGCCGCGGTCGTTGTGGGGGTGGAGGCTGATGGTCGTGAAGTCGCGACGCGACAGCTGACGGGAGAACCACTCGATCTGGTCGGCGTACACGTTCGGCGTCGCCATCTCGATCGTCGCCGGCAGGTTGAGGATGATCTCCCGGCCGTCGTCGGGCTGCCAGACGTCCGAGACCGCCTCGCACACCTCGACGGAGAACGGCAGCTCGGTGCCGGTGAAGATCTCGGGGCTGTACTCGTAGCCGATGACCGTCTTGTCGAGGATGTTCTCGCTGTGCTTCATCACCAGCTCGGTGCCCCGGACCGCGATGTCCTTGATCTCGTCCTTGCTGGCGTGGAAGACGACGCGACGGAAGAGCGGCGCCAGCGCGTTGTAGAGGTGGATGTTGGCGTGGTGGACGCCGACCAGCGAGTGGACGGTCCGCTCGATCAGGTCCTCACGCGCCTGGGTCAGCACCGAGATGGTGACGTCCTCGGGGACCTTGTCGCTCTCGATCAGCTGGCGCACGAAGTTGAAGTCGGTCTCACTCGCGCTGGGGAAGCCGACCTCGATCTCCTTGTAGCCCATCCGGACCAGGAGCTCGAACATCTTCAGCTTGCGGGCCGGGCTCATCGGGTCGATCGAGTGCCTGGTTGCCGTCGCGCAGGTCGGTCGACAGCCAGCGCGGCGCCTGCGTGATGGTGCGCGTCGGCCACGTGCGGTCGGGCAGGTCGATCGGAGGGAACGCGCGGTAGCGGTGGATCGGCATCCCGCTGGTGCGCTGGCCATTCTGGAATCGGCTCAGGGTGAAGCCCGAGGGGTGTTTCTTCTGGAGGGTCATGGCGGTCCTCGTCGGGATCGGAGTGGAGCCGGCGCGTGGAGACCTCCGCAACGAGGAGTCCGACAGGCTCAGACCTCGTTGCGGCAGCGAAGGAGGAGACTCAGCCCTCGGCGCGCGCTCATGACCCGACCACCATAACCGCGTCGTACGCCGCGTGCGACCGGTTGCCAGTAGGCGGGACGCGGCCTAGCGTGCCGTCATCGACACATCGGGGGTCGAGGGCCCCCGCGGAAGACGGGCGGGGCAACCATGACGACGTACCTCTCGGCACCCGGGCGTCGTCGTCTCGGGCGGCTCGTGGCGCTGGCTCTCCCGGCGGCCCTGCTGCTGGTGCCGCCGGTGCCGCCCGCAGTGGCGGCGACGAAAGATGCCCACCCGGAGGTCGTGCAGTGCTGGACCGATTTTCCTCCCGCCGGGTGCACCGACTTCACGCCCGCCGGCTTCGAGCCCGTGGACGCCGAGATCTCACCGGACGGGAAGCAGCTCTACGTGATGGGCTGGGACGCCATGGTCCTGGTCGTCGACCGAGGCGCCGACGGGACCCTCACCCCGCGGACAGGGGAGGGCAGCTGCTTCGACGAGGCCGGCAGCGGCGACTGCACCGCGACTGCCGGCCTGAGCGCCTTCGAGGCCATCGACCTGTCGGTGTCCGCGGACGGGAAGTCCGTGTACGTCGCGACCGGGGCCGCGATCGCCAGCCTGACCCGCGACCCCGCCACGGGAGACCTGACGCCGAGCTCCTGCTACTCGCCGTCCGTGGTGACCTGCACCGCGATCCCGCAGCTCGGCATCACCGTCGATGCTGTGGTCGTGAGCCCCGACTCGCTGAACGTCTACGTGCGCAGCCAGGACCGGCTCCTCGCGTTGGACCGCAGCCTGACCACGGGAGCGCTGACCATCAAGCCAGGCGCGGCCGGCTGCTTCACCGAGGCGCTCACCCCCAGCTGCACCGACTCGGTCGGCCTGCTCGCCGACGGCTACGAGCTCGCCTTGTCGCCCACGGGATCCCACCTCTACGTGTCCAACGTGCACGGGGTCGCCGTCTTCGCGCGAGGGCCGGGAGGCACCCTGACGCAAGCAGCCGGCACGGCAGGTGGATGCCTCACCAACGACGGCACGAGCACGGTCGCCGATGAGTGCGAGAGCCTGGGCGCCTCCGGCCCGGCCCTGGACCAGGCCCGAGCGGTGACGTCCGCTCCCTCCGGGAAGTACGTCTTCGTCGCAGGCACCCATGGCAGCGTGGTCTTCGCCCGCAACGCGAGCACGGGCAGGCTGACGATGACCGACTGCGTCGAGGGACAGGCGGGCACGATTCCCGGGTGCCAGAGCGTCGACGGCGCCAACGGATTCGGCGTCGAGCTGTCGCCTGACGGCACGCGCGCCATCGTCGGCGGCGAGGACGTCGCCGGGTTCGGCGTCTACGACTTCGACGAGACCACCGGGCACCTCACCCAGCTGCCCAGTCCGGAGGGTTGCTTCTCGGGGAGCGGCGCCTTCGGTTGCACGCCGGTTCCGGGCGGCTTCATCGGCAAGTCCGTCTGGGGACCCGACGGACGCAACGCCTACGTGCTGCCGGACGGCAACCTGCTCAACCTGTTGCAGGACCACCCACCTGTCTGTCAGTCCGCGTCCGTCACGGTGCCGATGAACGCCGCCGCGGCGATCCCGCTGGCGTGCACAGACGCCAACGGCGAGGCGATCACCATCCAGGTCTCGGCACCGTCGCAAGGCGGCACGCTCGGCGCGGTCGACCAGGCGACCGACACGGTGGTCTACACGGCCAAGGCCGGCTTCTCAGGGGCCGACTCCTTCACCGTCACTGCGACTGCCGGCGGTCGCACCTCTGCGCCCGCGACCGTCACCGTGACGGTGCCGCCACCACCGGTGTCGCCGGTGCCGCCTGACCAGTCGGTCACGCTGACGATCAAGGGCGGCAAGATCAAGCTCAACGCCAAGGGCAAGGCCAAGGTCGCGCTGACGTGTCCTGCCACCGAGGCGAACGGCCCCTGCACCGGCAACCTGAAGGTCAAGACGCGCAGCAAGGTCCCCGTCGGCGGCAAGAAGAAGGTGGTCGTCCTCGGCAGTGCGACGTACAGCGTCAAGGCAGGCACCACCAAGAGGGTCGTCGTCAAGCTCTCCGCCAAGAACCAGAAGCTGGTGAGGCAGGTCGCCGACGCCCGCAAGCTGCGGTTGGTCGCCAAGGTCAAGGACGCCGTCGGCAACAGGGCGACGACCAAGAAGAAGGCGACACTGAAGCTGCCCTGATCCACGATGGGTGCGTGAGTCCTGACTTCACTCCCCCGCACGCCGACCTCACCTTCATGACTCCGCTCTCGGAGGAGCGGGCGTCCCGACTGGTCGGCTTCCTCGCCGACGGCAGCCCGGGCACCGTGCTCGACATCGGCTGCGGCTGGGCGGAGCTGCTGCTGCGCGTGCTCGAGCGGGCCCCGGACGCCATCGGCGAGGGGGTCGACCTCGACGCGGTCGCGATCACGCACGGTCAGGCCCTGGCCGACCTTCGTGGCCTGACCGACAGGGTGGACCTGCGGGTCGACGACGCCCTTGACCTGAAGGGCGGATGGGACCGGGTTGTCTGCATCGGCGCCTCGCAGGTGTGGGGCCCGCCGGTCGAGGAGCTGCAGCCGTTGCCGTACGCCGCCGCGCTGGCCGCGCTGCGTTCCCTGGTCCCTCGCGGTGGTCGCGTCGTCTATGGCGACGGCATCTGGTCACGGCCACCGACGCCGGCAGCGGTCGCTCCGCTGGCGGGACGCGACGACGAGTTCCGCACCCTCGGCGAGGTGGCTCAGCTGGCCGTCGACGCCGGCTTCGCGCCACTCGCCGTCCACGAGGCGTCGCTGGACGAGTGGGACGTCTTCGAGTCCGGGTACGCGGCGGGCTACGCGCGCTGGCTGGCCGAGCACGACACCGACGACCCCGAGGCCGACGAGGTCCGCGAGCTCGCCGAGAGGCAGCGGGCGGCGTACTTCTCCGGCTACCGCGGCATCCTCGGCCTCGGCTACCTCGAGCTGCTGGCTGTCTGAGGGATCGACGAGAGCCTCGGTGACGAACCGAGCTGCGTCCTGGCCGGTGTAGCTGTCGCGCGGGTTGGCTTGGAACTCGCCGATCCTCACCACGACCGTCTCGGACCGCGGGTCGACCAGCACCATCTGCCCGCCCAGACCCTGGGCGGTGAAGGCGCTCGCCGGCATGCCCGGCATCGTCTGTCCGACCGGGGGCTCCGGCTGGCCGGGCGCGTCGGTGGCGAGCGGACCGATGATCGGACCGCGCCGGTTGAGCCACCACAGCAGGCCGTACGCCGCGCTGTGCGGCTGGGAAGGCTGGCCCACGGCCGCCTTCACCCACGACCGCGGCACGACCTGCTCGTCACCCCACCGGCCCTGTCGCAGGAACAGGTAGCCGAAGCGAGCGAGGTCCTGGCACGTCGTCTGCGTTCCGAAGAAGGCGTTGGTGTTGCCGGCGGGGTCGGCCGTCATCTGGGTGTGGGTCATGCCGATCGGGCCGAACAGCCTCTGGGCGGCGTACTCGCGGGTGAGCTCCCCGGTCGCCGTCGAGACCACCCGGTCGAGGGTCTGGATGGCGGCGTTGTTGTAGGCCCAGACCCGCCCGGGCGGGTACTGCTGCTTCAGGTCGATCGGCGTACTGGGTGCGGTCCTCGGCCTGGGGCAGGTTGCCGTAGTCGCTGCCGACGTCCCAGTAGCGGCCGCTGACGTTGCTGAGGATGTCGCGGATGGTGACCGCGCGTGACTTGGTGCCCTGCCATTCCTCGATGTAGCGCTTGGCCGGCTGGTCGATGTCGAGGTCGCCCTCGGCCTGCGCCATCCCGACCAGGGTGCTGGTGATCGACTTCGTCACCGAGAACACCTCGCGCGGGGTCTCGGGATCCGTCTCGCGCCAGTTCCACTCGCCGACGACCTTGCCCTTGCGGGCGACCAGCAGGCACGTCGTCCGGGACGGCCTGGCCTGTTGGGCGATCGCCTCCAGACGCTTGGGGTCGAAGCCCAACGCCCGGGGCCGGGCCCGCTCCCACGAGTCGCCGGGGAAGACCGTCCCGTCCTCGGCCCGCGTGGGGAGGTCGGTCGGCGTGGTCGGGAAGGCGTCGTCGCTCGGCGTCGCGCTCTCGGTGGCCGCGCTGGTCGCCGCCGAGGTGATGCCGTTGGCCGGAGTGGCCGTGCTGGCTGTCTCGCCATCGCCCGAGCAAGCCGCCAGCGCCAGCGTGCCCAGGAGGGCTGTCGCTGCGGTCAGGTGTCGGGAACGCATTCGTTCGAGGCTACGGGCACCCCGGACGTCATACGAATCGAGCCTTCTATGGCTCGATTCGTATGACGTTGTCCTCAGTTCACGCGTTCGCGAACGCTCAGTAGGATCGCGCTTCGTGAGCCGCGCCCTGCACCGTGCGTCGGCCGTCCTGGCGGCGGCTGCGCTCACGCTCGCGCTCACCGCGTGCGAGGACGACCTCCCCGCAAGCGTCGACCCCGCCCAGGTCGACGCCGTCGAGGCGCCCGAGCTCGGGGCCTGCCGCGACCTGACGACCGACGACATCGCCCAGCCAAGCAACGCCACCCGCATCGTGGACTGCAACGACGACCACACCGCGATGACGTACGCCGTCGGGACACTGCCCGAGGAGCTGCACGACGCCGACTACGACGCCGACGAGCTGGGGGCCTTCGCCTTCGCGGAGTGCTCGAAGAGGTTCGTCAAGCTCCTGGGTGCCGATGAGAGCCTGGCGATGCGGACCGTCCTGACGTGGGCGTGGTTCCGCCCGTCGGAGGAGGCTTGGGACCAAGGCGCCCGCTGGTACCGCTGCGACGTCGTCGGCGGTGGCGGCCAGACCAAGGAGCTGCTGGACCTTCCCGCTGACGTCAAGGGCCTGATGCAGCGTCCGGAGGACGAGTGGCTGGTCTGCGCGGCCGGGCCGACCGTGGCCGGTTCGGTGAAGGTGCCGTGCTCGGAGGCGCATGACTGGCGGGCCGTGTCGACGATCAAGCTGGGCGAGCCCGCCGACCCCTACCCGGGCGACCGCGTCTCGGAGGTCACGACGCGCGACTACTGCTCCAAGTCGGTGGGCGCGTGGCTGGGCTACCCGGTCGACTACGACTACGGCTACACCTGGTTCCACGAGGCCGAGTGGGACGCCGGCAACCGCCGGTCGGTCTGCTGGGCGAAGACGAGCCAGTGAGCGCACGCCGTACGACGCTCGCCACCGCTGGCGTCGCCGTCGCCCTCGTCCTGGGTGCGTGCTCCGGGAGCGACTCCGGCCCCGAACCGTCCGCATCACCCGCCTCGCCCTCCGTCTCCAGCGCCGCCGAACCCTCCGCCACGCCGACGCCGGCCGAGGCCGCGCCGGTGCCGGCGCAACCGGGCCTGCTACGACTACGGCTACGCCGCCGCCGTCGCGCCGGTCGCGCGCGGGGAGTCCGTGCCGTGCGACCGCGACCACACGGCGATCACCTTCTCCGTCGGCGAGCTCGACACGGTCGTCGACGGGCACCTCGTCTCGGTCGACTCCGACCGGGTGCGAGGCCCAGGTCGCCGACGCATGCCCTCAGGCCTTCGAAGAGTTCGTGGGCGGCACGGTCGAGGCGCGGCGGCTGAGCATGCTGCGCCCGGTCTGGTTCACGCCGACCCTGCGACAGTCCGACGCGGGCGCCAACTGGTACCGCTGCGACGCGGTGGCCATCGCCGCCGACGAGACCCTTGCCCCCCTCGTGGGTCGGCTCCAGGGTGTGCTCGCCCGGCCGCTCGCCGCCGAGCGCTACGCCATGTGCGGCACGGCCGAGCCCGGCACCGCCGGCTTCCGGCGGGTGATCTGCTCGGCCGACCATGCCTGGCGCGCGCTGAGCACCGTCGACATCGCGGGCCGCGCCTACCCCGGCGTCGAGAAGGTCCGCGGCGCCGGCCAGCAGACCTGCCAGGACGTCGCCTCCGCCGAGGCGGACGACCCGCTCAACTACCGCTGGGGCTACGAGTGGCCGACCGAGCAGCAGTGGCAGTCGGGCCAGCACTACGGCATCTGCTGGGCACCCGCGTAGTTCGCTGGTCGAGGAGGTTGCGCTGCAACCGTCACGAGGCCCCGCATCGGGCTCGCTTGTCCCTCACCGGGTTTCGACGCGCCCGTCGCGACCTCGTCCCTCGGTCGCGGGGCTTGCTCAACCTGGCCGAACCCACGCCGCGAGCTCGTCCCTCGCTCGCGGCTGTTCGTCTCAGAACCCCAGCTTGCGGAGCTGCTTGGGGTCGCGCTGCCAGTCCTTGGCGATCTTGACGTGGAGGTCGAGGTAGACGGGGGTGCCGAGCAAGGCCTCGATCTGCTTGCGGGCGCGAGTGCCGACCTCGCGCAGCCGCGAGCCCTGGTGGCCGATCATGATGCCCTTCTGCGAGGAGCGCTCGACGTAGAGGTTGGCGTGGATGTCGAGCAGCGGCTTGTCGGCAGGGCGGCCCTCGCGCAGCCCCATCTCCTCGACGACCACGGCGATCGAGTGGGGTAGCTCGTCGCGTACGCCGTCGAGCGCGGCCTCGCGGATCAGCTCCGCGGCCAGGATCTCCTCGGGCGCGTCGGTGAGGTCACCGTCGGGGTAGAGCTGCGGACCCTCCGGCAGCATGCCGACCAGCAGGTCGGCCAGCAGGTCGACCTGGCTGCCGGAGACCGCGGACACCGGGACCACCTCGGCCCACGTCGTGTTGGTCGACTCGCCCAGGACCGCGATGTCCAGCAGGTGCTGGGCGATCTGCTCGGGCGAGGCCAGGTCGGTCTTGGTGGCGACGGCGACCCTGACGGTACGGCGTACCTTGGCCAGCTCCGAGACGATGAAGCGGTCACCCGGCCCGACCTTCTCGTTGGCCGGGAAGCACACCGCGACGACGTCGACCTCGGCCCACGTCGTCTTGACCAGGTCGTTGAGACGCTCGCCGAGCAGCGTGCGCGGCCGGTGGAGGCCGGGAGTGTCGACGAGGATCAGCTGCGCATCGGGCCGGTTGACGATGCCGCGCACGACCGTGCGCGTGGTCTGCGGCTTGTCGCTGGTGATCACGACCTTCTGGCCGACCATCGCGTTGGTCAGTGTGGACTTGCCGGCGTTCGGGCGGCCCACGAACGACACGAAGCCGCTGCGGTAGGTCCCCGGCCACTGCATCGGTCACGGGCCCATTCATCGGCTCGGTCATGGGGTCACACCCTCCCGAGCCGCGTCGTACGCCGCCCAGATCTCCTCGTCGGACTGGCCGGCGGCCTTGCCCGCCCTCCAGATGGGGCCGGGGTCGACGGCCCGGGGCTGGCGGGTCGCGCCACCGCGCCAGTAGCCCATCACGTCGTACGCCGTGCTCGGCAGGCGCACCTCCCGCATCAGGTGCTTGCGGATCGCCCGCATCTGCGAGGACTCGCCCGCCATCCAGAAGTAGCCCTCGCCCTCGGGCCACTCGATCGTCTCGACGACCGATGCCAGCGCCGACACGCCCTCCCCGGGCGGGCGTCAGCCAGGTGACGTCGGCGCCGTCGGGCAGGTAACCGGGCAGGTCGTCCTGGACCTCGGCGTACACCTTGGTCGTCACTGGGTCTCGTGACGGTCGCTGCGCACCGGCTCGACCAACGAAGGGTCGAGGATCCGCGCCATCGCCGGCATCGCCGTCAGGTCACCGACCAGGATCAGCCAGGTGGCGGAGTCCGGCATCGCGAACGAGCCCTTCGGCTCGCTGAGCGTGACCCGCTCGCCCGCGCAGTCGCGCCCCGTCGATGAACAGGCCCACTCGGTGACCAGGCCCTCGTCGTGCACGACCACGTCGATCACCAGCTCGGTGCCGTCCCACGACCGCACGGTGTAGTAGCGCGACTGGAACTGCCCGGGCACCACCAGGCCGACCCACTCGTCAGGAATGCCCGTCGAGACGAACGCGTCGGGCCCCCCGAGGTCGCCCAGCACCAGCCGGACCAGGTGCGGCGAGAGCTGCTCGCGGCCCACCACTGTGGCGGTGTAGTCGCGGGCTCGGGCTGTCACCCACCCAGGCTAGTGTCCGGCGGGTGGAGCAGGACGACGCGGTGTGGCGGCGCCGCCGCCGCTGGGCCTACGCCGCCTTCGTCCTCGGCCTCGCGATCTTCGTCGCCTGGTTCGGCATCCCCACCGACCGCCTCGGTCTCGCGGCGCTGGCGACCGGCTTCCTGAGCATCGGCCTGCTCGGCAAGGGCTGGCGCCCGTGGGGACGGATGTTGCTCGACTGGCTGCCGTTCACGCTCGTACTCCTCGTCTACGACTACAGCCGCGGCTTCGCCTCTCCCTACACCGACGAGCAGATGGACGCTCGCGACTACCCGACGCGAGGCGTGCACAACGACCTCGGCCTGCCGCTCCAGGTCGACGCGCCGATCGACTTCGACCAGTGGCTCGCCGGCCTGATCGGGATGGGCACGACACCGACCCAGTGGCTGCAGACCCAGCTCCACCCCGGTCCGGTGGATGGCACGGCCATCCCGTGGTTCGCGCTGCTGGTCAGCCTCGTCTACTGCTCGCACTACCTCGTCATGCCGGTCACGGCCGTGGTGACGTGGATCCGTGACCGCTCGGAGTTCCGGCTGTGGATGTCGATGGTGGTGACGTTGGCTGTCGCCGGCCTGGCGACCTACGTACTGCTGCCGACGGCACCGCCCTGGCTGGCCTCCCTGCAGGGTGACCTCGACGGCCCGCCGGTGCTGCGGCTGACCTCCGAGGGCTTCGACCAGGTCGGCCTGAACATGGTCGGCTCGGCGCTCAAGCTCGGCCAGGGACTGGTGAACCCGGTCGCCGCGATGCCCTCGCTGCACGTCGCCTTCGCGACCCTGGCCGCCGGGTTCTGGTGGTCACGCGTACGCCGCCCCTACCGGCCGCTGCTCCTGCTCTATCCCGCGGCGATGTGCTTCTCGCTGGCCTACGCCGGCGAGCACTACGTGCTCGACGAGCTCGCCGGGCGTCGGCCTACGCGCTGGTGATCCTGGCCGTGTTTCGCCGCTGGTACACCCGCTGGTTTCGAGGAAGGACGAAGTCCTGTCACGAAACCCCGAGACTGATCCGCTGGCCAGTCACCGGGTCTCGTGACAGGCGCTAGCGCGCCTTCCTCGACCAGCGAGGATGGCTATACCCAGGTGTTGGAGCGCAAGGGGAAGCCGTCGACTCCGTCGTCGCCGGTCTTCACTGCGAGCACGTGGTCGAGCTGGATCTCGTTGAGCTCGAAGCCCATCCGCGACCCGGCCATGTAGATGCCCCACACCCGAGCGGTGCCCTCGCCGACCTCGGCCACGCACTCGTCCCAGTTGTCGACGAGGTTCTGGCACCACGCGGCGCAGGTGCTGGCTGTAGTGGAGCCGGAAGTTCTCGGCGTGCATCACCTCGAGTCCCGCGTCCTGCGCCTCGGTGATGATCCTGCCCACGCCCGTCAGCTCGCCGTCGGGGAAGACGTAGCGGTCGATGAACGCGCCGGTCTCCTGGCGACGGTTGTGGGGGCGGGTGATGCAGTGGTTGAGCAGCCGGCCCTGCGGGCGCAGCTTGTCCTTGAGGAACCCGAAGTAGTGGGGGTACTGGCGCACGCCGATGTGCTCGGTCAGCCCGATCGAGCTGATCGCGTCGAAGTCGCCCTCGAGCACGTCGCGGTAGTCGGCGTGGCGCACCTCGGCAAGGTCGGCCAGGCCCTCGCGGTCGATGGCCTGCTTGGCCCACGACGCCTGCTCGACCGAGAGGGTCGCGCCGAGCGCCTTGACGCCGTACTCGCGGGCGGCGAAGCGGACCATGCCGCCCCAGCCGCAGCCGACGTCGAGCAGCCGCATGCCGGGCTTGAGGTCGAGCTTGCGGGCGACCAGGTCGTACTTGTAGTCCTGCGCCTCCTCGAGGGTGGCGTCCTCGTGGGGGAAGACCGCGCAGGTGTAGGTCATCGACGGACCCAGCACCAGCTCGTAGAAGCGGTTGGAGACGTCGTAGTGGTGGTGGATCGCGTCGGCGTCGCGGCCCATCGAGTGGCGCAGGCCCTCGACCGTACGGCGCCAGCGCGGCAGGGTCTCCTGCGGCGGCACCGGCGGCGGCCTGAGGTTGGACCAGCCCAGGCCACGCACGATCTGGAGCGCCTCGGCCGGCGTCGGCGCGCGGAACTTGAGGTTGCGGTAGAGCAGCATCAGCGCGTCGTAGGGGTCGCCCGGGTGGACGCCGAGGATGTCGAGGTCGCCCATCACGTAGGCGCGGGCCAGGCCCAGGTCGCCGGGCGCGGTGAGCAGGTAGGCCAGGCCGCGCCGGGTCTTCAGGTGCAGGGTGATGTCGACCTCGCCGGTGCCGACCGAGCTGCCGTCGTAGGCGATGAATCGTCCTGGCAGCTCCCTGGTGAGGAGCATCCCCAGCGCGTCACCGATCTTCATGCTCATCGACTGCGCACCGCCTTGTCGTAGAGGCTCGTCAGCCTGTTGTCGGGGTCATGGATTCGCTTGACGGCGGCCAGGTGCTCGCCGTCGTAGAGGTTGTCGAAGGTCTCGCGATCGTAGAAGGCCTCGGAGTAGAGCCCTTGTGGCGCCGCCGAGCTCGAGCACCTTGGCCTCGATCGCGCGGTTCTTCGGGGCGTTCTCGCGGTCCGGGCCGACGTGGACGGTGCCCCAGAAGCCGACGTTGACGTACGTCGTCCCGACGCTCAGCGGGTACGTGGGCCACTCGCGGTCCCGCAGCCGCAGGGGGCACAGCCACACCGGCCGCATGCCGATCTCGGTGTCGAACCACTCGAGGAACTCCGGCAGGCGGTCGACGGGGATCTCGATGTCCTGGATGACCCGCTCGCGCTGGGGGCGGCCGGCCCGCTTGTCGAGGCGGTCGGCGATGTGGAAGCGCTGGTCCCAGCCGACCATCCGGTAGTAGACGTCGGAGCGGCGGTACCTCCGCGGCCAGACCCTGCGCAGGCGGGGGTTCTGGGCGCCGAACGCGCCCGAGCACCAGAACCAGTCGGTGTCCCAGCGCCAGAGGTAGTCGTAGGTGGTCAGCAGGTCGGTCTCGCGCTGCTGGATCGAGCGGTAGTAGATCTGCTGGCCGGTGTAGTCGCTCGACCTGGCCCCTCCGCCGGGATGGTCGGACCAGCGGGCCAGGGTCAGGTAGTACTCGCCCGGCTCGAAGGCGACGCCGTCGATGCCGTCGACCTGCTCGCCGGCGTACTCACGGGTCTCGGTGATCATCGCGATGGTCTTGGCCATCAGCCCGGCGTCGTCGAAGCGCACGTGACGCAGCGCGACGTGGGAGCGGACCGGCTCGAGCTCGATGCGCAGCCGGGTGGCGTAGCCGAGCGAGCCGTAGGAGTTGGGGAAGGTGTCGAAGAGCTCGTCGCCGGGCCGGGTGGTGACGACCTCGCCGGCGCCGGTGAAGACGTCCATCTCGAGCACCGACTCGTGGGGCAGGCCGCTGCGGAAGCTCGTCGACTCGATGCCGAGCCCCGACACCGCCCCGCCGAGGGTGATCGTGCGCAGCTGGGGGACGACGAGCGGCATCAAGCCGTAGGGCAGCGTGGCGTCGACGAGGTGCTCGTAGGTGGTCATGCCGGCCACGTCGGCCGTGCGGGCCCGCGCGTCGACCGCGATCACGCCGTCGAGGCCGCTGACGTCGAGGCCGGGCGCGTGGGTGGCGCTGCGCGGGCGGAAGAGGTTGGAGGTCTTCTTGGCCAGCCGGACCGGCTGCCCGGCGGGGATGGCGGAGTAGGACGCGCGCAATCGCTCGACTGCTTGCGCGTGCTGGGTCCAGGCACTTTCCCCGGCAGTCACGGCCTACAACTTAGCGCCTCCGCCGGAGACGGTCCCCGCCAGGAGCCCCGTGTCCAGGGCGGACTCGCGCCGGTCGAGGCGGGCGCGCAGCCTGGTCGCTGCCTCCTCGAGCCGTCCGGCGCGCACCAGCGCGTGGATGAGGGTGTCCTCGAAGACCTCGCGCTGGGCGTGCGAGCCGCCGACGTCCCACTGGTGTGGCTCGAACCGCAGCAGCGCCTCGGCCGCCTTGGCGTGGTCGCCCTCGACGAAGGCCGCCAGCCCGCCGGCCAGGTCGGGCAGCAGCGTCGCCGTCCCCGGCGGGTCGAAGCCACGCGCGTTGTGCGCGAACCGCCGCAGCCCGTCAGCGTCGCCCGCGGTGGCCAACGCCAGCGCGACGTGCACGCCCAGGAAGATGAACGGGACGCCGTCCATCAGGTCCCTGGCCAGGTCGCTGACGCGAGGGGTCTCGGGGTCGGTGCCGGGAGGTACGTGGCCGAGGAGCTGGCAGCGCCACAGCAGGGACGGGCCGTCGATCAGCCGGCCACCGGCCGTCGAACCGCCGCAGTGCGGGTAGCGTGCGAGCGCCCCGTCACCGTCGCCGAGCGCCAGGTGGTGCAGCGCTGCGTGCCAGACCAGATGCCGGCCGAACATCGCCTTCTGGTCGGTGGTCGGCAGCCAGCCGTCGAGCCAGGACAGCCCGTTCGCGTGGTCGGCCGTCTCGAAGTAGACGTGGGAGATCGGGATGTCCGCCGGCGAACCCGGTCGGGTCGAGCTCGAGGCTGCGGCTCGCCAGGCGGTGGGCGGTGTCGAGGTCGCCGCGGTCCTGGGCCGTCATCGCGAGGTAGCCCAGCAGCATCGGGTCCTCCCCCACGGCCTCCATGCTCCGCGCGACCCGTCGCTCGCCTTCGGCGGCGCCGTCGGGCTCCGCGCTCATCTCGAGCAGGAACGCGGCGACCATCGCGCCCATCAGGTCGCCGGGGTGGGCGTCGTGGTGGGCCAGCCACGTCGGCATCGCCGGCCAGCGGCCGCGCTCGACCGTCTCGGCGACGGCGGCGACGAAGCTCCGTTCCCACTCGTGCTCCTGCCGCCGCCTGTCGTGCCGCCTCGAGCCTCGGACCGCGCCTCGTCAGGGCGCGTCCGTGAACGCCGCCCACAACGCCGCCGTCGCCCGCCCGACCGCGAAGCCCGGGTCCTCGGCCACGACCTGCTGCAGCAGCTCGACGTCTCCCGAACGCCGATCGTGGTAAGCCCGCATCGCCGCGCCGTACGTCGGCGCGACCTCCGCCGTACACGAGATCGGCATGCCCCAGGGATCCGAGACCGTCATGGTTCCGACGGTACTTCCAAGGCAATCGCTCTGCTTCCCGGGCAATATTTTGCCTTGGAGGCGGAGCGATCCCCGGCTCACCGGGGATCGCTCGGCGGCCCCTCCGCGCCAAGCCCGGTCGGCGCCGCCCTGACCTTCGTCGCCTTCTGGAGCGGGTGGCCGCAGGTCCTAGGTGCGACGGCCATCGTGCTCGCGCTGGAGCATCGCCGTCGCGTTGGCGGCTTCTCCGTCGGTACCGCGACGTCGGCGTTGGTCGGCACGGCCGCCCTTGCGGCATCCGCCTTCATCTGCGTGACCGGCTGAGGTGAGGATCATGAGACGGACCATCATCACTCTTGCCGGCCTAGCCCTCGTTGCGGTCGTGGCACCAGGTGCAACGCCCGCCCAAGCAGCCGGGGCCGAGCACGTCATCGTGCCTGAGGAGTACGACGAGGTCGAGCACTTCGACGCCGGTGAGGGCTTCTGCGTGGACTGGGCCGGTTCCTTCCACGAAGTCCGGCACGGCGCCTACCGCCTCCTCACCGCCCCAGGAGGCCAGGTCACCGGCGAGAGACACGTCAACGGGGTCATCGAGGGCCTCGTCGAGCTCATTCCCGACGACCCGGGCCTGCCGACGTACACCGGCAGCTACCGCGAGAAGGTCACCGGTGTCATCACCGACCCTGGCCCGAACTGGGAGGAGCTGCGCGTCGGGCAGTACCGCCTCGCGAGCACTCTGACGGGCACCGACGGCAGCGCCCTGAAGCTGACCCTCTCCGGCAAGCTGACGATCAACGGTCAGGGCCGAATGGTCGTGTCCCGTGACCAGTTCGCCTGTGAGTAGCTGCCGACATCAGACCAGGTGCACGACGACGCCGTCGCCCGCGAACTCGCGCAGGGCGGCGGCGTCGGCGTCAGCCAACGAGTCGCCCGCGCCCATCACCACCGCGGCCTCCAGGCCCGTGGAGCCTGACGAGATCGCCATGGCGATGCAGACACCCAGCGCGGAGACGGACAGCGAAGGCAGGGACACAGTGGCTGCGGCGTAGGTGCGGCCGTCGAGGTCGCGTACGGCGGCCCCCTCGGCGGCGCCGGTGCGCGCGCGGGTCGCGCGGGCCAGGGTGACCAGCTTGGCGTCCTCGGCCGAGAGATCAGTCATCTGGCCCGTCCTCCCCGACGGCGCTGACCCGGACCGTCTCGATGCGGTTGCGGCGGCCGGTGGCCTCCTCGGCCTCGAAGCGCAGGCCGTGTGCCTCGACCGACGAGCCGGGGATCGGTACCTTGCCGAGGTGCTTGGCCATCAGGCCCAGCACGGAGTCGACGTCGTCGTCCTCGACGTCGATCCCGAACAGCTCGTCGAGGTCGTCGATCGGGTAGCGCGAGGAGACCCTGACGGCGCCGTCGTCGAGCTTCTCGACGTCGACCTGCTCGGCGTCGTACTCGTCGGTGATCTCGCCGACGATCTCCTCCAGGAGGTCCTCGATGGTGACCAGGCCGGCGGTACCGCCGTACTCGTCGACGACGATGGCGATGTGCTGGCGGGTGGCCTGCATCTCCGAGAGCAGCGCGTCGACCCGTTTGGTGTCGGGCACGAAGAACGACGGTCGCATCACCTCGTCGATGCGCTGGGTGAACTCGACGTCGGGTGCCTCGAAGTCGCGGCGGACGATGTCCTTGAGGTAGGCGATGCCGACGACGTCGTCGAGGTTCTCGTCGACGACCGGCACGCGGGAGAAGCCGCTGCGCAGGAACAGCGACATCGTCTGGCGGAGGTTCTTGAAGCGCTCGATGTAGACCACGTCGCCGCGCGGCACCATCACCTCGCGGACGATGGTGTCGCCGAACTCGAAGACCGAGTGGATCATCCTGCGCTCGCCCGACTCGATCACCGCCGACGCCTCCGCGAGGTCGACCAGCTCGCGCAGCTCGGTCTCGGTCGAGAACGGCCCCTCGCGGAAGCCGCGGCCCGGGCGTGATCGCGTTGCCGATCACGATCAGCACCCGCGGGATCGGGCCCAGGATCGAGGTGACCCACGAGATCGGCCCGGCTGTGGCCAGTGCGACCCGCTGGGAGTGCTGGCGGCCGAGGGTCCGGGGCGCGACGCCGATCACGACGAACGAGACCAGCGCCATGATGCCGATCGAGGTCACCAGCGAACGCCAGAACGCACCGTCGTAGGCGTCGCGCACGAGCTGGGTGACGATCACGATCGCCGCGATCTCGCACAGCAGACGCATCAGCAGTGCGGTGTTGAGGTAGCGCGGGGCGTCGTCGAGCAGGGTCACCAGGCGGCGCGCCCCGGGCCGGCCTTCGGCGACCAGCTCCTGGGCGCGGGCTCGCGAGAACGACGCCAAAGCGGCGTCGGCGGCCGAGAAACCGCCGGCCAGGACGACGCACGCCGCCGCGGTGAACAGCAGCCAGATGTCGGCGGAGGTCATGCGTCAGCCGACGGGTCGCGAGCGCCACTGTGCCAGCAGGTCGTCCTGCAGCCCGAACATGACCACGTGGTCGTCGGGCTCGGCGTGGTCGTAGCCCAGCAGGTGGAGGATGCCGTGGACCGTCAGCAGCTCGATCTCGGCGTCGCGCCCGTGTCCGGCGGTCTCGCCCTGGCGCTGGGCGACCTCGGGGCAGATCACCAGGTCGCCGAGCACGCCCTCCTCGGGGTCCTCGTTGACCCTGCCGGGCCGCAGCTCGTCCATCGGGAAGGCCAGCACGTCGGTCGGGCCCTGCTTGTCCATCCACTGAGCGTTGAGCTCGGCGATGGTCGCCTCGTCGACGGCCTTGATGCACAGCTCGGCCTGCGGGTGCACGCGCATCACGTCCATCACGAAGCGGCTCAGGCGAGCCAGCTCGCGCACGTCGAGCTCGTGGCCCGACTCGTTGAGCACCTCGATGCTCATCAGTGACAAGTCCTCGTGCACCGCTCTGGGCTCACCGGCGTCCTGGTCGCGCTGGTCGCGATGGGCCGCGACCTCGTTGCGGGCGTCGAAGTCGTCGTACGCCGCCACGATCTTGCCCACGAGCCGGTGCCGCACCACGTCGTGGGCGGTGAGCCGCTGGAACGAGACGTCCTCGAGCTCGTGGAGGATCTCCTGCACCACCCTGAGCCCCGACTTCACGCCGCCCGGGAGGTCGACCTGGGTGACGTCGCCGGTGACCACGATCTTGGAGCCGAAGCCCAGGCGGGTCAGGAACATCTTCATCTGCTCGGGCGTGGTGTTCTGCGCCTCGTCGAGGACGATGAAGGAGTCGTTGAGCGAGCGCCCGCGCAGGAACGCCAGCGGGGCGACCTCGATGGTGCCGGCGGCCAGCAGCTTGGGGATCGACTCGGGGTCCACCATGTCGTGCAGGGCGTCGTAGAGGGGGCGCAGGTAGGGGTCGATCTTCTCGCTCAGGGTGCCGGGCAGGAAGCCCAGGCGCTCGCCGGCCTCGACGGCGGGGCGGCTGAGGATGATCCGGTTGACCTTCTTGGCCTGCAGCGCCTGCACGGCCTTGGCCATCGCCAGGTAGGTCTTGCCCGTGCCGGCCGGGCCGATGCCGAAGGTGATCGTGTGCTTGTCGATGGAGTCGACGTAACGCTTCTGGTTCAACGTCTTGGGGCGGATCGAGCGGCCGCGGTTGCTCAGGATGTTGAGCGACAGCACGTCGGCGGGGCGTTCGGTCGTCTCGGCGCGCAGCATGTGGAGCACGCGCTCGACCGTCTCGACGGTGACGCCCTGGCCGGTGCGGATGATGGTGACGAGCTCGTCGAGGAGCCGCTCCGCGAGGGCGATCTCACCGGGCTCGCCGGTGAGCGTGACCTGGTTGCCCCGCACGTGGACGTCGGCGTTGAACGCCCGCTCGAGAAGGGCGAGGTGCTCGTCGCCGGGGCCCAGGAGGCTGACCATGTTGATGCTGTTCGGGACGACGACCACGTGCTTGGTGGTGTGCGGTGTGCTGGCACGCTCTTCGGTCGGGTTCGGGTTGTCGTCCACGCGCTGGTGGCTGTCGGTCATGGATGCCCGGGAGGGCGGCCTCTCTGGTCGGCGATGGGGCGGGTGCAACGGCTCTCCATGCTACGGGAGCCCGCCTGACTCACCCACACCCTTTACGCAACCTTGCGCTGGAAGTGATTACATGATTACGTGACAGACACGAGTGAGCCGACGCTGGTGGAGTGGGCCGGCGGCCCGAGCGCCTTCCGCAGCCTGATCGACGCGTTCTACGACCGGGTCGAGCACGACGACCTGCTCTCGCCGCTGTTCCCCGGTGGCGTCAGCGAGGACCACCGGGCCCACGTGACGCTGTGGTGGGTCGAGGTGTTCGGCGGGGCGCCGGCCTACACCGAGCAGCGGGGTGGCTACGAGACGATGCTCGCCCACCATCGCGGGCTCGGCATCACCACCGAGCAGCGCTTCCGGTTCGCCTCGTTGATGAGCCTGGCGGCGGACGACGCCGGGCTTCCCGACGACCCGGAGTTCCGGGCGGCGTTCGTCGGGTACGTCGAGTGGGGCACGCGGCTGGCCCTGCAGAACTCCCAGCCGGGGCCGAGGTCGTCGAGCACGCGCCCGTCCCCCGCTGGGGCTGGGGAGTCGCGCCGCCGTACCAGCCGTGACCCTAGCGAGACCGGCGACCTGACGCAGCTCCGCCTCGGCGCGGTCGAGCACCGCGGACGCGCCCATCCTGGCCGCCTCCGCCCGGAGCCGCCTCGACGTCTGATGCCTCGACCAGGTCCTCGAGCCGCACGAACACCCGATGGCTGTACCGCGCGATCTCCGGCCCCACCGCGGCCGCTCCCGGGGCGCCTCGGCGGCAGACCAGCAGCAGAGCCGCCGGTCTCCAGACGTCCCGCCGGAGCGAGCAGCTCGGCGGCGTTGCGGGCGGTGGTCCAGAGCTGGGGTTGTGGCCGGTACGCCGCCACTCGCGCAGCAACGTCGCCGTACCCGGCGGCGGCGCCGGCGATGTCCCCGTCGCGGCGCTGGGCGGCTACGAGCGACACCCGCGCGACGCCCTCGACGAAGCCGGTGCCCGCCCGCGAGGCCAGCACGATGGCCTGGCGGTAGTAGGGCATCGGCGTCTTGGAGGCTGGTCGGCGCGCGCGACTCGCCCTCGACGTACAAGCGCCAGGCATGCTGCGACACCGACCCGATCGGCGCCAACAGCCTCCCGGCCCGGTCGAGCAGCTCGCGGGCCTCGCTCGAGTGACCGCCGTACGTCGACGCGAGTGCGGCCGAGCTGGTCACGCGCCCGCCTCTCGGGCTGGCCCGGTGGCGGCGCCCCGCAGCCACTGCCGACTCCGCCTCCTCGAAGCCGCCACGGAAGTGGGCCACGGAGGCCCGGGCACTCCACGCTCGCGCGAGGTGAGCTGGGTCGGTCGCCTCGTCGGCCAGAGCGAACGCCGCGTCGGAGAAGCCGCGCCACTGCCGCGAAGTCGCCCGACAGCCGGGCAGCCTCGGCTGCCAGCGAGAGCATCAGCACCCGGTCGGGACGCCCCGCGAGATCCGGGTCGTCGGCGAGCTCGATGACCCAAGCCCAGATCTCGCGGAGGTCGCGCCAGGTGCCGACCAGGATCGCTGCGAGCGTGATCGCGACGAGCGTCGTCCACGTCTCCGTGTTCGCGCGCGAGGTCGCGAGCCGCCCGCAGGTTGTCGAGCTCGGCGCGCAGCCGTCGGTCGAAGAGCGGTTCGTCGGCCGCCGTAGCATGCCCTCGCAGATCTCCTCGGCGACGACGACGCACCGGCTCACGAACCTCTCCCGCGCGGCCTCCGTCTCCCCGAGCGTCACGACCAGGTCGCTGAGGAACGCGCGCACGATGAAGAGCACGCGATACCTCCCGCTCGCAGCGTCCGCGACCAGCAGCGAGGAGTCCACCAGGTCGTGCAGCAGGTCGAGCGGGTCGCCGTCCCCGTCGGCCACCGCCTCCACGGTCGCGAGGTCGACGCCGCCGGGGAACGAGGCCAGCGCGCGCAGCAGCCGCTGCTCGTCCTCGTCGAGCAGCTCGTACGACGACGCGATGCTGGCCCGGAGCGTCCGCTGCCGCGCGTCCTCGGGTCCACGCCGCCCCGTGGCGAGGTCGAGGGCACGGTCGAGCCGCTCACGCACTGCGCGCAGGGGCATCACCGCGACCTGCCGCGCGGCGAGCTCGATGCCGAGCGGCAGCCCGTCGAGGCGGCGCAGCACCTCGACCAGGTCGGCGGCATCGTCGGGCCCGATCTCGAAGCCGGCGGCACGCCGTCGCGCGTGCTCGACGAAGGCTCGCACGCCCGGCTGCCGACGCAGCGCGTCGAGGTCGGCGGCGTCCCGCGGCACGGGCAGCGGCTGCAACCGGACGACGTACTCGCCCGGCACCTGCAGGGTGACCCGTGAGGTCGCGAGGACCCGGACGCCCGCCGCCGCCCGCCGGATCGCGACCACGAGCCGGCGGCAAGCCTCGACCAGGTGCTCGCAGTTGTCGAGCACGAGGAGGAGCTCGCGGTCGGCCAGGGCTGCCGCCACGTCGTCCGCCCCGGCCTCACCCGCGAGCCGCAGTCCGAGATGGGAGGCCACGGCCGGCTCGACGCGGTCCGGCCGGCCGACCGCGGCGAGCGGGACGACGACCACGTCGGCGGTCGTCCCAGTCCGCCGCGATGTCCAGTGCCAGCCTGGTCTTCCCCACCCCGCCGGGGCCGGTCAGGGTGACGACGCCGTGGGCGTTGAGGAGGCGCAGCACCTCTTCGCGGTCGTGCTGGCGCCCGACCATGGGGCCGTCCGGCTTGGCGACCCGCCGTCGACGGCGGACGACACGGCCCCGCGGCGGACCTGTTGCTCGAGGTCCGCGAGGGCCGGCGTCGGGTCCAGCCCGGTCTCCTCGACCAGACGGCGGCGGAAGCCCTGCGCCGCCTCCATCGCGTCAGCCGCACGGCCGGATGCCGCCAGAGCACGCACCAGCAGGCGCGCCGTCCGCTCGCGTAGCGGTGCGGTGGCGGCCGCCTCGACGGCGTCCACGACCGTCGCCGGGTCCCCGGCGGCGAGTCGTGACTCCAGCAGGTCGTCCACCAGCTGTAGCCGGAGCTCGTCGAGTGGCACCGAGGCCACTTCCAGCTCGGGGATCGTCCGGAACTCCGTGAGGGCAGGGCCCCGCCACAGCGCCAGCGCCGCGCCCGGGTCGGCCGGCGCGAGGCGCGGGCGGCGTCGGCGTCCAGCTCGTACGGCGCGAGCCGCAGCCGGTAACCCCGCGGCTGACGCTCCAGCCGGTCCGACAGGTCACCGAGATGGCGCCGCAGGCGGGACACGTGGTTGTACAGCGCCTGGGCCGCGTCGGCCGGCGGGTCGTCGGGCCAGAGGGCGTCGACGAGGCGGTCGGTGCCGATCCCACGGTCGCCCTCGAGCGCCAGCAACGCCAGCAGCGAGCGGCGCCGCGCGCCCGGCACGTCCACCAGCCGGCCGCGCACCCGCAGCGCCAGTGGACCGAGCACGTCGACGCACAGCGGTAGCTGCGACCTGTCCACCCGGGAACTGTGCCCGAGTACGAGGGTGGCCGTCACCTGGGATCTACGTCGTGCCGGCCGGTGCCGCGAGCGCCTCGGTCGCCACCCAGGCGCGGAAGCGTGACAGCCCCACCGCTGCGACCAGCCCGGCCGTCTGCGACTCCTGGAGCAGCAGGGCTTGGACCTTGCGGTCCAGCAGCACGCCGTCGAGAGGCAGCAGCACGTCGATCTCGTCGTCCGCGCACACTCGTGGCCGGCCCAGCTCGAAGACCCCGTAGTCCTCGTCCAGGCCGGGGTCGGGCGCTGCTCGGGTGCGACTGCGTGCAGCAGCCGCACATCGGGGCGCCCCGTCAGCGAGAGGTCGACCCAGCGGCTCACGGCCTGGTGGTCGGGATGGCCGGTGAACCCGTCCGGCCCGAAGGTGACGACCGTGTCGGGTCGCACGTCGTCGACGACCGCGCGGATCCTGGCCGCCGCCTGGTCGTCGTCGACCGACGCGCACCCGCCGTCGGGGTAGTCCAGCCAGTGGTGCTCCTCGACGCCCAGCAGCTTCAGCGCTGCCTCGAGCTCCGCCGTACGGATCTCGGCGAGACCTTCGGTGGTGCCGCCTGCCTCGCCGCGGGTCGCCGTCACGCACACCACGCGCCGTCCCGCGTCGGTGAGCGCGGCGGACAGCCCGCCGGCCAGGTACGTCTCGTCGTCCGGGTGGGCCCAGACCATCAGCACGGTCCCCAGCGCTGTCAACAGCTCCTGCATGCCACCAGGGTGCCGTGGATTTCTGTCACATGCCTGTCACGTGGTGGTCCGAGCGTGACAGGGCGCTGCGACCGGGCTCCCGCAACCTGCTCCACGACGGCGTCACGAGGACGCCACACCCCCGAAAGGAAACCACCATGACTGCACAGCTCGACGCTCCCGTCCTGGACTTCGGCCGGCTCGAGGAGTTCGTCGCGCAAGGTCCAGGGCGACCAGGCCGCGGCGTACAACGCGATCCTGGTCTACCTGGGAGACAGGCTCGGTCTCTGGCAGGCGCTGGCCGCCTCCGTCACCGACGGGCGCCAGGGCACCGCCACCATCGCCACGCTGGCCGAGCGCTCCGGCGTGGCCCGGCGCTATGTCCAGGAGTGGCTGTCCGCGCAGGCCGCGCACGGCTACGTGACCTACGACGCGACCAGCGAGACCTTCACCCTCTCCGTCGAGGCCGCCGCCGTGCTCGCGGAGGAGATGAGCCCCGCCTCCCTGACCGCCGGCTTCGAGCTGATCGCCGGGGTCTGGGCGGCGGTCGACAAGCTCGCCAACGCGTACACGACCGGCGAGGGGCTGCCGTGGCACGCTCACGACCCCCGCGTCTTCAGCAGCGTGGCGCGGTTCTACGGGACGATGTACCGCGCCTCGCTGCTCACCGAGTGGTTCCCCTCGGTGCCGGGCCTGGTCGCGCGTCTCGAGTCGGGCATCCGGGTCCTCGACGTCGGGTGCGGGCTCGGCGTGCCGACGATCCTGCTCGCAGAGGCCTTCCCGAACAGCACCTTCGTCGGCGTCGACTACCACGAGGAGTCGATCCGCCTGGCCAAGGCGGCCGCCGTCGAGGCCGGAGTCACCGACCGGGTCCAGTTCCACGAGTCGGACGCCACGTCGTACGACGGGGAGTACGACCTGGTGCTGTTCTTCGACGCCGTCCACGACATGGGCGACCCGGTCGGCGCACTGGCCCACGCACGGGCCGCGCTCCGGCCGGGCGGTCAGGTGGTCGCGATCGAGCCGTACGCCGAGGACACCCTCGAGGCCAACCTGAGAACCCGATCGCGGGCGTCTTCTACGTCGGCAGCTCGGCGCTGTGCGTGCCGCACAGCATCAGCGAGGGAGGTACGGCGCTGGGCGCGCAAGCCGGTCCGGCCAAGCTGCTCGAGACCTTCGGCGCGGCCGGCTTCGCCCACGCCGGCGTCGCGGTCGCCACGGCCTACAACCTGGTGATCGAGGCCCACGCCTGATCCCCGCGCCAGCGGTGAGCCTCGCACCGTTCTCGTCGCTGGACGGTGCCAGGCTCACCGCCGCCCCGGGTCAGCGTTGTCAAGGGCGCGTGACGGTCAGGATCCCCAGGCACATCTCGTCGGTGGTGCCCTCGCCCCACACGACGTACTTGTCGGGGATGCCCTCGAAGGCCGGCAGCTTGTCGCGCAGCCACTGCACGTGACGGCAGGTGACCCGGACGACGTCGCCGAAGTCGACGTGCACCGGCTTGATCGGCTGGTTGGCCTGGTTGTCGAAGTCCCAGACCGGGATGTCGAGGATGGTCCTGGCCCGCGGGGTGCCGGGATTGACCTCGATCTTGATCGACCGGCCCAGCAGGTGCATGTGGCCGGCCACGCCACGGATCGTGGTGGGCTCGCCGATGGGACGGTCGCACGAGGTGACGTTGCTCGCCTTGGGCTTGCCGCCGCACAGGAGGTACAGCGCGTTGTTGGTGTTGCCGGACCCGCCGACGCGGTCGATCAGGTCGGCGATCGAGGCGTCGCGGTCGCAGAGCGGGCCGTCGGCGTACTTCTCGCGGCACGGCATCTCGACCGGCGCCGGCAGCAGCACGGTCTCGAGCGGCGTGATGTCCGCCGACCCGGGGGCGTAGCGCAGCAACGTCGAGGAGACGTCGGGGCCAGGCCCGGAGATCAGGTTGTAGTGGACCTGCATGATGATCCGGCTGCCCGCCTCGAGCGGTTTGCCGAACCCGGGCGCGCTCATCGACTCCTTGCCACCCGGTGCCCAGGCGCCGAGCCACGGCGCGCTGTTGAGCCCGTCGTTGTCGCGCAGCCCGGAGCCGCCGAAGCAGGTCCAGCCCTCACCCGGCGCGGCGTCGTCCATCGCCTCGGCCTCGGCCACCTGTTCGGGAGGCGCGGTGAACAAGATGACGTGGTGGACGACGTCGGCGTTGCCCGGCTTGACGAACGTGCCGGTCAGGTAGACGTCGTCGCTCAGCTGGGGGTCGAGCAGGAAGCAGCGGTAGTCGTCGGTGCCGGTGCCCAGCGGGGCCGAGGGCGTGTACGCGGCGGGCATCTCGCAGCGTCATCCGCTTCTCGCCCTGGCGCAGCGGCTGGGGCTTGGTCGTGCCGCCCGCATGGCTGTGGCCGACCGGTCGACGGCTGGTCCGTCGCGGTGTCGCTCGTGCCGTCGGTCGCCGCGGGCGTGGGCTCGCTCGTCGTCGTGGTGATGGTGCCGACGGGCACGCGGTCGGCGTCGTCGGTCGCGTCGGAGGCGCCGCAGCCGGCCAGTGCCGCGGCCAGGACGACGCTCGCCGCCATCGCCGTCAGCCGGGTGGCCATGTCATCGCCCTTCCGCCGAGCACGTGCAGGTGGGTGTGGAACACAGTCTGACCCGCACCCGCGCCGGTGTTGAACACCAGGCGGTAGTCGTCCAGACCAGCGGCGAGTGCCACGTCACGCGCCAGGCGAACCAGCGAGGCGAGGGTGTCGGGCTCGCCGTCGGCCAGGGCCGCGGCGTCGGCGAAGTGGGAGCGCGGCACCACCAGCGCGTGGGTCGGCGCCTGCGGGTTGACGTCACGGAAGGCCACCGCTTCGTCGGTCTGCGCCACGACGTCTGCGGGGATCTCGCCGTCGACGATCTTGCAGAACAGGCAGTCGGCGTCCGTGCTCACGTCCCCATCCTGGCACCGCTGTCCACAGCCCCCGCGCGATAGTCCCGTGCACTTCCGGGGTCAACCGGTCCGGCAACCCCGGAACCGCACGGGACTACCCGTCGTCCACCGGCTCACGGCGTGTAAACCACGGGATGGGGCTGCGCGTGGGACTAGCGTGACGGTCCATGCAATGCGCAGGGCGACGGCGGGCCTGGCCCAGTCGTCGAACGGGCCAGTGAGCCCGTCCCCTGCCGGCTGGTACGAGACGGACGCCGACGGCGCCGTCGAGCAGCTGTACGCCGCGCACTGGCGGCCGCTGGTCCGCCTGAGCGTGCTGCTGGTGCGCGACCAGGGCATGGCCGAGGAGGTCGTGCAGGACGCCTTCGTCGCGGTGCACGGCAAGTGGGGCTCGCTGCGCGACCCCGACCGGGCCCTGGCCTACCTGCGCCGGGCGGTCGTCAACGGCTCGCGGTCCCGCCTCCGCCACCTCAAGGTGGTGCGGGTGCACGCCGAACGCCAGCCCCCACCGGCCGCCGTACGCGGGGCGGACGAGGCCGCGCTCGAGACCGAGCGGCGGGCCGCCGTGCTCGACGCGCTGGAGGCCCTCCCCCGCCGCCAGCGCGAGGTGATCGCGCTGCGCTACTACGTCGACCTGTCCGAGGCCGAGATCGCCGACGCGCTCGGCATCAGCCGCGGGGCGGTCAAGAGCCACGCGTCCCGCGGCGCCGCCACCTTGCGCGGCCTGCTCGCCGATCACTTCCAGACACCTGGAGGCACCCCATGACCGACCCTCGCCTCGACCCCCATCACGACGCCCGTCTCTCGGAGCTGATCCAAGACGCCGTTGCCGGCGTCGAGCCCGGCGAGGGCCTGACCGCCATCCGATCCCGCACCCGCACCGACCATGACCAGGAGACCACCATGAGCAGCTCCCGCAACTGGCTCTACGCCGCCGCCGGCACCGCCGCCGTGATCGTCGCGATCGCGGTCGTCACGCAGCTCAACGACGACGGCAACGGGTCCGACCCGGTCGCCCAGCCGTCGAGCAGCCAGACGTCCGACCCCACCGGCGAGCCCAGCCCGACCGAGAGCGCGAGCGACACCCCTACGACGGCTGACCCGTCGGCACCCCCGTCGAGGGCGCCGTACCCGTCTACTACGCCGGCGACAAGCGGCCGCGGCACGGTGCTGTTCCGCGAGTTCCAGCCGGGCATCGGCGGCGACCCGGTCGCCCAGGCGGCGTACGCCGCCGTGGCCGGCCCGCCGCTCGACCCGGACTACCGGACCCTGTGGCCCGCCGGGACCGAGGCCACCGCGTCGTACGACGGCGACGTGATCACCGTCGACCTCACCGGAGCCGACCTGCACGACCGGCCCGCAGGCATGTCCAAGACGGACGCAGGGCTGGCGATCCAGCAGGTCGTCTACAGCGTGCAGGGCGCGGCCCAGGAACGTGCGGGCGTGCAGCTCCTGCTCGACGGGCAGCGCACCGACCAGGTGCTCGGCTCGCCCGCCTCCGAGCCGCTGACCAACGCGCCGCTGTCCGCGACAGTGACGATGATGAACATCACCCAGCCCGAGGAGGGCATGGTCGTCTCCGGAGGGACGCTCGACGCCGAGGGCGTGGCCAACACCTTCGAGGCGACCTTCCAGTGGGAGATCCGCCAGGGTGACCAGGTCGTGGCCACCGACTTCGGGATGGCCGAGCAGGGCGGACAGGTCGACAAGCTCTTCCCCTGGGAGCTCAGCATCGACGTCTCCAGCCTCGCCCCCGGCGACTACACCTTCGTCGCCACCAACGACGACCCGTCCGGCGGTGAGGGCTTCGCCCCCGACTCCGACTCGAAGAACTTCGTCATCGAGTAGGCCCATGCTGTTCGGCCGGATTCCAGGAGTGCGCCGGTCTCGCTCGGGCGTCTGGTGGCGGACTCTTCCAGCGATGGATGGGCCCCGCCGAGGCTCGAGCTGTCCGATCGCAGCAGGTCGTCTACAACGCTCCAGGCGTACCGCTCGGCCGGCCGACTGCCGGTGCGCTTCGTCCTCGGTGACCAGCCGGTCGATCCTGCCGCTCGGCGTGCCGGTGGCCGAACCCGTGTCGGCGGCGCCCCACCGCTGGCGCTGACCGCATCTGACGTCTCCGACGAGGTGCTGCTCCCGGCATCTACACCATCGCGGCGGCGGCTACGAGGAACGACTGTACCCGACGGACGACGGGATAGGCGCCGCTACCGACACCCGCACGATCGTGGTGCGCTAGTTTCCGCGGGTGCAGCTCTCGGCCCAGGTGCTCAACCGCACCCTGCTCGAACGCCAGCACCTGTTGGCCCGCACCGACTCGTCGGTGCCCGCGATGGTGAGCACCTCGTCGGCCTCCAGGCGCAGGACAACCAGCCGCCGTACTTCGGGCTCGCGGCGCGGCTCGAGACCTTCGACCCGTACGACGTCACGCGCGGCCTCGAGGACCGGTCGCTGGTGCGGCTGCTGACGATGCGCAGCACGGTGCACCTGCTGGTCGCCGACGACGCGCTGATGCTGCGCCAGTTCACCCGGCCGATCCACGAGCGCGAGCGCAAGGTCAGCCAGATGGTGCGGCCGGCGATGGACGTCGACGTCGACGAGTTCGCCGTGGCTCTGCGCGCGGCGCTGGCCGATGGCCCGCTGCCGGTCAAGCGGCTCGGCGAGGTGCTCACCGAGGCCTTCCCCGATGTCCCGGCCAACGCGCTGGCCCACCTGGCCCGGGTCGCGGCGCCGCTCGCCCAGCTGCCGCCGCGTGGCTGCTGGAAGCAGCCCGGCGGCGTCGTCTACCAGTTCGTCGACACCTGGTTGGGGCGTCCGCTCGCCGAGCCCGACCCGGCAGGCCATCGTGCGGCGCTACCTCGCGGCGTACGGTCCCGCCTCGGCCGCCGACGTCACCGCCTGGTCCGGCGTGCCCGGCATCCCCGCCGTGCTCGCCTCGATGGACGACCTGGTCCGCCACACCGACGCCGCGGGCAAGAAGCTCGTCGACCTGCCCTCCGGCGACATCGCCGACGCCGACACCCCGGCTCCCGTTCGGCTGCTCGGCCTCTACGACAACGTCTGGCTCTCCCACGCCGGCCGTGACCGGGTCACCGATCCCGCCAAGCGCAAGCGCTGGATGGGTGTCAACGGCGGGCTGTGCAACACCGTCTTCGTCGACGGCTGGCTCGAGGGCCTGTGGCGGGTCGAGGACGGCCGCCCCGTGATCGTCGAGCTCTTCCGCACGCTGTCCCGGGGCGAGCAGCGCGAGCTCGACGAGGAGCTCGACCGAGTGGCGGAGCTGCTGGCGCGCTGACACAGCCGATTCGTCTGCGCGTCGCCACCGCAGAAACAGCAGCAAACCGCAGACGAATCCCCGGTGGGTCAGGCCCAGCGGGGGGTGCGGGACAGGAGGGCGGCGACGGCAGCGACGCCTGCGGTGGAGGTGCGCAGTACCTCGGCCCCGAGGCGTACGACGTGAGCGCCGGCAGCCTCGAACGTCGCGACCTCCTCGTCGCTGAGGCCGCCCTCGGGGCCGACGACGACGACGACCGAGCCCGAGCCGCAGGCACGTCGAGCTCCGACAGCGGCGTGGTCGCCTCTTCGTGCAGCACCACGGCCAGGTCGGCCTCGGCGACCAGCTCCACGACGCCGGCCGTCGAGACCGAGGTCGTCGACGCTCTGCGAACCACGGGCGGCGCGCTTGCTTGGACGCCTCGCGCGCGGTCGTGCGCCACGCTCCACGGACTCGGCGAGCGCGCTCGCCCTTCCAGACCGCCACCGACCGCGATGCCGCCCACGGCACCATGCCGGCGACGCCCGACCTCGGTCAGCATCTCGACCGCCAGCTCGCCGCGGTCGCCTTTCGGGATCGCCTGGACGACCGTCACGACCGGCTCCGGCGCGGCGAGTCGGAGAGCGAGGCCACCGTCACCGAGAGGCCGCGCTTGCCCGTGGTGTGACCCGGCCCGGCGACCGCGCGACCGAGCCCGTCGGTGAGCACCACGCTCTCGCCCACGCGCAGCCGGCGGACCGTCACGGCGTGGTGCGCCTCGTCGCCGGTGACCTCGACGGTCGACCCCACCTCGCGCGTCGTCCAGGGACGGCACCCAGTGGACGGGCAGGCATGGGACAGCGGCCGTCAGAGCCCGTTGAAGGCGTCGCGCAGACGGCCGAACATGCCCTTGTGCTCCTCGCGCACCTGTCCGGTCGGGTTCTCCTCGTTGCGGATCGCCGCCAGCTCGCGCAGCAGCTCCTCCTGGCGGGCGTCGAGCCGGGTCGGCGTCTCGACGAGCACCGTGACGACCAGGTCGCCGCGGCCGGACCGCAGGCCCGGCACGCCGCGCCCGCGAAGCACCTGGGACGACCCCGACTGGGTGCCCGGCCGGATCTCGAGCTCGAAGGAGGTCTCGACACCCGACGTGCCGTCGGACTCCTCCTGGTCGACCAGGTCGGCCTCCAGGGTCGGCAGGGTCAACGTGGTGCCGAGCGCGGCGGCGGACATCGGCACCGCCACGGTGGTGTGGAGGTCGGTGCCCTGACGGCTGAACGTCGGGTGCGGGGCGACGTGGATCTCGACGTAGAGGTCGCCCGCCGGGCCGCCACCAGGCCCGACCTCGCCCTGCTCGGGCAGCTGGACGCGGGTGCCGGTGTCGACGCCGGCGGGGATCTTGACGGTCAGGGTGCGGCGGGAGCGGACGCGTCCGTCGCCCGAGCACTCGCGGCACGGGTCGGGGATGATCGTGCCGAAGCCGCGGCAGGCGGCGCAGGGCCGCAGGGTGCGGATCTCGCCGAGGAACGACCGCTGCACGTGGGCGACCTCGCCCGCCCCGTGACAGGTCTGGCAGGGGATCGGCTGCGAGCCGGCCGCCGTACCCTCGCCGTGGCAGGTCGTGCAGACGACTGCCGTGTCGACCTTGAGCTCGCGAGCGACCCCGAACGCCGCCTCGGCCAGGTCGACGTCGAGCCGGATCAGGGCGTCCTGGCCGCGGCGCGTGCGCGGCCGCGGACCGCGGGTGGCACCGCCCGGGCCGCCCGTCCCGCCAGCGCCGCCGAAGAAGGCGTCCATGATGTCGGTGAAGGAGAAACCCGCACCCTGGCCGAAGCCCATGCCACCGAACACGTCGCCGCCGTGGTCGAAGGTCGCGCGCTTCTGCGGGTCGCTGAGGATCTCGTAGGCCCGGCTGACCTCCTTGAACCGCTCCTGGGTCTCAGGGTCGGGGTTCACGTCGGGGTGCAGCTGCCGCGCCAGGCGGCGGTAGGCCTTCTTGATCGTCTCGGCGTCCGCGTCGCGGGTCACGCCGAGGATCGAGTAGGGGTCTTGGCTCACCAACAGTCCTTCGTAGGTTTTCGTTGGGTTTTCGGTGGTTGAGGTGCGAGGAGCGCAGCGACGAGCCTCGAAACCCTCATGCCTCGTCGAGGATGCGCGAGACGTAGCGGGCGACGGCGCGCACAGCGACCATCGTGCCGGGGTAGTCCATGCGGGTCGGGCCGACGATGCCCAGGCTGGCCAGCGCCTCGTCACCGGGGCCGTAGCCGGTGGAGACCACGCTCGTCGACGACAGCTCCTCGTAGGGGCCCTCGTGACCGATCCGCACCAGCACGCCGCCGGAGTGGGCCTCGCCGAGCAGCTTGAGCAGCACGACGTGCTCCTCGAGCGCCTCGAGCAGCGGGCGTACGTCGACGTCGAACGAGTCGCCGTAGCGCGCCAGGTTGGCGGTGCCGCTCACCAGGACCCGCTCGTCGGAACGGTGGTCGGACATCGCATCGACGAGAGCGGCCACCACCGACGTGGTCACCGCGCCCACCTGGTCGAGCGCGCGGAGAGCGGTCAGGGCGTTGGCGATGGTCTCGCCCATCACGGCCCGGTGGACGGTCGTGCGGACGTCAGCGAGGTCGTCGTCGGTGACCGCCTGCTCGGTCTCGACGAGCCGCTGCTCCACTCGGCCGGTCGAGAGGATCAGGACGACGAGCAGGCGGTTCGGTGCGAGCGCGACCAGCTCGACGTGACGGACCGTGGACCGGGAGAGGGTGGGGTACTGCACGACCGCGACCTGATGGGTCAGCTGCGAGAGCAGCCGCACCGAGCGGTGCACCACGTCGTCGAGGTCGACCGCCCCGTCGAGGAAGGTGGCGATCGCGCGCTTCTCGGCGGCGCGTCATCGGCTTGAGCGTGGTCAGGCGGTCGACGAACAGCCGGTAGCCCTTGTCGGTGGGGATCCGGCCGGCGCTGGTGTGCGGCTGGGTGATGAACCCCTCCTCCTCCAGCGCCGCCATGTCGTTGCGGACGGTCGCGGGCGAGACACCGAGGGAGTGACGCTCGACCAGGGCCTTGGAGCCGACCGGCTCCTGCGTGGCGACGTAGTCCTCGACGATGGCTCGCAGGACGGCGAGCTTGCGGTCGTCCTGCAATCTGCTCGCCTCCCTCTGCACTCCGGTCTGGGCACGTCCGGTCCTGGCACTCGTCGGCCCTGAGTGCCAAGCGTACTAGCCTCGACCGGGTGACAGGCTTCAACGAGGTGGCCGACAGAGTGTGGGTCGCGCGCTACCCCTGGCTCGACGTCAACGTCTCGGTGATCGCCGGCGAGGCCGGGCTGCTGGTCCTCGACACGCAGGCGTCGGCTGCGCTGGCCCGCGAGGTGGTCGCCGACCTGCGGCGGGTGAGCAGCCTGCCGGTGCTCTTCGCCGTCAACAGCCACGAGCACTGGGACCACACGTTCGGCAACGGCGTGCTCCAGGCGGAGGGAGCGGAGCTCATCTGCCACGAGACCGCCGCCGAGACCCTCCCCGCAGCACGCCGCCGAGGTACGTGCCTCCGCTGCGGAGGAGGAAGACCCGCGCTGGGCGGAGGTCGCCGCGACCGAGGTCGTCGTACCCGAGCGCACGTTCTCGTCGGCGATCTCGCTCGACCTGGGCGACCGCCTCGTCGAGCTGGTCCACCCCGGGCGCGGCCACACGGGCGGCGACCTGGTCGTCCGCGTCCCCGACGCCGACGTCCTGCTCGCCGGCGACCTGGTGGAGCAGACCGACACCGGGAACGTGCCGGCCTTCGGCACCGACTGCTACCCGATGGAGTGGCCGCTGACCCTCGACGTCGTGCTCGGCCTCACCACGGCACAGTCCGTCGTGGTCCCCGGTCACGGCGCCGTCGTCGACCGCGACTTCGTCGAGGAGCAGCGCAACTCGATCGGCATCGTCGCCGAGACGATCCGCGACCTGGCCACCCGCGGCGTACCCGTCGACGACGCGCTGGGCACCGCCGAGTGGCCCTACCCGCCGGAGGCGCTGGCCAACGCCGTACGCCGCGGCTACGAGCACCTGCCCCGGAGCCAGAAGCGGCTCCCGCTGGTCTGACCGCACCCGGCGGGGTGTGGCCCGGCCACCCCGGCACCGGTAGACCCGAGGCATGAGCGAGACGCCCGACAGCGACTACACCGACGTTTCCATCCCCGACGAGGAGCCTGCCCGAGGACCTCCAGACCGGGCGACGACAACCCGCTGGCCGAGCCACCGACGACGACGACGCCGAGCGGCAGGATCTGGGCGACCCGCACATCGCCGGCCTCGAGCGCGACGACGACGACAACCTGGTCCTCGCCCGACGCCGATGCCGACGCGAGACTGCCAGCGACGACGCCCACCACGGGGCTCCCGACAGCGACGACTGACCGGCGCGTCCTGACCGGTTCGGCCCCCGTGCCCTCCTAGCGTTGGTCGGTGCCCACCCCCCGATCGACCGCGTTACGGCTCCGACGTCCTCGCCAGCGACTGGCGAGCGCCGAAGAACGGCCGAGCGGTCCCGGCCGTCGCCGAGATCGGCGCGGTGGTCGAGGAGGTGATGACGGAGCTTCTGCGGTGCGATCGTCGCCGTCGACCGCGACCTCGACACGCTGACCCTCGAGGACCGCCGCGGCAAGCGACGTACCTTCCCGCTCGGGCCCGGCTTCCTGCTCGAGGGTCGCCCGGTGATCCTGGCCGCTCCGGTCCGCCAAGGCCCCGCCAAGGCGACGCGTACGGCGTCCGGCTCGGTCGCCGTGCACGGCGCCACCGCTCGCGTCGCCCGCGCCAGCCGCATCTTCGTCGAGGGCCGGCACGACGCCGAGCTGGTCGAGAAGGTGTGGGGCGACGACCTCCGCCTCGAGGGCGTGGTCGTGGAGTACCTCGCGGGCGTCGACGACCTGGTCGCGCACCTGCGCGACTTCGGCCCCGGCCCGCAGCGCCGCGTCGGCGTGCTCGTCGACCACCTGGTGGCCGGCTCCAAGGAGAGCCGGATCGCCGAGGAGGTCGCGCCGTTCTCCTGTCGGGGAGCACGTGCTGGTGGTGGGCCACCCGTTCGTGGACGTCTGGGCCGCGGTGAAGCCCGACCGGCTCGGGCTCGACCGCTGGCCCGACGTACCCCGCTCGGAGGAGTGGAAGAAGGGCGTGTGCCGTCGCCTCGGCTGGCCCCACGCCACCCAGGAGGACACCGCCCGCGCCTGGAAGCAGATCCTGGCGAAGGTGACGTCCTACGCCGACCTCGAGCCCGCCCTGCTCGGCCGGGTCGAGGAGCTCATCGACTTCGTCACCGCCTGACCTCCTCGCTGGAGGTTGCGAGGCTCGTCGCTGGCGCTCCTCGCACCGTCAACCACCGGAAATGTTCGGTGGTTGAGGTCGTGACGGGCCGCCAGGCCCTCCTCGAAACCACCAGGGCCGGGACGCGGACCAGGGCACGCTCAGGGCACTCACGGATCCCGGAATCGGCCTGCCGCGTCTAACGTTCTGGACAAGGGAGCGACCACCCCGTGGCAGCGCCCCGGCCCAGGAGGCACGAACACCATGACCGAGACCCCCAACCCCAACCCGTACTCGGGTAGCGAGGGTCCCACCCAGCAGCCGGCCTACAGCTACAGCTACCAGCCGGTCGCGAGCGCTCAGACCGACCGCAACTGGGCGTCGGCCTCGCACTGGGGAACCCTCGTCGCCGCCTGGCTGGCGATGGGCTTCATCGCGCCGCTGGTGATCATGCTGACGGTCGGCAACCAGTCGCCGTACGTCCGCCGGCACGCCGTCGAGTCTCTGAACTTCCAGATCTCACTGCTGATCTACGGCGCCGCCGCGATCCTCTTCTCGATCCTCACCATCGGCCTCGGCCTGATCGTGGTGATCCCGCTGGGGCTGGTCGCGATGGTCTTCGCCCTGGTGTTCCTGATCCAGGCGTCGATCAAGGCCGCCAACGGCGAGGACTACCGCTACCCGCTGACCCTGCGCTTCGTCAGCTGACGCGGAGCTCGGCCCTCACGGCAGCAGGTCGCGCACCACGCCGTCGGCGAGCAACCGGCCAGGCGTGGTGAGCACCAGCCGCTCGCCGACCCGGTCGATCAGGCCGCGCGCGACGAGGTCGAAGATCGCGGCGCGGCCGGTGGCGTCCAGGACCTCGACAGGCAGCCCGTCGTACAGGCGCAGCTCGAGCAGCACGCGCTCCACCCGCCGGGTCTCGACATCGAGCACCTCCCGCGCGTGCGCCGGACTGACGTGCGAGCTGATCCGCTCGGCGTACGCCGCGGGGTGCTTGACGTTCCACCAGCGAACGCCGCCGACGTGCGAGTGGGCGCCCGGGCCGACGCCCCACCAGTCGGCACCGGTCCAGTAGCCGACGTTGTGCCGGCACCGCGACCGCTCGTCGCGGGCCCAGTTGGACACCTCGTACCAGCCCAGGCCGGCCTTGGTCAGGCGCTCGTCGGCCAGCAGGTACTTGTCGGCCAGGTCGTCGTCCTCGGGCGTCGCGAGCTCGCCTCGAGCGATCCGCCGCGCCAGCGCGGTGCCCTCCTCCACGATCAGCGAGTACGCCGACACGTGCTCGGGCGCGCACGCGAGCGCCGCGTCGAGCGAGGTCTCCCAGTCGGCGAGCGACTCCCCCGGAGTGCCGTAGATCAGGTCGAGGCTGACCTGCTCGAAGCCCGCCTGGCGCGCCCAGCCGACGACGGCCGGCACCCGCAGCGGGTCGTGCGTGCGGTCGAGGGTGGCCAGCACGTGCGGCACGTCGGACTGCATGCCGAACGAGATCCGGTCGAAGCCGACCTGGCGCAGCTCCTCGAGGTCCCACAGCGCCACGCTGTCGGGGTTGGCCTCGGTGGTGACCTCGACGTCCGCCGCCAGCCCGAACTCCGCCGCGATCGCGGCCAGGACCGCACCGAGCTCACCGGGCTTGAGCAAGGTGGGAGTGCCGCCGCCGAAGAACACCGTCGACACCGGTAGCTCGGCGCTCGCCGCAGCACGCGCCGGGCCAGTCGTACCTCGTCGATGGCGGCCTCGGCGTACGTCGACCGTGAGGCGCCGCGCACATCGGCCGAGCGGCCGAGGTCCTCGACCGTGTAGGTGTTGAAGTCGCAGTAGCCGCACCGCACGGTGCAGAACGGCACGTGCACGTAGAACCCGAACGGTCGCGAGCCGAGCTCGGCCAGCGCCTCGTCGGGGAGGGCGCCGTCGGCCGGGGCGGGCTCGCCCGAGGAGAGTGCGGACGGCATGACTGACATCAAACCAGCAGGTCCGCCGGCTCCGCTGGTTGAGGAGGGCTGCCGGGCCCGTCACGAAACCCGCGCACCGTTCCGCCCACGGCGAACGGAGGAGGTTTCCGAGCCGACGACGTTGGATGGGGTCGTGGAGCCCTTGGACGCCTACTCCGCCATCGTGGTCGGGATCGCCGACACGCTGACCCCTCGGGTCGCGGCGCTGCGCATCCGCGGCCGGCGGGGAGAGTCGGCCGGCTCGGCTGTGGTGCTCAGCCAGGAGGGACACCTGATCACCAACGCCCACGTCGTCGGCGACGCGACCGCCGGCGAGGCGGCGTTCGGCGACGGCACTACCGCACGCTTCGAGGTCGTCGGCGTCGACGCGCTGTCCGACCTGGCCGTCGTACGGACCGATCGGGAAGTGCCGAGCCCTCCGGAGTACGGCGACGCCGACTCCCTGCGCGTCGGCTCGCTCGTCGTGGCCGTCGGCAACCCGCTCGGGCTCGCGGGCAGCGTGACGGCCGGCGTGGTCAGCGCCCTCGGCCGCTCGATGCCCGCGCGAGGCCGCACCACGGCGCGGATGATCGAGGACGTCATCCAGACCGATGCCTCGCTCAACCCCGGCAACTCCGGTGGCGCCCTGGCCGACGCCCGCGGCCGGGTGGTCGGCATCAACACCGCCGTCGCCGGTGTCGGCCTCGGGCTCGCCGTCCCGGTCAACGCGACCACCAACCGGATCATCTACCAGCTGATGCACGACGGCCGCGTACGGCGTGCCTACCTCGGCCTGGTCAGCAGCCCCGCTCCCCTCCCGCCGGCGTGGGCGGACCGCGCCGGCCAGCGGGTCGCGCTCCGCGTCGTCGAGGTCGTCGAGAGCTCTCCCGCCGCGGTCGCCGACCTCCACCGCGGCGACATGGTCCTCGCCGTCAACGGCACCCCGCTCGGCAGCGCCGGCTCGCTGCAGAAGCTGCTCCTCGACGACGCCATCGGCTCCCGGGTCGAGATCACCGTGCTCCGCAACGGCGCCCTGGTCGACGTGGTCGCCGAGCCGACCGAGCTGGTCGACTGACCAGCCGCCTCGGTGGTTGAGGTGCGAGGCCGGCCACGGCCGAGCCTCGAAACCACAGTCACCGTGACGTGGTTTCGAGGCTCGTCGCTAGCGCTCCTCACACCTCAACCACCGATCGGCGCAGCGTCACACCGGCACGTTGAGCGTGGCGACGTACCCCTCCTCGACCGAGCCGGTGACCTTGGCCATCTGCAGCGAGTAGCCGTCGGAGAAGATGCCGTCGCTGTCGAGGCTGACCTGCGTCAGGTTCGACACCGACTGCTCGTAGCCCTCGGTGGCGTAGACCGTCTCGCAGACGTCCTGGGGCAGCGCGAGCTGCGAGGTGCGCAGCTTGTTGGTCGCGTTGGTGGCAGCGTCGAGCGACTCGTAGACCTCGAAGTGCATGTGCGGCCAGCGGCCGGAGTAGCACGCCGGGAAGATCGTGGTGAACTCCAGCGTCCCGTCGTCGGCGGCCTCCTGGACGCCGCGCAGGTAGTTCTCGGACTGCGCGTCGCCGTCGTACATCGAGTAGCTGCCCTCGCGGTCGCAGTGCCACAGGTAGATCGCGGCACCGGCCAGCGGCGTCGCCTCGTCGCCGTTGAGGTCGTAGACCTTCAGCTTCACGGTCATCGGGACGCCTTCGGCCACACCGCTGGCGTCGCCGAAGCTGCCGGTGATGTCGGAGCGGACGACGCCCGACTCGCTGAGCACGTTGGGGCCGTTGGAGCCGTCGCCGGGGAAGGGGCCGGCGGTCTCCTCGGGGATCTCGCCCTCGGCGACCTCGACGGACGAGTCGCCGCCCATGCCGCCGCCACCGCCGTCGGGCGGCCCGCCGTTCGGGGGGCCGCCGTTGCTGGAGGTGTCGGTGGCCGACGAGGACGAGTCGGTCGGCGCAGCCGGCGAGGGCGGCCACGCCCGACCCCGCCGAAGATCGCGAGCATGCCGCGCCGGGCCAGCCGCTGGCGCTCGACGATCTTGGGCAGGTCGTGGGAGAGGCCGAGGTCGTGGTCCTCGAGCTCGTCATGGGGGCCGTGGTGTTCGCTCATGGCCCTAGTTGACCCCGCAACCCTGTGCGTCTCCTGTGCGGTTGCTTTCGCTGGTCGAGGAAGGCGCCCGCGCCCGACAGCCGGCTTCGACGGCGACCCTGGTGTCGACGCGGAGACTCGCCACGCGCCAGCTCACGCGACCGGTGACGACGGCGACTCAGGCGTAGAAGCCGGCGATGACGTCCTTGTAGTTGTCCTCGACGACGTTGCGCTTGACCTTCATCGACGGGGTGAGCTCGCCGGACTCGACGGTGAGGTCGTGGTCGAGCAGCTCCCACTTCTTGATGGTCTCCCAGCGGTTGAGGTTCTTGTTCAGCTCGTCGACGTAGCCCGGCGACCATCTGGCTGGCAGGCGTCGGACTTCACGATCGCGGCGTAGTCGCCGCTCACGCCGTTCTCGGCGGCCCAGCCGGGCAGCGCGTCGGGGTCGAGGGTGATCAGCGCGACGACGTAGTTGCGCTCGTTGCCGAAGACCATGAACTGGCTGGCGTAGGGGCAGATCGCCTTGAACTTCGCCTCGATCGCCGGCGGGGCGATGTACTTGCCGCCCGAGGTCTTGAACAGCTCCTTGATGCGGCCGGTGATCCGGAGGTAGCCGTCGGCGTCGAGGGCGCCCTTGTCGCCGGTCCTGAGCCAGCCGTCGTCGGTCAGCGTCTTGGCGGTCTCCTCCGGCAGGTTGTGGTAGCCGTCCATGACGCCGGGACCCTTGATCATCACCTCGTCGCCCTCGCCGAGCTTGACCTGGCTGGCCGGGAAGACCGGGCCGACGGTGCCGAAGCGGTAGTCGCTGGGGAGGTTGACGAACGAGCCGGCCGAGGTCTCGGTCAGGCCGTAGCCCTCGAGGATGACGATGCCGGCGGCGTTGAACCACTCGGCGATGTCGCGGTTGAGGGCCGCGGCGCCGGAGATGAAGAACCGCACCCGGCCGCCGAAGCGGTCGCGGATCTTGGCGAAGACCAGCTTGTCGAACAGCGTGTGCTGCAGGGACAGCGGCAGCGGGACGGACTTGCCCTCGCGCTTGAGCTGCTCGACCTGGAGGCCGACCTTGAAGGCCTGGTTGAAGATCTTCTCCTTGAGCGCCGCCCTCGGCTGCCTGCATCGTCATGATCCGGCCGTGCGCCTTCTCGAAGATGCGCGGGGCCGCGCCCATGAAGGTCGGCTTCACGACGGCCAGGTTGTCGATGATCTTGTCGACGCGGCCGTCGATCGCGGCCGAGAAACCGCAGGCCATCTGGGTCGACATCAAGCACCTTGCCGAACGAGTGCGCCATCGGCAGCCAGCGGAACTCGAGGTCGTCCTCGCTGAGGATGTCCTGGGCCCGGATGGCCTCGCCCTCGTAGACCCACGAGCTGTGCCGCAGCCGGACGCCCTTCGGCCGGCCCGTCGTACCGGAGGTGTAGATCAGGGTGGCGAGCTGGTCGCCGCTGATGCCCTTGGCGGTCTCCTCGATGACGCCCGGGTGCTCGGCGAGGTAGGCCTCGCCGAGCTTCTCGAGGTCTTCGATGGTGATCGACCCAGTCGCCGTCGGCCGTGCCGTCGAAGGTGACGACCTTGTGCAGCGTTCGGCAGCTCGGACCTGCGGGCGGTGAGCTTGGCGATCTGGGTGTCGTCCTCGGCGAAGACGACCTGGCACTCGGAGTCGCTGAGGATGTACGCCGTGTCCTCCTCGTTGGTGGAGGGGTACACCGTCGTCGTCGCCGCGCCGGCGCACATGATGCCGAGGTCGGCGAGGATCCACTCGTAGCGCGTGCCGGAGGAGATCCCGACCCGCTGCTCGGCCTGGATCGCCCAGCGCCAGGAGCCCGGCGGCGATCTTGCTGACGTCCTCGCCGGCCTGCTTCCAGGAGACGGACTTCCAGCCGTCGCCCTCGGGGTAGCGGAAGGCCTCGCGCTGCGGGCGACTTGGCCACCCGCTCGAGGAACTGCACGGCCACGTTGGCCGGCAGGGAGTCGATGAAGCTGGCGTCGATCTTGGTGGGCATGAGACTCCCTGGAAATCTGGCTGCGGCCAGTGCGGTGGGGGCGGCAGGGGGCCGCCCCGGGCACAGCCGACTGGACGGCGTTGCCAGGAACCCTAGATCACGTTGTTACGCGCGGGTAGGCCCGAGCGCTCGGTCGGCCTCAGATCGCCGGCAGCTCGAGGGTGTGCTGCTGGCGGCGCACCTTGGCGGCGAGGTACGCCGCGTTGGTCTCGTTGAGGTGTACGCCGGTCGGCACGTGGGCGGGTACCTCGATGCCGAGGCCCTCGAGCTGACGCACCTTGTCGGGGTTGTTGGTCAGCAGCGCCACCCGGCGTACGCCCAGCGCCAGGAGCATCTGGGCGGCGACCGTGTAGTCGCGCTCGTCGGCCTCGAAGCCGAGAGCGAGGTTGGCGTCGTAGGTGTCGAGGCCGTCGTCCTGGAGCGCGTAGGCGTCGAGCTTGGCGTAGAGCCCGATGCCGCGGCCCTCCTGGCGCAGGTAGAGGAGCAGGCCGCCGGCGTTCGCCACCCGCTCCACCGACTCGCGCAGCTGCGGCCCGCAGTCGCACCGGTCGCTGCCGAAGACGTCACCGGTGAGGCACTCGCTGTGCACCCGGACCAGCGTGGGCCCCTCGGAGGTCGCCAGGCGGCGCTCACCGAGCCGGAGCGCCAGGTGCTCGCCTCCGTCGACGAGGCCGTCGAACGTGAAGGCTCGGGCGCTGGCGGTGTAACCGTCGGAGAACCGCAGCGGGATCTCGACCTGGGTACGGATGCGTGGCTGCGTGGCAAAGGGGTCATCAGTCCTCGTAGCGGTCCGAGAGTGCGTAGCGGAGGAGCACGACGTCGCCGAGGCGGCGTACGTCGGCGAGGGTGGCGCGACGGTCCTGGTTCCAGGGGAACCGGCCGTCCTCGACGAAGCGCGGGGCCCGCGAGTCGCCGACGAAGAAGGGGGCCACCACGAGGTGGAGCTCGTCGGCCAGCCCGGCGGTGAGGAACTGCGTGTGGATGCTGCCGCCGCCCTCGACCATCAGCCTGCGGGTGCCGCGGTCGTGGAGGTCCTCGACCAGCCGCCTCATCCGCACCTGCGGCCCGCCGTCGACCACGGTCGCGACCTCGCCGAGCCGCTCGCGGGCCTCGCGGACCGCCGGTCGCGCACAGTAGACGAGCTTGTCGGTCTGACCCGTGGCGAAGAAGCGCGCCCGCGGGTCGAGCCGCGCACCGGCCGTGACGGTGACCTTGGCCGGCGTGGGCGGCAGCCCGCGGGCCACGCGCTCGTCGCGGCACGCGGCGCTGCGCACGAGCAGCCGCGGGTTGTCCTGGCGCACCGTCTGGGCGCCGACCAGGATCGCGTCGGACGAGGCCCGGACGGCGTCCACCCGCTCGAGGTCGGCCTCGTTGGACAGCAGCAGGCGCTTGCTCGAGGCGTTGTCGAGGTAGCCGTCGATGGACATCCCGCAGCTGAGCAGGATGTAGGGCCGGTCAGCCACGCTGGCTCACCACCTGTGCCACTGGACCGTCTCGGGCAGCGTTCGCTCGGCGCGCGCTGCGGGACCGGACGGCGTACGCCGAGCAGGACGGCGCCGGGCAGCGTGGCCAGCAGCGCCAGGACGCCGTACGCGACGGCCACGGACGCGCCCGCGGCGGCGCCGAGTCCGGCCGCGGCGAACGCCCACGCGGCCGCACCCTCGCGAGGCCCCCAGCCCGCGACGTTGAGCGGGACCGCGGCAGCGACCAGCACCACCAGGGCGATGGGCGCGAGCGTGGTGGTGGAGGCGTCGACGCCGACCGCGCGTGCCGCGACGACGAAGACCGCTGCGTGGCCCGCCGCCGCCAGCGCCGAGAGCGCCAGGACGGCCGGTACGAGCTCGGGCTCGAGCACCCCGCGGTTGGCCAGGACGACGACCAGCGCGGCGACCACGACGATCCCGGCGACCGCCAGGGCGGCGAGGACCGTGGTAGACGGTGCGGACGCGGCCGGCCAGGCGACCAGCACGACGAGCAGGGCGAGCGCGACGGCGACGGCCTGCCCCAGGACCCGCTCCCACACCACGGAGCGGATCGACCGGTGCGTCAGCCCGCGGTGGACGTCGCCCAGCACGCCACCGGGCAGCACGGAGTTGAGGAACTGCGAGCGGTAGTACGCCGCCGTCGCCGCGCGGAGCGTCACGTCGACGCCGTACGAGCGCGCCACGAGCCGCCAGCGCTGGGCGCTGCACACGGTGGTCCCGGCGACCAGAGCCAGCGCGACCGCTGCCGGCCCCGGTCCGACGGCTTGCAAGCCCGCCACGAACGGTCCGGTACCCAGCTGCGCCGCCAGCACACCCAGCACCGCCAGCCCGCCCGCGACCCGCGCCGCCGTCCACCACCGTCCGGTCATCCGCCCTCCTGCCCTGCCCTACGCAGGTACGTCGGGCTCGGTTCAGGTACGTCGGTCGTCGAGGTACGGGGAGCGCCAGCGATGCTCGCTGGTTGAGGAGGGCCGTCAGGCCCGTCACGGAACCCCGCAAGAGGTCCACCCGCCCGTCACCGGGTTTCGAGCCAGGCGCTAGCGCGCCTTCCTCAACCAGCGGGTCCGTTGGTTGAGGAGGGCCGTCAGGCCCGTCACGAAACCCCGCGAAGAGGCACATCGTCCCGTTCACCGGGTTTCGAGACAGGCGCTAGCGCGCCTTCCTCAACCAGCGGCGTCGCGCTCGTCAGAGGCAGGGCCGACAGGCCCGTCACGAAACCTCGCAACCAGCGGCGTTCTCCATCGTCCCGTCACCGGGTTTCGAGACAGGCGCTAGCGCGCCTTCCTCAACCAGCGGGTCCGCTGGTTGAGGAGGGCCGTCAGGCCCGTCACGAAACCCCGCAACATTCCTCGGAATCCCTTGTGGAGAAGGGGTTCTCGAGCCGGTTCGACTGTCGGTGGCCGCTGCTTGAATTGATCCCATGAGCGCGGCACCGGTGGAGGCATTCGAGGTCGAGGACCTCGACGCCGCCGGTGTCCTCGAAGCCGCCGCCCAAGCCGAACAGGCCGAACGCCGCGCCGCGGTGATGAAGCTCCGGCTGGCCTACCAGTGGGCGGTCCTGAACCCCGCCACCGCCGACACCGGCGTCGCCACCCCGGGCGGCCCCGCCCTCGACGTCCTCACCCGAGACGAGTCCCTCGGCGGCGACGGCACGCCGGCGGTGGCCGCGTTCACCCCCGAGACCTTCGCCCTGAGGCTCGGCATCTCCCCGGCCGCCGGGGCCCAGCTGATCGCCGACGCCCTCGACCTACGCCACCGCCTCCCCCTGCTCTGGAAACGCGTCACCAGGTTGCAGGTGCCGCCCTGGCAGGCCCGCCGCGTCGCCCAACAAACCCACGCCCTGCCGCTGGTCGGCGCCCGCTGGGTCGACCAACGCCTCGCCGCCCGCACCGACGGCAGCCTCGGCCCCGTCATCACCGACCGGCTGGTCGCCCTGGCCATCGCCAAGTACGACCCCGAAGACCAAGAAGAGCGCGAAGCAGGCGCCCAGGCCAACTCCGACGTCAAGATCAGCCACCCCGACCCCACCCTCTACGCCGGCACCTCCGACCTGACCGCCACCGGCGACACCCTGACCCTCCAAGCCTTCTACGACCTGCTCTGCGCCATCGCCCACCAACTCTGGCTCGACGGCGACACCGACCCCCTCGGTGTCCGCAAGATCAAAGCCATCGCCCTGATCACCGCCATCGTCACGGGACAAGCCGCCCGCGACGTCCCAGTCCGTGCTCGGCACCGCCGTCACCAAGCAGCCTCCGGCAAGATCAAGCTCCACGTCCTGGTCGACGCCGAGGACCTCGACGTCGACGCCGAGGGCGGAGCCGCCTTCGCGACCGGCACCATCGAACGCCTCGGCGCCGCCACCATGGCCAAGCTCCGTCAGTGGGTCGGCCACTCCCAGGTCGTGATCCAACCGGTCCTGAACATGGCCCGCCGCGACGCCGTCGACCAACACGACCCACCACCCTGGATGCAAGAGCTCGTCCGAGCTCCGCGACGCCCACTGCGTCTTCCCCGCGCTGCAAGGTCGACGCCCGCGACTGCGACCTCGACCACGAAATCCCCTACGACCCGCTCGACGACGGCGGACCACCCGGCCAGACCCACCCCGACGGACTCGCCTGCCTGTGCCGGCGACACCACCGCGCCAAAACCGCCCGCGTCTGGCGCTACACCCGCACGCCCCAAGGCCACTACCTCTGGCACGGACCCCACGCCGCCACCTACCTCGTCACCGACACCGGCACCCACCGCATCTGACCGCGAGAAGTCTGAAGCGCGCCTTGGGTGAGGGTGCAGCAACGTGGGATTCGCCGACACCGTGCCGCCGCGCACGGACCGCTGTATGAGCGGGCGGCCTACGACCAGCCTGAGAGCGCGATCACTTCTCGGGCGATCTCGGCGACCGTTCGGTCATCGGTCGCCACGCGTACGACCCAATCAGGCGACTCCTGTTCCAGGCGTTCAGCCATGCGTCGCGTGCTCGCGAGGTGCCGATCAAGATCGGTGCCAATTTCGCGGTCAGCGAGCCGTTGAACCCGTGTGGCCTCGGAGGCTGTGAGCAAGACGCCACGAAGGCACACGTTCCCGAGTGCCTGGGTGACCAGGTGGGAGTCGATGACGCTCGCGGTTTGGACGTGGACGCATCGCGTGTAGCCCTCGACTGCGAACACTCCTGCCATGGCGCGCATGGTGTTGACCGTCATTCGCTCGCCGTCTTGGTCGTCCTCTGGGCGGGGCCAAGCGGCGTCGAGGACGTCCCCTTCCAGATGCCAGTGAGCGATCTGGAGTCGGTTCAGTTGGACCGAGACCTCCCAGCCAACGGTGGACTTGCCGACCCCTGCGGGTCCCCCAATCAGCAGCACGTCTTGGATCGCCACGCAGGAAGCGTGTCAGACGGCAGGGCAACGCCCGCTCATCGGCATAAGCGGACGTGCGCACCAGCAAGGAGAGGGTGTCCCATGAGAGTGCACGAACCGCCCACCCGGGATGGAGGTGGGCGGTTCGTTTGGCCCTGGCTGGTTCTCGGGACCAGCCGGATGGCCGCGACGGCGGCTCCTACCTCGGCGGACCCGTCGTCTCAACTTCTGTACCCGCTAGAGGCATCTCCACACCCCCCGCGGAAGCGGTTCAATGGTCTCTGGCTGTCGCGGACGAACGCTGCACTCGGGGCGGCAGGCGCCACCTGCGCGACGAGCAGTGCTGGCCCGATGACGCGGCACCGCGGCGGCAATGGCATACAAGCGATCACCAAGGCAACGACAATCATCGCAGGCAGCATTGCCGTCAATATCCACATGTGATGGCTGTACCCAAGGGTCGTGCGTCAATGAGTCGAACCCTAGGGGTGGGCTCGCCAAGACTCCGCCCCGTCTCGCGGCAGGTGCGCACGTACCGTTCGTGACGTGATCACTGATCCCGACGCCGTACGGGTCCTGTGCTTCGGCGACTCCAACACGTACGGCTGTCCCGGGGACGACCCTGACTACGTTCGGCTGCCCGCCGATCGTCGTTGGACCGGACTTCTCCAAGACCTACTTGGAGACGGCTACGAGGTCATCGAGGAAGGGCTCAACGGACGCACCACCGACGTGGACTACGACGACCGCCCCGGCCACAACGGGCGGCCCTACTTCGGCCCTTGTCTGCTGAGCCATCAACCCCTGGATGTCGTTGTGGTCATGCTCGGATCCAACGATCTCAAGGCGTGCTTCGGCCGCGCACCGACGGACATCGCGGAGGCATTGCACGGCTACATCGACGACGTCGCCGCCAACGTGACGGAAGGCGATCGCGTGCCAGCGATAGTGCTTGTCAGCCCCGTCCGGATCGATGACACCGCTGGATGGTTCGACGAGGTGACCGCCGGAGACTTCGATCCCGAGATCGTCTCGCGATCCGCGGAACCTCACTGACGAGACCCGTCGCGTGGCGCTCGAACGGGGTGTGCTGTACGCCGATGCGGCGCAGGTTGCCCGCGTAGGCGCTGACGGGCTCCACTTCACCGTTGACTCACACCCTCGGTTCGCCGAACTGATCGCAGCTACGGTCTCCCGGGCGTTGCCGGTCTCCGTCGCCCCATAGTCGCCCGCCCGATTCCGAGCCTCTCATCGGCCGCTAGTGGACGTGCCACCAGCAAGGCCAGACGGTGTCTCAAGGACTAGTGGGGTTCACCGACACCGTGCCGCCGGGCACACCAGGCATGCGCGGACGTTGCGGTTGACGCCCTGTATGCGTGGATCACCCGGCCCCGGGCCGATAGGCCTCGCACTGGCGACGCATGATCTCGCGCATCGAGGTTCCGCGCGGAACGCCGTACATCGTCCCGGGAAAGTCGAGCGGCTCCTGAACTGCCCACAGGTCGTCATGCCTGTCCGGGGAGAACAGCTGGGCTGGATCACCTGCGGCGATCCAGCCGATCGGCACCACAGCACGCGGCGGAAGGGTGCTGTTGACGTGCAGCACGCGCCCTACCGTCGGCGTACCGCCCGCACCACGGCGTCGACGCCCGAGCCGGCCTGGGCGCGACGACGCTCCTCGGCGACGACGACCTCCCAGTCGCGCGTCGAGAGCCTGAACGACGTCGTCGACGCTCACCTGGACCTGCCCCGCAGCGGGAGTCGGCGCTCCCGTCGCGGGGTCCACCGGACGATGCCCGACCATCAACAGCGTCCCGCCGGGCGCGACGCCGGAGGCCAGTCGGGCCACCATCTCGCCGACCGACCCGGCGACGTGGACGTACAGGCAGCTGACCAGATCGAACAGACCAGGCGGAGGCGTCCAGCTCCCGAGGTCGCCCTCGACCCACTCGATGCGCCCAGCGACGTCTGCCCGACGGCCTCAGCCGTCGACCGAGCGTGCGCGAGGGCGGTCGCGGAGAAGTCGACCGCGGTGACCTGCCACCCGGACGCGGCCAGCCAGATCGCCTCGGCACCGTGGCCGCAGCCGGCGTCGAGGGCGCGGCCCGGCTGCAGGTCGCCGACCTCGGCCAGCAGGTGCGCGTTCGGTGGCATCTTCGCGACCTTGTCGCCGTGCTCCTCCAGGGCCTGCGCCCAGCGTCGCTCCCAGGAGTCCCGGTCGAAACTGTCGTCGCTCACCGCGCCGCCGCCACCCGAGCCAGCACGCCCTCGACGGCGGCAGCCGCGACGTCCCAGCCCTCCAGCGCGCCAGCGCCGTTCGGCGGCGACGGCCGCGGAGCCGGGTCGCGCAGGTCTCGGAGTCGTCAGCCACTCCCGCAGGGCGGCAGCGAGGGCGGCGGGGTCCTCACCGGGGACGAGCAGGCCGGGTACGGGCCGCCGGGAGCGGCCGCCGAGTGCCTCCCGTACCCCGCCCACGTCGGTGGCCAGCACGGGTACGCCGCGCGCGAGGGCCTCGCTGGCCACGATGCCGTAGGTCTCGTGGCGCGAGGGCAGGACCAGCAGGTCTGCGTTGGCGTACGCCGCGGCGAGGTCGGCGCCGGTCAGGGCGCCGGCGAGGGTGACCCGGTCGTCGAGACCGGCCTCCCACAGCGCCGCCCACAGGCGGGTGGCGTGCTCGGCGTCGACCGAGGCACCGACCAGCGACCAGGTCCAGCGCAGGTCGGTGAGCGACGAGAGCGCCTCGACGAGGACGTCGTGCCCCTTGACCGGCGTGATGGCGCCCACCGAGAGCAACCGGTCTCCCGGGAGCGAGCCTTCGGCCAGCGGGGACTTCTCGGCTCCCGGCACCACGACGTGCAGCCGATCGGCCGGGACGTCGTACGCCTCGGCAAGCCAGTCGCTGGTCCACCGGCTCGTGCAGACGACCGCGTCGACCGCGGCGATCGCCCTGGACTCGGCCTCGGGCTGCGGCGTCGAGCCGGCGACGGCGAGCCCGATCGGCAGGTGCACCAGCATCACCAGGCCAAGTCGGTCGCGCGCACGGGCGAGCGCGTCTGGCGCGGCCGAGCCGACCAGGCCGTCGACGACCGCCGTCGCGCCGTCGGGCAGGCCGTCGAGGAGCCCGCCGAGTCCGTCCACCGTGGTCTCGTGCACGGCGACGTCGCGGCCCGCGAGTCCGCAGCGCAGCGGCCAGCCGGAGGTCGTAGACGTTCCCCCCGCTCGGCCGAGCGGGGTCCGAGAGGCCGACCGGCCCGACGAGGTGCACGTTCAACGGTTCCTGGCCTCCTCTCGACCCAGCACCCTCTCGTAGCTCGCCGAGGCCACGTGGGACTCGTGCAGCGTGACCACGATCTTCGCCAGACCCTGCGCGGACTCCCCCATCTCCCCGCCGCGCACCCGCTCGGCCAGCCGGTCGGCGACGACGCGCGCGAGCACCTCGGTGGAGGTGTTGACGCCCGCGAAGTCGTCCTCGTCGTCGAGGTTGCGGTAGTTCAGCCGCGACAGCACGTCCTTGAGCAGGTCGGCCGCGCGGGCGATGTCGACCAGCACGCCGTCGGAGTCCAGGCGCGGGCCCGTGAACGCCGCGTCGACGACGTACGTCGCCCCGTGCAGCCGCTGCGCCGGACCGAAGGCCTCGCCGCGGAAGCTGTGGGCGATCATCATGTGGTCGCGCACCGTCACCGTGAACACTCAGGCCTCCCAGCTCGGTCGGTCGGGATAGATGATGCTCCGACACAGGCTCGATCAGGGAGCCACTCGCGAGATTCGCCATCACCTGCGGCAGCTCCTCGAACGGTGACTCCCCCGTCAGCAGCACGTCGAAGGCCGGGTCGCGGAGCAGGTCGAGGGCCAGCGCGAGCCGGTCGGCGCGGGTACGCCGGCCACGACGGGCAGCGGCCACCTCACCGACCTGGCTGGCCCGGACCGCCAGGCGCCTGGAGTGGAAGACACCGCCGAGCTCGACGGTGACCGGCGCGTCGCCGTACCAGCTGAGCTCGAGCACCTCGCCGTCGGGAGCGAGCAGCTCGAGGGCGGTCTGCAGACCGGCCGACGTGCCGGAGGTGTGCACGACGAGGTCGAGGTCGCCCGGCGCGTCGCCGGGACCGGCGAAGCCCACCCCCAGCGCCGCCGCCACCGCGGCTCGCGACCCGTCGACGTCGACGAGTGTCACCGTCGTTCCCGGGACACCGGCCAGCAGGCGCGCGACGCAGCAGCCGACCATCCCCGCGCCCACCACCGCGACCCGGTCGCCGACCAGCGGCCGGGCGTCCCACAGTGCGTTGACCGCCGTCTCGACCGTGCCGGCCAGCACCGCCCGCGCCGGTGGGACGCCGTCCGGGACGACGGTGACCGCGCTCGCCGGGACGACGTACGCCGTCTGGTGCGGGTAGAGGCAGAAGACCGTGCGCCCTTCCAGGCCGGACGGCCCACGCTCGACCACGCCGACGTTGAGGTAGCCGTACTTGACCGGCCCCGGGAAGTCGCCCTCCTGGAAGGGCGCGCGCATCGTGGCGTACTGGCTCTCGGGCACCCGGCCACCGAACACCAGCGTCTCGGTTCCGCGGCTGACGCCGCTGTGCAGCGTGCGCACGAGCACCTCGTCGGGGCCGGGCTCCGCCAGAGCCACCGGGCGGATCTCGCCACGCCCCGGCCCTGCCACCCAGAACGCCGCCGCCGTCGCCCAGTCAGGTGTCCAGTCGGTCGTCACGCGCCACCTCCTGAACCGAAACCGTCGCGGCCTCGTGAGAAGGAAGGTAGCGATCCCGGTCGTTCGAGGACACGGAGGTGAGGTGGCCAGGGTTCATCATCGTGTTCACCACCGGCTCGGGCCGGCCGACGCGATCACCGCCGTCCGGGCGGTCCTCACCTTGGTGCTGGCCGTCCTGGTGGTCCGTGAAGCACCGGCCGGTGTCATCGTCACGCTGGCAGCCCTCGCCCTGGTCACCGACGCCGTCGACGGCCGGGTCGCGCGGCGCACGGGCACGGTCAGCCGCTTCGGCGCGCGGTTCGACATGGAGACCGACGCCGCGCTCCTGCTGGTGCTGAGCCTGTACGTCGCCCGCGACCTCGGGCTGTGGGTGCTGGCCATCGGGCTGGCGCGCTACGTCTTCCTCGTCGCGAAGGTGCCCCTGCCCTGGTTGCGCGGGCAGGCACCAGCGCGGCCGTGGTGCAAGTTCGTCGCCGCAATACAGGGGGTGGTGCTAGTGGTGGCCGCGTCGGGACTCCTGCCCGTCGCGGTCACCACCGGTGCGCTTCTCGTGTGCCTCGCCCTGCTGACCGAGTCGTTCGCCCACGAGGCCTGGGACCTCTGGCGGCTGCGCTACGCCGCACCGCTCGCGACCGTGGGTGACTCGACTCACCGGCGTGCTGGCGTGCTTGGTGGTGTGGGCAGTGCTCGTGGCACCCGACGAGATCGGCGCCTTCTCCCCCGCGGTCTTCGCCCGGATCCCGCTCGAGGGCCTGGTGCTGTCGGACTGGTGCTCCTCCTGCCCGCCCGGCCAGCGACGTGGCTGGCCACCGGAGCCGGCCTGGTGCTCGGCGCGCTCACCCTGCTCAAGCTGCTCGACCTCGGCGTCTCGGTCGCCTTCGCCCGCCGCTTCGACCCGCTCGGCGACCCGGTGTACGTCGGCGCCGGGGTCTCGTTCCTCCGCGACGCCCTCGGCACGGCCAACGCCTACACCGTCACCGTTCTCGCCGTGCTGCTGATGGTCGGCGGTACTGGTCGCGGTCCCGTACGCCGTCCACCGCGCGGCCGGCCTCGCTCGCGGCCACCGCCCCGTCGCCGGCCGGGTCGTGCTGGCGCTGGCCCTGGTCTGGGTCGGCTGCGCGGTGACCGGCGTGCGCGTCGCGCCCGGCGAACCCGTGGCCGCCGCCGCCGCCGTCGACCTCGCCTCCACCCACGTCACCGAGGTGCGCGACCGGCTGCGCGAGCGCGCGGAGCTCGCCGACGCGATCGCCGACGACGACTTCGCCGACGTGCCGCCCTCGCGGCTGCTGTCGGCGCTGCGGGGCAAGGACGTGCTGCTGGTCTTCGTCGAGAGCTACGGCAAGGTCGCTCTGGAAGGGCTGCCGACCTCGGCCCAGCTGCGCGACAGCGTCGACGCCGACAGCCGGCGCCTGGAGGCAGCCGGGCTACTACTCGCGCAGCGCGTACCTCACCTCGCCGACGTTCGGGGCGATGAGCTGGCTGGCCCACTCGACGCTGCAGTCCGGGCTGTGGATCGACAACCAGGGCACCTACGACCTGCTCCTCGACCGCGACCGGCTCACCTTGAGCAGCGCGTTCGGGAAGGCCGGCTGGCGGTCGGTGGGCGTGATCCCCGCCGACACCGAGCCGTGGCCGGACGGCGAGCGGTTCTACCGCTGGGAGGCGCTGCACGACTCGACGAACATGGGCTACGAGGGCCCGCGGTTCGGCTACGGCCGGATGCCCGACCAGTTCGCTCTGGAGCAGTTCCGGCGGCTCGAGCTGGACCCGCCGGGCCGCCAGACCGGTGACCCGCCGGTGATGGCCGAGATCGACCTGGAGTCCAGCCACAACCCGTGGGTGCCGCTGCCGCGGATGGTCGACCCCGCCGAGCTCGGTGACGGGTCGGTCTTCGACGGGATGCCCGAGGAGGGCGAGCAGCGCGACGACGTGTGGCGGGACGCCGACCTGGTGAAGGCGGCGTACGTGCGGTCGCTGCAGTACTCCCTCGAAGCACTCACGTCCTTCGTCGAGCAGCACGCCGCCCAGGACGATGATCGGGACCTGGTCGTCGTGATGCTCGGAGACCACTGGCCGGTCACCACCGTGTCCGGCACGACCCCGGGCCACGACGTCCCGATCAGCGTGATCGCCAACGACCCGGCAGTGCTGCAGCGGATCGACGACTGGGGCTGGGACGACGGCCTGCGCCCGCAGAGCGACGCACCGGTGTGGCCGATGGACGCGTTCCGCGACCGGTTCCTGGACGCCTACACAGACCCTTAGAGCTTCAGGCGCAGGATCGCCTTGCCGTGGTCGTTCTGCAGCTCCACCTTGGTGATGTCGTCGAGGTTCACGGCGGTCCAGGTGTCGTCCGCGACAGCTCTTGCCCGGCTCCGCCCACCAGCTCGCCACCGTCTCCGTCTCGCCGCTGCGGGTGAAGGCGACCAGGTTGTAGCGGTAGGCGTGTCCTCCGGAGTAGTCCTCTCGATCCTCGTAGCGGCAGACGTAGCCCACCTTCGTGCCCGACTCCCCCTGGGTCAGGGACACGTCGGCGCTCACGCCGTAGTCGACCAGCACCTCCATGGGCAGGGCGGCCGCGGCGGTCTGCGACGAGCTGCTGGGCACGGCCTGCGGCTGGGGAGTCGGGCCGTCATCCCGGGCGGCCTGGAGGGCCGTGGCGCCCAGCGCCACCACGGCCACGGCGGCCGCGGCCCCGAGAGTCACCAGCACCGCCTTGCGGCGCTGCTCGCGGCGTACGGCGGCCACCAGGGCGGGCAGCACCGTCGCCGGCAGCGGCTCGAAAGGGAGCGGGGCCTCGACCTGCTCGCGCGGCACCCGGCCGAGCAGCCCGGGCAGGCCGGCCAGCTCGGTGACGGAGCGACGGCACCGATCGCACCCTGGCAGGTGGCGCTCGAACTCGAGCCGGTCGGCCGGCGAGAGGGACCCGAGGACGTAGGCGGCGTCGGAGTGGGCAGCGGACACTCGCTCATGCGCTCACCCCCATCTCCTCGAGGGCCAGGCGCAGGGCGCGCAGGGCGTAGTGGGTGCGGGACTTCACGGTTCCTTCCGGGACGTCGAGCTGACGGGCGGCGTCGGCGACCGACATACCGCGGTAGTAGCAGCACACGAGCACGGCGCGGTGGTCGTCGCTCAGCCGCGAGAGGGCGTCGGCGACCACCCATGACAGCAGCAGCTGGTCGGTGTGGTCGCGCGTGCCGCTGTCGGGCTCGGGTGGCTCGGCGACGGCGACCTCGGTGCGGGTGCGCTTGGTGCGCCACTCGTCGATGGCGAGGTTGCGGGCCACGGTGAACAGCCACGAGCGGACCGACCCGCGCGACTCGTCGAGCAGCCGCGAGCTGCGCCAGGCCCGCAGCAGCGTCTCCTGGAGGAGGTCCTCCGCGTGGGCGCGGTCATGGCCGGTCAGCCGCAGGCAGTAGCCCCAGAGCGCGCCGGCGTGCTCGTCGTGCAGCTGCTGCATCAACGCCACGGGTCCCGAGCTCGTGCTGGACGTCGTGTGGGAACTGCTCTCGGCCATGTCACCTCCTCACCCGCAGGAACGTCAGCGGAGTCCCAACGGTTCAGTGTGGGAACACCAGGTAGCTGAGCACCACCCGGCCGCCGTCGGCGAAGACCTCGACCGAGCACGTGTCCAGCCACACCGTCAGCGCCACCCGGCCGTCCACGAGCGGCACGGCCACCCGCGAGACCGACGCGAAGGCCTCGCTGAACGCCGCCGCCGCCCGCTCGACCACCAGCTCGCCGGCCGCGCCGTCGTAGGAGATCCGAAGCGCGCCGCCGTGCAGGTCCTCCACCTCGCCGGGGCGCAGGACGAGGTCGAGGTGCTCGTACGCTCGCGAGCTCGGGCACCACGCGCTGACGCAGGCGCGGACCACTCTCGGTGGACACCAGCCCGAGGTCGCGCGGCAGGGTCATCGCGCCGCGCCAGCCCGACGACGGGACGTCGTGCGCGTAGGCCCAGTTGCTGAGCCAGCCGATCATCACCCGGCGGCCGTCGGGGGCGTCGTTCCAGGTCACGGCGGCGTAGCAGTCGCGGCCGTGGTCGAGCCAGTCACCGTGCTCGGGGGTGAACGTGGTGCCGTCGAAGTCGCCCAGCCACCAGCGCATCCCGCTGCCGCCACCCGGACCGCCGGTGAGCACGCTGACCAGCAGCACCCAACGGACCTCGTCGCCACCATCGACGGCGAGCGGGAACAGGTCCGGACACTCCCACGGACCGTCAGGGACGGTGGGGTCGGCGAACTCGCTCAGCAGCGTCCAGGCGCGGAGGTCGTCGCTCGCGTAGAGGACGACCTTCTGCTCGACGGCCTCGACCGCCGCCATCAGCCATCGGTCGCCGTCGCGGAAGACCTTCGGGTCGCGGAAGTCGGTCGAGCCGCGGTCCAGGACCGGGTTGGCGGGGTCCTTGACCCAGGTCTCGCCGCCGTCAGTGCTGCGCGCGAGGTGCTGGGTCTGGAGCCCGGGAGCCTCCGGGCGTGGAGGGAAGGGCGACCGAGGTGTAGACCGCCACCAGGTCGTCGCCGTCGACGACCGCCGATCCTGAGAAGACCAGCTCGAGCGGGCGCCCGTCGGCATCGACGTCCTGCCGGATCGCGACCGGCCGCTCGTCCCAGGTGACCAGGTCGGTCGACACCGCGTGTCCCCAGCTCATGTCGGCCCAGTGGTCGCCGTGGGGGTTGTGCTGGAAGAACAGGTGCCACCGCCCGTCGTGGTAGACCAGCCCGTTGGGGTCGTTGAGCCAGTTCCGGCGGGGCGTGAAGTGCAGCGAGCGGGGCGATGTCGGTCGTGCTCACTCCTGCACCGCCTTGGCGATCGTGAAGCACTTGGTCAGCTACTCCGTCGTCGGGGTCGCCGTCGATGACGTCCCACGAGGCGTTGTGGACCATCCGGACCACCACCCAGTCGCGCGCCCGGTCCTCGTCGAGGCCGGCTGTGTCGACGATCGTGTGGAAGCGGCGGCGCAGGTCCTCCCGGACGTTGCCGGCGACGATGCTCGTCCCACCGGTTCCACAGCATCGGCGCCGACTCGTAGTGCGGGTCTCCGCTCATCGGCTTGGGGTCGATCACCAGCCACGGCTCACGGTCGGCCGCCAGCACGTTCTCGTAGTGCAGGTCGCCGTGGATGATCACGCCGACCGACGCGGGGTCGGCCACCAGGTCTCGGGCCAGCGACACGCACTGCTCCCGCATCCGCCGCGGGATCGGGGCGTCCGCGGGCAGCGCGTCGAGGTCGGCGGTCCAGCGCTCGACGTACGACGTGATCGTGCGCAGCTGCGGCAGTGCGGGCACGTGGATCCGGGGGTAGAGGCCGGCCACGATCTCGCAGGCCTCGAGGTCGCCGATCGAGGTCAGATCGCGCGGGTGCAGGCGTTCGAGCAGCAGCGCCCACCGACGTGGGTCGGCGCGGAGCAACAGCACGGTGCCGTCGCCGTGCCAGCGCTGGAGGGCGAGGTGCTCGAACTCCGACTCTCGTCGTCGAGGTCGCTCGTGCAGCTTCAGCACGGCGCGGACGGCCGTCGCGCGGTGACCACCGGGCACGACGAGCGAGCAGTAGCCGTGCATCAGAGCGCCGTCGATGGTCAGCTCCCACTCGTCGAGGAGGTCCCGAGTCAGGGCGCGGGAGCCGGTCGACCCAGCGCCGCCCAGTCGTCGCCCCGGGCGCGCATCTCCATGACGCCGGCGGGCAGCTCGAGCCTCATCCGGGCGCCGTACCCGTGAGCCAGCGGTCGGGCGGGAGGTACGGCTTGTGCGGGATCGGTCGCGCGTCCTCGGTCGCGTCGGCGAGCACCTCGGCGCCCAGCCGTCGCCAGAACCTCGCCGCCCTCTGCGTTGTCGTCCTGGAAGGCGATCTCCCATGGCCCCGGGTGCGCGCGGACGACGTGCTCGGCGAAGGTCCGGCCGACCCGGTGCGGCGGGCCGAGCGCACGACGAAGAACTCCCCCATCACCCTGACGCCGCTGCTCGACCCCGCGCACCAGCGCGAACCCGACCGGACGGTCGCCCTTCGCGGCGAGGTAGGCCACGACGTCGGAGCCATCGGGGGTGTACGACGCCAGGTGGCCGCGACCGAAGCAGCCGTCGGACGCCGGCGTCATACCCCGGAACTCGGAGAGGTCGTGGCTGTAGAGCTGCCACAGCCGCTCGATCACCTGCCAGTCGCCTGGCGTCGCAGCAATGCCCACACGCAATGGCCACAGCCACTGGTTCACCAGCGCGGTCAGGCCGTCCGGCAGCAAGCCCATCAGCTCGAGATCCTTCGGGCTGGCCCACATCGGGTGGTGCTGGTTCGACTCGTCCTGGTCCTCGGCCTCCTCGCCACCGAGTACCGGCTCCCCCTCGACCCCGGTCACGCGGAAGTACCAGGCGTGCCGCCCACCGTGGTCCCCCTCGTGCAGCAGCTCGGCCACCTCGCCCTCGAGCGTGCACTCCTCCGCCAGCTCGCGGACGACCGCCTGCTCCGGCGTCTCGCCGTCCTCGACCCCGCCACCCGGCAGCACGGCATAGTCGCGTCCGTCGAGGTGCCGCCGGATCACCAGCACCTTCCCGTCCCGCTCGACCACCGCCACCGCCCGCGGCTGCGGGCTCGACAGGGGCGTCCGCGCACGCGCGCATCCTGCCGGTACCTCCGACGGGCATCGAGTCGTGTGCCTGACGCAGCGCTATAGCGCGTTCCTACAGGCACACGACCCTCCGCACTGTGCGCTCACTGCGCCAGGACGGGGCACCCGGCGCCTAATAAGGGCTTGGCCGCGGCGGCCGCCGACCACCTCAAGCAATAGCGGTCGCTACGCGGCCGACGTGCCGCCCCAGCGCCGATTGCCCCGTTCGCGCCGTCAGCTCGCCGACAGCGACCCAAGCCCCGCGCAGCGGCTCCGGGATTCGCGGCCCGGTCGACCGGGGAAATCCGCACGTTGTCGGGGCTAGGGAGGGTCAACAAGTGCAGGAAAGCCACGACAAGTCCCGGTCCTGGGACGCGCGAGACTCACCTCTTGCCGGACTTCTCCGGCGCCGGACCCGTCGACAGCGCAGCGATGAAAGCCTCCTGGGGGACCTCGACGCGGCCGACCATCTTCATCCGCTTCTTGCCCTCCTTCTGCTTCTCCAGCAGCTTGCGCTTGCGGGTGATGTCGCCGCCGTAGCACTTGGCGAGCACGTCCTTGCGGATCGCGCGGATGTTCTCGCGGGCGATCACCCGGGCGCCGATGGCGGCCTGGATGGGCACCTCGAACTGCTGGCGCGGGATGAGGTCCTTGAGCTTGCCGGCCAGCATCACGCCGTAGGAGTACGCCGCGTCCTTGTGCACGATCGCCGAGAACGCGTCGACCGGCTCACCCTGGAGCAGGATGTCGACCTTCACCAGGTCGGCCGCCTGGTCGCCGGAGCGCTCGTAGTCGAGGGAGGCATAACCCTTGGTGCGCGACTTCAGCTGGTCGAAGAAGTCGAAGACGATCTCGCCCATGGGCAGCGTGTAGCGCATCTCCACACGTTCCTCGGACAGGTAGTCCATGCCCTGCAGGTTGCCGCGCTTGGACTGGCAGAGCTCCATGATCGTGCCGATGTAGTCGGCCGGGCTGAGGATGGTGGCCTTCACGACGGGCTCGCGGACCTCGGCGATCTTGCCGGCGTTGGGGTACTCGCTCGGGTTGGTCACCTCGATGACCTTGCCGTCCTCCATCAGCACTTCGTAGACCACGTTGGGGGCCGTGGAGATGAGGTCGAGGTCGAACTCGCGCTCGAGCCGCTCGCGCACGATCTCCATGTGCAGCAGGCCGAGGAAGCCGCAGCGGAAGCCGAAGCCGAGGGCGCCCGACGTCTCCGGCTCGTAGGCGAGAGCCGCGTCGTTGAGCTGCAGGCGCTCGAGCGCGTCGCGCAGGTCGGGGTAGTCGTCGCCGTCGATCGGGTAGAGCCCGGAGTAGACCATCGGGTTGGGGTGCTTGTAGCCGGCCAGCGCCTCGGTCGCGCCGTGGTGCTGGCTGGTGACGGTGTCGCCGACCCGCGACTGGCGGACGTCCTTCACGCCGGTGATCAGGTAACCGACCTCGCCGACGCCGAGGTCCTTGGCCTTGACGGGCTCGGGGCTGATCACGCCCACCTCGAGCATCTCGTGGACGACGCCGTTGGACATCATCTTGATGCGGTCGCGGTGGCTCAGCTTGCCGTCGATGACCCGGACGTAGGTGACCACGCCGCGGTAGGTGTCGTAGACCGAGTCGAAGATGAGGGCCCGCGGCGGGGCGTCGGCGATCGCCGACGGGCGCGGGCGTCTGCTTGACGATCTCGTTGAGCAGCTCGGTGACGCCGAGGCCGGTCTTGGCCGAGGTGAGCAGCACGTCGGAGACGTCGCAGCCGATGATGCCGGCCAGCTCGGCGGCGTACTTGTCGATCTGCGCGGACGGCAGGTCGATCTTGTTCAGCACCGGGATGACGTGGAGGTCGGCGCCGAGCGCGAGGTAGAGGTTGGCCAGCGTCTGCGCCTCGATGCCCTGGGCCGCGTCGACCAGCAGTACGGCGGCCTCGCAGGCCTCCAGGCTGCGCGAGACCTCGTAGGTGAAGTCGACGTGGCCGGGCGTGTCGATCATGTTGAGCACGTAGCTGCCTGGCCCAGATTCGATCCCGTGCCCTGCTGCCGCTTCGTCAGTGACGGTCCAGGGCATGCGGACGGCCTGGCTCTTGATGGTGATGCCGCGCTCGCGCTCGATGTCCATGCGGTCGAGGTACTGCGCCCGGGCGCTGCGCTCGTCGACGACCCCGGTCAGCTGGAGCATCCGGTCGGCCAGCGTCGACTTGCCGTGGTCGATGTGGGCGATGATGCAGAAGTTGCGGATCAGCCGCGGGTCGGTCTGGCCGGGCGCGGACGCGGGCTGGGACACGTGGAACTCTCGGCTCGGAGGCGGTGGGCGACTGGCAGCGAGTGCGCGTAGTCGATGGCTGGCTCATTGTTCCACGCACCCCGGCGCGGGCCCGATTCCGTCAGCGCCCGGACATGGGTGTGAGGGCCTGGATGCGCCAGGCCCTCACGATTCCCCCGTGATCCCGCCACCAGCCGCCCCACACGGCTGGTCGCGGTTCGTGCTACCCCCTCCGGGAAGGTCTCCCGGTCGATCAGTGGTAATCAGTGGTCGATCGTCAGCGGTCGCTGCCGCCCAGGTCGGTGTCACGCGGCGGCTGGACGCTGGCGCCGCTTGAACCGGTGACCCTCGACGTCCTCGTCGTCGTCGATGAGGTTGCCGCCCTTGAACCTGTGACCCTCGACGTCCTCGTCGTCCTCGGTCAGGTTGCCACCCTGCACCTGTGACCCTCGACGTCCTCGTCGTCCTCGGTCAGGTTGCCACCCTTGAACCTGTGACCCTCGACGTCCTCGGCCAGGTCGTCACCTTCAAGCCTCGATCTTGTGAGCTCTCGACGTCGAACTCTTCCTTGTCCTGCTCGTTCATCGTTCCTCCTGGTGGTGATCCCCGGCCTAACCGGCCTGGATTGAGTGCCACTGTGCCCCGCAATCCGCAATCGGTCTGTCCGCTCGCTGACACAACGGCGATATTTGTTCCGCCCCGGCCTCAGCCGGGGACGCTGTTGTCGCTGGCTGCGTGCAGCACCGCCTTGACCTGCAGCGGTGTCAGCCAGGGGTGCTTGCCGCGCATCAGCGCCACCATGGCGGTGACGTGCGGCGCGGCGAAGCTGTTGCCGGTCGCGGTGATCGACCCGTGCTCGGCCCACGCGACGTCGACGTCGATGCCGCGAGCTCCGAACTCGACCGGTGGGTCAGGGTTGTAGGCCAGTGCGAGCTCCTCCGCACCTGCTCGGGCTGCCACCGAGATCACCGACGCGTACTGCGAGGGGTACGTCGGCCCGGGCAGGTTGTTGGCCGCGCAGACGAGCGTGGTGCCGGAGAAGTAGGCCTGGTCGGCCACCTCGTGCAGCGGGCCGAACATCGCCTCCGCCTTGCTCGACAGCGACAGGTTGGCGACGTGCATGCCGCGCTCGACGCTCCACTCGACACCGGCGTGCAACAAGGCACCGCGGCCCTTGAGGTTGGCGCCCAGCACGCGGACGCTGTAGATCTCGGCGTCCGGAGCGATCGACCGGATGATCCCGGCGCAGGCCGTGCCGTGGCCGACGAGGTCGCCGTGGGGCCCCTCGTTCTCGACGAACCCGTACTCCGCCGCGGCGTCCAGCTCGAAGGCGACTCCGCCGGCGACGCCTCCGACGCGCGGATGGTCGGCGTCCACTCCGCTGTCGATGACGGCCACCTTGACGCCTGCCCCGGTGCTGCCACCGAAGGCCCACTCCCGCACCTCCGCGAACGGCAGCGAGATGACATGTTGCAAGGCCCCGCGGTCGAACGCGCCGGACCAGGCCGGTCCCGTGCTCACCGTGCTCCGGGGGCTCGCGATCCGGACGTCTGCCACGCCTCGACGACGCGGAGCACGTCACGGCCCAGCCCGTCGAGCGAGGCGGCCGGAGTCGCTGCAGCGGCACCAGAGCGACCGAGGAGCATCGCCATGTGGCTGGCCAGGGTGCCCAGGACATGCAAGGTCCAGTCGCTCGCCTCGTCCACCGACGGGTCCAGGACCGACGTCACGCCGACCACCTCCCCCTCGGCGGACATCATCGGTGCGGCAAGGATCGAGGACGGCACGTACTCGGTCGACTCGGCCACGTCACGGGCGAAGCGCGCGTCGCTCTGCACGTCACGGACCGCGATCGGCTGGCCCGACATCGCCGCCCAGCCCGCGATGCCCCGCGAGACCGGGATGCTCGACGCCGACGATCGCATCGGCACCGGCGCCGTCCGAGGCCACGAACTGCAACGTCTCGCCGTCGTCGTCGACCAGGGCCACCGAGCAGGCGGCCGCAGCGAACAGCCGGCGCACCGCCTCGACCGAACGCCCGAGCGCGACGTCGTACCCTTCCGCGGTCACCCCCACGCGCACACCGTACTCACGAACCAGGGTGAGGGAAGGGGCCCGGAGGGGTGGTTCACACCCCGAGCCGTTTCCAGGCCAGGTCCTCGGCGGCGCGAGCCGACTCGAGCGTGCCGCTGACGGTCTCGAGGAAGGGCTTGCGCCCGAGCACGAGCAGCTCGACGTCGGTGACCGCAGTGACGGTGGCGGTACGCGGCACGTTGCGCAGCAGGCCGATCTCGCCGAACACCTCGCCGGGGCCTTCCCGCCGCAGCACAGCACCGTCGTGGGTGACCTCGACCTCGCCGGCGACGATGACGAAGAACTCGTGGGCCGGCTCACCCTCGGTGACGACGACCTCCCCCGGCCCCAGTCGCCGTCGCTCGCTCGCACGAGCCAGTCCCTCGACCGACGACGAGGCCAGTGGCGCGAACATCGCGATCCCGCGCAGCAGGTCGGTGTCGGGTGGCGCCTGCAGTCGCTGGTCGAGCCGGCGCATGCGGGGCAGCGTGGTCACGGCGTACGCCGCCGCGACGGCACCCATGGCGAGAAGCGCGCCGCGCAGGCCCAGCAGGTCCAGCAGGACCGGGGCCGCGACCGAGCCGACCGCCATCGCGGCGATGAGCGAGGCGTCGATGGTGGCGAAGACCCGCGACATCATCCGTTCCTCGGCCAGCCGCTGCGGCAGGGTGTCGAGGCCGAGGTTGACCCAGGGGTCCATGAACCCGACGACCAGGAGGGCGAGGACCGCTGTGACCGGCGACGGGTAGGCCGCCAGCAGCATGAACGGCAGGGCCCACCCGATCACGCCGATCGACATGTCGGTGGCGACCCGCTTGCGGGCGACCCGCGCGAGCACCACGATCCCCCCGGCCACGCTGCCGACCCCACAGACGGCGAGGAGGTAGCCGACGCCGTCGGGGCCGGCGTCCAGCATCTCGATGGCGATGATGACGTTGAGGACAGTGAGCGCACCGAACAAGATGCCTTGGGTCGCAGCCAGGGCAGCCGTCACGCGCAGGTCCGCGTCCTTGGCGATGACCACGATCCCAGCGAGCGTCTCGCGCAGCAGACCCCCTTCGTCGGCGGCGTCCTCGGGGCTGTGCGTCACCTCGGGTGGGCACCTTGATGCCGGCGAGCAGGAGGAACGACCACCCGTAGGTCGCCACGTTGAGCCACATCGCCGTCTCGACGTCGAAGGCTCCGACGAGCACCGCGCCCAGAGCAGGTCCGATGAAGACGATGATGTTCTCGATGTTGGAGGAGACCGCGTTGCTCGACGTGAGCTCCTCCGGGTCGTGCACGAGCTGCGGGACCAGACCTGCCTGGGCGGCCCGGAACGGCGCCCCGGCCACCACTGCCAGCAAGGCGAGCACGTAGACCGCCGGCGTGAGGTCGAGCGTCACGCAGACTGCCGCCGCCGCCACCAGCACGGCGCGGACCGCGTCGGAGACCATCATGAACGTGCGTCGTGACATCCGGTCGGCGATCGTGCCGCCCAGCGGCCCGGTCACCGCTGCCAGGACGAAACGAGCGGCCTGGAAGGCGCCCACGGCGGCCGCCCCGCCGTCTCGGAACGCCCACACCGTCACTGCCGTGGCGTAGGCCCAGTCGCCGATGCCCGAGCCGAAGAAGGCCAGCTGCACGCGGCGCAGCGCCGGGTTGCCGAAGACCGTGACCAGCGACGTCCTCAGCTGTGCTGTCCCGCCCACGACACCACCCCCGGAGGCAGCGTAGGGCCCGCGCCGTCGCTTGACACCACTTTGCCCCCTGCGTGCGCTCGTGTGTTCGCCAGCGAACAGTTCAGGCTCGGGCCCGGTGCACACTGGGCGACGTGGATGTTCCCAGAGTGCTGCGATCCCTCCCGGACGAGGACGCCAAGAAGCTGCTGAAGGCCTCGAAGGTCAACACCTACTCGCGACGCGAGGTGCTGGTCGAGCGAAGGCGAGAAGTCCGACACCTTCCACATCGTGCTCGACGGCCGGGTGGCGATCAGGGTCACCCGCCCCTCCGGGGACACCGCGATCGTCAACATCCTCGGCCCCGACTCCCACTTCGGCGAGGTCTCCCTCCTGACCCAGGAGGAGAGCCGCCGCACCGCGAGCGTCGTGGCCATCGAGCCCGTGCGCACGCTCAGCATCCCCGCTGCCGTCTTCCACGACCTCCGCGAACGCAACCCGCGGCTCGAGCGGCTGGTCAGCCGGCTCCTCGCCCACCGCGTCGACGAGCTGTCCGCGCCAGCTGCTCGAGGCCATGTACGACCCGCTCGAACGACGCGTCGTCAGGCGACTGGCCGCCCTCACCGTCACCTTCGGCGCCGCCGCCTCCGCCCCCGTCGCGCCCGTGACGATCCCGCTCACCCAGGACGAGCTCGCCGAGCTCGTCGGCGGCACCCGCCCCTCGGTCAACCAGGTGCTGCGCCGGTTCGTCGACGAGGGGGTCCTCGAGCTCAGCCGCGGCCGGATCATCGTCACCGACGTGGCCGCCCTGCGCCGGCTCAGCGACTGATCGTCCCGCACGCACACCGATTCGTCTGCGGTCTTGAGCCGAGAATCTCGCGGCAATCCGCAGACGAATCCTGAAGGATGGCCGCGTGAGCGCCATCCCGACCACGATCCCGCACGGCCGCACGGCCCAGCGGCTGACCTGGCCGCACCTGCCACCGGCGGTCCGCGCCTACATCGAGAGACGGTGCGGGTCGCCGGTGGTGGACGCCGCCTCGCAGGGCGGCGGGTTCACCCCGGGCTTCGCCTCGGTGCTCACCTGCGCCGACGGCAGCAGGCACTTCGTGAAGGCGGCCTCGACGAAGGCGCAGAAGCTGTTCGCCGGTTCCTACCGCGAGGAGGCGCGCAAGCTCCGGGCACTGCCGCCGGACGTGCCCGCCCCGCGTCTGTTGTGGCTGCTCGACGACGACTGGGTGGTGCTCGGCATCGAGTACGTCGAGGGGCGCACACCCCGCCGTCCATGGCGGCAGGCCGAGCTCGACGCCTGTCTCGACGGGCTCGAGCTGGTCGCCGGTGAGCTGACCCCGTCACCGCCCGAGCTCGACCTGGTCGCCATCGTCGACGAGATGGGGTCGTGGCCGGAGTTCTGGAACCACGTGGCGGCCACCCGTGCCGACCTGCCTCACCTCGCGGACGCCGCCGCCCTGGCCGCCGGGTTCGCAGACGGGGTCGGCGGCGAGACCGTCGTGCACACCGACGTGCGCGACGACAACACCTTGATCCGGCCTGACGGCACTGCAGTGTTCTGCGACTGGAACTGGCCCACCGTCGGCGCGGCCTGGCTCGACACCCTCTTCATGCTCATCGGCCCGCGTGGTGACGGCCTCGACGTCGACGCCGTGCTGGCTGCCCGGCCGCTGACCCGCGAGGTGGACTCCGATCACGTCGACAGGGTGCTTGCGCTCCTCGTCGGCTACTTCTTCAAGTCCGCGGACGAACCCGTCCCGCCGACGTCTCCGTACCTGCGCGACCACCAGCGCTGGCAGGGCGAGGTCGTGTGGCAGTGGCTGTGCGAGCGGCGCGGCTGGTGAGCCCCGCGTGCTGTCGGCGTCCGGGCGCCGTGGACGGCCATGCCTGACCACGTTCGGGACTGGGCGGCCGACGAGCTGGGTTCTCCGGTCGTCGAGGCCTACGAGCAGGTCGGCGGCATGTCGCCCGGTTGCGCGACACGGCTGGTCGCCGCAGACGGGAGCCGCGCCTTCGTCAAGGCCGTGGGACTGGAGCTGAACCCTCGCACGCCGTTCCTGTTCCGCCGTGAGGTCACGGCGCTGACCCTGATCGGGTCGCACGAGCTGTGGGCCGGCATGCGGGCGTCGTACGACGACGGCGACTGGGTGGCGGTCATGCTCGAGGACGTCGAGGGCGAGCACCCCGACCTCGAGGACGACGGCACCATGGACCAGCTGCTCCGCCAGACCGAGCGACTCGGCCAGGTGCTCGCCGAGCGGGTGCCCGACCCGCCCGCGCCCGACCCCGAGAACGGCGGGCTGATGGACCTCCGCGGGATGTTCGACGAGTGGGCCGACGCCGTCGCCCGCGCGGGCGAGGTGCCGCCGGAGCTGCTGCCCGACTGGGTCCGTCGTGACACCGAGACGTGGGAGCCGCTCGTCCGAGGCCTGGCCGAGCACGAGGTCCGGCTCGTGCACTGGGACATCCGCAACGACAACCTCCTGCAGCGCCCCACCGGAGAGCTGGTCTTCCTGGACTGGGGAGCCGCCGGGGATCGGGCCGGGCTGGCTCGACCCGCTGCTCGCGCGGCTGGAGCGCGTCGACGACCCGTGGTTCGACGCCGCCCTAGCCTCCTCCCCGGCGCTCGTGGCGGCAGGCGACCTGGCAGTGGACTCCTGGCTCGTGGGCTTCGCTGTCTTCCTCGCCTGGCGGGCGCACCACGCGGTCGACGTCAACCTGCCGACTCTCAACGATTTCCGGATCAGCGAGTCGCGGCGCATGCTGGTGGGGGCCGAACGACGCCTCGGCATCGCCTGACCTGGCCTGACCTGCGATTTGGGCGGGTCCAAACCGCTCCGGTATCGTGGCCGATCGCGTGTGCGCCCGCCTGGGTGCCCGCCCTCAGACTCAGCAACCGTCCCGAACCGACCGAACGAAGGCTTGCCCAGTGGCGAACATCAAGTCCCAGATCAAGCGGATCAAGCAGAACGAGAAGCGTCACCAGCGCAACAAGGCCGTCAAGTCCGACCTGAAGACCGCGGTGCGCAAGTTCCGCGAGGCCGCCGAGTCCGGCGAGAAGGACCAGGCCGTCGAGCTGGCCCGCAACGCCGGCCGCAAGCTCGACAAGGCCGTCTCCAAGGGCGTCATCCACAAGAACCAGGCCGCCAACCGCAAGTCGGCCATCGCCAAGAAGGCCGCGTCTCTCTGACCGACGCTTCTCACAGACCCGCCCGCTGATCCGGGCGGGTCTGTCGCGTCTGGGGCCGGGGTGGCCTCAGTCAGAGGTCGACGGGTCGCGCAGACCGGTGATGGTCAGCACCAGGCGCTCGAGGGTGTAGGCCGCGTCGCTGGCCGCGCCCTTGATGTCGGCGTCGGCCCGGGCCGTGGCTCGCACCGCCTGGGCGATGGCGCGGTCTGACCAGCCGCGCGACTGGTCGCGGATCGTGCGCAGCTTCCAGGGGGGTACGCCGACCTCGCGCGCCAGGTCGGCCTCGCGCATGCCCCGCGGCGCCGACTTGTAGCGCGCCAGCCCGCGGGCGGAGCCGGCGAACGCGGAGGTGACCAGAACCGGCGGAGTGCCGCCGTCGATGGCCCAGCGCAGCTCCTCGAGGGCGACTCGCCGCCGCCCCCAGAAGGCTGCGTCCGCGACCGCGAACGACTTGGCCTCGGCACGGCCGCCGAAGTACTTGCGCACCTTCTCGACCGTCAGCGACTCGTCGGGGAAGTCGTTGGTCAGCTGGTCGGCTGCGGCCGCGAGCGAGCGGAGGTCCTGACCGACTGCTGAGACCAGGAAGATCGCGGCGTCCTTGTCGATGGCGGCGCCGTGGCGGCGGACCTCCTCGGCGACGAAGCCCGGGAAGTCGGAGGCACGCAGCTCCTCGGACTTGACCTCGGTCACCCCCGGCAGCTTGCGCAGCTTGGTGAGCACGCCCGAACCCTTCGGCCCGCCCCCGTGCACGAGCACCAGGGCGATGTCGTCGACCGGCGCGGCGGCGTAGTCGAGCAGCCCGTCGACCGACTCGTCGGGCAGGTTCTCCAGTGACCGCACCACCACGCAGCGGGTGCTCGAGAACAGCGAGGCAGCCGACATCTCGCCGAGCTCTGCCAGGGTCAGGCCGGCCGCCTCGGTCTCGGAGATCTCGGCGTCACCGTCGTGGCGGCGCACGGCGTCGCGGACCGCGACGACGGTGCGCTCGTTGAGGAACTCCTCCTTGCCGGTCACCAGGGTCACCCGGCCCAGAACGTCCTCGGGCCGGGGGCCACGCGCTCGTGCGTTCATCGTCTGTCAGCCTGCCACAGGCGACCGACACGATCACCGGCGAGTCACGGCGACGAGCCGCCCGTCGCGGACGGCGATCACGACGTCGCCGTCGAGGTCGGTGCGCAGCACCTCGGTGCCGCGTGAGCTCATCGCCTCGAGCACCTCCGCTGCCGGGTGGCCATAGTCGTTGTCGGCACCCACCGAGACGACCGCGAAGCGAGCCCCCAGCGAGTCGAGCCACCCGTAGTCCTGGTGGCGGCTGCCGTGGTGGGGCACCTTCAGCACATCGACCCGCAGACCGGGCAGGGCGCGCGCCAGCGCGGCCTGACCGGCGGGCTCTACGTCTCCCGTGAGCAGCAGTCGGACACCGGCCACCTCGGCCAGCAGGACGACGCTCGCGTCGTTGGCCGTGCTTCCGTCGCCAGGACCCCGCGTGCGCGAGTCGGGTCTCGGCCAGAGCACCTGGAGAGTGACGTCGCCGATCGTCCGCGTCTCGCCGTACGGCGCCACTCCGGCTGCGAGACCGGCATCGGCGGTCGCGGCGTCGAGCAACGCCACGCCTCCTGGCGGGTCGGCCAGCCGGGTGACCTCCACCTCGGAGACCGTGCGCCCACGGAACACTCCCCTGACGCCGTCGACATGGTCGGCGTGGAAGTGCGTGATCACCAGCAGCGGCACGCGGTCGACGCCCAGCCGGCGCAGGCAGCCGTCGACCGCACGGGGATCGGGGCCGGCGTCGATGACCACGGCGCTGTCCGGCCCGGCACGCAGGACCAGCGCGTCGCCCTGGCCGACGTCGCACGCCGCGAAGACCCACCCGGTCGGCGACCAGCCCGGCGTCGGAGGACCGGCCAGGGGAACGACGAGCAGCAGCAGACACGCGACGGCGCCGGAGGTCCGGTGCCGCAGCACGACCGGGCCGGCCGCCATCACCGCGATGGTGACCACCGTGAGGAGCACCAGCGACCACGCGGTCACCGGCCAGTCGAGCGCCGCCCCGGGCAGGGCGGCGCCGCGCTCGGCGACGGTCACGATCCACCCGACGCACCAGCCCGCGAGCGTGCCGAGCAGCCGGCCGATCGGCCCGGAGACCAGGGCGACCACCCCGCCGAGCAGCCCGAGCACGGTTGCCGGACCGACGACCGGGGCCACCAGGAGGTTGGCGACGACCGCGACCAGGCTGACCTGCCCGGAGATCGCCGCCACCAACGGCGTGCACGCCAGCTGGGCCGCCGCCGGCACAGCGACCGCCTCCGCGAGCCAGCGAGGCAGCCACCCGGCCAGGGCGTCACGCCACGACGGGGCGACCAGCAGGATCCCGGCCGTCGCCAGCACGGACAGCGCGAACCCCGCCGTAGCGGCGAGTCCCGGGTCGAGGAGCAGCAACCCCACGACGGCAGCACCGAGGCCGCGGAGGCCCCGGTGCCAGCCACCGCGCCCGAGGCCCATCAGCGCCACGGTGCCCATCGCGGCGGCGCGCACCACGCTCGGCTCGGTGCGTGCCAGCAGCACGAAACCGATGATCCCTGCGGCCCCGACGAGGCCGAGCCAGCGACCCCGGACGCCGCTGCAGCGAGCGACCACCAGGAGGAAGCCGACGACCAGCGTCAGGTTGGTGCCGGACACGGCCGTGAGGTGGGTCAGGCCGGTTGCCCGGAAGTCCTCGGTCAGCTCACGCGACATCCCGGCGTCGTCGCCGTCGACCAGGGCCGGCACCAAGGCGGCCTGGGCCTCCGGACGATGGGCCACGGCCGCGCGGATCGAGGCTCGCAACGCGTCGGTGGCTCGCCAGGCCGGCCCCGGCCTCGCGATCCGCACGGGCGGCCCGCGCGGCGTCACGAGCGCCGCGACGGCGCGGTCGTCGGCGGGAGCGAGCCGGCCCGTGAAGCGCACCCGCTCGCGCATCGCCACCCGCTGCCACTCGTCGTCGCCGAAGACGAGCACGGGTTGGTGGCGCCCCACGGCAACCTTGACCAGCACTTGCTCCCCGAACGCTCCGGGGACCAGCCTCGGGTCGCTCGTGACGGTGCCGGTCAGGGTGACGAGGGCACGTTCGCGCGCAAGACTCTGCGACCGGACCGTCGCGCACTGCCTTCGCCCGCGCGACGGCCACCACGCCGACCCCTCCCCCGACGACGACCACCGCCAGGCCGGTGAGCAGGGCGCGCCGGCGCGCGGGCCGGCGTACGGCAGAGACGAGCAGCAGCGCTGACACGACGCCCAGGAAGGACAGGGTCCAGTCGGATGTCGCCGGCTCCCAGCGCGCCAGGAGCGCACCCGCCCACGCGGCGAGGCCGAGCACGGGCAGCCGGAGGTCGGGCCCGGAAGCGACGGACGGCAGGCGGCTCATCACAGCGTCACGTAGGGCGCGAGCTTGGCCAAGGTGGCCTCGCCGATGCCGTCGACGTCGAGGAGCTGGTCGACCGAGGTGAACGCGCCGTGCTCGCTGCGCCAGGCCAAGATGGCCTGGGCGGTGACCGGGCCGACGTCGGGCAGCGACTCGAGCGCCACCTGGTCTGCGGTGTTGATGTTGACCAGGCCGGCCACCGGCGAGGTCGCCCCAGTCATCGTCGCGGCCACGCCGGCCGGCGGCGCGACACCGACCAGGATCTGCTCGCCGTCGACGAGCACCCGGGCCAGGTTGAGGTCGGTGAGGTCGACCCCGTCACGCGCTCCACCGGCCGCCTCCAGGGCGTCGACCACGCGCGAGCCGGTCTCGAGCACGGCGATGCCGGGTCGGCGTACCTTGCCGGCGACGTCGACCGTCACGGACCCGCCGCCGGGACCGGCAGAACCCGACGGGGTGGGGCTGCCGGACATGGACACCAGGTCGGCCGCCGGACGGGGTGGCGGTGCCGCGACCTCGGCCGGGCCGCCGCCCAGCAGCCACCAGGCCCCGAGACCGAGTCCGGCGAGGACCACGACCGCGACCACCATCAGCTGGAAGGGACCCAGCGTCAGCCGCCCGCGTGCGGCGTGGCGGCCCGGCGTGGGGACCGCGGCCCGGACCGGGGGAACGCTGACGGCGAGGGGCTCCCGCAGCGCCCGGATCCGCGTGTGCGTGGAGTCGTCGCCCGGGGTCGACCCACCCCGGGCCGCGGCGAGCTCGGCCCCCAACAGCTCGAGCCGGCGTGCGACGGTCTCCTCGTGAGCACTGCGTCTCCCCGCTCGCCCAGCCATGCCGCGACGCTAGGCAGCCGCGACGGCCGCCCGCCACCGGCCTCGGCGAGCCTGTGGACAACCGCCCGGGGAACCATCTCGTCCGAGCGCGCCGCCCCGTCTGGACTGAGGAGCGAGGCGAGCGCAGCGAGCCAGCGACGAGGGAAGACGGGGCGCCGCAGCGCGCTCGGACACGCCCCGAAGCTCAGCGGAGGGGCAAATCACAATCGATCAGCAGGGCGCGACGCAGACCGCGACCATGCCGGGCCCGACGTGGGCGCCGAGCACCGCACCGAGCTCGGTGCACCAGACCTCGCGACCGCCCAGGTTGCCGGCCAGCTCCTCGGCCAGCCGCTCGGCCAGCTGCTCGGCCCGGGAGTGGCTGGCCAGGTGGGCGACGCACACGTCGACCTGGCGGTCACCGGCCGCTTCCAGCACCAGTGCCTCCAGTCGGTTCAGCGCCTTGCCGGCGGTGCGCACCTTCTCGAGGTTGGCGACCTTGCCGTCGGTGATCGTGAGCAGCGGCTTGACCGACAGCGCGCCCCCGAAGATCGCGGCGGCCGCGCCGATCCGGCCGCCGCGCCGCAGGTACTCCAGGGTGTCGACGTAGAACAGGGACGTCGCCCGCGCGGCGCGGTCGCGGGCGGCGGCCACCGCCTCGAGCGCCGACCCGCCGCGATCGAGGACGTCGGCCGCCGACAGCGCGGCGTAGCCGGTGGCGACTCCCACCTGCCGGCTGTCGACGGGGTGCACCGGAACGGTCGAGTCCTTCGCGGCCAGCTGGGCCGACTCGAACGTGCCGCTCATCTCCCCGGACAGGTGGATCGAGACGATCTCGGTGGCACCCTCGGCGGCGGCGCGCTCGTAGACCTCCAGCAGGGCGCTCGGCGTCGGCCGTGAGGTGCTGACCGGCCGGAACTCCTTGAGCGCCTCGGCGACCATCGCCGGGGTGGCCCCGCCCCTCGTTGGTGGCGCCCTCCTCGAGCACCTCGTCGTACACCTGCGCGCCGATCACGACCTGCAACGGCACGACCACGATGCCGCGCTCGGCGACCACCCGCGCGGGCAGGCAGGCCGTCGAGTCGGTGACGACGGCGATCGACCCGGAGCCCGGCATGGCGCCGAGGTTACCCAGACCTCAGGCTCAGACGACGACGTTGACCAGCTTCGGCGCGCGCACGATCACCTTGCGGACCTCTGCCCCGTCGACGGCTCGGACGACGTCGGCGTCGGCCAGCGCCAGCGCCTCCAGGTCCGCGTCGGAGATGTCGGGCGCCACCTCCAGCCTCGCGCGCACCTTGCCACGGACCTGGACGACGCAGGTCACCGTGTCCTCGACCAGCAGCGCCTCGTCGACGGCCGGCCACGACGTGCGGGCGACGGTCGGCTGGTGGCCCAGCCGCTCCCACATCTCCTCGGCGACGTACGGCGCCACCAGGGACAGCAGGACGGTCACCGCCTCTGCTGCCTCGCGCACGGCCGGGTCGGCCGGGCCGACGCCGGAGTCGATGGCCTTGCGGGTCGCGTTGACCAGCTCCATGACGCGGGCGACCATCACGTTGAACTTGAATCCCTCGACCAGCTCGGCGGCGTCGTGCACCGTGCGCGCCGTCACCCGCCGCAGCGAGACGTCTCCCGTCGTCGGGTCCGTGCCCGGCGCCGACGTCACGTCACCGCTCAGCCTCCAGGCGCGTTGCAGGAACCTCAGGGACCCGGCCGGCGACATGTCGGCCCAGTCGATGTCGTCCTCGGGCGGTCCCGCGAAGATCAGGGTCAGGCGCACGGAGTCCACACCGAAAGCCGATAGTTGGTCCCCCAATCGGACGCCGTTGCCCTTGGACTTCGACATCTTGGCGCCTTGGTTGATGACCGTGCCCTGGTTCAGCTGGGCCGAGAACGGCTCGCGGAAGCCCACCTGGCCCATGTCGTTGAGGACCATGGTGAAGAAACGGGCGTACAGCAGGTGCAGCACCGCGTGCTCCACCCCGCCGATGTAGACGTCGCACGGACCCCACGCGTTGACCAGGTCGGTGTCGAACGGGCGGTCCTCCTCGTGCGGCGAGCAGTAGCGCAGGAAGTACCACGAGGAGTCCACGAACGTGTCCATCGTGTCCGAGTCACGCTCCGCGGGACCGCCACAGCTCGGGCACGGGACCTCGATCCAGTCGCGCGCGGCGGCCAACGGCGAGACGCCCTTGGGGGTCAGGTCGGCGCCGCGCAGCTCCGGCAGCACGACGGGCAGCTGGTCGTCGGGCACGGGCACCTCGCCACAGGACGGGCAGTGCACGATCGGGATGGGGGCGCCCCAGTAGCGCTGCCGCGACAGCAGCCAGTCGCGCAGCCGGAAGTTCACCGCGCCCTTGCCGGCGCCCTGCTGCTCCAGCCAGCCGATGATGGCCGACTTGGCCTCGGCGATGCCCATCCCGTTCAGGGAGATCTCGTCGTTGGCGGAGTTGATCGCCTCGCCCTGGCCGACGTACGCGTCGCCCTCCCAGTCGTCGGGCGTGCGCACGGTGCGGATGATCGGCAGGTCGAACCGCTCGGCGAAGTCCCAGTCACGCTGGTCCTGGCCGGGCACGGCCATGATGGCGCCGGTGCCGTAGTCGGCCAGCACGTAGTCGGCCGCCCAGATGGGGATGCTGCTGCCCGTTGACGGGGTTGACGGCGTAGCGGCCCAGGAAGACGCCCGTCTTCTCGCGCTCGGTGGACATCCGCTCGATGTCGGAGTCTTTGCGGACCTGCTCCAGGTACTCCTCGTACGCCGGCCGCATGTCGTCGGTGACCAGCTCACGGGCCAGCTGGGCGTCGGCCGCCACCACCATGAACGTCGCGCCGAACAAGGTGTCCGGCCGAGTGGTGTAGACGTTCAGATCGCTGGGCTCACCAACGCCGGTGGCGGTCGGTGCCCACTCTCAGAGGGACCAGCGGGAACCGAACGTGGGCGCCCTCGGAGCGGCCGATCCAGTTGCGCTGGGCGGTGATGACGCGGTCGGGCCAGGTGGACTCCAGGTCGTCCAGGTTGTCCAGCAGCTCCTGGGCGTAGTCGGTGATCTTGAAGTACCACTGCGTCAGCTCGCGCTTGGTCACCTCGGCGCCGCAGCGCTCGCAGTGACCGTCGATGACCTGCTCGTTGGCCAGCACGGTCTGGTCGACCGGGCACCAGTTGACCGGGCTCTCCTTGCGGTAGGCCAGCCCTCGCTCGCGGAACCGCAGGAACAGCCACTGGGTCCAGCGGTAGTAGTCGGGGTCGGAGGTGTTCAGGGTGCGGCTCCAGTCGAAGCTGGTGCCGAACTTCTTGCAGGACTCCGTCGAGATGGCGATGTTGGCGTAGGTGAACGTCGCGGGGTGCTCGTTGTCGCGGATCGCGGCGTTCTCGGCGTTCAGTCCGAAGGAGTCGAACCCCATCGGGTTCAGCACCTCGTAGCCCTTCAGCCACCAGTAGCGCGCGACCACGTCGTGCAGCGCGAAGACCTCGGCGTGACCCATGTGCAGGTCGCCGCTCGGGTAGGGGAACATCGTCAGCGCGTAGCGCTTCTCGCGCGTGCCCTCGATGACCGGGGCGTCGTGGGCCCGGAACGGGTCCAGCTCGGCCCACACCCGCTGCCACTTCTCCTCCACCGCTGCGACGTCGTACGTCGCGGCCTCCTGGCCCTCGCCATCTCGCTGGCCCACCTCGGTCATGGGGGTCACTCTCTCAATGCTCTGGTCCTGGGTCGTCATCGGTCTCTCCTCGTCTCCTGGGCTCAGACATTCATGGGGACATGAAAAAACCCCTCACACGGAGGGGTAGCCGCGCGATCAGCGAGCGATCAGCGCGGCTGTCCAAGAAGGAGCGACCGGTACGTCATGGGGTCAGGTTACCCGCCGCGGCGAGCGGGTGCGATGTGGATACCTCAGGCGGCCGGGTGGGATGCGGCCGGGCAGATCTGCGGAAGCAGCCAGTGCACCCGCTCCGCGAGCAACGACGCGGCCTGTGCGTCGCCGGACAGGTAGCCCAGCAGGGCCTTCTCGAAGAGCCCGTCGAACATGGCGTACGTCGCCTGCGGGTCGAGCAGCGGAGTCACCCCGGACAGCTCGGCGTAGCGGGCGACGACCCGCCAGATCATGTCCTGCAGGGTCCGGTCGATCTCGAGGACGTCGTCGCGGAAGGAGTCCTCGAACAGGCTCTGGGTGCGCAGGTCGTACCAGAGACGGTGCAGCGGGGCCTCGGTCGTCATGGTCTCGACCAGCTTGTCCGCGAACCTGTCGAGCAGCTCGTCCGCGCCCTGCGACGACACCACGATCTCGTCGAAGCGGTTGACGCACTGGGTCTTGTAGAGCCGCACGCACGTCGTGATCAGCTCGACCTTGTCGGCGAAGTAGTAGTGGACGACGCCGTGGGTGAACTCGGAGTTCTGGGCGATCTCGCGCAACGAGGTCTTCGCGTAGCCCAGCTCCCCGAGCGTGGCCAGCGCAGACTGCGCCAGCTGGGTGCGGCGCTCTTCGACGCGCTCCTCCCGGCTGGTCTGCCGACCGCTCTGGGACCGCATGGGGGTGCTGGTCATGTGTCAAGACTACGGGTGAGCCAGGCCACCCCCCTATCCTCCTTTTGGCTATTTCTGCTGGTCACAAGCACCAGTGGTCCCGGGAGTCACAGCAGTGCCCGGCTCCGCTCGCCGTGTCTAGGCTGCGGGCCATGACGATCACCGACCTGTTCCGGCTCGACGGCAAGGTCGCGGTGGTGACCGGCGCGTCCAGCGGGCTCGGCGTGGCCTTCGCGCAGGCCCTGGCCGAGGCCGGCGCCGACGTGGCCCTGGGCGCCAGGCGCACGGAGATGTTGGAGCAGACCGCCGAGCAGGTGCGGGCCACGGGACGCCGTGCGCTGACCGTGACGACCGACGTCAGCGACCCCGAGTCCTGCACGGCTCTGGTCGAGGCGGCGATGGCCGAGCTCGGCCGGGTCGACGTGCTGGTCAACAACGCCGGCATCGGCACTGCCGTCCCGGCGACTCGCGAGACCCCCGAGCAGTTCCGCCAGGTCATCGACGTCAACCTCAACGGCAGCTACTGGATGGCCCAGGCCTGTGGCCGGGTGATGGAGCCCGGGTCGAGCATCGTCAACATCTCCTCGGTCCTCGGCCTGACCACCGGTGGCCTCCCCCAGGCGGCGTACTCCGCCTCCAAGGCCGGCATCATCGGGCTCACCCGCGACCTCGCCCAGCAGTGGACCGGCCGCAAAGGCATCCGCGTCAACGCGCTCGCGCCGGGGTTCTTCGCCAGCGAGATGACCGACCACTACCCCGACGGCTACCTCGACCTCGCGATGATGCGGGTGCCCGTCGGGCCGACTGGGCGACCCCACGGAGCTGGCGGCCACGCTGGTCTGGCTGGTCTCCCCCGCCGCCGGCTACGTCACCGGCCAGACGATCGCGGTCGACGGCGGCATCACCATCAGCTGACGCACGTTGGTCGAGGAAGGCCGAAGGCCTGTCACGAGACCCCGCAACGGGTCGACGACCTCTCACCGGGCCTCGTGACGGTGGGTGGTCGAAATCGCTCGACCAACGAGCCGGGTCCCCCGCGGCGCAACCTCCTGGACCACCAGCAGCGGCGCCCCCTCTAGCCTTCCGACGTGGCTGACCGATGGACCTACCGTCCCGAGCTGGACGGCCTCAGGTCCGTGGCGGTCTACCTGGTCGTGCTGTTCCACTGCGGGGTCGGGCCGTTCGACGGCGGGTTCGTCGGCGTGGACCTCTTCTTCGTGCTGTCCGGCTTCCTGGTCTCGCACGTGATCTGGGCAGAGGTCGACAAGCACGGGTCGTTCCGGCTGGGCTGGTTCTACGCCCGGCGGGTGCGACGCCTCCTCCCGGCCGCGGTCGTGGTCATCGTGGCGACAGCGGCTCTCCAGCTGCTCGTGGCGAGCGCCCCGCAGCGCGCGGGGATGCTCCGCGACGGCCAGGCGGCGCTGGTCTACCTGTCCAACTGGCAGTTCATCGCCGACTCCCGCGACTACTTCGCGGCCGACGAGGCGAGCGCGAGCCCGTTCCTGCACTACTGGTCGCTGTCGATCGAGGAGCAGTTCTACGTCGTCCTCCCACTCGCCCTGCTCCTGCTCCTCCGGCTGCGGCGGCACGCGGTGGTCGTGCTGCTCGTGCTCGCCGCGGTCGTCGCCGGCTCGGTGGCCCTCCAGGTGTGGCACGCCGCGAGCGACCCGACCTACGCCTACTACGCGACTGGGACGCGGGTCTACCAGCTGGCTGCCGGGGTGCTACTGGCCTCGATCACGCGCCTGGTGACGATCCCCAGCGGCCTCGGCCGGGTCCTCTCCGTGGTGGGCCTGGCAGGCGTGGTCGTCGTCGGATCGGCGGTGGTCGACGTCACGGCCTCGACCAGCGGTCTGCTCGCGACGGTCGCGTCACTGGCGGTGATCGCCGGCCTGTTCGCCGCCCCGACCGGCGAGGCGGCACGCGTGCTGGCTCTGCGCGTGCCGCGCTACCTCGGCCAGGTGTCCTACGGCACCTACCTGTGGCACTGGCCGATCATCTTGATCCTCCGGCAGCTCTTCGACGTCGGCCCCCTCGTGCTCCTCGCGCTCGCCGCGCCGGTCGCCACCGGGCTTGCGGCACTCTCCTACGAGATCTTCGAGCGGCCCGATCCGCCGCACCAAGCTCCTCGACCGGTCCCGCTGGCCCGTCGTCGTGGCCGGCCTCGGCGCCAGCGTCCTCGCGGCCACGCTGGTCCTGCCGCCGATCCTGCACTCCACCGTGCGCCCGGCAGTGGCCAACCCCGAGGCCGGCGACCTTTCGGGCCTCGCCGAGCAGGCGGCGTGGGCAGAGGACCCTGTGCCGCCCGGACTCGACCTCGTGGACGCACTTGCCGACGTACCGGACGCCGGCCCGCCGTGCACAACGGACGACCTCGAGGCGTGCGTGCGGGTCACCGGCGACGGCCCTCGCGTGCTGCTCGTCGGTGACAGCCAGGCGGCGATGTTCGTGACGGCGTTCGAGTCGCTGGCGCGCGAGCACGACCTCACCTTCATGACCAACGTCGTGCGCGGCTGCGGGTGGCAGGCCGGCCTGGTGCCGGGATGCTCGGCCGAGCTGGACACCTTCTACAACGACGTGCTGCCCGCCCTCGACGTCGACGTCGTGGTGGCGGTCAGCCTGTCGCGAGGCGAACCGGTGTGGCAGGAACGCCTCGCCGACCCCGATCGGCCCGCGGGCGAGACCCTGGCGCAGCTGCACCTGCGTACGGCGAGCGAGACCGCCGACGACATCGACGACGCGGGCGCGCGGCTGGTGATGGTCAAGGCGCTGCTCGGGACCAACGGCTACCGGCGCAACGGCGCCGACCCCCTGGACTGCCTGGCCCGGGCGTCGCGCCTCGGTGACTGCGCCGTCATCGCACCGCTCGAGAAGCCCTTCACCGACGGCATCCTCGACGCCATCGCCGCCGCCGAGCCCGACCGGGCGGCCGTGGACCTCAATCCGGTGCTGTGCCCGGACGCCCCCATCTGCCGCCCGGTCATCGACGGCACCGTCGTCTGGAAGGACCCCGACCACGTCACCGGCACCTTCCTCGACGAGCAGCGCGACGCACTGTGGGAGCGACTGACGGCTACCGGCCTCCTCGGGTGAGCTCTCACCGGGGGTTCCAGAATCTCCGGTCGTGGGCGAGGATCGAGCGAAGTCGTCCACTCGGGAGCCCTCCATGCCGAATCGTTTCTCCGTTCTCCTGGCGGCGTGCCTGACCGCCACGCCGCTCTTCCTGACCGCCGCACCACCGGCCGTGGCCGCCAAGACGGCTGCCCCCACCGGGATCACGCTGACGCGCTGGACCTCCGACGCGGACTTCCAGGTGGGGTCGCGTGACGGCGTGACGGTCGACGGCGGCTCGCTCGTCCTCGACGGCACCGTCTCCCTTGCCTCGACCACCTACACCGACCCGTTCGGCAACGGCACGGCGCGCTCCTACGACGTCGGCACCTGGACCTCTCCGGTCGTGGACGTCAGCTACCCCATCGACCAGGCCATCTCGTCCTGGAACGCCGTCACCCCGACGGGCACCTGGGTCGAGACCTCGTTCCGCGGTCGCTACCCCGACGGCACGTGGTCGAAGTGGTACGTCCTGGGCCGCTGGACCTCGGGCATGGACTACGCCGCCGGCGACATCCACCGCACGTCCCTCAACGGGCAGGGCGACACCGACGGGACCGTCCTCACCGACACCTTCGCCAGCCGCAAGAAGCGCAAGCCCGTCGCCTTCCAGACCCGCGTGGGCCTGCTGCGCCCTGCTGGCACCACGACGAGCCCACGCCTCGACGCTGTCACGACGATGTCCAGCGCGGCGTACCCGGACAAGCACAAGGCGACCAGCCAGTTCACCGGGCACCAGGTCGAGCTCGCCGTCCCGCCGTACGCCCAGAACATCCACACGGGCGAGTACCCGGAGTTCGGTGGAGGCGGCGAGGTGTGGTGCTCGCCGACGTCGAGCGCGATGGTGATGGGGTTCTTCGGTGCCTCCCCGAGCGAGGACGAGCTGGCCGACATCCCGTACGCCGACCCGCAGGTCGACCATGCCGCTCTCCACGTCTGGGACTTCGCCTACGACGGAGCGGGAAACTGGCCGTTCAACGCGGCGTACGCCCACACCTACGGACTGGACGCCTTCGTGACCCGGTTGCGGTCGCTGGCCGAGGTCGAGCTCTTCGTCGCGGCCGGCATCCCCGTCGTCGTGTCGCTCTCGTGGAAGCTCGGCGACATGCCCGAGGCGGGGTACGAGACGAACGGTCACCTGCTCGTGATCATCGGCTTCACCGCTGACGGCGACCCGATCCTCAACGACCCGGCGGCCAACTCCAACGACAACGTGCGCAGCATCTACACCCGCGAGAACTTCGAGAAGGTCTGGCAGGAGTCGACGGGCGGGGTGGCGTACGTCTACCACCCGCTCGGCACGCCACTGCCCGCGAACGTGTCCGGATCCACGCCCAACTGGTGAGGCACCCACCAGTTCCAAAAAGTTCGGCGAGCCACTGAACCCATTCGCCCTTCCGCGCATCTGACCAGTGACAGGCCCAACGGGGCCGTCCCCAGGACCCTGACCGCGCACCACGGCGGCCAGCGCACGAACCCCCGGCAGAGCATCTGCCGGGGGTTCGGATCTTTCGGCCCACAGAGCCCCCTGGGATGACCCGTCAGCGGGCGACGTCCTCCTGGACCAGCAGCGGCGTGACCCCGCCGAGGCGACGGTGGAACCGCACCCGGTCGCCGTGCGCGTCGAGCACCTGCCACAGCGAGCGGTGGGCTGCCCAGGGGAGCGGCTCGTCGCCGGTGCGCCACGACGGGCCGAAGGCGATCCAGACCGCCGCCCACTGGCTCGCGCAGTCCCAGGCGCCGCGCTGGGCCTCCACAAGCCGTCGGCGTACCTGGAACTCCGTGCGTGGCCCGTCGATGCAGTTGGGGGCGGTGCGGATCGGCCAGACGCGCATGTCGCGCACCATCAGCGCGAGCTCGAGGTCTTCGAGCCCTTCGGGATCGACGAGAACGGTGGCCACGTTCTCGTGGGGCGCGCGCCTCATGCGGGCAAGGTAGACCCCGGACCGGGAGTCCCGTCAGCCCGCGGTCCAGACATCAGCCCCCGTGCGCCGAGGTCCGGACCGCGGGCCCGTCACCCGCGGTTTCGGCGACCTTTCCCTCGAAGCTCGCCGACGGGCGCCGGTCACCCCCCAGTCAACACGTTGACCCTACCGCCTTTGGCGGGTGCCGAAGTCGCGCGACCCGACCGAATTTTGCCTGGTCAGCGGGCCGGTGGACTGCGAGGTCGTCGCCACAGACGCACGGCCGATCGGGTTGTACGTCGCGCCGGCGAGGTCGCTGGCCCGTCGCAGCGCCTCGATGCCCTCCTCCTGGCGCCCCAGCTCCAGGCAGGCCTCGCCGAGCTCACGCCACGCCGTACCGGCTTGACGGGCGGAGGCACCGGTCTCCTCCAGCGCGGTCGCCGCCCCGGTGAACAGCTCGATGGCCCGGTCGACGTCTCCACGTGCGGCGGCCACGCGTCCAAGACCCAGCATCGCCCAGCCGGTCTGCAGCCGATCGCCTGCCGAGAGGTCGTCGAGGGCCCGCCGTCCGGCCTCCTCCGCACGTGGGAGGTCACCGATGACCAAGTAGGCCTTCGCCTGCAGGGTGTGCGCGTAGCCGAAGTCGACGCGGGAGCCGGCCTCGTGGAGGTCGCCCATGGCTCGCTCGAGGTCGCGCAGGGCGGCGTGCCCGTCGGGCTCAGGCTGTCGCAGCCGCAGCGCCGCCGACACGACGCGCAGCAGCGCGACGTTGCGCGCGTTGTCGATCTCGGAGTAGAGGGCGAGCGCACGGTCGGCGTGCTCGCGCGCACCGATGGAGTCGTGGCGCCCGTTGGCGATGACCGCGGCGTTCCAAGCCGCGGCTGCTCGCGCCCGTGGTGCGCCGTCCTGGTTGGACAACCTCAGGGCACGGTCGGTGAGCAGCTGGGCGCGCGTGAGGTCGCCGCGCTCCAGGTAGCAGCCCGCCAGGGTCCCGATGAGCTCCACCCGGAGGCTGACGTCGGGCGGAGGCTCCAGATCGGCCAGCGCGGCCAACGCCTGCTCGCCGATGTCGACGGCGCGGGCGACGTCGCCGCACTCGCAGCAGGCGAGGATCAGGTCGATCGACACCCTGACGCGAGGAACGGCCGGGCTCAGCTCAGGACGTGCGAGCAAGGCCTCGTAGGAGAGGATCGCGTCCTCGAGCTCACCAGTCGCCTCCTGCGACCGGGCCAGGCCCCAGGTCGCCTCGTCGACGAAGCGGTTCATGGGCAGCTTGCGTGCTCGCTCGAGAGCCGCTGCGAACTCCCGGGACGCGAGCTCCCGGTCGCCGTTGCGCAGCGACAGCTCGGCGAAGGCCAGCTTGAGCCTGAGGTCCTCGTGGGCGTCGGCCGGAGTGCCGGTCGTGAGCTGCTCCAGGTCGATGCCCAGGGACTGGGCCAGCCGTTGGGCCAAGGCCGCACTGATCGGCCGACGGCCGGCCTCGATGTGGGAGAGGTAGCTCTTCGACACGCCGACGGACGCGGCCAGGTCGGCCTGCGAGATCCCGTGCGCCGTGCGCAGCGTGCGTACGCGCCCGCCGGAGTCGTTGCCCATCAGTCCCCCTGCCTTCGCAGGGATCATCCCAGCCGCCGCAACCCCTGCACCGTACGGCGGGCTGACATCGCCGGACGATCCACACCGCCAGGGTGCTTGGATGTGCCCATGGCGACCTCGGACCGGACGTCCGCTGCCGACGGCCATGTCCTGATCGGCGGCACGGGCCGGGCCGGAACCACCCTGCTGGTCCAGTGGTTCACCGTGATGGGCTTCGACACGGGCTTCACCGTCGAAGAGGCCCTAGGCCGCGTCGACCCGATCTCGAACGCCGGCCTCGAGCATTCCCTGAGCCGGACCTTGGAGATCGGCGAGCGCCTGCCGTACGTCGCCAAGTCCCCGTGGTTCGGACCCAAGATCGGCGACTACATCGAGCGCGGCGACCTGCGGGTCAGGGCGGCGATCCTGCCGCTTCGCTCGCTCGCGGAGGCCGCGGAGAGCCGCAGGCAGGTCTCGAAGCGTGCCGCTGAGGCCGGCCAGGATCCGTTGAAGCATCCAGGCGGCATCCTCGGCGGCGGCCGCCCGGGCGCGGCCAAGAAGCAGGAGCAGCAGCTGGCCCGCAGGTTCTACGACCTGGTGCACACGCTGGTCACCCACGACGTGCCGACCTTCTTCCTGCGGTTCCCGGAGTTCGCCCGGGGCGAGCAGGACCCCTTCTGTCGCACTCGAGCCACTGCTGCACGCCCACGGCGTCACCCACGACGAGGCGAGCGAGGCCTTCGCGCGCGTCGTCCGCCCGGACCTGATCCACACGCTGTAGCCGGGAGTCGGTGGTTGAGGTGCGAGGAGCGCCACGCCACCCGATCGGTGGTTGAGGTGCGAGGAGCGCCAGCGCACCCACCCGATCGGTGGTTGAGGTGCGAGGAGCGCCAGCGACGAGCCTCGAAACCACCTTTGGCTCACGGAGGTTTCGACCCTCGCGCCTGCTGGCTCGATCGCCGAGTCGGCGCTTCAGACGGGGGGGCGGCCTTCGGCCGGGGGCATCAGAAGCGCCGACTCGGCTCGGTCCACGCAACGACAGCACCCCCGGCGAGAGCGCTTCGCGCTTTCGCCGGGGGTGCGTGTCGTTGCGTGGAGCTGAGGGGACTCGAACCCCTGACCCCCTGCATGCCATGCAGGTGCGCTACCAGCTGCGCCACAGCCCCAGATCCGTTGCCGTCCGTGTGGGTCGGCAACTCGCGGAATCTTAGCCAACGGCCTCGTCCGCGGCGAAATCGCCCCCGCGGGCGTGGTCGGGGTGCGGGCCGACGGCGGCAGTCTCGTTGTAGGACACCAGGCGGAGGCCGCCTTGGACGTCGTGCTCGCCGACCACCGTCCAGCCACCGTTGTCCATGCCGCGCAAGGTGCGCGAGATCTCGTGCGGCCAGCCGAGGAGTGCCGCCAGGCCGACCTTGAGGCAGGCGCCGTGGGTGACGACGATCCCGGTCTGCCCGGCTGCGAGCGCGTGGAGACAGTCGGTGAGGGCGGGCAGCACGCGGGCGCGCACCTGCGCGGACGACTCCTCGCCCTCGACCAGCAGGCTCTCGTCGTGCGCCAGCCAGGCGGCGTGCTCGCGCGGGTGGTGTTCGGCGAACTCTGCGCGCGTCAGCCCGGACCGCACCCCCACGTCGTACTCGCGCAGCCGCGCGTCGGTCCCGACCTCGAGTCCGGCCGCGTCGGCGACGTACGCCGCGGTCTCACGGGCCCGAGCCAGATCGCTGGACCACAGGCGGGCGGGCTTCAGCGCGGCCAGGTGAGGGGCGGCCGCGGCGGCCTGGGCGTGGCCGGTCTCGTCGAGCGAGATGTCGGCGTGGCCTTGCGACCGCTCCTCGAGGTTCCAGGCGGTCTGCCCGTGGCGGAGCAGGACGAGCCGGCGTGTCACCGGCTGGTCATCGGCTGGGAGAGACGACGTCCGCCGGCAGCGCGATGGCCGGGCAGTCGCGCCAGAGGCGCTCGAGGGCGTAGAACTGCCGCTCCTCCTCGTGCTGGACATGCACGACGATCTCGCCGTAGTCGATCAGCACCCAGCGGCCGTCGCGCTCGCCCTCGCGGCGCAGCGGCTTGGCGCCCACCTCGCGGAGCTTCTCCTCGACCTCGTCGACGATGGCCTTGACCTGTCGGTCGTTGGAGCCGCTGGCGATCAGGAAGGCATCGGTGATGGCGAGCTGGTCGCTGACGTCGAAGGCGACGATCTGGCTGGCGAGCTTGTCGGAGGCTGCACGGGCGGCGGTGACGACGAGCTCGACCGCCCGGTCGGTGGCTGTCACGGTGAGACTTCCTTGCTGATGTGGGGGCCTGAGTAGAGGTCGTGCTTGGCGATGTACTGGACGACGCCGTCCGGTACGAGGTACCAGACGGGTTCTCCCCTGCGCTTCCGCTCGCGGCAGTCGGTCGAGCTGATCGCCAGCGCCGGGATCTCCACCATCGTCACACGCTCGGCGGGGATGGCCGAGAGCGTTTCGGGGTCCATGGTGTAGTCGGGGCGGGTGCAGCCGACGAAGTTCGCCAGCTCGAAGAGCTCTTCGGCATCGCGCCAGGTGAAGATGTCGGCCAGCGCGTCGGCGCCGGTGATGAAGTAGAGCTCGACGTCGGGGATGGCTGCCTTCAGGTCCCGCAGCGTGTCGATGGTGTACGTCGGCCCGTCGCGGTCGATGTCGACGCGCGAGACCCAGAACCTCGGGTTGGCCGCGGTGGCGATCACGGTCATCAGGTAGCGGTGCTCGGGCGGCGAGACCTCTCGGTCGGACTTCTGCCACGGGGCGCCCGTCGGCACGAAGACGACCTCGTCGAGGTCGAACCACGCCTGCACCTCGGAGGCGGCCACGAGGTGGCCGTGGTGGATGGGGTCGAAGGTGCCGCCCATCACCCCGACCCGCCGTCGGCCGGCGGAGGTCGAAGTCGGGGGCGTCGCGAGCGTGCTCAGCTGTGCTCTCGTCCGCCGCCGAAGGCGATCAGGGCACCCATCGCGACCAGCAGGATGAGCAGCGTCAACCCGCCGATGACCCAGTGGTTCACCCCGCCCCAGGTCTCGTGCTCCTCCGCGGCGGCCAGCAGCAGCGTCGACATGGCGGGCACTCTACCGGGCTTCCGGGCGGAGGATCACCGCACCTGGCCGTCGCCGGTGACGACGTACTTGGTGGAGGTCATCTCGGTCAGACCCATGGGTCCGCGGGCGTGCAGCTTCTGGGTGCTGATGCCGATCTCGGCGCCGAACCCGAACTCACCGCCGTCGGTGAAGCGCGTGCTCGCGTTGATGACTACGGCGGCGGCGTCCACCTCGGCGGCGAACCGCCGCGCCGCACCAAGGTCGCGCGTCACGATCGCCTCGGTGTGACCGCTCGACCAGCGCACGACGTGGTCGATCGCGGCGTCGAGGTCGGGGACGACGGCGGCGGCGATGTCGAGGTCGAGGTACTCGGTGGCCCAGTCGTCGTCGGTGGCCGCCACCACGCCGTCGTAGGCGGCGAAGACGTGGTCACCGTGGATGGTCACGCCGGCGTCCTGAAGGGCCCTGACGACCTGCGGCACGAAGGTGTCGGCGACCTGGGCATGGACGAGCAGCGACTCGGCGGCGTTGCACACGCTGGTGCGCTGGGTCTTGCTGTTGACGACGATGTCGAGGGCCTGCTCGAGGTCGGCCGCGCGGTCGACGTAGACGTGGCAGTTGCCGACGCCGGTCTCGATCACCGGGACCGTCGACTCCTCGACCACCGAGCGGATCAGTCCGGCGCCACCGCGCGGGATCAGCACGTCGACCAGGCCGCGGGCGCGCATCAGCGCCTTGACACTGTCGTGGGTGTCGCCGGGCACCAGCTGCACGACGTCGGCCGGCAGCCCGAAGACTCCGACCGCGTCCGCTGATCACGTTCGACCAGCGCCGTCGTTGCTGCTGCGGGCGCTCGAGGAGCCCCGCAGCAGCACGGCGTTGCCGGACTTCAGGCAGATGCCGGCGGCGTCCACGGTGACGTTGGGACGGGCCTCGTAGATCATCCCGACCACGCCGAACGGCACCCGCAGCTGCCGGAGCTCCAGCCCGTTGGCCAGGGTGTCGCCGCGGACCACCTCACCGACCGGGTCGGGCAGCGCGACGAGCTGCCGCAGGCCGTCGGCCATGGCGGCGATCCGCACGCCGTCGAGGCGGAGCCGGTCGATGATGCCCGCACCGGTGCCGTCGGCCTCGGCACGCTCGACGTCCTCGGCGTTGGCCGCCAGGATCACTGTCTCGTGCGTGCTGAGCGCGTCCGCGATCGCCGTCAGCGCGGCGTCCTTCTCGGCGCGGTTCGCGAGCGCCAGCACGCGCGACGCCGCTCGCGCCCGGGTCGCGGCCTCGGTCACCTGCTGCTGGATGCTCACCGTCCCAGCGTAGGTCGGCGCTTCCCGGGCCAGCGGTGAGCCTGGCACCGTTCCGAGTGCCGGGACGGTGCCAGGCTCACCGCCGCCTCAGGCAGCACCGGCCCGCAGCTCTTCGCCGACGACGAACGCGGCCACCTCACGGACGACGGCGCGGTCCTTGAGGATCCGCCGGTGCCCCAACCCGTCGGTGGTGACCAAGCGGGCGTCGGGCAGCGAGGCCACGAGCCGTGACCGCGTCGGCGTACGGCGTCTGGCGGTCGCCGCGGTCATGCACCACCAGCGTGGGCACGGGGTCGACCCGATCGGCCTGGTACGTCGCGTCGAACTCCGCCATCGGGATCCCGACGAACTCCTCCAGCTGCACGGTCGAACGCCCTCCGCGTCCGAGCGCCGAAGCCGAGCGACCGCTGGAACTGGTCGAAGAGCGGCTCCGCGGCGACCATCGGGGCGAGCAGCACCAGGCGCCGGGTGGACAGCCAGCCGAACCGCAGGGTCAGGTACGTCGAGATCGCGCCGAGCGAGTGGGCCACGACGGCGTCTGCCGGGCCGAACCTCGCGAAGACCGCGTCCAGGGCCTTGCCGAACTCCACGCCGTGCGTGCGTCCGGGGCCGGCTGGCCCGGGGTCGGAGTCGCCGTGGGCAGGCGCGTCGAACATGACCACGCGGAAACCTCGCGACAGCAGGGGCTCGACGAACGACGCCAGCTGGGAACCTCGGCCACCCCAGCCGTGCACGAGGTAGACCACCGGGCCGGCGCCCCAGACGTGGCCCCGGACGGCGGCCCCCAACGACTCCACCTCGAACGCCACGCCGCCGTCGGGCAGGCGGGCGGGGGCCATCCGGGGCGGGACCGCGAACCACAGGTCGCGGGCGATGCGCCCCGCCAGGCCGGGCGCGACGAGGTCGGCCAGGCGGAACGTCGCGCGTCGAGCCTCGCGCTGGAAACGAACGATCGTGCTATTTCGTGGACGGGACATCGGTCTCTCCTGGACGGGTGGTGGTGGGTCTAGCGGGACGAGTCGAGCAGCTGCTCGAAGGCGGTCCGGGTGCGCCCGAGCGCCTCGGGGTCGTGGAGCAGCCGGCCCGCGTGGCGGTAGCCGAACATCAGGGCCTGCAACGTGAACGCGAACTGCCGGGTGTCGAGGTCGGAGCGGAACTCCCCCTCGGAGACGGCCGTGCCGCGACGGTCGAGAGGAACTCGGTCCAGTCACGCTGCTGGCGGACCAGCGCGTCGTGCATGGGACCGGGCTGGTCGTCGTACTCGATCGACGCCGAGGCGAAGACACAGCCCCCCGGCAAGGGTCTCGGTCTCCCAGTCGAGCCATCGCTCGAACAGCTCGCGGATGCGTCGCTCGCCGCGCGGAGCCTTGAGCGTCGGCCGGACGACGACGTCGGTGAAGCGGCTCGCCGCGTGCTCCAGGGTCTGCAGCTGGAGCTGCTCCTTGGAGCGGAAGTGGGCGAACAGCCCGCTCTTGCTCATCTCGGTCCGGTCGGCGAGCTGGCCGATGGACAGTCCCTCGAAGCCGACCCGCGAGGCGACGTGCAGCGCCTCGTCGAGGATCGACGTCTTGGTGGCCTCGCCCTTGCTCACCCGACCAGAATAGAACGATCGTTCTTTTTTGGCTAGCCCTTGCGCTGGTTGATCTGCTCGGTGGCGGCGGGCAGCACCGAGTGGAGGTCGCCGACGACGCCGAAGTCGACCAGCTCGAAGATCGGGGCCTCGTCGTCCTTGTTGATGGCCACGATCGTCTTGGAGGTCTGCATGCCGGCGCGGTGCTGGATGGCGCCGGAGATTCCGGCCGCGACGTAGAGCTGCGGCGAGACCGTCTTGCCGGTCTGGCCGACCTGGTAGGAGTGCGGCACCCAGCCGGAGTCGACCGCGGCCCGCGAGGCGCCGACGGCGGCGCCCAGCGCGTCGGCCAGCCCCTCGATCGGCTCGAAGTTGCCGCCCGTGCCTCGCCCGCCGGAGACCACGATGGCGGCCTCGGTCATCTCGGGGCGACCGGTCTTCTCGCGCGGCTGGGACGCCACGATCTTGGCGGTCTTCGCGGCGTCGGAGATGGTGGCTGCGAACTCCTCGACCGTGCCGGCCCCGGAGGCCTCCTCGGGAGTGGCGGCGTTGGGCTTGACGGTGATGATCGGCGTGCCCTGGGTGACCTTCGCCTGGACCGTGTAGTTGCCGGCGAACACGGACTGCGTGGTCACCGGCGCTCCATCACCGGCCTGTACGTCGACCGCGTCGGTGATCAGCCCGGATCCGGTCTTGATCGCGAGTCGGGCCGCGATCTCCTTGCCCTCGGGCGTGGAGGAGATGAGCACGGCAGCGGGAGACGTCTTGTCGACGAGCTGCTGCAGCGCCTCGGCCTTGGGGGCCACCAGGAAGCCCTTGATCTCCGCGTCGTCGACGACGTAGACCTTCTCGGCGCCGTACTTGGCGGCCGCCTCGGCGGCCTGGGCGCCGCCGTCCGGAGAGCCGATGAAGACCGCGGACGGCTCGCCGAGCCGCCGGGCGATGGTGAGCAGCTCGTAGGTCGGCTTCTTGACCGCGCCGTCGGCGTGGTCGACGAGAACGAGAACCTCAGACATCAGTCAGTCGCTCCTCAGCCGGACTCAGATGAACTTCGCTAGATGAACTTCTTGGAGGCGAGGAAGTCGGTCAGCGCCTTGGCGCCCGAGCCGTCCTCGTCCTTGACGATCTCGCCGGCGGTGCGCGGCGGTCGGGCCTCGGTGTCCTCGACCACCGACCACGCCACCGACAGCCCGACCTGGTCGGCCTGAACGTCGAGGTCGGCCAGCGAGTAGGTCTCCATCGGCTTCTTCTTGGCCGCCATGATCCCCTTGAACGACGGGTAGCGCGCCTCGCCGGACTGGTCGGTCACCGAGAGCACCAGCGGCATCGTCGCGCCGATCACCTCGGTCGCGGTGTCGCCGTCGCGCTTGATGCGGACCTGGTCGCCTTGGGACTCCACCACCGAGGCCAGCGTCACCTGCGGGACGCCGAGACGCTCGGCGAGCATCGCCGGCACCACGCCCATCGATCCGTCGGTCGACGACATGCCGCACATCACCAGGTCGGGTACGTCGCCCCCGACGGCCTTCTTGACCGCCGCGGCGAGCACCAACGACGTCGCGATGGCATCGGAGCCGGCGATCGCGTCGTCGGTGACGTGCACGCCCTGGTCGGCGCCCATCTGCAACGCCTTGCGCACCGCATCGACCGCCTTCTCGGGACCGACCGTGACCGCGATGACGGTCACGTCGTCCGGGTTGTCGGCCTTCTCCTTCAGCCGCAGCGCCTGCTCGACGGCGTACTCGTCGAGCTCGCACAGCAGCCCGTCGACGCCGACGCGGTCGACGGTGTTGTCCGCCTCGAAGTGCCGGTCGGCGGTGGCGTCCGGGACGTGTTTCACGCAAACGACGATCGTGGTCACGGCCCCGAGGCTACTAGCGCGTAACCATCGTGAGGCCGCGGGATCCCGTGCGATGACTCACAGGTGAGGTGCCGATCACACGGGTCACACGGTGACCTTGACGGAGTCGGACGACCGCGCCAACGTGGCCGAGCCGAGGTAGCGCGCGACGACCTTGTACGTGCCCGCCTTGGTGATCTTCTTGAAGACCCTCTTGGCCTTGCCGAGATCGTTGAGATCGACCGTCGCGGTCTTGAGCTTCACCCCGTTGCGCTTCAGCACGAGCTTGACCTCGCCCGTCGCGGCGCCACCCTGGTCGGCCACGACCTTCGCCTTGGCGACGAGCTTGTCCTTGGCGTCGCGGTAGACCGCGCCTGCCTTCGTGGTCGAGCCCGACTTCGCCGCTGTGCTGGTGGTTGGTGCGGAGGTCGCGGTCGCGGTGGACGTCGCCGGTGTCGTCGCGGTCGTGGTCGAGATGGTGTCAGTGGGCGCCGTCGGGCCGGTCGGACCCGTCGACCCGGTCGGCCCCGGGTCCGCCAGCACGTCCACCACGTCCACGGACTGGTTCTGGTCGCCGGGGTTGAGGGCGCACGTGAAGTTGAGCGTCGGACCGACCTGGGTGCCGATGGCGGTCACCGCGACGATGGTCGCGGTGAAGCCTGCTCCGGAGGCGATGGGGATCTGTCCGACGGGTCCCGACGGCAAGACTCCGTCCGCAGCGGTGGAGATGACCATGATCATGGGGAAGTCGTCCGGGGGAACCTCACCGCTGATCACCGTCATCGCCCGGTCCCAGGCGCCACCGTTGACAGTCATCGGCACCAGAGCGCTGCCGATGACATGGTCCGCGCCCAAGCCCTTGAGCTGGCTCACCGCGTCGGGGTCCACCGTGATCCCTCCCGCGGTCGTGACGTTGTCCACGCTGGTGCCTTCGACGAAGGAAGCGGGAGCGTCGGTGTCCCAGTTGATGGTGAGGTCGTAGTTGAACGTCCCCACGTTCGGCACCGTCGCGACCGCGCAGGTGTAGGTCAATGGCGCGCTGTGCGCCGTGGCCGGGCCTGACAACAGCACGGCGCCACCCGCCACGAGGGTGGCGGACACCAGGACGGCGAGGCCGGTGACCCGGCCATTGGTCATCGAGCGCATAGGCGTGATCCTCACCCCGCTACGCCCGCACGGCAAGGGCCAGACGCCACGTGACCAGCGCCGCGAGCGCCACCGCCGTCGTGCGGATCCTGGCTCGACTCCCGCACGTCATCGGTCGCATCACCCCAGGCCATCGGGAGCGGCGGCAGACCCCACGCCCGACTCGTGTCAGAGCGCGCGAGTGGCGGTCAGACGTTCAGCTTGACCCGGTCGACGGACCTCTTGAGCGTGTCGGAGCCGAGATAGCGGGCGACCAGCTTGTAGGTAGCCGGGCTTGCTGATCCGCTTGAACACCTTCTTGGCCTTGTCGAAGGAGTTGAGCTCGATGACCGCGGTGCGGATCTTGACGCCGTTGCGCCTCAGCACGAACTTGACGTCGCCGTCGACCGCAGTGCCGTTCTGAGCCTCGACGAGGGCCTTGCCGACCAGCCGGTTGCTGCGCGTCGCGGTAGACGGCGGTGGCGGTCGTCGTCGTCTGCCCGCGCACCACGGTGATGGCCTTGGTGGCCACGCTGGGGGCCAGGTTCGGGTCGGTCGGCGTGAACTTCGCCGAGACGGTGCGGCACCCATGGTCAGCGCCTGGCCGAGCGTGGCCTTGGCCTTGCCGCCCTTGACCTCGACCTTCACGGTCTTGCCCTCGAAGGTGAACTCCACGGTGCCGGCCGGCTTCGCGTTGCTGCCGGTGGTCGCGACGTCGGCGGTCACGTCGGGAGCGGCGCCGTACTCGACCGGGCTGGCTCACCGACGAGGGTGATCGTGGTCGGCGCCTTGACGACGGCCGACCGAGTCGATCGAGCGTCGGCTGGGAGCCCTGCTGCAGGCACGTCACCGTTTGCGTGGTCACCAGGCCCCCGGTGGCGTTGTAGCCGTCGATGCGTCACCGAGAAGTCGCCGGCGCCGATCAGGATCGTCGAGCCGACTGCCCCGCCGTGATGGTGCCCGCTGGGCCGCTGCCGACCAGCGTCATGGTGTTGCCGGCGCCGGCGGCACTGCCGTGCTGGGATCGTCAGGTTGCCTGACGCGGTGCGCCGTCGACGATGCCGTCGGCGGTGGCGGTGCCGCTCACCGTGGCGATCCACGGCCGTCCGCAGGTCGGTCGACGACGTTCGCCGGGCACGTACCGACGCTGGTGCTCAGCGTGTTCGGCACGGTCTGCCCGGTGGCGAGCGTCAGCGGGGGCGTCGGTGTCGATGACCGCGGTGGCCACGAAGGGTCCCGGTGAACGCGGTTGACGTGCAGTCGTAGATGCACGTTGCCGGTGGCTGCGGTCACCGGTGGGGCGACGCGTGCGCAGCACCGGCCGCGACGAGGGCGGCGGTGGCGACGGTGCAGACCATAGCGCCGGGGTGTTCATGGCGCCGATCCTCGCTGCCTAGCCAGGGTGAGGGCAACTACCCTCGCCACCGGCCCAGTCCGGGGAGATCAGGGGCGGATGATCCGGTCGAGGATCCGGCCGACGATCAGCCAGACGATGGCCGCCAGGCCCCAGTTGGCCAGCGCGTTCTTGGTATCCGCGTTCTTGCCGTCGAAGTCGAAGACGCCGTCCTCGCGGCCCAGGACACCGAAGTCGAGCTTGTCGGCGACGTCGAGCACGAACTTGACCAGGTCGTTCTGCTGGTCGATGGAGTCGCCCAGGGCGATCAGGAGGGCGCCGCCGGCCAGGAACAGCGCGGCCACCACGCAGACCAGCCACACCAGCTGGGCGATCCGGAGCCGGACGACGTCGGTGGCGGCCTTCGCCTTGGCTGCAGCAGCGGCCCCACGCTTGGGCTTCTGCTCGGTGCCAGTCTCGGTATCAGTCTTGGTGCCAGTCTTGGTGTCGTCGTCAGCCACGTCGGTTCCGCACCTCTCGTCTCACAGGGGATGGGGCCCGGGACCAGCGTCCCACCTCGCGGCTGTCAACGGCCGACGAACCGCGCTTTGCCGGGCCCGTTCTCAACGAACGACCGCATGCCGATGTCACGGTCCTCCGTGGCGAACAACGCGGCGAACTGCTGGCGCTCGATCTCCAGCCCGGTGTCGAGGTCGGTCTCGAGGCCCCGGTCGATGGTCTCCTTGGCGGCCCGGAGCGCGTACGACGCCGCGGCGGCGAACTGCCCGGCCCAGGCCAGCGCCTCGTCGTACACCCGTTCGGCAGGGACGACCTTGTCGACCATCCCGAGCGCGAGGGCCTCGTCGGCCTTGACGAAGCGGCCCGTGAAGATGACCTCCTTCGCCTTGCTGGGGCCGATCAGGCGGGTCAGCCGCTGGGTGCCGCCGGCACCGGGCATCACACCGAGCAACACCTCGGGCTGGCCGACGACGGCGTCCTCGGCGGCGAAGCGGAGGTCAGCGCAGAGCGTGAGCTCGAAACCACCGCCCAGGGCGTACCCGTTGATCGCCGCGACGACCGGCTTCGGGATGCGGGCCACGGTGGTGAACGCGGACTGCAGGGCACCGGAGCGGCGGACCATGTCGACGTAGGACATGTCGGCCATCTCCTTGATGTCCACGCCTGCCGCGAACACCCGCTCACCGCCGTAGAGCACCACGGCCCTGACGTCCTCGCGCTCGGTGGCCTCGGCCGCGGCGGCGCGGATCTCGTCCTGCATCTGGACGCTCAGCGCATTCATCTTCGGCCGGTCCAGGCGGATGGTGCCGACCCCGTCGGCCACCTCGAGGCGGACGAACTCGCCCATGGCTGTCTCCCTTCGCCAGGTCATGAACGGACGCCTGACCCTAGCGAGGGTCTCGACCACCGATTCTCTGGACAGGTGACAAGACGGCGCGGCCTGCCAGCACAATGGGTCGAGTGATTCCCGAGAGCTGGGCCTGGGCGACGCGCGACGAGACGCTCGACGTGTGGCCCGGCCGGCACCAGGACCTGGGCGCCACGTGGGGCGCCGGAGGCCACCAACTTCGCCGTGTCGGCGCCCGACGCGACGGCTGTGTGGGTGTGCCTGTTCGACGAGGACGGCGCCGAGACCCGCACCAGCTGACCGAGCACACCCTCGGCGTCTGGAACGGTCAGGTCCCGGGCGTCGCGCGTCGGCGCAGCGCTACGGCTTCCGCGCCGACGGCCCGTGGGACCCGCGCCACGGCCTCCGCTACAACCCGCACAAGCTGCTGCTCGACCCCTACGCCCTGGCGATCACCGGTGAGCCGACACCCGGACCGGCGCTGCTCGACTACGACGGCGAGCGCACGGTCGCGCAGCACGGTCGACTCGGCGCCGTCCATGCCGCGCAGCGTCGTGGTGCACGACGAGTTCGACTGGGGCGACGACCGGCCGATGCGGCGGCGGTGGCGTGACACTGTGATCTACGAGCTGCACGTCAAGGGCTTCACCAAGCTCCACAACGAGATCCCCGAGCACCTGCGCGGCACCTACGCCGGGCTGGGCACGCACACCGTCACCGACTACCTCAACGACCTCGGCGTCACCGCCGTCGAGCTGATGCCGGTCCACCAGTTCTTCACCGAGCCCGCCGTCGCCGCGCGCGGGATGACCAACTACTGGGGCTACAACTCGATCGGCTTCTTCGCCCCGCACGCAGCCTTCAGCTCCTCCGGCGACCGAGGCCAGCAGGTGACCGAGTTCAAGCAGATGGTCAAGAGCTTCCACGAGGCCGGCATCGAGGTCTACCTCGACGTGGTCTACAACCACACGGCCGAGGGCGAGGCGTCCGGGCCCGACGTACTCCTTCCGCGGTCTCGACGACCTCGGGTTCTACAAGCGCTCGGGCACCCCGGGCAGCGCCTACTGGGACATCACCGGCTGCGGCAACACCGTCGACGCGACCAACGAGGACGCCCTGCGGCTGATCCTCGACTCGCTCCGCTACTGGGTGACCGAGATGCACGTCGACGGGTTCCGCTTCGACCTCGCCTCGGCGCTGGCCCGCACCGGCCACGAGATCGACATGCGCAGCGCCTTCCTGACCACCATCGGCCAGGACCCCGTGCTGCGCAACGTGAAGCTCATCGCCGAGCCGTGGGACGCCTCGATGGACGGCTACCGCGTCGGCTCGTTCCCGCCGCCGTGGGTGGAGTGGAACGACACCTACCGCGACACCATGCGCGAGTTCTGGCTCTCCCCCGGCCCGATCCGGGGGGTGGCGTCGCGGCTGTCGGGGTCCTCGGACCTGTACGCCGACGACGGCCGCTCGCCGTACTCGTCGGTGAACTTCGTGACGGCCCACGACGGCTTCACCCTGCGCGACCTGGTCTCCTACGACCGCAAGCACAACGAGCCCAACGGCGAGCACAACCGCGACGGCACCGACAACAACCGGTCGTGGAACCACGGCGTCGAGGGCGAGACCGACGACCCGGAGATCCTCGAGCTGCGCCGCCGCCAGGCCGCCAACCTGATGATCACGCTGTGCCTGTCGAGCGGTTGCCCGATGATCACCGCCGGCGACGAGCGCGGCCGCACCCAGCGGGGCAACAACAACGCCTACGTGCAGGACAACGAGGTCTCCTGGGTCGACTGGCGGCCCGACGACGCGTGGCTGGACGTCTACGAGCTGACCAAGACCGCCCTGCGGCTGCGGCGCGACCACCCGGCGCTACGCCAGCGACACCACTTCGCCGGCACCCCGTCGCTCGAGGGCGGCCCCAAGGACCTTGCCTGGATCCACCCCTCCGGCCGCGAGATGGAGGCTCAGGACTGGTTCGACGACAGCCTGCGGGTCATCGGCATGTTCGTCTCGGGCGACCCGCTGCGCTCCCCCGGCCCGCGCGGCGAGCAGCAGCGCGACAGCTCGTTCCTGATCTGGCTCAACTCCGCCGACGAGCCCGTCGAGGTCACCCTGCCGAAGAACGACTGGGTCCAGTCCGGCGAGGTCGTCCTGTCCACCTGCGTCGACCACCCGATCGGCACCCCCGTCGACGCGGGCGACGTGCTCACCTTCGGCCCCCGCACCGTCGTCGTCCTCCGCCAGACCTGACGCCGAGTCGGCGCAATCGCCCTGCAGTCCTCGCCGAGTCGGCGCAATCGCCCTGCGGCGCGCCGATCGGCGCCAGTCGGCCGGCGCGATGCCGAGTGGACCTGATCGGCTCGGCCTATTCACGCCGACTCGACGCATTCCGGGGACGATTTGCGCCGACTCGGCGTCATTCCCAGGGCGATTTGCGCCGACTCGCGCTAGGCGGGCAGGGCGACGACGCCGAGCTCGGCGGTGCTGGCCAGCAGGGAGTTCTTGGGGATCACGCGGACGGTGTAGCCGAAGGACGCCGGAGTGGTCGAGGGTGAGGGTGCCGTCGAAGCGGAAGCGGCCGCCGTCGTAGGCCTCGGCCGGCGTCAGCGACTCGACGGTGGTGCCGACCAGGGCGTCCTCGCTGGCGATCACGCCGTGCACCACCTGGACGTCGACGTCGTCGGGCGAGAGCGAGCCCGAGCGCGACGAACGCCCGCACGTTCAGCACGTCGCCGACCTCGGGGGCGTCGCCGACGCCGTCGCTCTCGACGTGCTCGACGCGGACGTCGGGCCAGCCGCCTCTTGACCTTCTTCTTCCAGCCGGCCAGCTCGCCGGCGCCGTCGTAGTCGTCGTTGAGCGCGCGGCCGTTGACGGCGGCGGGGGTGTAGAGCTTGCGGGTGTAGTCGCGGACCATGCGGGAGGCGAGCACCTTGGGGCCGAGCGACTTGAGCGTGTGGCGCACCATCTCGAGCCAGCGGGTCGGCACGCCGTCGTCGTCGACGTCGTAGAACTTCGGCGCGACGTCGTTCTCGATCAGGTCGTAGAGCGCGTTGGCCTCGATGTCGTCACGACGGTCGGGGTCCTCGATGCCGTCGGCCGACGGGATCGCCCAGCCGTTGTTGCCGTCGTACCACTCGTCCCACCAGCCGTCGAGGATCGACAGGTTCAGCCCGCCGTTGAGGGCGGCCTTCATGCCGGAGGTGCCGCACGCCTCGTAGGGACGCAGCGGGTTGTTCAGCCAGACGTCGCAGCCGGGGTAGAGCGGCTGGGCCATCGCGATGTCGTAGTTGGGCAGGAAGACGATGCGGTGGCGCACCTCGGGGTCGTCGGCGAACCGGACGATCTCCTGGATCAGCTTCTTGCCGCCGTCGTCGGCTGGGTGGGCCTTGCCGGCGATGATCAGCTGCACCGGGCGCTCCGGGTGGAGCAGCAGCTTCTTGAGCCGGGCCGTGTCACGCAGCATCAGGGTCAGACGCTTGTACGACGGCACGCGGCGCGCGAAGCCGATCGTCAGCACGTCGGGGTCGAGCGCGGTGTCGACCCAGCTGAGCTCGGCCTTGGCGATGCCGCGGTCCTGGCTGGACTTGGCCAGCCGGCGGCGGGCGTCGTGGACGAGCCGCTCGCGCAGCTCGCGCTTGACCGCCCAGATCTCGGTGCCGGGCACCTCGTCGACGGCGCGGAAGAACGCGTCGACGTCGTCGCCGTCGGGGTCGGCGCCGCGGGAGGCGGCCAGCTCGATGACCTCGCGGGCCACCCAGGTCGGGGCGTGCACGCCGTTGGTGATCGAGCCGATCGGCACCTCGGCCTCGTCGAAGGCCGGCCAGAGGCCGTTGAACATCTCGCGGCTGACGTGGCCGTGCAGCACGGAGACGCCGTTGGCGCGCTGGGCGAGGCGGAAGCCCATCACGGCCATGTTGAACACGCTCGGGTCGCCGCCCTCGTAGTCCTCGGTGCCGAGGGCCAGCACGTTCTCGAGCGGGACGCCGGCCGTCGGGCCGTTCTTGCCGAAGTACTGCTCGACGAGCTCGCGCGGGAAGCGGTCGATGCCGGCGGGCACCGGCGTGTGGGTGGTGAAGACGGTGGAGGCGCGGGAGACCTCGAGGGCGGTGTCCCAGTCGAGCTTCGGACCGCCCTCACCGACGGTCAGCTCGCGGATCCGCTCGAGGCCGAGGAAGCCGGCGTGGCCCTCGTTGGTGTGGAACACCTCGGGCGCGGGAGCGCCGGTGATGCGGGAGTAGGCGCGCAGCGCACGCACGCCGCCGACGCCGAGCAGCAGCTCCTGGGCAGGCGGTGCTCCTTGGTGCCGCCGTAGAGCCGGTCGGTGACCTCGCGGTAGTGGTCGGGGTTGCCCTCGACGTCGGAGTCGAGCAGCAGCAGCGGCACCCGGCCGACGCTGGCGACCCAGATGCGGGCGACCAGGTCGGGTCCGCCGGGCATCTCGATGGAGACGGTGGCGCGGGTGCCGTCGGCCTCGCGGAGCAGCGACAGCGGCAGCTCGTCGGGGTCGAGGACCGGGTAGGTCTCCTGCTGCCAGCCCTCGCGCGAGAGCGACTGCTTGAAGTAGCCGTGCTTGTAGAGCAGGCCGACGCCGACCAGCGGGACGGCGAGGTCGCTGGCGGCCTTGAGGTGGTCGCCGGCCAGGATGCCGAGGCCGCCGGAGTACTGCGGCAGCACGGCGCGTGATGCCGAACTCCGGGGAGAAGTAGGCGATCGCGCGGGGCGCGTCGGCGCCGGCCTTGCGCTGGTACCAGCGGTCGGCGGACAGGTAGGCGTCGAGGTCGGCCTTGGCGGCCTGAGCCGCTGGACGAAGCCCTCGTCGCTCGGCCAGCTCGCGCCAGCGGTCACGGCCCACGGCGCCCAGCAAGCGCACGGGGTCGTGCTCGACCGACTCCCACACCTGCGGGTCCACGGCCGCGAAGACGTCCTGGGTCGGCGGGTGCCAGGACCACCGGAGGTTGCCCGCCAGGTCCGCCAGCGGGGCCAGCGCCGGAGGGCAGGACGGGACGGACGGTGAATCGACGGATCGCACGCATTTGAGGACGGTAGCCGCATTTCTCTGGATCGATCCAATTTCTGCGACCACTCGGTGGTTGGGGAGGTTGCCCGGCACCCGTCACGAAGCCCGTCTCACCCCACCGATGGGCCAGGCGACAGCGTGAGACGGCGGCTTGCACCGCTACCCAACGACCCGCAATGGTGGGCAGCATGGTCGGGCGAATCCCCATCCTCAACGTCATGCCCGTCGTCGATCTCGGCCGGCAGGCGGCCAAGGCGACCGTCGGCGAGCCGATGCCCGTCTCGGCGACGGTCTTCCGCGAGGGCCACGACAAGCTCGGCGCCGAGGTCGTGGTGACCGACCCGAGCGGAGCGCGACCGCCCCCCGTCCCCCTGCTCAAGCACCCTGAGCGGCCCGACCACTACCAGGCCTTGTGGTGCCCGACGTCGAGGGCTCCTGGACCTTCGAGGTGCAGGCGTGGTCCGACCCCATCGGCACCTGGCAGCACGCCGCCGGCCTGAAGATCCCTGCCGGCGTCGACGTGGAGCTGATGTTCACCGAGGCGCGGCTGATCTTCGAGCAGGTCCGCGGGGAGCTGACCGAGGCCGACGACAAGGAGGTCCTCGAAGGCGCGATCGCCGCGGCCCAGGACACCGAGCGCCCGGCCGAGGCGCGCCTGGCGGCGCTGCAGGCCCCCGAGCTGACCGGCTGCTGGCCGCCAACCCGATCCGCGAGCTGGTCACGATCGAGGGCCCCTACCCCATGTACGCCGACCGGCAGCGCGCGCTGTTCGGCGCCTGGTACGAGTTCTTCCCCCGCTCCGAGGGAGCCACCCTCGACCCCGAGACGGGCAAGGTCACCAGCGGCACCTTCCGCACCGCCCTCAAGCGGCTCGACTACGCCGCCGACCTCGGCTTCGACGTGGTCTACCTGCCGCCGATCCACCCGATCGGCGAGGTCAACCGCAAGGGCCCCAACAACACCCTGACGCCGGTGCCCACGACACCGGGTCACCGTGGGCGATCGGCTCCAAGGACGGCGGTCACGACGCCATCCACCCCGACCTCGGCACGTTCGACGACTTCGACGCCTTCGTCGCCCACGCCAAGAGCCTCGGGCTCGAGATCGCCCTCGACCTCGCCCTGCAGTGCGCCCCCGACCACCCCTGGGTCGAGAGCCACCCGGAGTGGTTCACCACCCGCGCCGACGGGTCGATCGCCTACGCCGAGAACCCGCCCAAGAAGTACCAGGACATCTACCCCGTCAACTTCGACAACGACCCGACCGGCATCTGCCGCGAGGTGCTGCGGATCGTCAAGCTCTGGATGTCCCACGGGGTGCGGATCTTCCGCGTCGACAACCCGCACACCAAGCCCGTGGCCTTCTGGGAATGGCTGCTGCGCGAGATCCGGCGCACCGACCCCGACGTGCTCTTCCTGGCCGAGGCGTTCACGCGGCCGGCGATGATGAGCACCCTCGGCGCGATCGGCTTCCACCAGTCCTACACGTACTTCACCTGGCGCACGGCCAGGTGGGAGATCGAGGACTACCTCCGGGAGCTGTCCCACCACACCGACCACCTGATGCGGCCGAACTTCTTCGTCAACACCCCCGACATCCTCCACGAGTCGCTGCAGTACGGCGGCCCGGCGATGTTCAAGATCCGCGCGGTGCTCGCTGCGACCGGCTCGCCCAGCTGGGGCGTCTACGCCGGCTACGAGCTCTACGAGCACGTGGCGGTGAAGCCCGGCAGCGAGGAGTACCTCGACTCGGAGAAGTACCAGATCCGGGTGCGCGACTGGGACCGCGCCGAGGCCGAGGGCCGCACGCTCGCGCCGTACCTGCGCGGGCTCAACCGCGTGCGCCGCGAGCACCCCGCGCTGCAGCTGCTGCGCAACGTGACGATCCACAGCGCCGACGACGAGAACGTCCTCGTCTTCAGCAAGAGGGCCGGCGACGACATCGTCATCGTCGTGGTCAACCTCGACCCCCACGGCGCGCGGGAGACGGTCGTGAACCTCAACATGCCGGCTCTGGGCATGGGGTGGCACGACACCTTCAACGTGTACGACGAGATCACCGAGCAGACCTGGAACTGGAAGGAGCACAACTACGTGCGCCTGGACCCCGGCCACGAGCCCGCCCACATCCTGAGCGTGAGGAAGCCGTGACGCCGCCGCGAGGGCAGCGAGAAGAGCGAGGGAGTCGCGACAAGCTCGGACTCCCGGCGACGCGGTCCCGGTGGTCGACGTCACCGAGGAGGTCCACGAGGTCGAGGCGTCGACCGAGTCCCAGGGCACTCCCGAGTGGTTCAAGACGGCCGTCTTCTACGAGGTGCTGGTGCGGTCGTTCCGCGACGCCAACGGCGACGGCACCGGCGACTTCAAGGGCCTGACCGAGAAGCTCGACTACCTGCAGTGGCTGGGCATCGACTGCCTGTGGGTGCCGCCGTTCTTCACCTCGCCGCTGCGCGACGGCGGCTACGACGTGGCCGACTACACCGACATCCTTCCCGAGATCGGCACGGTCGAGGACTTCCACACCCTGCTGGACGAGGCCCACCAGCGCGGCATCCGCGTGATCATCGACTTCGTCATGAACCACACCAGCGATGCCCATCCGTGGTTCCAGGCCAGCCGGTCCGACCGCGACGGCCCCTACGGCGACTTCTACGTCTGGTCCGACACCGACGAGCTCTACGAGGAAGCGCGCGTCATCTTCGTCGACACCGAGCCCTCGAACTGGACGTGGGACCCCGTGCGCCAGCAGTACTACTGGCACCGGTTCTTCTCCCACCAGCCCGACCTCAACTTCGACAACCCGAAGGTGCACGAGGCGATGCTGGAGGCGATGTCGTTCTGGCTCGACATGGGCCTCGACGGCTTCCGCCTCGACGCCGTGCCCTACCTGTACGAGCGCCCGGGCACCAACGGCGAGAACCTCCCGGAGACCCACGAGTTCCTCAGGATGGTCCGCAAGTTCGTCGACACCAAGTACCCCGGCCGGGTGCTGCTCGCCGAGGCCAACCAGTGGCCGGCCGACGTGGTCGACTACTTCGGCGACTTCGCCAAGGGCGGCGACGAGTGCCACATGTGCTTCCACTTCCCGGTGATGCCGCGCATCTTCATGGCCGTCCGCCGCGAGTCACGCTGGCCGATCTCGGAGATCATGGAGCAGACTCCCGCGATCCCGAGCAGCTGCCAGTGGGGCATCTTCCTGCGCAACCACGACGAGCTGACCCTCGAGATGGTCACCGACGAGGACCGTGACTACATGTGGGCCGAGTACGCCAAGGACCCCCGCATGAAGGCCAACATCGGCATCCGCCGTCGGCTGGCCCCGCTGCTCGACAACGACACCAACCAGATCGAGCTGTTCACCGCGCTGCTGCTCTCCCTCCCGGGCTCGCCCGTCCTCTACTACGGCGACGAGATCGGCATGGGCGACAACATCTGGCTCGGTGACCGCGACGGCGTACGCACGCCCATGCAGTGGACGCCCGACCGCAACGCCGGTTTCTCGGTGGCGACGCCGGGCAAGCTGCACCTGCCCGCCATCCAGGACCCCGTCTACGGCTACCAGAGCGTCAACGTCGAGGCCGAGCTCGAGAACGCCTCCTCGCTGCTGCACTGGACGCGCCGGATGATCCACGCACGCCGCGGGCACCCGGCGTTCGGGCTCGGCACCTTCACCGACCTCGGCGGCACCAACGCCACGGTCCTCTCTTACGCCCGCGAGCACGAGCGAAGTGCGACAGATAGTGGCGCCGGCACCGACGTGATCGTCTGCGTCAACAACCTGTCGCGCTTCGCGCAGCCGGTCGAGCTCGACCTGCGGCGGTTCGAGGGCATGGTGCCGATCGAGCTGCTCGGCGGCGTGACGTTCCCGGCCATCGGCGAGCTTCCCTACCTGCTGACGCTGGGCGGCTACGGGTTCTACTGGTTCCGACTGGCGCAGCCCACCGACGAGGTGAGCCAGCCATGACGCTGCCTCTGGACGAGCTCACCAGCTTCATCGAGGGCGCCCGCTGGTTCGGTGGCAAGGGCCGCGCGTTCAGCGTCACCGACGTGCGCCGGCTCGGCTGGGTCGAGACCGGCACGCCCGCCAAGGCCTCCATCGAGGTGGTGACCCTCACCTACGACGACGGCGCGCCGGGAGAGCGGTCCGAGCTCTACCAGCTGCCGCTCGCCTTCTACCCCGAGCGTCAGGAGCGCTTGAACCACGCCTTCGTCGGTTGGTGGGAGGAACCCGAGCTGGGCGGCTACGTCCACGCCTACGACGCGGTGCACGACCGCGACGCGATGGCCGGCTGGTTGCACGCCTTCGACGAGCAGCGGTCCGACGAACGCCTCGCGTTCCACCGGCTGCCGGGGCATGACCTCGATACCGAGGCCCACTCGACGCTGTTCTCCGGCGAGCAGTCCAACTCCTCGCTGGCCTTCGGTGACGACTCGCTGTTGAAGGTGTTCCGCAAGGTGACACCGGGCCCCAACCCCGACATCGCCGTGCACCGGGTGCTGACCGAGGCCGGGTCGGACCACGTCGCGCACCTCTACGGCTGGCTGGAGGCACCTGGTTCACTTCGAGACGCCTCGTCCCTCGGCTCCTCAGTACAAGTCGAGACAGGCGCATAGCGCTCCTTCCTCGACCAGCGATGGGCCGCCCTTGCAGCTGGCGATGCTCCAGCAGTTCCTGCGCACCGCCACCGACGGCTGGGACTCCGCGTTGGCCAGCGTCCGCAACCTGTTCGCGGAGGCCGACCTCCACGCCGACGAGGTCGGCGGCGACTTCGCCGCCGAGGCCGCCCGGCTCGGCGAGTCGCTCGCCGAGGTGCACCTGAGCCTCGCCGCTCACTTCCCCACCCACGTCCGGACCCCGGATCAGCAGGCCGAGCTGGCAGCAGCGATGGCCTCCCGGCTCGACGCCGCTCTCGACGTGGTGCCCGACCTGGCGCCGTACGCCGCCGGCCTGCGCGCGCGTTACGCCGCGGTCGCCCACCTGGCGGGCGTCGAGGTGCAGCAGATCCACGGCGACCTCCACCTGGGCCAGACGCTGCGCACGGTCAAGGGTTGGAAGATCGTCGACTTCGAGGGCGAGCCCGCCAAGCCGCTGGCCGAGCGGGTGCTGCCCGACTCGGCGTGGCGTGACGTCGCCGGCATGCTGCGGTCCTTCGACTACGCCCCCCGCGTGGCCGAGCGGACCGTCGCCCAGGGCGCCGACGACACCGGAGCCGAGCAGCGGTCGTTCCGGGCGGCCGAGTGGGCCGATCGCAACTGCGAGGCATTCCTCTCGGCGTACGCCGGACGCGACCTCACCGACGACGAGCAGGCCCTGCTCGACGCCTACGTCGCCGACAAGGCCGTCTACGAGGCGGTCTACGAGGCCCGCAACCGGCCCGCATGGGTACCGGTCCCCCTGACCGCGATCGAGCGGTTGGCGGGATGAGCCGGCGCGATGGGTCTCGACAAGCTCGACCGCAGATGAGCTGAGGAGTTCACGATGGCTGTACGACCGGTGACCGCCGACGAGCTGGAGCTGCTGGTCCACGGCGGCCACGGCCACCCCCACGCCGTGCTCGGGCCGCACACCGGTGACGGCAGCGTCACCGTGCGGATCTTCAAGCCGCTGGCCAAGACCGTCCGGGTCGTCTACGACGGCCCGAAGGGCAAGGAGGGCGTCGAGCTCGACCACGAGTACTCCGGCATCTGGGTCGGCGAGCTGCCCGTTGCCGACGTGCCGGACTACCGCGTCGAGGTCGACTACGGCCAGGGCGCGATCACCCGCGACGACCCCTACCGCTTCCTGCCCAGCCTCGGCGAGATGGACCTCCATCTCATCAACGAGGGCCGGCACGAGCAGCTGTGGACCGTGCTCGGCTCCCACCGGCACCGTTACGAGGGGCTCGGCACCGCGCCCATCGAGGGCACCTCCTTCGCGGTGTGGGCCCCGTCGGCCAGGGGCGTGCGGATCAAGGGCGACTTCAACAGCTGGGACGGCCGCGAGCACCCCATGCGCCAGCTCGGCTCGTCGGGCATCTGGGAGCTGTTCGTGCCCGACGTCGGCTCGGGGACGAAGTACAAGTTCCTCATCCTCGGCGCTGACGGCCAGTGGCGCGAGAAGGCCGACCCGATGGCCTTCCACACCGAGAATCCCCCGGCGACGTCGTCGGTTGTCTTCGAGTCGTCCTACACCTGGGGCGACGACGATTGGATGACCCACCGCGGCGACCGGCCGGCGGTGCACGGACCGATGTCGGTCTACGAGATCCACCTCGGCTCGTGGAAGAAGCACTGGGGCGGCGACGCCTACTCCTATGCGCAGATCGCCGACGACCTGGTGCCCTACCTCGTCGACCTCGGCTTCACCCACGTGGAGTTCCTGCCGGTGATGGAGCACCCGTACGGCGGGTCGTGGGGCTACCAGGTCACGTCGTACTTCGCCCCGACCGCGCGCTTCGGCGACCCCGACGGCTTCCGCTACCTCGTCGACAAGCTGCACCAGGCCGGCATCGGCGTGATCGTCGACTGGGTGCCCGCGCACTTCCCCAAGGACACCTTCGCGCTCTCGCGCTTCGACGGGACACCGCTGTACGAGGACCCCAACCCATCGCGCGGGGAGCACCCCGACTGGGGCACCTTCGTCTTCAACTTCGGCCGTCGCGAGGTCCGCAACTTCCTGGTCGCCAACGCGCTCTACTGGCTCGAGGAGTACCACATCGACGGCCTCCGCGTGGATGCCGTCGCCTCGATGATCTACCTCGACTACAGCCGCGAGGCCGGCGAGTGGCAGCCCAACGTCCACGGCGGCCGCGAGAACCTCGAGGCCGTGCAGTTCCTCCAGGAGATGAACGCCACCGTCTACAAGCGCGTCCCCGGCGCCATCACGATCGCCGAGGAGTCGACCAGCTGGGACGGCGTGACCCGCCCCACCGAGTCGGGCGGGCTGGGCTTCGGCTTCAAGTGGAACATGGGGTGGATGCACGACACGCTCGGCTACTTCCAGCGCCAGCCCGTGCACCGTGCCTGGCACCACAACGAGCTCACCTTCGCCCTCGTCTACGCCTGGGCCGAGAACTTCGTGCTGCCCATCAGCCACGACGAGGTCGTCCACGGCAAGGGCTCGCTGCTGCGCAAGATGCCCGGCGACCGCTGGCAGCAGCTCGCCAACGTCCGGGCCTTCCTCGCCTACATGTGGGCCCATCCCGGCAAGCAGCTGATCTTCATGGGCATCGAGCTCGGCCAGGAGTCGGAGTGGGCCGAGGCCCGCGAGCTCGACTGGTGGCTGCTGGAGCACTCCGAGCACCGCGGTGTGCACGACCTGGTGCGCGACCTGAACCGTGCGTACGTCGACTCGGCCGCGATCTGGTCGCGCGACGACGAGGCGGCCTCGTTCCAGTGGATCAACGCCAACGACGCCGGACGCAACGTGTTCTCGTTCCTGCGGACCGCCGAGGGCGCGCCCGACCTGGTCTGCGTGGCCAACTTCGCCGCGACGCCCCACGGCGACTACCACCTCGGCCTCCCGTCGACCGGCCAGTGGGACGAGGTCGTCAACACCGACGCCGCGGCCTACGCCGGCTCCGGGGTGGGCAACCTCGGCGTCATCGAGGCGGTCGAGGGCGAGCACGACGGCCAGCCCGCCCACGCGACCCTGGTCCTCCCTCCGCTCGCCACCGTCTGGTTCCGCAAGCGCGCGAGGGCTGAGCGCGAGAGATTTCCCCGGTCGACCGGGAAATCTGCACTTGTCGGGGCTCCCTAGCCACGACAAGTGCAGGGAAACCACGACAAGTTCCCCGCGCCGCACCTGCGTGCAGCGGCCGTTAGGGTCGAAGCCGTGCCCGACGTCCCCGAACAGCCGACGCTGACCGACGGCGTGGTGACCTTGCGTCGCTGGCGGCTCGAGGACGTCGAGGAGGCCGTGGCGGGGCACGACGAGGTGATCGCCCACTGGTTCGGGTGGCCCGTCGACGGGGTCACCCCGGAGCGGCAGAGGGCGGCGGTCGAGCGCTGGCACACGGCGTACGACGACGACCGCAGCGTGGTCGCGTTCGTCGCCGAGGCCGAGGGCAAGCTGGTCGGCTGCGTCGACGTCCAGCGGAGGGCACCGGGGGTGGGCGAGCTGTCGTGGGTGCTGTTCCAGGGACATCGCGGACGCGGCTTCGCGACCCGGGCGGTGCGGATGCTGGCCGACTACGCGCTGTCCGAGGTGGGTCAGGGCGGGCTCGGCTACTGGCGCGTGGAGGCCAAGGTCGAGCCCGACAACCAGGCCTCGCTGCGCGTGGCCACCCGGAGCGGGCTGCGCCGCGAGGGGCTGCGCCGGGTCGAGCAGGGGCACGGCGACCGCGACGAGACCGCGTCCTACGTCGTCCTCGCCCGCCTGGTGAGCGACCCGCCGCTCAGCGAGCCCGAGAGCTTCCGGGCGCTGCTCAACTCCTTCCTCCCCCGCAAGCGCGCGATCGGTCAGCTGCTGGTCCGCGACCGCAGCGGACGGGTGCTGCTGTGCCAGCTGACCTACAAGCGCGACTGGGACCTCCCGGGTGGCGTCGTCGAGGTCGGTGAGTCGCCGCGGCTCGCGGTCGGCCGCGAGATCGAGGAGGAGCTCGCCCTCACCATCGAGCCGCGCGGACTGGTGCTGACCGACTGGCTGCCGCCGTGGGGCGGCTGGGACGACGCCGTCTGCCTGGTCTTCGACGGCGGCGTCCACGACCCCTCGATCCTCGACGACATCGTGACCCAGCCCCGCGAGATCCGCACGGCGGAGTTCTGCACTCTCGATCAGGTCGACGAGCGGTGCGCGGACTTCACCGCCCGGCGCATCCGGGCCGCCCTGGCCGCCGTCCAGTCCGGCGTACCGGGCTACACCGAGTCGGGTCGGTAGCGCTCGCACGGCTTCGAGGCTCGTCGCCAGGGCCCTCGCACCTCAACCAGCGAGCAAGTTCGGTGGTTGAGGTGCGAGGAGCGCCAGCGACGAGCCTCGAAACCACCTGCCCAAGAGTGGTTGACTGGCTCATGGTCACCTACGTCTACGGCTTCGCGCAGGGCAACAAGGACGAGAAGGACCTTCTCGGTGGCAAGGGCGCCAACCTCGCCGAGATGACCAACCTCGGGCTGCCCGTACCACCAGGCTTCACCATCTCCACCGAGGCGTGCCGCGCGTACCTGGCCGAGGGCCGCGAGCCCGACGGCCTTGCCGACGAGATCAGCTCTCACCTCAAGTCGCTCGAGGAGGCGATGGGCCGCAGCCTCGGCGCGCCGGGAGACCCGCTGCTGGTCAGCGTCCGCAGCGGCGCGAAGTTCTCCATGCCCGGGATGATGGAGACCGTCCTCAACGTCGGCCTCAACGACGAGTCGGTGCAGGGGCTGGCCTCCAGCAGCGACAACCCGCGGTTCGCCCACGACTCCTACCGCCGGCTGCTGCACATGTTCGGCGGCACGGTCCTGGGCATCGAGGGAGAGCTGTTCCGAGACGCCCTCGACGACCTCAAGAAGGAGCGCGGCACGACCGCCGACACGGACCTCGGGGTCGAGGACCTCCATGAGCTCATCGAGACCTACAAGGCGATCATCGAGAAGGAAGCAGGCCGCTCGTTCCCCCAGGAGCCGCGCGAGCAGCTCGACCTCGCCGTACGCGCCGTCTTCGACTCCTGGAACACCGACCGCGCGGTGCTCTACCGCCGCCAGGAGCAGATCCCCGAGGACCTCGGCACGGCCGTCAACGTGCAGGCCATGGTGTTCGGCAACTTCGGGCCCGACTCCGGCTCCGGCGTCTGCTTCACCCGCGACCCCGCCAGCGGCGACCAGGGCGTCTACGGCGACTACCTCCAGAACGCCCAGGGCGAGGACGTCGTGGCGGGCATCCGCAACACCGTCTCGCTGGCCGACATGGGTGAGATCGACAAGGCCTCGCACGACGAGCTGCTCGAGATCATGTCCAAGCTCGAGCACCACTACAAGGACATGTGCGACATCGAGTTCACCGTCGAGCGCGGCAAGCTCTGGATGCTGCAGACCCGCGTCGGCAAGCGGACCCCCGAGGCGGCGTTCCGCATCGCCGTGCACATGGCCGACGAGGGCCTCATCGACATGGACGAGGCGCTGCGCCGGGTCAACGGCGAGCAGCTGGCCAACCTGATGTTCCCGCGCTTCGACGAGAAGGCAGAGCGCAAGCTGCTCGCCAAGGGCATGAACGCCTCCCCAGGCGCCGCTGTCGGCAAGGCCGTCTTCGACTGGGCGACGGCGGTCGAGTGGGCCGAGCGGGGCGAGGACGTGATCCTGGTCCGCAAGGAGACCACCCCCGAAGACCTCCACGGGATGATGGTCGCCCGCGGCGTGCTCACCAGCCGGGGGGGCAAGACCTCGCACGCCGCCGTGGTCGCGCGCGGCATGGGCCGCACCTGCGTCTGCGGCGCAGAGGCGCTCGACGTGGACGCGCGCGAGGGGACCTTCGTCGTACGCGGCGGCCCGACGGTCAGCGAGGGCGACGTGATCTCGATCGACGGGTCGACCGGCGAGGTGTTCCTCGGTGCCGTCCCGGTCACGCCGTCCTCGGTGGTGCGCCACTTCGAGGGCGAGGAGGTCGGCGAGCCGCTCGTCGAGGCTGTCATCCGGCTGATGGATCACGCCGACGCCGCCCGCCGGATGAAGGTCCGCACCAACGCCGACACGGCCGACGACGCCGCTCGCGCTCGCCGGTTCGGCGCCCAGGGCATCGGCCTGTGCCGCACCGAGCACATGTTCCTCGGCGAGCGGCGTCAGCTGGTCGAGAACCTGATCGTGGCCGAGGACGACGAGGGGCAGGAGGCGGCCCTGGCCGAGCTGCTACCCCTGCAGCGCGAGGACTTCACCCGCATCTTCGAGGCCATGGACGGCCTGCCGGTCACGATCCGGCTCATCGACCCCCCGCTGCACGAGTTCCTGCCCGACCTGACCGAGCTCTCCGTCAAGCTGGCCATCGCCGACTCGCGTGGCCACCGCAAGAAGCGGGACCGCAAGCTGCTCGCCGCCGTCCAGCGGCTGCACGAGCAGAACCCGATGCTCGGCCTGCGCGGGGTGCGGCTCGGCATCGCGATCCCCCATCTGTTCACCATGCAGGCCCGGGCGATCCTCGAGGCGGCCGCGGCCCGGCTCAAGGCCGGCGGCAAGGCCGAGCCCGAGATCATGATCCCGCTGGTCGCGTCGGTGCGCGAGCTGGACATCGTCCGCGGCCGGATCCAGGAGATCGCCACGGCCGTGCAGGAGGAGCAGGGCATCGACATCCCGCACCTGATCGGCACCATGATCGAGCTGCCGCGCGCGGCGCTGACCGCCGGCAAGATCGCCGGGTCGGCCGACTTCTTCTCCTTCGGCACCAACGACCTGACCCAGATGACCTGGGGCTTCTCGCGCGACGACGTCGAGGCGTCGTTCTTCTCCACCTACCTCGAGCAGGGGATCTTCCCGGTCTCGCCGTTCGAGTCGCTGGACACCGAGGGCGTCGGCGCGCTCGTACGCCGCGCCAGCGAGGCCGGCCGCGAGGTGAACGCCAGCCTCAAGCTCGGCGTCTGCGGCGAGCACGGCGGTGACCCCGCCTCGATCCACTTCTTCGAGTCCGTCGGTCTGGACTACGTGTCCTGCTCGCCGTTCCGCGTGCCGGTGGCCAGGCTGGAGGCCGGCCGCTCCGCCCTCTCCGCTGGTTGAGGAAGGCGCGCTAGCGCCTGTCACGAAACCCGGTGAGTCGATCGTGAACCACTCACCGGATCTCGTGACGGTTGCTAGCGCAACCTCCTCGATCAGCGGTGCCCTCAGAACAACGCGGAAGCCAAGCCCTGGCGCGCCTTGCGGACCCGCGGGTCGTCGTTGCCGACGGCGGCGAACAGGCCGAGCAGGTGCTCGCGCGCCTTGTTGCGGTCGGCGTCGATCGTGCGTCGTACGAGGTCGATGAGCCGGTTGAAGGCGTCGTCGACGTGGCCGCCGAGCATGTCGAGGTCGGCGACGAGGGTCTGGGCGTCGACGTCGTCGGGGTTGGCGGCGGCCGCCTCGCGCGCGGCCGTCAGGTCGGAGCCCTGGGTGCGCTGCAGCACCTTGGCCATCGCGAGCCCGGCTGCGGCCTCGGTGTCGGCGGGGTTGCCGTCGACCAGCTTCTGGTACTCCGCGACGGCGGTGTCGATGTCGCCCTCGCCCAGGGCGTCCTGGGCGGCGGCGTACCGCGGGTCGGCGGGCGGCTCCGCGGCGTCGTCACCAACGGCAGCGGGCGCACCGGCTGACCGTGGCTGGTGGCGACCGGTGATCCCCTGGGCGGTGAGCTGCTGGCCCAGCTGGTTGAACAGCGTGCGCAGCTCGTCGAGGCCGATCAGCCCGGGGATCGGCTGCGTCGCCGGCCGGCCGTCGAGCAGCACGAACAGCATGGGCACCTGCGGGATCTGCATCGCCTGCCCGATCGCCGGGGAGGCGTCGATGTCGATCAGGCCGGCCAGGAAGCGGCCGTCGTACTCGTCGGCGACGGTGGCCACGTCGCGCGCCATGGTGGCGCTCTCCGGCGCCTGGCCGGTCGAGTAGAACACCAGCACGACCGGAGCCGTCATCGACGCCTCGAGCAGGGCCTGGAAGTTCTGCTCGTCGACGTCGACCGAGTACGCCGAACCGCCGCCCGTCGACCCCGTCGATACGCCCCCTCCGGACGGCGGCGCGGAGGCCGGTCGCTTCAAACCGGACAGGTCGATCGCGCCCGGGCGGGAGAACGGCTGCTGCGTCATGCGGCTATCTTCCCGAACACCGGTGAGGCCGACCAACTCGGGCCGCGGTTCCTGGGGCCAGCGGTGTGCCAGGCACCGTTTCCAGCCGCTGAACGGTGCCTCTAGGCTCACCGCCGGCCGGTCGGGCGCACCCAGGTCTTTGCTACTCCGGACCGTCGCCGTCGACGACGTGCATGGCGGCCTCCTCGGCGGACGCGCCGGCGCCGTCGATGCCGACGTCCTCGGCCCAGTCCTCGGCGTCCTCGTCCTCGTGGGCACCCTGGTCGGGCGCGACCAGACGACCGGCGCGGGCGTCGCCGACCTCGCCGTCGTCGAGGAACTCGTACTCCTCGGGGTGCTCGGCCTCGCGCTCGGCCTCGGCGTACGGATCCTTCTCGGGCTCCTCCTGCGCCACCCGCTGGTCGAGGGACTCGCCGAGCTCCTCCTCGAGCGGGGTGTTGCCGTAGCCCTGGCCGACCGACCACCTCTCCGGCGGCGAGTAGCCCTCGTCGAGCGGCTCGACCAGGCCGCGGTCGTCGCTCATGCTGTCGCCGTCGCCCTGGGGCTGGTCCTCGTCGTCGACGCTGTAGCCGCCGTAGGTCTCCCTGTCCTCCGAGCCGCTCTCGCTCATGTTTCCACCCTACGTTCGAGCTTGTAGTGCAGCCGCGCCACGCGGGCATCCCACAGGCGCAGCTCGTGGTCGGTGCGCAGTACCCCCTCGTCGTCGACGTACACGTGGAAGGTCTCGCGGATCGGGGCGCGGGCCGCGAACGTACGGGTCGCAGGAGGGGGCCCCTCGGCCACCACGACGTACGCGCCGTCGGTGCCGAACCGGCTGCCGTGCGAGTGCAGCCACAGCGAGCCGCCGTCACCGACGCTCGGGGTGAGGAACACCTGGACGTTGCCCTCCTCGAGCGGGAAGGCCACATGCACGCTGTCGCGGTCAGCACCGGGCAGGCGGCGGTGCCCGTAGGCGCCGGAGTAGACGTACTCACCGGTGGCGCGGAGGGTACGTATCCAGCCGGTGGTGTGCTGGCGCCCCTCGGCGTCGGCGATGACCACGACCCGGCTGTCCATGCCGCGCGCGACATCGAGGGCTCGCATGGGAAGGGCCAGCTGCTCCGAGCGCCTGCCGAACAGCCGCGACACCAGCTCGCCCCCCGGCCAGAAGAGCGGCGTCCAGCCCGTCCACACCTCCATCCGCCACAGCGACGTGTGCTCGTAGAAGTCGCGGACGAGGGACTGCAGGTCGTCGGCCCGGAAATCCGGGCCGTCGAGTGCGGCCATGTCGGCGATCAGCCCGGCGCCGGGACGGTCCTCGGCGACCGTGCCGCCGATCCGCGCCGCCTCCGCCGACAGCCAGCCGTCGCGGACCTTGGCACCGGCGGACATCGGCGCGTCCAGCCATGCCTCGGCCCCGTCGAGGTGGACCTCGCGGCCGACGGTGCGCCACCAGCGGCGGGTGAGGCGGTTGAGGGGCGCAGGCACCCGCCGACCCTAGAACACTGATTCGTCTGCGGTTTGCCTGAACTTTTCCCGCTCACGGTCGCAGACGAATCGGGGTAGGCGGGGTCAGAAGCGGGCCGGCTCCCGGTACTCGCCCCACTCGGCGCGCAAGGCGTCGCAGATCTCCCCCAACGTGGCCTCGACGCGGCACGCCTCGAGCATCGCGGGAACCATGTTGTCGTCGGTGCGCGCGACGTCGACCATGTGGGCGACCGCGGCGCGTACGGCGTCGTCGTCGCGGCCCGCGCGACGTTCGGCGAGCACGCGCACCTGCTCGACCTCGACGTCGTGGGAGACCCGCATGATCTCCAGGTCGTGGGTCACAGACGCGGTGTGGGTGTTGACGCCGACGATCTTCTTCTCGCCCTTCTCGAGGGCGATCTGGTAGTTGAAGGCCGCCTCAGCGATCTCCGACATGAACCAGCCCTCCTCGATGCCGCGCAGCAGGCCCTTGGTGACGGGGTTCTCGCCGTTGCGCGTCGCCGTCGCGAGACCCTCGACGTCGTCGTGGGTGAGCGTGGAGCCACCCATCGAGAGGACCTTGTCGAAGATCAGGTTGGCCTCGGCCTCGATCTGGTCGGTGAGCGCCTCGACGTACCAGGAGCCGCCGAGCGGGTCGGCGACGTTGACGACGCCGGTCTCGTCCATGATCACCTGCTGGGTGCGCAGGGCGATCTCGGCGGCCTGCTCGCTGGGCAGCGCGAGCGTCTCGTCGAGAGCGTTGGTGTGCAAGGAGTTGGTGCCGCCGAGCACGGCGGCCAGGGCCTCGATGCCCGTGCGGACGACGTTGTTGTAGGGCTGCTGCGCGGTCAGGCTCACGCCGGCCGTCTGGGTGTGGAACCGCAGCCACTGCGCCTTCTCGGACTTGGCGCCGTAGACGTCGCGCATCCAGCGCGCCCAGATGCGGCGGGCGGCGCGGAACTTCGCGATCTCCTCGAAGAAGTCGACGTGGGCGTCGAAGAAGAACGAGAGTCCGGGCGCGAAGGTGTCGACGTCGAGACCGCGGGCCAGGCCCAGCTCGACGTAGCCGAAGCCGTCGGCCAGCGTGAAGGCGAGCTCCTGCGCGGCCGTCGAGCCGGCCTCACGGATGTGGTAGCCGGAGACGGAGAGCGGCTTGTAGTCCGGGATCTTCTCGTTGCAGTACTCCATCAGGTCGCCGATCAGCCGGAGGTGCGGCTCGGGTGTGAACAGCCACTCCTTCTGGGCGATGTACTCCTTGAAGATGTCGGTCTGCAGGGTGCCGTTGAGGACGCTGGTGTCGACGCCCGCGCGCTCGGCCGCGACCAGCATCATGCAGAAGACCGGGACGGCCGGACCGCTGATCGTCATCGAGGTCGTGACGCTGCCCAGGTCGATGCCGGCGAAGAGCCGCTCCATGTCGGCCGCGGAGTCGATCGCCACACCGCAGTGGCCGACCTCGCCGAGCGACTGGCGGTCGTCGGAGTCGCGGCCCATCAGCGTCGGCATGTCGAAGGCGACGCTGAGCCCGCCCCCGCCCCGCCCGAGGATCATCCGGTAGCGCTCGTTGGTCTGCTCGGCGTTGCCGAACCCGGCGAACTGACGGATCGTCCACGTCCGGCCGCGGTAGCCCGTCGGGTAGAGCCCGCGGGTGAAGGGGAACTGGCCCGGCCACTCGGACTCGTCGGTACCGTACGCCGGCTCGACGCTCACCCCCGAGAGCGTGGTGAAGTCCGCCTCGCGGACGCGAGCCCCGTCGTACCTGGCCTGCCATCGGGCGCGTGCGGAGTCCGTCATACCAAGATAGTAGGACGTCCTACTAATTTCGGCGAACCGGCGGCGAGATTTCCCCGGTCGACCGGGGAAATCTGCACATGTCGGGGCTAGGGAGGGCCGACAAGTGCAGGAAACCCACGACAAGTACGGCGAGCCGCGGGGTTCAGCGGACCCAGCGGTAGATCTGCCCGTCCCGTACCTCGACCTCCGTCGGCGGCTTGACCCGGTGCTCCCGGAACCAGGCCAGCACCTGGGACCGTCCCCGCAACGACACCGTGCCGTCGGAGAAGTGCACGTAGGGATGGAGCAGAGGCCGCAGCTCGCCGTACTCCCCCGCGTCGAGGAACCGGTACGCCGCCATGGCCGGCGCGGGCAGCTCCGGCAGGTCGTGCAGCATCTTCGGGGTACACATCCGCCAGGCGTCGGTGACCAGCTCGCGCATCTCCTCCTCGTCGAGGCGGTCGAGGTGGGCGCAGACCCACTGGTAGCGCAGGTCGGAGGTAGGCGGCAGGAAGAAGGTGTCGGGGTCCGACGCGATCAGCCCGTCGCGCTCGGCCTTGGGGAAGCCGAACCCCATGTCGGTCTCGTCGAGGGAGAACGCGACGTAGACGATCGCGCCGACCCTGAGCTTCCAGCGGCCGCGCACCTGCCGCTCGTAGGTCCTGGGCAGCGCGAGGCCCACGCGGCGTACGGCGCCCGAGTCGGTCATGCGTCGGTCACGTCTCGAAGTCGCCGGCCGCGCGCCGCACCGGCGTGAGCAGAGCCGACAACGAGCTGAGCTGCTCGTCGGTCATCGCCTCGAGCGCGAAGTCGGTCGCCACCAGGTCGCGGGTCGCCGCCTCCACCAGGGTCCGTCCCCTCGGCGTGATCTCGGCGAGCACGCCCCGGCCGTCGTCGGGGTGGGGCACGCGGACGATCCACCCGTCCTCGGAGAGACGCCGGACGATCGAGGTCACCGACGTCGGGTGCACCTGGAGCCGCTCACCCATCTTGCCCAGCGGCAGCGAGCCGCGGGAGGAGAAGACGAGCAGCACCAGGGCCTCGTAGCGCGCGAAGGTCAGCCCGTGCGGCTTGAGGATCGCGTCGAGCCGGCCGATGACCAGCTGCTGGACGCGCATCAGCGAGGTCACCGCGTGCATCGCCGGCACGCGATCCCACCGGAGCCCCCACTGCCGCGCCGCCTCGTCGATCGGGTCGAACGGCAGCGGCTTCGGTGGCATGCCCTCAGTATCGGGGCTCCGCTGGTCGACGAGGACCGCCAGGCCCGGCACGAGACCCCTGTGACTACCGGGGTTTTCGTGACAGGCGCTAGCGCGCCTTCCTCAACCAGCGCTCATCTCGCGTCGGCTTGCCTCAACGTCGCGGGCGTGCCCTGCTTGACCGTACGGCGAGAGATCCACAGGGCGATCCCCAGCACGACGATCATCACCACAGCGAGCACGCCGCCCATCACCAGCCATCGCAGGCTGAAGTCGACAGCCGGGTCGAACTCGCCGATGGCGCCGATGTCGAGTGAGGGCAGCACGAGCAGCAGCGACGCGATCGCGGCGAGGGCGCCACCGACGACGGCCATCCCGAGCAGGGCGACGTACTCGGCGACGATGGCGCGACGCAGCTCGCGGCGGCGTACGCCGACCACCCGCAGCGCCGCCACCTCGTAGGAACGCCAGCTCAGCTGAACCACGGCCAGGGCGAGCACACCCAGGAACGCCAGCACCAGCGTCAGCACGCCGACCAGCAGGAACACCCGCCAGCCCAGCGAGAACGCGTCGGAGCGCAGCAGGTCGAGCTCCTCGCCCTCGGTACGCCGGTCGGTCAGGGGGACGCCCAGCTCGCGCACCTCGGCCAGCACCGACGCCGGGGTGTCGGCGGCCACGAGCAGCTCGCTGAACGGGACCTCGGAGGAGGTGTCGCCGTACTCGCGCAGGGCCGCGGTCAGGTCGGACAGACCGCCGTTGCTGCCGACCAGCGGCAGCGCCTTGGCTTGGCCGGTGAGCTCCATCGGCGTCCTTGCGCCGAGGACCGACGCACCGCCGACGGCCTCCGCGCTCTCCCCCTCGACGGGGTCGAGGAGGGTGGTCTCGGTGGCCACCACGGGAGGCAGTGCGGGTATGTCGGTCGTGGTGAGCCGGACGACGGCCGGGTCACCGGTCAGCCGCAGCTCGAGCCCGTCGGCCACGGTGTCGACGTTGACCGGCGACGACCCGGACTCCCCGAACGGTCTCGCCGGCCTCCAGGCGGTGGCGTCGTCGAGTCGCCACTCGCCCGCGTCGTCACCGTCGGCCGCGATGCGCGCGATGGTGATGCGTCCCGCCGCGTCGGTCACCGACGACGAGCTGCCGGCGACGAACAGCTGCTGCAAGGCGCAACCGTCCTGACACTCCGAGACGAACCCGTCGATCGTCACCGAGCCCTTCTTCTTGGGGAGGTCGCCGAGCTGGGCCAGTCGCTCCTCACCCGTCGAGGACGGCACGTAGCGCAGCCACAGCTGCAACGGGAGGTTCAGCTCGCCCTCCAGGCTGATGTCGGTCAGCTCCACCTGCACGTGCGTGCCGGAGAAGGTGATCGGGCCGTCGTCGTCGCCTGTCGGCGACAGCCAGTCCTGAACCTCCTGCGCGCCGTTGGTCCCCCACTGGTCGTCCCACGCCGCGACCCGCGCGAAGCGCGACGCGTCGACGAGGCCGACGCGGCCGCCGTCGACGGTGCGCGGCCACGGCGCCACGGCTGCCGCCAGGTAGCGGCCGTCGGGGTCGGCCTGCTGGGTCACCCACTGCAGCCTGGAGGGCGAGGTGTCGGTGAAGTAGACGGTCGCGGCGCCGATCGAGGCCGCGGCCTTGGAGACCCGCCAGTCGTCGGCGACCTTCCACGCCGAGGCGGCGAAGGCCGCCATCGCGGTGGCGAGCAGCAGGGGCAGCACCAGCTGCGCGAGGTCCTGGCGCCGCACGAGCCGGCGCGAGGCCAGGAACGGCGACAGCCCGCCGCGCGTGCTCGTGCGGCGCAGCCAGCCGCGGGCGACGAGGCCGATGAGGACCATCGCGAGCACGGAGGCGCCGAGCGCCACGAACAGCGGCGCCAGCAGCTCCACGAAGCTGCTCGACTGCGTCGCGTCGGAGCTGACGATCTGGACGACGGCGGCCGCCGACAGCATCACCAGGCCGCCCTGGGCCAGCAGCGACCACCTCGAGGTGTCCCGTCGGCGGCTCACCGACGCCAGCGAGGACGCCAGCGGCTCGCGCACCACGCCGAGCACGGCCACGAACGCCGCCACCAGTGCGGCGACGGTCACCACGACCGCGGAGACGACGGCCTGCGGCGTGACCACGAACGGCGTCGAGCCGAGCCAGGTGCGGGCGATGGTGCGCTCCAGCAGGACCGCGAGCCCGATACCCACCGGGATCGTCGACAGCAGCACGGCCGCGGGTTCGGCGACCGCGAACCGCACCACCTTGCGTGAGGAGAAGCCGCGCAGCTTGGCCAGCGCGACCTCCTGGCGGCGTACCTCGGCGGCCGAGGCGATCAGCACGAAGAGCAGCAGCAGGGCCAGCACGATCAGGGGGACGACGGCGGCGAGGGTGACCCGGGACAGCAGCGTCTGCTCCTCGGTCACCTCCGCGAAGACGTTCTCGAACGAGACGAGCTCGTCGGACTGGATGGTCGGTGGTCCCTCGCCGGCGATCTCCGCCTGCCACGTCAGCAGGGCCCGCTCGGCGGCGTCCATCGTGGCGATGTCGAGCTTGTCGAGGTCCACCGGCCGGTCGGCACCGGCGAGCGTGGCGGAGGCGAAGGTGATCGACGACTTGTCGACCAGCAGGCTGGGCGCGACGAGCGGCGCGTTCCTCCCCAGTGGAGCCGGGCGCAGGCTGCCGTCACCGGACGTGCGCGCGGGGTTGAACCACTCGCGGGAGGCGTGGTCGTCGATGGTGTAGGTGCCGACGATCGTGTAGTCGACCTTGACCTCCTTGACCGGCTTGCCGCTGCCGGCGTAGCCCGTGTAGACCACCTGGATCTGGTCGCCGACCTGACCCTGGATGGTCTTCAGCATCAACGGGTCGATGAGGGCCTCACCCGGCGCCGACGGACAGCGGCCGTCGACGTGCGCCAGGTCGCACATGCCGTCGCGCCAGTAGGCCTTGATCTGGTAGGTGCGCGGGCCGGAGTGGTAGTCGCCCAGGCTGTACATGTACGTCGTCGGCGGCTTCCAGAACGCGTTGCCGGAGTCGGAGGTGGCCAGGTCGGTGACCTTGGCGAGCATCTGCTCCCGGTCGGTCTCCGTGAGCGGCGGCAGCGGCTTGGGCCTGCCTCCCTGACCGACGACCACGACCCCCGACGGATCGACGGTCGAGCGTCCGACGGCGTACTGCGGCAGGGTCTCGACGTTCAAGCCGGTCTCGTAGACCGGCCGTTGCTCGGTGCGCTGGTCGAGCAGGTGCTCGGCCGACGACCGGGCGTAGAGCGGAGTGGCCACCGCGACCAGCATGGCGAGGGTGCCGAGGGCGAAGACGCCGACGTTGAGCCAGCGGCGGGACCGGAGTCCCGCCAGGAAGGTCCCCATCAGTGCTCCCCGGGCGGGGCGATGTCGACGCGACGCACGAAGAACCCGTCGTCGGTCTCCTCGAACTCCACCAGGGACCCGGGCGGGTAGTCGTCGGCCCATTCCTCGGGCAGGTGCACGGCGCCGTCCTGGTCGATCACGGCGTAGTCGCGGCCGTGGACACCCTCGGACCCGATGCGGCCGTTGCGGATGGTGACCCGGCGCGGGATGCGGCCGGCGATGTCAGGGTCGTGGGTGACGATCACCACCGTGGTCCCGAGCTCGGCGTTGACCCGCTGCATCAGGTCGACCATGTTGTCGCGGTCGGCGTGACCTAGCTGCGAGGTCGGCTCGTCGGCCAGCAGCAGCCCGGCGCCGCTCGAGACCGTCACCGCCAGGGCGACGCGCTGCTGCTCACCGCCCGACATCGAGTTGACCGGTGTGTCGGTCAGCTCGCCGAGGCCGAGCATCTCGAGCAGCTGCCGCGCCGACGGGAGGCGTCGTACGTCGGCCGCGGCCATACCGCGCCTGGCGAACTCGACGTTGCCGGCCGCGGTGGCGTAGGTCAGCAGGTTGCGGCGTGCGCCTTGCAGCAGCGAGGCGACCTTGCCGGCCCGCAGCCGGGTCAGCTCGGCCTCGGGGATCCGGCTGATGTCGACGCCGTCGACGATCACCTTGCCCGCGGAGGCGCGCTGCAGGCCGCCGAAGAGGCCCAGCAACGTGGACTTTCCCGACCCCGACGGGCCCAGCAGGGCGACCTGCTCGCCCGGCGCGATGTCGAGGTTGACACCGCGCAGGGCGACGACGTCGTGGCCCGCGACGGTGGTGTAGATGTGGACGACGTTCTGGCAGCGCACGCCGATGCCGCGGTGAGCGAGGCCGTCACCACCGGCGGTCGAGCTTGCCGAGACCCAGCTGTCCACGACCATCAGTGGGCTCCCGGACGCATGTAGACGTCGTGCTCGTGACCGGGCTCGGGCGGCGGAGGCGGCGGCGCCTTCACCTCGACGCGGCCGTCGACGAGGTGGACCTCGTCGTCGCACTCCTCGGCGACGGCGGGATCGTGGGTGGCGAGGAGCACGACCGCGCCGCGGTTGGCCTCCATCCGCAGCTGGCCGACCACGAGGTCGCGGTTGGCCTCGTCGAGCTCGCTGGTCGGCTCGTCTGCGAGCAGCACGGCGGCCTCCACCACGAGGGCGCGGGCAACGGCGACGCGCTGGAGCTGGCCGCCGGACAGCTCGGAGATCAACCGGTCGGCGAGCTCGTCGACGCCGACCCGGGCCAACGCCCCGATGGCCCGCTCGGTCGCCTCGACGGCGGCCACGCCCCGGCCGCGCAGGGCGATGGCGACGTTCTCGGCGGCGGTGAGCGTGGGCACCAGACCGTAGCTCTGCAGCACGAAGCCGGTGACGGGCAGCGGCTCGCCCTGCTTGGTGGTCACCGGCCCGCCGTCGTACGACGCCTGTCCGGCAGACGGCTCGGCCAGGCCGCCCACGAGGGAGAGCAGGGTGGTCTTGCCCGAGCCTGAGGTTCCCGTCACCGCCAGTATCCGCCCCGGCTCGGCCTCGACCGAGACCTCGTCGAGCACCCGGCGGCCGTCGACGTCGAAGCAGAGGCCGCGACCCACGAGCAGGCGCTCGCCTCCCCCGACACCGGTCACCAGAGCGACCTTAGGGACCTTCACAGGCGATCCGCACGCCGGGCCCCCGGATGTGCCGAAATCGTGATCTGTGACGACCGGATCGCTACAAGTTCTCCAGCAGGGTGTCGGCGGCGGTGTAGGGGTCCGACTCGCCGGAGACCACCGCGGCCGCGAGGTCGTCGAGCTCGACCCTGGCGTGTACGTCGTCCCAACGCCGGCGCAGGGCGGTCACGGCGATGGTCTCGATCTCGTCGCGCACCCGGCGGGTCCGGCGTCGCTGCAGCTCGCCCGACTCGGCCAGCCAGGCGTAGTGCTTGTCGATCTCCTCGACCACCTCGGCGAGGCCCTCGCCGCGGTGGGCGACGGTCTTGACGATGGGCGGCTTCCACGAGCCCGCGGACCGCTCCCCCAGCGCGATCATCGAGCGCAGGTCACGGCGCAGCTGGTCGGCACCGTCGCGGTCGGACTTGTTGACGACGTAGATGTCGCCGATCTCGAGGATGCCGGCCTTGGCGGCCTGGATGCCGTCGCCGGCGCCGGGTGCGAGCAGCACGAGCGTGGTGTCGGCGAGCCCCGCGACCTCGACCTCGCTCTGCCCGACGCCCACGGTCTCGATGAGCACCACCTCGCACCCGGCAGCGTCGAGGACGCGCAGCGCCTGGGGTGTGCTCCACGCGAGACCGCCGAGGTGACCGCGCGAGGCCATCGACCGGATGTAGACGCCGGGGTCGAGCGCGTGGTCCTGCATCCGCACCCGGTCGCCGAGCAGGGCGCCGCCCGAGAACGGCGAGGAGGGGTCGACCGCGAGCACGCCCACGCGCTTGCCTGCCTTGCGCAGCTCACCGACCAGCGCGTTGGTGGAGGTGGACTTGCCGACCCCTGGCGACCCCGTGATGCCCACGATCTGCGCGTGCCCGGCGTACGGCGCCAGGGCCGCCATCACCTCGCGCAGCTGCGGAGCATCGTCCTCGACCCAGGAGATCAGCCGCGCGATCGCACGCGCGTCACCCTCGCGGGCCAGAGTGACGAGCTCGACGACCGAGGGGTTCGCTCTCACTCAGGGACGCGCACGATCAGGGCATCCCCTTGCCCGCCGCCGCCGCAGAGGGCGGCCGCGCCGATGCCGCCGCCGCGCCGCTTCAGCTCGTGGGCGAGATGCAGCACGATGCGGGCGCCGGACATGCCGACCGGGTGGCCCAGAGCGATGGCGCCGCCGTTGACGTTGACCTTGTCCTCGGAGATGCCGAGCGAGCGGGCCGAGGCGATGCCGACCGCTGCGAAGGCCTCGTTGAACTCGACCAGGTCGAGGTCGGCCGGCGCGATGCCTTCCTTCTCGCACGCCTTGGCGGTCGCGTTGGCCGGCTGCTGCTGCAGGGTCGAGTCGGGACCGGCCACCTGGCCGTGGGCACCGATCTCGGCGAGCCACTCCAGGCCCAGCTCCTCGGCCTTGGCCTTGCTCATCACCACGACCGCGCACGCGCCGTCGGAGATCTGGGAAGCCGACCCCGCGGTGATGGTGCCGTCCTTGCTGAACGCCGGGCGCAGCTTGGCCAGCGACTCGACGGTGGTGTCGCCGCGGACGCCCTCGTCGGAGGTGACCTGCACGTCGCCGCCGCGGGTCTTCACCGTCACGGGCACGACCTCGTCGTCGAAGACGCCGTTCTTCCACGCCTCCGCCGCGCGCTGGTGGGAACGGGCCGCGAAGGCGTCCTGCTCCTCGCGGGTGAGGTTGTCGGCAGCGACGTTGCACTGCTCGGTGAGCATGCCCATCGCCTGCGCGGTGGCCTGGTCCCACAGCGCGTCGTAGGCCATCGAGTCGACGAGCGAGGTGTCGCCGTACTTGAAGCCCTCGCGCGACTTCGGCAGCAGGTGCGGGGCCTGGGTCATCGACTCCATGCCGCCGGCCACCACGATCTCGACCTCGCCGGCGCGGATCAGCTGGTCGGCCATCGCGATCGCGTTGACACCGGAGAGGCACACCTTGTTGATGGTGATCGAGGGAACGTTCATCGGGATGCCGCCGGCGACGGCGGCGGTGCGCGCGGGGTTCTGACCCGCGCCGGCCTGGATGACGTGGCCCAGGATCACGTAGTCGACCTGGTCTCCCGACACGCCCGCCTTCTCCAGGGCGCCGGCGATGGCGACGCCGCCGAGCTCGGCGGCCGACTTGTCCTTGAGCCCGCCGAGGAGCTTGCCGATCGGCGTACGGGCGCCGGCGACGATGACGGATCCGGACATGGGGTGCCTCCTGCGGTGTGCGGGCCCAGAAAAGTGTTTGGTCTCCTGGCGACGATACCCACGGGCGACGGTGAGCGGCGAGGCCGCGACCCCGGCAGCGCATGAGGAAAACCTCACAGGCCATGGCACCTCGTCACTGCCCGCAGCACGATGACCGCATGGGCCTCCCGACTCACCTGTTCACGGCTATCGACCACGTCGGCATCGCGGTTCCCGACCTGGACGAGGCGATCGCCTTCTACCGCGACAACTTCGGCATGCAGACCGTGCACGAGGAGACCAACGAGGAGCAGGGGGTCCGCGAGGCGATGGTCGCGGTCGGCGACTCGGGATCGTGCATCCAGCTTCTCGCCCCGCTGACCCCCGACTCGACGATCGCGAAGTTCCTGGACCGCTCCGGCCCCGGCATGCAGCAGCTCGCGTACCGCGTCGAGGACGTCGACGCCGTCTCCGCCGTCCTCCGCGAACGCGGCCTCCGGCTCCTGTACGACGAGCCCCGCCGCGGCACCTCCGGCTCCCGCGTCAACTTCGTCCACCCCAAGGACACCGGCGGTGTCCTCATCGAGCTCGTGGAGCCGGCGTGAGCCTCGTGGCTCACCCTCAACCCAAACCCCCTCGTGTTGCGGTCAACCCAAACCCTCTCGTGTTGCGGCTCGATTGCCGCCAGCGGACCGTGCTCACCTCGCCGAGTCGGCGCAAATTGCCCTGCGGTTGCCACACGACGCGTCGTGGGAGGGGCAATTTGCGCCGACTCGGCTCCCGTGCGTGGTTGCTGAACGCGTGTTACCTGTCGCACAGAGCGGCCCATGGGACTACGAGCCTCGCTACCTTGAGCCGCGTGCAGCAGATCCGTGACGCCATCCTCGCCGGTGACACCACGGGCGAGGAGTACGCCGCCCTCGAGGTTCCCGAGTCCTACCGCGGCGTGACCGTCCACAAGGACGAGGTCGGCGTCTTCGAGGGCCTGGACAGCAAGGACAAGGACCCGCGCAAGACCCTGCACGTCGACGACGTGCCGGTCCCCGAGCTGGGCCCGGGTGAGGCGCTCGTCGCGGTGATGGCGAGCGCCATCAACTACAACACGGTCTGGACGAGCATCTTCGAGCCGGTGTCGACGTTCGGCTTCCTCGAGCGCTACGGGCGGCTCAGCCCGCTGTCCAAGCGGCACGACCTGCCCTACCACGTCGTCGGCTCCGACCTGGCCGGCGTGGTGCTGCGCACCGGGCCCGGCGTGCACCGGTGGCAGCCGGGCGACGAGGTCGTCGCCCACTGCCTGAGCGTCGAGCTGGAGAGCCCGGACGGCCACAACGACACGATGCTCGACCCGGAACAGAGGATCTGGGGCTTCGAGACCAACTTCGGGGGCCTCGCCGAGCTCGCCCTGGTCAAGTCCAACCAGCTGATGCCCAAGCCCGCCCACCTCACCTGGGAGGAGGCCGCCTCACCAGGCCTGGTCAACTCCACGGCGTACCGCCAGCTCGTCAGCCACAACGGCGCCGGCATGAAGCAGGGCGACAACGTCTTGATCTGGGGCGCCAGCGGGGGTCTCGGCGGCTTCGCCACGCAGTACGCCCTCAACGGCGGCGCGACACCGGTCTGCGTGGTCTCCAACGAGGAGAAGGCCGACATCTGCCGCGCGATGGGCGCCGAGCTGATCATCAACCGGTCGGAGAAGGACTACCGGTTCTGGAAGGACGAGGACCACCAGGACCCCGCCGAGTGGCGTCGGTTCGGCAACGACATCCGCGAGCTGACCGGCGGCGAGGACGTCGACATCGTCTTCGAGCACCCGGGCCGCGAGACCTTCGGCGCGAGCGTGTACGCCGCGCGCAAGGGCGGCACCATCGTCACCTGCGCCTCCACCAGCGGGTTCATGCACCAGTACGACAACCGCTACCTCTGGATGAACCTCAAGCGGATCATCGGCTCCCACTTCGCCAACTACCGCGAGTCGTGGGAGGCCAACCGACTCATCGCCAAGGGGATGATCCACCCGACGCTGTCGCAGGCCTACCCGCTCGAGGAGACCGGACAGGCGGCGCTCGACGTGCACCGCAACGCCCACCAGGGCAAGGTCGGCGTGCTGTGCCTGGCCCCGGAGGAGGGGCTGGGCGTCCGCGACGCCGAGCTGCGAGCCAAGCACGAGCAGGCGATCAACCGCTTCCGCGGCTTCTGACGCGCCCCCAACCCGCGAGGCGGGGTGGGCTGACCATGCGCGATCGTGGAGACTGGGGGTCGTGCGGTCCCGTGACACCACCTGGCCGCGCCGGCCCGCCCAGCCCCGAGCCACCACCCGAGGGAGTGACGCTGCATGAGTGACCGTGGCCTGTCCATCTTCGACGACGACCCCGAGGACGAGCTGCTCGAGGAGACCGACGACGTCGAGGACACCGCGGTCACCGATCCCGACGTCGAGCGCACGCAAGTGATGCCGGCCGTCGCTCCCGAGGCCCGACCAGCAACGCCACCGTCGGCCCCGCAGTCGGCCCCGCAGTCGACGTCCCCGCAGTCGGCCCCGCTGCCCCAGCGTCGGCCGGTGATGCCGCCGATCGCCGGCCCCGACCAGCCGGCCGACCAGCCGACCAGGCAGCAACCCGCCGTCGACCCCAGAACCGCCCAGCAGCCCACCAGCCAGCGGCCCGCGCCGGGGGGCTTCTCCGGCGAGCCGGTCGTCGAGCAGCCGACGCGCCAGACTCCGGCTGCGCCGCCGGCGGGCTCCGTGGCCGAGGCGGCCCAGGTCTACGCCCGCCAGACCAGCCAGCCCGCGCCGCAGGCACCGCCACCGACCCCCCAGCCCCAGCCACAGCCCCAGCCGACCCAGCAACGGGTCCTCCCGCCCGACGCGCCCAGCCCGGCGGCGAGTACCACGCTTCCCACCGTGCGCCGTGGCGGCTACGACAAGGCCGCGGTCGACGACCACCTGCGCCGCCTCGCCGGGGAGCGTCAGCAGCTCGACGGCGGCCTCGCCCTGGCCCGCGCCCGGGTCGCTGAGCTGGAGTCCGCACTCGAGACAGCCCGCCAGGAGCTCGAGGAGAACAAGAACCCGTCGTACGCCGGTCTCGGCGGCCGCGCCACGGCGATGCTGCGACTGGCCGAGGAGGAGGCAGGCGAGGTCCGAGCCGCGGCCCTGCGCGACGCCACCGAGATCCGCGAGCAGGCCCAGCGCGACGCCCAGGCGACCCGAGCCGATGCCAGTCGCGAGGCCGAGGACATGCGCCTCGTACAGCTCAAGGAGCTCGACGAGACCAGGGCCCGGATCGTGGCCGACGCCGAGCAGGAGCGGGCCCTGGCCCGCACCGAGGCCGCCGACCTGAAGGCCGGCGCGCAGCGCGAGGCCGACCAGGTCCGGCTCGGCGCGCAACAGGAGGCCAACGACCTGCGCGTCTCCGCCAAGCGCGAGGCCGAGCAGGCCCGGGCCGCGGCCGACCGCGAGGTCCAGGAGGCCCGGCGCACCCTGGCGGTGGAGAAGGAGCGGCTGGCCCGCGAGGCGACCGAGCACCACTCCAGCGCCACCGCCGAGACGACCCGGCTGGTGCAGGAGGCCGAGCAGCGGGCGACCGCCGCCGAGCAGCGCGCCCGCGAGGCGACGGCCCAGGCGACGACCCACCGCGAACAGGCGCACACCGAGTCCGAGGCCACGCTCGCCCGCGCGCGCCGCGAGGCCGAGCAGATCGTCTCCTCCGCCCGCACCCAGTCCGAGTCGGTCGGTGCCTCCGCCCAGGCCGAGGCGCAGCGCCAGCTCGCCAGCGTTCGCGCCGAGGTCGACCGGATCAGCAAGCGTCGCGACGCCATCACCGCTCAGCTGGCGTCGCTGCGCGACGTCGTGGCCGGCTTCGGCGGCGACGACTCCGACGTTCCCGATGGCCGGGCGGAAGCGACGTCCACCAAGACGTCGGGCAAGACGTCGGGCAAGAAGTCCTCGGGCGACGACAAGGCCGGCGCTTGATCTTCGGCGGCCGGAAGCCCGCCGGCCCTCCTCCCTCCGACGCCAAGTCCGCCCCCGGCCCGGCCCGGGTCGCCACCCGGGTGACGGCACCGTCCGACGCCGAGGACCGCAACGACGACGAGAGCCCGGTCCCACCGACCTCGGTCGTCCCGGGCCGCGCTTCGACCGCCACTCGCCCTTCTACATCGGCTTCTTCGCTGGTCTCGGCTTCGTGCTGGCGGGCTGGTTGTTCGGCCAGTTCGAGCGCATCGGCGGCGTACTGATCCTGATCGTCGTCTCGCTGTTCCTGGCCGCCGGCCTCAACCCCTCGGTCGAGTGGTTCCAGCGGCGGGGGATGCGACGTAGCTTCGCCGTGACGATGGTGATCGTGCTGTTCCTGCTCGGGGTGGCGCTGTTCTTGCTCGCGATCGTCCCGGTGATCACCGACCAGGTCACCGCGATCACCGAGAACGCGCCCAGCTGGTTCGACCAGCTGCAACGCAACAAGGAGGTCCAAGAGCTCGACGAGCGTTTCGATGTGATCGACAAGGCCCGCGACTACGTCCAGGACGGCAACTTCACGTCCGGCATCTTCGGCGGCGTCCTGGGCCTCGGCCTTCGCCTCCTCGGCGCCCTGGCCAACACGTTCATCATCATCGTGCTGACGCTGTACTTCCTCTCCTCGCTCGACTCGACCAAGAAGGCGCTCTACCACCTGGCCCCGGCCTCGCGCCGCGAGCGGGTGACCAAGCTCGGCGACCAGATCGTGGCGAGCGTCGGCGGCTACGTCGCAGGCGCCTTCGTCGTGGCCGTGTGCGCCGGCGTCAGCTCGCTGATCTTCCTGTTCATCGTGGGCCTGGGCGAGTACGCCGTCGCGCTGGCGTTCGTGGTGATGCTGCTCGACGTCATCCCGATGATCGGCGCGACCATCGGCGCGGTCATCGTCTCGGCGATCGGCTTCGCGACCGACGTCAAGATCGGGCTGTTCTGCGTGATCTTCTACCTGATCTACCAGCAGGTCGAGAACTACGTGCTCTACCCGCGGGTGATGTCGAAGTCCGTCGACATCCCCGGTGCGGTCACGGTGATCGCGGCCCTCGTGGGTGCCGCGTTGCTCGGCGTCGTCGGAGCCCTGCTGGCCATCCCGACAGCGGCAGCGATCCTGCTGATCGTGCGCGAGGTGTTCATCCGGCGCCAGGACGCCCGCTAGTCGTCAGGCTCGACGCGGGCGGTGTCGCGCTCCCCCAGCTTGACGGCCACCACCCCGGCGAGGATCAGCACGCCGCCCAGCAGCTGCACCGGCGCGCGGCAGCTCGTCGAGCAGCACCCAGGCCCACAGCACCCCGAAGACCACCTCGCCAGCGCCACGAACGACGCCAGGCGCGAGCCCAGGCGGCGGATGGCCGGCGATGCCGGTGACGTAGGCGACGGCGGCGGTGACCACGCCCAGCATGCCGATCGGCACCCACCACGCGACAGAGGCGCCGGCCAGCTCGACCGAGGAGGTGGACGCCGCCATCTCGAGCACTCCCACGGCCCCAGGGCGGCCAGCGCCAGTGCGCCGACCACCAAACCGCCGGTGGCCAGGGCCAGCGGCGGCAGGCCGTTGTCCTCGTCGGCGGACATCACGAAGTACGTCGCGCAGCCGACCATCGCGGCCAGCGCCCACAGCACGCCCGGCACGCTCAGGTCGGCGCCCGAGAGCAGGTCGAGCACCAGCACCAGTCCGAGCGCCGCCACGCCGGCACCGACCAGGGTCAGCCGCCCGGGCCGCTCGCCGTGTCGCAACCACAGCCACACCACGACGGCGGCCGGCGCGGTGAACTCGATCAGCAGCGCGGGCGCGACTTCCATGTGGGCGATCGCCGAGAAGTAGAAGAACTGCGGGGCCGCCACGGCGACCAGCCCGTAGACCACGACCGTGCGCCAGTGGACGCGCAGCAGGTGCCAGCGGCCGCGCATGCGCCACCAGCCCGAACGGCGCCACCACGACGGCGGCGAGCGCGATCCGGGCCAGCACGACGGCGCCGGGCGTCCAGCCGTCGTCGAGCAGGCCGCGGGCGAGCGCACCTGACATTCCGAACGACGCCGCCGAGACCAGCGCGAAGCGCCAGGCCCGACAGCGTACGAGGCCTGCGCGTCGTGACGGGCGTGTCATCGGCCAACGTCGTCATGACACATGACGCTACGCCGAGTGCTGTAATGTGTCAATGTGGTCTTCGCACATGACACCGAGCTGTCGCTGCAGGCCGCGGTGTCCCTCGTCAACTCGGCCGAGCCGCCCGACACGCTGACGTCCGTCGCCGACCTCGACGCGTTCTTCGCGCAGTTCGCCTACACCGGCCGTCGCGACCGCGACGACGCCGAGCTGGACGCCGTACGGCGTCTCCGGCCGCGGCTGCGCACGTTGCTGACCGCCGACCGCGACGACGCGGTCGAGCTCGTCAACGACCTGCTCGGCAAGGCCCGTGCGGTGCCGCGCCTGGTCCGCCACGACGGGTTCGACTGGCACCTCCACGTCGTCTCCCCCGACGCCCCGCTCGACCAGCGCATCGCCGCCGAGACCGCGATGGCGATGATCGACGTGATCCGCACCGACGAGATGTCGCGCCTGGGGGTGTGCGCCCAGGACGACTGCGAGGGCATCGTCCTCGACCTCTCACGCAACCGCTCCAAGATCTTCTGCGACACCGCCTGCAGCAACCGTGCCGCCGTCGCGGCCTACCGCGCCCGCAAGCGCTGATCCCCTGGCAGGTCAGTCGCCCAGGAAGGCACGCATCACGCTGGTGAAGGCCTCCGGCTGCTCGCTGTGCACCCAGTGTCCGGAGTTCTTGATCGTCACCTTGCGCACCCTCGGGAACAGCGCCGCCATCGCCTCGGCGTGCTCGGCGCCGACGTAGTCGGACCGCTCGCCGCGCACCCACAGCACCGGGCCGTCGTACGGCGACACGTCGGCCAGCCGGTCGGCCGGCCAGCCGGTGATGACGTCGAGGCGGTCGCCGATGACCTGGAGGTTGGGCTGCCAGTACCATCCCGGGGCCGTCCTGGGTGGAGTCGTGATGACGGCGGAGGTTCTGCAGCAGGAAGCCGCGCACCACCGGGTCTGGCACCGCCTCCGTCAGCGCCCGCGTCCGCGTCGGCGCGGGCCGCGAGCGACGCCAGGTCGAGACCGCGCATCGCATCGACGTAGCGGTCGAAGGAGTGGGCGCTGCGGTAGGCCACGGGCGCAACGTCGACCACGCACAGCCGGTCGACGCGCTCGGGATGCAGCAGCGCGAGGACCATGGCGATCTTGCCGCCCATCGAGTGGCCGACGACGGCGACGGGCTCGTCCGGGAGCGCGTGTGCCACCTGGTCGGCGGCACCGAGGTAGTCGAAGTCCGGCGTCCACGGCGATCGGCCGTGCTGCGGCATGTCGAGGAGCAGCACGCGGTGCTGTCTCCGCGACGACCTTGGCGACCTGGGTCCAGTTCTTGCCCTGCCCGAACAGCCCGTGGCAGAACACCACCCACGACCCGCTCTCACCGAGCGTGGTGGCGTGGAGGGTCACCGCTTCAGCCTAGGGTCACCGAGGTTGCGGTCCGCGATCTATGAGTGACTCGTGAGGAGGTCCTCAGTCGGCCACGTAGTGCCGGGTGTGGTCTGCGGGATCGACCCAGACCCGCATCACGCGCTGCGTCGTGGGATCGACGAAGCGCTCCTTGGTCGGCACCCACGTCGGCTGCGCGGCGCCTGACTCGCCGTGGCGGCGACCCCAGCGCCGGCGCGCGGGCGGGGCGGCAAGCGGCGGGAGGCCGTCGAGCGCGTCGTGCGAGCCCGCCAGCGCGAGGTCCAGCCGGCGCTCGAGCTCCTCGCCGTCGAAGCGCCCGGCGGCGTAGTGGCGGCCGACGAGCGCCGCCAGGTCGTCAGCCGGCACGGTCGACGACGACGGCGGTCCCGTAGGCCACGACCTCCGTCAGCCCGTTGCCCATCTCCGAGGAGTCGAAGCGCATCGAGACGATCGCGTTCGCGCCGAACAGCTTGGCGTTGGCCACCATCCGGTCGATCGCGTGCCGGCGCGCGTCCTCGAGCAACTCCGTGTACTGCGACACCTCGCCCTTCCGGAGCGAGCTGAACGCCGCGGTCATGTTGCGCGAGAGGCCCATGCTGCGCACCACCAGCCCGAAGGCGATCCCCAGGTTCTCGCGGACGGTCGCGCCCGGCAGCTCGAGCGCGGTGGTGATCGGCAGCTCGTAGTCGCTCACCCGGCCGAGGCTACCGCCCTATCCCCGAGTCGGCGCAGATCGCCCCGTCAGCTCCGCCGAGTGGGCGCAGATCGCCCTACGGCGGGGCGATCTGCGCCGACTCGGGGTCAGAAGTCGAAGCCGCCGAACATGTCGCCGATGCCCTCGCCGACGTTGCCGATACCGTCGCCGACCCCGCCGGCGAGGTCGCCGAGCCCCTCGCCGAGGCCGTCGAACCCGCCCCCGAACATCATCCCCACGAACATCCACTCCATGGGCCCGAACGAGCCGAAGTAGCCGGCGGCGTACGGCGCGTAGGCGCGGCCGCCCTGGTAGTAGGGAACCCGCTCGGAACCGACCATCACCTGACGCGTGTCGGGCTCTGCGCCGGCCTTGACCCGCTCGGCGTCGAGGGCGCACGCCGGGACGTCGCGCTCGACGCCACCAGGCGGTGCGTAGAGGACGTCCTCGACGGCCATCCCGTGACGGGGGTCGAAGAAGCACGCCGGCCGACGTGCCGGCAGTGGCTGGCCCGCGGCCCGCGCCCGCACGCACGCGATGGCGTAGCGGCCGTCGTCGAGGATCTTGGTGACGTTGGTGATCTCCTCGGGCTTGGTCATGTAGTCACCGGAGAACTTCGCCGACTCGTAGGCGTCGAGCGCCCGCTGGTAGTCGGCGCGGGTGCCCTTGTCGAGCTCGCGACCGGCGAGGTCCTCGTCGAGGTCCTGCAGCTCCATGCCGAGGGCGGTGATGTCCTCGAAGGCGAGCTTCTTGACCGGCTCGAGCTCGGCCTGCTGGCGCTCGAGCTCCTTGCGCTTGCTGTTGCGCACGGCCAGGACCGCGGCGCCGACGCCGAGGAGGAGCAGAACGAGAAGCACCCATCCCATGTCGGCCAGCCTACGTTCCGCCGGCAAAATCGGCCGCAGCCGCCACCCGGGCGCCGAACGCCGCCGCGGCCCCCCGGAGCTCGTCCGGGGACTCGACGGTGAAGGCGTGACCGAGGGTGCCGAAGTGCCACAACAGAGCCTCGAGGCTGTTGCCGCCGGCCACCACCCGACAGGTGTCCTCGCCGACGGGCTCGACGGAGCCGACGGTCGGCGGGATCCGCTCGCGCACCGCCTCGGCAGGCGCGTGCACCAGCACCCGCGCCTCGTACTGGTAGGGGCTCACGGTGACCGATCGCTGCACGTACGCCGCGGCGTCGGGCGCCTCTCGGCGGACGAACCGGAACGTGGTCGCGCGGACCTCGGCCATCCGGTCCAGCCGGAACGTGCGCCAGTCGTCGCGGTCGAGGTCGAAGGCGAGCAGGTACCACCGGCGGCCGGTGGCCACGAGCTGGTACGGCTCCACCCGTCGTACGGCGGGCTCCGCCTCGGCCGCCGTGTAGGACAGCTCGACCCGCACCCGGTCGCGCGTGGCGCGCGCCAGCACCAGCAGCGCATCGGCGTCCACCTCGACCCGGCTGCCCTCCAGCGTGGTGATCGCGTCGTGCACCGCGCGCACCTCGGCCCGGAGCCGGGCGGGCAGCACCTGGTCGAGCTTGGCCAGCGTGCGGACGGCGGCCTCGCTCGCGCCGGCCACGGTGCCGCCGGCCGCCAAGCGCAGCGACACCGCAGTCGCGATCGCCTCCTCGTCGTCGAGCAGCAGCGGCGGCAGCGCCAGGCCCGCGCCCGAGCTGGTAGCCGCCGCCGACCCCCTGGGTCGCGTTGACCGGGTAGCCCAGCGTGCGCAGCCGCTCGACGTCCCGGCGCACGCTGCGGTCGGTGACGCCGAGCCGCTCGGCGAGCTCGGGCCCGGTCCACACCGGCCGCTGCTGGAGCAGGCCGAGCAGTCGCAGCACGCGCGCGGTCGGGTCGGACATGGCGCCAGTCTTGCCACCGATAGCGGACAGGATCTGTCCTGGTTGTGCGGCACAGTGCTCGCCCATGACGACGACGACCGACCTGCGATGGAACGACCTCCTCCTCGACCAGCTCGAGTGGCACTGGACCGAGCAGCTGCGCCCACGGCTCGACGGCATGACGCGACGACGAGTACCTCTGGGAGCCGGTGCCCGGCTGCTGGAACGTCCACGTCGACGGCGGCCGCACGACCGTCGACTTCGCCTACCCCGAGCCGGTCCCCGGCGCCGGTCACCACGATCGCGTGGCGGCTCGCCCACCTCGTCGTCGGCGTGCTCGGCGCGCGCAACGCCGCCCACTTCGGCGGGCCGCCGGCCGACTACGAGACCTGGACGTACGCCGCCACCGCGGCCGACGCGCTGGCCCAGCTCGACGAGGGCCACCGGCGCTGGGTCCAGGGCGTCCGCGGCCTGGGCGAGGACGGCCTCGCTCCGCCCGTGCGGCCCGGCCGAGGGCCCGTGGGCCGACGCACCGCTCGCCGCCCTCGTGATCCACATCCACCGCGAGGTGATCCATCATGGCGCCGAGATCGCGCTGCTGCGCGACCTCTACGCCCACCGCACCGACAGGAAGGCTCTCTGATGTCACTCGCCGTCCAGGTCACCTTCGACTGCGCCGACCCGGCCGCGCTCTCACAGTTCTGGAACGAGGTGCTGGGCTACCGGCTCGACAGTCCCGCCGCCGCCGTACGAGTCGTGGGAGGAGGCGCTCGACGCCTGGAAGGTCCCCGAGGAGAACCGCAACGACGCCTCGGCCTCCGTCGACCCCGACGGCGGCGGGCCCGCGGCTGTTCTTCCAGAAGGTGCCGGAGGGCAAGTCCGCCAAGAACCGCGTCCACCTCGACGTCCGCGCCGCCCCCGGGTCTGGAGGGTGACGAGCGGATGGACGGCGCTCGAGGCCAAGTGCGCGTCGCTGGTTGCCCTCGGCGCGACCGGCTCGCCGCCAGAGCCCGACGCCGATCAACGCCGGCCACATCGTCATGCAGGACCCCGAGGGCAACGAGTTCTGCCTCGACTGACCGTCCCGTCGCTGGTTGAGGAGGGAGCGAAGCGCCCGTCACGAAACCCGGTGACCGGACCGCCGACCTCTCACCGGGTTTCGTGACAGGCGCTAGCGCGCCTTCCTCAACCAGCGAGCAAATGGTCAGACGGCGGCGAGCCGCCCGTCGCCCTGGCGGGTGAGCATGCCGTCGGCGACGGCCAGCGCCAGCGCCTTGTCGAAGCGCTCGGACTCCCAGAACTCCGCACCCACGAGTGACCTGAGGTCGTCAGGGGCCTGGGGTCCCTGCGCCTGGACGGCGCGCACGATCTGGCCGATCTCGTAGTGCACGTGTCGGTCCCGCGGCCCTTCGGTCGAGGCCTTGGGAGGTGGCATCGGGCGTCATCGTCGTCCTCCTGCCGGATGTGGGTTCGTCCTGGGTGGCGCCTTCGCCGGGCCCCGTCACCAGGTTGGGCTTCGTCCTCGGCGGTCAGCGGCTGCGCGAGCGACTCCAGCGACTTGCCCTCGGCCTTGACGCCGAGGAACGCCGCCACGATGCCACCCGCGATCATCAGCGCCGCGCCGACGAAGTAGCCGGCGGCGATCCCGGTGATGTCGTCGGCGTTGTCGATGAGCTTGCCGAAGTACAGCGGGCCGGTGATGCCGCCGGCCGCGGTGCCGATGGCGTAGAAGAACGCGATGCACAGCGCCCGCGTCTCCATCGGGAAGACCTCGCTGGCCGTCAGGTACGCCGCGCTGGCGCCGGCCGAGGCGAAGAAGAAGATGATGCAGCCCATCATCGTCAGCGTCACAGCCGTCACGTCGCCGAGGAAGAAGCCCGTGCCCGGCGAGGAGAAGCCCGGACAGGATGTAGGTACCGGCGATCATGGGGACCCGCCCGACGGTGTCGAACAGCTGGCTCAGCAGCAACGCACCGAGGAAGTTGCTGACGGCGAACACCGCGAGGTAGTAGCCGGTCTGCTCGACGCCGAGGAACGTGGTCAGGCTGTCGCCGTAGGTGAAGAAGAAGGCGTTGTAGAGGAACGCCTGTCCGACGAAGAGCGAGAAGCACAGGATCGTGCGCTTGGGGTAGAGCGTGAACACCGTCTTGGCGATGAGGACGAAGCCGATGGTCTTGCGCTGGCGGATCGTGATGGTGTCGGAGACGGATCCGAGCTCCTTGCCGGTCTCCTCCTCGACCGTGCGCTCGACGTCCTTGACGATCTCCTCGGCCTCGTCCTCGCGACCGTGGATGAACAACCAGCGGGGGCTCTCCGGCACGTGCCGGCGGACGATCAGGATGCCGACGGCGAGGATCGCGCCGAGCCCGAAGGCGATCCGCCACCCCCAGGCCGGGTCGACCAGCGTGGGGTCGAGCAGCGGGATGGTCAGCAGCGAGCCGAGCGTGGCGCCCACCCAGAACGAGCCGTTGATCGCGACGTCGACGCGGCCGCGGTACTTCGCGGGGATCAGCTCGTCGATCGCGGAGTTGATGGCCGCGTACTCGCCGCCGATGCCCGCGCCGGTGAGGAACCTGCAGCAGAAGTACCACATGGGGGTCATCGAGAACGCCGTCAGCACGGTGGCGACCGTGTAGACGGCGAGCGTGATCAGGAAGAGCTTCTTCCGCCCGAACCTGTCGGTGAGCTGGCCGAAGAACAGCGCGCCCATGCAGGCGCCGGCGACGTACACCGCGCCGGCCATGCCGATGTCGGAGCTGCTGAGGCCGAGGCCGGTGTCGGCGGGCTTCAGCGCCTCCGACATCGAGCCGACGATGGTGACCTCGAGACCGTCGAGGATCCACACGGCGCCCAGGCCGATGACGATCATCCAGTGCCAGCGTGCCCATGGCAGCCGGTCCATGCGTGCCGGAATGTCGGTCGTGATGCGTCCGGTCTCGACGGCCATGACACCCGCCTTTCCGCCCGGGCATCGGGACGAAGTGCTTCCCGGGCCAGCCGTTCGACGCTAGCGGCGGCCCCGGATACCCTGCCTCACCCCTTCGTGGGTGCGCGTGCGATTCGCTGGTTGAGGAAGGCGCGCTAGCGCCTGTCACCCCGAAACCCCGCAACTGGTCAGCGGTCGCGTCACCGAGGTTTCGAGAGCGGTTGCTAGCGCAACCTCCTCAACCAGCGGTGGGCGTCACACGTGGGTGTAGTCCCGGAACCCACGCTTGGTCTTGCGGCCGAGGTAGCCCGCGGTGACCAGGTGCTCCAGCAGCGGCGCGGGCGCGAAGCCGGGCTCGCGGAACTCCAGGTAGAGCTCGCGCTGGATGGCCAGCGACACGTCGTTGCCGACCACGTCGAGCAGCTCGAAGGGCCCCATCGGCAGCGCGCAGCCGAGCTTCATCGCCGTGTCGACCTCGTCGGCGGTGGCGTAGTGGGCCTCGAGCATCTTGACCGCGTCGTTGAGGTAGGGGAACAGCAGCGCGTTGACGATGAAGCCCGCGCGGTCACCGCACGAGACGGCGACCTTGCCGACCTTCGCGCACAGCGCCCGCACGGTCTCGGACACGTCGTCGTCGGTCGCGACGGTCGAGACGACCTCGACGAGCTGCATCACCGGTGCGGGGTTGAAGAAGTGCATGCCGATGACGTCCTGCGGTCGCTTGGTCGCCATCGCGCAGGAGATGATCGGCAGCGACGAGGTGGTGGTCGCGAGGATCGCGCCGGGCTTGCAGATCTCGTCGAGGTTCTCGAACAACGTGGTCTTGACCCGCAGGTCCTCGGCGATGGCCTCCACCACCAGGTCGCAGTCGGCGAGGTCCTCGATCGAGGTCGATCCGGTCAGCCGGCCGAGCACGCCCTCGCGCGCGGACTCCTCGAGCTTGCCGCGCTGGATGGCCTTGTCGAGCGAGCGCTCGATGGTCTCGCGCACCCCTTCGACCTTGGCGTCGGAGCGGCCGACGTAGAGCACGTCGTACCCGGCCTTGGCGAACACCTCGACGATGCCCGACGCCATGGTGCCGGTGCCGACGACACCGACGCGGCTGATGTCGCGGCGCATCCGCGGCTCGTCGTCCGGCGACGGGGTCAGGTGGTCGGGCACGACCTTGGAGCTGTCGGGGGCCTCGTAGGTGTAGAAGCCGCGGCCGGACTTGCGGCCCAGCAGACCCGCGGTGACCATCTGCTTGAGGATCGGCGCCGGCGCGTGGAGGCGGTCGCGGCCCTGCTTGTACATCGTGTCGAGGATCTCGTACGCCGTGTCGAGACCGATCAGGTCGAGCAGCGCGAGCGGGCCCATCGGGTAGCCGCAGCCGTAGCGCATGGCCGCGTCGATGTCCTCGCGCGTGGCGTAGTGGGCCTCGTACATCGAGACCGCGTGGTTGAGGTAGCCGAACAACAGCGTGTTGGCGATGAAGCCGGCCCGGTCACCACAGACGACCGGGCTCTTGCCCACCTTGGTGAGCAGCCCCTCGACGGCGGCCAGCACCTCGGGCTCGGTCACCACGGTGCGGATCACCTCGACCAGCCGCTGCACGGGTGCGGGGTTGAAGAAGTGCACGCCGACGACGCGCCCCGGGCTGTGGTTGGCGGTGGAGATCTCGGTGACCGACAGCGATGAGGTGTTGGTGGCGATGATCGCTTCGGGGCCGACGATGTCGTCGAGCTCGCGGAAGACCGACTTCTTGATCTCGATCGACTCCACGACCGCCTCGACGACGAAGTCGGCGTCGGCGAGGTCCTTCATGCTGGTGGTGAACGTGATCCGGCCGATCAGCTCGGCCTGTTCGGCCTCGGTGAGCTTCCCCCGGGCCACCGCCCGGTCGGTGGAGTGCTGGAGGTGCGCGCGCCCGCGGTCGAGCGCCTCGTCGGTGATCTCGACACCAGTGACGTCGTAGCCGCTGCGGGCGAAGACCTCGGCGATCCCCGCACCCATGGTGCCGAGGCCGATCACGCCGATCCTGCTGAACTCGCGTTCGGGGGCCTCGGCGGGGCTGCTGGTCATGGCGGGCATCATCGCACCGGGGCTGGTCCGCCGCCGAGGGCGCGAGCGTGTGGAAAGGGTCACTCCCTGTAGATTCGCGCGTCGTGAGACTCGTCGTGGCGCGGTGCCAGGTCGACTACGCCGGCCGGCTCACCGCCCACCTGCCGATGGCGACCCGGGTGCTGATGATCAAGGCCGACGGGTCGGTGCTCGTCCACTCCGACGGCGGCTCCTACAAGCCGCTGAACTGGATGTCACCGCCCTGCAAGGTGCGCGAGGGCGTGAACGACGAGGGCCAGGTCGAGTGGGTCGTCACCGGCAAGGACGACGACACCCTGCGCATCCTGATCGAGGACGTCCAGCACGACTCCGCCCACGACCTCGGCGTCGACCCCGGTCTCCAGAAGGACGGCGTCGAGAAGCACCTCCAGGAGCTCCTCGCCGAGCACCCCGCCACCCTCGCCGACGGCCTGATGCTGGTGCGCCGTGAATACCCCACCGCCATCGGCCCGGTCGACCTGATGTGCCGCGACGCGGCCGGCGCATCCGTGGCCGTGGAGATCAAGCGCCGTGGCGAGATCGACGGCGTCGAGCAGCTGACCCGCTACCTCGAGCTCCTCAACAGAGACCCCCTGCTCGCCCCGGTCCGCGGCATCTTCGCCGCCCAGGAGATCAAGCCCCAGGCGCGCGTCCTCGCCACCGACCGCGGCATCACCTGTGCCGTCGTCGACTACGACGCCCTGCGGGGCCTGGACGACCCGACCGACCGGCTCTTCTGAATGAACGCGCGCCACACTCATGGGTGTCCGCTGATCCCGCTCAGCACTGGACCCTCTCCGGCACCAGGTGCCGGAAACTGTCCAGAGATCGGCTCGTCTCGGCCCGGCGGCGGTCCCAGGCTCCGCCCATGAGTGGTCACCATCGGTCCGGCGGGTCAGCATGACCCCGGTCTTCCACATCGCCACCGCAGCCGACTGGGCGTCAGCCCAGCGGTCGGGTTCCTACACCACGTCGACGCGGGGTGTGACGCTCGAGCAGGAGGGCTTCATCCACTGCTCGCGACGCGAGCAGGTCGCGGCCGTCTGGAGGAGCTTCTACGCCGACGCGAGTGAGCCGCTGGTGCTGCTGACCATCGACACCGAACGGCTCACCTCGCCATGGCAGGAGGATCCCGTCGGCGAGACGACGTACCCGCACGTCTACGGCCCGATCAACACGTCGGCCGTGGTGGGCGTGCAGCCGTTGGACGCCCGGGGCGGTGCTGGCTCGCTACGCGCGGCCGACGAGGGCTGACACCTCGTCGGCGGTGCCCCAGCTCAAGGTGACGCCGGCGCCGCCGTGGCCGTAGCAGTGCACGACGTCGCCTTGGCGCTCCACCCGGACCGAGGGCCGGGCCGGCCGCAGGCCCACCCGGTGCCGCAGCACGCGCGCCCCGGCCAGTGCGGGCACGAGCCGCCGACCGCGCTCCAGGATCTCCTCGGCGACGGACGGCGACGGCGTACGGCTCCAGTCGCCCTCCTGGTCGGTGCCGCCGACGACGATGTCGTGCGACCGGGGTACGACGTAGGTGAGGTCGGCGGACGAGTCGAGCCACCACTGCTCGAGACCCACCTGCTCGACGTAGACGACCTGACCGCGCACGGGCCCGACCGACGGGTCCTCGGCCAGGTGGCGGGCGCCGATTCCCGCCGCGTTGACGACCACGTCGGCGCCCACGGGCAGCGCGCGCAGGTTGAGCCGGGTGACGGTGCCGCCGAGCTCGTCGATCCGGGATGTCAGCCACGCCAGGTAGACCGGCATCTCCACGACCGGCGCCAGGAACGTCCACGCGTCGGCGTAGCCGGGCGGCGGCTCGACGTGGTCGAGGTGTGGTACGGCCGGCCGCCACCACGGGTCCTCCTGCGGCTTGGCGAAGACCTCGACCCCGCCCCGAAGCGCCACACCGGCTCCGGCGACGTCGGCCAGTCCGACGAACACGTCGTAGGACCGCGCCGACCACGCGAGCACGCGGTCGAACGGGAGCGCGCGGTAGGGGTACCAGATCGCGGCCGCGACAGCCGACGTCGTCTCCAGCGGCAGGTCACGCGCGAGTACGTCGACCCGGTGGCCGTCCTCCAGCAGCCGGACAGCGCACGTCAGGCCCACCACACCGGCTCCGACCACCGTCACCCGTGCCATGGGCGCCAGTCTGCCGCCCCGTGTGCGAGGAAGTCAGGCGCCGGCGGCGCGGGGAGCGGTCGGGTCGGTCTCGCCGCCGCCCTGCTCGCGGGCGACGTACTCCTCGATGTCCTCGATGTCGTCGCGGTTGCGGGTCACCACGGCGAGCAGGTCGCTCATCGTGGCGACCTCCTCGACCTGTTCCTTGATGAACCACTGCATGAACTGCTCGGAGGCGAAGTCGGACTCCTCGCGGGCCGTCTTGAGCAGCGCGTTGATCTGCTCGGTGACTCGCTTCTCCTGCGCCAGGGCCAGGTTGACCGGCGCGACGACGTCGTCGAAGGCCGGCACTGGCGCCTCGACACCGGGGATGACCACGTCGTGGTCGGTGTCGAGGAGGTACTGCACCATCATCATCGCGTGGTCGCGCTCCTCGAGCGCCTGCCCGTAGAAGAACGCAGCCATCTGCGGCATGGTGAGCGCGTCGTAGTAGACGGCGCAGGCGAGGTACTGGTTGTGCGCCGCGAGCTCGTTGGCGATCTGGGCGTTGAGCTGCGCCACGAAACGGGCTGCCGCCACGGGGGTACCTCCGGAGGGTCAGGCTGCCGTGGGCAGCTTGGTCTTCTTGACCTTGACGAGCTTGCGCTTCTTGACCGTATATCCCTCGGGCAGCGTGCCGAGCTTGAGCATGAGAAGTGGGCAGCGCCGGCACCTGTCCTTGGACACGCAGCACTTCTTCTTCGGGTGGCGGGCCTTGCCCTTGCCCTTCTTCGACACGGGCCGGACCTTACCATTGCGCGTAAGGGTTGCCTAACCTAAGGCTCGCCAACCGTCCGCGTCCCCCTCGAGCCCGACGTAGGAGCAGTTCGGCAGGTCCCAGGACCGGCCCGGCTCGAAGGCGAGCACGGCCTGGGTCGCGACGATCGCTCCGCCGTGGCTGACCACCAGCACCGACTCGCCGCGGTGCTGATCGGCGATGTCGTCCAGCACCGGGCGCACTCGGGCGGCGATCTCCACCGCGCTCTCACTGCCCGGCGTCTTGGCCTCGACGTTCCCAGCCACCCAGGCCTGCAGCTCGGGGACGAACGTGCCGGTCCCGGCCGGACGGCCGTAGGCCTCGCCGAGCGCCAGCTCGACCAGCCCCTCGCGGACCGTCACCGAAACGCCCAGTACCGCGGCTGCCAGCTCGGCGGTCTGCACAGCCCGCGAGATGGTGCTGCTGTAGACGTGGGCGATCTTCTCCGCTCGCAGCTTCTCCCCCAGCTCGCGCGCCTGCGCCCGTCCTCTCGCCGTCAGGCTGCCGCCGTGGTCCATCAACAGCTCGGTCTCGTACGCCGCCTCGCCGTGGCGGGCCAGGAAGACGCGGGCCGGACACTGGAGGTCGCTCATCAGGCCACCCTAGGTGCGTCGCCCCGCTGGTTGAGGTGCGACTCGGGTACCCGTGCAGTCGATCGGCCGCAGCTCGTCTGCGTACGAGACCGAGACGCGGCGCAGCACACCGTCGTCGCTGACGGCGTACTGGCCCATCCGCCACAGCGGCGGGCTGTAGGCGTGCACCGACACCGTGCCGCGCTCGGCGCCGTTGAGGCGATGGATGTGGTCGGCGCCGAACGAGAACGACGCGCCCGCGCCCACGCTCGTCTCCGCGCACGGCGACCCGACCCTCAGGTTGTTCTCGACCAGCTCGCCCGCGACCACGGCCACGGCGCCCGAGGAGATGTCGTGGTCGTGCCAGCCGGTGTCGTTGACCGGCGTCCAGCACAGCAGCCACACGTCGACGTGGGCGTCGCGATGCAGGGAGGCGTAGACCCGCTCGTCGTCGTCGAAGCCGACGAGGTGGGCCCAGCGGTCCGGGTCGCGGGCAAGTCCGGCGACCAGCTCCTCGAGCTCGGCCGGCTCGAGATCGCGCCCTGGCAGCGTCTCGAGCGAGACCCCTACCCGCTCCTGGATCAGCTCGCTCGCGGCCATCTCCGCACCCCTTCCAGCTCGACGGGCAGGCCCAGGGCCCGCAGCGGGTTGGTGACGCGGACCGCCCGGGCGGCGGCCTCGCCCCCGACCTGTGACCAGCGCTCGGGAGCGACCGGCGCGGCGTACGGCCGGTCGCTCCCGAGCACCAGGGCGTCGATCCCCAGCACCCGCACCAGCGCGTCGAGGCCCTGCGGCCCGTACGACGAGGTGTCGACGTGCACGAGCGGGTCGACCGCCCCTGTGCTGCCGCCCCTGGCGGCGTACCGCTCGTGGTGCACCGGGGCCAGGCCGGCACCGGCCGCGAACACCACGCGCAGCGTCGGATGGGCCGCGCGGACGTCGGCGGCGTGCCACGCCCACCAGGCGGCCTGCAGCTGGGCGGCGTACCCGACGACCGCCGGCCACCAGACCGGCAGCGAGGCGGCGTCCGGAATCGGCGCCTCCGGCCCCGGATGGACGAGCACGGGCTTCCCGGCCCGTTCGGCGACGTCGAGCACAGCGGCGAGGCGGGCCCACCCCCACGGGGTCCGCACATCGGTCGCCGGCACCTGCACGCCGACGAACCCCCGCTCGAGGAGCGCTGCCAGCCCGTCGAGGTCGGGCTCGACCGACGAGACGGAGGCCCACGCCCCGAAACCCTCGGGCATCCCGGCCGCCCCCTCGTGCCAGGCATTCAGCAAGCCCACGGCCGACGGGCCGCGCAGCGACTCGATGCCGAGCGGCGCCGACAGCGACAGGCAGGCCAGGCCGATGCCGTCGCGGGCGTTCTCGTGCAGCCGCCGGGTCACGTCGTGGTGCACGGGGTCGATCTCGTACGGCGCCTCGCCGTGGGTGTGGAGCGTCCATGCGCGCAGGTACGGCGTCCGCGAACGCGCGCGCAGCCGGTCGACGAGCTGCTCGGGCCACAGGTGCTGGTGCAGGTCGACGGCGGCGACCGGCCAAGCCGGGGCTGCTGGGCCCACGCGTCGTACGGACATCGGACTCCCTTCCGAAGGTCTAACTACAGTAAGTCACTAAACTTTATACCGTAGTACGACACGCCGAGAAGTCATCTCGCCCATCGGCCGGCTGACCGGTATCGCTTCCCCAGTGACCCGGATCTGCTCTCGACCGGGCCTACGCACGACCGGAACGGGTCACTGAGCGGCTCGTCCACAGGTTCGACACAGTCTGCTGGTTCGCGCGTACGCGGCGGGGCACCGTCCTCGGCACGGCAACGGGGTGGGATCGCCGGCGCGCGGCTGGGTGAGCGTGTCGGCACGCGTGCGCCTCGACGAACGCGGCCTGACCGCACCGACACCGGGTCAGGCGCGCGGCCCGGTCTGGCGGCGTTCGTCGGCGCCGTACTTCGCCGCACCCGGCACCGCAAGGACGTCGCCCGCGCCGACCGCTTCCGGCGCGTGGGAATGGAACCGATCGAGTTCGTGGGCGCCGACCTCCACGACGAGCGGTTGGTGGCACAGCGCATCATGGCCGCTCGCGAGCGGGCCCGCCGCCATCCCCGGCTCTGGGTGGTGGCCCCGGCGCAAGGCCCGTCCCTCGACGACCGGCTTCACCTGCGTGACCAGCTCGCAGCGAGGGAGTCGGCCTACCAGCAGCATGAGTGACCCGAATCCGCTCTCTCGGACGGCCGTGAGCAACCGATCCGGGTCGCTGAGGTCGGAGTACCCGGTCGACCGGCTCTCCCGACCTCCAGGGTCAGTCGAGCGCATGGGCCTTCCGGATCACGTCCACGATGCCGCCCATGATCGCGGTCAGGCCGAAGTCCTTCGGCGTGTAGACGGCCGCGACGCCTCGCTCAACCAGGGCCCGCCCGTCGGAGTCGGGGATGATCCCGCCGACGACCACCGGTACGTCGTCCAGGCCGGCGGCGCGCAGCCCGTCGAGCACGGCCGGCACCAGCTCCATGTGCGAACCGGACAGGATCGAGAGGCCGACGCAGTGCACGTCCTCGGCGACGGCCGCCGCCACGATCTCCTCGGGCGTGAGCCGGATGCCCTGGTAGACCACCTCGAAGCCGGCGTCACGCGCGCGGACGGCGACCTGCTCGGCGCCGTTCGAGTGCCCGTCGAGGCCCGGCTTGCCCACCAGCAGCCGCAGCCGGCCACCCAGCGCGTCACCGGTCGCCCGCACCCGCTCGCGTACGGCGGCCAGCTCGGCTCCGGACGCTCGGCCACGCCCACGGCTCCGCGACACCCCGGTCGGGGCCCGGAACTCGCCGAACACCTCGCGCAGCGTGCCGGCCCACTCCCCCGTCGTCGCCCCGGCCCGGGCGGCGGCCAGAGTGGCGGCCATCAGGTTGGTGTCGGTCTTGGCATCGGCGGCCAGTCGGGCCAGCGCCTCGCGCGACGGCGGACTCGTCGCGCTCGGCCTTCCAGGCTCGCACCGACTCGATGGCCGCGGCCTCGGCCGCGGGGTCGGGCGCCTGGATGGCGGCGTCCAGGTCGGCGGTCAGCGGCGACGGCTCGGTCGTCGTGTAGACGTTGACCCCCACGACCTTCTCCTCGCCCGACTCGATGCGCGCGCGGCGCACGGCGTGGGAGGAGACGAGCTGCTCCTTCATGTAGCCGGACTCGACGGCCGCGATCGCCCCGCCGAGCGCCTGCACCCGGTCCATCTCCGCGCGCGCGCCCTCGACCAGCTCGGCCACCTTGGCGCTCACGACGTGCGAGCCGTCGAAGATGTCGTCGTACTCGAGCAGGTCGGACTCGAAGGCCAGCACCTGCTGGAGTCGCAGCGACCACTGCTGGTCCCACGGGCGGGGCAGGCCCAGCGCCTCGTTCCACGCGGGCAGCTGGACGGCGCGGGCGCGGGCGTCCTTGCTGAGCGTGACGCCGAGCATCTCCAGGACGATGCGAGGGACGTTGTTCTCGGGCTGGGCCTCGGTCAGGCCGAGCGAGTTGACCTGGACGCCGTAGCGGAACCGGCGCATCGCCGGGTCGGTGACGCCGTACCGCTGCTGGGTCAGCTCGTCCCACAGCAGCACGAAGGCACGCATCTTGCACATCTCCTCGACGAACCGCACGCCGGCGTTGACGAAGAACGAGATGCGGCCCACGACCTTGGCGAAGTCCTCCTCCCGCAGCTGGCCGGACGCCTTGACCGTGTCGAGGACGGCGATCGCCGTGCAGAGCGCGTAGGCCAGCTCCTGCTGCGGCGTGGCCCCGGCCTCTTGCAGGTGGTAGCTGCAGATGTTGATCGGGTTCCACTTCGGCACCTCGTGCACCGTGTAGGCGATGACGTCGCCGATCAGGCGCAGCGAGTGCTCGGGCGGGAACACGTAGGTGCCGCGGGAGAGGTACTCCTTGATGATGTCGTTCTGGGTCGTGCCGGCCAGCCGGTGCGCGACCTCGGTCGGGTCGAGGTCGGGGTTCTGCTCCTCGGCGACCACCTGGTAGAGCGCCAGCAGCCACATCGCGGTGGCGTTGATGGTCATCGACGTGTTCATCTCGGTCAGCGGGATGTCGTCGAAGAGACGCCGCATCTCGCCGAGGTGCGGGACGGGTACGCCGACCTTGCCGACCTCGCCGCGCGCAAGCGGCGAGTCGGGGTCGTACCCGGTCTGGGTCGGCAGGTCGAAGGCCACAGAGAGACCGGTCTGCCCCTTGGCGAGGTTGGTGCGGTAGAGCGCGTTGGAAGCCGTCGCGGTCGAGTGGCCGGCGTACGTCCGCATCACCCAGGGGCGGTCCTTCTCGGGCATGGTCCCGAGGGTAGGTCTGCGGCTACCGCCGAGTAATGGCGTTGACGTGTGGCCTTTCCGACAGCGTCTAACCGGTCACACACACCTATCGCTGGTTGAGGAAGGCGCGCTAGCGCCTGTCACGAAACCTCGCAACGAGATCGTCTCCGGGTCTCGTGACGGGCGTGACCGCCCTCCTCGACCAACGGCTAGACGTCAGGCAGAGGCTGCGGCGCGCTCGACGTCGACGAAACGCATCAGCCGCGAGAGGTGCAGCATCCGCCGGACGGCGGGGCCACAGCCGCGGAGGGTGACGTGGTTGCCGGAGAGCGATGCCTCACGGCTGGCGTAGGCCAGCACCCGGGTGGCGGTCACGTCGATCGAGGTGACCTCGGTGAGGTCGACGACGACGTCCCGCTCGCTGAGGAGCAGTCGCTCGCGGAGGGCGTTGCGCACCTCCCAGGTGCTACGCGCATCGAAGTCGCCGATAAGGACCAGCGTGGACCCGTCGGTCGCGATCTCCATCTACCTCTACCCCGCTCTCCCGGAACCCGAGATCTCCGGTGTGACGAGAGGCCCCCCCGTGGCGCCTCCCAGCACGGGACGCGCGGCGGCGGCCCGTACACCCTGTATGACGCATGACACACCCGATCGGTTGCTCCGCTGCGACAAGTGATCTTTCAACCAGCTGTCGCTCACGTGGCGACTACTAGAGTCGCGGCCATGGTGAACCTCACCCGCATCTACACACGCACGGGTGACGGCGGCGAGACCCGGCTCGGCGACATGAGCGTCACGACCAAGAACGACACGCGGCTGCACGCCTACGCCGATGTCGACGAGGCGAACGCGCAGCTCGGGGTCGCGTTGACGCACGACCTGGAGGAGGACGTCCGCGCCGTCTTGATACACGTGCAGAACGACCTGTTCGACGTCGGCGCGGATCTCTGCACACCCGTCGTGACGGACCCGGAGTACCCGCCCCTGCGCATCGAGCAGGCCTACGTCGACCGGCTCGAGGCCTGGTGCGACCGCTACAACGCCGACCTGCCGGCCCTGCGGTCGTTCATCCTCAACGGCGGCACGCCGGGAGCCGCGCAGCTCCACGTCGCACGCACCGTCGTACGCCGGGCCGAGCGCGCCGCGTGGGCGGCGTACGAGGAGCACGGGCCGACGATGAGCAAGCTCGCCATCACCTACCTGAACCGGCTCTCCGACCTGCTGTTCATCCTCGCCAGGTACGCCAACCGGGCGCAGGGTGACGTGCTCTGGGTGCCCGGTGGTGAGCGCACCGAACGACGAGGAGAGGCAGAGGAAGCGCAGTGAGCGACGGCGACAGGCCCGGCAGGGCCGACAAGGACTCCGACAAGGAGCCGAAGCAGCCCGTCGACGACCTCGTCGTCACCCACCACACGTTGCAGACCACGAGCGGCGAGATCTCCTACACCGCCCGCACGGGCCGGGTGGTGCTGCGCGAGGAGGAGGTCAAGGACGACGTCTTCAAGGGCTGGCAGGCCCGAGCCGAGCTGTCGGTCGCGGCGTACACCCTCGACACGGATGACAAGAATGGCGACGTCACGCAGCGACCCATCTCGTTCGTCTTCAACGGCGGACCGGGCTCGGCCTCCGTGTGGCTGCACATGGGCCTGCTCGGCCCTCGCCGGGTCGACTTCGGTGACGCGGAGTCGCCGCACCCGCCGCCCTACCGGTTGGTCGACAACCCCGAGACGCTGCTCGCGGTCTCCGACCTGGTCTTCGTCGACCCGATGTCGACCGGGCACAGCCGGGCGGTCGAGGGCGGGAAGCCGAAGGAGTACCACGGCTACGGCAAGGACGTCGAGCAGGTCACCGAGCTGGTGCGCTTGTGGTGCACGCGCGCCGACCGCTGGATGTCGCCGAAGTACGTGATCGGCGAGTCCTACGGCACCACCCGCGCGGTCGGTGTCGCCGAACGGCTGTGGAGCAAGCACTCGATGGCCGTCAACGGTCTGGTCCTGGTCTCCAGCGTGCTCGACTTCGGCAGCCAGGACTTCGAGCACCTCCGCTACGACGAGGCCTGCCTGAACTTCCTGCCGACCTACGCCGCGATCGCCCACTACCACGGCCTGCACGCCGACCGGACGCTCGAGGAGGTGCGTACGGAGGCCGAGGAGTTCGTCGCCGGGCCCTACCGCCTCGCGCTCGCCCGCGGCAACCGGCTGGCGGCCGACGAACGCGCGGAGGTGGTCGCCACGCTGGCCCGGCTGGCGGGGGTCAGTGAGGAGTACGTCGACCGCGCCGAGCTCCGCATCGAGCACTGGCGGTGGTGCACCGAGGTGCTGCGCGACCGCGGCCTGACCGTGGGCCGGATCGACGGCCGCTTCACCGGCCCGACCTACTCGCGCATCGCGGAGAACATGGACGCCGACCCGTCGATCGACGCGATCGAGGGGCCGTACGCCGCGGCTCTGCACCACTACCTGCGCGGCGAGCTCGGCAGCTCGCTCGACCTGCCCTACGAGCTGTTCGCCAGCGCGATCAAGGAGTGGGCCTACCTGGAGTTCCAGGGCAAGCCGATCAACGTCACCGACAAGCTCGAACGCCTGATGCGGGCCAACCCGCACCTGCGGGTGCGCATCGAGTACGGCTACTACGACCTCGCCACGCCGTACCACGCGGCGGAGGACATGGTCGCCCACCTCCGCCTGCCCGACGAGGCCCTCGCGCGCATCGAGCACGCCTACTTCCCGACCGGCCACATGCCCTACCTCCACGACGAGTCCCGGTTGCAGGAGCTGGCAGGCATCTCCGCCTTCGTGACGCGAACCTGATTCGCCTGTGGTGGTTGCGAGACCGCAAGCGCTCGGTGGTTGAGGTGTGAGGAGCGCCAGCGACGAGCCTCGAAACCTCCGATCGCGCCTACGAGTCGAAGCCCAGCCCCATCCGGTCGAGCGACCGCAGCCACAGGTTCCTCCGGCCGCCGTTGCGGTCGGCCGCCGCCAGCGACCACCGGGTGAGCTGGACGCCGGCGAACGCGAACGGCTCCGGCGGGAACGGCAGCGGCTTGGTGCGCACCATGCGCAGCGCCGTCCGCTCGGTCTCGCGGCCGTCGAGGAGGTCGAGCATCACGTTGGCGCCGAAGCGGGTCGCGCCGACACCGAGACCCGTGTAGCCGAGCGCGTACGCCGCCCGCCCGGCGTACGCCGTGCCGAAGAAGGCGAAGAACCGCGTGCAGGTGTCGATGGCCCCGCCCCATTGATGGCTGAAGCGCAGGCCCTCCAGCTGCGGGAAGGTCTCGAAGAACTGCCGGGCGAGCAGCTCGAAGGTCGCCGGCCGGTGGTCGAGCTCGCCTTTGAGCCGGCGGCCGAAGTGGTAGATGGCGTCGTAGCCGCCCCACAGGATCCGGTTGTCGGACGTCAGCCGGTAGTAGTGGAACTGGTTGCCGCAGTCGTCGATGCCCTGGCGGTTGCGCCAGCCGATCGACGCCAGCTGCTCGCCCGTGAGTGGTTCGGTCATCAGCGCGTAGTCGTAGACCGGCACGGTGTGCCAGCGCACCCGCCGGACGAGGGAGGGGAACGCGTTGGTGCCGAGGGCGACCTTCGCGGCCCGGACGGTGTGGCCTTCCGGCGTGCGAACGGCCATCCCTGCCCCGTCCCCCTGCCCGTCCCTGTCGAGGTCCACGACCCGGGTGTCCTCGTGGATGCGGACCCCGAGACGCTCGGCCGTGTCGGCCAGCCCCCAGGCCAGCCGGGCGGGGTCGACCAGTGCGTTGTTGTCCCGCTCCCACAGGCCGGCGAGGTAGGTCGGTGACGCCACCTCGGCCCGGACCGCCTCCTGGTCGAGGTACTCCCCTTCGCCCGCCTGGCCCGCCTCCTGCAGCGAGCGCACCTGGTGCGGCGCGGTGGCGACCGAGAGCGCGCCGGTGAGCTCGAAGTCGCAGTCGATGCCGTAGCGGCCGATCGCCGACTCGATCTCGGTGAGGTTCTGGCGGCCGAGGCGCTCGAGGGTGTCGATCTCGTCGGGGAAGCGTTGCTCCCCGTTGTCCTTCCCGTGGGTCAGCGACGCCGCGCAGAACCCGCCGTTGCGGCCGGACGCCGCCCAGCCGATGCGCTGGGCCTCGAGCAGCACCACCTCGCGGGAGGGGTCACGCTCCTTGGCGAGCACGGCGGTCCACAGACCCGTGTAGCCGCCGCCCACCACGACGAGGTCCGCCGTCGTGTCGGACCGAAGAGCCGGTCGCGGCTCGGGGCGCAGCGGCGAGTCGAGCCAGGCAGGCGTCGGCGAGGCGTCGACCAGCGCCGGGTGCGAGCGTTTCATCGGTGCTCACCGTAGGGGGTGCGCGGCTGGCGCAGCCACCGCTGGTTGAGGTCGATCCTCAACCAGCGGGGCCACGTGGACGACGTACCGCAAGAACGAGGACAGCCGCTGGCACCATCGCCGCCACGACGACGTACAGCGAGTCGAGCGTCCCGACCTCGTTGCCGACGAAGCCCAGCAGGGGCGGGCCGGCCAGGAACGCGCCGTACCCGATCGTCGAGACCACCGACACCCGCCGCGCGGCCCGGCGCGGGTCGTCGGCGGCGGCGCTGATCCCGACCGGGAAACCGAGTGCCGCACCCAGTCCCCAGACCACGATGCCGACGGCCGCGACGGCCGGCTCGGCGCTGACGATGACCAGCAGCAGGCCCGCGAACGCGGCCGCTGCCGAGCCGAGCAGGACCGGCACGCGGCCGAACCGGTCGAGCAGCAGGGGGCCGAGCAGGCGGCCGGTGGTCATCGCGACGACGAAGAGTGCGAAGCCTGCGACGCCCACGAAGTGGCGGGCGTCGTAGCCGTCGACCAGGGCCAGCGCCAGCCAGTCGTTGGCCGATCCTTCGGCGAGCGTGAAGGCCAGCACCATCGCGCCGATGGCCAGCGTGCGCGGCTCCAGCCACGCCGAACGCTCCGGCGCCGCGTCGTCGTCCTCGACGTGCTCGACGGCGGGCAGGAACCTCCGCACGGCCACCAGCAAGGTCACCAGCGCCGCCGCGCTGACGACGAGGAAGTGCACGGGCAGGGGTACGGCGAAGCGGGCGGCGAGCACGCCGATGCCGGCACCGCCGATGGAGCCGAAGCTCCACGCGGCGTGGAAGCGCGGCATCACGGTGCGACCGAGGCGGCGCTCGACCTCGGCGCCGTCGACGTTCATGGCGACGTCCCAGACCGCCGTACCGAAGCCGTAGCAGCCCAGGCCGGCGGCGACGACGGCCTCGGCCTCGAGCACGGAGACGCCGAGGGCGGTGATGCCCATGCCGAGCGCCACCAGCACGCCGCCGCCGCGACACACGCCAGGGGCCCCGAACCGCTCGATCATCCGGCCGCTCGCGGGCAGCCCGAGCAGCGACCCGACAGAGATGGACAACAGCAGCAGGCCGAGCTGGCCGTTGGTGAGGTCGAGCCGCTCGCGCAGGTCGGGCACCCGCGAGAACAAGGTGGCGAAGACCAGCCCGTTGAGGATGAACGCGGTCGCCACCGCGTTGCGAGCGCGCAGGTCAGAACCGGTGGGTGTGGTGGTCACAGGTGCTGCGCCGCGCTGGGCGGGGACGCCTCGAGCCAGGCCTGGAAGCCCATCAGCGCCTCCTGGCTCAGAGCGAGCTCGAGGTCACCCTCGCTGGTGGTGCAGCGGATGACGACGTGGTCGGGGTACAGCGAGAGCTGCTCGACCCCGCCCGCGTCACGCCGGTCGACGTAGGCCAGGTCGGATCGGTCCCAGACGTACTTGGGGCGGGGGTTCAGCGAGAAGATCCGGAACCACTCCAGGGAGGCTGCGGTGTAGCGGCCGAGCCCGAGAACCCAACCGCGTCCGGACTTGTCGGTCCGGACGCGGTGGCTGAGCTCGAAGGTGCCGCCGCGGCGGGCAAGGACCCTGCGGCGGACGATCAGCGCGATCCCGTAGAGGAGGACGATGCCCAGCACGACACCGGCTACGTCGAGCAGCCACTGCCAGAACGGCATCGTCCACCTGTCCGAGGTGCAGGCCCGGGATGTGTCCCCCCGGCCCTACGCCTCCGTGCTCTCGTCGCGGGCCTTGCGCTCGTCGAGGAGCCGCTTGGCCTCCTCGTAGGAGCTCTCGTGGGAGAGCTCCGCGTACTCGCACAGTAGCCGGACCTGGTTGTTGGCCACCGAGATGAAGCCGCCGTCGACGGCGGCCACCCAGTGACCGTCGTCGACCGTGCGTACGTCGACCTGGCCGGGCGCCAGCACCGACATGATCGGCTGGTGGTTGGCCATGATCCCGATCTCGCCGGCGAGGGTCCGGGCGTTGACCACCGTCGCCTCGCCCGACCAGACCTCGCGGTCGGCCGCGACCAGGGATACCTGCATCGTGTTTGCCATCTGTCAGAGGCTCTTCTGGATCTCGTCCCACCGCTGCTCGACGTCGTCGAGACCGCCGCACATGAAGAAGGCCTGCTCGGCCACGTGGTCGTAGTCGCCGTCGGCGATCTTGTTGAACGCCTCCACCGTCTCGGTGACGGGGACCGTGGAGCCCTCCTTGCCGGTGAACTGCTTGGCGACGTAGGTGTTCTGCGAGAGGAACCGCTGGATGCGGCGCGCCCGCGACACGATGATCTTGTCCTCCTCGGAGAGCTCGTCGACACCGAGGATCGCGATGATGTCCTGGAGCTCCTTGTTGCGCTGGAGGATCTGCTTGATGCGGATCGCGCAGTTGTAGTGGTCCTGACCGATGTACTGGGCGTCGAGGATCCGCGAGGTCGAGGTCAGCGGGTCGACCGCCGGGTAGATGCCCAGCGAGGCGATCTCGCGGGACAGCTCGGTCGTCGCGTCGAGGTGGGCGAAGGTGGTCGCCGGGGCCGGGTCGGTGTAGTCGTCGGCCGGCACGTAGATCGCCTGCATCGAGGTGATCGAGTGACCACGTGTCGAGGTGATCCGCTCCTGGAGCGTGCCCATCTCATCGGCCAGGTTGGGCTGGTAGCCCACCGCGGACGGCATCCGGCCGAGCAGCGTGGAGACCTCGGAGCCCGCCTGGGTGAAGCGGAAGATGTTGTCGATGAACAGCAGCACGTCCTGGTTCTGGACGTCGCGGAAGTACTCGGCCATGGTCAGCGCCGACAGCGCGACCCGCAGGCGGGTGCCCGGCGGCTCGTCCATCTGGCCGAACACCAGGGCGGTCTGCCCGATGACGCCGGCCTCCTCCATCTCCGCGATCAGGTCGTTGCCCTCGCGGGTGCGCTCGCCGACGCCGGCGAACACCGACACACCGCCGTGGTCCTTGGCGACGCGCGCGATCATCTCCTGGATCAGCACGGTCTTGCCCACGCCGGCGCCACCGAACAGGCCGATCTTGCCGCCCAGCACGTAGGGGGTGAGCAGGTCGATGACCTTGATGCCGGTCTCGAACATCTCGGTCTTGGACTCGAGCTGGTCGAATGCTGGCGCCCTGCGGTGGATGCCCCACCGCTCGGAGACCTCGAGCTCCTCACCCTCCTCGAGGTTGAGGCACTCGCCCAGCATGTTGAACACGTGGCCCTTGGTCACGTCGCCCACCGGCACCGAGATCGGCCCGCCGGTGTCGGTGACCTGCGCGCCACGCACGACGCCGTCCGTGGGCTGGAGCGCGATGGCGCGCACCATGCCCTCACCGATGTGCTGAGCGACCTCGAGCGAGAGGATGTTGGTCTCGCCGGCCAGTGTCACCTCACACTCGAGCTTGTTGTAGATCTCGGGCATCGAGTCGGACGGGAACTCGACGTCGACGACCGGGCCGATGACCCGGGCGATGCGGCCGGTGCTCCCCTGGCCCGACTGGGTCTGGGTGTCTTCAACAGTGGCAGTCATGTCTCTCACTCACTCCTTGGCCCACGTCGGGCCACAGCTGGGGCGTTGGTCGGGTCAATCGGCCGCGGCGTTGGCGTCGGCCAGCGCGTTCACGCCGCCGACGATCTCGCTGATCTCCTGGGTGATGCCGGCCTGGCGGGCCTGGTTGGCGATCCGGGTGAACTTCTTGATGAGCTCGTCGGCGTTGTCGGTGGCGGACTTCATCGCCCGTTGCCGCGCCGCCAGCTCGGAGGCCGAGGCCTGCAGCAACGCGAAGAAGATGCGGCTCTGCACGTACTTCGGCAGCAGCTCGTTGAGCACCACCTCGGCGTTCGGCTCGAACTCGTAGAGCGGCAGCACCTCGTCGTCCTCGGGCTTCTCCTCGCCCTCGACGACCTCCAGAGGCAGCATCCGCACGCTGTGGGGCTCCTGCACCAGCATCGAGCGGAACTGCGTGTAGACGAGGTGGACCTCGTCGACCCCGTCCTCGCTGTCGGTGTCGGCCACGAAGGCCCCGATCAGAGCCTCGCCGATGGCGCGGGCGTTCTCGTAGCGGGGCTGGTCGGAGAAGCCCGACCACGACTCGCGCACCTTGCGCTGGCGGAACCGGTAGTAGGCCTCACCCTTGCGCCCCGAGATGAAGCTGACGACCTCCTTGCCCTCCTCGCGGAGCCGTTCGGCGAGCCGCTCGCCCTCCTTGAGCACGCTCGAGGAGTAGGCGCCGGCCAGGCCCCGGTCGCTGGTCACGATCAGGACGGCAGCGCGGCGCGGGTTCTCGGGCTCGGTCGTCAGCGGGTGCTTCTCGTTGGAGTAGGTCACCAGCGCCGACACCGCTCGCGTGAGCTCGCGGGCGTACGGCGCGGCCTGCTGGGCTCGCTGCTGCGCCTTGATGATGCGAGACGCAGCGATGAGCTCCATGGCGCGCGTGATCTTCTTCATCGACTCCGTCGACTTGATCCGCGCGCGGTACTCACGCAGCGAAAGGGCCATGGGTCACATCACCCGCGCTTCTGCTTGACGATGGTCTCCTGCTCGAGCTCGTCGTCGGTCACCGCGTCGACCGGAGCCTCCTTGCCGACCTTGATCGACTGACCCTCGGAGGTCTCGAACTGGTCGAGGAAGCTGTCGTAGGCCGACTCCGTCGACTTGGCGGTGTCGTCCTCGAACTTCGTCGACTCGCGGATGCCGTCGAGCAGCTCGGCGTGGGAGCGGCGGAGGTAGTCGAGGAACTCGTGCTCGAAGCGCAGCACGTCGTCGACCGGCACGCGGTCGAGGCGACCCGTCGTACCGAGCCACAGGGAGATGGTCATCTCCTCCAGGGGGTACGGCGAGTACTGCGGCTGCCTGAGCAGCGCCATCAGGCGGCCACCCCGGTCGAGCTGCTGGCGCGAGGCCGCGTCGAGGTCGGAGGCGAACATCGCGAACGCCTCCATCGCGCGGAACTGCGCGAGGTCGACCTTGAGCGAGCCGGTGACGGACTTCATCGCCTTGGTCATCGCGTTGCCGCCCACTCGCGACACCGAGATGCCGACGTCGATGGCGGGGCGCTGGTTGGCGGCGAACAGGTCGGACTGCAAGAAGATCTGGCCGTCGGTGATCGAGATGACGTTGGTCGGGATGTAGGCCGAGACGTCGTTGGCCTTGGTCTCGACGATCGGCAGACCGGTCATCGACCCTGCACCCAGGTCGTCGGACAGCTTGGCGCAGCGCTCGAGCAGGCGGCTGTGCAGGTAGAAGACGTCGCCCGGGTAGGCCTCGCGACCCGGCGGGCGGCGCAGCAGCAGCGACACCGCGCGGTAGGCCTCGGCCTGCTTGGTGAGGTCGTCGAAGATGATCAGGACGTGCTTGCCGTCGTACATCCAGTGCTGGCCGATGGCCGAGCCGGTGTAGGGGGCGAGGTACTTGAAGCCCGCGCTGTCGGACGCCGGTGAGGCCACGATGGTGGTGTACTCCAGCGCTCCGGCTTCCTCGAGGGCGCCGCGCACGGCTGCGATCGTGGAGCCCTTCTGGCCGATGGCGACGTAGATGCAGCGCACCTGCTTCTCCGGGTCGCCGGTCTCCCAGTACTGCCTCTGGTTGATGATCGTGTCGATGGCGATGGTGGTCTTGCCGGTCGACCGGTCACCGATGATCAGCTGGCGCTGGCCACGACCGATCGGGGTCATCGAGTCGATGGCCTTGATGCCGGTGGCCAGCGGCTCGTGCACCGACTTGCGCATCATCACGCCGGGAGCCTGGAGCTCGAGGGCGCGGCGCTCCTCGGACTCGATCTCGCCGAGGCCGTCGATGGGGGTGCCGAGCGGGTCGATGACGCGTCCCATGAACGCGTCACCCACGGGCACCGAGAGGATCTCACCGGTGCGTCGCACCGGCTGGCCCTCCTCGATCCCGGCGAACTCGCCCAGGATCACGACGCCGATCTCGCGGGTGTCGAGGTTCAGCGCGATGCCGAGAGTGCCGTCCTCGAACTCCAGCAGCTCGTTGGCCATCGCCGAGGGCAGCCCTGCCACGCGCGCGATGCCGTCGCCGGCCTGCGCGACCGTGCCGACCTCCTCGCGACTGGCAGCCGACGGCTTGTAGTCGTCGACGTACTTCTGCAGCGCGTCGCGGATCTCCTCCGGACGAATGGAGAGCTCCGTCATCTTTGTTGCCTCTTCCCTGTTGCTACTGGAGCGGGTGTGGTCTGGGTGTGGGTGACTCTGCCCGAGTGGAGCTAGCCGGCGATGCGCCGGCGGGCGGTGTCGAGCTTGCTGACGACGCTGCCGTCGATCACGTCGTCGCCGATCTCGACCCTCAGGCCGCCGATCAACGACGCGTCCTCGACGACGTGGAGGTGCACGGTGGCGTCGTAGGCCTTGCCGAGCGCCTGGGTCAGGCGGGTGACCTCGGTGGTGCCGAGCGGCCGCGCCGTGTGGACGACGGCCAGCAGCTCTTCTTGCGCGTCGGCGGCCACGCGCTGCATGTTCTCCAGAGCGGTGCGGACAGGACCGTGGCTGCGTACGGCGTGACCGACCAGCCGCAGCGTGGCCGGCAGCACCTTGCCGCCGAGCACCGAGTCGAGGAGGCCGACCTTGTCGTCGTCGGAGCGAGCGGGGTCGGAGAGCGCACCGCGCAGGTCGGGGTTGGCGTCGACGACCTGGGCCACCGCGAACAGCTCGTCGCTCACGCGCGCCCCTTGGGCGCCGGCCGAGCGGACCAGCGTCTGGATGCCGAGCTCCTCGAGCACGTCCGCGAGGTCGCGGGAGCTGGTCCAGCGCTGCTGGACCGCCGCCTTGACCACGTCGAGGGCCTTGTCGCCGACCTTGCCCGTGAACACGTTGCCGGCCAGGCCGGCCTTGGCCTCGCCCTCGATCGAGGCGTCGGTGAAGACCCGCCGCAGGGACGCCTCGGACCTCAGCACTCCCGCGACCGAGAGCAGCTGCTCCCCCAGGGTCGCGGAGTCCTCGAGAGTGCCGGAGGTCCCTAGCCGCGACGCCAGCTCGGCGCGGGCTTCGGCAGAGGCGCCTCGAAGCATCAGCGGGCCCCGCTCGCCGAGCCGTTGCCAGCTGCCTTGGAGGCCTCGAGGGTGTCGAGGTCGGCCAGGAAGCGGTCGACGACCCGGCCGCTGCGCTCGTCGTCGTCGAGGCTCTCGCCCACGATCCGGCCGGCGAGGGTGGTGGCCAGCGTGCCGACCTCGGCACGCAGCGAGGCCACGGCCTGCTGCCGCTCGGCGGCGATCTGCGCGTGTGCGCCGTCGACGATGCGTGCCTTCTCGGACTCGCCCTGCTGCCGCATCTCGGCGATGATCTGCGCCCCTTGCTCGCGCGCCTCCTCGCGGATGCGCGCAGCCTCGTGGCGGGCGTCGGCGATCTGCGCCTTGAACTCCGCTTCGGCGGCGTTGGCGTCGGCCTGGGCCTTGTCGAGCTCGGCGAACTGGGTGCGAATCGCCTCCTGGCGGTTGGTCATCGCCCGGTTGATCGGCGGGATGACGTACTTCGCCAGCAGGTAGAACAGCAGCGCGAACGCCGCGAGCTCGACCAGGAACGTGCCGTTGGGCACGAGGAAGTTGGACTCGGTCTCGGCCATCGGGACGATGTGAACCACAACGCCTGTCATCTACGGATCCTTTGTCTGGAGGTCCTGTTCGACCTGGTCGTGCTGGTTCAGGAAAGGACGAAGACGAACATCGCCATGAAGGCGAGGTTGATGAAGAACATCGCCTCCACCAGACCGACCGTCAGGAAGAAGATCGTCTGGAGGCGGCCCTGCGCCTCGGGCTGGCGGGCCACGCCCTGGATGTAGGACGAACCGGCCAGACCGTCACCGACACCGGCACCGATCGCGCCACCGGCGAGGGCGATGCCACCGCCGACGAACGCGCCGGCGAGCTGGACGGCCTCATCACTTACTGCCATGGGAACTGCCTCTCCTCTTGGTGGTGCCGGTGTCCCGGCGAATTGTTGGACTACGTTGCCGTACGCGCGCTCAGCGCGCGAGTGCGGGGGCTTCGGCGCCCTCCACGAGCGGCGCGTCGTCGTCGTGCTCGTCGTGAGCGCCTTCGTCGGCGTGCTCGTCGTCGTGCTCGTCGTGGCCGGCTCCGGCCATGGCGAAGTACAAGACGGCCAGCAGGGCGAAGATGAAGGCCTGGATGCCGCCGATGAACATGTCGAAGGCCTTCCAGAGAATGTTGGGCAGCCAGCCGGCCCAGATCGGGATCAGCCCGATCAGCGCCAGCATGATCCCGCCGGCGAAGATGTTGCCGAACAGACGGAGGGCCAGCGTGATCGGCTTGACCAGCTCCTCGAGGATGTTCAGCGGCAGCAGCACCGGGAACGGCTGCAGGAAGTGGCTGAAGTAGCCCTTGAAGCCCTTCTGTCGGATGCCGTAGGTCCAGACGCTGACGATGGTGATCGCTGCGAGGGCGTAGGTGAGGTTGGTGTCGGCCGTCGGCGCCACCAGCAGGTGCGGCGCATCCTCGTTGGGTCTGCTCGGGATCAGCTCGAACCAGTTGGCGATCAGGATGAAGAAGAACAGCGAGATCGCCAGCGGCGCGACATAGGGGTGGATCCTGCCGAGGTTGTCCTCGACCTGGCGGTTGACCTCGCCGACGACACCCTCCCAGATCAGCTGGAGCCGCGACGGCACACGCCCCTCGTCGGGATCCTTGGTCAGGCGGGAGCGGAGGATCAAGCCCATGATCAGCACGATCGCGCCGGCGACCAAGGTGGAGAAGATCGTGTCGATGTGGAACGTCATGCCGGCGAACTCGCGGGTGACGTGGTGGCCGATCTCGATGTCGCTGCCACCACTCTCCTCGCCGCCCTCGGCGAGGCGCAGCCCGGCCAGCAGCGTGGGGAGCACGAGCGCGTCGATCATCCTTGCTTCAACTCCTTCAGCAGGGGCAGTCCCGTCATCACCAGGGCGATCAAGCGGAAGATGGCCAGTCCGAGCAGCAGACCGATGCCATTGGGCCAGAAGGCGACCGCCGCGCCGACGGCCACCACGGTGAGCACACCGAGGCGGGTCAGCGTCGAAGCGATCATCTGGCTGCGCGTGGGCTCGGCGCCGGAGGTGATGATGCCCAGCAGCCAGCGCTCGGTCATCACGTGGTTGGCCAGGCCGAGCAGCACGCCACCGGAGATGCAGCCGGCTAGCTCCCACTCACCGAACTGCCCGGCGATCCAGTACGTCGCCACCACCATCACCGCGGCCACGGCGACGATCTTCTTCTGGTCGCGCAGGACGCGGAGCAGGCTGGCCTTCTGGGGCGCGTTTGCCGGGCCCGGCTCAGCCGTGGGCTGTGACATCGGCTGTGACGTCGGCTGGGTCACGCCCTCGGTCATGTTCAGAGGTTCGTGCATCGGACCACCTCATGACGAGCCCGGGTCTCGGAGTGCGGAGCGGACCCGCGCCCAGAAGCCGACCGCACCGGCGACCATGCCCAAGAAGATGCCGACGAGCGTGAAGACCGGAGCCGTGTCTGCCGCCTGGTCGAGCAGGTAGCCGAGGGCGGTGCAAGCGATGACCGAGCCGGCGAGAAGACCGCCGAGCCCGATGAGGTCGCGGCCCCGCAGCACCTCGCGCGAGCCGTCATCGGCCATCCACCCAGATCGCTTCCGTCGGGGATTTCGGTGCCGCTGGCAGGCATTCCCCCGAAGCCCGGCGACTGCGCGAAAGTACCACAGCGCAGGGGTACCCCGACCTCGCCCGAAAGGGGGCGGCAGCGGGGGTTCGTCATCATCGGTCGGCGGCCAATCTGGTCGTCGGTCGGGGTGCTTGTGAAAGTTAGCACAAAGTCCCGGAGGGTGGGGATTCGGGTGCCCCCACCCTTCCAGACCGGCCGCGCCAGGGTGTCACCGGGTCGCGCGAGCGTGGTTGCCGGTCCGCGGCGTGGACAGCACACTGATGACACGACTCGGGGGAATCCAGCCCGTGCATCAACGAGCGGAGGGTCGGGACGATGACTGCTGCTGTGTTCGTGAGCTATCGCCGCGATGACAGCAAGCACGCTGCCGGGCGGCTCGCAGAGCGACTGAACGAGCGCTTCACGCTCTTCATGGACGTCGACAGCATCGTGCCCGGCTCGGACTTCGTCACCGCGGTGAGTGACGCCGTCGCCCGAGCAGACGTCGTCGTCGCGGTGATCGGTCCGGGGTGGCTTGCCGCTCACGACGAAAGGGGCGAGCGAAGGATCGACCAGCCCGACGACTGGGTCGCGGCCGAGATCAGTACCGCGTTGGAGAGGCGCATCCCGCTCATCCCGGTGCTCGTCGACGGGGCCCGCATGCCCTCGCGCGCAGAGCTACCGCCCGCTCTGACCGGGCTCGCGGACCGGCAGGCCATCACCATGACCCACGAGTCGTTCTCCTCCGACTGCGCCCGGCTCGAACAGGTCCTCGGCAACCTGGTCCACGCCGAAGAGCTCCGGCCCAGGGCCGGGAGTGCCCAGGGGCCTCCCTCCCGTGCCCACAGGACGGCGGTCCTCGGTGCCGCGGCCCACGGATCCCTTGCTCGGACGCGATCGCGAGTTGGCTGAGCTCGAGGAGATTCTGGGAGACCCCGCGGTCGCCCTCGTGACCATGGTGGGGCCGGGTGGCATGGGCAAGACACGGTTGGCGGTCGAGTTGTCCCAACGACTGAGCCAACGACGCGAAGTCGAGTTCGTCGCGCTGGACGTCGTTCCATCGGCCGATCTGGTCTTGCCGACCATCGCGGCGCATCTGCAGGTCAAGGCTTCGCCAGAGCTGGATCTGGTCTGCAGCTGGCGGCTGTGCTGAGCGGCCGGGACTTCTTGCTGGTGCTCGACAACTTCGAGCACGTCATGGACGCCGCGGCCGACGTGGCCAGACTCATCCACGGGGCCGAGGGACTCCAGCTCCTCGTGACCAGCAGGGAGTCCCTGCACATCGGTGGAGAACACGTGTTCACCCTCGGTCCCCTCGAGACCGGGCCTACCAGCGACGGCGCTGCTGTCGACTTGTTCTGCCAGCGCGCTCAGGCAGCGGGCGCTCACCTCGACCTCGACATGAGCCTGCCGGCGATCAGGGAGATCTCCGTCCGACTCGACGGCATGCCTCTCGCCATCGAGTTGGCAGCCGCCCGGACGAACGTTCTGTCGCCGGACGCCATACTGCATCGTCTTGGAACGCCGTCTCGGACTGCTCACGGGCGGCACGCGCGATGCGCACCCTCGACAGCGTTCTCTGAGGGCATGCCTGGAGTGGAGCGTCGACCTGCTCGCCCCGGATGACCGACGGCTCTTCGCGACGATGGCGGTGTTCGCAGGCGGAGCCATCATGGAGACTCTTGAAGCCGTCTGCGGTGAGGTGATCCCTGACGTCGACCTGCTGACCAGTCTCGGGTCGCTGGTGGCCAAGAGCCTGGTGGACGTGGTCCCCCACTCTGCCGGGCAGCGTTTCGTGATGCTCGAGACGGTGCGCGAGTACGCCGCCGAGCTGCTCGCCGAGGAAGACGAGCCCGACGTACGAAGCGCACACGCGCGACACTTTCGAGACCTGCTGTCCTCGGACGGGCGCGGTTCCACCTCGCCGCCGCGCAACATCGAGGAGCTGAACAAGTGGACAGCGGAGTTGCCGAATGCCCGAGCGGCGATCGCCTCAACCATCCAGGCAGGCGACGTCGAAGCGGCGGCCGACCTGGTGCTCGCCGTCGGGAACCTCTGGCGCCTTCGGGGCGAGTGGCCCGAGGTGGAGAAGCACACCACTTGGCTCCTGCAGCAAACAGGCATCCCGACGGAGCGTCGCTTGGATCTGTACTTCTTCAAGGCCGTTTCGCTCGTCTTCCGTGCCTATGCCCGAGCGCAGGAAGCGATCGACCAGGGACTTCGGCTGGCGGCAGGATCGGATCAGCGGTACGCCGCGCAAGAGGCCGACCTGTGGCAGGCATCTTCGTTGATCGCTTTTCAAGCGGGTGACTTGGCACGCTCCCGCGATGAGTGGACCCGGGCCATCGAGGCCGCTCAGAGAGCGGGCGATCCCGAACTCGTGGCCGGCGTGACTGCCTTTCGGCCCGATCCAGTTCGTTCCGAGGACCTACCCGTGTGGGACCAGGCGCTGCAGACGGCACGAAACACTGGAAACTTGGTGCTGGAGGGGTGCTGTTGTCCAACCTGAGTGAAGGCGCCGTCGACGAGCGTGGACCAGGCGTTCTCGAGCGCGGCGTCGAGGCCGGCCTGGACGCGTACAAGGTTTCCGGGGTGTTGGGCAATGTCGACGGTCAGGCTGCGGGTCTCTGCAATGCCGGCGCGGCCCTGCTCATGTTGGGGTCGCCGCAGGCAGCAGCCGAGCATCTCCGGGCCGCACTCGTCCTAGGTCGGGGAGTCGGCTTTTGGGCGCTACAGGTCGAGCTCCTCGTGCGGGTGGCTGCTGCCGAGTCAGCGCTGGGCCACGCGACTCTGGCCCGCGAGCTGTTCACGTCCTGGTACGCACTCGGCGAAGGTTGGCCGCACGGCGTCCCCCGTCGAACCAACGACTGATCGACACCTTCCTCCCCGAGTTCTGGGCAGCGCGGGAGTCGATGCCGGTCACCGACGTGTCCTTGTCGGACGCCGTCGACCTCGCTCTGCGCGACCACGCCCCGACCTGAGTCAGGGGGTGGCTTCGCTGCGCTCGCCGTCGAGCAACGCGGGCTTGCGCAGTCTCGGCAGCACGAACGTCATCAGCACGGTGAGCGCCAACATGGCGGCCAGGGAGAACCACATCCAGAGGCCGGTGTAGAGGCTGACGAGCACCATGCCGAAGGCGATGAGAGCGGCCCACATCCACATGATCAGCACCGCGCGGCGCTGGGAGTGGCCGATCTCCAGCAGCCGGTGGTGCAGGTGCTGCTTGTCGGGTGCCATCGGGGACCGGCCGGCGCGGGTGCGGCGTACGACGGCCAGGACCAGGTCGGCGAGCGGCACGACCAGGATCGCCAGCGGGAGCAGGACCGGCAGCAAGGTGACCAGGAAGCTGGCCTGGGTGCCCATCGCGCCCTTGCTGATGTCGCCAGGGTCGAACTGGCCCGTCAGCGTGATCGCGCTGGCCGAGAGCACCAGCCCGATCAGCATCGACCCGCTGTCGCCCATGAAGAGGCGCGCGGGGTTGAAGTTGTGGGGCAGGAAGCCGATGCACGCGCCGGCCAGCATGGCCGAGAGCAGCGCGCCGGTGGTCGCCAGGGACTGGTCGTTGAAACGCGAGACCTGGTAGCAGAAGACGAAGAACGCCATGGCGCCGATGCAGACGACGCCGGCCGCCAGGCCGTCGAGCCCGTCGACGAAGTTCACCGCGTTGACCGTGGCGACCACGATGAAGACGGTCAGCAGAGCACCCTGCGCGGGGTCGTAGGCGATCTGGACGTCGTTGGCGCCGGTGAAGAAGAGGTACTGCACGTTCTGGAAGACCAGGAACCCGGCCGCCAGGATCTGACCGCCGAGCTTGGTGAGGGCGTCGAGCTCGAAGAGGTCGTCGAGGACGCCGATCGCGCAGATCATCGCGCCCGCGATCAGCACGATGCCCGCGTCGCGGAAGACGAACGGGTCGCTGCGGCTGGACAGGAACGGCAGCTCGCGGGCCACGAAGTACGCCGCCACGAGGCCACCGAGCATGGCCAGCCCGCCGAGGTAGGGGATCGGTTCGGCGTGCACGTCGCGGTCGCGGACCTTGGCCACCGCGCCGGTGCGGAGCGCGATCTCGCGCGCCACCACCGTCAGCAGGTAGGTGACGGTGGCCGCCACCAGGAAGACCAGGACGTATTCCCTCAAGAGGCGCCGCCTAGTCCTCGTCCTCGATCGTCGCCTCGATGTCGTCGAGGGCGTCGTTGAGGTCGTCGAGCGAGATCGCGCCGGTGCGCAGCACCTTGCCGTTGAGGCCGCGTACGTCGACGATCGTCGAGGCCGCGCCCCCCGGCGAGGGGCCGTCGTCGATGATCACCGCGACCTGGTCGCCGAGCATCTCCTCGGCCTGGTCGGCGTCCGTGGCGGCCGGGTGTCCGGTGAGGTTGGCCGAGCTGACAGCCATCGGGCCGGTGCGCTCGAGCAGGTCGAGGGCCAGCCGGTGGTCAGGCATCCGGATCGCGACCGTGCCGCGGGTGTCGCCGAGGTCCCACTGCAGCGAGGGCTGCTGGAAGCACACGATGGTCAGCGGCCCCGGCCAGAAGCGGTCGATGAGCAGGCGGGCGTACTCCGGTACGCCGGTCGCGAGGGCGTCGAGCGTGGTCGCGGAGCTGATCAGCACCGGCGGCGGCATCTCGCGGCCGCGGCCCTTGGCGTCGAGCAGGGCCTTGACGGCGTCCGCGTCGAAGGCGTCGGCGCCGATGCCGTAGACCGTGTCGGTCGGCAGCACGACCAGCTCGCCGCGCTGCACGGCCAGGCTGGCGGTCGACAGTGCGGTCTCGCGGTCGTCGTCGGAGGTGGTGCCGATTCGCTGGGCAGCGTCCTGGTCCTGCTCGTCGTCCTGCTCGTCGTCCTGCTCGTCTCCTGCCCGTTGTCCAGCTCGTCGTCCGGCTCGTCCTGCTGGTCGCCCGGCTCGTCCTCGGCGAGGGCGTCGGGCTCTTCTGCCCATCGTCGGCACGGCGTTCATCGTGCCAGTCGCGCGGTGACAAATCGCGGCCGACCTGCCAGGTCGACGTGGTCGCGGACGTCGGTCCACCGCTCCCCAGATCGTTTGCCTGCGCGAACACCGCCGGCGCGGACTCCCCTTGCGCGTCGGCGTGCTCGACCCCGACCACGCCACCTGGCGCGAGCAGGAGGGCTGCCCGCATCTCGACCACGCGGATCGCATCGAGGCCGTCGTCGCCGCTCCACAGCGCGAGGGCCGGGTCGTGGTCACGGGCCTCGACGGCCACCGACTCCCAGGCTTCGAGCGGGATGTACGGCGGGTTGCTGACGACGACGTCGACCGTGCCGGCCAGGTCGTCGAACGCCGTGCCCAGGTCTCCGAGCCGCACGTCGACGCCGGTGCCGGCGAGGTTGACCGTCGCGTAGCGGTGGGCGCGATCGTCCATCTCGACCGCGTGCACCCGCGCTGCGGCTACCTCGTCGGCGACGGCCTTCGCGATGGCGCCCGAGCCGGTGCCGAGGTCGACGACCACTGGTTTGTCGAGCGCACTCGCCTGCTCGACCGCCCAGCCGGCGAGCAGCTCGGTCTCGGGTCGCGGCACGAAGACGCCCGGTCCCACGACCAGCTCGACGTGGCGGAAGTAGGCCTTGCCGGTCAGGTGCTGCAGCGGCTCGCGCGCGGCCCGCCGGGCGACCAGGGCGTCGTACACCTGGGCCCGCTCGTCGCCGACGTCGTCGACGAGCACGAGGCGGCCGCGGTCGGTGCCGAGCACGTGGGCCAGCAAGCGTCTCGGCGTCGGCCTCCGGACTGGCCACTCCGGCCTCGGCCAGACGGCGTACGGCCTTGGTCAGCAAGTCGCGGCGCCTCACGTCAATCACTCATGGGCGACCGCCGCCAGGCGCGCCTCGAGGTCGGCCTCGACGGCCGAGTCGATGACCGGCTGGAGGTCACCGTCGAGCACCACGTCGAGGTTGTAGGCCTTGTAGCCGGTGCGGTGGTCGGAGATGCGGTTCTCGGCGTAGTTGTAGGTGCGGATGCGCTCGGAACGGTCGACGGTGCGGACCTGGCTGCGGCGGGCCTCGCCAGCGGCGGCGTCGGCCTCCTCCTGCGCCATCGCGAGCAGCCGGGCGCGGAGGATGCGCAGCGCCTGCTCCTTGTTCTGCAGCTGGCTCTTCTCGTTCTGGCAGCTGACGACGATCCCGGTCGGCAGGTGGGTGATCCGGACCGCGGAGTCGGTGGTGTTGACGCTCTGGCCACCCGGCCCGCTCGAGCGGAAGACGTCGATGCGCAGGTCGTTGTCGTCGACCTGCACGTCGACCTCCTCCGCCTCGGGCATCACCGTCACCCCGGCGGCGCTGGTGTGGACCCGGCCCTGTGACTCGGTGACCGGTACCCGTTGGACGCGGTGTACGCCGCCCTCGAACTTCAGCAGCGCGTACGGCGCGTGGCCGGGCTCGCTCGCACCCTTGGCCTTGACCGCGACGGTCACCGACTTGAAGCCGCCGAGGTCGGACTCGGTGGCGTCGAGCACCTCGGTCGTCCAGCCGCTGCGGTCGGCGTACCGCTGGTACATGCGGAGCAGGTCGCCGGCGAACAGCGCCGACTCCTCGCCGCCCTCCCCCGACTTCACCTCGACGATGGCGTCCTTGTCGTCGGTGGCGTCACGCGGCACGAGCAGCCGGCGGAGTCTCTCGGCGAGCTCCTCGCGGTGGGCCTCCACGCGGTCGGCCTCGGCGTTGAGGTCGGGGTCGTCGAGCTCGCGCGCGGCCTGGATGTCCTCGCCGGCCTGCTGCCACTCCCGCCAGGTGGTCACGATCGCGGTCAGCTCGGCGTACCGCTGGTTGAGCCTCTTGGCCAGCCGCGCGTCGGCGTGGGTCTCGGGCTGCGAGAGCTGACCCTCCAGAGCGGTGTGCTCGTCGACGAGCGTGGCCACTGCCTCGAACACGGCTTCTCCTCGGGTGGGCGGGCTGCTGACAAACGAACGACGCCGGCCCCGCTGAGCGGTGGCCGGCGTCGTGGAAGAGCTACTTGGTGCCCTGGTTGGGGGTGTCCGCGCTCTGCTTCTTGGCGTAGCGGGCCTCGAACCGGGCCACACGGCCGCCGGTGTCGAGGATCTTCTGCTTGCCGGTGTAGAACGGGTGGCAGTTGGAGCACACGTCGGCGTGGATGATGCCGTTCTTCGCCGTGCTGTACGTCTGGAACGTGTTGCCGCAGGTGCACGTCACCTCGGTCAACAGGTAGTCCGGATGGATGTCCTTCTTCATGGGTGTCCTTTCAAGGGGCGCCGGGTCGCCCGCACTCGGATGAGCGAGACGTGAACCGGAACCGAACAGGCAGAGTTTGCCACTCCACTCAACGCCGGGGCCAATCGTGGGATTCCCGGCTCCCACCGCTGCTCGAATCGCTGGTTGAGGTGCGAGGAGCGCCAGCGACGAGCCTCGAAACCACCGATCCCGTTGACGCTGACCCAACCGACGGCGACCCTGTCCGACATGGCCGACGCCTTCGTCGTACCTCCCGGTGGCGGGAACCTGCTCGACCTCGGCAACTTCCAGGCTGTGGTGCTCGCTGATGCCGAGCAGACCGACGGCGCCTTCAGCCTGCTCCGCACCCAGCACGAGCCTCCGGGCTTCGGGCCTCCGCTGCACCGTCACCATGACTCGGCTGAGGCCTTCTACGTCCTGGAGGGCGAGTACCTGATGTTCCTGGAGGACAGGCGCGAGCTCTGCCCGCCGGGCAGCTTCGTCTACGTGCCGCTCGGCACGCCGCACACCTTCCAGGTCGTCTCGGCGACACCGGGGGTGAAGCTCAACCTGTTCTCTCCGGCCGGCATGGTCGGCTTCTTCGAGGACCTCGCGGAGGCCGAGGCGGCCGGTACGGCGACCCCGGGGCTGCTGGACCGGATCGCCGTACGGCATCACATGGAGATCGTCGGTCCGGTCCCTGACACCTACCTGTGAGACTCGGCTACTCCGGCGTCGGGGTCGTCTGCCGGACCTGCCCCAGGAACTCGATGTTGGTCTGCGTCTTCTTCAACCGGCCGAGCAACAGCTCGAGCGCCTTCTCGGGTTCGAGCCCCGACAGCACCCGGCGCAGCTTCCAGACGATCTCCAGCTCTTCGGAGCCCATCAGCATCTCCTCGCGGCGGGTGCCGCTCTGGACAGCGTCGATGGACGGGAAGAGCCGCTTGTCGGCGAACTCGCGGCGCAGCCGGACCTCCATGTTCCCGGTGCCCTTGAACTCCTCGAAGATCACCTCGTCCATCCGCGAGCCGCTCTCGATCAGCGCGGTGGCGAGGATGGTCAGCGAGCCGCCGTTCTCGATGTTGCGCGCGGCGCCGAAGAACTTCTTCGGCGGGTAGAGCGCGGCCGAGTCGACGCCGCCGGAGAGGATCCGGCCGGACGGCGGGGTGGCGAGGTTGTACGCGCGGCCCAGGCGGGTGATCCCGTCGAGCAGCACGACCACGTCGTGGCCGAGCTCGACCAGCCGCTTGGCCCGCTCGATGGCGAGCTCCGCGACGCTGGTGTGGTCGGCGGCCGGGCGGTCGAAGGTGGAGGAGATGACCTCGCCCTTGACCGAGCGCTCGAAGTCGGTGACCTCCTCGGGCCGCTCGTCGACGAGCACGACCATCAGGTGGCACTCGGGGTTGTTGGCGGTGATCGAGTTGGCGATCGACTTCAGCACCATCGTCTTGCCGGCCTTGGCGGGCGACACGATCAGGCCGCGCTGGCCCTTGCCGATCGGGGCGGCGATGTCGATGACCCGGCCGATCAGGTTGTCGGGCCCGGTCTCCAGGCGCAGCCGCTCGGTCGGGTACAGCGGGGTGAGCTTGGAGAACTCCACCCGGTGCTTGGAGGAGTCGGGGTCGGCGCCGTTCACGGCGTCGATGCGCACCATCGGGTTGAACTTCTCGCGGCGCTCGCCCTCGCGGGGCTGGCGCACCTGGCCGACGATCGCGTCGCCGCGGCGCAGGCCGTACTTGCGCACCATCGACAGCGAGACGTAGACGTCCTCGGTGCCGGGCAGGTAGCCGCTGGTCCGCACGAAGGCGTAGTTGTCGAGGACGTCGAGGATGCCGGCCGCCGGCACCAGGATGTCGTCGTCGAGGATCGTGGTGTCGGGCTCGTTGCGCGGGCTGCGACCCGGCTGCTGGCCCTGTTGCTGGCTCTGCTGCCCGCCCTGCGCGGGCTGCTGGCCGGTCTGCGGCGTGCGCTCGCGGTCGCGGCCGCGACGACGCCGGTTGCGGCGGCTGCCGCCCTCCGCGTCCTGGCCCTGGTCGTTCTGCTGGTCGCTCTGCTGCTCGTTCTGCTGCTTGGCCCGCTGCTCGCTCTGCTGCTTGGCCTGCTGCTTGCCCTGTTGCTGGACCTGCTGGTTCTGCTGACGGCCCTGGGCCTGGTCCTGCTGGCCGCGGTCGTCCTTACGGTCGTCTCGGGCCTGCTGGTCCCGCTGCCGTTCCTGCCGACGGTCCTGCTGATCCGCCTGCTGATCCGCCTGCTCGCGTTCCTCGCGCGCCTGCTCCGACGACCGGTCAGACCGGGCCTCGGGCTCCTGGCGCTGCTTGTCGACCTTCTCGGTCTTGTCGGGCTTGTCGGCCGACTTGTTCTTCTTGTCCGACTGGCCGCCCGACTGGCCACCCGACTGGCCACTCGATTGGGCGTCCTTGATCGCCTGGACCAGCTGCGGCTTCTTCATGGAGCCGGCACCGCTGATGCCCAGGCCGCTCGCCATCGCCTTGAGGTCGGCGACGAGCATGGTGCTGAGCCCCCCGCTGCGCTTCTTCGCCGCGCCCGTGGGGGCGTCGGCAGCGGAGCCGGTGGCTTCGGTGGTTTCCGTCACGTGAGGTCCTTCCCACGTTCAGCCGTCCGGCAGACGCCGTCGGCGTGCGCCGGCGATCCGGCGCGAAAGAGATGAGAGTGCGTCGAGTCCGGGTCAGCGAATGACCGGTCTCTCGGACGCGGCGCCAACCCTAGCACCAGCCCGAGGGCGGCGTGGCATCTCCCCCACACACCCTGCGGTTTCCCGGGGTAGCGGTGAGCCGGCGTTGCGCACCGCCGCCAGCGGCCGCGACGGTGCCTGGCTCACCGCGCGCACCACCGCCGCTCAGACCAGCACGCGCACTCCGACCCGGTCGACGCCGAGCGCATGGGTCACCCAGCCTTCGGGACAACGAGCCACGAGCGACTCGGCAGACGCCAGCCCCGGTACGCCGTCCGCGACGAACGCGAGCACCGTCGGGCCCGCGCCCGAGACGACCGCCGGCACCCCGTCGGCCCGCAGCGCGTCGACCAGCGCGAGCGAGTCGGGCATCGCCGCGCGGCGGTAGGACTGGTGCAGGTAGTCGCGGGTCGCCGCCAGCAGGTGCTCGGGGGCGCCGCTCAGCGCGGCGACGAGCAGGGCCGTCCGGCCGGCGTTGGCCGCCGCGTCGGGATGCGGGACGGTCTCGGGCAGCAACCCCCGCGCGAGCTCGGTCGACAGTGCGAACGGCGGCACGAACACCACCGCCCGCACGCGCGAGTCGACGGGCGCCCCGACGGCGTACCAGCGCTCGCCCTCGCGGCCGGAGATCGTGAAGCCCCCGAGAGCCGCGGGCGCGACGTTGTCGGGGTGACCCTCGAGGTCCGCGGCCAGTGAGACCAGGTCGGCATCTGGCAGCACCGCAGCACCACCGGTGACCAGGGAACGCGCCAGCGCGAGCCCGCCCACGATCGCGGCTGACGACGACCCGAGGCCGCGGGCGTGCGGGATCGCGTTGCGGCACTGCAGCCGGATGCCCGGCGGCGCGACGCCCATCGCCGCGAACCCCGCCCACATCGACCGCACCACCAGGTGGCTCTCGTCGAGCGCCAGCGTGCCCGCGCCCTCGCCCTCGACCTCGACGACGAGTCCCTCGTCGGTCACCGACGCGGTGAGCTCGTCGTGCAGGTCGAGCGCGAGCCCGAGCGAGTCGAAACCCGGGCCGAGGTTCGCTGACGTGGCCGGTACGGCGACCCGCACCGGGCCGGCGACGAAGCTCACGCTGGGCTACTTCCTGGGATCCGCTCGAGCCCCGCCGCCTCGGCCGCGGCCGCCACGTCTGCGTCGACCACGACGTCGACGACCGACCCAAAACCCTCCAGCGCGGTCGCGGTGTCCTTGAGCCCGTGGCCGGTGACGGTCACGACGACCGTCGAGCCGACGTACGAGTCACGCTTGCCGATGTCGAGCAGCAGCCCGGCGATACCGGCCGCGGACGCGGGCTCGACGAACACGCCGTCGCGGGAGGCGAGCTGCTTCTGCGCGGCCAGGATCTGCGCGTCGGAGACCGACTCGAAGCGACCGCCGGACTCGTCGCGCGCCTCGTCGGCGAGCTTCCACGAGGCGGGGTTGCCGATGCGGATCGCGGTGGCCTTGGTCTCCGGGTCGGGGAACGGCTCGCCGGTCACCAGCGGCGCCGCGCCCTCGGCCTGGAACCCGCGCATGATCGGCAGCCTGGTGGCGCGGCCGAGCTCCTTGTACTGCCGGTAACCCAGCCAGTACGCCGAGATGTTGCCCGCGTTGCCGACCGGCAGCAGGTGGTAGTCGGGGGCGTCGCCGAGGAAGTCGACGATCTCGAACGCCGCGGTCTTCTGTCCCTCGAGCCGGATCGGGTTGACGGAGTTCACCAGCGCCACCGGGTAGTGCCAGGCCATCTCGCGGGCCATCCGCAGGCAGTCGTCGAAGTTGCCGCGGACCATGATCACCTGCGCGCCGTGCATCAGCGCCTGCGCCATCTTGCCCGCGGCGATCTTGCCCTCGGGCACGAGCACGAGCGGCTTGAGGCCGGCGCGGGCGGCGTACGCAGCCATCGACGCCGAGGTGTTGCCGGTCGACGCGCAGACCACGGCCTCGGCACCCTCGGCGAGCGCGCACGAGATCGCGGTCGTCATGCCGCGGTCCTTGAAGGAGCCGGTCGGGTTGTCGCCCTCGACCTTGAGCCAGACCTCGCCGCCGGTGAGTCCGGACAGCCAGCTCGACGGGACGAGCGGAGTCCCCCCTTCGCGGAGCGTGATCGCGGGCACGCCGTCGGGGATGTCGAGCAGCTCGCGGTACTCCTCGATGACCCCGCGCCACTGGTGGGGCGCGTCTCTCATTCGTCGCCGCCCTCGACGCGCATCACCGAGGTGACCTCGCGGACGATGTCCATCTCCCGCAGGGCCGCGACCGTCGCCGACAGCTGGGCGTCGGTGGCCGCGTGGCTGACCACGACGAGCTGCGCGTCCTCGCCGCGACCCTCCTGCCGCACGGTCTGGATCGAGACGCCGTGGTCGGCGAACGCCGTCGCGACGGCGGCCAGCACACCCGCGCGGTCGTCGACGTCGATCGCCACGTGGTAGCGCGTGATCGTCTCCCCCATCGGCAGCACCCGCCGGTCGGCGTACGCCGACTCACCCGCGCCGCGGGTGTCGGCCAGGCGGTTGCGGGCGATGGTGACGAGGTCGCCGAGCACTGCGCTCGCGGTCGGCGCGCCCCCGGCTCCCGGGCCGTAGAACATCAGCTGCCCCGCTGCCTCCGACTCCACGAACACCGCGTTGAACGCCTCGCGCACCGATGCGAGCGGGTGAGACCTCGGGATCATCGCCGGGTGCACCCGGACTGACACGCCGCCCTCGTCGTCGCTGGTTGAGGAAGGCGCGCTAGCGCCACCGCTGGTTGAGGAAGGCGCGCTAGCGCCTGTCACGAAACCCCGGAAGGGACCAACTCCGCGATCCCGAGCAGCTTCACCACGGAGCCCATCTCCGCCGCCGACCGCACGTCGGACGCCGTCACCTCGGTGATCCCCTCGCGATGTACATCAGCCGCCGTGACCCGCGTGTGGAACGCCAGGCTCGCCAGGATCGCGATCTTCGCGGCCGCGTCGAACCCCTCGATGTCAGCGGTCGGGTCGGCCTCGGCGTACCCGAGCGCCTGCGCCTCCTCCAGCGCCTCGTTGAACCCGGCGCCCGAGCTGTCCATCTTGTCGAGGATGAAGTTGGTGGTGCCGTTGACGATGCCGATCACGCGGGTGACCTTGTCGCCGGCCAGCGACTCGCGGAGCGGGCGCAGGATCGGGATCGCACCGGCCACCGCAGCCTCGTAGTAGAGGTCCCGCCCGGCCTTGTCGGCAGCGTCGAAGAGCGTCGGCCCGTCCTCGGCGAGCAGTGCCTTGTTGGCGGTGACCACCGACTTGCCGTGCTCCAGCGCCGAGAGGATCAGCGTGCGCGCGGGCTCGATGCCGCCGATGGTCTCGATGACGAGGTCGACGTCGTCGCGCGCGACGAGGCCGGCGGAGTCGGTGGTCAGCAACCCGTCGGGTACGGCGACCTCGCGCGGCGCGTCGATGCGTCGTACGGCGATCCCGGCGAGCTCGATCGACGCGCCGACGCGCGCCTCGAGGTCGTCGGCCTGCTCGAGCAGGAGTCGCACGACCTGCGAGCCCACCGATCCGCAGCCGAGGACGGCCACCTTCATGCTTGCTCCTCCACGCCCATGTCTGTTGCGAGCAGATCATCCTCGGTCTCGCGTCGCAGCAGGACACTGGTCTCGCCGTCGCGCACCGCGATGACCGGTGGCCGCAGCGCGTGGTTGTAGTTGGAGGCCATCGAGCGACAGTAGGCGCCGGTGCCCGGCACCGCGATCAGATCCCCCGGACTCACGTCGGCGGGCAGGAACTCGTCCATCACCACGATGTCGCCTGCCTCGCAGTGCTTGCCGACCACGCGCGAGATCACGGGCGGCGCCTCGCTCTCTGCGGTTGGCGAGCGTGCACGAGTAGTCGGCGCCGTACAGCGCCGTGCGGATGTTGTCGCTCATCCCGCCGTCGACGCTGACGTAGGTGCGCACCGCTCCCCCGTCGAGCGCGACCTGCTTGACGGTGCCGACGGTGTAGACGGTGCACACCGACGGCCCCACGATCGCGCGGCCCGGCTCGATGCTGAGTCGTGGTTCCGGAATGCCGAGCGCGCGGCACTCGTGCTCGACGATCTTGGTCATCTCGGTTGCCAGCTGCGCGGGGTCCGACGGGTCGTCCTGCGTGGTGTACGCGATGCCGAACCCGCCACCGAGGTCGAGCTCGGGCAGCGTCACGCCGAGCTCCTCGCTGACGCGATGGTGCAGCGCCAGCACTCGCCTCGCTGCGACCTCGAAGCCGGAGGAGTCGAAGATCTGGCTGCCGATGTGGGAGTGGAGGCCGAGGAGGTTCAGCCCCTCCGCCTCCAGCACCATCTGCACCGCCCGCCACGCGTCCCCGTTGGTGATCGAGAACCCGAACTTCTGGTCCTCGTGCGCCGTCGCGATGTACTCGTGCGTGTGCGCCTCCACCCCCGCCGTCACCCGCACCATCACGTTGACGCCACCCCCGGTGGTTGAGGAAGGCGCACCCCCGGTGGTTGAGGAAGGCGCGCTAGCGCCTGTCACGAAACCCCCGTCACGAACAATCTCGCTCAGCCGCTCGATCTCCTGGAGCGAATCCACGATGATCCGCCCCACACCCTCATGCACCGCCCGCCGCAGCTCCGCGTACGTCTTGTTGTTCCCGTGATACCCGATCCGGCCCGGCTCGACCCCCGCCCGCAGCGCAACAGTCAGCTCCCCAGGCGAACAGACGTCGAGGTTCAGCCCCTCCTCCTGCACCCACCGCGCAACGGTCGTACAGAGGAACGCCTTGCCCGCATAGAAGACGTCGTAGTCCTTGAACGCATCCCGGAACCCCTTAGCCCGTTGACGAAAGTCCGCCTCGTCGAACACGTACGCCGGCGAGTTGTGCTCCGCCAGCAGGTCGCGGACGTCGACCCCGCCGACCTCGAGCCCCCCGTCGTCGGTACGCCGCGCCGTACCGCTCCACAGCAGCGGGTGCAGCGCGTTGACGTCGTCGGGCAGCCGCAGCCACGACGGCCCGTCGAGCGCGCCGGCAGCATGGGCCCACCCGGCCTCGTGCGTGGTCACATCCGTTCCGGTGCACTCACGCCCAGCAGGGTAAGCCCGTTGGCCAGCACGACCCGCGTCGCGTCGACGAGCATGAGCCGCGCACGGTGCAGGTCGTTCGGCTCCTCGTCCCCCATCGGGAGGACTCGGCAGGAGTCGTAGAACCGGTGGTACGCCGCCGCGGTCTCCTCGAGGTACCGCGCCACCCGGTGCGGCTCCCGCAACCTCGCCGCCCCCTGCACCACCCGCGGAAACTCCGCCAGCGCCCGCAACAACTCCCCCTCCTTCTCATGCGTCAGCGAGACTCTCTCGCTGGTTGAGGAGGGACGAAGTCCCGTCACGAAACCCCCGTCACCCTCATTCGTTGGTTGAGGTGCGAGGGCCCCCCGGGCCCGAGCCTCGAAACCACCCAACCCCAACTCCTCCGCATTCCGCAGAATCGAACTCACCCGCGCATGCGCGTACTGCACGTAAAACACAGGATTGTCCGACGCCTGCCGCGTCATCTCCGCCGCATCCAGCGTCAACGGCGAGTCAGCCGGATACCGCGCCAGCGTGTACCTCAGCGCATCCACCCCGATCAGGTCGATCAGCTCGCGCAGCGTCACCAACGTCCCGGCCCGCTTGGACAGCTTGAGCTCCTCGCCGCCCTGCATGATCTTGACCAGCTGCCCGATCAGCACCTCGATGTTCGCGTCCGGGTCGTCCCCCGCACACGCCGCCATCGCCCGCAACCGCCCGACGTACCCGTGGTGGTCCGCACCCAGCAGATAGACGCACCGGTCGAACCCGCGCCCCCGCTTGTCGAGGTAGTACGCCGTGTCGCTGGCGAAGTACGTCAGCTCCCCGTTCGACCGGATCAGCACCCGGTCCTTGTCGTCCCCGAAGTCGGTCGTCCGCATCCACAACGCCCCATCGGCGTCGTACAGATGCCCCTCCCCCCGCAACTTCTCCAGCGTCTCGACCACGCCGCCGTCGCCGCCACCGTGCAGCCCCCGCTCGCTGAACCACACGTCGAACGTCGTGTGGAACTCCGCCAGCTCCGCCTGCTGGTTCGCGAGCTGGATCCGGTACCCCTCCTCCCGGAAGGCCACCCGCCGCTCGTCCTCCGGCAGCTCGAGGATCCCCGGGTTCTCCGCGAGCACCTGCTGCGCGAGGTCGTGGACGTACTCCCCCTGGTACCCGTCCTCCGGCGGCTCCTCCCCCAGCGCCCGCGCCAGGATGGAGTCCCCGAACAAGTCCATCTGCGACCCGCGGTCGTTGATGTAGAACTCCTTGGCGACCTCCGCGCCGGCAGCCTCCAGCACCCGCGCGAGCGCGTCACCGACAGCCGCCCACCGCGTATGCCCCAGGTGCAAAGGCCCCGTTGGGTTCGCCGAGATGAACTCGACATTGATCCGCTCGCCCGCAAGTACGTCAGACCGCCCGTACGCCGCCCCGGCAGCCACGATGTCCGCCGCGATCTGCCCTTGGGTGCCGGCATCGACCGTGATGTTCAGAAACCCGGGCCCAGCGACCTCGACGCCGGCGACGCCCTCGGTGCGCCCGCAGCTCGGCAGCAATCAGCTCAGCCAGCGCCCGCGGATTCGTCCCCGCCTTCTTCGCGAGCTGAAGGGCAACGTTCGATCGCATAGTCCCCATGCCCCTCCTGCCGCGGCCGCTCCACGGTCACAGAGTGCGGCACCCGTCCGGCAGCGTCAGTTCACCGCGGTCAGCCAGCGCCTGAAGCGCGCCCACCACCGCATCCTGAACCTGCTCCGGAGTCACCGCCCAAGGCTATCCGCGCGCATCCCGCTCGATGACCCGATACCAGTGGCTGATTGAGGAGGCGCCTCGCGCCGCCTTGTCGGTGGTTGAGGTGCGAGGGCGGCACGCCGAGCCTCGAAACCACCCCCGCCTCACCAGTTTCCTGCCCCGCACGCCCGCCGGTAAGGTCAACCCCGCACCTGAGCCCCCGTAGCTCAGGGGATAGAGCACCGCCCTCCGGAGGCGGGAGCGTAGGTTCGAATCCTACCGGGGGCGCCTGGAAATCGGTCGGGCCCGATCTGCGCCGGGCTGGCTGGAGCGACGCGATGGCCAAGCGGTCGCCGTACCTCGAACACGGTGGGCTACCTGGACGGAACACCTCAATGTCATCGCCCGCGCGTTCACCAATGGCCACGTGCCGGACGGCTCGAGGAGGACGTGCTTCAAGTCCTTGATCCTCCGTTGACCCTCAAGGCGAAGGCCGCCACCCCGTTCGTCTGCGACTCAAGGGTCTTCGGAAGGCGCACGGTCCCTCCCCACGTCGCGTTGATTGGGACTTGCTTCGCACCCGAAGCCACTCGGATCGTCGCGAGGGTAGACAAGATGTGGAGAGGTCTGGAGGCTGTAGTCATGCTCGGGTGGCGTGGTCATGGTGGTCTGTTGTCCTTCTCAGTGCTGGCGGTTGCGCTTGCACTCCTCGCGCCGACGAGCGCACCGCCCACGGCAGCCGCGACCGCAGCCGAGGCCGCGCCGGGCGGTCCCGGGGCGCTGTCGCACTTCGACCTCGCCCGCAAGGACTGCCTGGGCACGGCCCGTAACTCCCGCTCGAAGGTCTGGTACACCGTCGCCGGCGGTGTGCTGTCCGACGTCTACTCCCCCACCATCGACAACACCAACGTCGAGACCCTGCAGTACGTCGTCACCGACGGACGGACGTTCAGCGACCTGCAGAGCCGGGACATGACCTACACCGTTCGGTCGACCGACGAGAGCGGGATGTCCTGCCGGGTCACGAGCACCGCGAAGAGCGGCAAGTACCGGCTGGTCACCGACTACGTCACCGACCCCGACAGAGACGCCGTCGTCGCAAGCACGAGGCTTGAGCCGGCCAAGGGCACGCAGGACCTGAAGGTGTACGTCCGGTACGACGCCACGATCAACGGCAACGGCGGAGGCGGGTCGAGCAACGGTGGCGCGGATGACGCCGTGGTGGACGCCGCCACCACGGCCCTCGTCAGCTCCGACCCCGACACCGAGACGAACGCCGCGAACCGCGACTATGCCGTCCCGCTGTACGGCGCGCTGCGCGCCGACCGGCCGTTCCTCAAGGCCAGCAGCGGGTTCGCCGGCACCGCCAGCGACGGGTTGGCCCAGCTCGACGCCGACCGCACGCTGGCCACGACGTACGACGAGGCGCTCGACGGCAACGTCGTGCAGACGGGGCAGGTCGACGTCGGGAAGGACCTGCGGTTCACGCTCGCGCTCGGCTTCGGCACGACGAAGGCCCAGGCGATCGATGTCGCCGGCAAGTCAGCGCACGCTCCCTTCGACGAGACGAAGAAGGAGTACGAGAAGACGTGGCGGACCTACGACAAGGGTCTGAACGAACCGCCGAAGAACTTCCCCGGACTGAACAAGCAGGAGGCCGACCGGCTCCGGTCGGCGTACTGGCTGTCGGCCAACGTGCTGAAGGCCAGCGAGGACAAGACCTTCCCCGGCGCCGTGGTCGCCTCCCTCGCCAGCCCGTGGGGGCAGGCGGTCAGCGCGGGCGACACACCGGGTGGCAAGCCCGTCTACTTCGGCTCCTACCGCGAGGTGTTTGCCCGCGACCTCTACGAGTCGTTCACGGGTCTGATGGCGGCCGGCGACCTGAGCACCGCACGAGCCACCGTGCGCTTCCTGTTCGAGCGCCAGCAGCTGGCCGACGGCCGGTTCCCACGCAACTCCCTCGTCAACGGCAAGCAGGCGCCCGACACCGGGGGCGACCAGCTCGACGAGACGGCGTACCCGATCCTGATGGCCTACCAGGCCGGGCTGCAGCACGACGGCAGCCTGTGGGCCGACCACGTCCGGAAGGCCGCCGACTTCGTGGTGGCGCACGGTCCCTCGTTCGGCTCGGAGCGGTGGGAGGAGCAGAGCGGCTACTCACCGTCGACCATCGCCGCCGAGATCGCGGGGTTGGTCGCGGCCGGCCGGATCGCCGACGTCAACGGCGACCACGCGCGAGCGCGGGTCTACCGGGCCACGGCCGACCACTTCCAGCGCAGCATCAAGGGCTGGACGGTCACCACGACCGGGCCCTACGCCACCGGCCGCTACTTCATCCGGCTCGCCAAGAACGGCGACCCGAACGAGGCGGTCACCTACAACCTCGGCAACGGAGGCCCCGACGCCGACCAGCGGGCGGTCATCGATGCCGGGTTCCTCGAGCTGACCCGGCTCGGCATCCTCCCCGCCGACGACGCCGATGTGCAGCGGTCGCTGCCCGTCGTGGACGACACCATCCGCCGTGACACCGACAGCGGGCCCGGCTTCTACCGCTACGGCACCGCCACCCCGGGCACCGAGGACGGGTACGGCGACTGCTACGAGCCGGACGCCACCAACTGCTCGCCCAACGGCAAGCCGTGGCCCACGGGCAACTCGGGCTCCGGGCACGTGTGGCCGGTGCTCAACGGCGAGCGCGCCGAGCAGCACCTGCAGACCGGCGAGGCCGCCACGGCCGCCCGCCTGCTGCTCGGCATGCAGCGCTTCGCGTCCGGGATCGGGCTGGTCCCCGAGCAGGCCTGGGAGAACCCGGACCTGTCGGCCTCCCCCTTCGGCACCAACCCCGAGACCGCGTCCATCGGGTTCGAGAACGGCGGCGCGGCCGGCTCCGCCTCACCACTCACCTGGGCGCAGGCCCAGCAGGTGCGGCTCACCCAGAGCCTGGGGCGGTCCCGGCCGATCGAGCAGCCGCGGATCGTCCGGAAGCGCTACCAACCGACGCCGCCCCCCGCGGCGCCGGTCGACGTCACCGCTCCGGCCGACGGGGCCACGGTGACCACGGCGACGGTCGACGTCACGGGGACCACCACGCCAGGGGCGACGGTGGACGTCGCCTCCACCGCCACCGACACCGGCGGCGCGACCACAGTGGTGACGGTCCAGGCCGACGCCAGCGGCACCTTCTCGGCCACCGTCCCGGCACCGTTCGGCACCTCGGTGATCACCGTCGCGGTGACGACCGCCGGCGGCGCGACCGGGTACGGCCGACGCGCCGTCGTCTCCGACTTCATCACGGGTACGACGGTCCTCGACGTGACCGACCCGTCTGGGTCGACACCGGGCCCGGCACCTACGCCTACCCGACGTCCGACAACTTCCACGCCGGCGCCTTCGACATCGAGCGGTTCCAGGTGATCGTCTCCGGTGACAGCGCCCTGCTGCGCCTGCGCACCCGCGACCTGTCCCCCACGTTCGGCTCCCCCTTGGGTGCGCAGCTGGTCGACGTCTTCGTGCACACACCCGGCGCCGCCACGACCTCCACCGCCGCGCCGTTCGCGACCCGCAACTACGCGATCGCCGACGGCTCGGCGTGGAGCAGTCGGATCGAGGTCGAGGGCTTCGCCAGCCCGGTCTTCGTCGACGCCGCGGGGCA
>CAWFEZ010000014.1:0-93108 GCA_963814935.1 uncultured Actinomycetota bacterium | reverse complement strand
CCGCCGACCAGCTGCTCCGCGTGTGCCGGCCGGGCGGCACCATCGCCCTGCTGAGCTGGACGCCGGAGGGCTTCATCGGCCGGATGTTCGCGGCCATGAAGCCGTACGCCGCGCCACCGCCGCCCGGCGCCCTGCCGCCTCCGCTCTGGGGCAGCGAGCGCCACGTGCGTGCGCTCCTGGGTGACCGGGTCAGCGAGGTGCGAGCCGTCAAGCGACGCGTCCTGTTCGACCGGTTCGCGTCCGGCGCGGAGTTCCGTGACTACTTCAAGGCCTTCTACGGCCCGACCATCGCGACGTACAAGTTCATCGCCGAGACCCCCGAGCGCGTGCGCGCCCTGGACGCCGCCCTGGCCGCGCTCGGCGACGAGGCGCTGGCCCTCGGCGAGGGCATCTGGGCGGAGTACCTGGTGGTGGTGGCGAACCGGGTCTGACAGCCGCTCGGGCAGGATGGCGGCATGACGTTCGAGGCCGCCGAGGACCGCTACGACACCGACCACTACCGCTACGCCGGCCGGAGCGGGCTGAAGCTGCCGCTGCTGAGCCTGGGGCTCTGGCAGAACTTCGGCGACGACCGGCCGGAGGAGACCCAGCGTGCGATCCTGCGCCGGGCCTTCGACCGGGGCGTGACCCACTTCGACCTGGCCAACAACTACGGGCCGCCCTACGGTCGCGCCGAGGAGAACTACGGTCGCTACCTGGCCGAGGACTTCGGGCCCTACCGCGACGAGCTGGTGATCTCGACCAAGGCGGGCTACGACATGTGGCCGGGCCCCTACGGCCAGGGAGGCGGCTCCCGCAAGTACGTGCTCGCCTCGCTCGACCAGTCGCTGCGCCGGATGGGGCTCGACTACGTCGACATCTTCTACAGCCACCGCTTCGACCCGGAGACGCCCGTCGAGGAGACGATGATGGCGCTCGACCAGGCCGTGCGGTCCGGGCGGGCGCTGTACGCCGGCATCTCGTCGTACTCCGCCTCCTGGACGGCCGAGGCGGCCAGGGTCGCCCGCGACCTGGGCACGCCGCTGCTGATCCACCAGCCGTCGTACTCGATGCTCAACCGCTGGATCGAGCCCGAGCTGCTCGACACCCTCGAAGAGGAGGGGATGGGCTGCATCGTGTTCACGCCGCTGGCGCAGGGACTGCTGACCGACCGCTACCTCGACGGGATCCCGGAGGACTCACGAGCCGCCCGCGAGGGCTCCACCATCGCCGGGCTCGACGACGAGGTGCTCGACCGGGTCCGCTCGCTGAACGCGATCGCCCTTCGCCGGGACCAGAAGCTCGCCCAGCTCGCGCTCCAGTGGGCGCTGCGCGACCCGAGGGTCACCGCCGCGGTCATCGGGGCGTCGTCCGTCGAGCAGCTCGACACCAACCTCGACGCCCTCGACTTCCCGCCGTTGACCGAGGACGAGCTGGCCGAGATCGACAAGCACGCCGTGGAGTCCGGAGTGAATCTCTGGGCGAGGTCGACCGAGGTCGCAACAGAACCGGAGTGACGCGCGTCTGTTCGGCGTGAGTGCCCTCCTGCACGGTGAGGCGACGATGTCCTCCGAGTTCGACGAATGGGTCGCAGCCCGCGGCCCGGGGCTGCTGCGCCTCGCCTACGTGCTGACCGGCAACCGCGCCGACGCCGAGGACGCCGTGCAGGACGCGCTCGCCCGGGCGCTGCCGCGGTGGGAGCACATCCGCACCGTCGGCGACCCCGATGCCTACGTCCGCCGGATGGTGGTCAACGCGCACACCTCGTGGTGGCGGCGGTTCCGCAAGCGCGAGACGCCGGTCGCCGAGGCGTTCCCGCGTGGAGTGACCGCCGACCCGGGCACCGACGAGCGGGACCGCGTGTGGCGCGCCTGCCTCGCACTTCCAGAGGCCCAGCGCGTGGCCGTGGTGCTGCGCTACTACGAACAGCTCGAGTACGCCGAGATCGCGGCCCTGACCGGTGTCGCGGAAGGCAGTGTCCGCTCGCGGGTCTCCCGCGGGATCGCGGCCTTGCGGACCACGCTCGGTGAGGAGGAGCGCCATGACTGACTTCGAGGAGCGGCTGACGGATGCCCTGCGCTCAGCCGGCGACGACGCCCCGGACGCCGCCGGTCTGGCGCCAGCCGCGCGGCGTCTTGCCGGCGCCCGCCGTCGTCGTACGGCGCTCGCCTCTGTCGCCGCGGTGGTCGCGGTCGCGGGTGTGTTCGGCGGTGCCGCACTGCTGGGCAACCGGGACGAAGGCACCAGCCGTACCCCGGTCGCCGACGCGTCTTCCCCGACGACCGAGGCGTCGGCAATGGACCGCATCGAGTCGTGGCGAGACCTCAGCGTCACGGTGCCGGCCGACTGGGGCCACGGCTTCCTGGACGACTGGTGTGGCGGTGGAGGCGACCTTGGCCACCCGGTGGTACAGCGCCCCGGGGGCGCCTCCATCGACATCCTGTGCGATCCGCAGAACGGCTACGGCGTGCAGTTCTTCGACGGATCCGCGGCCGACCTCGCCTACCGAGCGGGCCAGGTCTGGCAGTACGAGAAGGGCGACGCCGAGGCCGCCTATCCCGAAGGTGCCTGGCTCGGCTACCAGCGAGGCGGGGACACCGGCGACAACATCGTCTGGGTGGTCGCCCCCGACCGCGCCACCGTCGAGGAGGTCCTCGAGTCGTTCGTTCGCAACGCGAGCGTCGACGCCAACGGGTGCGCGGCGCACGCCACGGATGCCGGCCCCGACCTCGCCGAGGGCCTGGTGAGGCTGTGCCGCTACGGCATCGACGACTGGCTCGAGCAGAGCGAGCTGCTCACCGGCCAGGACGCCGCGGACGCCCTCGCTGCGCTCGAGTCCGCCCCCGCGAAGGGCGACCGGATGTGCACCATGGCCCTCACCGGTCCGGTGGTCCAGGTGACGTCGGCCGACGCCCGGGGCCGGGTGACGCTGGACGCCTGCCACGGCTTCGCATGGGACGGGGCCGAGCACGACCTGACCGCCGACGTCCTCTACTGGGTGCTCACCCCGGGCTGGAGCGGGGGCGTCGAGGGCGACGTACCGATGCCCGACAAGTTCCGGCGGTAGGGGACGACGGCGAAGGACGGGACGGACCTGTGAGAGGAGGGTCCGTCCCGTCCTTCTTCAGGGTCGGCCTGGGTGGCCGGCGTGCTTGAGCTGGTTCTCGTCGTTGGAACCGCGGGCCCACCGGTCGGTGGAGGCGCGGTCCTGACGAGACTTCTTCTCGACTGCCTCGCGCTCCGCGCGGTCCGCGGACGTGCCACGAGGCGCGTTCGAGGAGACGGCGGCCGGCTGGTTGCCCGGGTCGGTCTCCGACACCGTCTCGTTGCCGCAGGCGGCGGACCCGAGAAGGACGGCGAGCAGAACGGTGGCGCCGAGAGTGCGGTGCTTGATGGTGCTGTTCATGGCGGTGGTTCCTTCCGTGGATTGTCCGCGCGAGCCTTTTCGGCGGGTGACACCACTGACCCGGGAACCACCCCTCTAGATACGTCCGATGGGTGACGAATTGCCCGGCTACCCGATCAGGCTCCTAGCCGGCCAGCGCCTGGGCTGCGTCGGCGAGGTCGCGGACGCCGCGGGTGAGCTCCTCGGGGGTGTCGGTGGTCAGGTCGACGTGGAAGCCCAGGAGCGCCGACTCGACGAGCCGGGTGATCCTGTCGACCCGCTGGCGGGGCGCCCCGCACCGCACGAACCAGTCACGCATCGCCGCTTCCCACCGGCCGTTGCTGTCGCGGACCGAGCTCCGGTAGGGCTCCTGCCCGAGGTAGCCGCTGACCGCCGCCTGGACGTAGATCAGGTTGCAGGCGTGCAGCGGAGGCTCCATGTAGGCCTGCCACAGCCGCAACACCCCGGAGCGGACCGTCCGCGGAGCGGCCAGGTTGCCGAGGTAGTCGACGGACCTCGCGGTCGCCTCGTCGATGATGGCCGCGACCAGTCCGGCGCGGCTGCCGAAGTGGTAGATGAGCATCCGGTCGCTGGTGCCGACAGCCTTGGCCAGAGGCCGCAGGCTGAGTCCGATCAGGCCCTCCTCGAGCACGTGGTCGGTGCAGGCCGCGAGAAGTACGTCTCGCCTGGACTCCTCGGGCATGAATCCATTGTAGCGGGTGCTACAGTTATCAGTGGATGTAGCGAGTGCTACAAATGATGAGAGAGGGAGATGACGACATGTACGGCGCGTTCCTGCTGTTGGCGGTCGCGATCGTGATCGAGGTGGGCGCAACCGCGCTGCTGCCCAAGGCCGAAGGGTTCACCAACCCCGGCTGGGCCATGGCGGTGCTGGTCAGCTACGGGATCTCGATCTGGATGCTCACCCTCGTCGTCAAGCAGATGCCCGTGTCCGTGGCTTACGCCATCTGGGCCGGCGCCGGCACCGCTCTCGTCGCCGTGATCGGGCTGTTGTTCCTCGGGGAGCACCTCTCCTGGGTGAAGGCCGCCAGCCTGGCGATGATCGTCGCCGGCGTCGTCGGCCTCAACCTCGCCGGCGCCCACTGACGCCGCTCGCCAAGGACGGGACGGACCCCGATGGCCGTCCCGTCCTCGCTCAAGGCTGGCTCGGGTGGCCCGACCTCTTCAGCTGGTCCTCGACCTGGGTGCCGCGAGCCCACCGGTCGGCGGAAGCGCGGTCCTGACGAGCCTTGTCGGCAGCGGCCTTGCGCTCGGCGGCGTCCGCCGAGATAGGACCCCTCTTCTCCCCGAGCGGAGCCGGCGGGACCGACGAGGGCGGGTAGATGCGCGCCTCGAAACCGGGCTGGGTGCCGGTGTCGTTGTCGGTCACCGTCTCGTTCCCGCACGCGGCGGACCCGAGGAGGACGGCGAGCAGAGCGGTGGCGCCGAGAGTGCGGTTCTTGATGGTGCTGTTCATGGCGGTTGTTCCCCTTCATCGTTGTCCGTCCGAGGGATCTCGGCGGTGACAGCACTGACGCGGGAACCACCCCTCCAGATACGTCCAGGGGATAGTGAGTTGCCGGGCTGATCCACCGGTGTCACTGTGGTTTCGACGTCGACGTATCAACGGGCTCGGTCGGTGATCTGACGTATGTGGTGACCATCGAAGACCGTTGCGCAGACGTGGAGGTGACACGGATGCACGAGCCCCTTGAGCTCGACGATCTGGTCGCACGCGCTCGGGCCGGCGACCAGGCGTCGTGGAACGCCCTCGTGGATCGCTTTTTGCCCCTGGTGAACTCGGTCATCGCGAAGTTCAGGCTCTCGGCCGCGGACGGGGACGACGTCAACCAGACCGTGTGGCTGCGGCTCGTCGAGCATCTCGGCGACCTGCGTGAACCGCGCGCTCTACCCGGGTGGTTGGTGACGACGGCGCGCAACGAGGCGCTCCGGGTCATCCGGCTGCGCGGGCGCTCCACCCCGGTGGACCCGCAGGGCTACATCCTCGATCTCGTCGGCGTGCAGCCCGAGGTCGACGAGGACCTGATCCGCGACGAGCGGGCTCGGGCGTTTCGTGCGGCCCTGCTCGAGCTCCCGGCCGGGCGGCGCGAGCTGCTCGAGCTCCTGCTCATGGATCCACCGATCTCCTACGACGAGATCAGCGCGAAGCTGGGCATCCCCAAAGGCAGCATCGGCCCGACCCGGGCCCGGGCTCTGGAACAACTACGGAACACCAGGGCGATGCGCGCCCTGGTGGCGGCCTCGGCCGTGGTCGATTGAGGAGGCGGTCCTGATGACTTCTTGGATGGAAGACGAGGGCCTCATGACGGAACTGGCGGCGGCGATCGGGCAGGAGCGCGAGGTTCCGGACCATCGACGCCAGGCGGCGTACGGCGCGTTCGCGTGGCGCACCGTCGACGAGGACCTGCTCACCCTCATGCACGACTCGTCCCTGCAGGCGACGGCGGCGGTCCGGGGCGACGAGGACGCGCGCACCCTGTCGTTCGCCGGCGGCGGCATGTCCCTCGAGCTCGAGGTGGACGGGTCGACGCTCACCGGCCAGGTACTCCTTCCGGGGAGCATGGGCGAGGTGACCATGGAGCGGGCCGACGGCGAGAGCCGGACGGCCCGCACTGACGCGTCGGGCTTCTTCTCGCTGCCCGAGGCCTCGGGCACCGTGCGCTTCGCCGTCGAGATCGACGGGACCGTGCGACACACCGAATGGGTGGTTCTGTAGGACTCAGACACCCATCGCGAGGAACGCCGCCGCCGTCGCCTCGCGCACCCGGTCGCCGCGCGCCGCCTCTCGGGCCCGCAGCAGGACGTGCCCGAGGTCGTCGCCCTCGTCCATCGCCGCGTGCACGTCGAGCATCAGCTCGGCGGTGGCTCGGTCGTTGACCTTCGCCACGCTCGAGACGACGCCTGCCGACCCCATCGAGATCATGGCCGTCACCAGGCCGAGCATCTCCCCGGCGCCGATCGGAGCCACCACCCCCGACTCGCAGGCCGACAGCACCATCCGGTGCGGCGCCCGGTCGAGCCGCTCGAGGTCGTGCACCGTCAGCGGCCCGTCATCGAGGTCGAGCGAGGAGAACATCGGGCTGTCTTCGCGGAACCTCCCGTGCGCCGCTACGTGCGCGACCGCAGCGCCGTCCAGCGCTGCGAGGCTCCGCTCGACCGTGGCATCCCCGTCCCGCAGCAGGACCGCCTCCGTGTGACGGCGAGCGAGTGCGTCGAGCTCCGCGCCTCCGGACTCCAGACCTGGTCCCGCTATCAGCACCCGCGCGCCGGTCGGCGGACGAGAAGCCCGCGCTCGTAGCCACAGGGCGGCCGAGGGGGCGACGCTCACGGGTACGTCGGCCAGCGCGGGCAGGAGCGACCAGGGCGTCGTGTGCAGCCGACCGGGCGGGGAGACCACCACGGGCCCTCCGCCGAGGCGGCGTACTGCGTCCCCGAGCAGCGTCTCCTGGAGCCGACGGCCCACATCGACGATGTCGGAGGGTCGCCCCCGGGCGGTCTGGCGCAGGGCGAAACGCGCGAACGCGACGGACTGCTCGGCCTCCGCCATGCCGCCGACCACGACGTGCCGGACCCGTCCCGCGCAGGCGACGAGGGCGTGCAGCACCCGGTCGACGTCGACCAGCTCCACGAACGTGGTCCCGTCGAGGGAGGCGAGCAGCCGCTCGGCCTCGAACGGTGCCGACTCGGTCGACGCACCGGCCAGGTGGTGCGTACGCCGTCGGATCGCCTCCTCCAGCCTGCCCCGGTCGTCGTCCAACCTGGCCGCGGAGGGCGCTCCCTCGGCGCGGGCCTCGGCCAGCCGCCGTCGGGTGTCGCGCAGGGCCGCCAGGTCGCGAGCGAGCTCGGCATCGTCCGGAGGGTGAACCGGAGGCTGCGACAGCGAGTTTGCCCGCCATCTCTCGGTCCACTCGAGCAGGCGGCGGGGACTGCTCCGCATAGCTCGGCGCAGGGCCAGGCGCGCCAGGTCGTCGCCGTGGCGGGTGGCCAGCGCGCGCAGCTCCGAGCTGCCCAGGATCGCGACGTACTGGTCGAGCGCGTCGAGGCCGCGCCGGCAGGCGCCGAGCACACCCCGCGAGTCGTCACGGAGGTCGCGCTCGAGGGCGCGGGCGTGCCAACCGGTTGCCCGGACCAGCGCCGACGGCCGGTGTCGGAACGCGGCGGCTCGCTCGAAGAGCTCCGTCGCGGTGTCGAGACCGGCCGCAGCCGCCAACCGCCCGGCCAACAGCCACGCCACCGCGGCTTCCTCGGATCCCGACTCGGCGAGTGCGCTGCCGACGCGGGCAGCCTGCTCCGCGAGCCGACGACCGCTTTGGCCGGCCTCGCGGCGCGCGAGCAGCGTGGCGAGCTCCGAGCGCAGCACCCACCACTCCCGGTGCTGGCGTCGGAACAGCGCTCGCGCGCGGGTTGCGCTCACGGCTGCCGCTCCGGGATCGTCCTCCGCCAGCTCGGCCATCGACAGGCTGAGCAACAGCTCCGCCTCGACGGCGGCCGGCAGCGATCCCTTGGCCACGCAGTGGTTCACCAGGCGCACGGCCTCGTGGGCCAGCCCCACAGCAAGAAGCGCTTCACACTGGTCCATGACGAGCCTCGACGCGTCTTCCCCGAGGCTCGCGTACCCCTCGGCAGCCGAGTCGTAGAGGCGCAGGGCCGAGGGAAGGTCCCCCCTGCAGTAGGCGATGAAGCCCCGGTTGTGGAGGGTGACCACAGCCTCCACGGCCTGCCCCTGCTGCACGAAGATCCGCTCCGCTGACTCGACGGCCCGCGCCGCGTGCTCGGCCCGGCCGAGGGCCAGGGCGCTCAGGCCGACCAGGTTGAGGGCCCGCGCCTCCCAGACGTACTCGTCCGCTGCCCGGAGTCCGGGCAGGGCCCGTTCCAGGTCGGCCAACGCCTCCCTGGGCCGGTGATGGATGAAGTACCGCACGTGCCCACGCCGCATCAGGATCTTCGCCATCACCGTCGGGTCTGTCGCAGTGACCACCGCGAGCTGCAGCTGGTCTAGCCCGGTGCCGGTGCGTCCCGCCATCGCGAGGGCTACTCCCAGCGTTGCCCGCACGTCGGCCTCCCGGTTCGGGTCTCCGCTTCGCGCGGCCAGCCGAACCGCGCGCCTCAGCTCCGGGACCGCGAGATCGAGCAGACCGTGGTCGCGCAGCAGGATTCCCCGGGCCTGGTGGGCATACGAGAGCACCCACGGGTCGGATTCCGTCGCCACGAGCCGGTCGGCCCACGCCTGCGCACGTGCTGGCTCGGCGATCGCCAGTCCCAGCAGGTCTGAGACCGGCGGCTCGGGAGTCGAAGGCGGCAAGGCGGCCCCCTTCCCGCGGAGCCGTCGGCGCCGCTACCTTCGCCTCAGGACATTGTCGCCTGGGGGGGTTTGCTGATGCCACGAAGTGCGAGCTCGCCGCAGTATCTCGAGACCAGGCGACTGTCCAAGAACCAGCTCTTCGCCATGCGGGCGGCCCACGAGGAGGGCCTCGGGTGGGACACCAGGCGCCCTTCCGACCACAACTACCTGTTCGTCCCCGGACGGCTCTTGGTCGACACCGAGGACGCAGGCCTCGACGAGGTCATCGACGTGTTCAACCGTCGGAAGAGTGACTTCAGGATCACGTCGGCACCGGAGCGAGACGATGCGCGGACCCCGAAGATCGACAGCCTCGACTCCTACCGCTTCTCGTCCCGTGAACGGCTGCCTGACGAGAGCGACGCTGCCTACGAGCGGGCGCGACGCCGCGACCTCGTCAACGCCGTGCGCATCTACGATGACGAGCTCGGCCCCGGGGTCGTCACCCCCGAGCACTACGTCCACCTCGCCGGCACCGGCAACGGGCGTGCCTGTCCCGCGACGGAGCCCGCCGAGGCCGTGCTGGCGCAGGCGTGGCCCCCGGAGGAGACCGACAAGACGGTCGGGGACAAGATCCGCGTCGTGGTCATTGACACCGGCTGGCCCCAGCCGGCCGACGAGGCGGCCGCGGCCGCGGACGTCAACGCGGGCCACTACGGGCAGCTGCCGGCCCTCCCGCCGTACGCCGGTCACGGCATGTTCGCGGAGGAAGTCGTGCGCTGCCACGCGCCAGGGGCGGACATCTCGCACCTGGAGTTCCCCATCACCAGCGGTGGAGTGGTCAACGAGGTCGACCTCGCGCACCTGCTCCAGCAGGCCCTCGCCCTGAACCCCCAGGTCATCAACTTGTCGGCGGGGTGCCACACCCGGCACGACCGACCCCTCAAGGCCTTCGAGCGCGTCTGGCGCAACCAGTCCACCGACCCGAAGGACCGGCCGGTCGTCATCGCCGCCGCGGGGAACGACGCCTCGCCCTCCCCCTTCTACCCCGCAGCGTCGCCGTGGGCGATCGGGGTCGGCTCGCTCGACCAGGACAACGAGGTCTCGAGCTTCTCGAACTACCGCCAGTCTGCCGACGTCTTCATCGTCGGCCGCAACCACGTCAACCGCTTCCCCCTGGGCAGGTACACCTGCCACTGGTCGCCGAACGTGGGCAACCACCGGATGTTCACGACGGGCTACGCGCGCTGGAGCGGGACGTCGTTCGCCGCGCCACTCCTCGCGGGCCTCGTCGCGGCCCACCTGTCGAGCTACGCGGGCACGCCCCGCGAGGGGGCCAGGGACCTGATCCGCGACAAGCGGGTCTGGCGCAACCACCCCATCTACGGCGACCACCGCAAGATCAGGTTCCGCGACCTCTGAGCGCCGCCCTGACCCCGATTCGTCTGCATCGCTGAGCGGGGAAAACCCGGCGAAACCGCAGACGGATCGGTGTGACAATCGTTTCTTGTGGGCCACGTCGACGTACAGAGTGTCCGGTTCGACCTGCCGGACGGCCGGGTGCTGCTCGACGACGTGTCGTTCCGCGTGGGCGAGGGCGCGAAGGTGGCGCTGGTCGGCGCGAACGGGGCGGGCAAGACCACCCTGCTGAAGATCATCACCGGCGAGCTGACACCGAACGCCGGTGCCGTGACCCGCTCCGGCGGGCTCGGTGTGATGCGCCAGATGGTCGGCAACGGCCTGGGCGACGACCCGAACGTCGCCGACCTCCTGCTGTCGGTCTCGCCGGCGCGGGTCCGGGCGGCGGCCGCCGAGGTCGATCGTTGCGAGCGAGCACTGATGGAGACCGACGACGAGGCTACGCAGATGCGCTACGCCACTGCGCTCGCCGACTACGCCGACGCCGGAGGCTACGAGCTCGAGGTCGTCTGGGACGTCTGCACCGTCAAGGGCCTGGGCGTGCCCTACGACCGCGCGAAGTACCGCTCGCTCAAGACGCTGTCGGGTGGCGAGCAGAAGCGGCTGGTGTTGGAGTACCTGCTCGCCGGTCCCGACGAGGTGCTGTTGCTCGACGAGCCCGACAACTTCCTCGACGTGCCCGGCAAGATCTGGCTGGAGGGACGGATCCGCGAGTCCGACAAGACCATCCTCTACATCAGCCACGACCGCGAGCTGCTGAACAACACCGCGACCCGGGTCGTCACCGTCGAGCTCGGGGCAGCGGGCAACCTGGTCTGGACCCACCCGGGCGGATTCGCGTCGTACCACGAGGCGCGCAAGGACCGGTTCGAGCGGCTGGAGGAGCTGCGACGGCGCTGGGACGAGGAGCACGCCAAGCTCAAGGCGCTGATGCTGATGTACAAGCAGAAGGCGGCCTACAACGACGGCATGGCCAGCCGCTACCAGGCCGCGGTGACGCGGCTGCGCAAGTTCGAGGAGGCCGGCCCGCCGATCGAGCAGCCGCGCGACCAGCAGGTGCAGATGCGCCTCAAGGGTGGCCGTACCGGCAAGCGGGCGGTGGTGTGCGAAGACCTCGAGCTGACCGGCCTGATGAAGCCGTTCGACCTCGAGGTCTGGTACGGCGAGCGGGTCGCGGTCCTCGGTTCCAACGGCTCCGGCAAGTCCCACTTCCTACGGCTGCTCGCCCGCGGCGGCAGCGACCCGGACAAGGAGCACGAGCCGGTCGAGGCCGTCGAGATCAAGCCCGTCGACCACACCGGCAAGGCCAAGCTGGGTGCCCGCGTGCGGCCCGGCTGGTTCGTGCAGACCCACGAGCACCCCGAGCTCCGGGGGCGGACGCTGCTGGAGATCCTGCACCGGGGCGACGAGCACCGCGACGGCATGGGCCGCGAGGCGGCGGCCCGGGTGCTCGACCGCTACGAGCTCGCCCACGCATCCGAGCAGAAGTTCGAGTCGCTCTCCGGCGGCCAGCAGGCCCGGTTCCAGATCCTGCTGCTCGAGCTGTCGGGCGCCACGCTGCTGCTCCTCGACGAGCCCACCGACAACCTCGACGTGCAGTCCGCCGAGGCGCTGGAGGCGGGCCTGGAGTCCTTCGAGGGCACCGTCATCGCGGTCACCCACGACCGTTGGTTCGCCCGCGGCTTCGACCGGTTCCTGGTGTACGGCGCATCGGGCGACGTCTACGAGTCCGACGGGCCGGTCTGGGACGAGACGCGGGTGCAGCGCGTCCGCTGACCATCTCGCCGGTTGAGGTGCGAGCTTGCGACCCTCGAAACCAACAGGCCCCGCGGCGTACGGTCGAGAGATGGACACGACAAGGAACCAGACCTGGGACCTGACCGTCGAGCAGGACATCGCCGCGTCGCCCGAGGACTGCTTCGACGCCTTCGTGGCGCTCTACGACAGCGACCGCCCGGAGTGGGTGACCGAGTCCGACCTCGACCTCCGGGTGGGCGGCCGGTGGCACGTCCGCTTCGACCCCGCGCCCAACCCGCCGTTCCGCGAGGAGCGCACCGTCACCGACGTACACCGTGGCGTCGAGCTCGGCTACCACGCCCGCATCCAGGACGACGACGGGCACGAGCGGTTCGCCACGCAGGTGATGGTGACGTTCGAGCCGTCGGGTCCGGGCTCGCGGGTGCGCCTGACGCAGACGGGCTTCGAGGACGAGGCGACCAGGGACGAGTTCGAGGCCAACTGGCCGGGCGTGCTCACCGAGGTGGCGCGCCGCCTCGGGAACTGAGCACACCCGGCCAGTGATGGACTCGGCTGTTATGAGTTGGAGCTGGTGGCGTCGGAGTCGAGCGCCAGGGTGACCTCGTGCTCGTCGCCGTCGCGGGTGTAGGTCACGGTGACCTCGTCGCCGGGCCGGTACGACCGGATGGTCGCGACGAGTGAGTCGGCCCCGGTGATCAGGGTGTCGTCGACCTTGGTGATGATGTCGCCGTCGCTGAGGCCGGCGTCCTTCGCCGCCGAGCCGTCGCTCACCTGGCTGACCCGGGCGCCGTCCTCGACGAGCGCGCCGGTTCCGCCGGCGACGTCCTCCACGGAGATCCCCAGGCGCGCGTGGGTCGGCGTCTCACCGTTCTCCATCTGCTCGATGACGCCCATCACCTCGTCGATGGGGATCGCGAACCCCAGGCCGATCGACCCCGCGGCCGCGCCCGGCTCGCTGGGGCCGGCGGTGCGGATCGAGGAGTTGATGCCGACGACGTGACCGGCCATGTCGACGAGCGCTCCGCCGCTGTTGCCCGGGTTGATCGCCGCGTCGGTCTGGATGGCGGGGTAGACGGTGCTGTTGCCCTGCTCGTCGGAGCCGACGGCGACGGGGCGCTGGAGGGCGCTGACGATGCCGCTGGTCACCGTGGAGTCGAGGCCGAACGGCGACCCGATCGCCACCACGGCCTGGCCGACCTGGAGCGAGTCGGAAGAGCCGATCGTGGCCGGCGTGAGGCCGCTCACGTCCTCGGCCTGGATCACGGCGGTGTCGGTGAGCGGGTCGGTCCCGACGATCGTGGCCTTGGCGTGCGAGCCGTCGTTGAAGTCCACCTGCACCTCGCCGGAGTCGCCCGCGACGTCGACGACGTGGTTGTTGGTGAGGATCAGTCCGTCGGAGCTCAAGATGATGCCGGAGCCCGAGCCCTGGCCCTCTGTGCCGGCTACGTCGATCCTGACGACCGAGGGCAGCACGGTCTGGGCCACCTGCTCGACCGATCCGTCGCCCGAGGCCGCGGCCGGGGTGTCGACGACCGGCGAGGTCGAGCGCGGGGCTGACGCAGACGGGGTCGCTGCGTCGTGCTGGGAGGTCCACACCGCGGCGCCGCCCACTCCGGCGCCCGCGCCGACCAGCAGCGAGGCGGCCACGACGGAGGCGGCGAACGCGCCGGGACGCCGCTTGCGCTCCTTCGGTGCGGGCGGCGGCACGGGGCGCTGGTACGCCACGGAGGGGATCGGGTGGGTGTCGGTGGGCGGCCGACCGTAGGGCGAGGAGTCGAACGGGGGCTGGTGGGGGTGCTGCGGCGTCTCGGTCACGTGACCGAGACTGGTGGCCCCACCTGTGTCCAGCCTGAGAGCCCGCTGGGCGTGGCCGAAAAAGGTCCGCTCAGCGGGTTCCCAGCCCCCGGCGCCCCCCGCAGGTCAGTGCTGCTTCTTCTTCGGCACGCAGAGCTTGGCGAGCAGGTGTTCGGAGAACGTGCCGTCGGTGAGGTCCTGGGTGCCCCAGATCCGCAGCTTTCCGGTGACGTCGGCATAGCCGTCGGTGCCGGTCACCTCACTGGAGCTGGCGGCGAAGTCGCCGGTCGTCGTGTCGAACGTGCCTTCGACGGGCGCGTTGAGGGTGCCCGCGGCGCTGGTGAAGACGATCGTCCCGGTGAACGACTGCACGCCCTCGACCGGGTCGCCGGCGGGGGTGAGCGTGCCGTCCGTGGTGCCGAGCTCGCGCTTGCCGCGGGCGCGGTAGATGGTTGCCGTCGTGGTGCCGTCGCCGTTGTCGGTGCCCTCGCCGAAGGCGTGGAGTGCGCGGCAGTGGCCCTTGCCGTGGCCGTTGGCGTTGCCGTTGCCGGGTGTGGCGTCGGCGGTGCCGGAGATGCCGGAGGCGACGAGTGCGCCGGCGGCGAGAGTGGCCGCGATGGCGCGGTTGAGGCGTGTTTGCATGGTGACCTCCGGTGGGGGGAGACGGGTGTCACCCGGAACGCTAGACCGCGCTGGACACCACCGCAGGCGATGCGGTCTGGTCGTCCAGACCACCTCGCCGCACCACGCGGACGGCGTCGCCAGGACGCACGGGACCTGGCTCGACGATCCGGGCGTTGAAGCCGCGCAGACGCAGGGCCTTGCCCGTCTCGTTGTTGACGAAGCTCGCGGCGTCCTCGCCGTAGCGCGCCACGAACTTGGCACACCCGCTGTGGGGCTTGGCGGAGACCTCGAGCACCGGCCCGCCCGCTCCGGGTTCGCCGAACTCCAGCCGCGAGCCGGTGGGCAGGTTCGCCACCGAGATGTCGAGGTCGAGGTACAGCTGGTCGCCGGCGTAGGCCTGCTCCTCGGCGCTGTCGGCCAGCAGGGCCACCATCCGAGCGCTCATCACGTTGACCTGCGAGGCGAGGTGCCGGCCGTCGGCGATCGCCCGCGACCGGGCGCGAGGGAGCCAGTCGTCGCCGACCACCCCGTGGGCCAGGTCGAGCTGTCCCTCGTCGAGGATCTCGCGCTCGCCCGCGGTGGGACGGCGTACGACGAGCCTGACGACGCCTGCGTCGGTCGGGGCGGCGCGGACGTGGTCGAGCCCTTCGGTGAGCTGGGCGGTGGTGCGGTAGGGGAGGGCTGGGACGCGTTGGGGCACGAAACCATTGTGCCTGGCCTCCGACGGTGCCAGGGCCACCGCCCGCACGGCGGCGGGGCGGGGCAGCGGTGCGCCAGGCACCGTTTTCGGGTGCTGGACGGTGCCAGGCTCACCGCTGGTACGGCGGCTGGTGGTCAGCGGTGCGCCAGGCAGGTCTTCGGGTCCGTGCGCTCAGTTCGCCTCGACCCAGTAGGTGTCGTGGCGCAGCATGAACTCCGCCCGCTCCTCGTCGGTCATCGTGGCTCCCCGACCGAGGGAGGCGAGGGTCTCGAAGTAGTCCTCGCGCGGCGCCCCGGGCGTGAACATCAGCAGCATGCTCGCGTGGTTCCCGCCCCGGAACCCGTGCAGGCCGCCCTCGGGCACGTAGAAGAAGTCGCCCGCACCGGCCTCCTTCCAGCCGTGGCCGTCGTAGAGCCGCACCTCGCCCTCCAGCACGTAGAAGAGCTCGGCGATCGACTTGTGGAAGTGGGCGTCCGGGCCGCTCTCGTGCTCCCCGAAGGTCCAGCGGTAGATGCCGAGCTTGCCCGCCGACTGCGGACCGGTGAGGAGGTACTCGCAGCTCCCGCCGCGGGTGTACTCGATCTCCTTGGGGGCGTCCGTCGGCCGGATCCAGGCGGAGGCCGCGCCGTCGTGGCCGTCATAGACGTCGGGCGGATAGCGGGTGGGGTCGTCGTAGAAAGGGAAGGACATGCCTGCCTTTCTACCCCGCGTACTTGACCAGGATCTTCTCGCACTGGTCGGTCTGGAGGCCGTGGAGGTCCTCGTTGACGACCAGCACGTCCTTGCCGAGGCCGCAGTGCACGACGTCACCCTCGCCGAGGTAGTAGCCGTTGACGCGGTCGTCGCCCGCCCCGGCGAAGACCGTGTCTCCGTGACCGACGTAGAGGATGTCGTTGCCGGTGCCGCCCCGGAAGGTGTCCACTGCCCCGTCGTCGGCCTGGCCGGCGATGCCGAGGTAGTCGGTGATCGAGTCGTCCCCAGCGCCACCGATGAGGACGTCGTGACCCTTGCGGCCGTCGATGGCGTCGTTGCCGCCCAGCCCGCGCACGACGTCGTCGCCGTTGGTGCCCTTGAGGTCGTCGGCCGCTGGGGTGCCGGTGATCTCGTCACGCTGCCCAGCGACATGGGCGCCGGACGACGGCGTGGTGACGGTCAGGGCGGTCGCGGCGGCCAGCGACGCGAGGACGAGGGGGAGGCAGCGCATGCAGCGAGCCTAGGGCCGCCGGCGCCTGCTTCGGTTGCGACGCGGCTTCCTGGGCGGCAGCACCGGCCCTCACACCTGTCGGGAACTCAGGCCCAGCGCTCGCTGGCAGGGACGAAGTCGAGCTTGCGGTCGCCGGTGTAGATCTGCTTGGGGCGGGCGATCTTCTGCTCCTTGTCCTGCACGAGCTCCAGCCACTGGGCCAACCAGCCGGGCGTGCGGCCGATCGCGAACAGGACCGTGAACATCTCGGGCGGGAACTGGAAGGCCTCGTAGATGAGGCCGGAGTAGAAGTCGACGTTGGGGTAGAGCTTGCGCTTGACGAAGTACTCGTCCTCGAGCGCGATCTTCTCCAGCTCCTGGGCGATCTTGAGCAGCGGGTTGACGCCGGTCACCTCGAAGACGTCGTCGCAGGCCTTCTTGATGATCGTGGCGCGCGGGTCGTAGTTCTTGTAGACGCGGTGGCCGAAGCCCATCAGCCGCTCGTTGCCGTTCTTCACGCCCTCGATGAACGACGGGATGTTGTCCATCGAGCCGATCCGGCGCAGCATCCGCAGCACGGCCTCGTTGGCGCCGCCGTGCAGCGGGCCGAAGAGCGCACCGACGCCGGCTGCCACCGCGGAGTAGGGGTCGACCTGCGAGGAGCCGACCGAGCGCACGGCGTTGGTCGAGCAGTTCTGCTCGTGGTCGGCGTGCAGGATGAACAGCACGTCGAGGGCCTTGACGAGCCGCTCGTCGGCCTCGAACTGCTTCTCGCTCATCTTGAACAGCATCGAGAGGAAGTTGGCGGTGTAGCCGAGGTCGTTGTCGGGGTAGACGTACGGCTTGCCCTGCGCGTGGCGGAACGACCAGGCCCCGAGCGTCGGCATCTTGGCGATCATCCGCACGATCTGCATGTGGCGGTTCTCGGCGTCGTGGATGTTGCGAGCGTCGGGGTAGAACGTCGACAGCGCGCCGACCGAGGCCATCAGCATGCCCATCGGGTGGGCGTCGTAGCGGAAGCCCTGCATGAACGAGCGGACGTTCTCGTGCACGAACGTGTGATAGGTGATCTCGTGGACCCACGCGTCGTACTCGGCCTTGGCCGGGAGACTGCCGTGGACCAGCAGGTAGGCCACCTCGAGGAAGGTGGACTTCTCGGCGAGCTGCTCGATCGGGTAGCCGCGGTACTCGAGGATGCCCTGGTCGCCGTCGATGAAGGTCACCGAGCTCTTGCACGACGCGGTGTTGACGAAGCCGGGGTCGTAGACAGCCAGGCCGGGCTCATCCTCGGCGCCGCGGATCTGCCCGAGGTCGGCGGCGCGGATGGTGCCGTCGGTGATGGGGACGTCGTACTCCTGGCCGGTGCGGTTGTCGCGTACGGTGAGGGAGTTGTCGGACAAGGGTGCTCCTTCAACACTGGGCCCATCAAAGGGGCGGGGGAACCGGTCACCCACAGGGGTGGCGCGGGCGCGGTTCGTCCTTCACAACCTAGACCGGGGCCTGGAACGGCGCGAATCATGGTCTCGAATTGGCGCTCACTGAGCCCCTTCCGTAGACTTGCCGGTCGCGCCTCCTGCCGCGTCCACACCCCCGCACGGGTGAGGTCGCAGACCCGGACGCAGATGAGCCGGGCAGAGTTCGTCAGAAGGCGCACAGTCCCACTCCTACGAACGACAAGGCATGTCTGTGCGCACGTACAGCCCCAAGCCCGGTGACATCACCCGGCAGTGGCACGTCATCGACGCCGAGGACGTCATCCTCGGCCGGCTCGCCGTCACCGCCGCCAACCTCCTGCGCGGCAAGCACAAGCCGATCTTCGCGCCGCACGTCGACACCGGTGACTTCGTCATCATCGTCAACGCCGAGAAGGTCGCCCTCTCCGGCGACAAGCTGACCAGCAAGATGGCCTACCGCCACTCCGGCTACCCCGGTGGCCTCTCCGCCACCCCCATCGGCGTCCTCCTCGAGAAGGACGCCCGCAAGGCCGTCGAGAACGCCGTCTGGGGCATGCTCCCCAAGAACCGGCTCGGCCGTCAGATCCTCAAGAAGCTCAAGGTCTACTCCGGCCCCCACCACCCGCACGCGGCCCAGCAGGCCGTGCCGTTCGAGATCAACCAGGTCTCCCAGAACCCCGCCCGCTGACGAAGGACTGACTCACTGTGACCGACACCACCAACGAGACTGGTCTTCACGCGGGCGACGCCAACGATGGCGACGTCGAGGAGACCTACACCGCCGACGAGACCGGCATCGCCTACAGCTCGGAGTCCGCTCCGTCCGCAGACGCCCCGCTCAAGCCGGCCACCATCGCCCCTTCCGCGGCCACCGGCCGCCGCAAGGAGGCCGTGGCCCGCGTCCGCATCGTCCCCGGCACCGGCCAGTGGACGATCAACGGCCGCACGCTCGACTCCTACTTCCCCAACAAGCTGCACCAGCAGGTCGTCAACGAGCCCTTCGCGGCGACCCAGCTCGAGGGCCGCTTCGACGTGCTCGCCCGCATCCACGGCGGCGGCATCACCGGCCAGGCCGGTGCGCTGCGCCTGGGTGTGGCCCGTTCGCTCAACGCCCTCGACATCGACGCCAACCGCGCCGTCTTGAAGAAGGCCGGCCTGCTGACCCGTGACGCCCGCGTCATCGAGCGCAAGAAGGCCGGTCTGAAGAAGGCCCGCAAGGCGCCTCAGTACAGCAAGCGCTGACCGCCCGGCCGATCGACCGGACTGTGGCTCGCCTGTTCGGCACGGACGGAGTCCGCGGCCTGGCCAACGGTGACCTCACCGCTGGCCTGGCCCTGGACCTCTCCGTCGCCGCCGCCCACGTGCTCGCCGACCTCGGCGAGTTCGAGGGGCACCGCCCGCTGGCCGTGGTCGGCCGCGACACCCGCATCTCGGGGCAGTTCCTCGAGGCCGCGGTCGTGGCCGGCCTCGCGTCCGCGGGCGTCGACGTGCTGCTGCTCGGCGTCCTGCCCACCCCGGGCGTCGCCTTCCTGACCGCCACGCTCGGCGCCGACCTGGGCGTCGTCTTGTCGGCCTCGCACAACCCGATGCCCGACAACGGCATCAAGTACTTCGCCCGCGGCGGCCTCAAGCTCGACGACGCGATCGAGACGGCCATCGAGCGCCGCCTCACCGAGGACTTCGAGCGCCCGACCGGCGGTGACGTCGGCCGGATCATCGTCTACGACACGGCCGTCGAGGAGTACGCCGCCCACCTGGTGCGCTCGATCGACCACCCGCTCGCGGGCCTCACCGTGGTGCTCGACTGCGCGGAGGGCGCGGCGTACGACGTCGGCCCGCGTGCGCTGGAGGACGCCGGCGCCAAGGTGATCGCGATCCATGCCTCGCCCGACGGCCTCAACATCAACGACGGCTGCGGCTCCACGCACCTCGACACCGTCCGCGCCGCGGTGCTCGAGCACGGCGCCGACGTGGGCTTCGCCGTCGACGGCGACGCCGACCGCTGCCTGGCCGTCGACCACGAGGGCAACGTCGTCGACGGCGACCAGATCCTCGCGCTGCTGGCCCTGTCGATGAAGGAGGCCGGCACCCTCGCCAAGGACACCGTCGTGGCCACGGTGATGAGCAACCTCGGCTTCGTCAGGGCGATGCGGGCCGCTGGCATCGGCGTGCGGCAGACCAAGGTCGGCGACCGCTACGTGCTCCAGGCCATGCAGGTCTCCGGCTACAACCTCGGCGGCGAGCAGTCCGGTCACGTCATCCTCACCGACTCCGCGACCACCGGCGACGGCGTGCTGGCCATCCTCCAGGTGCTGGAGCGGATGGTCACGACGGGCCAGTCGCTGCAGACGCTGGCCTCGGTCGTCCAGCGCCTCCCGCAGACGCTCGTCAACGTCCCCGACGTCGACAAGTCGCGCGTCGAGGAGGACGGCATCCTCGCCGCGGCCGTGGCCGAGGAGGAGGCCGCCCTCGGCGACTCGGGCCGCATCCTGCTGCGCTCCTCGGGCACCGAGCCGATCGTGCGGGTGATGGTCGAGGCCAGCACCCAGGGCGACGCCGACGCGATCGCGCACCGCCTCGCCGAGGTCGTACGCCGCCGACTCGCGCTGTAAACGGCTCGCCTGTTCGCACACGGAGTTCCTAGGGTGCTCCGGTGACCTTCGACATCCGCGAGGTCGACCCCGGCGACGAGGCCGCGCTGCACGCGTGGTGGCGGGCGAGCCATGCTGCGCACACCGAGCGCGCGATCGACAGCTACCCACCCTGGGAGCAAAGCAGGGAGGACCTCTCGCTGGCGGCACCGGACAGGCAGCGGATCCTGCTCGCCGCCCACGGGCCCGGCGAGGTCGTCGGTTCGGCCAAGATGACCATGCCGCTGCTCGACAACACCAGCTCGGCGAGGATCGAGATCACCGTGCCTCCGCAGGAACGGCGACGCGGTGTCGGGGCGGCGTTGCTGGGCCGCATCGAAGAGATCGCCCGTGAGCGTGCGCGGCGTGTCCTGATGGCGGAGGCAGTGACCCCTCCGGGCGACACCTCGCCAGGAGCGGAGTTCGCGCGGGCGTGCGGTTTCGACGTCGTCAACCGCGACGGGCTCAAGGCCCTCGACCTCGACGAGCACCCCGACTGGGCTCCGCTCGACCAGTGGGTCGCCGAGCGGATCGGCGACTACGCGTTGGTGGAGTGGCTCAACCACACGCCGGATGAGTACGTGGACGGCCTGTGTGCCGCTCTGCGCAGCCTGCTGAGCATGATCCCCATCGGCGACCTCGCCCTGGAGGAGAAGGACTGGACACCTGAGCGACTGCGCGCCGAGGAGGCCCGGAGTGTGCAGTTGGGGCGCCGGGTGTTCGCGACCGCTGCCATCGCGCCCGACGGCACACTGGCGGCGTACACCGACGCCACAGTTGAAGCCGCCCGTCCCACTCAGGCCAGCATCGACCTCACCTACGCCCTGCCCGAGCACCGCGGCCACTCGCTCGGACTCGCCGTCAAGCTCGCCCACCACCGGTCGCTGCGCGCGGCCGTTCCCGAGTGCAGGTACGTCCTCACCGACAACGCGGACAGCAACGTGCACATGAACGCCGTCAACCAGGCGATGGGCTACCGGCTCGTCGAGGACCTCCACGAGGTCCAGAAGGAGCTCGAATGAGCGACATCGAGGTGCGCCAGGTCGATCCCGCGGACGAGGCCGAGCTCCATCGCTGGTGGGCGACCGGCCACGAGGCGATGGCCGGGCCGGCCCTACGACCTGCGCCCCACCTGGGAGACCACCCGAGCGGTGATGACGCGGCCGCACGACGACTTCCAGCAGACGTTGCTGGCCGCCTTCCAGGGTGAGGAGATGGTGGGCTCGGGCCTGGTGATGCTGCCGATCGCCGACAACCTGACCATGACGTACGCCGGCGTCACCGTGCCCGAGCAGCACCGTCGCCGTGGCGTCGGCTCGGCACTGCTCGCCGACGTCGAGGCCCGCGCCCGCGCCGCCGGCCGCACGTACGTGCTGGTCGAGGTGGTCTCCGAGGTCGGCGTGGTCGGACCGGGGGAGCTGTTCGCGAGGGCCAAGGGCTACCCGGTCGCCAACCGCGAGGGCGTCAAGGTCCTCGACCTCCGCGACCACCCCGACTGGGCGCCACTGGAGCAGAAGGTGGCCGCGCGGATCGGCGACTATCGGATCGTCGAGTGGGGCACCTTCACGCCCGACGAGTACGCGCAAGCCGTCTGCGACGCGCTGAACGTGTTCGTCGGGATGGTGCCCGATGGGCGACCTCGCGCTGGAGGACACGTCGTTCACTCCCGGAGCGTCTGCGCCGCAACGAGGTGAGGTCCGATGCGATCGGCAGGCGCCGGGTCACTGCGGCGGCGTTCGCCGCCGACGGCACGCTGGCGGGATACAGCGACATCTTCATCCCGGCCCACGAGGTTCGCTTCGCCCAGATCGGCATCACGATGGTGCTGCCCGACCACCGTGGCCACGCGCTCGGGCTGGCGTTGAAGCTCGCCACGCATGCTGCGCTGACGGCCCTGCTGCCGGAGTGTGGACTCGTGGTCACCGACAACGCCGACGCCAACGCGGCGATGAACGCCGTCAACGACCAGCTGGGCTACCGGCTCGTCGAACAACAGCTGGAGGTTCAGAAGACGCTGTGAGCATCGAGATCCGAGCGGTCGACGTCCACGACGAGGCACAGCTCCACGAGTGGTGGGCGACGGGCCGGGACGCCGCGTCCGACCGCGCGTACGACGTGTACCCGGCCTGGGAGCACTCCCGAGTGGCCCTGCCCGAGGAGAGCCCCGAGCACGACCTGACGCTGCTGGCAGCGCACGACGGTGGCGCGATGGTCGGCATCGGGCTCGTCGAGCTGCCGCTGATCGACAACACCCACATCTCCTACGTCGACGTCGGCGTCCCACCGGCCCGACGCGGCCAAGGGGTCGGAGCCGCACTGCTCGGCCGGATCGAGCAGCTGGCGCGCGACGCCGGTCGCACTCACGCGATCGCGGCGGCGTTCACCCCACCAGGCGGTACGAGCGCTGGGGCGCGGTTCGCGGCCGCCCACGGCTACGAGGTCGCGAACACCGAGGGCTGGAAGGTGCTCGACCTGCACGACCTCCCCGACTGGGGTCCGCTGGACGAGCGGGTGGTCGAGCGCATCGGCGCGTACCGCGTCGTCGAGTGGGAGACGTTCACGCCGGAGCACCACGTTGCCGACCTGACCCAGGCCCTCAGCACGTTCGTCAGCATGGTCCCGACCGGCGAGCTGGCCATCGAGGACGGTGAGTGGACAGCCGAGCGCTACTTGGACAACGAGCGGCGGAGCGCTGAGCGCAACCGGCGGTTCGTCGCGGCCGCGATCGCCCCCGATGGCACGCTCGTGGGCTACTCCGACGTCTCGGTGTCGCGGGCCAAGACGACGCAGGGGTCTGTCGGAATCACCTTCGTGCTGCCCGGACATCGCGGTCACTCGCTCGGCCTGGCGATCAAGCTCGCCAACCACCGGGCGCTGATGGAGGCGTTGCCTGAGTGCGAGATCGTGCGCACCAGCAACGCCGACGTCAACGACCACATGAACGCCGTCAACGAGGCGATGGGCTACCGCCAGGTCGAGGACATCCTCGAGGTGCAGAAGACGCTCACGCCCGCTGGTTGAGGAAGGCGCGCTAGCGCCTGTCACGAAACCCGGTGACGACCGCGCGATCGTCACGAGGTTTCGTGACGGGACTTCGTCCCTCCTCAACCAACGAGCGGGGTTGCCCTCGAAATCTTCCTGAGCCGCACGTAGCGCACCGAGTGGTCGCGGTCCTTGCGGAGCACCAGGTCGGCGCGGCCGCGGGTCGGCAGGATGTTCTGCGCCAGGTTGAGGCCGTTGATGGTGTCCCAGATCTCCTCGGCCTGGGCGATCGCCTGGTCGTGCGAGAGCGCGGCGTAGCGGGTGAAGTACGACGCGGGGTCGCGGAACGCCGTCTCGCGCAGCCGCAGGAACCGCTCGACGTACCACTCGCGGATGTCGCTGGTCGCGGCGTCGACGTAGACGCTGAAGTCGAAGAAGTCGCTCAGGGTCAGGCTGCTGCGGCCGTCCTCGCGCACGCGGGCCGGCTGGAGCACGTTGAGGCCCTCGATGATGACGATGTCGGCCTTGCGCACCACGACGTGCTCGTCGGGGACCACGTCATAGGTCAGGTGGTCGTAGACCGGAGCCGCCACCTCGTCGCGCCCGGACTTCATGGCGATCACGAAGCGCAGCAGGGCGCGCCGGTCGTAGGACTCGGGAAACCCCTTGCGGTTCAACAGGTCGCGGCGTTCGAGCTCGGCCGTGGGCAGCAGGAAGCCGTCGGTCGTCACCAGGACGACGTTGGGGTGGGCCGGCCAGTGGGCCAGCATCTGCTGGAGCACGCGGGCGGTCGTCGACTTGCCGACCGCGACCGACCCGGCCAGCCCGATCACGAACGGCGTGCGCGGCGGCTGTGGGCGGTGGAGGAACTCCTCCTGCTTGCGGTGCAGCCGCTCGGCCGCGCGCACCCGCAGGCTCAGCAGCTGCGAGAGCGGCAGGTAGACCTGGCGGACCTCGTCGAGGTCGAGGTGCTCACCGATGCCGCGGAGCTGCTCGATCTCGTCCTGGGTGAGCGGTGCCTCGACCTCCTGGGCCAGCGACGCCCAGGTGTCGCGGTCGAGCTCGACGTACGGCGACGACTCGCGCTCGCCCGAACCATTGGCGCCGGCGAGCGGGCCGTCCGAGGGCATGGGCGGCATTGTTGCAGCAGCCGCCGCTGGTCGAGGAGGCGCGTCAGCGCCGTCACGAGACCCTGGTTGCTGCGCAACCTCCTCGACCAACGGGCCGTCGATACACTCGCGCCCATGTGCGGAATCGTGGGCTACGTCGGCGACAAGTCGGCGCAGGACGTGGTGATCGAGGGCCTGCGACGGCTCGAGTACCGCGGTTACGACTCCGCCGGGATCGCGCTCGTGCTCGACGGCGAGATCCTCTCCGACAAGAAGGCCGGCAAGCTGGCCAACCTCGAGAAGGCCCTCGCCGAGCACCCTCTCGCCGTGTCGACCACCGGCATCGGACACACCCGGTGGGCCACCCATGGCGCCCCGACCGACCGCAACGCCCACCCCCACCTGGGCCGCCACGACCGCGCGGCGGTGATCCACAACGGCATCATCGAGAACTTCGCCGAGCTCCGTGACGAGCTGGAGGGCGAGGGCGTCGAGATGCGGTCCGACACCGATACCGAGGTCGTCGCCCATCTGCTCGAGCGCGAGCTCGAGACCGGTGCCGACCTCACCGTCGCCATGCAGCGGGTCTGTCAACGGCTGTCCGGCGCGTTCACGCTCGTCGCCGTCGACGCCGACGACCCCTCGCGGGTCGTCGCCGCGCGCCGCAACTCCCCACTCGTCGTCGGCCTCGGCGACGGCGAGAACTTCCTCGGCTCCGACGTGGCGGCGTTCATCGAGCACACCCGCGAGGCGCTCGAGCTCGGCCAGGACCAGGTCGTGACCATCACCCGCGAGGGCGTGGAGGTGACCGGTTTCGACGGCACGCCGGCCGAGGGCAAGCGCTACCACGTCGACTGGGACCTCTCGGCCGCCGAGAAGGATGGCCACGACTGGTTCATGCGCAAGGAGATCTTCGAGCAGCCGCACGCCGTGGCCGACGCACTGCTCGGTCGCCACTCCGCTTCAGGACGGCTGCAGCTCGACGAGATGCGGCTCTCGGAGCAGGAGCTCCGCGACGTCGACAAGATCATCGTGATCGCGTGCGGCACGGCGTTCTACGCCGGCCTGGTCGCGAAGTACGCCATCGAGCACTGGACCCGCATCCCGTGCGAGGTCGAGCTCGCCCACGAGTTCCGCTACCGAGACCCGATCCTGACCCAGGACACCCTGGTCGTCGCGATCAGCCAGTCGGGCGAGACCGCCGACACCCTGATGGCGATCCGGCACGCACGCACCCAGGGTTCGCGGGTGCTGGCGATCTGCAACACCAACGGCTCGACGATCCCGCGCGAGTCCGACGCGGTGATCTACACCCACGCCGGCCCCGAGATCGGCGTTGCGTCGACCAAGGGGTTCATCACCCAGCTGGTGGCCAGCTACCTCCTGGGCCTCTACCTCGCGCAGGTGCGCGGCACGAAGTTCGGCGACGAGATCCGCGACGTCGTCCACGAGCTCGAGCAGATGCCGGGCCACCTGCAGACCATCCTCGACCGAAAGGACGAGATCTATGCGCTGGCCGCCGAGCTGGCCGGCGCGCGGTCGGTGCTGTTCCTGGGCCGGCACGCCGGGTTCCCCGTGGCGCTCGAGGGTGCGCTCAAGCTCAAGGAGCTCGCCTACATCCACGCCGAGGGGTTCGCTGCCGGCGAGCTCAAGCACGGCCCGATCGCCCTGATCGAGGACGGCCTGCCGGTCTTCTGCGTGGTGCCGCCCCAGGGTCGCGACCAGCTGCACGACAAGATGATCAGCGCCATCCAGGAGATCCGTGCCCGGGGCGCCCGCACCATCCTCCTGGCCGAGGAGGGCGACCCCGCCGTGGCGCCGTACGCCGACTCGGTGATCTACCTGCCCAAGGTGCCGGTCCTGCTGCAGCCGCTCGTGGCCGTCGTACCCCTGCAGCTGTTCGCGTGCGAGCTGGCCAGCAACATGGGTCACGACGTCGACCAGCCTCGCAACCTGGCCAAGTCCGTCACGGTCGAGTAGGCGGGCTGCTCGAGTGGCGGTGATCGGCGTGGGCATCGACGTTGTCGACCTCGAACGGTTCGCGGAGTCGCTCGACCGCACGCCAGGGCTCACGGAGCGGCTGTTCACGCCCGCGGAGTCGGAGCGGGGGCCGGCGTCCCTGGCCGCGCGGTTCGCCGCCAAGGAGGCATTGGCCAAGGCCCTCGGCGCCCCCGGCAACCTCGCGTGGCACGACGCCGAGGTCGTCACCGAGGACTCCGGCCGCCCGGTCTTCGAGATGCGCGGCACCGTCGCCGCTCGCGCCGACGAGCTCGGCGCCGTCCACGTCCACCTCTCGCTCTCCCACGACGCCGGCATCGCATCGGCGGTCGTCGTGCTGGAGTCGTAGCCACTCGACGGGCGGCCACCGGGTGGTTCAGGATCGGCGGGTGACCGCCACGCGACCCGACCCCGCCGACACCCGGATGATGGGCATCGTGCACTCCGCGCCTCGCCGCGACCTCGTGCGCGCCCGACTCGTCCTGGCGGAGTCGACGCCGCTGACGGGGGAGCGGCGCACGGCGCCTCGCCGACGCACGTGCGCTGGCTGATGGACTTCTTGCACCACCACCACACCAACGTCGCTGTCTGTCGACGACTACCCCAAGTACGCCGTGTGAGCGTTGCCGTCACTTGTGACGCGAGCGGACGCATGCTCGAGGGATTTCGCCGTCCGTTGGGGTCGCAAGTGCAGGTTTCCCCGGTCGGCCGGGGAAACCTGCACCGCTAGCGTGACGGCATGAGGAGCGCGCACACGGTCGACCAGGTGCGGGCGGCGGAGCAGGCGCTGATGGCAAGGTTGCCGGAGGGGGCGCTGATGCAGCGGGCGGCCTCGGGGCTGGCGAGCGCGGTGCTCGACCTGCTGGGGCACGGCTACGGCGCGCGGGTGGTGCTGCTGGTCGGCAGCGGCGACAACGGCGGTGACGCGTTGTACGCCGGCGCGTTGTTGGCCCGGCGAGGGTGCCGGGTCAGCGCCTGGCTGCTGTCGGACCACCCGCACGAGGGCGGACTGGCCGCGCTGACCCGGGCAGGCGGTCGCAGCGTCACCGAGGCGCCGCGAGAGCAGCAGGACCTGGTGGTCGACGGCATCGTCGGCATCGGCGGCCGCCCAGGCCTCAAGCCCGAGGCCGAGGCCGCGGTCGAGGCACTCGCAGGGGTACCGGTCGTCGCCGTCGACGTCCCGTCCGGGGTCGACGTCGACACGGGCGAGGTCGGCGCAACGGCGGTGCGGGCCGAGGTGACGGTCACCTTCGGGACCTACAAGGTGGCGCTGCTCGCCGACCCCGCGGCCTCCCACGCCGGCGTGGTGCACCTCGTCCCTCTGTCCACATCCGGCGGGCTCGACATCGGGCTCGACCTCCCCGACGCGGCCGTCGAGAGCCTCCAGCCCGATGACGTGGCGGCGCTGCTGCCGCTCCCCGAGGCGCACGCGCACAAGTACACGCGGGGCGTGGTCGGCGTGCGAGCGGGCTCGGTGACCTACCCCGGCGCCGGCGTGCTCTGCGTAGCGGGGGCGGCGTCCGGGCTGTGTGGCATGGTCCGCTACGTCGCCGGCGCTCGCGACGAGGTGATCGCGGCCCACCCTGACGTGGTCGTCGAGAACGGCAAGGTGCAGGCCTGGACCATCGGCTCGGGCGGCGGCCCCGACGTCGCGACGATGCTCGCCGAGGCGCTGCTCGACGGCGTACCCGTGGTGGTCGACGCCGACGCGTTGGCGCTGGTCGACGGTCCGCTGACCGTGCCCGCCGTCCTCACCCCGCACGCCGGCGAGCTCTCCCGGATGACGGGGGCAGCCGCGGGCAGAGATCGAGGCCGCGCCGTTGCGGCACGCTCGCGAGGCCGCGGCCAGGTACGACGCCGTGGTGCTGCTCAAGGGCCGGCGCACCGTCGTCGCCCGGCCCGACGGCCGGGCGCGGATCACCAGCACCGGGGTGCCCTGGCTCGCCACCGCCGGGGCGGGCGACGTGCTCTCGGGGATGATCGGCGCCCTGCTGGCCGCCGGGCTCGAGCCGTACGACGCGGCGTCCGTGGGCTCGTGGCTGCACGGCGCCGCGGCGACGTACGCCTCGCAGGGCGGGCCGATCACCGCGCCGGACGTGGCGCGGGCGATCCCCGCCGTTGTGCGGGACCTGCCCAACACTCGGCTCTGAAACACTTGGGACATGCGTCCGGAGATCGTGGTCGACCTGGCTGCGGTCCGTCACAACGTCCGGACGCTGGCCGGTCTGGTCGCCCCGGCCGCGATGATGACCATCGTCAAGGCCGACGCCTACGGCCACGGCATCGTCGAGGTCGCGCGCGCGTCCCGTGCAGGCGGTGCCGGATGGCTGGGAGTGGCCACGGTCGCCGAGGCGCTCGCCCTCCGCGAAGCCGGTGACTCGGGCCGGCTGCTGTGCTGGCTCACCCTCCCTGCCGACGTCGAGGACGGCTCGCTGGCCCGGGCGGTGCAGGCCGACGTCGACGTGACGGCGTACACCGTCGAACGCCTGGACGAGATCGTCGCCGCGGCAGCCGGAGCGCGGGGTCCAGCTCAAGGTCGACACCGGCCTGTCGCGCGGGGGTTCGACGCTCGACGCCTGGCCCGCCCTGGTGGCCCGGGCCGCCGAGCACGAGCGCGCGGGCCGGGCCCGGGTCACCGGGATCTGGTCCCACTTCGCGTGCAGCGACGAACCTGCGCACCCCGCCAACGACCTGCAGGAGCAACGGTTCCACGAGGCGCTGCGGATCGCGGAGGACGCCGGCCTGCGCCCCGAGGTGCGCCACCTGGCCAACTCCGCCGCCGCGATCCTGCGGCCGAGCAGCCGGTTCGACCTGGTGCGGTGCGGCCTGGCGTCGTACGGGCTGGACCCCGCGCCCGGCTTCACGCCCGACCTCGGGCTGCGTCCCGCGATGTCCGTGCTGGCACCGCTGGCGCTGGTCAAGCGGATCGACAAGGGCGAGGGGGTCTCCTACGGCCACGCCTGGGTCGCCGACGAGGAGACCACGGTCGGGCTGGTGCCGGTCGGGTACGGCGACGGCGTACCCCGCCACGGCAGCAACACGCTCGAGGTCTCGGTCGGCGGTGTACGCCGCCGCGTGCGTGGCAGCGTCTGCATGGACCAGGTCGTGGTCGACCTCGGTGGCGACCTGCCGCCGCTGGATGCGGAGGTCGTGCTCTTCGGTACCGGTGACCACGGCGAACCCACCGCCCAGGACTGGGCGGAGGCATGCGGGACGATCTCCTACGAGATCGTCACCCGCATCGGCGGCCGCCTCCAGCGCCGCTACGAAGGAGACCACCAGTGAGCACCACCCGCCGCGTTCTCGGGCTCGCGGCCGGCGCCGTCGGCGTGGCGGCCGCCGGCACCGCGCTGCGCGTCGCGCAGCGGCGCCGGATCATCGCCCGGCGAGGCGTCGGCGACAAGACGCCCTTCGGCTCGCTGCGTGCGGATCCGCTGACCGTCGTCGCCGACGACGGCGTTCCGCTGCACGTCGAGATCGACGAGCTCGACCCGCGCTGGTGAGCGGCAAGGGGCTGCGAGCCCGCCGCCGCCACGCCGAGCTGACGGTGGTGTTCGTGCACGGCTACGCGCTCAACCTCGACTCGTGGCACTTCCAGCGCGCGGCCTACCGCGGCCTGGTCCGCACCGTCTACTACGACCAGCGCTCCCACGGGCGTTCCGGGCGGTCCACCGAGGACAACGCCAACATCGAGCAGACCGGCAAGGACCTGCTGCGCGTGCTCGACGAGGCCGTCCCCGAAGGCCCTGTCGTGCTGGTGGGGCACTCGATGGGCGGCATGACGGTCGTCGCGCTCGCCGAGGAGCACCCCGAGCTGTTCGGCGACCGGGTCGTCGGCGTCGGGCTGATCGCCACCACCGCCGGCGGCGTCGACCCGCACCGCATCGTGCTGCCGCTGCTGCCCTCGACGGTGGGCGGGCAGCTCGCCCAGCGACTGGTCGCGGCCTGGCGCGAGGGCACCGGACCGTCGACCGGTTCCGCAGGATCGGGCGGTCGGTGGCGCTCGTGGCGACCGACGAGCTGTCCTTCGGCGACGCCGTACCCGCCCGCTACGTCGAGTTCGTCGACGAGATGCTCTCCGCCACGCCGTTCGGGGTGGTGGCCGACTTCTTCCCGACCTTCGGCACGATCGACAAGTTCGAGACCGTGCACGCGATGAGCAGCGTGCCGGCGGCGATCATCTGCGGCACCCGCGACAGGCTCACGCCGATCGAGCACAGCCGCAAGCTGCACGAGCTGATCGAGGGATCCACGCTGCTCGAGTGCGAGGGCGCCGGCCACATGGTGATGCTCGAGCGTCACGACCAGGTCAACGCCGAGCTCGACCAGCTGCTGGCCGCCGCCGGCGACCTGGTCGACCAGTCGTGAGCAGACGATGACCCTCGTCGTACGCCGCGTGGGCGCCGACGCCGCGGCCGCCGTGCACGCGGTGGTGCGGGCAGCGTTCGGCGCCCGGCCGCCGCTCGACCCGCCCGCCGACGCGATGGCCGAGACGCTCGAGTCGGTGGCGGCCGCGCTGGCGAAGGGCGGCGGTCTGCTCGCCACCCTCGAGGGACACCCGGTGGGGGCGCTGGTGATGGAGCCCGACGGGACCCCAGGCCGTCGGACCGTCTGGCTGCGCCGCTTCGGCGTGGTCCCCGCCGCCCAGCGGCTCGGCGTGGCGGGCGCCCTGGTCGCCGAGGCGCTCTCGATCGCCGACGGCGACGAGGTGGCCGTCGTGGCCCGCGAGGAGCTGCCCGCGACCATCGACTTCTGGCGGGGTCACGGGTTCGTGCAGGGCGCGCGCCGGTCGCCGTACGTCGAGCTGCGGCGCGTCGTCCCGCGCACCTTTCCGGCTCCCGACGCCGACAGCATGCGCGACCTCGGCCGGATGGTCGCCGGACTGCTCCGCGCCGGCGACCTCGTCGTGCTCTCGGGAGAGCTGGGCGCCGGCAAGACCACGTTCACCCAAGGGCTCGGGTCGGCCTGGACCATGGGCGGGTGTGCGCGGCGACGTGACGTCGCCGACGTTCGTGATCGCCCGCGTGCACCCGTCGCTGTCGGGCGGCCCGGCTCTCGTGCACGTCGACGCCTACCGTCTCGGCGGCATCGGCGAGCTCGACGACCTCGACCTCGACACCTCCCTCGACGAGGCGGTCACCGTGGTCGAGTGGGGCACCGGCATCGCCGAGGGCCTCGCCGACTCGCGACTCGAGGTCCGGATCGCCCGGGGGGCCACCGCCCCCGATCCCGACGACCCCGACGCCCTCGACCCCCGCACCGTCACCCTCGTCCCCGTCGGCGCCCGCTGGCTGGGTGTCACCTGGCCGACGCCCCTCGCTGGTTGAGGTGCGAGGAGCGCCAGCGACGAGCCACGGAAACCGGTGAGTTCGAAGGTGTGGTTCGAGGCTCGGGCCTGGCGGCCCTCGCACCTCAACCACCGAAGGGGCCGGGCCATCGCCCTCGCCCGCGAGCGCGGCGAGCAACGCCGCGACCCGGTCGCCGGGGACGGCCTGACCCTGCCAGGCCACCCCGTCGAGCAGCGTGAGGGCGGTGGGCACCCGGCCAGGATAGGAGTGCTGTGGGCCCTGGACGTCGCCGACCCTTACGGTGTGCCTTGAACGTCCGAGTCAGCCCAGTGGTCCACTGGACGACAAGATCACATGCCGCACCAGGTCAAGGCCGTCGTCGCCCGGAGCAAGGGAGCGCCGGTCAGCGTCGAGACCATCAACGTCCCCGATCCCGGCCCGGGCGAGGCGCTCGTGCAGGTGCAGGCCTGCGGCGTGTGCCACACCGACCTGCACTACCGCGAGGGCGGCATCAACGACGACTTCCCGTTCCTGCTCGGGCACGAGGCCTCCGGCATCGTCGAGGCCGTCGGCGAGGGCGTCACCGGCCTCGAGCCGGGCGACTTCGTGGTGCTCAACTGGCGCGCGGTGTGCGGCAGCTGCCGGGCCTGCCTGCGCGGCGAGCCGTGGTACTGCTTCGCGACGTTCAACGCGACCCAGAAGATGACGCTCGAGGACGGCACCGAGCTCTCGCCGGCCCTGGGGATCGGCGCGTTCGCCGAGAAGACCCTGGTCGCCGCCGGCCAGTGCACCAAGGTCGACGCGTCGGCCCGGCCGGCCGCGGTCGGCCTGCTCGGGTGCGGCGTGATGGCCGGCCTGGGCGCCGCGATCAACACCGGCAACGTGACCCGCGGCAAGTCCGTCGCCGTCATCGGCTGCGGCGGCGTGGGCGCGGCGGCGGTGGCGGGCTCGGTGCTCGCGGGCGCCGGCACGGTCATCGCCGTCGACATCGACGACCGCAAGCTCGAGGGCGCCCGCAAGATGGGCGCCACCCACACGGTCAACTCCACCACGCAGGACCCGGTCGAGGCGATCCAGGCGCTCACCGGCGGCCACGGCGCCGACGTCGTGATCGACGCGGTCGGCCGGCCCGAGACCTGGAAGCAGGGCTTCTACGCCCGTGACCTGGCCGGCACGCTCGTCCTGGTCGGCGTACCGACGCCCGACATGAAGATCCCCGACATCCCGCTGATCGACGTGTTCGGCCGGGGTGGCTCGCTGAAGTCCAGCTGGTACGGCGACTGCCTGCCGACCCGCGACTTCCCGCTGCTCGTCGACCTCTACCAGCAGGGCCGGCTCGACCTCGACGCCTTCGTCACCGAGGAGATCGGGATCGACGGCGTCGAGGCGGCGTTCGAGAAGATGCACGGCGGCAACGTGCTGCGCTCGGTCGTGCTCTTCTGATGGCACCCGATCGCGGGTCGACCACGCCGTCACCAGCGGCACCTTCTCGCTCGACGGCCAGACCTTCGACGTCGACAACAACGTGTGGGTGGTCGGCGACGACGCCGAGTGCGTGGTCATCGACGCCCCCCACTCGGTCGACGACATCCTGGCCGTCGTGGGCGACCGCAAGGTCAAGGCCATCGTCTGCACGCACGCCCACGACGACCACGTGCGGGTCGCACCGGCGCTGCGCGAGGCCACGGTCGCGCCGATCCTGCTGCACCCCGACGACCGGCCGCTGTGGGAGCTGACCCACACCGACTACCTGTGGGACGTCGACCTCTCCGACGACCAGGTGATCACGGTCGCGGGCGAGGAGGTCCGGGTGCTGCACACGCCGGGCCACGCGCCGGGCGCGGTCTGCCTCTACGTCCGTCGCTGGGCTGCGTGTTCACCGGCGACACCCTGTTCGAGGGCGGTCCTGGCGCGACCGGGCGGTCCTACAGCGACGCGGACCTGATCAAGGAGTCGATCCGGGCGCGGCTCTTCGCGCTGCCCGACGACACCGTCGTGCACACCGGCCACGGCCCCGACACCACGATCGGCGCCGAGCGCGCCAACCTCGCCGCTGACCCTGATCTGCCGTCGTAGAGCTGGTTCGGACCAGCCGACCGGGCCGTCCCTCCCGGGGCGGTGCACGTCGACGGGCCGTCACGGACGGCCTCGACCGCGCGTCGCCCGAGCCGCAGCACCAAGAACCCGGCGACCAGCGACCCGAGGGTGCCGAGCGTCATGTCGAGCAGGGTGTCCTCGTAGGCGGTGTCGAGCTCGGTGCCGTGGCGGATGAAGGTGTACCACTCGCCGAGCTCCCACCCGAGGGCCAGCAGGCAGCCGAAGCCGGTCACCAGGCGTGACCTGCACCCACGCCGGCCGCAGCCGCGGCGCGATCACCAGCGCGAGGCCCAGGCACAGGAAGACCCAGTTGATGAAGTGGTTGAAGTCGTCCCACCACACCGACGGTGTCGTAGAGGTCGAGGCTGTTGCCGGTCACGTCGACCAGGAACGGCAGCCCGATGAGCCCGAAGGCGAGGTGGGGGGGCCTCGTCATGGTGCCGCCGCGACGCCGCTGCACCAGCCACCAGACCGCCGGGACGAACAGCATCATCACCGGGTAGGCGATGAGCCGCGCCCCGAACGCCTTGTCGGCGAACCGCTCGATGCCGGGCACGTACTCCGCCACCGCCAGCTGGGCCACGGTGAGCACGAGCACGAGGGCCGGGAACCACACCGAGTGCCAGAACCCGCGCCGTTCCTCGCCGGGTCGGACCCCCTCCAGCGCGATTTCCCGTTGTGTCACGAAGCGGACAGTAGCGGGCCGAAGACCTCCCTAGCCTGGAATCGTGCCCACCTCCACGCCCGGTGTCGCGTTCGTCGTCGCGCACCTCAGCGACACCCACTTCGGCCACGACAACGGTGACGCCGCCGAGCGCACCAAGCGGGTGCTCGACGCCATCCTCGCCGATGGATCCGCGCCCCGACGTGCTCGTCCACACCGGTGACGTGGCCGACCACGGCGTCCCCGAGGAGTACGCCGAGGCGGTCGCGGTGCTGTCCGCCTGGGAGGGTCCGATGGTCGTCTGCCCGGGCAACCACGACGTCCGCACGCCGTACGTCGATGCCTTCCTCGCCGGCGCGTCGGGCGCCTCGCGGGGCTGGGCGAACCGCTCCCACTCGGTCGGCGGCGCCCGGTTCCTGATGCTCGACTCGCTCGTCGACGAGCTCGACGGCGTCCGCCAGGACCACGGCGTCCTCGCGCGCGAGCAGCTGGCCTGGCTCGACGCCGAGCTCTCCTGGGACCCCCGGCCGACGTTCGTCTGCCTGCACCACCCACCGGTCGCGATCGGCGTCAGCCTGATGGACCCGATCATGCTCACCGAGCCCGACGCGCTCGCCGAGGTGATCGGCCGCCACCCCCACGTCGTCGCCACCCTGGTCGGCCACGCCCACACCATGGGCGGTCTCCTCGTTCGCGGGCCGCCCCGTGCTCGTCGGCGGCGGCGTGGTCTCCACCGTGCCGCTCGACCAGGAGGAGCACCCCGTCGTCTGGTACGGCGCCTCCCCGAGCTTCGCGATCCACCTGCTCCACGAAGACGGCCGCCTGACCACCCACTGGCGCGCGGTCTGAACCCCGTTGAGTTGCGAGGCGCGTTAGCGCCTCGGTCTCGAGACCGCCGCGGCTTCGGGGTCGAGGCCATGAACGCGCCACTCCTCAACCAGCGGGAGGTCGGTAGCCTCGCCTCGTGCTGCTGGCCTTCGACACCGCCACCCCCTACGTCACCGTCGCGCTGCACGACGGTGAGTCGGTCGTGGCCGAGGCGCGCTCGGAGCAGCGGATGAAGCACGGCGAGCAGCTCGCGCCGCTCATCGACGGGCTGCTGCGTGGGCCGGGCTGGTCAGCCAGGACCTCACGGCCCTGGCGGTGGGCACCGGTCCGGGACCGTTCACGGGGTTGCGCGTCGGGCTGGTCACCGCCCGCACGCTGGCCATGGTGCTCGACCTCCCGGCGTACGGCGTCTGCTCGCTCGACGCGATCGCGCTCGAGGCGGCCGAGGGGCTGCGGAACAGCAGCGACTTCGTGGTGGCCACCGACGCGCGCCGCAAGGAGGTCTACCTCGCGGCCTACGACGAGCAGGGCACCCGGCTCTCCGGGCCCGTGGTCGACCGGCCGGACGCCGTCGCGACCGACCTACCGGTCGCCGGCGAAGGTGCGGTGCTGTACCCGGAGGCGTTCGGCCGCCCGGTCGCCCCCGCGCTGCCGAGCGCGGGCTGGCTGGCGCGCGCGGTGGTCGAGGAGCGGGTCGAGCTGACCGACCCCGAGCCGCGGTACCTGCGGCGGCCCGACGCCGCCCTGCCAGGGGAGCGGAAGCGGGTGTCGTGACGCTGGTGCGGCCGGCCACGGCCGCCGACGTCGACGCGATCGTCGAGCTGGAGCGGACCTGCCTCGGCGACGATGCGTGGTCGCGCGGGCTGGTCGAGCAGGGCGTCGCGGCGGCGATCCCGACCGTCGCCTACCTGGTGGCCGAGCTGGACGGCACCGTCGTCGGGCACGCCGTCGCGAGCGCGGCCGGTGACGACGCCGAGCTCCAGCGGATCGCGGTGGCACCGGCGTACCGGCGCGGCGGCGTGGCCTCGGCCCTGCTCGCGGAGGTCGAGCGCCGCGCGGCCGAGGACGGTGCGACCCGGCTGCTGCTGGAAGTGCGGGAGGACAACGCCACGGCGACCTCCTTCTACGAGAGCCGTGGCTTCGAGGAGGTCGGCCGCCGACGCGGCTACTACCGGGACGGTGCCGCCGCGGTGGTCCTGGGGAAGAACGTAGGACACCGCGACGGCACCGAGTCAGGCACCGCGACCGGGACGACTCCCGGCTACGGCAGGTAGTACGTCGGGTTCGGCAGCTTCACCGGCTTGCCGTTCCCGCCCAGCAGGTCGGAGAACTGGTCGCCGAAGTTCGCGATGATCTTCACCCCGAACTTCTCCTCCGCGTGCTCACGCGTCTGCGACTTGAACTCCACGCGGGTGCACTCGTCCTCGACCTCGCAGGTGATGTAGGCCGGCTGCTTCCCGTCGGCCCACTTGGTGAAGTAGTACTTCGAGCGGAACGCGTCGCCGTAGTACTTCCTCAGGTTCTGCAACGTCGCCTTGCGCTGGTCGGCGCCTCGGCCGGTGAGGCCGATGACCTTGCAGCCGCCGCTCTTCGCAGCCTTCACGACCCTCTTCATGCCCGGGACGGGGATGAACTTCTTGCCCTGCACCCACTCGTCCTGCAGGGCGGGGTCGAAGTTGAAGGCCATCGCCGCGTCCTCCATGTCGTAGGTCCACAGCGTCGTGTCGTCGGCGTCGAAGACCACGGCCGGCCGGTTGCCGAGAGCCGCCTGGTTGGTGCAGCGCGTCTTCAGGCGTGGGGCCCACTTGTCGCGCAGCTTCTTCATCTCGGTGATGTAGCGCGACTGGTGCTTGTTCGCGATGCCGTCGGGAGCGTTGTAGTAGGCGCGGATGGTGGCCACGACCGAGTCGAAGTTGGGGATGCCTTCACCGCCCACGGTCTCGCCGCTCGAGCCGTCGGCCTCCATGGTGAAGACGTTGCGCGGCACGAACTCGGGCTGGTTGAGTCCGGGCAGGTCCGCACTCGGCAGGTAGTAGGTCGGGTTGGCAGCTTGAGGACCTTCTTGGCGTGGCCGCCCTTCAGGTCGGACCACTGGTCGCCGACGTTGAGCAGGATCGCGTAGCCGCCACCGGCGGGGCTCTGCAGATAGGCGCGCGTGCCGGCCTTGTACTCGACCGTGGTGCAGCTGGTCGTCGCACACGTGATGTAGCTCGGCTGGGTGTCGCCGGGCTTGCCGGTCCACTTGGTGAACAGCGAGGCGGCCGTGAAGGTCGTGCCGTAGCCGACCTTGGTCAGGTTGGCCAGCGTCGCGGGCTCCTGGTCGCTCGTGCGACCGGTCACGCCGAAGACGGTGTAGCCCAGCTTCGCGGCCTTGTCGACGAAGGCGACCATGCCGGGCACGGCCGGGAACTTCTGGCCCTGCACCCAGTCGTTCTGGACGACCGGGTCGTAGTCGAAGTGCAGCTCCCCGTCCTCCATGTCGTAGTTCCACAGCGTGGTGTCGTCGACGTCGAGGACGATCGCCGGCTTCGCCGCTGCCTTGGCGTTCTGGGCCAGGTAGGCGTTCTGGTCGTTGAGCAGCTTGTCGATCTCGGTGATGTACGGCGACTTCTTCTTGTCCGCGATGCCCTCGCTGGTGGCGCCGTAGTAGGTGCGGATGGTCGCCTTGACCGAGTCGACGTTCGGGATCGCGGCGCCCGACCTTGGTCGCGCCGCTGGAGCCGTCTGGCTTCATCACGAACTTCGCTCGTGGAGTGAGCGGGTCCCGAGCCTGCTGGGCCGGCGCGGCGCCTGCCCCGCCGACGAGCCCGATGACCAGAGCGGAGACCGAGAATGCGGCGACTGCGCCGCGCTTCACGTGTGCCGGATTGAGCATGAAGTGCCTTTCCGATCGATGATGGAGCAGCCAGCCAAGTTAGTACGCGCGCAGCGCGCGACCGGCTGAGGGGTCAGATGCACCCGACCGCGGGCAGAATGTTCGGGTGACCCCCGACCGAGCACGGACGGCCCGCTCGTGCTCGGCATCGAGACGTCCTGCGACGAGACCGGCGTCGGCCTGGTCCGCGGGACCACGTTGCTGGCGGACGCGGTGGCCAGCTCGGTCGACGAGCACGCGCGTTTCGGCGGGGTCGTGCCCGAGGTCGCCTCGCGGGCGCACCTCGAGGCGATGGTGCCCACGATCGAGCGAGCCTGTGAGACCGCGGGCATCAGCCTGTACGACGTCGACGCGGTCGCCGTGACCAGCGGCCCTGGTCTGGCCGGCGCGCTGCTCGTCGGCGTCGCGGCGGCGAAGGCGCTCGCCATCGGCCTCGGCAAGCCGATCTACGGCGTCAACCACCTGGCCGCCCACGTCGCGGTCGACCAGCTCGAGCACGGCCCGCTGCCCGAAGCCCTGCCTGGCCCTGCTCGTCTCCGGCGGGCACTCCTCGCTGCTCGAGGTCGCCGACGTGACGGTCGGCGTCGAGCCGCTCGGCTCGACGATCGACGACGCTGCCGGGGAGGCCTTCGACAAGGTGGCCCGGCTGCTCGGGCCTGCCGTTCCCAGGCGGCCCGCACATCGACCGCGCGGCGCGCGAGGGCCACGTCACCATCGACTTCCCGCGCGGACTGACCTCGCGTCGCGACCTCGAGCGGCACCGCTTCGACTTCTCGTTCTCCGGCCTCAAGACCGCCGTCGCGCGCTGGGTCGAGGCCCGCCAGGCCGCGGGGAGCCGGTGCCGGTCGCCGACGTCGCGGCCTCGTTCCAGGAGGCGGTCTGCGACGTGCTCGTCCGCAAGGCCCTCGACGCCGCCGCCGACCGCGGCATCGAGGACCTGTTGATCGGCGGCGGTGTCGCGGCCAACTCCCGGCTGCGCGCGATGGCCGTCGAGCGCGCCGAGGCGCGCGGCGTACGCGTGCGGGTGCCCCGCCCGGGCCTGTGCACCGACAACGGCGCCATGGTCGCCGCCCTCGGCGCCGAGCTGGTCGCCCGCGGCCGCGCACCGTCCGCGCTCGACCTCCCCGCCGACTCCTCGATGCCGATCACCACCGTCGTCGCGGGTTGAGGAGGCGTCAGCGCGTCTCGAAACCCCGTGAGTGACCAGGAGTCCGGTCACGGGTCTCGTACGGTCGCTGCGCGCCTCCTCGACCAGCGGTCGTCAGCGCGTCTCGAAGCGCCAGGGCACGTTGTCCTGGTTGCCCTTCTGCGGCGCGATCGCGTACTCCATCGCCCCGTCGACGTCCATCCGGACCATCGACCACTGGCCGTCCTGGAAGCGGGTGAACAGGACGTGGGTCTCGTCCTCCCAGACGGCGCTGTTGTAGAAGCCAGGCCTCGCTGCGTGTTCCTCCGGTCGGCCAGCAGCTCGCCGGTCTCGGCGTCGTACACCGCGATCACGCCGGAGCCGATGCCGTCGCCGTAGGTGTCGCTGGCGAGCACGTAGTCGCCGTTCGGCGAGAACGTGTCGAGGGTGTGCTTGCACGTCTCCCACAAGGGAGTCGAGCCCGTCTCGGCCGGTTCGAGCACGGCCGAGCACGACGACGGGGTCGAGCTCGTCGATCGAGGTGACCCCGAGCAGCCGCCCGTCGTCCGTGGCGTCCCTGACGCTGAGCAGCAGACCGTCGGGGTCGACGTCGCCGCGCTCGCCGGTGCTGGTGAGGGTGAAGACCTCGGTGGTGTTGGCGTCGAAGTCGTAGCCGGAGACGAAGAACGTGCACTGGTCCGCCTGCCGGAGCAGTCGGTGCCCGTGACCGCGCCGACGCGTACGTCGTCGAGGTCCGGTCTCGCTCAGCACGAACGGCTCGCTCTCGCCGTCGGCCCAGGCCATCACCTCGCCCTCGTCGGTCGCCCAGGCGACCGCCGTCGCGGCCGGGTTGCGGACCATGCCGTGCGAGGTGGTGTACGGACCGAACGTCTGGCCCGCGGCCTCGACCGAGATGGTGCCGTCCTTCGTCCAGCGCACCACGGCTTCGCTCGGTCTGGGCCAGTCGCGATGTCGTTGTCGCCCAGGACGGGGGCGGCGGGCGGCGCGCCGGTCGGCAGGTCGCTGACGTCGATGGCGTGCGGGTTCGAGCCCATGGTGGGCGTCGACGTCGGCGACGGCCGATGCGTGTCGGTGGCCGTGGACGGCTGGGTGGCAGGCGGCAGCTGCCCGTCGGCGCTCGTGCCCTTGGTGGCGAACATCGCCGTCGGCACGATCACCGCGATCGCGGCGGCGACGCCGAGGCCGGTGGCCAGCTGGCGCCGGCGGCGGATCGAGGTGGCCTTGCCGCGCACGTCGTCGAACGCGAGCGGGGCGGCGGACAGGTTCTCGGCGTGCCGCTGCAGCGTGCGGCTCAGGTCGTTGTCGAGGTCGCTCATCGCTCCTCCTCGGGTGTTGCGGGGTTCAGGTGGGCCGGCGTGCGCTCGCGGAGCGCGGCCAGTGCCCGGCTGGTCTGGGACTTCACGGTGCCGACGGAGATGCCGAGGACCTCGGCGGTCTCGGCCTCCGACAGCTGTTCGTAGTAGCGCAGCACCAGCACGGCGCGCGCCTTCTTCGGCAGGGACTGGACCAGGTCCCACAGCGCGGCGCCGCGCCCGTCGTCGTACTCGTCCACCACCGGGGTCGGCTCGGGCAGCTGGTCCGTGGTGTGCTCGCGCTTCTTCCAGCCGCGGCGCCACAGGGAGTTGTTCTCGTTCACCAGGATGCGGCGCAGGTAGCCGTCCATCGACCCCTGGTCACGCACGCGGTCCCACGCCAGGTAGAGCTTGGCGAAGGCCGTCTGGGTGATGTCCTCGGCCGTGTGTCGGTCCCCGGTCAGCAGGTACGCCGTCCGCAGCACGCTCGCCTGGCGCGCCTGCAGGTACGCCGCGAAGTCGGCGTCACGCGCAGCTCGTCTGTCAGACATCAGCGTCCCCGGTTGGCGATGGGACTGGCGGTCACGGTTCATCCTTCCTGTGCGCGGGCTCAGATCCAGGACGCGACGCGGTTCGCGAAGGTTGCAAATCGACCACGCAAATCGATCAAGCGAGCTGTCGCCGTGCGCGCTTACGGTGGCGCCATGGCTTCTTGGGACGTCGACGTCGCCGACCTGGTGCGGGGCTGCCGGATGCCCGCGCCACCAGCGCCCACGAGGGGTCCCCGTCCTGGTCTGCGGGGTCGCACCAGTTCGCCCGCCTGCGCTGGGACGACGACGGCCGAGGCTGTTGCAGACCTGGAGCGCGACTGACGCTCGGCGAGGCCTGCGGCGCGTCGCGACGTGTTCCCGGTCGTCCACGTGTTCGAGCACCGGGTGTCACCTGGGCCGTGCTGAGCGGCTCAGCCGGTGCGAGGTGGCCGAGCTGCTGCTCGACTCCTACGCGATCCGTGGCGGCGTACGACGTGGCGGGCGGGTCGACGAGAAGAGCTACTTCGACCTCGTCTGACCTCGTCAGCGCGCCGGCAGCACGAACGCACCCTGACCGTCTCGGTCCCGCGCCGGCGGCACGGCGATCTCCACGGAGCCGTCGACGCCCAGCCGGAGCACCGCCCACCGCTCGTCCTCGAAGACGATCACCAGCACGTGGTCGTCGTCCTCCCAGATGGTGTGCAGGATCGCGGCCTGGCCCTGGCTGTGCCACTCGGCGAGCACCTCGCCGTCACGGTCGAGCACGGCGGCGATGCCCTGGCCGAAGCCGTCCAGGTACGCCGGACCGGCCAGGATCCGCTCGCCCGAGGGCGAGAAGTCGAACAGGGTGTAGTCGCAGGTCTCCCAGATCGGCTTGGGCTTCCAGGTCGAGAACATGCCCCAGCACGAGCCCTCGTCGGCGACCGACGTCATGCCCAGCATGCCGCCGTCCTGGGCGACATCGCCGATGGAGATCACCCCCGGCACCGTGTCCACGATGCCGTGCGAGATGGCCGACCAGGCCTTGGTGCTATCGAAGGAGTTCACGAAGACCGCGCACCCGTTGCCGCCCTCACCCTCCTTGCAGGTCGGACCGTCGCTGATCAGGGATGCGAGGCTGCCGCCGCGCTCTACCTGCGGCATCGTGAGCTCTCGGCTGCCGCCGCCTCGACGACGTGCGGCGTGCCGTCGCTGCCCAGCCAGCCGACGATGGAGCCGTCGGGCGTGGCGACGAGCGACCCGTCGCGGACCTCGCTGCCGCCCACGTGCTCCAGGTCGGCGTCGAGCACGGTGACGGTCGAGTCGACGTCCCGCCAGCCCGACACCACCAGGCCGTTGCCCATCGGCGCGAAGGCGCTGTAGTTGCCCTCCTCGAGCGGCAGCGACTGCCCGCCGGGCCGGACCAGGCTCCACGCGCCCGTCTCCGGATCGGCGAACAGGTAGGGCACCGCTGGAGGCGCGCCCTGGGCCAGCCCCTCGAGGGTCAGCACCATGGTCCCGTCCTGGCTCGGCGTCGCCGTCGGAGTCGCGGTCGGACTCGCGGTCTCGGACGGCGTCTCGGGCGCGGTGGCCGTCGGGCTCGGTGACGTCGGGTCGTCCGCCGACGTGGGTGACGAGGTGGCCTGGCCACAGGCGGCGAGGAGCAGAGCCGGTACGGCGACGACGACGCAGCCGAGAACCTTCATGCCCCTACGACGGCAGCCGTGCCCGAGAAGTTGCGACCCCAGCCCGATTCGTCTGCGACCCCAAGCGCAAGAAGTCGCAGTGATGCGCAGGCGAATCGCGGTCGCGCTGCTCGTCGTCGTCCTCTTCGAACTGCTCGGCCTCGGCATCGTCGGCCGCCTCGACCTGGACCTCGCCCTCGGCCTGGACCTCGCCCTGCGGCGCGGCCTGGACCTCGTCGGTCTCTGGCCGCCGAGCGCGACGTCCATCATCGACACGGCCGTGCCGCCGGTGAGCGTGGCCAGCATCTGGCGCACGTTGGCGAGCTGGGCGTTGATGCTGTCGCGGCGCTGGGTGGCGGCGGCGAGCTCGCGTTCGGAGTCCGAGCGGACGCGGGCGGCCTGCGCACGGGCTTCGCCGACGATGCTGGCGGCCTGCCTCTCGGCCTCCTCGACGAGGCGGCGGTTCTCGCGCATCATCTCGTCGTTCATCTTGTCGGCGTTGGTCCGGGTCTCGTCGATGTGGGCCTCGAGCTCGGCGAGCCGCTGGCGGGCCTCCTGCATCTGGGTGTTGAAGTCCTCCTCGGCCGCGCTGCGGCGACGCGCGAGGGTGGTCTCGAAGTCGGCTGCCGCCTGAGCGGACTTGGCGCGCTGCTGCTCGTAGACCGCCTCGGCCTCCTGCATGCGGGCCGCCGCGTCGCGCTCGGCGGCGTCGAGCCGGTCGTCGGCGTTGCGACGCGCGTCCTCGAGCACGCGTGCGGCCTCGGTCTCGGCGTCGGTGCGGGTCTGGTCGGCGTACTTGTCGGCGTCGCTGTGCTGGCGCGACACCACGTCGGCAACCTGCTGGCGCTCGTCGTCGAGCAGAGAGCGGCCGCGCTCGAGCAGCTCCTGGGCCTCCTCCTCGGCCAGGCTGAGGATCTGCGCGACGCGCTCACCGAGGTGCTCGTACGACGCGGGGCCGGCCGCCTCGCTGGCGCCGGCGGCGTCGTGGCTCTGCTGCTCGAGCCCGCGGACCCGCTCGGCCAGCTGCTCGGCCTGGGCGCGGGCCTCGTCGGCCTGTGCCGCGAGCTGCTGCATGCGCTGGTCGACCTGCGCGGGCTCGTAGCCGCGCAGGACCACTCGGAACTGGGGGGTGTCGGTCATCGGGGTGCTTCCTTCTCCTCGGGGGCGGAATCGGTGGGCGCATCGCCGGTCGGTTCACTGGGGGCTTCATTGGTCGCTTCATTGGGGACGGCCAGGGCCTGGATGACGCCGGAGAGCCCTTCGAGCTCGGCGGCGATCTCGTCGCGGCGCTTGGTCAGGACGGCGGCCTCGGCGCGGGCATCGTCGAGGACGGCGCGGGCCTTGCTGCGCAGCTCGTCGGCCTCGGTGCGCGCCGCCGCGAGGTGCTCGGCGGCCTCCTGCCGGGCCTGCCGCAGCTCGTCCTGGGCGGCCTGCTGGTTGCGGACGACCTCGTCGGCGACCTGCTGGCGCAGCAGGCGGGTGCTCGACTCGGTCTCCTCCTCGCGGCGCTGAGCGCGCTCGTGAACGAGGCTGGCCTCGTCCTCGGCCGTGGCGATCATCGCGCGCGAGGCCTCCTCGGCGTCGTCGCGGATGCGGGCGGCGTCGGCCTCGGCCGTGGCGACCAGTCCGGTGGCCACGCCGCTGAGCTCCTGGGCGTCGCGCTCGGCAGCCGCCCGGTCCTCGCGCAGCCGGTCGGTGACGCGGTGCACCACCTTCTGGAGCCGGCGGCGGCTGGCCGCCAGGTGCAGGGCACCCTCGGCGCGACCCTCGGCCCGCAGCCGCTCGGCCTCCTGCTCCGCCGTGGCCAGCAGGGCCTGCATGGTCTCCTGCGTCCACGCCGTCTGCTCCTCGGCGGCCGCGATGGCCTGGGCGGCCTCGGCGCGGGCCGCGCGCAGCACCTCGTCCGCGGCGGAGTGCGCGTGGGCGCGCACGTGCTCGGCGTCGGCGAGCACGGTGTGGGCGTGGGTGTCGGCGTCCTTGCGGAGCGCCTCGGCCTCCTGCGCGGCCTCGGCGCGCACCGCGGCGGCGTCCTCCTCGGCGGAGATCCGCAGCTCCTCGGCGGCCCTGACGGTCTCGAGCTGCTGCTGGCGCATCGCGACGGTGGCGATGGTGAGCAGCCGGAGGGTCATCGCCCCGGTCGTGGCGACGCGTCGGTCAGCCTCGAGCCGGGTCTCCAGGCTCAGCCGCTCGGCCTCGGCGCGGGTCCGGGCCAGCTCCTCGGCCGCGGCGGCGCGGTCGCGCTCGGCGGACTCGGTGGCCTCGCCGACGATGCGGTGGCGCTGGGACTCTGCGGCCTCCAGCAGCATCCGGACCTGCTCGCCGGCATCGGCGATCGACTGGCGTGCCTCCTGAGAGGCGTCGGCGAGCCGGGACTCGGCCATCGCGAGCGCCCGGGCCGCGGCGTCGTGGTCGGCGGTGGCCTGGTCGTGGAGGCGGCGCGCCTCGGCCTCGAGCATCTGGGCCAGCGCGGTCGCCTCAGCGGCCTGCTGCTCGGCCTGGCCGCGCAGCTCGTCTGCCACCTGCTGGGCATGGAGCAGCAGCTGGGCGGCAGCGGTTCCGTGCGCCGGTTCCCCGGTCGACGGAGAGTCGACTCCGCGGTCGACTGGGAGCCCGAGTGTGGGTCGATCGCCTGCATTCCGTTCATCAGGTCCTTGTCCAGCCGACCTCGCCCCCCACAGGCTCCGTACCTCGTCGGCTCACGTACCCGCGGAGCATACCCGCGAAGGGCCTGGGGTGTGATCCGTCGTGACCATGGACCCCCTTGGATGGACGGGTGACCGCCTTCGAGAGGCACGACGCGGAAGCCGCCGACCACCACGCCGACGCGGTGTGGACGCTCTACGACGCGGTGTTCGGCGACACGGCCGACCAAGCCAGCTGGCGGGCGGTCGGCGACGCGTGGGTCGGCGGGCACCTCGAGGTCGTCGAGCTCGCGACGGCGCCGGCTGCGCGCGGCCAGGGCATCGGCGGCCGCCTCCTCGACCTGCTGGTGGCCGACCGCGGCCAGCGGGTGGCACTGCTCTCGACGTCGGCCGACGAGACGGACCCCGCGGTCCGGCTGTACCGCTCCCGGGGGTGGACCACCGTCGCGGCTGCTGGGAGAGGGCGTCCAGGTGATGGGGCTGCCCGCCGACCGGGCCGAACAGGGGGTTCCGCCTCGTGATCCCGCCCCACGTTGAGACACTGGCTGGCGTGCCTCGCCCCCTGACCGGCGTCGCGGGCCTGTGCGTCACCCTGCTCATCGCGGTGGCCGGTGGCGCCGCGGTGCCGCCGACCGTCGCCCACGGTGCCGCCGGCCCGGGCGTCGAGCGCCCGCCGACCCGTGACGAGCACGCGAGGCGTGCCCACGAGCCGACGGGATGGGGACCGACCCAAGGCGAAGTACGCCGCGCCCGCGAGCTCGTCGAGCGGATGACGCTGGCGCAGCGGGCCGGTCAGGTGGTCGTGGCCGGCTACCGCGGGACCGGATCACCGGCCCGGCTGGTGCGGCGGCTTCACCTCGGCGGCGTCGTCCCGGTCGCCGAGAACATCACCTCGAGCGGGCAGATCCAGGCCGTCAACGCGTCGGTGCAACGAGTGGTCCGGGGCCGTGGCTACCCGGCGTTCATCGGGGTCGACCAGGAGGGCGGCACGGTCGTGCGGGTGCGCGACGCCGCGACCCGGTTCCCGGCGTTCATGTCTGCCGGTGCGGCGCACGACCCCGCGCTGACCGGCCGCGCGGCGGCCGCGGGCGCGAGGGAGATGCGCGGCCTGGGGTTCACCTCGGTGCTGGCTCCGGTGGCCGACGTGACGCGGGGACCTGCCGACCCGGTGATCGGCACCCGGTCGGCGTCCGGCTACCCGCGGCTGGCCGCCGAGCAGGTCGTCGCGGCCGAGCAGGGGATCGCGTCGGCGGGCGTGATCGGCACCCTCAAGCACTTCCCGGGCCACGGCTCGGTCACCGTGGACAGCCATCAGGCCCTGCCGGTGCTGGGGAAGTCACTCGCCGAGCTGCGGCGTACCGACCTGGTGCCTTTCCGGCGCGGGATCGCCGCCGGCGCGTCGGCCGTCATGGTCGGACACCTCGACGTGCGGGCGGTCGACCCCGGCGTTCCGTCGTCGCTCTCGCGCCTGGTGGTCGACGGGCTGCTGCGCGAGGAGCTCGGCTTCCGCGGCCTGGTGCTCACCGACTCGTTGTCGATGGGTGCGGTGACCGAGCACTACGGGCCGGCCAAGGCCGCGGTTCGTGCGGTCAACGCAGGTGTCGACGTCGTGCTGATGCCCGCGGACGCCGGCGCCGCTCGTGGACGGCATCATCGCCGCCGTCCGCGACCGCCGGATGCTCAGCTCGCGGCTGGACGAGGCTGCGACCCGGATGGTCGCGCTGATGCTCCACGTCGCCCACAGCGACGTCCGGCCGGCTGCCCTCGGCGCGTCCTGGGGCGTCTCGGCGAGGCTGTCGTCGGCAGCGCTGACCTCGGTTGCGGGGCCGTGCTCCGGCCGGCTCGTGGGCGGACGCGTGCGCGTCACCGGACCCGCCGACGCCGTGGCGGCGTTCCGGGCCGCCGCGCAGCGACGGGGCTCTCGGTCGGCAAGCGCGGCGTACGCATCGCCCTGCTCCCAGGCCGGGTCGTCGGCCGGCCACCGCGGGCCGGTGTCGTCGTCGCTCTCGACCGGCCGGACGTGCTGACGCGCACCGACGCACCCGTCCGGCTGGCGACGTACGGCGCGACGCCCGGCGCCATGGACGCACTGGTGGCCTTCCTCGTCGGAGACCGGACCGCGCCCGGACGGCTGCCGGTGAGGGTGCCCGGGATACCGCGAACAGGCTGCTGAACGTCGGGCTTTCCCCAGGTTCGACGTAAACGTAGGTAAAGGAACCGCGGAGATACGAAGTCCGTTGCTGATACGCCCCCAGGGCAACGGAAACCAAGTGGTCCAGCCCACCGCGACGCCCTGGGGATACGCCATTTCCCTCGCGAGCCTCGCCGGTCTATGGTGTGACTTCACCATGTGATCCGGGGGGGTAACAATGGATTCCAAGAACACGCCTGCGTCGACGAAGTCCGGGGGGACTCGCATCTCGAGGCGAACAGTCACGCGCGGCGTGGCCTGGTCGGCGCCGATCGCCGCCGTTGCCTACCGCAGCTCCTGCTTTTGCGGCATCCGAGCCGCCCGTCGTCGCCAGCCAGTGCGGCGTCGCGTGCAAGCACCCTGGCGAGGGGCAGAACGACAAGGCCTACCACTTCACCTTCTGCTTCAAGGCCACCGGCGCCATCGACGGCAACACCGTGACGGTCCTCAAGATGCTGGTCGGTGACGACTGTCGCATCGCGTTCGTCGGCGAGGCGCAACCACAGCTTCACCCTGCTTGCCCAACTCGACAGCGTGCGTCTACGTCGACGCGCCTGACTTCGGCGAGAGCTCGACGGACTCGGTCGTGATGTACTTCAACTACCGATCGGCGGCGAGCTGTTCACCGGCTGTGCCAACGGCCAGGTGACCGGCGACGTCTGCGGCACTGGCGGGTCGTCGCCGTTGAAGGACCAGCCTCACCTGTGGCCGCACGACTCCGGCGTCGGCGACGACGGCATCGTCACCTGCCCGCCGACCCAGTCCAACTGCGTCGCGACTCCCTGCAACATCACCGACTGACGCCGCAAGAGCCTCAGAACGGTTCGACCAGCAGCGCGACCCCTGCGCCTGACCTCCGGGTCAGGACCAGGGTCGCGCTGCCTTCGCCGTGCAGGTCCAGCCGTCTGCGCAGCTGCTCCGGCGAGACGTCGACGCCCCGCTTCTTGATGGTCAGGATGCCGATGCCGCGCGCTCGCAGCGCGGCGCGCAGCTGCTTCTCCCGGTAGGGCAGCTCCTCGACGACCCGGTAGGACCGCGCGAACGGCGTGTGGAACGACTCGTCCGAGGTCACGTAGGCGATCTTGTGGTCGAGCAGGCGGCCGTTGACACCCGCCGCCACCGCGGTCACCAACCCCGCCCGGATGACCGCACCGTCGGGCTCGTAGAGGTAGCGGCCGACGTCGCCGACCCCGACCGTCGCGGCACCGGGGTCGTCCTCGTCGGTCAGGGTGGCCAGCCCGCCGTCCCCGATCACGGTCGCCCGCCGCGTCACCGTGGCCAGCCGGCCCGACCACAGCGCGGCCTCCTTGACCTCGCCGCGGTCGCTGACCCACTCGGCCTCGACGCCGTGGGGGACCAGGGCGTGGGGGATGCCGGGCGCGACCTTGACGCAGGCGTTGCCGCGCAGCAGCCCCTCCACGAACGACCACGGCGGCGCCCACTCCTCGACGTTGAAGGTGCGGCCGCGGCCGCTGCGGCGGGCGGGGTCGGCGAAGGCGACGTCGAACGGCGAGGGGTCGACCTGCGTCGCGTCGGCCTCCTGGACCGCGCCGGCGAGCTCGAGCGCCGCGAGGTTGGCGCGGGCGACCGCCACGCGCACCGGGTCGAGGTCGACCCCGGCAGTGGTGATCCCCGCGCGCGCGAAGGCGACGAGGTCGCCACCGATGCCGCAGCCCAGGTCGATGGCGCTCTGGGTGACCGCGGCCTGCAACCGGCCGGCCCGGTGGGTGGCCACCGAGTGCCTGGTGGCCTGCTCGAGCCCGTCGTGGGTGAAGTACATCCGCTCCGCCAGCTCGCCGAACTTCGGCACCGCGCGGCGCCGCAGCTCGGCCTGGCCGATCGCCGTGGCAACCCGCTCGGCCGTCGTCGTACGCCGCAGCTGGGCCTGGACCGCCAGCTCGTCGTACCCGTCCTGACCGGCCGCCTCGACGGCCCGGGCCAGCACGGCCTGACCCTCGTCGGTCAGCAGCCAGGCGAAGGCGTCGAGGTCCACGGCCGCCATCCTCGCAGTGGCGCGAGGTCGCGTGCCGTCAACCGCAGAGGGCCGCGATCGCGATCGCCTCGATCACCGACCCCCGGACGTTCTCGTTGACGGCGACGACCACCGACTCGTGCAGCTCCGGGACGTGGACGGCGAGGCTGTTGAAGCCGTGGGCTGGTGTCCGCCCGGGCCACCCTGGCACTCGCCCAGGGGGAGTGCTAACGTCGGCGTTGGCACTCTCGACCTGAGAATGCCAGCGCTTGCGACGACGTACGACCCCCGCGACGGCGTACCTCTGAGCAGGCTCAAACGTCCGGGATCCTCGGCTGAACCAGCCTGGGTCCCACCCGTCCAGATCAACTCAGAAGCGTGGAGGTCGACATCGTGTCGGTCAACATCAAGCCCCTCGAGGACCGCATCGTCGTGAAGCCGCTCGACGCGGAGCAGACCACGGCGTCCGGCCTGGTCATCCCCGACACGGCCAAGGAGAAGCCCCAGGAGGGCGAGGTCCTGGCGATCGGTCCGGGTCGCATCGACGACAACGGCAACCGCGTCCCGCTCGACGTCGCGGTCGGCGACAAGGTCATCTACAGCAAGTACGGCGGCACCGAGGTCAAGTACTCCGGCGAGGAGTACCTCATCCTCTCGGCGCGCGACGTCCTCGCCGTCGTCTCCTGACTCACCTGATCGGGTCGTGTCCCTGAGCGTGCGCTAGAGCGCACCGCTGGGGGCACGACCCGTTCGCTTCCTGCACCACAAGCACTCTGAAGGAGTGACATGCCCAAGATCCTGGAGTTCGACGAGACCGCTCGCCGCTCGCTCGAGCGCGGCGTCGACGCCCTGGCCGACACGGTCAAGGTGACCCTCGGCCCCAAGGGCCGCTACGTCGTGCTCGACAAGAAGTGGGGCGCCCCCACGATCACCAACGACGGTGTCACGGTCGCCCGCGAGGTGGAGCTCGACGACCCGTTCGAGAACCTCGGTGCCCAGCTCACCAAGGAGGTGGCCACCAAGACCAACGACGTCGCCGGCGACGGTACGACGACCGCGACGGTGCTCGCCCAGGCGATGGTCCACGAGGGCCTGCGCGCCGTGGCCGCCGGCGCCAACCCGATGAGCCTCAAGCGCGGCATGGACGCCGCTGCCGAGGCGGTCGGCGACGCGCTGCGCGAGGCCGCCCGCGAGGTGGAGACCAAGGAGGACATGGCCTCGGTGGCCACCATCTCCAGCCGCGACTCGCTGATCGGCGAGCTGCTGGCCGAGTCCTTCGACAAGGTCGGCAAGGACGGCGTGATCACCGTCGAGGAGTCCAACACCATGGGCACCGAGCTGGAGTTCACCGAGGGGATGCAGTTCGACAAGGGCTACATCTCGGCGTACTTCGTGACCGACCCCGAGCGCATGGAGGCCGTCCTCGACGACCCCTACATCCTGCTGCACCAGGGCAAGATCTCGGCGATCGCCGACATCCTCCCGCTGCTGGAGAAGGTCATCCAGTCCGGCAAGCCGCTGTTCATCCTGGCCGAGGACGTCGACGGCGAGGCCCTCTCGACCCTGGTCGTGAACAAGATCCGCGGCACCTTCACCGCCGTGGCGGTCAAGGCCCCCGCGTTCGGCGACCGCCGCAAGGCGATGATGCAGGACATCGCGACCCTGACCGGCGGTCAGGTCGTGGCCCCCGAGGTCGGGCTCAAGCTCGACCAGGTCGGTCTCGACGTGCTGGGCAAGGCCCGCCGCGTGGTGATCACCAAGGACAACACCACGATCGTCGACGGTGGTGGCGACAAGGCCGAGGTCGAGGGCCGGGTCAACCAGATCAAGAACGAGATCGAGAACACCGACTCCGACTGGGACCGCGAGAAGCTCCAGGAGCGCCTCGCCAAGCTGGCCGGCGGCGTGTGCGTGATCAAGGTCGGCGCCGCCACCGAGGTGGAGCTGAAGGAGAAGAAGCACCGCATCGAGGACGCCGTCTCCGCGACCCGCGCCGCGATCGAGGAGGGCATCGTCGCCGGAGGCGGCTCGGCCCTCATCCACGCGGCCTCGGTCCTCAGCGACGACCTCGGCCTCACCGACGACGAGGCCACCGGCGTTCGCGTCGTTCGCAAGGCGCTCGACCAGCCGCTGCGCTGGATCGCCGAGAACGGCGGCGAGAACGGCCACGTCATCGTCGACAAGGTCCGCGAGGCGGGCGTCGGCACCGGCTACAACGCCGCCACCAGCGAGTACGGCGACCTGGTCGCCCAGGGCGTCATCGACCCGGTCAAGGTGACCCGCTCCGCGCTGGTCAACGCCACCTCGATCGCCGGCATGCTGCTGACGACCGAGACCCTGGTCGTCGAGAAGCCCGAGCAGGAGGAAGCCCCCGCGGCCGGTCACGGCCACGGTCACGGCCACTGATCCATTCCCGAGTCGGCACAACTTCATCCCAGAACAGGCGCCGAGTCGGCGCATCTTCACCGAAGATGCGCCGACTCGGCGCTCATTTCGGGGTGAAGATGTGCCGACTCGGCGGACGGCGCTCAGTCCTGGCCGTCGGCGCCGAGGACCGCCACCACCCGCTCCAGCACGCGACGGGTGGCCTCGAAGTCCTCGCCGAGCTCGTCGGTGAAGCCGCTGCTCCAGCGCGAGGATGTGCCCGTAGCCAGTCCTGGTGTGCCTCCGCGATGCCGGCGTCGGTGTAGCGGACCAGCTTCGCCCGGCCGTCGGCGGGGTCCGGCACCATCTCGAGGAGGCCGAGCTCGACCATCTCGCGGACCACCTCGCCCATCGACTGTCGCGTGATCCCGGCGCGCGGCAGCCATGTCCGACCGTCCGCGCGCCCTCCGGCGCGGAAGCGTCGCGAACACCGCGTTGTGAGCCGGCTTGACCTCGGTGTGCCCTGCGCGGTGGGCGCTCCGCACCATGTCGGCCTGCAACGCCCGGTTGGCGCGGTCGACCAGGGCGATCAGCGGCTTGCGATCCGGTCTGCGCAAGCCCTCTTGACATTGGTAAGGATTCCTTCCAATATATCGACAGGAATCCTTACAGTATCAGGAGTCTGTCATGAACGCCGAGCGCTTCCTCCCCCTGGTGACCGAGCTCTTCCCGCAGCCGGCCGGCCGACAGGCGCGGACGACCGCGCGTCGCGGTCGAGCACGAGCTGCTCGCCGCCGACGCTCGTGACCGGGCTGCCGTCGCCGATCGAGCGGGTACGCGCGGCCGTGGCCGGCGCCGGCTACGCGCCGTACGTCGGGTTCGAGCCGGGCGGGCAGGTCGAGCTGAGCCGGTCCCTGCGCCTCCGGGCCGTCGGCGCTGGGCCGGCAGATGAGGGCCGACCTCGCGGCCCTGCGCGCCGACTGCGCGGCCGCCGGGATCCGGCTCGAGGCCGGCCCGGTCGACCCACGGCCCGAGGCCGAGGTGCCGCTCCAGCTGCTGTCACCGCGCTACGTCGCCATGCAGCGCCACTTCGACAGCATCGGCCCCGCCGGCCGGCGTGATGATGCGGCGCACCGCCTCGACCCAGGTCTGCCTCGACTGGTGGCCCGGGCGTGCCGGGCTCGAGCAGTGGCGGCTGCTCAACCTCGCCGGGCCGTTCCTCGCCGCAGCGTTCGCGCGGAGCGCCGGCCCGAGCGTCGCGGCTGGCCACCTGGCTGGCGGTCGACCCGGCGCGGACGGCGTTCGACGGCCGGCTGCTGGTCGGCGACGACCCGGTGGCGGCGTACGCCGTCCTTCGCCGCGGGAGCCGTGCCGTTCGTCGACACGGACGCGGCGGCACCTGACGACGCTGTTCCCGCCGGTCCGCCCGCGCGGCCGCTACCTCGAGGTGCGCTTCCCGGACGTGCAGGAGGACGACGCGATCGGCGCTCTCGTCGAGGTCCTGGCCGCGCTCGTGCACGACGACGACGTGCGTGCCGCCGCGCTCCGCCTGGTGGCGGGGGAGGCCTCGCGGCTCGACCAGCACTGGTACGACGCCGCGCACGGCAGCGGCGACGTGGCAGCCCGCGGCCTCGAGCTCGTCGCGCTGAGCCAGCGCGACGCGGAGGTGCGGCATGAACGGCGTCCTGTTCGTCGTCGACCCGCTCGCCGGGCTGCACCCCGACATCGACGCCAGCATCGGGCTGATGGCCGCCACGCAGGACCTCGGCGCGCGAGGTCTGGGCCTGCGAGCCCGAGGATCTCGCCGTCGTGGGCGGCGGGTCATCGCGCGCGCCGAGCGGCTGTGGCTGGCGCCGCGACACCGTGGCGACGACCACCGTTGGGTGGTCCGGTCGCCGTGGTTCGACGTGGTCGAGCGGCGCACCATCGACGTCGCGACGCAGGTCGACGTGACGCTGCTGCGCATCGACCCGCCGGTCGACGCGCGCTACCTCCACACGACGTACCTGCTCGACCTCGTCGAGACCTGCGGCGGCCGGGTGGCCAACCGCCCGGCCGGCATCCGTGCGCTGCACGAGAAGCTGGTCGCGCTGCGGTTCCCGCACCTGTGCCCCGAGACCGTCGTCACCGCCGACCCGAGCGTCGTACGTGCGCTCGTCGGCCGGGCCGGTGCTGCCGTGGTCAAGCCGGTCGACGGCTTCGCCGGGCTCGACGTGTGGCTGCTCCGCGACGACGACGCCGCGGTGTCCGCTGGCCGAGTCCGCCACCCGCGGCGGCACCCGGCACGTGATCGCGCAGGCGTACCTCGCCGACGTCGAGCGCGGCAACAAGCGGCTGTTCCTCGTCGACGGCGAGATCGCCGGCGCCGTGCTGCGCCGGCCCGTCGTCCGCCGACTTCCGGATCGGCCCGCCGGTCGCGTGCCGCCGAGGTCGACGCCGACGACCTGGCGATCGTCGCCGCCCTCGGGCCGCTGCTGGCCGCCAACGGCATCGCCCTCGCCGGGCTCGACGTGATCGCCGGCCGGCTGATCGAGGTCAACGTGACCTGCCCCGGCGGCATGCACAAGACCGACGCCCTGCTGGGCACCGACCTCAGCGGCGCGATCGATGCGCCGCCTGCTCCACCGCCAAGCTCATCACTCGAAGGAAGGGGTCCTCGTCATGGACTTGAGCACCGTCACCGTCGTCTGCATCGCCCTGCTCGGCATCCTGCTGTTCCTGCTCGGGCGCCAACGTCACCCGGCACCGCGCGATCCGCGGCGGCACCGGCAACCAGATGCCGACCGACCCCGCCGACCGGCATGTTCATCGCGCATCCGCGCCCACGGCAACGCGGCCGAGTACGTGCCGACGCTCATCGTGCTTCTCCTGGTCTGCGCCATCGCTCAGCGACGGCTGGTGGCTGGACGCGCTGGCCGTCGCCGCCGTCGTGGTCGCGCTACCTGCACGCCGTCGGCATGCTGACGCGCCAAGACGCTGGCCTCTCACGGCCCCGTCCGGGACATCGGCGCGATGGGCACCTACGTCACCGGCGTCGCGCTCGGGGTCACCGCGATCGTCGCCGTCGCATGAGTCGACGCGCCCGGCCCGGTCGTCGGGATCGTCGGACACCGTTACGTCGTCCCGCGACCGCACGTCGAGCTCGACGTCACCGGCACCCCCCGCGCGTACGTCGACCGGGTGCGCCGCCGCGGGCGGGCGGCCGTTGGTCCTCCCGGCCGGCCGGGCCGTCGACCTGCTCGACCTGGTCGACGCCCTCGTCCTCACCGGCGGCGCCGACGTGGACCCCGCCTGCTACGGCGGCGACACCGCGGCGGCGCTGGACGTCGACCGGTCGCGCGACGACGACGAGGTCGCTCTGGTCCACGCCGCCGCGGCTGCCGGCGTACCGCTGCTCGGGGTGTGCCGCGGCCTGCAGGTGCTCGTGGTCGCCTTCGGCGGAACCCTCGTCGCCCACCTCGACGGGCACGCGTCTCCCCGACGTCGGCCATCCCGTGCGTCTCGCGCCGGGGACCCTGGTCAGCGACCTGCTCGGTCCCCGCGCCCACGTGAGCTCGCTGCACCACCAGGCGGTCGACGAGCCCGGCCCGTGCTGGCGGGTGACCGCCCGGGCCGACGACGGCGTCGTCGAGGCGGTCGAGTGGGCCGGCCGCGACGACTGGCCGGTGCTCGGCGTCCAGTGGCACCCGGAGCTGCCGGTCGACGCCACGGGCGAGCGGGTGTTCGGCTGGCTGGTCGCAGCCGGTCGGTAAGTTTGCACGCGCGAAACATGCCCGTACCTCGGTCGTTACCGGGCTGCACGCACCATCGGGGCATGTTGTGGCGAGTGCGCGCGACCCTCCCGGACCGGCCGGGCGCCCTGGCGGCGCTGGCCACCGAGTGCGGGGCGAGCGGCGTCAACATCCTGGGGTTCCAGATCTTCCCTGGAGTGGCCCTCGTGACCGACGAGCTGGTGCTCGACACACCCGAGGGCTGGGGGCCGGCCGACGTCCAGGCTCTCGTCGAGCGTGCCCACGGCGAAGCGGTCAGCGTGATGCCCTGCACCGAGGCGGCCCTGGCCGACCAGCCGACTCGTTACGTGCAGGCGGCCGCCGCCGTGCTGGCGTCGCCGGCGAGCTTCCCGGATGTGCTCGCCCGGTTGTTCGACGCCGAGGCGGAGCCGCCCACGGGGGGCGGCACGCTCGACGTGCTGGAGGTGACGGTCGCGTCGCTGCTCGTCCAGGTACGCCGCGGGGCGCCGTTCACCGCCACCGAGCACACCCGGGCGGCGGCGCTCGCGTCGTTGGTCGACGACGTGCTGACCCGGGCAGCGCCCCTCGCGCCGTCGACGGCGACTCCCACCGGCGCGGGGGACCGTGTGGAGCTCGTCGTCGACGGCGCGCGAGGTGCGGGCCGTGGTTCACGGGCAGGTGGTCGGCAGCGCGACGGTCTCACCCGCCCTCGACGAGCCCGACGCCTGCGTGCTGGAGCTCTCGGTCGTCCCGGCCTGGCGGCGACAGGGCATCGGCGGTCGCCTGATGGCCGAGGCGGTGAGGGTGGCCGCTGCTCGCAACGCTGCCGAGCTGGTGCTCACCACGCATGCCGACAACAAGGCCGTGCTGCCGATGGTGCTGGCAGCCGGCCTCCGTGGCCGGATCAGGATGTCTGGCGACCGGCTCACCGTGCGGATCCCGTTGGCCGCGCTGCATCGCTGATCGCGTGCGACGATGCCTGGCGTGAGCCGGGTCGAGCGTGCCAAGAGGCTGATGCTGGGCCCGTACGGCGCCCCATTGCGGTTGGCCCACCGCGCCACCGTCCGGAGCCAGCTCGGCGCCGTCGCAGCCCTCGACCGGCTCAAGGTACGTCGTGACCGCGAGCAGGACGACTGGCTGGCCGAGCGGCTCACCGTCACGGCGAAGACCTTCTTGAGGCCGGCCACGGCGCGGCGCTTCGTGCGCACCACCCGTCGTGCCTTCACCGGCCGGATCGTGCTCGCCGACGACTCGCCGGAGCCGATGGCAGCCCCCGACGGCCGGACCACCGTGCTCGGCCTGCCGTTCAACTCCGGGGTGGCCGTCGGCCGCAACGCCGCCATCGCGGCCGTCACGACGCCGTACGTGATGGTCACCGACGACGACGTGGTGATGACCGCCGGCACCGACCTCGCCGGAGCTGTCGCCTTCCTCGAGGAGCACCCCGAGGCCGACGCGGTCTGCGCGACCCTCATCGAGCTGCCGCGCTGGTACACCTGGCCCTACGGCGACGAGCGTGAGCTGTTCCCCGGCCACCTGGCTCCACTTCGGCCCCCTGGCGACGCCATCGGCGGGCTGCCGGTGGTGATGAAGGGACCGCAGGTCTACGTCGCCCGCACCGACCGGCTGCGCGAGGTGCCCTACGACGAGAACATCCGGATGGTCGACCACCGCGACTTCTTCAGCTCGGCATCGGGGCGTCTGGTCTTCGTCAGCGCGCCGCAGCTGGTCGCCTTCCATGCGCGCACGCCGTTCGACCAGAAGTACACCTCCTACCGCGACGACGTCGCCAAGGACCTCGCCTACCTCGGCCGGAAGTGGAGGGGCACGCCGGGCCGCTGAAATGCAGCGCCGCCTACCGGCGGGACCTTGTACCCGGGTTGTGTACTGGCCGGTAACTCTGTCATGGCGCGGATGGAACACGGTCCTGCGACAGCCTCATCCTCGGTCTTCCAACCAGGGAACCCCATCGGGAACCCGCTCACGGAAAAGAGACCGACATGAACCAATTCACCTACGCCCTGCAGTCCATCCGCGCGACCCGCGCGGCTGCCGCCATGTGGGGCCTCTTGCTGGCCGTCGTGGTGACGGCGCTCATCAGCGGGCCGATGCCCTCGGCCAACGCCACCACGACTGGCACCGGCTCGGGATCGGTGCGAGTCATCGCGAACACGAGCGGACAGCTGCCGCTGCTGACGGCGACCCGGGTCGTGGGCAGCCAGATCAAGTACACCTTCAACACCGCTGCGCTGCACGTGAATCCTCTTCCGTCCTCGGGTGAGGCGCAGTTCGTGCAGGTCGAGTGGTACCTGCAGAGGGCCTCGAACATCACGGGGCCGGACATGCGCTGGAACGCGGTCGACTCCAAGTTCCCTTCAGCGGGCCTCTACACGGTGATCCAGGACCGAGAGGACCCCGAGGGGCTCGGCTACATCCGCGTTCCGCTCACCGGCGGCACGGACATCGCGTCCCAGCAGTTCACTCCGCGGATTCTCAACGGCTTCCTTCCCGAGGCCTACCGCGTCGTCGCCAAGGTCACCTGGTCGGTGCGTGACACCGGTCAGGTGCTCGGCTCCGCGATCCTGTCGTCGAACACCTCCGGCGACCTCGCGTGCGGGTCGCCGAAGACCACGTCCCAGCGCTGCGCGGTGAGCGTCAACACGTCGGGCTCGTACGTCGTCGTGATGTGACCCGGATCCCCAACGGCCCGGCGGACCGTGCCACACCAGGCGCGGACCGCCGGTCCGTAGGGAGGGCGCCGGTAGACTGACCGCTCGGTCCCCGCGCGAAAGGTCCCTCAGCCCCACGATGACCAGCCTGAACCCCAGCAATGAGGGCGTTCCCGAGAAGTTCGCCACCCTCGGCCTCACCTACGACGACGTCCTGCTGCTGCCCGGGTTCTCCGACCTGGCGCCGTCCGACATCGACACCACCACCCGCCTGACGCGCGAGATCAGCCTCAAGGCGCCGCTCGTCAGCGCCGCGATGGACACCGTCACCGAGAGCCGGATGGCCATCGCGATGGCCCGCGAGGGCGGCATCGGCGTGCTCCACCGCAACCTCTCGGTCGAGGACCAGGCCTACCAGGTCGACCTGGTCAAGAGGACCCAGACCGGCATCATCTCCAACCCGGTCACCATCGGCCCCGACCAGACGCTCGAGGACCTCGACCGCATCTGCGGCGAGTACCGCGTCTCCGGGCTCCCCGTCGTCGACGCCGACAACCGGCTGCTCGGCATCATCACCAACCGCGACCTGCGCTTCACGCCCGTCGCGGAGTGGGCGACCACCAAGGTCGACGAGGTGATGACGCCGATGCCGCTCATCACCGGCCCGGTCGGCATCGGCCGCGACGAGGCCACCCGGCTGCTCCGCCAGCACAAGCGCGAGCGGCTGCCCCTGATCGACGAGCAGGGTCACCTCAGCGGGCTGATCACGGTCAAGGACTTCGTCAAGGGCGAGCAGTTCCCCGATGCGTCCTACGACGCCCACGGACGCCTGCTTGTCGGCGCGGCCATCGGTTACTTCGGAGACGCCTGGCAGCGCGCCACCACTCTCATCGACGCGGGCGTCGACGTGCTCGTCGCCGACACCGCCCACGGCTACGTCCGGATGCTGCTCGACATGGTCCAGCGGCTCAAGAGCGACCCGGCCACCAGGCACGTCCAGGTCATCGGCGGCAACGTCGCCACCCGCGAGGGCGCCCAGGCGTTCGTCGACGCGGGCGCCGACGCGGTCAAGGTGGGCGTCGGTCCGGGCGCGATCTGCACCACCCGCGTGGTGACCGGCGTCGGGGTCCCGCAGATCACGGCGGTCTACGAAGCCGCTCTCGCCTGCAAGGCCGCGGGCGTCCCCGTGGTCGCCGACGGCGGCCTGAAGTACTCCGGCGACATCGCCAAGGCCCTGGTCGCCGGCGCCGACTCGGTGATGGTCGGCTCGCTGCTGGCTGGTTGCGAGGAGGCTCCGGGTGAGCTGATCTTCGTCAACGGCAAGCAGTTCAAGGCGTTCCGCGGGATGGGCTCGCTGGGCGCGATGTCCAGCCGAGGCAAGAAGTCCTACTCCAAGGACCGCTACTTCCAGGCCGAGGTCACCAGCGACGACAAGATCGTGCCCGAGGGCATCGAGGGCCAGGTCGCCTACCGCGGCCCGCTGTCCGCCGTCGCTCACCAGCTGGTCGGCGGCCTCACCCAGTCGATGTTCTACGCCGGCGCGCGCACCATCCCCGAGCTCCAGGAGAAGGGCCGGTTCGTCCGCATCACCCAGGCCTCCCTCGCCGAGTCCCACCCCCACGACGTGCAGATGACCGTCGAGGCCCCCAACTACAGCGGGCGGTAGCAGCGTCGCTGGTTGAGGAAGGCGCGCTAGCGCCTGTCACGAAACCCCGGAGAGGAGAGCAGTCCTCTCACCGGGTCTCGTGACGGTTGCTAGCGCAACCTCCTCGACCAGCGGCAAGCAGCGGGAGGATGGCCGCATGGACTCCCAGACCCTCGACGTCCACACCGGCCGCAGCGAGACCGTCCTCGACCTCACCCGACACTGCGCCGAGTTCGTGGACGGCAAGGATGACGGGCTGCTCCACGTCTTCGTCCCGCACGCCACGGCCGGGATCGCGATCCTCGAGACCGGGGCCGGGTCGGACGACGACCTCCTGGCTGCGCTGGCTGACCTGCTGCCGGCCGACGACCGGTGGCGGCACCGGCACGGCTCGCCGGGGCACGGCCGGTCACACGTGATGCCGGCGCTCGTGCCGCCGTACGCGACCGTGCCCGTGATCCAGGGGCGTCTCGCTCTGGGCACCTGGCAGTCGATCTGCCTGGTCGACCTCAACGTCGACAATCCCGACCGCGAGGTCCGGCTCTCGTTCCTGGCCGGCTAGCCGACGGCGGAGACCAGGTCGAACTTGCCGGCCCGGAAGGCGTCGACGAACAGGGCGTGGTCCTTGCGGGTCTTCTCCGCGTAGTCGACGCCGAAGTCGACGAGCTCGTCGACGAACCCGTCCGGATCCTCGTCGATCGCCTCGATGATCGCCTCCTCGGTCTGGAAGTCGACGAGGTCCTCGTCGCTGTCCTCGTCGGAGACGCAGTGGACCTTGGCCGTCGCGCGGCCCAGCAGCTCGACGACCGGCTCGATCTCCTCGGGCTCGGTGATCTCGCCCCAGTCGAGGTCGGCCTCGTACGGCGACACCTCGTCGACGACGTACCCCACCTTGTCGACGGTGGTCCAGCCCAGGAACGGGTCGGTGTGCACCTGGAGCTCCCGCTGGCTGACGACGGTGCGATGCCCCTCGTTCTCGAAGAAGTCACTGGCGCGCTCGTGGTCGACGATGCGACTCACGGCCGGGATGTTGGCCTGCTTCATCGAGAGCACCACGTCGTTCTCGAGGGCCTGGTTGAAGCCCTCGATCAAGATGTTGTACGCCGGCAGGCCGGCCGAGCCGACGCCGAACCCGGACCTGCCCACGATGTCCTTGATGTCGTAGAAGACCGCTTGCTGCTGGCGCTTGGAGTCGGACAGCGTCTTCAGGTAGCGCTTGAACGCACGCTCGACCTTGCCGCGCTCGGTCTTGCTCAGCTCTCGCACACCGGTACCCCGGACGAACCGGCGCTCGTGGTCGACGACCTCGGTCATCTCGTCCAGCATCTCGATCCTGGTGCACATGCGGGCCGTCACCAGCACCTGCTGAACCGCGCCCTCGGTGTTGTCGAGGCGCAGCGCGAACGCCTCGTCCTCCTCGACCTTGACGTAGTGACGCACCTGGTCGACGTAGGCGTCGAGGTACGTGCGTGACAGCGACCGGATGTCGTCCTCCGGCAAGGCCTTCTGCCAGCCCATCAGCGCCAGGCTGGCCAGGAAGCGCCGCAGGTCCCAGCTGAAGTGACCGAGGTAGGCCTCGTCGAAGTCGTTGACGTCGAAGACCAGGACGCCCTCGGAGTTCATGTAGGTGCCGAAGTTCTCGGCGTGCAGGTCGCCGTGGATCCACACGCGACTCGTGCGGTCGTCCGCCCGTCGGTCCTTCCGGCGCGACATATCGGCGTAGAAGACGCACGCGCTGCCGCGGTAGAAGGCGAACGGGTCGGCTGCCATCTTGCGGAACTTCGTGCGGAAGCCGTCGGGGTCCGCCTTCATCAGCGGCTCGAACGCTGCGCTGAGCGTCGCGACGATCAGCTCCTGCCGCTTGGCGTTGCTCGCTGGCATGACCTCGACCCTAGCTAGAGCCCACCCTCAGGGAGGGTCCCTACGTCGGGTGGGGCTCACTAGTTTGCCGAACAAGCAACGAGGCTTGGCTCGGGGGAGCCGTCAGGGCGCCCGTCCCTCGCTGCGGTGAGGAGACCCGGTGACCCGGTCACGTGTGCTCGCCCTGCTGTTCTCGCTCTGCCTCGGCATCGGGCTGGTCCCGTCGGTGTCCGAGGCCACCCCGCCGGCGGCCCAGCAGCTCGCCGGTCCCGGCTACCACGAACCCGCCGTCGGGCTGTGCTACGACCTGACCACCAGGCAGGCCAACAAGGCCTCCGTCACCCAGGATGCGGTCCCGTGCGACGCGCCCCACACCCTGATGACCATCAAGGTGAAGCGGCTCTCCAAGCCGGTGAGGTGGACCGCGGTGTACTCGCGCATCGTCGTGTCCTGCTACGAGGCCCTCTACGACGTACTCGGCAGCGCCAAGCTGGCCGAGATGTCGTCGTACGACCTGTGGTGGTTCATCCCGACCAAGGACGAACGCGCGCAGGGCGCCCGCTGGGCGCGCTGCGATGTCGGGCTGCACAAGGGCACGAGCGGGCTCGGCAAGCTGCCGACCTCGGTCGCGCTGGGCGGCTTGCCGCTCGACGACAAGTACGCCCGGTGCCTGGTCGGCAAGGCTCTCAACGACACCTCGTGCCAGATGTCGCACAAGTTCCGTGCGAAGGCGGCGTACAAGCTGGACCGGCGGGCATCCTCGAGGGAGGAGTACCTCAAGCAGGGCCGACGGTGCGCGAGGCTCACCAACTCCAACCGCTACGCCTTCGACGGCCCGTCGGACGAGGAGTGGAGGGCCGGCAACCACTTCATGGTCTGCTTCAAGCCCGACTGAACGTTCGTTTCGGTGGTTGAGGTGTGAGGAGCGCTAGCGACCGAGCCTCGAAACCACCTGATGCCGGCGCGAGTGGTTTCGAGGCTCGGCCGTGGCCGGCCTCGCACCTCAACCACCGAGGGTAGGCGCCGATAGGCTTCGCCGGTGACCGAGATCGAGATCGGCAAGGCCAAGCGGGCGCGCCGGGCGTACTCCTTCGACGACATCGCCGTCGTCCCGTCGCGGCGTACACGCGACCCGGAGGAGGTCAGCGTCGCCTGGCAGATCGACGCCTACCGCTTCGAGCTGCCGATCCTGGCTGCGCCGATGGACTCCGTCATGTCGCCCGAGACGGCGATCGCGCTCGGCAAGTACGGCGGCCTCGGCGTGCTCAACCTGGAGGGCCTCTGGACGCGCTACGACGAGCCCGAGCCGTTGCTCGCCGAGGTGGCCGAGCTGCAGGGCATCGAGGCGACCCACCGGCTCCAGGAGATCTACACCGAGCCGATCAAGCCCGCGCTGATCAGCGCCCGGCTCAAGGAGATCCGAGACGGCGGGGTCACCGTCGCCGGGAGCCTCTCACCCCAGCACACCAAGCAGTTCGCCAAGACCGTGGTCGACGCGGGTGTCGACATGTTCGTGATCCGCGGCACCACCGTGAGCGCGGAGCACGTCAGCAGCCAGGCCGAGCCGCTGAACCTCAAGGAGTTCATCTACGAGCTCGACGTCCCCGTCATCGTCGGCGGGTGCGCGACCTACCAGGCGGCGCTGCACCTGATGCGCACCGGCGCGGCCGGCGTCCTCGTCGGCTTCGGCGGCGGTGCCGCCCACACGACGCGGACCGTCCTCGGGGTCGCCGTACCCATGGCCAGCGCCGTCGCCGACGTGGCCGCTGCCCGGCGGGACTACATGGACGAGTCGGGAGGGCGTTACGTCCACGTCATCGCCGACGGGTCGATCGGCAAGTCCGGTGACATCGCCAAGGCCATCGCGTGCGGCGCCGACGCGGTGATGGTCGGATCGCCGTTCGCCCGCGCCGCCGATGCGCCCGGGCGCGGCTTCCACTGGGGAGCCGAGGCCCACCACCCGGCCCTGCCGCGCGGGCAGCGCGTCGAGATCGGCACGGTCGGCACGCTCGAGGAGATCCTCTTCGGCCCGTCCCGCGTGGCCGACGGGACCATGAACCTCGTCGGTGCCCTGCGCCGCGCCATGGCCACGACCGGCTACACCGAGCTCAAGGAGTTCCAGCGGATCGAGGTCGTCGTCCTGTGATCGCTCCGTGATCGTCAGGGTCGCCGCGGCTCAGGCCGAGGCCGTGGCCGGCAATCTCGAGACCAACGTCCGTACGGCGGCCGGGCTGGTCCGCGAGGCTGCCGACCGCGGCGCCCGGGTCGTCGTCCTGCCGGAGACGTTCCTGACCGGCTACGACATCGACGTCTTCGCCGGCCGGCTACCAGGCCTGGCCGACCTGCCGCTGGACCCGCTCCGCGACGCTGCCCGCGACACCGGTGCCGTGGTGGTCGCCAGCAGCGCCCTGGAGGCCCAGATCGGTGACCGGCGCGTCAAGACGATCTCCAGTGTCGTCGTCCAGCCCGACGGCGCCGTCGACGTGCCCTACGACAAGCAGCACCTCGACGGCGAGGAGAAGAAGCACTTCACCCCCGGCGACCACGGCGCCTCGATCCGCGTCGACGGCGTCGAGCTGGGTCTCTCGATCTGCTACGACGGGTGCTTCCCCGAGCATGCCCGCGCCGCCGCCGAGGACGGCGCGGTCGCCTACCTGAGCTCCTCGGCGTACTTCGCCGGCGGGGAGCACCGCCGCGACCTCTACTACGCGGCCAGGGCCGTCGAGAACGGCATGTACGTCGTCTTCGCCGGCCTGACCGGACGTTGTGGGTCGCGTGACTTCAGCGGCGGCTCGGCGGTCTACGATCCCGAGGGCCGGCCGCTGGTCCGACTCGGTGGCGAGCCGGGAGTAGCCGTCGCCGACCTCGACACCGAGCTCGTCGAGGCCACGCGCGCCCGCCACACGATGCTCGCCGACCACCGCGACTCGCTCGGCGAGCGGGTCCGCCTCTAAAACCGTTCGGCTGAACGCGCTCCTGTCCGTAGCCTGGCCTGTCGTGGACATTCGCGCTCTCGACGACGTTGCCCTGGCGGACGACGCCCTGATGCGTGAGTTCTACGACCTCGGCCGGCGCTCGGAGCTGCACGGCCGGGAGCACGCGCCCTTCTGGAGCTTCTCCGAGTTTCTCGGCGCCTACCGCTCCCCCGACAGCGGCGAGCGACAGCAGCTGTTCGCGGCGTACGACGACGACCGCATGGTGGCCCACGCCGACGTTGTGGACGTTCCTGCTCGACAACACCGACAAGGCGTTCTTCGACCTGAGCGTCGACCTGCCCGACCGGCGCCGCGGCATCGGCCGGGCGATGGTCGAGCGGCTCGAGCAGGTCGTCAAGGACGACGGCCGATCGCTGGTCATGAGCGCCTCCCACCTGCCCTACGAGGGTCGTGACGACCATCCGTACCGTCGCTTCGCCGAGGCGTGCGGCTACGAGCTCTCGCTCTACGAGGTGGTCCGCCACCTGGAGCTGCCGGTGCCGGACGCGCTGGTCCAGGAGTGGGTCGACGAGGCCGCCACGCGCCACCAGGGCTACGTCATCGAGACCTTCGTCGGTGCGGTGCCCGATGACATGCTGGAGTCGCTGTGCATGGTGATCGGCCAGCTCGCGGTGGACGCGCCGACCGGCGCCGTCGACTTCGAGGAGGAGGTCATCACCCCGCAGCGCTACACCGAGATGCTGGAGGGCACGGCGGCGATGGGTCGGGCCCGCTACGAGACCGTGGCCCTCACCCCGGACCGCGAGGTGGTCGCGTATTCCACGCTGGCCATGCCGCTGGGGGAGAGCACGCACGTCTACCAGTGGGGCACCTTCGTGCACCGCGATCACCGCGGCCACCAGCTCGGTCTGGCCACGAAGGCGGTCAACCTGCGCGCCGTACAGTCGGCCCGCGGTGACCTGACCCTCGTCAGCACCCAGAACGCCGAGACCAACGACCACATGGTCGCCATCAACGACAAGATGGGCTTCCGTCCGATCGAGGTCTCCGCGGAGTTCGTCAAGCGGTTCTGACCGTGTGACGTTGGCTCGCTCAACCGCTGGTTGAGGAGGGACGCTGGGTCCATCTCAAGGGGCCCGTCACGAAACCCCGGAACGGGAGTGCATCCGTCTCACCGGGTCTCGTGGCAGGCGCTAGCGCGCCTTCCTCAACCAGCGGTGGTCTCGTGACGGGCCTGACGGACCTCCTCGACCAGCGCGGGGGCTGGACGGCGTCGCAGGAGCCGCACCGCAAGCCAGATCGCGCCGCCGAGGAGCAGCGCGATCAGCAACGCTCCGACGTCGCCCGGGAGGAAGTAGGTGTCGTCGTAGATGACCTGCTGGAACGGCGTGTCGTCAGGCGATCGCGCGAAGGTGAAGTCGGTGACGATCTGGCTCGGGTCGGGGAGCCACTGCGAGGTGACGGTCAGGTACGGCGAGGTGGCCAGCCACTCCTTGAGCGTCGCAGAGGCGACCTCGCCGGGGGAGACGCGGCCGGCGAAGGCGATGTCGGGACGCGTGGACCCGGAGGCGACAGCGTCGGTGCGGTACATCCGGTGGTCGGCCAGCACGTAGACCACCGGCTGCTGGGTCTCCTCGGCGGCCGACGACATACGCATCGGATAGACGGCCTCGTCGCTGGCGAAGGTCATCGTGATCGGCGGCAGGTCGCCGGCGAGCGGCTGACCGACGGCGTTGAGCTGGACGGCGACGAAGCTCCAGTTCTCGTCGACGTAGGGCTGGACCGTGCTCGTCAGGGCCGCCGAGGTCTGGAAGCCGTTGTCCTGGAGCCAGGAGTCGAGCGCTCCGGCGTCGGCCGCCGACAGCGTGGTCGCGCGCAGCGGGCCGAGGTCGACGGTGCCGAGCACCTCGACGCCGGCACCGCCCGGGCCGCCGGCCGAGGTCCCGTCGCCGCCGCCGTCGCCGAGGAGCAGCGGCGGGCCGAACAGGTGCCAGCGCTCCTCGGTGCGCGGCGCGATCACGTCGGCGAGGTCGGTGAAGACCTGTTCGTCGCCGAGCTCGACGTTGGCGGGGGTCGGCGTGGGCACGAGCAGGCCCGCGTTGACGGCCTCCGAACGGGTGCTCAGCCGGAGCATGATCGTCTCCAGCTTGCCGTCCCAGACGACCACTGCCCGCTCGGAGCTGACGGAGGTGTCACCGCCCGGCTGGTCGACGACGCCACCGCAGGCGCACGCCTGGGCGGGTGCGCCAACGATCAGCGCGGTGGTGAGGGTTGCCGAGACCAGCAGCAGTCCCAGCAACCGCCTCATCGTTCCTCCAAGCCTCGCGCATGTCCCAGCAGGTCGACCGCAGCCCTGGTCGCCAGCAGGGCCTCGCGCAACCGCGTCGTGCTCTGCCCGTTGCTGGCTATCCCGCGACTCAGGGCGCGTACGACCCGCTGGATGCGGATCGGACGGCCGGACGAGAAGTGGTTCCAGTACGTCGGCACGTACTCCGCATGGTCGACCACGAAGCGTCGCGCCGCACCGTGACCGCTCTCGCGGAAGGAAAACCTACGGCGATGCCCTCGTAGGCGCGCGGCCTCGACGTCTCGTTCTGCGCGATGGCGTTGCCCATGCCGTAGACGACCCACTTGCCGTTGACCTTGGTGATCGGTTGCACGACATGGGCGTGCTCGCCGACGACCAGGTCGACGTACGGCGAGGCGGTCAGCGCGCGGGCCAGCGCGACCTGCTCGGCGTTGGGCATCGCGACGTACTCGCTGCCGCCGTGGTACTTCACGATCACGATGTCGGCGCCGGCCCGGCGCGCCGCCCGCGCCTGCGCGATCAGGTTGCGGGCGTCCCACATCGACACCGACCACTCGCGGCCCTCCGGTAGCGGGAACCCGTTGAGGCTGTAGGTGCCCCCGACCACGGCGATCCGCACCCCGTCGTCGGTGGTGTGGATGACGGGCCTGCGGCGCTCGGCGGCGGTGCGGAAGGTACCGACGTGACCGACGCCCGCGCGCTCGAGCAGGTCGGCGGTGCGCACCAGGCCGTCGTACCCCTGGTCTACCGCGTGGTTGGACGCGGTGGTGCACAGGTCCCAGCCCATCGAGCCGATCCACCGCGCGATCTCGGGCGGCGCGGCGAACACCGGGTAGCTCTGGTACGCCGCCCCCGGCGCCGCGAACGGCACCTCCTCGTGGCACACCGCGAGGTCGGCCGCCTCGATCATCGGCCGCAGTGCGGCGAACATCGGGTCGAAGTCGAACGCACGGCCCCTGCCCGTGCGGCCAGCACGTGTCTCAGCGTCGGCCGCCGCGCTCTGCCACACGGTGTCGTGCCAGAGCAGGTCGCCGTTCAGGACCACGGTGACCTCGCGCCGACCGTCGCTGGTTGAGGAAGGCGCGATAGTGCCACCGCTGGTTGAGGAAGGCGCGTAGTGCTACGTTGGTTGAGGAAGGCGCGCTAGCGCCACCGCTGGTTGAGGAAGGCGCGCTAGCGCCTGTGTCGAAACCAACGGTCACCAAGCTGTCCCGCACGGGTCCGTCGTCGCGCTCGACCAGCGACCACGGCGTCCCGAGAGCGGTCACCGCCAGGGTCAGGCTGGTGACCAGCCCGAAGCCGGCGTACGTGCGGATGGGTCCTCCCGTGTCGGCCGTCAGCCTAACGACAGGTTCAGCTGTGCAGAGCCCCAACGGCGAGGGCGGTCAACGTCGGTCGCATCACGCCGACGTTGCCGATGCCCTGGAGGCAGAACAGCTCCAGGGTGGTGCTCGCGGCAGACACGTGTCCCACCTCGAGATGGATCCGGCCGGTGCTCGCGTTGTCGAACTCCGCCGGGGTCGGCACGGACTCGGCGAGGACCTGGCCGCCGCTCGTGCGCACCGAGCACGTGACGTTGCCGCCCATCGGAGCGTTCTCGAACGGGTCGACCACGCCGGCGGTCGCCGTGACGAGGTACGAGCCGGCGGGCAGCACCACCGTCGCGGCGACCACGCGGTCGTTCTCGGGTGACAGCACGCTGTCGGCGCCGACCTCGACCCAGGCGTCGGGCGACCCGACGCGCCGGCCGGGCCCTGGGGCCCCGTGGGACCGGCAGGGCCAGGGACCAGCGCACCCTTGGCGAGGTCGTGTCGGCGCACGCTGCGGTCGGCGATGTCGCGCCCGCGGACGGTTTCGTCCTTCAGGTCGCGCCCCGTCAAGGTGCCGTTGGCGACATCGGCTCCGGTGACCTTGACGACGGCGACCGTCGCCGTCGCCGTCGAGGCGACGAGGAGCAGCGCGGCGAGTGCGACGGTGGGGGACAGGATGCGGCCGAACCAGGCCCGAGTCTTCGCCATGGCTCCTGGAGGTGGGCGTCGACCCATCGTAGGACGGGCCGTGCCGACCCGATGTCACGTTTGGGTCATGATCGGGGCCGGCGCGCCCGCTGGGGCCTCGGCGTCGGCTCGCAGCATGGGTATCACGCCCGCGTGCAGCGCGTCAGGCAGGATGAGAGGTGACCCAGGCCAGTGCGCTCAGCCCCGCTGCACGGGAGGCCGCACTGGGCACCCTGTCTGCCACGGTGGTCGACGGCGAGCTCGACGTGCTCGTCGTCGGCGGCGGCATCGTCGGAGCCGGCACCGCCCTCGACGCCGCGACCCGGGGCCTGGCGACCGGGCTGGTCGAGCAGCGCGACCTCGCCTCCGGCACCAGCTCGCGCAGCAGCAAGCTGGTCCACGGCGGGCTGCGCTACCTGGAGATGTTCGACTTCGGGCTGGTGCGCGAGGCCCTCGAGGAGCGCGGCCTGCTGCTGACCCGGCTCGCGCCGCACCTGGTCCGGCCGGTGCCGTTCCTCTACCCGCTGCACCACACGTGGCAGCGCCCCTACGTCGGCGCGGGACTCCTGCTGTACGACGGCATGGCGATGGCGGGCAAGTACGACATGGGCGTGCCCAGGCACGCCCACCTGTTCCGCAAGGGCGTCGCGCGCATCGCGCCCGACCTGCGCACCGAGGACCTCAAGGGCGCCATCCGCTACTACGACGCCCAGGTCGACGACGCCCGGCTCGTGCTGGCCGTCGCCCGCACGGCCGCGAGCCATGGCGCCCACGTCGCCACCCGGACCCGCGTGGTCGGCTTCCTGCGCGAGGGCGAGCGGGTGGTGGGCGTACGCGCCGTCGACCTCGAGTCCGGCCGCGAGCTCGACGTGCGGGCCAAGGTCGTCGTCAACGCTGCCGGCGTCTGGACCGACGAGATCCAGGAGATGATCGGCGGCCGCGGCGCCCTCAACGTCCAGGCCAGCAAGGGCATCCACCTCGTCGTCCCTCGCGACCGCATCCGCTCCGAGGCCGGCCTGATCGCGCGCACCGAGACCTCGGTGCTGTTCGTGATCCCGTGGGGCGCGCACTGGATCATCGGCACGACCGACACCGACTGGAACCTCGACAAGGCCCACCCCGCGGCCTCGCGCGCCGACATCGACTACCTGCTCACCCACGTCAACACGCTGCTGCGCGAGCCCCTCGACCACGACGACGTCGTGGGCGTCTACGCCGGGCTGCGCCCGCTGTCCGCGGCGCCCGTGAGCCGACCTCGCGCATCTCCGCGAGCACACCGTCGTCGCGCCGGTGCCCGGGCCTGGTGATGATCGCGGGCGGCAAGCTCACGACCTACCGGGTGATGGCCAAGGACGCCGTCGACGTCGCCGTCCCGACGCGCGCGCCTGCATCACCGACCGCATCCCTCTGGCCGGCGCCGATGGCTTCCTGGCCCGGACCAACCAGCGGGTGCTGCTGTCCCGCCGTGCCGGCCTCAGCGTGGCCTGCATCGACCACCTGCTGGGTCGCTACGGCGGTCTGGTCGACGAGGTGCTTGCGCTGCTGGCCGTCCGTCCCGAGCTGGCCGAGCCGCTCGAGGGCGCGGAGGAGTTCCTGGCCGCCGAGGTCGTGTACGCCGTCACCCACGAGGGCGCGCGCCACCTCGACGACGTCCTCACCCGGCGTACCCGCATCTCCATCGAGACCTTCGACCGCGGCGTCCACGCCGCCGGCCCGGCCGCCCGGCTGATGGCCGGCGAGCTCGGCTGGGACGACGCCCGCACCGCCGACGAGGTCGACCACTACCTGCGCCGCGTCGAGGCCGAGCGCCAGAGCCAGACCATGCTCACCGACCAGGAGGCCGACGAGGCCCGGGTCAGCGCGCCCGACATCGTCTGACACCCGTTTCGGCTGCGACACCAGGGTGTACGTCGCCCCGTGTCGGTGACGTTCGCCAAGGTGCAAGAGCAGGAGGTGTACCCAGGCGGTGAGGCGCAGATCCTCGACTTGGCGGCGAGGCCGAGGTCTGGGAGTACCTCGTCGTGGTGGTCTCACTGCCCGTGCGGGCCGGCGCCGACGAGGTCGACCTACCGAGCGGCGACAGACGATAGGCAGGTCACCGCGCCGTGGCCGGACCCCGTCCCGTCGCGGAGGACGTTGCCACGCCCGGTCGGCCAGGGCAGGCACCCGGTGCCGGAGCCGGGGACCGTGTAGACGTCGACGCCGTGGTCGAAGGTCGTCAGCACGATCTCGAGGGTGCCGTTGCCGGTGAGGTCGCCGATCGACGGCGCGGCGGCCACGCCGATGCCGTTGCCGTCCTGGCCTTGGTGGCGCAGCCGCGTGACCGAGAGCTTCTTGCCCCTGGCCGACAGCACCACCAGGCGTCCCGCATTGCGTTGCAGGGCGTAGGTGCCGAAGACCAGCTCGGGCCTGCCGTCCTTGTTGAGGTCGGCGGCGACCACCTCGGAGGCGAACGTCTTGGCGCGCCGCGGTGCGTAGTCGGCGGTCCAGAGCCGGTCGCCGTCGGGTCCCACCGCGTAGACCTTGCCGCCAGGCAGGGCGGCGACGATCTCGGGCCGGTCGTCGCCGACGATGTCCACGACGGTCGGCGCCGGGATGCCGCTGGGCGGGTACCAGTCGCCGTCGGGCCTGTGGACCGGGTGGTTCGACATCGGCAGCTTCTCGAAGCCACGGTGACGGCGCGCGGACCGCGACCCGTCGCCGTATGCGCCGTCGAGCACCATGAACGCGTGCGCCACCGTGCGGTAGGGGATGTGCCGTTCGGCGTTGGGGAGCCCGATGACCTCGTTGCGCCCGTCGCCGTCGAGGTCGGCGACCGCAGGCGGCGACGCGGTCCACTGCAGCCAGGTCTGGTCCTCCGGGCTCGGCCAGGCGCCGGTGTGCAGGTGGTAGTGACGCCGCTCGACCCGCGGATCGGCCCAGCGGATGAACTGGCCCCAGCCCATCCTCCGGCCCTCGGCATCGGACTGCCGGTTGGTGAACCAGGGCGAGGCGAGGATCGAGGTGCCGTCGAGGTTGAAGGCGTTGATCTGGTGGTTGTCGAAGGTGGTGATGATCTCCAGGTCGCTGTCGTCGTCGATGTTGCCGATCGCGACGTTCTCGCCGTACGCGCCGTAGCCGTGGTTGCCCACCTGGTTGAAGCTCAGGTCGTTGCCCGCCCCGGCGAGCTGGTTGTAGCGGGGCCAGGCGGGGGAGTGGCCGCCCGCCGGCTGGAACAGGTCGCCGTTCGCGTCGAAGACGAACACCTGGGCGCCGGTGGGCGAGGTGTTGGTCGTCGTCGCCACGACCTCGACGCTCCCGTCGCCGTCGAGGTCCGCGGCGGCGAGCCCGCGTGCCTCCGGCGACTGCCCGCCGCTGTTCGTCGACGCCGGCCAGCCGGCCTTGACGTGCAGGGTGCCGGCCCGGAACTCGTACGCCGCCACGGTGCCCGCGTTGCCGGCCACCACGATGTCCGTGACGCCGTCGCCCTCGAGGTCGGCTACCACTGACGGGGGATAGACCCGGCCCTCGCTGGCCGTGCCCCGGCCCAGCTGGCGGCCCTTCGCGTCGAACACGAACGTGGAGTAGAACGGCGCGACGATCTCCAGCCGGCCGTCGTCGTCGAGGTCGACCAGGCCCGGCGAGGAGAACCAGCCGGTCTCCCCGGTGGCGATCTGCCGGACGAACCTGGGCGCCCGTACGGCGCCGGTGCCGCCCTCGGAGGCGCACCCGGCGGCTTGGTCCACTCGCCGGGGCTGGACGACGCGGGCATCGGCGCCCCTGCCGGCGGCTGAGGGACTGCCGGGGAGGAGTCCCGCCACCACCACGAGGCCGAGCGCGCCGGCGACGCGGCGAGGCAGCTCCATCCTCGGACCCTACGTGAGCCGATTCGTCTGCGGCGCCGAGCGTGAAATCTCGCAGCAATCCGCAGACGAATCGGCGTGTGGGTCGCCTACGCTCGCTGGTATGACTGCCGGGCAGCCCGACCCCACGATCACCGGTCCACACGACCCCGAGCACCACCCAGGCGCGACGCTCGCCTTCGAGCCCGAGTACGCCGCCGCGCTGACCCAGCGAGTCGTCTCGACATCGGGTGAGTCGGTCGCGGTGAGCTCGCCGCTCACCGGCCAGCCGCTGGCGAGCATCCCGCAGTCGAGCGAGGCCGACGTGGCCGAGGCGTTCCACCGGGCGCGGCGGGCCCAGGTCGCGTGGGCCAGGACCCCGTTCGAGGAGCGGACCGAGGTCCTCCTGCGTTTCCACGACCTCGTGCTCGACCGTCAGGACGAGATCCTGGACGTGATCGGCTGGGAGTCCGGAAAGGCGCGCAAGCACGGCTTCGAGGAGCTGGGCCACGTCGCGCTCACGGCGCGCTACTACGCCCGCACGTCCGGTCGCCACCTCCACTCCGAGCGCCGCCCAGGGCTGTTCCCGGCGCTGACGCGCATCGACGTGAACCACCTGCCGAAGGGCGTGGTCGGCATCATCTCGCCCTGGAACTACCCGTTCACGCTCGCGATGTCCGACGGCATCCCCGCCCTGATGGCCGGTAACGCGGTGGTCATCAAGCCCGACGCGCACACCATGCTGACCGCACTGCTGGGCGCCCGGCTCCTCGAGGACTCCGGGTTCCCGCGCGACCTGTGGCAGGTCGTCGCCGGTCCGGGGGGAGAGGTGGGTGGCGCGCTCGTGCGGCAGGCCGACTACGTCTGCTTCACGGGCTCGACGGCGACCGGCCGCATCATCGCCGAAGGCTGTGCGGAGCGGCTGATCGGCTGCTCGCTCGAGCTCGGCGGCAAGAACCCGATCCTGGTGCTCCGTGACGCCGACCTCGAGAGGGCCGCCGAGGGCGCGGTCAGGGCCTCGTTCTCGAACGCCGGCCAGCTGTGCGTCTCGAGCGAGCGGATGTTCGTCGCAGACCAGGTCTACGACAGGTTCGTCGTCCAGGTTCGTCTCCCGCACCGAGGCGATGACGCTCGGCGCCACGCTCGACTGGGGCAACGACATGGGCCCCCTGATCTCCGAGCAGCAGCTCACCAACGTCCAGGCCCACGTCGACGACGCGGTCGCGAAGGGTGCGCGGGTGCTCACCGGAGGCCGGGCGCGGCCGGAGCTGGCGCCGTACTTCTACGAGCCGACCATCCTCGAGGGCGTCACCCCCGACATGGCCTGCTTCGGCGCCGAGACGTTCGGACCGGTGGTCGCGGTCTACCGCTTCCACGACGAGGCTGACGCGATCGCGCGCGCGAACGAGGGGGAGTACGGGTTGAACGGCTCGATCTACTCCCAGGACGGGGCTCGAGCGCGCGCCATCGCGCGTGAGATCAAGTGCGGAACGGTCAACGTCAACGAGGGGTACGGCGCGACGTTCGGCAGCGTCGGCGCGCCGATGGGTGGCATGCGGCAGTCAGGTCTCGGCCGGCGTCACGGCCCGGAGGGCATCCGCCGCTACACCGACACCCAGTCGGTGGGCACCCAGCGCCTGGTCCGCATCGCCCCGATGCTCGGCATGTCCGACGCCGCCTTCGCGAAGCTGATGACCGGCAGCCTGCGCCTGATGAAGAAGCTCGGCCGCCCCTAATGCCGCGAGCCGACTTCGACGTGCTGGTCGTCGGCTCGGGCTTCGGAGGCTCCGTCACCGCGCTGCGGCTGACCGAGAAGGGCTACCGGGTCGGCGTGCTCGAGGCGGGTGCGCGGTTCGCCGACGACGACTACGCGGCGACGTCGTTCGACACCAAGCGCTTCCTGTTCCGGCCGGAGATCGGCTGTTACGGCATCCAGCGCATCGACCTCCTCAAGGACTGCGTCATCCTGTCGGGAGCCGGAGTCGGCGGCGGGTCGCTGGTCTACGCCAACACGCTCTACGAGCCGTTGCCCGCCTTCTACGACGACCCGGCCTGGCGCGAGATCACCGACTGGCGCGCCGAGCTGGCGCCGTACTACGACCAGGCCAAGCGGATGCTGGGGGTCACGCCCAACCCGCTGCACACGCCGGCCGACGAGGTGATGCGCAAGGTGGCGGCGCAGATGGGCGTGGCGGAGACCTTCGGGCCGACGCCGGTCGGCGTCTTCTTCGGCGGGCCGGGGGCCGCGCCGGCCGACGTCGTACCGGACCCCTACTTCGGCGGTGAGGGACCCGATCGCAACCCCTGCCGCAACTGCGGCGAGTGCATGACCGGCTGCCGCCACAACGCCAAGAACACCCTGGTGAAGAACTACCTGCACCTCGCCGAGAAGAACGGCGCCCAGGTGCTGCCGCTGACGACCGTCACGCGGGTCTCGCCACGCGAGGGGGGCGGGTACGACGTCCACGTCCGCCACACCAAGGCCAAGGTCCGCCAGCGTGACGCCACCCGGGTGCTGACCGCCGACCAGGTCGTCCTCTCCGCCTCGGCGCTCGGCACCCAGAGACTGCTGCACCAGATGAAGCGCGAAGGTCACCTGCCGCACGTGTCGGCCCGGCTCGGCGAGCTGTCGCGCACCAACTCCGAGTCGGTCCTCGGCGCCATCGCGCCCGACTCGTCCGTCGACTACACCCAGGGTGTCGCGATCACGTCCTCGTTCCACCCCGACGAGCACACCCACATCGAGCCGGTGAGGTACGGCAAGGGCAGCAACGCGATGTGTCTGCTCCAGACCGTGCTCACCGACGCGGAGGACGACAGGCCCCGCTGGCGCACCTGGCTGCGCGAGCTGTGGCGGGAGAAGCGCCGCGTGCTCGAGCTGTACGACCTCCGGCACTGGTCGGAGCGCACCGTCATCGTCCTGGTCATGCAGAGCCGCGACAACTCGATCACCACGTTCCTACGGCGCAACCGCGCCGGCCGGTGGGTGCTCTCGTCGCGGCAGGGCCACGGCGAGCCCAACCCCACGTGGATCCCGGCCGGCAACGAGGCCGCGCGGCGGATGGCCGACCTGATGGGCGGTACCCCCGGCGGCACCATCGGCGAGCCCTTCAACCGCCCGATGACCGCGCACTTCATCGGCGGCTGCACGATCGGCGCCTCGGCGGAGTCCGGCGTGATCGACCCCTACCAACGGGTCTTCGGCCACCCCGGCCTGCACGTCGTCGACGGCTCCGCGATCTCGGCCAACCTCGGCGTCAACCCATCGCTGTCCATCACCGCCCAGGCCGAGCGCGCGATGGCCTTCTGGCCCAACCGGGGCGACGCCGACCCTCGACCGCCGTTGGGGTCGGCGTACGAGCGGATCTCGCCGGTCGCGCCCGCCTCGCCGGCGGTGCCCCCGACCGCTCCCGGCAGCGCTCCGGCTGCCGCTGGCGGAAATCACCTGACTTTCCATCCTGATTTCGAGACGGCTCGCACCCAGCCGCTCCGCGGCCCGGTGCCGACGGCTCCGTCCATTTCCTCGTGCTCCCTCTGTCTGGCCCGCCGGGGAGCTCGCTCCAACAAAGCGCTCGGACACCCGTAACCGCCCTCCCGGGAGCCTCGTTGGACGGCTGGGTCTCCCGCTTGTGCGTCCGCTCATCGGCGCGCGACCCGTGCCGGGGAGGGCTTGTTCTGACTCGGCGAAGCAGGGCCCGGCCAGACCCTCCCTCCCCGGCCGGGCCCTGCCGGCGCGTGCGGTGCTCGATAGGCTCGACGCATGTCGGAGCACGACCTGGTCCTGGTAGTCGACTTCGGTGCCCAGTACGCCCAGCTGATCGCGCGGCGGGTGCGTGAGGCGAAGGTCTACTCCGAGATCGTGCCGCACACCATGCCGGTGGCCGAGATGCTGGCGCGCCAGCCCAAGGCGATCGTGCTGTCGGGTGGGCCGTCGTCGGTCTACGAGCCCGGTGCGCCGCGGCTCGACGCATCGCTCTTCGAGGCGTCCGTGCCCGTGTTCGGCATGTGCTACGGCTTCCAGATCATGGCGCAGTCGCTCGGGGGCGAGGTCTCGCCGACCGGCGCGCGCGAGTACGGCCGCACCCCCGTCAGCGTGGTCGAGTCCGGCACCCTGCTCGCCGGGCTGCCCGCCCACCACAACGTCTGGATGTCCCACGGCGACTCCGTCACCGCGGCACCCGAGGGATTCACGCTGCTGGCCTCGACCGTGGCCACGCCTGTGGCGGCGTTCGAGGACGTCGGCCGCGGCCTCGCGGGCGTGCAGTGGCACCCGGAGGTCCTGCACACCGAGCACGGCCAGCAGGTGCTCGAGCACTTCCTGCTCGAGATCGCCGGCTGCCGGCCCACCTGGACGATGGTCAACATCGTCGAGGAGCAGGTCGAGGCCATCCGCGCCCAGATCGGCGACGGCCGGGCGATCTGCGCGCTGTCGGGTGGCGTCGACTCCGCGGTGGCGGCGGCGATCGTGCAGCGCGCCATCGGCGACCGGCTCACCTGCGTCTACGTCGACCACGGGATGATGCGGCTCGGCGAGACCGAGCAGGTACGCCGTGACTTCGAGGCCGTCTTCGACACCCTCGACGTGGTCGACGCCAGCGACCAGTTCCTCGGGGCGCTCGAAGGGATCGTGGATCCCGAGGAGAAGCGCAAGATCATCGGCCGGGAGTTCATCCGCACCTTCGAGGCGGCCGAAGTACGGGTGTTCGGCGACCTGGCCAGCGGCGCCCAGGACACGGCGTACCTCGTCCAGGGCACGCTCTACCCCGACGTCGTCGAGAGCGGCGGGGGAGCCGGCACCTCCAACATCAAGTCCCACCACAACGTCGGCGGCCTGCCCGACGACCTCCAGTTCGCGCTGGTCGAGCCGCTGCGCACGCTGTTCAAGGACGAGGTGCGCCTCGTCGGCGAGCAGCTCGGGCTCCCACCCACCATGGTCTGGCGGCAGCCGTTCCCCGGCCCCGGCCTCGGCATCCGCATCATCGGCGAGGTCACCGAGGAGCGCCTCGACATCCTGCGCCAGGCCGACGCCATCGCCCGCGAAGAGCTCACGGCCGCCGGACTCGACCGCGACATCTGGCAGTTCCCGATCGTGCTGCTGGCCGACGTGCGCTCGGTCGGCGTGCAGGGCGACGGCCGCACCTACGGCCACCCCGTCGTCCTGCGTCCGGTGACGTCCGAGGACGCCATGACCGCCGACTGGGCCCGCCTGCCCTACGACCTGCTGGAGAAGATCTCCACCCGCATCACCAACGAGGTCCGCGAGATCAACCGCGTCACCCTCGACATCACGTCCAAGCCGCCGGGCACGATCGAGTGGGAGTAGTCCGCGCTCCCCATGCACATCTGCATGGCGTCATGCGTGTGTGCATGAGATGATGGCGGCATGAGCAAGACGATCCAGATCCGCGACGTCTCGGACGACGTGTACGCCGCCTTGTCCGTTCGCGCTGCCGAAGCGGGCCTCAGTGTCCCTGAGCTGCTCAGGCGCGAGGCGAACCGACTGGCGTCGCGCCCGTCGGTCAACGAGTGGCTCGAACGTCTCGGCCGGCGCACGTCCGACATCACCAGCTCGGAAGTCGTGGCAACCCTGGACGAGATCCGGGGACCTTGGCCGGATGCTCGTCGTTGACGCCGGCTGCCTCTTCGAGGCACTCATCGGCACACCGGTTGGCCAGCTGGTCAAGCGATACCTCCGGGACGACGAAGACCATGCCGCACCGCACGTGGTGGACGTCGAGACCCTCAATGTCATCCGGCGCTACCACCTGGACGGGCGCCTCGACGACACCGCGGCGAGGCAGGCGATCGAAGACCTCGAGCTGTGGCCCGGAGAGCGATTCGCCCATACCAGCCTCATCCCGAGGGCATGGGACCTGCGGAACAACGTCCGAGGCTGGGACGCCTTCTACGTTGCGCTCGCAGAAGCGCTCGACGGCACCTTGTTGACGCTCGATGAGCGGTTGTCACGAGCATCGGGGCCGCGATGTCGTATCGAGGTGCCCCGGGGGCTGATCGAGCTGGGCGGCTCCGACAAGGAGGCGACGAGCGCTCCTCGCCGGAGGCCGGGAGCCGCCCGCAGGCAGCTCGAACCCTGAACCTCCCCCGATAAGCACCCGGGCTCACCCGATCGGGCGAGCGGGCGTCGTACCATTCGGGCAGTCCGGCAGATTCCGAGGCCCTGGGGGTCGTGGTGGCGCTAGTCCTGGAGGCGGTGCGTTCGCGGGTACGCCGCGCGCTCATCGCCCGCAGCCCGGGCATCGACCTGTCCCGGCTCGACCGCGTGCCCGAGCGTCTCACCTGGCCGCTGAAGCGGGACGGCATGGAGCCCGTCGACCGCGTCGGCGAGCTGCGTGAGGAGAAGGGGCCGGTCGCCAAGGTCGTCACCTTCCTCGGGGTCGAGGTCTGGCTGGTCACCGGCGACGCCGAGGCGCGCGAGCTGCTGGCCGACCAGACGTCGTACTCCACCGACATCCGCCCCTACATGGGCAAGTCCGGCAACGCCGACAGCGGCGACATCGGCGGCCTGGGGTTCACCGACCCGCCCGACCACACCCGGCTGCGCAAGCTGCTGACGCCGGAGTTCACGATGCGCCGGCTGGCCCGGCTCAAGCCCGCCATCGACCGCATCATCGGCGACCAGCTCGACGAGACCGAGCGCCTCGGCGCCGGCGGCCAGCCCGTCGACCTGGCGCAGACCTTCGCCTTCCCGGTGCCGTTCCTGGTGATCTGCGAGCTGCTCGGGCTGCCGGTCGAGGAGCGCGAGAAGTTCCGCGGAATGGCCAGCGCCCGCTTCGACGTCACCGGCGGCGGCGTCGGCACGGTCGGTGCGGTGGCCGGGTCGCGGCACTTCCTCTTCGAGGAGACCGCCCGCCAGCGCCTGGACCCAGGCCCCGGCCTGATCGGCCAGATCATCCGCGAGCACGGCGACGAGATCACCGACTTCGACCTGGCCGGCCTGGCCGACGGCGCCTTCACCGGCGGCCTCGAGACCAGCGCCTCGATGCTCGCGCTGGGCACCGCCGTGCTCCTCGAGCGCCGCGACGTCTGGGGCCGTCTGATCGCCGAGGACGACACCGTCGGCCCGATCGTCGACGAGCTGCTGCGCTACCTCGCGGTCGTGCAGATCTCCTTCCCGCGCTTCGCCAAGCACGACGTCGTCCTCGGCGGTCAGCAGATCAAGAAGGGCGCGGTCCTCCTCGCCCACCTGCCCGCCGCCAACCGCGACCCGCGCGCTTACCACCGCGGCGGCTTCGACCACTCGAAGGCGACGGCCTCCCACCTGGCCTTCGGCCACGGCTTCCACCGCTGCGTGGGCGCCGAGCTGGCCCGGATGGAGCTGCGGGCGGCGTACCCCGCCCTGGCCCGCCGGTTCCCCCACCTCACGCTTGGCGGTCGACCCCAGCGAGCTGAAGTTCCACGACCGCTCGATCGTGTACGGCGTCGAGGCGCTGCCGGTGCACCTCGACGGCCGCTGAACACCGATTCGTCTGAGATCGCTGCGCGGCGAGGACCCGCTCAGACCGCTGACGAATCGGTGTCGAGAGGGCGGCGGGAGTGGAAGTCCTCGTGCGGGCGGGCGAACAGGTCGCGCAGCAGGGCGATCTCGGCGCCGTGGTGGACCTGCTCGTCGACCAGCGTGCGGACCTGGTCGCCCGCAGCCATCTGCCGGTCGGGCAGGTGCGTGGGTCGCAGCTCGGCCAGGTCGTCGTCGGTCGCGTCGGTCAGCCACGTCGTGATCGGCACCCGGCTCTGGCGCCACTCCGTCAGGGCGGACTCTGCCGTGTGCGGGACGACCAGGTCGAGGAAGGTGAGCATGCCGTCACCGAACGCGTGGTTCCAGTAGACGCGGTTGTCGGCGATGAGGTGCTGCAGCCGCCACCCGATGGTGGTCAGGGGAGCGGGATCGGCAGGGGCGAACTCGTACTCGTAGGACCAGCCGCCGACGTGGGTGTCGTCGGGGCGGATGTTCCAGCAGTCGGCCACCGGCTCCCAGAAGAACTCCTCGTCGGTGAGCCCACGGCAGCGCTCGCGCAGTCGCCGACCTGACTGCTCCCACAGCCGGAGCAGCACGCTGACCCCGGACATCGACTCCCCCACTCGCCTCAGGGTAGGCGGGTGGGGGAGTCGACGCATCCGTCAGCGGACCAGCGCCTCCTCCTGCTTGGCGTCGGGAAGGTCGCCGATGGTGTCGCCACGGTCGAGCTTGCTCGGCCACCAGATCTTGGCGCCGAGGTCGAGGTTGATGGCCGTGACCAGCACCGACCTCACGATCAACGTGTCGAGCATCACGCCGAGGGCGACCGCGACCCCGATCTCGGCGAGGAACACCACCGGGATCGAGCCGAGCACCAGGAACGTCGCCGCCAGCACCAGGCCCGCTGAGGTGATCACGCCGCCCGTGGAGGAGAGCGCGATCAGCGAGCCCCTCCGGGTGCCGAAGGTCTGCGTCTCCTCACGGACCCGGGTCATCAGGAAGATGTTGTAGTCGATGCCCAGGGCGACCAGGAACACGAACGCGAACAGCGGGAAGCCTGGATCGGACCCGGCGAAGCCGAAGACATACTCGAAGAGCAGGGCCGAGATGCCCAGGGCCGCGCCGAAGGACAAGACCACCGTGCCGATCAGGATCAGCGGCGCCGCGACGGCCCGCAGCAGGCCCATCAGGATCAGGAACACCACGACCAGGACGATCGGGATGATCACCTTGCTGTCGCGGTTGGAGGCGACCTTGGTGTCGAGGTAGAACGCCGCGCCGCCACCGACCAGAGCATCGGCTCCGTCGACCTCGTGGACGGCCTCACGGGAGGACTCCACGATGTCGAACGCGGCAGGGGACGAGATGTCGGCGTTGATGGTGGACTCGAAGTAGGAGCGCCCGGAGCCCAGGTCCTGGGCCGGACGGGCCTCGCCGAGACCTTCGATCCCCGCGAGTGCGTCCTGCACCTGGGGCAGTGCATCGGTGTTGGCGACCACCTGGATGGTGTTGGAGCTGTCGGCCAGGCCGTGCTCGGTGAGCACCTGCTGACCCTTGATCGAGTCGAACTCCTTGGTGTAGGTGTCTTCGGTCGAGAGCCCGGAGGGGTCGAGCCGGAACAGGCCCAGGCAGGCGATCGCCAGCAGGCCGGCCGTGATCAGCCACACCTTGCGGGGGTTGGGAGCGATGCGGCTGCCGACCCGGGCCCAGAAGCCGGTGCTCGTGGGTTCGGGCGAGCCGAACGCCGGGCGCTTGGGCCAGAAGATCCAGCGGCCGCAGATGACCAGCAATGCGGGAAGCAGGGTGACCATCACCAGGAAGGTCACCGAGATGCCGACCGCCAGCACCGGCCCCATGCCCGCGGTGGAGTTGAGCTCGGCGAAACTCAGGCAGAGCATGCTGACGACCACGGTGGCGGAGCTGGCCAGGATCGCCGGGGCGGCGCGGTGCAGCGCGAACGCCATCGCCTCGTGACGGTCCTCGTGGCGGCGCAGCTCCTCGCGGTACCTCGCCACCAGGAGCAAGGCGTAGTCGGTGCCCGCGCCGATCACCAGGATGCCGAGGATCGCCTGACTCTGTCCGTTGACGGTGAGGTCGGCGTACTTCGCCAGCAGGTAGACCACGCCGGCCGAGGTCATGTAGGCGAACACGGCGCTGATGATCGGGAGCAGCCACAGCGTCGGGCTGCGGTAGGTGAGCAGCAGGATCACGATCACGACCAGCAGCGTGGCCAGGATCAGGTTGGTGTCGATGCCCTCGAAGGCCTCGGCGGAGTCGGCCGCCTGACCGCCGTAGCCGGCCAGGTGCACGGTGACGCCGTCGATCTGGGCGATGTCGCGGACCTCGTCGGCCGCGGCGGGGATGTCGGTCCAGCCGTTCTCGCCGAAGTTGAAGACGAAGTAGAGGTAGCCGACCTCGCCGTCCTCGGACAGCAGCTGGACGGGGAGGTCCTGCTGCTGGGCGACGTTCGGGGAGAGGACTCCCGCCGACGTGACGCCGTCGATCTTGGCGATCTCGGCCGCCTGCTCATCCATCGCGGCGAGGTCGTCCTGGGTGAGCCCGGACGAGCGGTCGTAGACGACGAGGGTGGGGATGTCGTTGGGGTCCACGGCAGTCGAGAGCTCGTCGAGGACCTCGGTGGACTCGGCGCTGGCCGGGAGCCAGGACGAGGCCTCGTTGTTCTGGACGTCCGTGAGCTTGGCGGCGAACCCGCTGGCTACGACGAAGACGATGATCCAGGCCGCGAAGACGATCCACTTGGTGACTTTGCCGGTGAGCTTGCCGGCGATCTGACGATGCATGAGGAGACTCCATCACAAGGCGGGGACAGGGTTCATCGGGTTATCCCCTGAGCAGACCCTGAAAGGGTCGTGGACTCATCGGGACCCGGTCAATCGACGCTTGGGAAGTCCGAATTGTGACATTGCTCCCGCCGCTGGTTGAGGAGGGCCGTCAGTGCCCGTCACGAAACCCGCGTAACGGTCGTCGGTCACCTCACCGGGTCTCGTGACAGGCGCTGCGCGCCTTCCTCGACCAGCGCGCGCTGGTCACAGCCCCAGGGACCGGCCGATGATCTCCTTCTGGATCTCGGTGGTGCCGCCGTAGATGGTCCCGACCCGGCTGTTCACCCAGGCCCGGGCGATCGGGTACTCGGTCATGTAGCCGTAGCCGCCGTGCATCTGGACGCCGCGGTCGACGAGCTTGTTCTGCAGCTCGGTCACCCAGTACTTCGCCATCGACGCGGTCTTGGCGTCGAGCTCGCCGCGCACGTGACGGGCGATGCAGTCGTCGACGAAGACGCGCGCGATGTGGGCCTCGGTCGCCATCTCGGCGATCACGAAACGGTTGTGCTGGAACTTCCCGATCGGGCGCCCGAACGCCGTGCGCTCCTTGGCGTAGGACAGCGTCAGGTCGACCACGACCTCGCACGCTGTCGCCGCCGACACCGCCATCGACAGCCGTTCCTGGGACAGGTTGGTCATCAGGTGGACGAAACCGTGCCCGGCCTCGCCGAGCAGGTTCTCCTTCGGGACACGCACGTCGGAGAAGAACAGCTCGGCGGTGTCCTGGGCGTGCTGACCGATCTTGTCGAGGTTGCGGCCGCGGTCGAAACCCTCCATGCCGCGTTCGACCACGAGCAGAGAGATGCCCTGGTGACCGGCGTCGGGGTCGGTCCGCGCCACCACGACGACCAGGTCGGCGAGGATGCCGTTGGAGATGAAGGTCTTCTGGCCGTTGAGCACGTAGTGGTCGCCGGCGTCGACCGCCGACGTGCGGATGCCCTGGAGGTCCGACCCGGCGCCAGGCTCGCTCATCGCGATGGCCGCGATCGTCTCGCCCGAGCAGAGGCCGGGGAACCAGCGCTGCTTCTGCTCCTCGGAGGCGCAGGCAGCGAGGTACGGCACGATCATGTCGTTGAACAGCGTGAACGCCGCCCCGTAGACGCCGCGCCGGGTCATCTCCTCGCCGATCACCGCGTTGAAGCGGAAGTCGGGCGTCCCGCCGCCGCCGTACACCTCGTCGAGCTGCAGCCCCAGCAGGCCCTGCGCACCGGCCTTGGCCCAGACGTCGCGGTCGACGATGCCGTCCTGCTCCCACTGGTCGTGGAAGGGCACGACCTCCTTGTCGAGGAACGCTCCGACGGACTCGCGGAACGCCTCGTGCTCGTCGTCGAAGATCGCGCGTGGCACGTCCGCCATCGTGACCGTGCAACTGTCACGGTGCAAGGCAGGCGGGGGTGGATGACACGATAGGCACCGAAGGCCGCCGGACGAGGGGACGGGATGCCTGCACCGCTGCCAGGGGACAATCCCCAGGCCTACATACCGGGTGACCGTCGCCGCGCCCTGGCGCGGGGCGAGGACCTGCCGCGCCAGTCGCGCGGCGCGGCGATGTTCGTCGACATCTCGGGCTTCACCTCCCTGACCGAGGCTCTCGCGCAGGGAGCTCGGCGGGCGCCGCGGCGCCGAGGAGCTGACCGCGACGCTCCAGCGCGTCTTCGCGGCCCTGCTCGAGCCGTTGCACATCTGGCGCGGGAGCGTCGTCTACTTCAGTGGTGACGCCGTGACCGCGTGGATCGACGGTGACGACGGCAGCCGCGCGACGGCTTGCGGGCTGGCGATGCAGTCGATCATGCACGAGGTCGGTGTGGTCTCGACGCCCGGCGGGAACGCGGTGACCTTGGGGGTCAAGGTCGCGGTCGCCGTCGGCGAGGTGCACCGCTTCGTCGTGGGTGACCCCAAGGTCCAGCTCATCGACGTGCTCGCCGGACGACTCATGGACTCCCTGGCCGCGGCCGAGGCGAAGTCGCAGGCCGGCGAGGTCGTGCTCGACTCCGGTGCTCTCGCCTCCCTCGGGGACCGCGTCACCCTGCTCGAGACCCGCGAGGGGGACTCCGGACCTGTCGGGATCGTCGACGCGCTGGTCGACCCGCCGACCGTCCCCGAGGCCGTCGAGGAGTGGCCCGCGCTCCCGTTGGAGACCGCGCGCCAGTGGTTGCTGCCGCCTGTGTGGAAGCGCCTGGTCGCCGGGCGCGGCGAGTTCCTCGCCGACCTGCGCCCGGCCGTGCCGGTCTTCGTGCGGTTCGGAGGTCTCGACTTCGAGCACGACCCCCAGGCGCCGACGGTGCTCGGCGACTTCGTCACCCGTGCGCAGCTCGCGCTCGACGAGGTGGGCGGCTCGGTCCTCCAGCTCACGATCGGTGACAAGGGCGCCTACCTGTACGCCGTCTTCGGCGCGCCGCTCGCGCACGAGGACGACGCCACGCGGGCCTGCGAGGGCGCCTTGAAGCTCCTCGAGATCCCGCAGGAGGTCCCCGTGACGGACGTCCAGATCGGGGTGGCCACGGGCCGGCTGCGCAGTGGCACCTACGGCCACTACGAGCGCCGCACTTTCTGCTGCCTCGGCGATGCCGTCAACCTCGCGGCGCGGCTGATGACCCGCGCGCCCGCGAACGGCATCTGGGTGCACGGCGACGTCGCCGAGCAGACCGGTGAGCGGTTCGAGTGGGACGACCTGCCCTCCATCACGGTCAAGGGCCGCGTGCAGGAGGTGCGCGTCCGCGCTCTCCGCGGCCGCTCGACCCGTCGCCGTACGGGCGGTCGCCCCGCCGCCCTCAACGCCATGGTCGGCCGCGAAGCCGAGCTGGCCCGGCTCCACGAGCTGTGGCAGGCGGCCGACGACGGTCGCGGTCAGGTCGTCGTCGTGCAGGCCGAGGCCGGCACTGGCAAGTCCCGCCTGGTCGACGAGCTCGTCGGTGAGCTGACGGCCGCCGGGGTGACCGTCGCCCGCGGCGAGGCGACGCCGATCGCCTCCGAGGCGGCGTACGCCGCCTGGCGCGACGTGTGGGCGGACCTGCTCGGCCTCGACGACGAGCCCACCGCCGATCGCGTGACCGAAGCGGTGGAGCGGCTCGAGCCCACCCTCGTCGCCCGCTCGCCCCTGCTCGGCCCCGTGCTGGGCCTGGCGATGCCCGACAGCGACCTCACGGCGTCGTTCGACGGCGAGCTCCGCAAGGCCTCGCTGGAGGACCTGCTCCGGAGGCTCCTCGTGGCCAGTGCGAAGGACAGCCTGGTCGTCGTCGTCGAGGACGCACACTGGCTGGACCCCCTCTCCCGCGACGTCCTCGAAGGGCTGGCGCGGGCCGCGAGCGGCGTCCGCGTGCTGCTGGTGCTCACCACCCGCCCCGACGGGACGCCCCTGGCCGGGCTGCCTGTCGGCCGCGGGGACCACGTGACCGACCTGGCCCTGGAGGGCCTCGCACGCGAGGCGTCGGCCCTGCTGGTCGGCGAACGCCACCGGGCCCTGACGGGGCGCGAGCCCACCGCCGAGCTGGTGGCGACCGTCGTCGGGCGGGCGGAGGGGAACGCCTTCTACCTCGAGCAGCTCGTCGACTACGTGCTCGCTCACGCCAGCGGCGACGACGGCGTCGACCCCGACGCCCTCGAGCTGCCGCCCAGCCTGCACAGCCTGGTGCTCAGCCGCATCGACGCCCAGCCCGAGAACCAGCGCCGCGCGGTCAAGGTCGCCAGTGTGATCGGGCGCGCCTTCCGCTCGCCGCTGGTGGCTGCGGCCTACCCCGACCTCGGACCCGAGAAGGTCGTGCACGACGACCTGGTCTCGCTGACGCCGACGCGCCTGATCGACCTCGAGGACCCACGCGACAAGGCTTTCGCGTTCGGCCACGCCGTCACCCGCGACGTCGCCTACGACTCGATCCCCTTCGCCATGAGGTCGTTGCTCCACGGCCAGGTTGGCGACGCCCTCGAGAGCGAGACCGACGGCCCTGACCGGCACCTCGACCTGCTGGCCTACCACTACTCGCGCAGCGAGGACGTGCCCAAGAAGCGGCGCTATCTCCTGGCGGCCGCCGACGCCGCCCGGTCGGCGTACGCCAACGAGGCGGCGATCTCCTACCTCGAGCAGGTGCTGCCCCTCGTCGACGACGACGAGCGCAGCGGTGTCCTGCTCCAGCTCGGCGAGTCGCTGGAGGTCCGCGGCGACTGGGCCGCCGCGGAGGAAGCGGTCTCGCGTGCCCGCGAGGCGGCCGAGGCGGTCGCCGACGCCGCCGGGATCGCCCGCGCGCGGACAGCGGCGGCAGAGCTGGCCCGCAAGCAGGGGCGCTACGTCGAGGCCGAGAGCGAGCTGGCCGCCGCGGAGGCGGCCTTCCTCGACGTGGGCGAGGAGGCCGGCCGGGCGCGGGTGCTCCACCTGCGCGGCACGCTCGCCTCCCAGCAGGGTCACCCCGACCAGGCGCGGGCGGCGTACGAAGCCAGCCTGGCCGTGCGCGAGACGCCTCGGCGACGAGGCGGGCGTCGCGGCGCTGCTGACCAACCTGGCCCTGGTCGCCGAGGACGAGGGCGACCTCGACGAGGCCGAGCGGCTCGGCCAGGAGGGGCTCGCTGCGCCGCCGGGCGCTCGGACGACCGTCGCGCCGTGAGCGTGTCGCCAGACCAACATGGGCATGCTCGCGACCGTCCGCGGCGACCTGCAGCAGGCCCTCGAGCGGTTCGTCGAGGCTCACGCCTCGCCGAGGAGGTCGGCGACCGGTGGCTGAGTGCCGTCGGCCGCCACAACCTCGGCAACGTCACCCGCGACCTCGGCCAGCTCGACGAGGCGGCCGGACACTTCCTCCCGGCGCTCGACGCGTACGCCGAGAACGACGACCGCTGGTCGCTCGCGCACGTCTTCGAGGACGTCGCCGTCTGGCTGCTCGCGCGCGGTGCCGCGGGCGACGCGGAGGCGGTGTCCCTGCTGGCCGCGGCGGAGCGGCTGCGGGAGGAGATCGGCGCCCCGCGCTTCCCGCCCACCGAGGCCGCGCTGGCCGAGGCCCTGGCGCCCGCCCGAGGCGCGCACGCCGGCCGACGTGCTCGACCGCGCCGCGGCTTCGGGACGGTCCGACGACCTCGACCTGACGATCCGACGGGCCGGCCTGCTGCTCGAGGGGCGTGAGGAAACTCGCGGTCCAGACCTTGGAAAGCGGCGATCTAGAAGTGTCCGCTTGCGAACAGTCCGATTTCGGTCTGGCTCAGGTATCGTACGAACGCTTGCTCTCGGGGGAGATCGTCCTCTCGTCCATGGGGGACGTCGTGAGCTGTCAGGGGGTCCTGCGCGTGTCCGACGCTCGTCCGTACGACGCACGAGCCTCGATCATCAGGCGCCGGCGACGTCGCCGCTCGCTGACCGCGCTCGCTCGCTGTCGCTGGCGACGGTCACCGGGCCGCTGGTCGTCGCCGTCATCGCCCGCCTCAGGCCGATCCCGATCGACGTCGGCTGGCGGTGCCTCCGATGACGCGGCGTCGATCTCCGCGTCTCGGTCAAGGACGGCTCGGCCGTCCGCCGCCGCGTTCTCCTACTACCTCCAGCCGGCCGGCATCGGTCAGTTCAGTCGTGGACTTCACGGTCTCGACGGCCGCCACGCCGAGACCGGCCAGGTCAAGGTGCCCTGGACCTGGCAGGGCCTGCACGCCTGGTTCGCCGTGACCACGCGCCTCGCAGCCCATCGTCAACGGGGCCCCGTGACCCCGCCGGAGACCCGCCCAGCACACCCGACACGGCCAGCACTACCTCGGCAACGCCGGCCCACAGAACTGCTGCACCACGCCGTCCAACGGCTTCATCTACGGCGGCGTGGCCACCTTCGACAACCTCCAGGCCGGCGCGACCTACGGCTTCCGGCTGATCGGGCTCGCAACAGCGACTGCAACAACTTCCTGCGGGGCACCTTCACCCTCAGCACCAGCCCCTACCTCGACGCCACCATCGGTGACGACAACCGTCACTGGCTCGGGCGCGGTCGACCTGGCCTCGTCCGACCCCGCGACGGACCGGGCCATCACTGCAGCGGGCGAGGCCCGCTGGTTCATGTTCCCCGTCGTGCCCGGCCAGGACGTCAGGGTGACGCTCAACTCCGTGGCGTCGGGCAAGGACTACGACCTCGCGCTCTACGGCGACATCGAGGCCGCCTTCGACCAGCTCAGCGGCGACGACCCCACCTCGGCCGGCACGTCCGCCACGGCAGCGGCGTCGGCGACGACCAGACGCTGCAGTACCCGGAGGAAGTCGCCGAGATCCCGACCAAGGCGAACCCGCCGAGGGGCGGCAGTTCGCGCCCCGGGTCTACGCGCCCCGGGTCTACGCGCCCCGCGTCTACGCGCCGCGGATCTACGCGCCCCGGATCTACGCGCCCCGCGTCTACGCGCCGCGGATCTACGCGCCCGACTCCTACATCCCCGAGCTGGTGTCAGACGAGTCGTTCCAGCGAGGCCTTCTCGGCGGCTCAGAACCAGACCCTGCTAGCCGTCGGTCAGCCAGCCCGGCACCTCGCGAGGTGGTCAACGCGTCCTCCGGCAACACCAACGGCAACTTCTACGTCCGGGTCCAGGGCCACGACGACCAGGACTTCGATGCGGCCCACGCCTTCACGCTGACGGCCACCGCGTCACGGGCTCCGGCTGCGGCGACCCTCGACCCCAAGACCGGCGAGATACTGATGCCGCCGATCGCCGACGTGCCCCGAGCGCCCGGCCACCGTCATCGTCACCGACACGCTTAAGACCAACTCGGCCTCGACGAGGAACCAGAACGACGACGGCCCGCCTGACCTGTACATGGATGCGCTCGAGAAGCTGGCCGACGCCACACCAAGGCGTGGTCGTCGACCTCGCTGACTCCGACCGCGTCCAGGCCCTGCAGGAGCAGGCGGACGGCCAGAGCGACTGCCCCTACGCCATGAACCTGGTGGCCGACGCGATCAAGCGCGATCATCGACGAATACCGCAACGGCAACAGCTCAAGTACGTCGTCATCGCCGGCGGCGACGACGTCATCCCGTTCTTCCGCTACCCCGACATCTCGGGCCTCGGCCAGGAGAGCCAGTTCTGCCCGCCGATGCGCGAGGCCACCGCCGCGGGCGCCAGCCTGACGAGGACCAGGTGCTCAGCCAGGACGCCTACGGCTCCGACACCGACGTCACCATCGCCGGCACGACGCTGCCGGTGCCCGACCTGGCCGTCGGCCGGCTGGTCAAGACCGACCAGGAGATCTCCTCGCAGATCGACAACTTCCTGGCCCTGACCAACCAGACGCTGCCGGCGCCGACACGTGACGCTCGCTGGTCACCGGCTACGACTTCCTGACCGACGCCGCGAACGCGCGTCAACGAGCGAGTTCAGCAGGCGCTGGGCCGGAAGCTCCCGCCGACGCGGCGGACACGCTGATCTCCGACAACGCCGACCCCGACGACGTCCCGTGGAACGCCACCCAGCTGGAGAGCAAGCTCCTGGGCGGCCCGACGCACGACATCGTGTTCCTGGCCGGCCACTTCAGCGCCAACGACACCCTGGCCGCCGACTTCGACCACGTCGTTGAACGCCAGGCTGCTGGCGCCCGACGGCGTCTACGCCGGACACCTGAAGAACACCTTGGTGCTGAGCGCGGGCTGCCACTCCGGCTACAACATCGTCGACCGCGACGCCATCGTCGGCGTCACCGAGAAGAACGACTGGACCCAGCGGATGGCCCAGCAGGGCGCCCTCCTGATCGGCGGCACCGGCTACCAGTACGGCGACACCGACTTCCTCGAGTACAGCGAGCGGCTCTACCTCGAGCTCGCCCGCCGGCTGCACGAGGGCCCGGCCGCAACACCGGTCCGATCGCGGTCGGCAAGGCCCTGGTGCTGGCCAAGCAGGACTACCTGGCGGGTCTGGCCACCGTCTCCGGCATCGACCAGAAGGCCGCTGCTCCAGGCAACCCTCTACGGCCTGCCGATGACCGGCTTCGACGCCCCCGGGCGGAACCGCCATCGGCGACGAGGACGGTGGCGTCGTCCCGACCGGCGCGAGCACCGTGCCCGGCAGCCTGCTCGGCCTCCGGGTGGCCGACAAGGACTACGGCACGGTGTCCGACCCCGACTCCAAGACGCTCGACGGTGCGGAGGCTGACCTGGCTCGAGGGCCACGACGGCGTCGTCGTCCAGCCGGGCGCGCCCGCGCTGCCGAAGCAGATCGAGGACGTCAGCGTCGACGGCGCGGTGCTCCGCGGGATCGGCTTCCGCAAGGGCGCCTACCACGACGACTCCGGGATCTTCCCGCTGACCGGTGCGCCGGCTATCGAGGGGTCGACCCCGAACACCACGTTCGAGTCCGACTTCTTCTTCCCGCAGAGCCTGACGACCGCCAACTACTTCGGCACCCTCGGGTCGAGCGGGCGGACGTCGCTCATCCTGACGCCGGCGCAGTACCGCACCGACAACCCCACCGACCCCGACCTGCCCACCAACACGGTGCGGGCCTACTCCTCGATGGGCGTCCGGCTCTTCTACACCGGGACCGGACAGCGATCGCGGCGCTGGCCGCGCCGCCCGCCATCGACGAGGCGCGTGGCACGGTGGCCGGTGGCACGGTCACGTTCACCGCCCGCGTCACCGGCAACCCGGCGGCGGGCGTCCAGCAGGTGTGGGTCACCTGGACCTCGGGACCGAACGCTGCCGGCGACGGCACGTGGGCGCCGGTCGACCTCGTGCAGGACGCCAACGACTCGACACTGTGGACCGGCACGCTCCCGCTGAACGGTGCCTCGGCCACGGGCATGCGCTTCCTGGTGCAGGCCGCCAGCGGCGCCGGCACGGTGTCGCTCGACACCGGTGACGGCGACGGCTACGGCGTCACCGACGCGAACGCCCTGCCGGCCACGGTCTTCCTCACGACCCACGCGCCGACCACGGCGACCCCTGACCGGCCTGCGTCGCCACTCGGCGTGACCGCCGGCGTGGTCGACTCCAAGGGCCTCCCGGTCGCCGGTCGCGACGTGCGGTTCACGGTCTGGCGAGGCAACGACGAGACCAAGCCCTTCCTCTACCGCGTGACGCCGAAGTCGTTGACCGACGGATCAGCGGAGCTCGGGATCCCCGTGGGCAAGAACTTCCCTCCGGTCGGAGACCTGCACGTGCGGGCCGACCTGCTGGGTGCGGGATCGGGCGTGGAGTCGACCGCCACGGTCAACGTGCACGTGGCCGACACGCCCGTCACGGTCACGACCACCCCGGCGTACCTGACGGCGCGTGCCGGGACGGGGTACCCGCCCCTGACACCGTTGACCGCCACGGTCAGTGACGAGTACGCCACGGTGCCGGGCTACCCGGTGACCTTCTCCCTCCCAACGGACCTGACCAAGCCGACGGCTGCCTTCGTGGGGCCGGCGAACAGCCGCTTCTCGAGCGCGACCGTGAACACCGACGCGAACGGCAAGGCGACCGCGCCGTCGGCCGTCGTCGCCGGTACGGTGCCCGGCGTCTTCGTCGCGACGATCACGGCCGGGAACGCCACCACGACGGTGCCGATGGTCGCGCAGTACGGCATCAGCGCCTTCGAGTCTCCGGTCAACAACGGCGCCAACGCCGTCAACGGCGGGAGTGGCAACCTGCCGCTGAAGTTCTCGGCGCTGCTGGCCAACAACGCCAAGGTGTCCGACTCTGAGGCGGCGAGCCTGACCAGCCGGATCCAGCTGCGGTGGCGGCTCACCGGCACCACGGGTAGCTGGAGCACCCGTGGCGGCCTGGCGATCTACGACGCGACCAGGGACTGGTTCCTCATCGATCTCAAGACGAGCGCGCTGGGCATGAAGAAGAACAGCGTGTACGACGTGCAGGTCCGGATCCTGCCGGCGACGGCGGACCCGAAGCCGGTCGGCTACGACGCCGGGGTCACCGACAACTTCGACGTCGGCAGCAGGGGGCTCAAGGTCAAGGCCGAGAAGTAGCGCCTCAGCCCACCCACTCCTTCAGCTGCTGCACGACGGC
>CAWFEZ010000013.1:0-65643 GCA_963814935.1 uncultured Actinomycetota bacterium | reverse complement strand
GGCGGGGTCGTCGCTGACCGGCTGGACCATCAGGTTGGTCACGCCCGCCTCGGCGTAGGCGGCGAGCCGTTCCTGCACGTACGACGCCGGGCCGACCAGGTTGGTCGCCTCGAGCCACTCCAGCGGGACCTTGGCCTCGGCGTCGCGCTTGTTGCCGCCGAGGTAGAGGTCCTGGATCTCCTTGGCCTCCTGCTCGTAGCCGTACTGGCAGGCCAGGTCGTTGTAGAAGTTCTTGCCCCGCGCGCCCATGCCGCCGACGTACAGGGCGAAGAACGGCCGCGCGAAGTCCAGCAGCGCCTTGGTCTCCGGTCCCTCGCCGATCGCGACCATGCCGCCGCGCCGAGACCTCCAGGGGTCCGAGACCCTCGTGCCGCTTGGCCGTGCCCCTGGCGAGCGCGTCGCCCCAGACGTGGTGGGCCTGCTCGGGGTGGAAGAGGAAGGGCAGCCAGCCGTCGGCGTACTCCGCCGTCGCCTCGACGTTCTTCTGTCCGAGCGCGGCGATGTAGATGGGTACGGCGGGGCGTTCGGGCTTGGTGAGCAGCTTGAGCGGCTTGCCCAGGCCGGTGCCCTGGCCCTCGGGCAGCGGCAGCGGGTAGAGCCCGTCGTTGCGCAGGGTCTCGCGGCGCAGGCCGCGGCGGACCAGGTCGACGATCTCGCGGGTGCGGGCGAGCGGCTTGTCGTAGGGCACCCCGTGGAAGCCCTCGATGACCTGCGGGCCGCTGGCGCCGAGGCCGAGGATCGCGCGTCCTTGCGAGACGTTGTCGAGGCCGGCGGCGGTCTGGAGCAGCGCGCCCGGCGTGCGGGAGTAGATGTTGAGGATCGCCGACCCGATCTCGACCCGCTCGGTCTTGGCGGCGAGGTAGCCCATCAGCGTGGGGACGTCGAAGCCGTAGGCCTCGGGCACCCAGACGGTGTCGAGCCCGGCCTGCTCCAGTGCGACCACCTGGTCGGCCGCCTCCCGCGGGTTGCCGGAGTACATCAGCTGGGTGGAGAGCTTCACGCCTGCGACTGTGACAGAGCCGCTGTCACGGTCGCAAGGCGCGTGCGAGTCGAGGCCGTCGACGATCCCAGGGCGCAGCTGAACGGGTCGTGTGGCCAAGGGTGCGCTAGCGCGCTCGCTGAACCACACGACCTCAAGCTGGACCGGCCTGCCGAGCCCCTCGACGACCTCGGCGCCGGGGAGGTCGCCCAGCGCGGAGCCGGGCAGGATGATCTTGGAGCGGCGTACGCCGGAGCCGATCATCGCGGCCGGGACGCCCAGCACCGCCGCGTCGACGAGCACCCGCCACGAGGCGGGCAGGCCGATCGGCGTGATGCCGCCGTACTCCATGCCGGACTCCTCGACGGCACGGTCCATCGGCAGGAACGACGCCTTGCGGACGTCGAGCAGCTTGCGCACGGTGGTGTTGACGTCGGCGCGGGTGTCAGCGGCGACGACGCACGCGGCGATCCGCTCCTCCCCGCCCCGGCTGCCGGCGACCACCACGCAGTTGGCGCTCGCCTCCAGAGGCAGGTCGTAGGCCTCCGTGAGCGCCGCCGTGTCGGCCAGGTCGGGGTCGATCTCGACCACCGCGACCTCGTGCGCACGCGGCCAGCCGTCGAGCGCGGCCGCGACGGGGGCGGCGACGAGGTCGAGGCGGTCGAGGGCGGGCAGCGAGGTGAGTCCGTCGAAGCCGGGCAGCGTCATGCGGCCATCTTGCCGCGTGCCGGAGAATGCCCCTGTGTACGTCCCGCACTTCAACGCCCTCGACGGCGTTCCCGAGATCCAGGCGCTCGTCATGCAGGTCGGTTCGGCCCAGCTGGTCACGACCGGGCCCGACGGCTACCCGATGGCCTCGATGCTGCCCGTGATCTGGGAACCCGCCGGCAACCGCCTGGTGATGCACATGGCGAAGGCCAACCAGCACTGGAAGGCGATCGAGCCCGACTCGCCCGCGCTGGCCGTGGTGACGGGCCCGGAGGCGTACGTGTCGCCGGCCTGGTACGCCACCAAGGCCGAGCACGGCAAGGTCGTGCCGACCTGGAACTACTCCGCCGTCCACTTCACGGGCCGGCTGACCCGTCGAGCACGACCCGGAGTGGCTGCGCGAGGCGGTGACCTGGCTGACGGAGCTGCACGAGAACCGGCGGGAGTCCGCGGGCCACGAGGCCTGGTCCGTGGACGACGCGCCGGACAAGTACGTCGACGGCCAGCTGCGGGCGATCGTCGGCATCCAGCTGGCCGATCGAGCGGGTCGAGGCCAAGGCCAAGTACAGCCAGAACCGCTCCGACGCCGACCGTGCCGGCGTCGTCGCCGGCCTGCGGACCGAGGGCGGCCTACGTGGCGAGGCCCAGGTCGCCGACCGGATGGCCGAGGACCTGGGCCTCTAGTCGTCGACGAGGTCGTGCAGGTCACGAGGCCTCGCACGAGCACCGGGTTCGGACGAGCCTGCGACCTCGACGATCAGCTGCGTCACGCCTCCGGCATCAGCAGCCAGGCGACGACGTAAGCGACGATCAGGGTGCCGAAGCCGAGCACGGCGCCGATGACGGCAGCGAGCCGGACGACGGTCACGTCGACGCCGGTGTAGTCGGCGATGCCGGAGCAGACGCCGGCGATCATCCGGTCGTCGGTACGGCGGACGAGGCGGCGGGTGCCCTCGTGGGTGGTGTGGGTGGTGCTCATCGGTCGTTCTCCTTCGGGTCTGCGGGGTCTGCGGGGTCGGCCGGGTCGGCGGGGTCGGCGGGGTCGGCGGGGTCTGCGGGGTCGGCCGGGTCTGCGGGGTCGGCCGGGTCTGCGGGTCGGCGGGCTCGGGCGGAGCCACGGTCGCGGTGCTGGTGGTGGCGCGGGTGCTGCGTCTCACGCTCGGCGCGGGCGAGCTTCTCGTCGAGGTCGTCGTACGCCGACTGGTCGGGCTGGGTCTCCTCGACCGGCGCCGGCGGCTCCTGGCGACCGACCCAGCCGCGCTGGCCGGACTCGTAGGTGTCCCAGTCGTGGTGCTTGCGGCGGGTGGTGGCGAGCAGCCCGGCGACGCCGGCCAGCACCCACGGCACCGGCAGCAGCCAGCGGATGTCGTCGCCGGTGACGGCGTCGGACTCGACCAGGATCCAGATCAGGACGATGCCGAGGAACGCGATCCCCATCACGAAGTGGCCGATGTTGATCGGGTGGCGACCGCTGCGCTTGGCCCGGGTGTCGATGGTGGTCATGTCGGTTCTCCTGTGCCTGAGGTGGGTCAGCGGGTGCGGACGTCGATGTGACCGAAGTCGATCTCGAGGTCGAGGGTGAGCTCGGGCACGTCCGTCGCCGCCGTCGTGGGTGAAGGTGCGCTCGGTGTCGATGCCACCGGTCTCCTCGCCGAAGACGGTCATCCCGCCCGGGCCGTTCGTGCGCGCGGTGACGGTGACGTCCATGTCCTCGGGGACGACCACGTCGAGCTCGGCCGCGTCGGCGGTGACCCGGATGGTGCGCCCGTTCAGCTGCCTCGGGATCGGTGACGCTCGCTCAGGTCGAGCACGTACTCGCCCCACCCGTAGTCGTAGTTGTCGAGGACCTGGTCGGCCGAGGTGGGTGTGTCGACCACGCGGTCGGAGTCCACGTTCTCCGACGCGACCCCGATCGCGGTGCCCGCCGCGGCCAGCAGGCCGACGAAGATCAGCCCACCTGCCCGCCCGTAGAACGCGCCGACCAGCAGCATCACGCCGACCACGCCGACGACGACGGCCGGGTAGGTCGAGTCCGCGACGGGCGCGCCGGAGACGTCGACGATGCTGACGACGCCGACGGCCAGGGCAGCCAGGGCCATGGTGAACCAGAACAGCTTCGGGCCGCGCTTGCGGGGGTTCCGCGGGGTGGGGTGCAGGTACTGCGTGGGGTACGTCGGGGGAGCAGGCGGCTGGTAGGCCGACTGCTGGTAGGTCGGGCTGCTGGTAGTGCGCAGTCGGCTCGGAGCCCGCCTGCTGCTCGACCGGCACGTCGTACGACGGCGTCGCTGCCGGCGGCGGACGCCCAGCGCTGCTCCGGTGTCACGGCGTCAGGGCCGGCGTTCGGGCACGCCGGGCGGCGGCGCGACCGGTGCGACGGGGGCAGACGAGTCGTTGCGCCTGGACATCACCAGCCACACCACGAGCGCGACCAGGATCAGTGGCCCAGGCACCCAGAACCAGTCCCACTGCCCGACGAGCAGGGCGACGCCGAGGATGCCGACGAGGATCAGGGCGACGCTGCGGCTGCGCTCGTCGAGGCCCAGCGGCTGCTGCAGCTGGCCGTCCTCGGGAAGCAGGATCCAGCACGCGGCGTACACGATCAGGCCGGCACCACCGAACAGGGACAGCACCACGAACGCGACGCGCACGATCAGCGGGTCGATGTCGAGGTGCCTGGCGATGCCGCCCGCGACGCCGGCGACCTTGCGGTCGACGACGGTCCTGCGCAGCCGGGCGAGGTCGCGGACCTCGGCCGAGGTCACCCGCGGTCCGGGCGGCGGCTGGTACGCCGGGGCCTGCTGGTAGGCGGGAGGAGGGGTCTGGCCGGAGGAGGGCTGGCCCGCAGGGTCTTGGGGGCCGGCCGGAGACCCAGCCGAAGATGGAGTGGTGGTCATGGCCCCAAGCCTGCGCGACCGCGCCGCCGCACACCATCGGGGACGACCCTGACCTCGCCCCGGGTCGGCGTCCAGCCCGGTCCGGGGGCCGTCAGGGTGGCATCAGGGTGTTGCCTCATGGCCCGGCACCCGCCCATGCGCGACGATGGACACACGATGAGCAGCACTCCCACCCTCGACGCCCCACCGGCAGGCCCCCACGGCCAGCCGGGTGCCGAGCGTTTCTACTTCCGGAGGGCGACCCGAGACACGCAAGAACGCGTGGTCGGCGGCGTGGCCGCCGGCCTGGCCGCCCACCTCGGCCTGCCCGTGCTGTGGGTGCGCGTCGCGTTCGTCGTCACCGCCGCACTGGGCGGCGCAGGCCTGGCGATGTACGCCGGCTTGTGGATGGTGCTGCCCACCGACGAGCAGTTCGCCGAGGACGCGCCCGGTCTCGAGAGCGCGAGCCGGCGCGGGGCGCGGCCGCGTCGCGTGCGGCGGCTGGTCGACGCCGGCCCCGCCATCGCGCTGGGTGCGCTGGGCTTCGGTGTGGTGCTGCTGCTCCAGGGCATGCTGGGTGCGGGCGCCTGGTTCTGGCCCCTGCTGATCGCCACGGTCGGCATCGCGCTGCTGTGGCGTCAGGCCGACGAGGCGCAGCGCGAACGATGGATCGACAGCACCGGCCGCATCGACCCCGTCCGGATGGTGTTCGGCTCCGGCACCTGGCAGGCCGTCGCGCGCGTGATCGCCGGTGCCCTGCTGATCGTGCTGGCGATCGGCGTCTTCGCGCTCCGCGAGGGCCAGATGGGCGACCTCTACAGCGTGCTGCTGTCGGCCGCCGTGGGCTTCCTCGGGCTGGCCATCGTCATCGGCCCCTGGATCTACCGACTGGCCGGCGACCTGACCGCCGAGCGAGCCGAGCGGGTCCGCACCCAGGAGCGCGCCGACATGGCCGCCCACCTGCACGACTCGGTGCTGCAGACCCTGGCCCTGATCCAGAAGAACGCCCACGACTCCGCGCTCGTCGCCCGTCTCGCGCGGTCGCAGGAGCGCGACCTGCGGTCCTGGCTGTTCGAGGGCGAGAGCTTGGACTCCGACACCCTCGCCGGCGCGATGCGCACCATTGCCGCCGAGGTCGAGGACACCCACGGTGTCGACGTCGACCTGGTGTGCGTCGGCGACTGTCCCTTCACCGAGCCGATGCGAGCGGTCGTCAACGCCACCCGCGAGGCCCTGGTCAACGCCGCCAAGCACGCGGGGACCGGCAAGGTCGACGTGTACGTCGAGATCTCGCCGTCGGCGGTGGAGGTCTTCGTCCGCGACCGCGGCGTGGGCTTCGACCCCGCCGACGTGCCGGAGGACCGGATGGGTGTCCGTGGCAGCATCGTCGACAGGATGGACCGTCACGGCGGTACCTCCGAGATCAGGTCGACTCCCGGCGAGGGCACGGAGGTGCGCCTGCGCCTGCCGCGCAAGGACTCCGACAAGGCCGGGGACAAGGCCGGGGACAAGGCTGCCGGGGACAAGGCCGGGGCCAAGAGCTCTGACGAGGAGAGAGATGGCTGAGGGCAACGGCAAGGTCCGTGTCGTCATCGTCGACGACCACGCGATGTTCCGGGTCGGCGTGAAGGCCGAGCTCGGCGATGCCGTCGACGTGGTGGGCGAGGGCTCCGACGTCGACTCCGCCGTCGCCACCATCGAGGCGCGGCAACCCGCCGTCGTACTCCTCGACGTGCACCTGCCCGGCGGGGGCGGCGTCGAGGTGATCCGCCGCGCGCAGGCGCCCGACACCAAGTACCTCGCGCTGTCGGTGAGCGACGCCGCCGAGGACGTCATCGGCACCATCCGCGGCGGCGCCCGCGGCTACGTCACCAAGACGATCACCGGCCCCGAGCTGGTCGACGCGATCAAGCGGGTCGACTCCGGCGATGCGGTGTTCTCGCCGCGGCTGGCCGGCTTCGTGCTCGACGCCTTCGCCGGCTCCATCGAGGTCGCCTCGGTCGACGAGGACCTCGACCGGCTCTCGGAGCGCGAGCGGGAGGTGATGCGGCTGATCGCCCGCGGCTACGCCTACAAGGAGGTCGCCAAGGAGCTGTTCATCTCCATCAAGACCGTCGAGACCCACATGTCCTCGGTACTGCGCAAGCTGCAGCTCTCCTCGCGCCACGAGCTGACGAAGTGGGCGTCGGACCGCGCGACTCTCTGCTCGTAGATACGCGGCACTAGCCTCGCGCCATGGACATCGCGCACGTGGTGCTGCTGGTGCTCCACATCGCGGGCGTCGTGGCGCTGCTGGCCGGCCTCCTGGTCCAGGTACGCCGCCCCGAGAAGCGGGTCAACGGGCTGATGCGCGACGGCGCCGGGACGGCGTTCCTGGCGGGACTGTTCCTGGTCGGCGTCCTCGAGGCCGGTGACGACCCGGTCGACCACACCAAGATCGCGGTGAAGTTCGCGATCGGGCTGGTCGTGCTCGTGCTGGTGATGGCCAACCTCCGCAAGGAGTGGATCCCCCAGGGCCTCTACTGGGCCCTTCTCGTGCTGACCGTCGCCAACGTCGGCGTCGCCCTCGTCTGGTGACCCGATCGCTGGTTGAGGAGGCGCGCAGCGCCGTCACGAGACCCGGTGACGCACGCGGACGTCGCCGGGTTTCGTGACAGGCGCTAGCGCGCCTTCCTCAACCAGCGGAGGCGGGGGGTGGGGGGACGTAGGGTTGGACGGACATGACCGAAGCCCTCTCGCTCCCTGAGGTGGAGAACGCCGGCGTGCCCGACGAGGCCGCCGAGAAGCGTCGTCAACCCACCACCGAACGAGCTCCTCGAGGGGCTCAACGAGCCCCAGCGCGCGGCCGTCGTCCACGCGGGCGCGCCGCTGCTCGTCGTCGCCGGCGCGGGCTCGGGCAAGACGCGGGTGCTGACCCGGCGGATCGCCTGGCTGATCACCGAGCGCAAGGCCCATCCCGGCTCGATCCTGGCCATCACCTTCACCAACAAGGCCGCCGCCGAGATGAAGGAGCGGGTCGAGGCCCTGGTCGGCCGGCGCGCCCGGATCATGTGGGTCAGCACCTTCCACTCCGCGTGCGTGCGGATCCTTCGCAAGGAGATCTCAGACAAGCTGGGGCTCGGCTTCAAGTCCAGCTTCTCGATCTACGACGCGGCCGACTCCAAGCGGCTGATGACGCTGGTCCTCAAGGACCTCGACCTCGACCCCAAGCGCTACCAGCCCGGTGCGGTCCTCCACTGGGTCAGCAACCACAAGAACGAGCTGCGCGACCCCGACGACGCGGCCAAGGACACTCCGCAACCGGTTCGAGGAGTCGATGTCGGCGGCGTACACGATGTACCAACGCCGGCTCCGCGAGGCCAACGCCCTCGACTTCGACGACCTGATCATGATGACCGTCCACCTCTTCCAGCAGTTCCCCGACGTCCGCGAGACCTACCGCCGCCGGTTCCGCCACGTGCTCGTCGACGAGTACCAGGACACCAACCACGCGCAGTACGCCCTGATCCACCAGCTGTGCGCCGACCAGATGGAGATACTGGACAACCCGACGTACGACGACGGGCGCGGCCTGCCTGCCGAGGAGGCGCCCGACCGCGTCCCGCCCGCCGAGCTGATGGTCGTCGGCGACGCCGACCAGTCGATCTACGCCTTCCGCGGCGCCAACATCCGCAACATCATGGACTTCGAGCAGGACTTCCCCAACGCCACCTCGATCCTGCTCGAGCAGAACTACCGGTCGACGCAGACGATCCTCAACGCCGCCAACGCGGTGATCGGCCACAACCAGGGCCGCAAGCCCAAGAAGCTGTGGTCCGACGCCGGCGACGGCTGCGCGCATCGTCGGCTACGTCGCCGACGACGAGCGCGACGAGGCGCGGTTCGTCTCCGAGGAGATCGACCGCCTCACTGACGACAAGTCAGCGCGGCCGGCCGATGTCGCGATCTTCTACCGCACCAACGCCCAGTCCCGCGTGTTCGAGGAGACGTTCATCCGCGTCGGGCTGCCCTACAAGGTCGTCGGCGGGGTGCGCTTCTACGAGCGCCGCGAGGTCCGCGACGCCCTCGCCTACCTGCGGATGCTCGTCAACCCCGACGACTCGGTCTCGCTGCGGCGCATCCTGAACACCCCCAAACGAGGCATCGGCGACCGCGCCGTCGAGTGCGTGAACTCCTTCGCCGAGCGCGAGCGGATCACCTTCTGGGCCGGTCTCCAGCGGGCCGCTGAGGCGCCCGGTCTCGCGTCGCGGTCGCTGCGCAACATCGAGGGCTTCGTGGCGATGGTCACCGAGCTCCAGTCGATGGTCGACGCGGGCGAGCGGGCCGACGTCATCCTCGAGAGCGTGCTCGCCCGCTCCGGCTACCTCGAGGAGCTCGAGGCCTCCGACGACCCCCAGGACGCGACCCGCGTGGAGAACCTCGCCGAGCTCGTGGCGGTGGCCCGGGAGTTCTCCGACGACCCGCAGGCCGGGCCGTCAGCCGACCCCGCCGACGTCGACGCCGGCCTGGTCGCCCCCGGCCTGGGCGACTTCCTCGAGCGCGTCGCGCTGGTCGCCGACGCCGACCAGATCCCGGATCAACCGGATGGCGACGGCAGTGCTGATGGCGGAGTGGTCACGCTGATGACCCTCCACACCGCGAAGGGCCTGGAGTTCCCCGTGGTCTTCCTGACCGGCCTCGAGGACGGCGTCTTCCCCCACTCGCGGTCACTGGGCGACCAGCCCGAGCTCGAGGAGGAACGCCGGCTCGCCTACGTCGGCCTGACCCGCGCCCGGCAGCGGCTCTACGTCTCCCGTGCGTTGATGCGGTCGGCGTGGGGCGCGCCGGCCCACAACCCCGGCTCGCGCTTCCTCAACGAGCTGCCCGTCGACCTCGTCGACTGGAAGCGCACCGAGGCCGCGCAGACGATGTGGAACCGTCCCGACCTCACCGGCGGCGGCCGCGCCGGGCTGGCCGACCCCGACGGCCGCAGGCCGCCGCAACTTCTCCTCGGCCGCCGCACGCGCCGACGCCGCGGCCAAGGCCAAGCCGGCTCGCGACATCCCCTCGCTCGAGCCCGGCGACCGCGTCAACCACGACTCCTTCGGCCTCGGCACCGTCGTCGCCCTCGAGGGTGCCGGCGACCGGGCCGTCGCCTCGATCGACTTCGGCTCCGACGGCGTGAAGCGGCTGCTGCTGAGGTATGCGCCGGTCGAGAAGCTCTGACTTCCGCTGGTCGAGGAGGTCTCGCGCACCGCGACCGTCACGGGACCAGGGTGATCCGGCGTCCCTCCTCGACCAACGGTCTAGCGGTTACGGCGTGATGCCGTGGACCACGAGCGCCTGGTAGGGGTCGACCGGGTCGCCGCCGCCGGGGCGGACCTCGAGGTGCAGGTGGGGGCCGGTGACGTGGCCCGTGGAGCCGACGTAGCCGATCAGCTCGCCGGCCCGGACCGTCTCGCCCGAGCTGACCGTGTAGGAGGTCTGGTGGCAGTACCACAGCTCGGTGCCGTCTTCGAGGGTCTGCACGGTCTTGTTGCCGTAGGAGCCGTCGTAGGACGCCGACGTGATGACGCCGTTGGCCACGGCGTAGATCGGGGTGCCGCTGGGAGCGGCGAAGTCGAGGCCGGTGTGGTAGCTCGACCACAGGCCGTACTGGCCGAAGGTGGCGGTCAGGTGGTAGCCGAGGACCGGGAGGTGCCACAGGTTCAGCTTGATCTTGGCGGCCTGCTTCTCGGCCTCGGCGGCGAAGGCGGCCCGCGCGCCTTCGAGCTGCTTGACCTGCTCCTCGGCAGCGGCCTGGACGTCGTCGTCGGCGGTGTCGGCGAGCGCGTCGCGTCGCGAGTCGCGGCTGACGACAGCACCACGGCTGCCGGGCTGGATGGTGGTGGCGACGTCGCCGCTGCCGCTCAGGGCGCTGGCCTGCATGATCTTGGCGGGTGGCGTCTTGTCGGCGGCGCCGACCAGCTGAGGGTCGCCCGCGGTCAGCGCGCCGCCCGCCGAGACGGCCAGAGCGGCGACGCCGAGCAGGATCGGAGCCGACGGGAGGCCGCGGATCAGCGACTTGCGAGGAGCAGACCGACGGCCGACGGCCGAGCGGCGAGGTGCTTCGACGACCGGGCGCTGCTGGGGCGCGGTCTCCACCGACGGGCTGACGACGCGGGTCGGCGTGCGCGCGGCGCGGGCCGGTGTGGCGTCGTTCTTGCGCGCGGCACGTTTGCCGGGCTGCGAGACGGGGTAGTGGGAGGTCGGCTGGGTCACCGCATTGCGGTCGCGCGAGGCGCGCGTGTCCGCACGGTGTGAACCCATGGACGCTTGCTCCGTTGACAGGGGACGGGGAAGTCGAGCCGAGCCAAGACTGTAACGGATCGATTACGGCCCCGGGAAATCCTGTCAACCGATTTGTGCAATGACGGCCATCACATCTGCCGATCTTCGGCAAAAGTCCACCGGGGTAGCCTTGCCGCCATGTCCTCGACGGGAGCCGGCTCGGCCCGGGTGCGCATCGTGGTCGGCAAGCCCGGCCTCGACGGCCACGACCGCGGCGCCAAGATCGTGGCCAGGGCCCTGCGCGACGCCGGCCACGAGGTCATCTACACCGGCCTGCACCAGACGCCCGAGCAGATCGTCGAGACCGCGATCCAGGAGGACGCCGACCTGATCGGTCTCTCGGTGCTCTCGGGCGCCCACATGACGCTGTTCAAGACCCTGCTCGCCCTGCTCGCAGAGCGCGACGCGTCGGACATCGCGGTGTTCGGCGGCGGGATCATCCCCGACGAGGACATCCCGGTCCTCGAGGAGATGGGCGTGCGCAAGGTCTTCACGCCCGGTGCCGCGACCACCGAGATCACCGGGTGGGTCGCGGAGTTCGTTCGGCGTCTCGACTGACTACGCTCATCGCCGACCGCCTGACGTCGTAGATCAGGTTCACCATCTGGCCGCTGCGCTCGACGCTGCGCAAGCGCATCCGCTCGGAGGTGATCCGGCGGGGGAGCAGGGGGGCTCCCGCGCCCAGCGTGACGGGCGTGACGCCGAGCCGGATCTCGTCGAGCAGGCCGGCGTCGTCGAACTGGCCGACCAGCTCGCCGCCGCCGACGATCCAGATCGCCTGCCCCGGCCTGGCGGCGACGATCTCGTCGTAGACCGGTCGGACCTCGCCCTGGACGAACGTCAGGTCGATGTCGGGGATGCGTGGCAGCTCGCGGTGGGTGAAGACCCAGGTCGGGCGGTCGTCGTAGAACTCGCGCCACCTCTCCGGCCCCTCCAGCATCTCGGGATGGTGGCCGAGCACCCACTCATAGGTCGTCGCGCCCATCACCAGGGCACCGACGCCGTCGATGAACTCGTCCCACGACGAGTCGCCCTCGTCGCGCTCGACCACGAACAGCCAGTCGAGGGAGCTGTCGGCGTCGGCGATGAAGCCGTCGAGCGTGGTGGCCGTGAAGTACTGGACCTTCGTGCTCATCTGCCGAACGTAGAGGCGACCGCCGACAGACCCGTCTCGTCGGGCAGCCCGCGCCGGGACTAGGGTGCGGGACGTGGACCTGATGGAGTACCAGGCAAAAGAGCTCTTCGCCAAGCACGGCGTCCCCGTCACTCTCGGGACCGTGGTCACCGACCCGGAGGACGGCCGCCGCGGCGGCCGAGGCCAACGGCGGCCGGGTGGTGGTCAAGGCCCAGGTGAAGATCGGCGGACGCGGCAAGGCCGGCGGCGTCAAGCTGGCCCAGGACCCGCAGGATGCGGTGTCCAAGGCCCGCGAGATCCTCGGCATGGACATCAAGGGCCACACCGTCCACCGGGTGCTGATCGCCCCGGCGGCCGACATCGCTGAGGAGTACTACTTCTCCTTCCTCGTCGACCGGGCCAACCGCGACTACCTCTGCATCGCCTCCATCGAGGGCGGCGTCGAGATCGAGGTCACCGCCCACGAGAACCCCGACGCCGTCGCCAAGGTCTCGATCGACCCGATCGTCGGCGTCGACGACGCCAAGGCCGCGCGAGATCGTCGCGGCGACGCGGTTCCCGGCCGAGGTCGCCGACGAAGCCGTCGAGATGGTCAAGAAGCTGTGGGACGTCTTCGTCAAGGAGGACGCCACCCTCGTCGAGGTCAACCCGCTGGTCCGGCTCGGTGACGGCTCGCTCGAGGCCCTCGACGGCAAGGTCTCCCTCGACGAGCAACGCGGAGTTCCGCCACGAGGACCACGCGGCGTTCGAGCTCGTCGAGGACGTCGACCCGCTCGAGCTCGAGGCCAAGGAGAAGGACCTCAACTACGTCAAGCTCGACGGCTCTGTCGGGATCATCGGCAACGGTGCCGGCCTGGTGATGTCGACCCTCGACGTCGTCGCGTACGCCGGCGAGAAGCACGGCGGGGTCAAGCCCGCCAACTTCCTCGACATCGGCGGAGGCGCATCGGCCGAGGTGATGGCCAACGGCCTCCACATCATCCTCGGCGACCAGCAGGTGAAGTCGGTGTTCGTGAACGTCTTCGGCGGCATCACCGCTTGCGACGCGGTCGCGAGCGGCATCGTGCGGCGCGCTCGACAAGCTGGGCGACGAGGCGACCAAGCCACTGGTCGTCCGCCTCGACGGCAACAACGTCGAGGAGGGCCGCCGCATCCTCGCCGAGCGCAACCACCCGCTCGTGACGGTGGTCGACACCATGGACGGCGCGGCCGACAAGGCCGCCGAGCTGGCCAACGATCTGCAGAGTGCCTGAGGAGCTGACATGGCCATCTTCCTGACCGAACACAGCATGGTCGTCGTCCAGGGCATGACCGGCTCCGAGGGCATGAAGCACACCACGCGGATGCTCGCCTCCGGCACCAACATCGTCGGCGGCGTGAACCCGCGCAAGGCCGGCGAGACCGTGACCATCGAGGGCCAGGACATCCCGGTGTTCGGCACCGTCGCCGACGCGATGGAGAAGACCGGCGCAGACGTGTCGGTGCTGTTCGTCCCGCCCGCCTTCACCAAGGCGGCCGTGATCGAGGCGGTCGACGCCGGCATGCCGCTGGCGATCGTGATCACCGAGGGCGTGCCGGTGCACGACACCGCCGAGTTCCGCGCGTACGCCGAGCAGAACGGCACCCGCGATCATCGGCCCCAACTGCCCCGGCCTGATCAGCCCTGGCAGGTCCAACGCCGGCATCATCCCCGCCGACATCACCAAGGCGGGCCGTGTCGGCCTGGTGTCGAAGTCGGGCACGCTGACCTACCAGATGATGTACGAGCTGAGGGACTTCGGCTTCTCCTCCTGCGTCGGCATCGGCGGCGACCCGATCATCGGCACCACCCACATCGACGCGCTGGCGGCCTTCGAGGCCGACCCCGAGACCGACGCGATCGTGATGATCGGCGAGATCGGCGGCGACGCCGAGGAGCGCGCCGCGGCGTACATCAAGGACCACGTCACCAAGCCGGTCGTCGGCTACGTCGCGGGCTTCACCGCCCCCGAGGGCAAGACGATGGGCCACGCCGGCGCCATCGTCTCGGGTTCCTCCGGTACCGCCGCCGCCAAGCAGGAGGCCCTCGAGGCCGTCGGCGTCAAGGTCGGCAAGACGCCTTCCGAGGCCGCCGCGCTGATGCGGGACATCCTCCAGAGCCGCTGACACACCGCTGGTCGAGGAGCTTGCGCTAGCAAGCGTCACGAGACCCGGTGACAGGTCCGCGGACCCGTTGCGGGGCCTCGTGACAGGCGCTAGCGCGCCTTCCTCGACCAGCGGTCCCCCCGTTACGGACGCGCTTCGTAGACGTTGTTGAACGGCGTCTCGGCGACCCGGCGGAAGCGGGTGAAGCCGGCGTCGGTGACGACCTGGCGGATGGCGGCCTCGCCGGCCTGGGCGCCCAGGGCGTAGCCGCCTGACTGCGACATCGCGTTCGGCACGCACAGGAACGTCGAGAAGCTGTAGAACACCCGGCCGACGGGGTTCAGGTTGGACTCGACGGTGTCGCCGGCGGCGGGCTCGACGATCAGCCACGTACCATCCGCGGCCAGGGAGCGCCGGATGTGCTGGGCCGCCGCGAGCGGGTCGCCCATGTCGTGCAGGCAGTCGAACGTCGTGACGAGATCGAGCCCCGTGGCCTCGAGCTCCTGGGCGCTGGCCACCTCGAACCTCACCCGGTCGCCGACCCCGGCGTCCTCGGCGCGTTCGCGCGCGGACTCGATCGAGCCGGTGTGGTAGTCGGAGCCGACGAACCGGCTGGCCGGGAACGCGTCGGCCATCAGCAGCGTCGAGGCACCGTGACCGCAGCCGAGGTCGGCCACGCTGGCACCGCGCTCGAGCTTGGCCTGGACGCCGTCCAGGGCCGGGATCCAGTCGGTCAGCAGGTGCATCAGGTACCCCGGCCGGAAGAACCGCTCGCAGCCGGTGAAGACGTCCTCGTCGTGCTGGCCCCAGCCGAAGCCGGCACCGGTGCGGAACGACTCCTCGATGTGGTGCTGCGCCTTGAGGGCGCCGAGCGCGAGCTCGTAGGCGCCAGGCAGGAACACCGGGCCGGTCGGGTCGGTCAGGGCGAAGGCCTGCTCCGGCGTCAGCGAGTACGTCGCGCTGGCGGCGTCGTACTCGATGTAGCCGCCGGCCGCCTGGCCGCGCAGCCACTCGTCGACGTACCTCGGGTCGGTGTCGGTGGCCGCCGCGAGCGAGCGCGCGTCACCGGGCTGCTTCGCCAGAGCGCGGTAGAGGCCGAGCCGCTCGCCGAGCAGCACGTTGCCGGCGCCGATGGTGGCGCCGAGGTCGCCGACGAACTTGCCGACGAAGGCCATCAGGGTGTCCATGTCGATGGCCGGTGCGTCGGTCGCCGGCTTTTCCTCGATGGTGGTCATCTGGGTCTCCCTACTCGGGCATCCCTGGTGGATGCTGGTGGCCGAACGTTGCGCGACAGCGCTTGCAGACCGGTTGCACTGGTCATTGCAAGGGGGCTGCAACCGGACGGGCAGAAGGTGATGTCATGCGGGCACGGGAACCGGATCAGCAGGGTCACGTCGAGATCGGCGACGTACGACTCGGCTACGAGACCTTCAACGACTCGGGGGAGAACACCATCGTCTTCGTCCCCATCGACACGTGCGTGCACAGCCGTGCGTGGAAGGGCCAGGTCCCCTACCTCGCGCAGCACTACCGCGTCGTGACGATCGACCCGCCGGGCAACGGACGGTCCGGACGCTCGCTCGACCCCGCTGCGTACGACGACCTGCCCATGGTGGCGAGCACCCTCGCCGTCCTCGACCACCTCGGCATCGAGAAGGCCGTCCTCGCGGGCATCTGCCTGAGCGCCTGGCAGGCCCTGCTGACCGCCGCCCTGCATCCAGACCGGGTGCAAGGGGTGGTCGCAGTGACTCCGTGGGCCCGGGACTTCACGCCGCCGATCGCGATCCGGCTGGAGGCCTACCGGCACTTCGACGAGGTGCTCGACGACTACAGCGGCTGGTTGGGCTTCAACCGGAACTACCTGCCTGACCACTGGCCCGAGTACGCCGCGTTCTTCTTCGACCAGATGTTCCCCGAGCCCCACTCCACCAAGCAGCTCGAGGACGTCCACGCCTACAACTGCGACACCTCCGGGCACGTGATGCTGGCCGAGAACGGGAGCAGCAGGCATCCCGGCACGCCCGAGGAGGCGGAGGCCCTCCTGCGCGGGACCGACCGGCCCGTGCTCGTGATCCAGGGGACCGACGACCGCTGCCAGCCTCTCGGCCGCGGTGAGAGCATCGTGCGCTGGATGGGCGGGGAGCACCTCGTCCTCGAGGGCGCCGGCCACCTGCCGATGGCACGGCACCCGGTCGTGGTCAACCGTGCGATCAAGAGCTTCGTGGACAGGATCACGGGTGCGCCGTCCCCGCCACGCCGCAGGGGGGTCGGCACGCGGCGCCCGCCGAGGGCGCTCTACCTCAGCTCGCCGATCGGGCTCGGGCACGTGCGCCGCGACCTCGCCATCGCCGACGCGATGCGCGAGCAGCGGCCCGACCTGGAGATCCAGTGGCTGACGCAGTCGCCGGTGGCGGAGTTCCTCGAACGCCGCGGCGAGGTCGTGCACCCGGCCTCGCGGCTCCTCGCCAACGAGTCGGGTCACTTCGAGTCGGAGTCGGGCGAGCACGACCTGCACGCCTTCCAGGCAGTCCGCCGCATGGACGAGGTGCTGGTCAACAACTTCATGGTCTTCGACGACCTGGTCGAGCGGGAGCGCTTCGACCTCTGGCTGGGCGACGAGGCCTGGGACCTCGACCACTTCCTGCACGAGCACCCGGAGCTCAAGCGGGCGCCGTTCGTCTGGATGACCGACTTCGTCGGCTGGGTGCCGATGCCCGACGGCGGCGAGCGCGAGGCGTTCTTGACCTCCGACTACAACGCCGAGATGGTCGAGCACGTCGCCCGTTACCCGCACCTGCGTGACCGGTCCGTGTTCGTCGGCGACCCCGCCGACGTCATCGACCTGCCGCTCGGGCCGGACCTGCCGACGGCCCGCGCTTGGACGCAAGCGCACTTCGACTTCGCGGGGTACGTCATGGGCGAGCGGCCCGACCCGGGGCAGCGGGCCGAGCTGCGCCACCGGCTGGGGTACGGCGACGACGAGGTCGTCTGCGTCGTCAGCGTCGGCGGGTCGGGCGTGGGCGGCCACCTGCTGCGGCGCGTCGTGGCGTCGTACGACGAGGCGCGCGGCCAGGTTCCCGGCCTGCGGATGGTCGTGGTCGCCGGACCCCGCATCGACCCCGACTCGCTGGACGTGCCGCGCGGAGTGGAGGTGCACGGCTTCCTGCCCGACCTCGACCTGCACCACGCCGCCTGCGACGTGGCCGTCGTCCAAGGCGGGCTGAGCACCACCATGGAGCTGACGGCGGCGGGACGGCCGTTCCTCTACTTCCCTCTCGGTCACCACTTCGAGCAGCAGGTGCACGTGCGGCACCGGCTCGAGCGGCACCGCGCGGGGCGGGCGATGGACTACCGCCAGGCCGACCCCGGCCTGATCGCCGACGAGCTGGCGTCGGTGCTCAAGTCCCCGACCGACTACCTGCCGGTGCCGACGGACGGGGCTGCGAAGCGCAGCGGCGACCTGGTGCTCGACCTGATCTGACCGATGTTCGTCACCGGGTTTCGAGACGGGCGCCAGCGCGCCCTCCTCAACCAACGAGGTTGCGCGAGGTGGGGCCAGGAGTCCTGGATGGCGGGGGTCAGCAGGTCGGGGCGGCCGAGCAGCAGGTACACGTCCGCCCCGGTGACCCAGGCGTGGCCGGGCGGGCACTCGACCTCGTCGAGCAGCCGGGTGGCCTCGGCGCGGGCCTCCCCGTCGCCGAGGGCGGCGACGGCGGCCAGGCATCGCAGGCGGCCGCCTGCCATCGCGGTCTCGCCCAGGGCCAGCCCGCGACGGGCGACGGCCTCGGCTTCGGCCGGGTCGCCGGTCTCGATGAGCGTGGCGGCGAGAAGGCCCGCCGCGATGGCGTACCACCACGGGTGGTTGACCGGCGAGGTCGCCTCGACGGACTCCCTGCCGATGCGGCGCGCCGTGTGGAGGTCGCCGGACAGCCGGGCGTACCACCCGTCGTGCGCAGCCAGGTACCCCGCGTACGCCGGGTAGCCGCTGAGCCGGTTGAGCTCGATCGCCTCGGCGACCCTGGCCCGCGCGTCGTCCAGCCGCCCCTCGGCGGCAGCCACGAACGACTTCTCGAACACCACCCATTGGAGCAGCCAGGTGTTGCCGCTCGCCCGCACGCGCGGCTCGAGGTCAGCCACCACCTCGCCGAGAGGCTCGGGATCTCCGAGGTAGGCCAGCACGGACTTGAGGCCGTCGAGGGCCAGCATGAGGGCGTCCTCCGAGTCGGCGGCCCGGGCCCGGGCGACCGAACGCTCCGCGAGCGCCAGCGCGGTCGTCAGGCGGAGCCGGCTGGCTTCGAGGATGGCCAGCCTGCTGCTGATGTCGGCCTCCGCCCGGCGGTCGCCGAGGTCGGCGGCCAGCCGCAGCCCTTCTTCCAGCGGGTGGACCAGCTCGTCGACGGTGAGCCCGAGTCCGACTGCGGCGTCCCCGCCCAGGAAGCGCAGGGCCGCCATCTCCAGTCGCGGCTCGCGGGTCGACCGGGCCAGCGCCAGGGCCGCATTCGCGTCAGCGAGGGCGGAGGCGAAGTCGGTCCGGGCCTCGTGGACCGCTGCGCGGGCCAGCAGCGCCCGCGCACGCGTCCCCGCGAACGACGTCTCGACGGCGAGCGACCGGTCGAGCAGGCCGAGGGCGTCCTCCACCGCGGCCCGGTGAAGGGCTGCCTCGCCGGCCAGCAGCCACCCCTGGGCCGCGCGCGGCTCGTCGCCGGCGTGGTGCGCGTGCTCGGCCATCATCTCGGGCCGGTCGGAGGTCAGGTCGGCCGCGCGGCGGTGGTAGGCCAGCGACAGCGCCGGGGGCAAGGCAGCGTGCACGCACTCCTGCAGCAGGTCGTTGGCGAACTCGTAGTGGTGCCCGCTGCGCACGAGCAGGCGGAGCCGGACCAGCTCCTCGCAGACCCGCGTCGTCGCCACGTCGGACGACTCCACCAGCGCGGCCAGCAGGGCCGGGTCGATGCGCCGGCGCAGCACCGCGGCCGCCTCGACGACCGTGCGGCCCGCGGCGTCGAGCCGCGCCACGCGGGTCAAGACGGCGTCCGCGAGCGACTCGGGCACGCCGGCGTCGCCCTGGGCGAGCGCGCGCAGGTACTCCACGACGCTCAGCGGGTGCCCGGCGGTGCGGGCCATCACCTGCTCGCCGTGGGCGGTGAGCCCCGCGGCGGCGGCGAGGGCGTCGACGGCCGACCTGGGGAGGGCGCCCAGCCGGACGACCGCGGCACGGTCGGCGAGCCGGGCGGCCACGTCGGCGTCCTCGGCCCGCACAGCTGCGACCACCAGGACGCGGGCGTCGCCGAGGCGGCCGGCGAGGTACCCGAGCAGGTCGACGGTCGCGGCACCGCCGTCCTGGAGGTCGTCGACGGTCAGCAGCACCGGCTGGTCCAGCGCCAGTCGGCGCAGCACGGCGGCCACCGCGTCGTAGGCCTGGCGGCGCTGCAGGTCCACGTCGGCGGGCAGCGGTGTGCTCGGCGTGACCACCGCGGCCAGCTCGGGTACGAGCGAGACCCACGCGGCCGCGTGGTCGCGCAGCAGGGCGGCCAACGCCGTAGCAGGGGCTTCGAGCAGGACCGGCCGGAGGGCGTCGACGAACGGCTGGAGGAACAACGAGCGTTCGGCCGGGTGGCAGCGGCCACGCAGCACGCGGCCGCCGGTGCTCGTGGCCAGGTCGGCCACGGCGTCGAGGAGCCGGGTCTTGCCGATGCCGGCCTCACCCTCGACCAGCAGCAGGCGGGGCTGGTCGGGCGAGGCGAGCCCGGCCCAGGCCCGCTCGACCTGCGCCAGCTCGGGCTCGCGACCCAGCAGGAGCGGACGCTCGACCCGTTCCTCGCCAGCGTGGCCGGCCGGCGACTCGGCCGGGAGAGCGGCCTCCCGGAGCACGGAGAGGTGCAGGTCCCCGGTCTCGCGGTCGGGAGTCGTGCCGAGGTCCTCGCGCAGGCGTGCGGCCAGGTCGTCGTACGCCGTGAGTGCAGCAGCCGCCCGGCCGTCGGCCACCAACGCGCGCATCAGTGAGCGGACGGCCTGCTCGTCGTACGGGTCCGCTTCCACGCTCACGGCAGCCAGCCGGGCCCCCTCGGCGGGTTCGAGGGTGGTCAGTGCCTCGGCGAGCAGGTGGCGGGCGCGGCGACGCAGTGAGTCGGCCTCGTGGCGGACGCCCAGCACCCAGTCGGCGTCGTCCTCGTCGAGCAACGCCGGCTGGGTGCCCAAGAGCGTCAGTGCGGCGCGGGCGGCGGCAGCGGCGAGCACGGGTTCACCCGCGGCAGAGCGGGCCCCTGACTCCGTCGTCAGCCGGGCCGCCTCGTCGACGTCGACCAGCCACGGGCCGCGAGGGGTGAGTCCGTACGAGCGACCGGTCGCGGCGAGCAGGTCGGCGCCGAGGAGCTTGCGGGTGCGGCTGACCAGGGTCGCCACGTTGGCCGCGGGATCGGCCGGCGCGTCCTCGGGCCACAACGCCTCCACGATGCGGTCGAGCGGGACCAGCGCGCCGCGCTCGGTGGCCAGCAGCGCGAGCAAGGTGCGGGCCTTGCGGCTGCCGAGCTCTCGTCCCGTCAGCGTGTCGCCGCCCGGCACGTCCACGGCGAGCGCCGAGGCGAGCCGGATCCGGGTCGTGCCGTGGCCCTCCTCCACGCCACCGAGTATGCGCCAACCGGCGATTCGTCTGCGGTTTGCCGCGGGCTTTTCCTCGCTCAGGACATGCAGACGAGTCGCGTACTCGCCCAGGTCGGGCACCAAGGCGTCGCTCTGGTCGATGACCTCGCGCCGGCTCCGCCCGATCGACTCGACGGAGCCTCCGCCCTCGCCGTAGTCCCAGCTCAGCAGGACGAGGTCGCCGACCCGGACGGCGTCGATCACCTCGAGGCCGGTGTCGAACCCGTACTCCCAGCGATAGCGGTGAGTGATCGTGAAGGCCTCGTCGCCGGCGTGGCGGTCGGCCCCGGCGTAGACCTGTGCGGTCCCGCCCACCTCTTCCTCGGGGCACTGCTCGACCGCGAGCCGCAGGGACGCCAGTGCCTGCGCGGCGAGAGCCTCCTCGGCGTACCTGACGAGCGTGCGACCGCGGAAGTCCTCGGCCTCTCCGGTGTACGTCGTCCCGACGAGGTCCACGGTCTCGACCGACAGCTCGGGCGACCACGCCACCCGGCGACAGAACGAGAGCGCCTCGACGCCGGACTCGGCGGTGACCACCACCGGCGAACCGTCGTTGCCGTTGGTCTCGGGATAGCCCCGCGCCAGCGGGAAGTGCTCGAGTGGCCGCACGGGGGAGCTCGTCTCGGGGGACGAGGGCGAAGTGACCGGCGAGGCGGGCGAGGATGTGAGGCTCGGTGAGGGCGCCGTCTCCGGGTCATCGGCTGACGGGGCCGAGGTCGCGGTTCCGCAGCCGACCAGCAGGAGCGGGACGAGAGCCAGGCTCGTCGCCGACCAGGGCGTCATACGGGTGGGACGACCGGGCGGGCAGGAAGGTTGTCTCAGCCCTTCGTTGCCAGCATGGGCAGCCGGTCGAGCGCACGATGCACCAGCGCCACGAAGGCGCCCGGGCGCCATCTGCACCTTGCCGTCGGGCACGAAGCCGACCTGCGCGACCGAGCCACCTTCGCGCACGACGCCCATCAGGTAGGTCACCGACTCCTTGTCGCTGATCTCGGTGGTCACGTGCCAGACGGTGAGATCCTGCTGCCGGGTCGAGACGTCGGCGACGCGGACGACGTCGCTGCCGAGCTCGCGGTCGGCGCAGGTGCGCAGCCTGGTGCGCACACCGGCCACGAAGCTGCGCGCCTGCTTCTCCGTCAGCTGGCCGACCGTCTCGGTGAGCCCGAACAGGTCCGACAGGCGGGCCCCCGGGATCACGAAGGTGCGCGTCATGTTCCGTTTCATCGCCTTGGCGTTGAAGCGGGTGGCGTCGCAGCGGGTGGCGGCCAGGTTGGTGCGGGCGACCCGGGCCTCGGTGCCGATCCAGGGGCGGTCGACGCCGACGACCGGCGGGAGGTCGACCTCGCTGAGCATGGCGGGCACCTCGCCGACGGGCACGGGCGCGACCGGCGTGACCTCTGGCTTCTCGGCGCAGGGGCCGGTCTCGGGCAGGCTGCACACGCCGTTGACGGCGTCGGCGAGGAGGCCCGCAGAGGCCGTGACGTCCGGCCGGTCGGTGTCCTGGGCACGAGTGAAGGTCACGGTGTTCGCCCGGCCCGTGCGGGCCACGCCGGCGACCATCGTGGTCTCGGGACGCTTCCAGGAGCGCAGCACGAAGAGAGTGGCGGCGTCGCCGACCCGGTCGACGTCGTAGGTGGAGATCAGCTGGACCCGCGCATCGCTGCACCCGCCGAACCACCCCAGCATGGCGTCGTACGCCGCCTTGGCGCTGCGGCCCGTGGTCGACATCTCGACCGTCTGCACCATGCTGCGCCGCGACTGGCCCTTGCGAGCGGGGGCCTTGAACTGCTGAACGTCGGAGGCGATGCCTTCGGGGTCGGCGAAGCGCGTCGACTGGCAGGGCATCAGGATGCCCGTCTTCGAGCCGTCGGTGCCGGCCTCCCGCCATCGGCCGGGTACGCGTCGAGCGAGCTGGTCGAGGGTGACCAGGTCGTCCTCGGTGATCGAGACCTGCTGCGCGCCGGCTGCGGCCGACGCGGACGGCGACGGGGCGGCCGGACCGTCGCCTCCCGGCCCGAGGCGCAGCGCTGCCACGCCCGTGCTGCGGGCGTTCTCGAGCGACGGCTTCACGCCCTGCGCGTCGGTGACGGCCGCTCCGCCGAGCACCAGCGCTCCCACGGCCGCGACCGCGCCGATGGCCGTGTGGGTACGGCGCCGGGTGGTGCCCGCGCGGCGGATGATGGTGACCCGTGGCCAGCGGGCGTCGGACACGTGCTCGCGCAGGGGCTCGAACAGCGGGCGGATGCCGGTCGTCGCGACGTCGCGGTTCATCGCGAACTGCGAGGTCGCCGTCTGCAGACGCTGCTCGGCCTCGTGCAGCGGGAGGCCCACCTCCCGAGCCATGTCGGCCATCGAGGCGTCGGTCAGCTGGGTCAGGAGCAGGACCTTGCGCTGGGCCAGCGGCAGCTTGGCGAGCGCGTCGAGCGTGGCGCGGATCTCGGGGTCGAGCTTGCGGTCGCGGTGGAAGATGCGGGCGGAGTGGCGGCGCTGCGCGTGCCGCCAGGCGAGCGGCCGCACCCATGCCTCGGGGTCCTCCAGGCGCGAGACCTTGCGCCAGTGGTGCCAGGCCGCGACGAAGGCATCGCGCACTGCGCTGCGAGACGCCGGCAGGTCGCCGGTCAGGGCGAAGGTCTGCTGCAGCAGCGCGGTGCGGGTCGACTTGTAGAAGTCGTCGAACTCGTCGGGGAAGCGGGCATGGCCGTCCCAAGGTACGGCGTCCCGGGTTGCGGTTGCACATCCCGACGGGCGGCATCCCGCTGCGCGGGCGCTCCCGCTGCGCGGGGCTTGTCCCGCTGCGCGGGGCGCTCCCGCTGCGCGGGGGCTTGAGTCGTCGATCGCTGGCCGCCGCCGTGGTCAAGGCCGACGGAGGACAGGGGCGGCGCGTCGGCCGCGCATGCGCTCCGCTTCGTCGTTGCGACCGCTGGCGGCCGCCGCGGCCAAGCCCTTTTAGCCTCCGCCGGCCCTGCCCACGGCGGCGTCCACCCGTCGCGGCTCGTGGTGGTGATTTCGGCGTGGCGGCATGGCTTGTCCGCTCGCGGGCTCGCGGCGAGGATGGGCCTGATGACTTCGTTGCTCTCCGGGCCCCACGCGCTCGCTCGGTACCTCGCGCGCTGAGGTGGTCGATGCGCGGCATCGGCGGCCGTTGGTGCTGCTGGCGGTCCTCGGTGGGGTGGTGGCGGCGGCGGGGCCGCTGCTGGTGTGTCTCGCGGTGGGGGTGGCGGGGTGGTTCCTGAGCGACGCGGGGTCCCACGGGGCGCCGCGGGAGGGACTGCGGGCGGGCGCGTACGCCTGGCTGATGGGTCACGGCTCCGGGCTGAGCGTCGCCGGTGTCACCATCTCGGCGATCCCGCTCGGCATCAGCCTGATCTGTGCCTGGTCGGTGTGGCGGATCGCGCACCGGGTCGGCGACTCGGTCTCGGGTCACGGGCCTGACGCGGACGCGATCGCCGACGGGGTCCGCGACTGGACCGTCCCCGCGGCGACAGCCCTGTTCACCACGGCGTACGTCGCCGTCGCGGTCGCCACCCTGCGCGCGCTCGGGGCCGACAGCTCGGTCGGGTCGGGCGCGCGGGTGATCGTCTGGTCGCTGCTGCTCTGCCTCGTGCTCGGTGGGGTCTCCATCGCGGTCGGCGCCGGTCGCGCGGCGATCTGGACGGCGTTCCTGCCTCTGTCGCTGCGGGCGGCCTTCACGGTGTGTCTCAAGGTCGTCAGCAGGTTGCTGCTCGTCTCGGCGGTCGCGTTCCTGGTGGCGCTCGCCCTCGACCTCGGGGCGGCCTTCAACGTGATGTCGCAGCTGCACACCGACGCCGGGGAGGCCAGCCTCTACTCCGGGCTGACGCTGGCAGCCCTCCCCAACGCCGTGCTGTTCGCGGCCAGCTACCTGCTGGGCCCGGGGTTCGCCATCGGCACCGCCACCGTCGCCAGCCCGACCGCGGTGGTGCTCGGGCCGGTGCCGATGTTCCCGCTGCTGGCGGCCCTGCCCGACGACGGCCGGCCCGCCTCGTGGGTGGCCCTGCTGCTCCTGGTCCCGCCGCTCGTGGCGGCGTACGCCGCTGCTCGAGCCCACCGGCTCTACCCGACCACCCGCTGGGAGGAGGCCGCCGTACGCGGCTGCTCGGGCGGCATCCTGGCCGGCGTCGTGGTCGGTGGCCTCGCAGCCCTGGCCGGCGGTTCGGTCGGACCCGGCCGGATGCAGGACGTCGGCCCGTTCGCGGCGCAGGTGACGCTGCACGCCGTGGTCGCCCTCGGCCTCGGTGCGCTCGTCGGCTCGCTGGCCGCCACCTGGTCCTACCGCAGGTACGTGCGGTCGGCAGGCCGCTCTCTAGACTCGCGGCCGTGCCCGGCCCGCCTGGTCGTCCTCGTCTCCGGCTCGGGGACCAACCTCCAGGCGCTGCTCGACGCCAGCACCGACCCGGCGTACGGCGCCCAGGTGGTCGCCGTCGGCGCCGACCGACACGACATCGAAGGGCTGCGGCGGGCTGAGCGAGCGGGAGTCGAGACCTTCGTCCACCGGGTGCCCGACTACCCCAGCCGCGCGGACTGGGACGCTGCGCTGTCGGCGACCGTGGCGTCGTACCGGCCGGACCTGGTGGTCTGCGCGGGATTCATGAAGCTCCTCGGCCCTGCGTTCCTCTCCGAGCTCGCCGGCCGGACCCTGAACACCCACCCTGCGCTCTCGCCGTCGTTCCCCGGGATTCACGGCCCCGCCGAAGCGCTGGCCTACGGCTGCAAGGTCACCGGCTGCACGCTCTTCGTCGTCGACGACGGCATCGACACCGGCCCGATCGTCGAGCAGCGAGCGGTCCGAGTCGAGGACGACGACACCGTCGAGACGCTCCACGAGCGGATCAAGGCCGAGGAGCGCGCGATGCTCGTGGAGGCGGTCGGCCAGATGGCCCGACAGGGCTTCGCGGTGGATGGCCGACACGTGCGGATCGGGTTAGGCTGACCGCACACGACTGGCGCGGGTGGACCACCACCGGGGAGTGAACGTCAGGGGCATCGCCCGCCTGGGTGCCCCACTCAACCAGCGCAGGAGTGTGTCGTGAGCCCTCTTCCCATCAACCGAGTCCCCGTCCGTCGCGCACTGGTCTCGGTCTACGACAAGACCCGTCTCGACGACCTCGTCCGCGGCCTCCACGAGGCCGGTGTCGCGCTGGTGTCGACCGGCGGCTCGGCCGCCCGGATCGAGTCGCTCGGCATCCCGGTCACCAAGGTCGAGGACCTGACCGGGTTCCCCGAGTGTCTCGACGGCCGCGTGAAGACGCTGCACCCCAAGGTGCACGCGGGCATCCTCGCCGACCGCCGCCTCGACACCCACGTGCAGCAGCTCGCGGAGCTGGGCGTGGAACCGTTCGACCTGGTCGTCTCCAACCTGTACCCGTTCCGCGAGACGGTGGCGTCCGGGGCGACTCCCGACGAGTGCGTCGAGCAGATCGACATCGGCGGGCCGTCCATGGTCCGCGCGGCAGCGAAGAACCACCCGTCGGTCGCCATCGTCACCTCGCCTGCGTCGTACGACGACGTGCTGGCCGCGGTCGCCGCGGGCGGGTTCACGCTCGAACAACGGCAGCGGCTGGCCGCCGAGGCCTTCGCCCACACCGCGGCGTACGACGTCGCCGTCGCCGCCTGGATGGGCTCGGTGCTGGCTCCGCCGGAGGGCGAGTCCTGCTTCCCGGAGTTCGGCGGCGCGACGTTCACCAAGGTCGCCGACCTGAGGTACGGCGAGAACCCGCACCAGAAGGCTGCGCTGTACGCCGACGGCACCGGCGGGCTGGCCTCGGCCGAGCAGGTGTTCGGCAAGGAGATGTCCTACAACAACTACGTCGACACCGACGCCGCCCGCCGAGCTGCGTGGGACTTCGCCGAGCCTGCCGTCGCGATCATCAAGCACGCCAACCCGTGTGGCCTCGCGGTCGGCGCCGACATCGCCGAGGCACACCGGCGGGCCAACGAGTGCGACCCGGTCTCGGCGTTCGGCGGCGTGGTCGCCGCCAACCGGCCCGTGTCCGTGGCGATGGCCGAGCAGGTGGCCGAGGTGTTCACCGAGGTGATCGTCGCGCCGGCGTACGAGGACGGCGCTCTCGAGGTGCTCCAGGCGAGGAAGAACCTCAGGATCCTGGTCTGCGGCGGGCCCGAGGAGGAGTCCGGGTTCGAGTTCCGGATGGTGTCGGGCGGCGTTCTCCAGCAGCAGGTCGACCACGTCGACGCCCCCGGCGACGACCCCGCGACGTGGACGCTCGCGGCCGGCCCCGCCGCCGACGAGGCCACGCTCGCCGACCTCGCCTTCGCCTGGAAGGCCTGCCGGGCCGTGAAGTCGAACGCCATCCTGCTGGCCGACTCAGGGGCGTCCGTCGGGATCGGCATGGGGCAGGTCAACCGCGTCGACTCGTGCCGGCTAGCCGTCTCCCGCGCCGGCGACCGGGCCAAGGGCTCGGTGGCGGCGTCCGATGCGTTCTTCCCGTTCGAGGACGGCCCGCAGGTCCTCCTCGACGCGCAGGTGCGGGCGATCGTGCAGCCGGGCGGCTCGGTCCGTGACCAGCTGACGGTCGAGGCTTGCGAGAAGGCCGGTGTGCCGCTGTACTTCACCGGCACTCGGCATTTCTTCCACTGATGCGACCCAGGAGCCCGTCCGTATGACTGCCCAGACAGTTGGCCAGATCCTCGATGGCACCGCCACCCTCAAGACCATCAAGGCCGAGCTGGCCGAACGCGTGGCGGCCCTGAAGGAACGCGGGATCGTGCCGGGTCTCGGCACGGTGCTGGTCGGCGACGACCCCGGCTCGCACTGGTACGTCGGCGCGAAGCACAAGGACTGCGCCGAGATCGGCATCAACTCCCTCCGCCGCGACCTCCCCGCCTCCGCCACGCAGGAGGAGGTCGAGGCGGTCATCGACGAGCTGAACGCCGACCCGGAGTGCACCGGCTTCATCGTTCAGCAGCCGACGGGGCTCGACGAGTTCGCACTGCTCTCGCGGGTGCACCCCGACAAGGACGTCGACGGCCTCCACCCGACCAACCTGGGCAAGCTGGTGCTCGGCAAGGCCGGTCCGCTGCCGTGCACGCCCGTGGGTGTCATCGAGCTGCTCCGCCGTCACGGCGTGCAGATCGCCGGGGCCGAGGTGGTCGTGGTCGGCCGGGGGCTCACCGTCGGCCGGCCGCTCGGCCTGCTGCTCACGCGCCGCAGCGAGAACGCCACGGTGACCCTGTGCCACACCGGCACCAAGGACCTCGCGGCCCACGTCCGGGAGGCTGACATCGTGGTCGCCGCGGCCGGCGTACCCGGGATCATCAGCGGCGCCATGGTCAAGCCCGGGGCGGCCGTCCTCGACGTCGGTGTCTCGCGGGTCGACGGGAAGGTCGCCGGCGACGTCGCCGCCGACGTGGCCGAGGTGGCGGCCTGGGTGTCGCCCAACCCCGGCGGCGTGGGGCCGATGACCCGGGCGATGCTGCTCAGCAACATCGTGGAGATCGCGGAGGCGTCGGCGGGCTGAGCGGCCTGACGGGCGTCTAGTCTGGGTCCTCGTGGCGCACCTCCGCGCGGTACCCGACCCCGACGACGACCCCCAGGTCGAGCCGGGTCCCGACTCCGTCGTCGAGCCGGTCGATCCCGCGGCGGCCGTGGCCCCGGGTGAGGACGACGAGCCCACGACGTACGACGAGGGCGACGACCTCGCCGTCGAGGAGGAGCCGCGGCGCTACCCCTCCACCATCGGCGGCGCGTTCTACCTGGCCATCCTGGCCGCGGCCGGCGTGGCTCTGGTCATCGCCGCGCGCAGCGACTGGCGGCTCGGCATCCAGATCCTGGGTGGTTCGCTGCTCGTGGCCGCCCTGCTGCGGCTGGTGCTGGCCAACCGGGACGCCGGCATGCTCGCGGTGCGCAACCGCTTCCTCGACGCCTTCCTGCTGATCGGCTGCGGCGTAGCCCTCATCGCGCTCGCGGCCTCGATCCCCGACATGCCCGTCACCTGAGGTCGCCCCCAGGACGTCATGCGAAGTGGTCGCCATAGCGACCACTTCGGATGACGTTGTCGACGCGGGACGGGTGCGTGACGCCTGGGTGGGTACGGGGCGGGCATGAGCATCAGCTACCCCGCCAGCCGGGCGATGTCCGCGGCCACCGCGGTGTACGGCGTCTACGCGCTGGTCAAGCCGTCCCACCTCGCCGACGTGATGGAGGCCGACGCTGGTCAGAGGTCCGGCTACGACTCGCTGGCGAAGACCTACGGCGTCCGCGACCTGCTGCTGAGCGCCCTGGGCGTGTTCGGCCCGGCCCGCGGGGTGGCGTGGGCCATGCGCGGCCGGATCGCGGGCGATCTCGCGGACTGCGCGACCCTGGTCACCAAGGCCGACGACGGCAAGGTCCGCGGCAAGGTCGCCGCCGTGACGGTCGGGTGGGCGGTCCTGAACTTCCTGGCCTACCGCTGGGACCGCTCGCGCTCCTGAGCAGATCCGGCCAGGACGTCATACGAATCGAGCCATAGATGCCTCGATTCGTATGACGTTAGCGCCGTGGGCCCGCCGGAAGCCCCTCTCTGGCTCCCGACGGGCGGCTCGGTGTGCCTACGGCCTCACGGCGTAGGCGTCGGTGATCTCTTGCGTCACCGTGCGGCCCTGCGACGTCCGTGGCCGAGACGCGGAGGCTGGCGTGTCCGCCGGCCTCGTTGCGCACCTCGACCTTGCAGGAGGTGTCGCCGCACTTGGTCAGCTTCGCCGGGCGCCAGGTCTGGCCCCCGTCCCACGAGATGTCGACGCTCCGCTTGACGACCCGCTGCGTCTCCACCGTGTCCGGCATCGCGAACCTGACCGTGAAGTCGAACCGGCCGGCGGGGGCACTGTTGGTGGAGGACAGGGCATCGCGTAGTCGATGCCGAGCATCGGCAGCACCTGCAAGGCACCCGTCGGCTGGTCCGACTCGAACGTCCACTCGGTCTTGATCCCGGTCGACTGCTGCCAGAACAGGTTCTCCCGCTGGATGTCGGTGACCACGCGGATGCGGTGGTCGCCGGCAGGGATCGTGGCGTTCATGAAGACCGAGGCGAAGATGTCGTGCTCGAGCACGTCGTCGACATAGATCTTGCCGTTGTACTCCGCGCTGAAGATGTCGGAGTTCGCCAGGTGGCCGGCCGCGTCGGTGAAGGCGCCCATCGACAGGAAGAGCTCGTTGTTCTCCCGCGTCGGAGGCGGGGACCCGTTGGTGACCGAGCTCAGCGGAGAGACGCGCGAGCCGATCGGGCCGCCGAACCACGTGTCGTGCGTCGTGGTGCCCCCGCCGAAGCGTCCGGCGTGGCGCGTAGAGACGGCCGTACTCGCCGCCGTACTGGGCATCCTGGATGGCGACGGTGCGCTCCCACACCGCGCCGGTGGACACATAGTGGGTCACGGTCGCCGGGAAGGGCACCGCACGGTTGAGCCCGATGTTGGCCACACCTCCCCGCTCGGGGACCCAGCCGATGAGCTCCTCCACGGCCTGCAACCCGTCGGCGCTGGTGCTCCCCATCCCTCGGTAGTGCTCGACCAGGGCCGCGACGGACTTGCCGGTGCCGCGCACGGTGCCGCCGTTCGGGACGCCGTCACCCCAGTACCTCACCAGGTCGTACATGTAGGCGGGCGACTTGTGGGTGACCAGCTCGGCACGGCCACCCTGGCGGGCGAGCAGCGCCTTGGCGTCCCACGGCTTGGCCTGCAGCGTCGGCAGGCCGGCCGGCCCGTCGATCGTTCCGGCGCACTCGGCACCGGAGGCGGCGTAGGCCACCATCGCTGCCGCACCGGCCTTCGCGAGTGCGTTGGCGGTCGCGGTCAGGTCGGTGCACGCTCCCGAGACGACGGCCACCGCATCCTTGAGCGACGACAGGTGCGGGCGAGGCCGCACTGCCCGCGTCGACGATCCGGAATCGGCCGTCGATCACGCCGACCGGGGTCTCGGCGGGCGTCGCTGCCGGCCGCGGTGACAGGTCGCAACGCGACCGGCTTGCGGCCCGAGGGTGTGAGGAGGCCTTCGGGCTGGCTGAGCAGCCAGTTGGAGGACACGTCCGCCGCCCCGCCCAGTCCGGCCGAGGGCCGGCCGTACAGCCGGTCGACGGCACCGTAGAACAGGAGCCCGCCGTAGCCGTCGCCACTGGTCCAGCTGACGTCGAGGATCGCGCCGTCGTCGACCACCGGCCGGTCGACCTGATAGCCGAACCGCCCGGTCTGGTTCTCGTCGAGCACGATCTCGGTGTTCTTGGAGACGGTGAACGAAGGCTCGTAGCTGACGATGCCTTCCTTCGCACCGTCCCCGGCCAGCCCGAAGGAGATGGCGCCGGTGGTGTAGGTGCCGGGCGGCAGCCGGAACGTTGCGGTCTGGGCGCCGGGTGCGGCGCCGAAGGAGCGCTGCTCGTAGATCCACGGCTCGCCGAAGCTCGAGAGGCCGAGCTCGTGGGAGGCGGCCTGGGTGCCGACGCGGGGCTTGACGGTGACGGTCACGTCGTACCGCTCCGGCTCGAGCAGGTAGGCGAGTCCGGTGCGGACCGTGCCGCCGCCGTCGTCGGGCGTCGCGGTCACGACCGCGGAGTAGGCGCCGGGGTCGGCGACGGTGGGGTCGAGCGACACCTCGACCGAGGAGGTCCCGCCGGCCGGCACCGTGACCGAGTCGCTGGCCAGCGTGCATGGAGCCGGTCGGCTCCGCCGAGCCGTCCTGGCCGGTGAGGGCCAGCGACAGCGTCACGGGTGTGCTCGCGGTGTTGGTGTAGGTCAGGGCCTTGCTGCTCGGCTCGAGGTCCGAGTAGGGCCACGCGTAGGAGCCCAGGGAGAGCGATGCCGGGGCGAGGACGTCCTGGCTGATCGCGTCCATGGCGTCCACGCGTCCGGTGCCGGCGTCGAAGCCGGTCGCGTCCGCCACGGACACGGTGCTGTTGGCGATGACCGACTTGATCTGCTCGCCGTCCCAGCCGGGGTGCTGCTGCTTGATCATGGCGGCCAGACCGGCCACGTGCGGGGTGGCCATCGAGGTGCCGCTGATGGTCGTGTAGGCCTCGTCGACGATCGGGCCGAGCTCCGTGCCTGCGGCGCGGGCGGCGGTCACGTCGACGCCGGGTGCGACCACCTCGGGCTTGAGCGCCCCGTTCCGGAAGCGCGGGCCACGGCTGGAGAAGCCGGCCATCGCGTCGTTGACGTCGACGGCACCCACGGTCAGGGCCGCGTCTGCCGAGCCGGGGGCCGTGACGGTGGACGGCCCGTTGCCGCCGTTGTTGCCGGCGGCGACGACGAACAGGCTGTCCGAGCTGGCGGACAGCTCGTTGATCGCCAGAGCCAGCGGGCTCGCTGCCGTCGTCGGTGTCGCCGCCCAGGCTCATGCTGACGACGTCCGCCCCCTCGTTGACGGCCCAGACCATGCCGGCCAGGACCCACGAGTCCTCACCCCAGCCGCCGTCGCTCAGCACCTTGCCGACCATCAGGCCGGTCTTCGGCGCCACGCCCTTGCGCAGCCCACCGGACGCGGCACCGGTTCCACCGACCGTCGAGGCGACGTGGGTGCCGTGACCGTTGCCGTCGGTGACTGCGGCGTCGGAGGTGAAGTTGGCCGACGCCACGACCCGACCTTGGAGGTCGGGGTGCGTCGGGTCGTAGCCGGTGTCCAGGACCGCGACGGTCGAGCCGGCCCCGTCGTAGCCTGCCGCCCACGCTTCAGGGGCGTGGATCTGGGGGACGGAGTCCTCCAGCGCGACCTCGACGCGGCCGTCGAGGTAGACGCGGGCGGCCCCGTCGGCCAGGGCCGTCGGGTTGCCGGCAGCGTCCTGGCCCTTGGTGAGGTCGGCCCAGAATGCTCGGGCGTCCTCCTTCTCGGCGTGGAACGCCGCGATCCCGAGCCGAGGCACGGTCACGGTGCGCTCGGCGCCCTCCAGGGAGGAGGTCCTCGACTCCTGGGCGGCCGTCCTGCCCTTGCCGTAGTCGACCATGACCGGCAGCGACTGCCGTGACGTGTCGTCGTACTCCGCCCCGATCAGGGCCGTGACGTCGAAGAGGTCGTGGTCGAGCCGGTTCGCCTCGAGGAGCCCCAACGCCTCGCTCGGCACGACGTAGACGTGGCCGTGCGCCCGCTGGATGGCTGCCTGTGGGATGGAGCCGTCCGGCCGCGGCTGCAGCGTGACGGACTGGCGTCCGTCGGACGACGTCGACACCTTGACGACGTCGCCGGTGACCAGCGTCACCATCGTCACGGTCGGGGGGCCGACGCGCTTGTGCTGGGCGGCCTGGGCCTCGGGCGCGGTCGCGGGCTGAGCCGACGAGGCGGAACTGGTCGTGAACACCAGGCCGGCGGAGACGGCGGCGACTGCCAGGAGGGCCGTGGGTCGCACGGCTCGGCGGGCGGGTAGGGGCATGCGGGAGTCCTCTCAGGAGGCTCGCCGGGCGGGGGGATCCCGGCGAGCCAGAAGTCGGTCGGTTGACCGACTTAGTTAGGATGTTAACCGGATCGCAATCCCTCGGGCAACTCCGCGGCGTGCGAGACTCGGTCGGACGGCCGTATCGAAAGGGGCCACGCGGTGACCTACGTCAAGGCGTCGGAGCGACGTCGCCAGCTGGTGTCGGCAGCGCGCGTCGTACTGGTCCGCGACGGCGTGGCGAGCACCACCCTGCGGTCGGTGGCGGCCGAGGCGGGGGTGCCGCTCGGGACGCTGCACTACGCCTTCGCGTCCAAGGAGCTGCTGCTCACGGCGGTGTTCGAGGACGTCAGGGACGAGGTCTCCGCCGTGCTCAACGACGTGGCTCAGAAGGGCGCCGGCCTCGAGCTCGCCATCCGCCAGGGGCTCACGACCTTCTGGGAGCAGCAGGTCGTGGGTGACCCTCGGCTGCCCCTCATGCGGCAGGAGCTGTTCCTCTACGCCGTGCGGACCCCCGGCCTGGAGAACCTGGCGCGACGGCAGGTCGAGGGTTACGGGCAGATCGTGGCGGAGTGGTGCCGGGACGCCGCAAGCAACGCCGGCGAGGTCTGTGAGGTGCCCTTCGAGACCCTCGCGCGCGCCCTGGTCGGCGGCACGCTGGGGCTCGCGATGCACTACCTCGGCGACCCCGACCAGGCTCGCTCACGCCAGGACGTGGAGGCTCTCGCGGAGATGGTGGTCCGCCTCGCCGCTGTGCGGCCGGCGGGACCTGCCGCTGGTAGGTGAACCCGGCCCTGGCATGCGCGGGGCGGTAGACCTCAGATCAGACCGAGCTCCACGACGGCGTCGCGCTCCTCGGCCAGCTCGGCGGTCGAGGCGTCGATGCGGGAGCGGGAGAAGTCGTCGATCTCGAGACCCTGCACGATGGTCCAGTCGCCACCGCTGGTGGTGACCGGGAACGACGACACCAGGCCCTCGGGGACGTCGTAGGAGCCGTCGGAGACGACCGCCATCGACACCCAGTCGCCGTCGGCGGAGCCGAGCAGCCAGTCTCGGGCGGCGTCGATCGTCGCGGACGCCGCGGAGGCGGCCGACGAGGAGCCGCGGGCCTCGATGATGGCGGCGCCGCGCTTGGCGACGGTCGGGATGAAGGTGTTCTCGATCCAGTCCTGGTCATCGACCGCTTCGGCGGCGTTGCGGCCGGCGACCTCGGCGTGGAAGAGGTCGGGGTACTGGGTTGCGGAGTGGTTGCCCCAGATCGTCATGTGAGAGATGTCCGTGACCGGCGCGCCGGTCTTGGCCGCGAGCTGGGAGATGGCGCGGTTGTGGTCGAGCCGGGTCAGCGCGGAGAACCGCTCCTTCGGGATGTCGGGAGCGTTGCTCAGCGCGATCAGGGCGTTGGTGTTGGCGGGGTTGCCGGTGACGCCGATGCGGACGTCGTCGGCGGCGACCTCGTTGAGTGCCTTGCCCTGCTCGGTGAAGATCGCCCCGTTGGCCGACAGCAGCTCGCCGCGCTCCATGCCGGGCCCGCGCGGGCGGGCGCCGACCAGCAGGCCGAGGTTGATGCCGTCGAAGATCTTGCGCGGGTCGGAGCCGATCTCGACCCCGGCCAGCATCGGGAACGCACAGTCGTCGAGCTCCATCACGACGCCCTCGAGGGCCTTGAGGGCGGGCTCGATCTCCAGCAGCCGCAGCTCGATCGGGCGGTCAGGGCCCAGCAGCGAGCCACTGGCGAGACGGAACAGCAAGCTGTAGCCGATCTGGCCTGCGGCACCCGTGACGGCGACCTTGAGAGGGGCTTCGGACACGACTTCTCCTCAACGTTCGGGAACGGCATCGACGCTAGCAGTCATCGTCACTAGGGCATCCTGGGGCGTGTCTCTCTTCGGACTGCGACGATCGGTGGGGCTCGTCGCCGTCGCCCTCCTGCTCGGCCCGGTCACCGCGGGCTGCGGGGCGGCCGGCCAGGCGAACCCCGAGAAGATCGGCCCGCGCGGCGTCGACGAGCTGGTCATCCCGACGCCGGACCCGGATCCGGACGACTTCGTCGACGCCGTGACCAACCCGTGGCTGCCCCTGGCCCCCGGCACCACCTGGACGTACGACGTCGCGGGCAGCGAGGTGCAGCAGCTCGAGGTCCGGGTCGAGGAACGCCGCAAGGTCGTGGCCGGTGTCTCGTGCGTCGTGGTGCACACCACCGGCACGGGTCGCGACGGCCAGGTCGTCGTCGAGGGGGACGCCTTCTACGCGCAGGACGCCCGCGGCAACGTGTGGCTCTTCGGGGAGGAGAGCCGCGGCCTGGTGCCGGCGGCCTGGGGCCTCACCCGCTCCTGGAGTGCGGACGAGCGCGGCGCCGAGCCCGGCGTCGCGATGCTGTCCTCGCCCCGCGTCGGCGACGGGTACACACGCGCACTCTCGCCCAGTGCGATCGACCGGTCCACCATCCTGGCGATCGACGAGGAGAGGACGGTGCCGGCGGGCACGTTCGGCGGTCTGCTCCTGGTCGAGGACTCCCTGAACTATCCGTACGACGACCCCGGACCCGTCATCCGGCGTGCGTACGCCGAGGGTGTCGGCCTGGTCGAGGAGACGACGATGACCGGCGGCACCCAGCGCCTCGTCCTCACCAGCGTCACCGTGCCCTGACCCGTCGCTGGCGGACCCCGAAGCGCAGCGGAGGGCGAAATGTCACGTGGGCGGACGAACCTGCGTCTGGCCGTCGTCGTCGTCATTGCCCGGCCAGGGCTGCTGGTAGGGCGCTGCCTGAGGGGGCTGGGCCGGTGGCTGCTGGGGTGGCTGCTGGGGCGGCTGCTGCGGCTGCTGCGGCCATGACTGCGGGGGCGGAGGCGCGGTGGGGTACTGCGGCTGCTCCCACTGTTGCGGCGGCTGAGGCGGCCACGGCTGTCCGGGCGGCGGTGCCTGGCCCTGGAACTGCTGCTGCTGCTGGTTCCACTGCTCCTGGTAGGCGTCGGGGGCACCGTAGCCGGGCACCGCGCCGGGCGGCGTACGACGGCCGAACCTCAGGCCGGAACCCGCGACCGGCTCGCTGTGGCGCCCGAAGACCGTCGGATAGAGGACGCCGGCCAGCGCGCCGCCGATGAGCGGAGCGAGGATGAACAGCCACAGCTGGATGATGGCGTCGCTGCCTGCGAACAGAGCGGGTCCGATCGAGCGGGCGGGGTTCACCGACGTGCCGGTCAGCGGGATCGTGGTGAAGTGGATCATCGCGAGCGTGAGGCCGATGGCCAGCGGAGCGAGGGCGGGGTGCTCGTTGCGCTCGTCGGTCACCGCGAGGATGGCCAGCAAGAAGACCAACGTCGTGACCACCTCGACGAGGAAGGCTGCCCACCAGGCGATGCCCAGGCCGCTCTCGTCGCCGAAGGCGTTCTGTCCGAAGTTGCCCTCGGAGCTGAAGCCGGGCACGCCCTGCCAGATGCTCCAGAGCACGGCTGCAGCGACGATGGCGCCCACCAGCTGCGCCCCGACGTACATCGGCACCTGCGACCACGCGAGCCGGCCGCTCGCCGCGGCACCGACGGTGACCGCCGGGTTGAAGTGGGCGCCCGAGACGCGACCGACCGAGTAGGCCATCACCAGCACGGTGAGACCGAACGCCAAGCCGGTGGTGATCACGTCGGCCCCGGTCGCCAGCGCCGTCCCGACGCCGAAGAACACCAGCACGAACGTGCCGACCACCTCGGCCGAGAGCTTCTGGGCGGGCGTGGGATCCGCCGCCGTGGTTGTCACTGTTCCCGCCGCTGACTCCGTCATGCCGAGACCCCTTTCGTGTGACCGCGCGTGTAGTCCACGGCCTCCGGCAGCCTACGCCGATCGCCCGCTTGGCCGCTCGACCCGTGAGCCTGTTAGCGTCCGAACGTGTCCAGCGAGACGGTTCCCACCTCCGATCACTCAACTGGGATCATCTACACCCAGACCGACGAGGCGCCGCTGCTGGCGACGTTCTCGTTCCTGCCCATCGTTCAGGCGTACGCCGCCCAGGCCGGCGTCCCGGTCGAGACCCGGGACATCTCGCTGGCCGGCCGCATCGTCGCCGCGTTCGCCGACCGGCTTCCAGTGGAGCAGCGCACCTCCGACGCCCTGGCCGAGCTGGGCGACCTCGCGAAGCGTCCCGAGGCCAACATCATCAAGCTGCCCAACGTCAGTGCCTCCATCCCGCAGCTGAAGGCTGCGGTCGCCGAGCTCCAGGCCCAGGGCTACGACCTGCCGGCCTACCCCGACGAGCCGAAGACCGACGACGACCGCGACGCCCGCGCCCGCTACGACAAGATCAAGGGCAGCGCGGTCAACCCGGTCCTCCGCGAGGGCAACTCCGACCGCCGCGCGCCCGAGTCCGTCAAGCAGTACGCCCGCAACCACCCTCACTCCATGGGCGCCTGGACCGCCGACTCGCGCACCAACGTCGCGACGATGGCCGACGGCGACTTCCGCCACAGCGAGCAGTCGGTGGTCCTCGACGCCGACGACACGCTCCGCATCGAGCACGTCGCCGAGGACGGCACGGTCACGGTGCTCAAGGACGCGGTGCCGGTGCTGGCCGGCGAGGTCGTCGACGCCACTCGCATGGACGTCGAGGCGCTCCGCGAGTTCGTCACCGAGCAGATCGCCCGGGCCCAGGCCGACGAGGTGCTCTTCTCGGTGCACCTCAAGGCCACCATGATGAAGGTCTCCGACCCGATCGTCTTCGGCCACTTCGTCGAGATGTTCTTCCCCGACGTCTTCCAGCAGTACGGCGCCCAGCTGCGCGCCGCCGGTATCTCACCCAACGACGGGCTCGGCGCGCTGATGGGCGCGGCTGACGCGCTCCCCGACGGCGAGGCCATCCGTGCGGCCGTGCAGCAGCGGCTGGCCCAGGGCCCCGCGCTGGCGATGGTCGACTCCGACAAGGGCATCACCAACCTGCACGTACCCAGCGACGTCATCGTCGACGCCTCGATGCCGGCCATGATCCGGACCTCCGGGCACATGTGGGGACCCGACGGCCAGGAGGCCGACACCCTCGCGGTGATCCCCGACTCGTCGTACGCCGGCATCTACCAGGTGGTCATCGACGACTGCCGCGAGCACGGCGCCTACGACCCTTCCACCATGGGCTCCGTCCCGAACGTCGGGCTGATGGCGCAGGCGGCGGAGGAGTACGGCTCCCACGACAAGACGTTCGAGATCCCCGCGCCTGGAACGGTCCGCGTCGTCAACGGGGCGGGGGACACGGTGCTCGAGCACGACGTCAACGCCGGCGACATCTGGCGCGCGTGCCAGACCAAGGACGTGCCGATCCGCAACTGGGTCGAGCTCGCCGTCACCCGCGCCCGGGCGACCGGCGACCCCGCGGTGTTCTGGCTCGACGAGACCCGGGCCCACGACGCCAACCTGATCGCCAAGGTGCAGACCTACCTCGAGCAGCACGACACCGATGGTCTCGACCTGCGCATCCTGTCTCCGGTCGACGCCGCGAAGCTGTCCGTCGAGCGGATCCGCCAGGGCCTCAACACCATCTCGGTCACCGGCAACGTCCTGCGCGACTACAACACCGACCTGTTCCCGATCCTCGAGCTCGGCACCTCCGCCAAGATGCTCTCGGTCGTCCCGCTCATCAACGGCGGTGGCCTGTTCGAGACCGGCGCCGGCGGCTCGGCGCCCAAGCACGTCCAGCAGCTGGTCAAGGAGAACTACCTGCGCTGGGACAGCCTGGGCGAGTTCCTCGCGCTGGCCGCGTCCTTCGAGCACTACTCCGAGGCCACCGGCAACCAGCGGGCCAAGGTGCTGGCCGACGCGCTCGACCGGGCGACCGGCACGTTCCTCACGGAGAACAAGTCGCCCGCGCGCAGGGTCGGCTCGATCGACAACCGCGGCTCCCACTTCTACCTCGCCCTCTACTGGGCTCAGGAGCTCGCCCGACAGTCCGACGACGCCGAGCTGGCTGCGGCCTTCGAGCCCCTGGCCAAGACGCTGGCGGAGAACGAGCAGACGATCAACGAGGAGCTGATCGGCGTCCAGGGCTCGCCCGCCGACGTCGGGGGCTACTACCGGCCCGACCCCGAGAAGGCCTCGGCCGTGATGCGCCCGTCGAGGACGTTCAACGAGGCGCTCGCGTCGCTTTCCGCTGGTTGACGGTTGGTTGATCCCGGGGTGGCGGTGACTGAGTGTTGGTTCGCCCCGGGCGGCGGTGGGTGAGGGTTGCTCTGAGTCGGTCGAACCAACCCTCACCCACCCCCCGGCAAGCCGCAACCAACCCTCACTCACCCCTGGCAAGCCGCAACCAACCCTCACCCACCGCCGGGCCGTGCGCGGAATAGGTACGTCGGAGACCGAGGTTGGACGATGAGTGCCGATGTCGACCACTGCACCCCCCGCCCCCGTCGAGACGCCCACGCGTGCCCGGCACTTCGTGCTGGCGGTGCTCGCACTGGCGATGGGCGGCTTCACGATCGGCACCACCGAGTTCGTGACGATGGGGCTGCTGCCCCAGATCGCCGAGGGCGTCGGCGTCTCCATCCCGCAGGCCGGGCACCTCATCTCCGCGTACGCCGTGGGCGTGGTCATCGGCGCGCCGGTGCTGGCCTTCCTCGGCGCCCGGTTGCCCCGGCGCGGGTTGCTGGTCGCGCTGATGGTCGCCTACGCCGTCGGCAACGCGGCCAGCGCGGTCGCCACGTCGTACGAGTGGCTCATGCTGGCCAGGGTGGCCACGGGCTTCCCCCACGGCGCCTACTTCGGCGTCGCGTCCCTGGTGGCGGCCTCGCTCGCGCCCCCGGGCCGCAAGGGGCGCGCCGTCGCCATGGTGATGCTGGGTCTGTCGGTCGCCAACGTGATCGGAGTGCCCGCGGCCACCTGGCTGGGCCAGCACCTCGGCTGGCGCTCGGCCTTCTGGGCGGTCACCGGACTCGCGTTGCTCACGGCCGCCCTCGTTCTCGTCTTCGTGCCCTCGTGCCCCGGCGACGCCGAGGCCACCGGGCGGCGCGAGCTGCGCGCGTTCCGCGAGCCGCAGGTGTGGCTGACCCTGCTCGCCGGTGCGGTCGGCTTCGGCGGCATGTTCGCCGTCTACTCCTACATCGCGCCGACGGTGACCGAGGTGGGCGGCCTGCCCCTGGGGGCGGTGCCCGTGTTCCTGCTGGCGTTCGGCATCGGCATGGTGGCCGGCACCTGGCTGGCCGGTGAGCTGGCCGACTGGTCGGTCTTCCGCTCGCTGCTCCTCTCGGCCATCGGGATGGCGGTGGTGCTGCTCGCCTTCTCGATCGTCGCTCCCGCTGGCTGGTGGCTGCTGCCGATCTGTTTCCTGGTGACGGCGCTCGGCTCCGTGCTGGTCGTCAACCTCCAGCTGCGGCTGATGGACGTGGCCGGCGAGGCCCAGACCATCGGTGCCGCGCTCAACCACGCCTCCCTCAACATCGCCAACGCCGCCGGCGCCTGGCTCGGGGGCCTGGTGATCGCTGCCGGGTTCGGCTACCGAGCCACCGGCGTCGTCGGCGCCGCGCTGGCGGCAGCGGGCGTCGCGGTGCTCGTCGTGGCGGCCGCCTTGCAGAGACGTGCGTCACACGTCGGGGCGACACGCTGACCGATGCGGTCATCTCGCCTAGTCCCTTCTGACTAGGCCGCGAGACTGCTCGTCCGTATTTGGGTGAATCCGGTCGTAGATCGGCTGGTTCGACCGCGGGACGGAATGCGTCTCGATACGTTCGTGGTACTTGATCGGTGTCGCTCGCGCTGACGCCGTCCTCCCGACACCCCCCATGGAGCTTCTCGCATGCCCTCCTCCCAGGTCTCCCGGCGCACGCTTGCCCGTGGGGCCGCGTGGACCGTACCCATGGTCGCCATCGCCGTCGCGGCGCCGGCCTACGCGGCGTCGCAGGTCCTGGCGCCCACCGTGGATGCCGGCGCCAGCTGCAAGTGCCCGGGATCCGGCGCGAACAACTTCAACTTCAAGGCCGTGCTCGCCTTCACCACCCCGGGCAACGACAACTGGAAGATCCACGTCACCTCGTGGACGTTCGACAGTGTGAACGTGGCGGCCCTGCCCGCCGACACCACGCTGACCAACGGCGAGGGCAACGTGATCCTGGTCGTCAACCGGTCGAACAGCGCGGCCAAGCACACGATCTCGGTCGTCTACACGGCACAGAACCTCACCACGATGGAGACGGTCAGCGGTTCCTTCGGCCCGATCGAGCTCACCTTCTCCCCGAACTGCGCATCCCCGATCAACTGCCCGTGACGCTCGTTCTGCGTGACCACTCCTCGCGCAGAACGTCGTAGAGGACCGCGTCGACGCGTCCTTCCGGCAGGACGCTGCGAAGCCGCTCCAGGCCCTGCTCGGTCAGCCCGTTGGCCTCCAGCACGTGGCGTGACGCGGCGTTGCCGGTGGCGGCGTACGCCTTGATCCGTCGAAGACCCAGCGACTCGAAAGCGTGCTCGAGCACCAACGCGACGGCGGCGGTCATCACCCCACGGCCGCGGGCGTCCGGATGGGTCCAGTAGCCCAGCTCGCCGTAGATGAGGTCGTCAGGCACGTCGTCGATCCCCACCGAACCGAGCAGCGCGTCGGTCTCGGGATCGACCACTGCCCAGTCAGCCCCACGCCGGTGGCGCGGAGCTCGGTGCGGGCACGGATGTAGGCCAGCGCGTCGTCCTCGGTGTACGGCGACGGCAAGGCGCTGAGCCACGCGCGGCTGCGCTCGTCGCGACAGCTCTCCACGACCCGCGGGGCGTCCTCCTCGCGGAAGGGCCTCAGCCGCACGCCACGGCCGTCGAGGACCGCGTCGTCGATCCAGCGGCCCTGTGGCTCCCGCGGGTCGCCGGCCAGCAAGGTCCCGGCCCAGGCATCGCGCAGCTCGCCGCGGTGGGGCAACCACTGGCGCATGGTGCCCTCGAAGGAGAAGCCGAGCTTCCAGGCCAGCCGCCGTGAGGCCCAGTTGCCGACGTTGGCCAGCCAGATGACCGTCGCCAGGTCCTTCTCCCGGAAGCCCCAGTCGAGCAGCAGCCGCAGCGCGCGCTCCATGTGGCCGGTGCCGCGCACCCACGGGTGCGAGCCGTAGGCGATCTCGGCGCGGCGGCTGCCCTCGTTGCGCAGGCAGATGTGGCCGGCGTACTTGCCCTCGGCCTCGACCACGAAGCCCCACTCCTTGTCGGACTCCCAGGCGCCCGGCACGAACCCGAGGAGGAAGTCGCGCGCGTCGGAGTGGGAGTAGGGGATCGGGACGGTCGTCCACTCCTGCGAGAGCGGGTCCTGGCACTGCTCCCACCCTCCCTGGACGTCACTCTCCTGCGGGTGCCGCAGGGTGACGGGGCCGTCGGTCAGGGTGGGAGCGCCAGTCGATTGATCGGGCATGCGGGACACCCTTTCAGGTCACTCCATCCCGGGCAGCCGGGTTTCCTGCCACGTGGCGCCGTGGTACCTCGACGTGAGCAGCAGTCCCTTGTCCTGCCCGTACGACGTCGCGTAGAAGCGGTCGCCCGCGGCGAAGACCACGCCGAGGGCGACGGTCGGTTCGGAGTACCCGCCGTCGGGGTGGACGACGAACGAGCGTCCATCGGTGCCGGTGACCACGACGGTTCCGTCGGCGCCGACCGCCTGGGAGGTGATCGACCCGAGGTCCTCGAACGTCGGCCGCGCCCACGTGCGTCCGCCGTCGGTCGAGCGCAGCGCGTCCCGCAGCGGCAGGTCGCCGTTGGCAGCATCGCCGATCGCGAGCACGGAGACGGTGTCGCCGCTTCCGGTGACGAGGCAGGCGTCGCCGTTCGCCACGGCCATCAGCTGTAGGCGGGAGACACCGCTCCGGACGTGGATCCGGTCGTCACCGACGCGAGCGCACGTCACGGTGGTGCCGTCGGGGGCCAGGTAGGCCCCGTCGACCGGCACGTCGAACGACAGCGTCGACCAGCTGCGTTCGTCGGGTCGGTAGAGCCACCGGCCGAACTGGCCGACGACGGCGACGTCTCCCGCCTCGGGGGCCCGCGGCTCGAGGGCCGCGCCGAGGTCGGTCCAGCTCCCGTCGGAAGCGATCAGCCAGCCCCGCGTCGTCTCGAGGCCGACCCATCCGCCGGGGACGGGGGTCAGCGTCACGGGCACGTCCAGTCGCCTTCCGTGCACGCTGCCGTCGGCCTCGCGGATCACCAGTGCGAAGGTCGGCTCCGGATGCTCGAGTGCACGCCAGACGATGGCCACGGATCCGTCGTCGGTCCCGGAGACCTCGAACGGGCCGGCGTTGGTGCCGTTGACCACGGCACGCCATTGCGACTCGTCGGTCGGCGGGATCGGGCCCTGGGTGGTGGCCGGCTGCGGCACTGACGGGCCGGCCGTGGTGGCGGCGTTCTGCCAGACAGCGATCCCGCCGACGACGAGGACCGCCGCGGCGACGCTGCCGGCCGCGCCGCGGAGCCGCCGGTGAAGCACCCGCCGGGACACAGCGTCGTACGGCGGGGTGACGACGCGCTCGCGCACGTCGCCGGCCAGGTCGGGGAGGTCACGCAGGTCGGACATGGTCGTCCTCCTTGGAGGGTTCGGTCAGCAAGACAGCAAGGGCGGCGCGGCCGCGGGCCAGGCGGGCCTTGACGGTGCCCTCGGGCACGCCGAGGGTGAAGGCGACCTCGGCGACGGGCAGGTCGGCGAGATGGTGCAAGGCGATGGCTTCTCGCTGTGTGACGGGGAGCCGGCGCAGGGCCGCCATCAGCGCAAGGCGGTCCTCGGGGAGGTCGTCGTAGGCCGCGGTCGGGATCAACGTGGGGACCAGGTGCGCCCAGCGGAGCATCCGCCGCCAGCGGCTGCGCGCCACGTTGACGGCTACCGTGCGCAGCCAGGCCTCGGGGTTCTCGGCCTCGTGGAAGGAGCTGCGCCGCGGGGCGGCGCGGGCGAAGGCCTCCATCACGACGTCCTCGGCCTCCGCGGGGTCGCCGGTGACGCCGGCGAGCTGGCCGACCAGGCGCGGGTACGCCACGGCGTACACCTCCCGCAGCCGTCCCTCGTCCACCGTGCCTCCTCGTGCCCTCAACTATGCGACCTCTGGGCGGCGCGCGAGGTTGCCTCGATCCCCTGACAGAATGCCCAGCGACATGAGCGCCATCACCGAGCCCGAGCTGGCCGTTCCCGCCGTCGTCTCTGGCGGTGCCCGTCCCCGAGTGCTCTCGGGGATCCAGCCGACCGCCAACTCCTTCCACTTCGGCAACTACCTCGGCGCGCTGCGCCAGTGGGTCGACCTGCAGCGCGACCACCAGCCGTTCTTCTTCATCGCCGACCTCCACGCGATCACCGTCGAGCAGGACCCCAAGGTGCTGCGCGAGCGGACCCTGCGCGCTGCGGCCCAGCTGCTGGCCATGGGCATCGACCCGGCACGGTCGGCGATCTTCGTGCAGAGCCAGATCCCGATGCACGCGCAGCTGTCATGGGTGCTGCAGTGCCTGACGGGCTTCGGCGAGGCCCGGCGGATGACCCAGTTCAAGGACAAGTCGTCGAAGTCGGGCGAGGGGGCCGCCAGCGTCGGCCTGTTCACCTACCCGATCCTCCAGGCGGCCGACATCCTGCTCTACCGGCCTCACTACGTGCCCGTCGGCGAGGACCAGCGCCAGCACCTCGAGCTGACCCGAGACCTGGCCCAGCGGTTCAACCATCGCTTCAAGAAGACCTTCCGGCTCCCGGAGCCCTACATCCTCAAGTCGACGGCCAAGATCACCGACCTCCAGGAGCCGACGGCGAAGATGTCCAAGTCCGCGTCCTCGCCGGCGGGCATCATCGAGCTGCTCGACGACCCGAAGGTGAGCGCCAAGAAGATCCGTTCCGCGGTGACCGACTCGGGCTCCGAGGTGCGATTCGACGCCGAGGAGAAGCCCGGCATCAGCAACCTGCTGACGATCTACTCGTCGCTGACCGACCGCAGCATCGCCGGTCTCGAGGAGGAGTACGCCGGGCGTGGCTACGGCGACCTCAAGAAGGACCTCGCCGACGTCGTCGTGGAGTTCGTGACGCCGTTCCGCGATCGCACGCTGGAGCTCCTCGCCGACCAGAAGCAGCTCAGCGCCGTTCTCGAGCAGGGCCGGCAGCAGGCCACCGAGGTGGCCGAGGCGACGTTGCGCGACGTCTGGCAGCGGGTCGGTTTCGTGGCGCCGAGCCGGATGCCTGGCCACCCCGGTCTCACCGCTGGGTAAAGGTCAGTAAGGTCGGTCGGGTGCCCGTCATCGGAGTCGCTCTCTCGATCCCCGAACCCTGGGCAGCACAACTGCAGGACTACCGCATCGGTCTCGACCCGGCGGCAGCCCTGATCCCCACGCACATCACTCTCGTCCCGCCGACCGCAGATCGGCGCCGACGATGTCGTGACCGTCGAGGAGCACCTTGCCAAGGTTGCCGAGGCCGGGTCGACGTTCGAGGTGCACCTGCGCGGCACCGGCACCTTCAGGCCGGTGTCACCGGTCGTCTTCATCTCGCTGGTCAAGGGGATCTCGCAGACCGAGCAGCTCGCCGGCGCCGTCAGGTCAGGGCCGCTCGACATCGACGTCGAGTTCCCCTTCCACCCGCACGTGACCGTCGCCCACCACCTGTCCGACGGTCAGCTCGACCGGGCCTTCGACGACCTTGCGGAGTTCGAGGCATCGTTCGAGGTGGCCGGGTTCCACCTGTACGTCCACGACGACGTCGCCGGTTGGCGTCCCACGCGCGACTACGTCTTGAACGGGGCTGCCGAGCCCGCCTGACGACTCAGTCGGCGGGCGGCACTCCCGCGTGCGCGCGCCAGGCGTCGAGGGCTCTGCGGTAGGCACCCGCCTCCTCGAACAGCAGCGCGGCCTGCGCGATTGCCGCCGCCGCCTCCTCCTCGCGCCCGAGGGCCTGGAGTGCCCGGTGGCGCAAGGTCTCGGCATCTCCGCGGAGGTTGGGCGGTAGGGAGTCGTCGATGGCCTGGTCGATCAGTGCCAAGGTGCGCTCGGGGTCAGCCTCATTGAGCGCAAGCTCTGCCCGCACCAGGTCCAGCTCGCGGAGGTCGGCGTCGTTGCCCGCGAGCCGCAGCGCGTGGTCTGCCTCGTCGATCAGGTCCGTCACGTCGCGATAGCCCCTGGCCACGCGCATGGTGGCCGAAGCCTTGTGGAACCTGCCCCACGAGCGAAGGTCGGCGTCCGGCCGAAGCAGCAGACGGGCCTTGGAGTGCTCGGCGATTCCCTCTTCGCTGTTGTCCGCAAGAAAGGCGAGGTTTCCCAGCACCCATGCTGCCTCGCCGCGCAGGTGCGAGGACTCCACGCCCGTACGCAGCATGCGGATCTCGTCAGCGACCTGGGCAGCCTCCGGAAGTCGCCCCAGCTCGACCAGAACAGCAACCATGCCCAGTGCGCAGGACATGCGCTGTGGAGCAAAGGGCGGAAGCCCTTCACAGCGGAAGCGGGCCGTGGTGATGTGCTCCAGCGCCTGCGGCAGCCGACCAGCGGAGCGAGCCGCTCGGGCGGCCAGCTTCAGGGCATCGACGACGAGTTCTGGTGACTCCGTTGCCACCGGGTGGACGCTGAGCTCGACGAAGAAGTCGTGGCACTCGTCGTATCGCGCCAGCCTCAGCAAAGCGCTCGCCCTCAGATGGGTCGAGCCCCACCAGGAGTCGGGACGGCCGGCGAGTTGCGCAGCCTGCGCCGCCTGGCCAGCAAGGGTGGCGGCCTGCTCGTAGTCACGCTCCAGCCACGCGTTGCGTGCCGCGAGGTCGAGCACGGTGAGCTCGTGATCCAGTGGCGTCGGCTCGGAGGTCGCCACCTCCATGAACTGCTCCGGCTCCACTCCGAGGTGGTCGCTGAGGAAGCGGACAACCTCGGCGTTCGGCTTGCGCAGGCCACGCTCGAGGAGCGACACGTAGCTTGCCGAGTAGCGCCCGAAGCCCACCTCGGACTGGTTGAGCCCACGGGCCTGGCGCAGTTCCTTGAGCCGGTGACCGAACGTGATCGTGGTCATCGGGGCAATCCCTCCCTCACTGCCGCCGTGGTGCGCGCTCGTGGCCGCATCGATCGGTTGGGCTGCGTCTTGGCGGCGCGGTCAGCACCGTGTCAAACCGTAGCGAAGGCCAGGCTGCCAGACGCGACGCCACGTTGTCATATTGTGTCACGATGTTTGACAATTCAAGTCTTGACAGATTGTCGAACCCGGCTCTAGTTTTTGACACGCGTTGTCAAACAGACAGCATTCACGGGGGGGTCCGCCCCCACATTGCGGCGATCTCGGCGCCTCAGAGGAGGTTTCAATGCGCAAGTTTCTGACGGCGTCGATCGCCGCACTCGCCTTCGCTGGCACGGTCCTGTTGGGGACCGCGGCTCACGCGCCGATGGCTGGCGAGGGCCCGTGGCCGCAAAGGTCCGCCATGCGCTGACGAGCTGGGAAATCGGGACTCAGCTCGTCAACAACTCAGACGGCCGCCGGACTGTGAGTACGGCGGCCGTCTGGCGTGTCAGTGGCCCTTGCGGATCGCCGTACGCAGGTCGCGGTTGAGCTGGGAGATCACGTCGAGCGGGATCTCCTTGGGGCAGGCGGCGGCGCACTCGCCGATGTTGGTGCACCCGCCGAAGCCCTCGAAGTCGTGCTGGCCGACCATGTCGACCACCCGGCTCCAGCGTTCGGCCTGGCCCTGCGGCATCTCGCCGAGGTGGGTGACCTTGGCGCCGAGGAAGAGGGTCGCCGAGCCGTTGGGGCAGGCGGCGACGCAGGCGCCGCAGCCGATGCAGGTGGCGGCGTCGAAGGCGCGGTCGGCGTTGTCCTTGGGCACCGGCGTGGCGTGGGCGTCGGGAGCGGCGCCGGTGTTGACGGAGATGTAGCCGCCCGACTGGATGATCCGGTCGAAGGCGCCGCGGTCGACACAGAGGTCCTTGAGCACGGGGAACGCCGTGGCTCGCCAGGGCTCGATGGTGATCGTGTCTCCATCGGCGAAGGAGCGCATGTGGAGCTGGCAGGTGGTGGTGCGCTCGGGGCCGTGCGGCTCGCCGTTGATCATCAGGCCGCACATGCCGCAGATGCCCTCGCGGCAGTCGGAGTCGAAGGCGATCGGCTCCTCGCCCAGCTCGTTGAGCTCCTCGTTGAGGACGTCGAGCATCTCGAGGAACGACATGTCGGGGGAGGCGGTGACCTCGTAGGTCTTCATCTCTCCCGGCGACGAAGGGTTCGCCTGCCGCCAGATGTTCAGGGTGAGTCTCACTGGTAGCTCTTCACTTGTAGGACCGGGCCTTCATCTCGACGAACTCGTAGGTGAGCTCTTCCTTGTGCAGCACCGGTTTCTCGTCCTCGCCGGCCCACTCCCAGGCGGCGACGTAGGAGTACTGCTCGTCACGGCGCAGCGCCTCGCCCTCCTCGGTCTGCGACTCCGCACGGAAGTGGCCGCCGCACGACTCGCGCCGGTTGAGCGCATCGATGCACATCAGCTCGCCGAGCTCGAGGAAGTCGGCGACCCGGCCGGCGCGCTCCAGGGACTGGTTGAGGCTGTCGGCGGTGCCGAGCACCTTGACGTTGCGCCAGAAGTCGTCGCGCAGGGTGCGGATCAGGTCGATCGCCTTGCGCAGGCCGTCCTCGGTGCGTTCCATGCCGCAGTACTCCCACATGATGTTGCCGAGCTCGCGGTGGTAGGAGTCGACGCTGCGGGTGCCCATGTTGTTCATGAAGTGGTCGATCCGCGACTGCACGGACTGCTGGGCCTCCACGACCGCGGGGTGGTCCTCGGGGATCTTGTCGAACGGCCCGTCGGCGAGGTAGTCGCGGATGGTGTTGGACAGCACGAAGTAGCCGTCGGCCAGGCCCTGCATCAGCGCCGACGCGCCGAGCCGGTTGGCGCCGTGGTCGGAGAAGTTGGCCTCGCCTGTCACGAACAGGCCGGGGATCGTGGACTGGAGGTCGTAGTCGACCCACAGCCCGCCCATCACGTAGTGCACGGCCGGGTAGATGCGCATCGGGACGGCGTACGGGTCCTCGCCGGTGATCCGGGCGTACATGTCGAAGAGGTTTCCGTACTTCTCCTCGATGGTGTCGCGGCCCAGCCGCTCGATCGCGTCGGCGAAGTCGAGGTAGACGCCACGGCGCACACCCTCGATCTCATGCCCCACGCCGCGACCCTCGTCGCACATGTTCTTGGCCTGGCGGGAGGCGATGTCGCGAGGGACGAGGTTGCCGAACGCCGGGTAGATCCGCTCGAGGTAGTAGTCGCGGTCCTCCTCGGGGATGTCGCGGGGAGACTTGTCGCAGTCGGCCTGCTTCTTCGGCACCCAGATCCGGCCGTCGTTGCGCAGCGACTCGCTCATCAAGGTGAGCTTGGACTGGTGCTGGCCGGTGACGGGGATGCACGTCGGGTGGATCTGCGTGAAGCACGGGTTGGCCATGTAGGCGCCCTTGCGGTGCGCCCGCCAGGTCGCGGTGACGTTGCAGCCCATCGCGTTGGTGGAGAGGAAGAAGACGTTGCCGTAGCCGCCGGAGGCGAGCACGACGACGTCGGCGAAGTAGGTCTCGATCTCACCGGTGACCATGTCGCGCACGATGATCCCGCGCGCCCGCCCGTCGACGATGATGAGCTCGACCATCTCGTGGCGCGTGTAGCACCTGACGGTGCCGGCGGCGACTTGCCTCTCCAGCGCCTGGTAGGCGCCGATCAACAGCTGCTGGCCGGTCTGACCGCGGGCGTAGAACGTGCGCGAGACCTGCACGCCGCCGAACGAACGGTTGTCGAGCAGGCCGCCGTACTCGCGGGCGAACGGCACGCCCTGCGCGACGCACTGGTCGATGATGTTGGCGCTGACCTGGGCGAGGCGATAGACGTTGGACTCGCGCGAGCGGTAGTCGCCGCCCTTGATGGTGTCGTAGAAGAGCCGGTAGACGGAGTCGCCGTCGCCCTTGTAGTTCTTGGCGGCGTTGATGCCGCCCTGGGCTGCGATCGAGTGCGCGCGGCGCGGGGAGTCCTGGTAGCAGAACGACTTCACGACGTACCCCGCCTCGCCGAGCGTCGCGGCGGCGCTCGCACCGGCCAGGCCGGTGCCGACCACGATCACCGAGAGCCGGCGGCGGTTGGCGGGGTTGGCGATGCGGGCCTCGAACTGCCGGGTGTTCCAGCGTTCCTCGAGCGGGCCGCCCGGGGCCTTGGTGTCGCGGAGCGGCTCGCCGGGTGTGTAGTAACCGGCCGCGTCGTCGGCGAACTCCGCCGGCGCCGTCAGGGACTCGGGCGCCGTCGTCGTGGTGTCGGGCATGTCCGTCATGGCTCTGCTTTCTCCCTGGCCTCTAGTCGATGACCCCTGCGAGCACGGCGATCGGCACGATCGAGAAGCCGACGGTGATGATGAGCGCGAGCGAGAATGCGAACTGGCGGGCTACCCAGCGCGACCGCGCGTGGCTGGTCCAGCCGAGCGTCTGCGCCGCGCTCCAGATCCCGTGGTGCAGGTGGGCGCCGAGCATCAACATGGCCGCCAGGTAGATCAGGGTCAGCCACCACGTGTCGAACGTGTCGACGAGCAGGTCGTAGGGGTCGTCCGTAGCCCCTCCCTGCACGTTGACCTTGCCGACGGTGAAGTTCAGCAGGTGCCAGATCAGAAACAGCAGGATCGTCACCCCGCCCCAGCGCATCAGCCGCGAGGCCTGCGTCGCTCCGGTGTGCTTCTTCATCACGTACGGCGTGGAGCGGGCGATGCGCGCACGTCGCCACAGGGCGACCGCGGCGTACACGTGCACCACCAGCGAGACCACGAGCGTCGCGCGGATCAGCCACAGCAGCCCCTCGCGCGGGAGCATCGGATCGCCGCACGACGCGCAGGTGGTGGGCGTACTCGTTGAAGGCGTCGTGACCGGCGAAGGCCTTGAGGTTGCCGTACATGTGCAGCAGCACGAAGAGGATGAACACACCGCCGCTGACGGCCATCACGATCTTGAGGGCGACCGTGGTGCGGACGCCGCGCGTGCCCCGGACCAGGGTGCGAGCCTGCTGCTGGGGTCGGTTCGGGCTTGCAGGTGCCACGTCTGCACGCTAGCGGGAGTGTCGCCCGGACGACGAGTAGGAGGGGTGTGACAAATGCCAGGTCAGCCGGGCGCATGGATTCGCGTGCGCCGAGGTGGAGCGGAGCCAGCCGCAACCGCTGGTTGAGGAGGTCGCGCTAGCGACCGTCTCGAAACCCGGCGAAGTCGACTGTCGGCCGTCCCAGGGATGGGGGCTCATGTGCTGGAATCCCTTGTGAATTAAGGGGTTCTGGGAGGCAGCAGTGTCGGTGGTCGATGCTTGGATTGGGGTATGTCCAGCAGCTACGCCGAGCCGTTCGCCCGGCTCGGCGATGCTCTCGACGAGATCGCGGCGATCAACCCGGCGTTTCGCACGACGAATGAGAAGCAGGACCTGATGACCGGTCTGGCCACGTTCATCGCGCGCGCCCAGGCCCAACAGCTGCGTGTCCTCGCCGTGGCGGACGACGTCGCGGAGGAGACCGGCGCCCGATCGGCGGCGGCGTGGTTGGCTGACAAGACGCGCGACGCCCATGGTCGGATCCGGATGGATGCCAGACTGGCCGACTCGCTCGACCAGCGGTGGACGCGTCTCGGCGCGACGTTCGCCGAGGGCCGGGTCAACCTGGCGCAGACGCGTGCCATCACCGATGCCCTCGCCTCGCTGCCAAAGGATCTGGGCGACGACCTGCTGGCCAAGGCCGAGGCCTACCTGGTCGAGCAGGCAGCTCACCTCGGGCCGCGGGAGCTGGCCAACCTCGGCCGTGGGGTGCTCCAACACCTCGCCCCCGACATCGCCGACGAGGCCGAGTACCAAGCCCTGCTGGCCGCCGAGGACCGCGCGTCGGCAGCGACCAGGCTCACGATGCGCCGCCGCGGCGACGGGTCCCACGACGGCAGCTTCCGGATCCCCGATGCGCTCGCCGGCCGGGTGCGTGCCTTCTTGCACGCCTTCATGGCCCCGCGGCGACGCCATCTGGACACTCCCTTCGGTCCCGTCGAAGAAGCCACATGCGACGAGTTCGCTGACCTTCCGTTGGCTCGCCGGCAAGGCATCGCGTTCGCTGCTCTGCTCGAGAACATCCCCACAGACTCCCTGCCTCAACACGGCGGCACCGCCACCTCCGTCGTCGTCGCGATCGACTACGACACCTTGCTGGCTGACCTCCACACGGCTGGTGTCGTCGAGACCTCGACCGGCGACGTCATCACACCGGGCCAAGCCCGTCGGCTGGCGTGCAACGCCGGGATTCTGCCCACGGTCATGGGTGGCAAGAGCGAGATCCTCGACGCCGGCCGAGAGCAGCGCTTGGTCAAGGGCCCGATGCGCAAGCTCATGAACGTCCGCGACAAGACCTGTACGACGATCGGCTGCACCGTCCCGGCCGCCTTCTGCGAGGCCCATCACCCCACACCGTGGTCGAAAGGCGGACGGACGAGCCTGAAGGAGTGCAAGCTTCTCTGCCCGTTCCACCACCACCGGGCGCACCACCCTGACTGGCTGACCCGTCACCACGCCAACGGCAAGACCAGCTTCACGCGACGCCAATAGTCAGACCGGGCTCCTAGAACTACCCGCCCCCTTTGTCCCCGCCTGTCGACCCGCCTCGAAGGCGGCGAAGTGACGCAGGCCGGAGGCGGGCAGCCGTGGCAGTAGGCGTCCCCAAGCGGTGGTGGGGTTTGAGAGACCTGCGCAGTGGCCACAAGCGCCGTTTGGCCTGTCGAGTCGGGGCGACTCGTGCTTTGCTGGCGCTACCGAGGGCTGCGTCCAGACCTCGTGCGGACTAAGAGAAGAGTTCGGGGAGGGGCGAATGCACAGTCTTGCAGCTGTCGCTACCAGCGTGCTCGTGATGTTTGCCGCGTTCTCAATGCCGGCTCCCGATGCGCCGCCGATGGTCCACAGCCATTCTGAACTGTGCTTCGGTGAGGCGCCGACGATTCTGGGGAGCCCTGGAGGAGAAGTCGGTGGCACCGCAGGACGCGACGTTGTCATCACCAACGGTGCGGCGTATGTCGCGGCTGGGGCAGGTGATGACCTGGTCTGCGTCACGGGGGACGCGGCGCCATTCCTGAAAACCGGCGCGGGCAACGATCGCATCGATGCGTCAGCGACCCGGCGCAGCTGGAATCTGACAGTCAACCTTGGCGCCGGCGCCGACGAGTTCCTCGGTGGGCCGGCGCGCGATTCGATCCGCGCAAATGGCACAGGCGAGGACGACGCCGACCGCATCAAGACAGCCGGTGGGCGTGACAGCGTTAGCACCGGGGGGCGGGACACGAACAACGACGTCATCAGGTTGGGCTCTGAGGCGGACGCGGTGTACGTAAGTCGCACCCTCCCACAGCCGGTCATTCATGGCGGACGGGGGGCTGACGGACTCTTCATGTTTCTCAACCGGTCTCGCGTGGGGTCCTGGAGGATCGACAACCGCACCCGGCAAATGACAGCGGACCGGGTCGTCGCAGCGCGGTGGACGAGCTTTTCGCGTTTCGAGCCCTCGATTCCGGGCTCGGCAACCTTTATTGGCGGCGCTGGGCGGGAATTCCTTTCGATAGCCATCGAGGAGAGGCCGTCACTGCAAATCCACCTGGGGGCCGAGGACGATCGGCTCCAAGTCTTCGGCCGCGCTCCCGGCGGTCGACTCGACGGCGGCGCGGGGAAGGACAGCATCTCGGTCGTTTACACCGCAACGGACGGCTCTGTCTCCCTCAACCTGGAGAGGGGAAGGTTCGTTGCGGCAGCGCCGGGCGAGCACGCCGCCATGAGTGCCCTTCACTTCGAGAATGCTGCCCTGCGCGGCGAGGCGCACCTGATGATCAGGGGCACCGACGGACCCAATCACCTCCACGGCCATGCGGAGGTCTCCCCGATCTCGCTCTACGGCCTAGGAGGTAACGACAGACTTGAAGGTGGCGGCGGTAACGACATCCTGATCGGCGGCCCAGGACATGACGTCGCCGACGGCAGCTTCGGAATCGACCGGTGCGACAGCGAGGTGCGAGAAATTCTGCGAACGATGATCGACAGTCGTTATGTGCGCGGAGGACCAGGAAACCGATAGGCCTCCTCCGCCACCCAGCCGCATCGTAGTTGTCGCTTCGGATCGCCACCCGCTCTGCCGAACTCGCAGAGCTCAGCCGAATCAGTCCTTTGGATCACCCATAGGCGGAGTGTTCTCACTGGAGTGAGAGGGCTCTCTCCTCGTTGCCCCTGCACCCGCAGACGATGTCACAGCGGACCGCCCTTCGCAGACCGGTGCGTCCGCCACGCGGCGGATAGACGCGCTCGAAGCAGGCGCGGCGGGCCGCGGTCGTCAGAGAGTAGTAGGACCTTGGTAGCGCTCCGTTCCATGGCCGGGATCTAGCATGGGCCCGGCCGGCACCCACGACGAGCGGCCCGAGGTCTTTCAGATGCGCATCAGCAGCCCGGCTTTCCTCGTCGTCCTGGTAGTGCCAGCCCCAAGGTGAGAGTCAGTGCCGGCACTGATGGCCCATGCCGGCGTTCGGACGAGGATGAAACCTCCTCCAAACCCAAGGACCTCCGATGGCACGCATGAACTCAGCCAAGAGCCACGTCCACGCCTTCTTCACCCACGGTGCAGCCGTTCGATTCCGATGCAACAATGCCGGTGACGGCGGGTCGGCCGTTCAACAAGACGAGAGGACTCGTCTCATGCGCAAGTCCCTGGCCGTGCTCGGGTCGGTCCTCTCCGTCGTGGCCCTCACGATGGTAGCCATGACTCTCCCGGTATTCGCCGGTGGCGGAAACCATGTGGAAAGACAGAACACAAGCGCGAGCGGTCGCTCTACCAGCAGCAACGGGCAGATCGTCTTTCGTCGCTATTTCGATGCCGACCAGACCAAGGGCGCTCTCTTTGTGGTGAACCCGGACGGAAGCGAGGTCCGCCAGATCACCTACCCCCCCAACGGCTGGAGGGACAACGTCCCGGCGTGGTCTCCTGATGGAAAGACGGTCGTCTTCGAGCGCTTCAAGGCGGACGAGAGCACGAGCCGGGTCATGGTTGTCAACCCAGACACCGGCAAAACGCGCCCTGTTGTGCCGTGCACCGGAGAGACGTGTGTGTATGCCATAGATCCGTACTTCTCACCTGACGGCCGATCCATCGCCTACGCCCGGACGGTCGCCCCGCCCGACGCCCAGGATCCCTCGGACTGGAAACTCTTCTACTCGGCGATCTTCATCGTCGGGCTCGACGGCAGCGATCCTCGCCAGGTGACCAGCACTCCGGAGCGCCACGAAGGACAGCCGCCCACCTTTGAGACCACCGACCCGACGTTCTCGCCCAACGGCAAGACCCTGGCTTTCCTGCGCACTCACTTCCGTCCGGAGGAGAACACTGCTGTGTTCGTCCAGCCGATCGGCTCACCGGAGGATGCTCAACGGATCACCCCGTGGAAGATGAACTGCCAGGATCGCCCGACCTTTTCCCCCGACGGCAAGCGGCTGCTCTTCCGCTGCATGCCCCAAGGCGAGGAAGGCCCCTCCAATCTCTACTGGATCCGCCCCGACGGCACCGGCTTGCACCAGCTCACCTTCGCACCTGCCGATAGGCAATACCTCGGCTCGGGCTTCTCACCGAGCTTCCGCAATGGACAGGGTTGGATAACAGCGGGACGCACAGGCGGGTTCGGTGCGGATGGCAACGCCGACGTGTTCGGCATTCTTATCCGAGACGGCAAGGTGGCGCGCATGGTGAACCTGACCAAGAGCGAGAAGTGGGACAGCGGTCCAGGTTGGGGCGTCCACCCACCTGTTGGCTAGAAGAAGGCCGCCCGGATAGCTCTCGCGGGAGGCCTGGTCGAGAGGCCTCGGTCCTCGATGCCCAACCGGCCTGCGCGGAGGCCGCGGTGCGTCTTAGTGGGGGAGTGACGTAGGTGTGCCCGGGCCGTAGGTCCCGCGCCGAGGTCATCCGCCTCAGTGACCGACCAGCCGGTGCACGCGCGTGAAGGTGTCGCGATAGCCGAGCCCGCGCCAGGCTCGAGACGACAGCAGGTTGGTCTCGCGCCAGTCGGTGACGATGCTCGGGTAACCCTCCTCCGCCGCCCACGCCGAGACGGCCTCGCCGAGCGCGCGCCCGGCGCCGAGACCGCGGGCCTCCGGCAGCACGGCTGCGAAGCCCAGGAAGGCGGCGTGGTCAGGTCGGGCCGGGCCGGTGTGGCTCGACGACACCTCGAGCGAGCACCCCACCGCACTCCCCACGATCGCGTTGTCGTGCTCGGCCACGACGTTCCAGAACTTCGGATTGTCGAAGTCCTCCTCCCAGTCGGCCACCCGCTCCTCGTAGACGTCGGGCGGCCCGCCGGAGAAGGTCGGCGAGAGCGCCTGGTGGTCGGTCAGCACCATGTCGAGCCGGGCCAGCTGGGGGATCTCGGACCGTTCCGGCTGGCGTACGACGAGTCCCTCGCGCACCGGACCGGCCGGCGCCGGCTCGCGGATCGCATGAGTGTGCTGCCAGCCGAAAGCCAGGCGGAACCAGGCCTGCACCAGCGCGGTGTCGTGCGACGGGAGCAGTGCGTAGTGCGCCGTGCGGCCCTCGTCGAGCCAGCGCGTCGCGGCCGCGGCGTACAGGGTGCGGGCCAGCTCTGGCTCCTCGACGGCGTGGCCGCCGGACTCCACCCAGACGTTGCGGCCCCAGAGGTCTCCCTTCGGCGCGCCGAGCAGGTAGCCCACGACCCGGCTCCCGTCGATCGCCACGGACCCTGACGCGTCGTCGGCGGCGTACGCCGCCACGAGCAGCTCGCGCGCCGCCGCCGGGTCCTCGTAGGCCGGGGACAGCAACGGCTCCGCCCCGCGGTGCCGCCGGTGCCGTGCGGCCAGCACCTCCGCCGCCCCGTCCAGGTGCTCCTCCGCGAACGGCACGAATCTCGGGTCCCCTCACCCGGTGAAACGTAGCCCTCGCTCGCTGGTTGAGGTGGCGAGGAGTCCCGTCGACGAAACCACCGCAACCAGGCTCACTGGTGGTTTCGAGACGGTCGCCAGCGCGACCTCGCACTCAACCAGCGAGATGGCTAGCGGGGGAGGCGGATCCGGGCGACGGTCTCGTCGCCCTCGCGGACCAGCTCGATGGTCCCGGAGTGGCGCTCGACGATGACGCGGCGGGCGATGTCGAGGCCGAGGCCGGTGCCCTTGCCGACGTCCTTGGTCGTGTAGAAGGCGTCGAAGGCGCGGGCGGCCACCTCGTCGCTCAGGCCGGCGCCGGTGTCGGCGATCTCGACGACGATGGCGTCGGCCTCGGCGCGGACGGTCACCCGCAGCCTCCCGGTGCCCGCCATGGCGTCGACGGCGTTGTCGATCAGGTTCGTCCACACCTGGTTGAGCTCGCCGGCGTGGGCCTCGACGCGCGGCAGGTCGTCGGCGTACTCGCGGACCACCTCGACCCCCGCGCCGGTCTTGTGGTGAAGCATCACCAGCGTGCTCTCGAGACCTTCGACGACGTCGACGGGCTGGAGGGTGGCGCGGTCCATCTGGGTGTAGGACCGCACGGCCCCCACGAGCTCGGAGACGCGTCCGGTGGCCTCCCGCAGCTCGCCGAGGAGCGTGCCCATCGCCAGCGTGCCGGCGATCCACTCGAGGCCGGGCTGCAGGGCGGGTGGGTCGAGCAGGCCGGCGGCGCGGTCGCACCACTCCGAGTCGACGCTCGCAGCGGCCAGGGTCGAGGCGAGGTCGTAGGCATCGGGCATGCCGTGGTCGTCGAGCCAGTCGACCAGCTCGTCCTCGGCGTCACTGAGCGCCATGCCCCTGCGCGCGGGCGGCCGGCCGGTGACCTCGAGCCGCAGCTCGTCGAGGTGGAGGAACTGTTCGGCACTGATCGCGCCGCGGGCGAGCCCGCCCAGCGAGGACAGCAGCGAGTCGCAGGCCTCTGCCATCGCGTCGACGGTGCGCACTGCGGCCGCGGCCGGGTTGTTGAGCTCGTGGGCGAGCCCAGCGGCGAGGGTGCCCAGCGTGACGAGCGACTCGCGCTGGCGCACGGTCGACTCGATCGACCTGGCGGTCCCGAACACGCCCCGGATCAAGTGCACCGACAGCGGCAGCCACCGCTCCATCAGCCCCCGCAGGTCGTCGGCCGGCACCCGCAGCAGCCGCCCGAACTCCACGCCGCGGCCCGAGGCCAGGTAGACACCGCTCTCGTCCCAAGCACGGAAACCGCCAGCCCACCGGCCCGGGCGCGTCCATCCGCCCGACCCGGGTCTCCTCGTGGCCGACGGTGCGGAACAGGTCGACCGCACCGTCGACCAGCACCCACCAGTGGTCGGCCGGCTCGCCCTCGTGGAACAGCTCGGTGCCGGGCTCGATCTCCATCGTGCGGCCGACGGCCAGCAGCTCGGCCAGCCGCTCGTCGCTGACGCCGGCGAAGATGGGCAGCGGGCGGAGCTCGTCGACGCGCATGTCAGCCGCCTCTCAGGTGGTGGCGAGGTAGCGGTGCACCAGATGGACGGCCATCGCGCCCTCGCCGACCGCGGAGGCCACCCGCTTCATGGAGTCGAGGCGTACGTCGCCCGCCGCGAACACTCCCGGAACGCTCGTCTCCAACACGTACGGCGCCCGGCTCAGCGGCCAGGGCACCTGCTCGGCAGCCCCACCCGACGTCCTGGCGAGGTCGGGCCCCGTGACGACGTACCCACGCTCGTCGCGGGCGACGTCCTTGCCGAGCCAGTCGGTGCGCGGTTGTGCGCCGATGAAGACGAACAGCCAGCTCGCCGCGACGTCCTCGCAGCTGCCGTCGGTGCGGTCGAGGATCGTCAGCGACTCGAGGTGGCCGTCGCCGCGCGCTGCCGTCACCTCGCTCGAGGTGCGCACCTCGATGTCGGACGAGGCGTCGATGCGGTCGATGAGGTAGCGCGACATCGAGGCCTCGAGGCCGCCCGCACGCACCAGCATCACCACGCGCCGGGCGTGCTTGACCATGTTGAGGGCTGCCTGGCCTGCGGAGTTGGCGGCGCCGACGACGTAGACGTCGTCGTCGACGACCTGGCGGGCGTCGCTGGCGTCGGCGCCGTAGTAGACGCCGCGGCCGGTCAGGTCGTCGATGCCTTGCGCCTCCAGCCGCCGGTAGGAGACGCCCGTGGACACGATCACCGAGCGGGCCTCGATGACGGCCCGACTGTCTGGGTCGCCGTCGAGCACGACCGCGCGGACAGGCCCGCGCTGCTCGAGCGCCACCACGTCGCGGGCCAGCACCATCTCCGCGCCGAACCGCTGCACCTGGGCCATCGCGCGGTGGGTGAGGTCGGCGCCGCTGAGTCCCTTGGGGAAGCCGAGGTAGTTCTCGATCGCCGCGCTCGTGCCGGCCTGGCCGCCCGGCGCCTGCCGCTCGACCACGATGGTGCTGAGCCCCTCGGACGCGGCGTAGACGGCCGAGGCCAGGCCGGCCGGACCGCCCCCGACGATGCACACGTCGTAGAGCGGCTGCTGGGCCTGCGTGCTGAGGCCGAGCGCGCCGGCGAGCTCGACGGTGGTGGGGGAGCGCAGGGGCTCGCCCTCGGGGGGCAGCACGAGCGGCAGGTCGCCGGCCGTGGCGCCGGCGAGCCCGGCCAGCCGCTTGCCCTCGTCGTCGAGCTCGACGTCGAACCACCTGTAGGGCACGTGGTTGCGGGCCAGGAAGGTCTTCACCTCGTAGCCGCGGTCGGACCACCGGTGGTCGACGACCCGGACGTCGGACGTCTGGTCGGGGTGCTCGGCGTGCCAGTCGTCGAGCAGGTCGTCGATGACGGGGTAGAGGTTCTCCTCGGGTGGGTCCCACGGCTTGAAGAGGTAGTGGTCGAGGCCGATGTCGTTGATCGCCTGGATCGCCACACCGGTGTCGGCGTACGCCGTCAGCAACAGCCGCTTGGCGCCGTCGGCCAGGCCGCGTTCCTGGGCGGCCGCGAGGGTCTCGATGCCCGTCATGTGAGGCATCCGCTGGTCGACTGCGACGAGCGCCACGGGCCGGTCGCGCAGCGCGAGCTCCGCCAGCACCTCCAAAGCCTCGTCGCCCGACGACGCCCGCACGATGCGGTAGTCGCGGCCGTAGCGGCGACGCAGGTCGCGGCCGATCGCCGCGGACACCTGCTCGTCGTCGTCGACGGTGAGGATCGCGGGCCTCGTCATTTCCCCCCTGAAGATCGATTGGACCCATCAGCTGGACCCGGTCGAGACCCCGGATCGGTGCTGCCGCGAGGATATCCCGCGAGGCGGAGGGCGAGGTGACAAAGGCCACACACGGCCGCGCCACGAGTGCCCGGCCTGGCGGCCCCAGGTGCTCACGCATAACCTCGCTAGGCGCGAACCGCGCAGTTCGGTCAGGAAGGACCACTGGATGTCCACAGGCGTGACCGGCCCGACTCGGGCCAGGATCCCCGAGAAGACCCTGCGGACCGACCGGTGGTGGCTCTACCCGCTCACCACCTTCGTGGTGTTCAGCGCGTTCGTCGTCTACGCGACCTGGCGGGCCTTCGCCGGCAGCCACTACTTCGTGGAGCCCTATCTCTCGCCGTTCTACTCGCCCTGCCTCGGTGACTGCGTCGCCGGCTCCTCGGACTTCGGCCAGCCGTTCGGCTGGTTCCCGCTGTCGGCCGCGCTGATCATCTTGATCTTCCCGTTGGGCTTCCGGCTGACCTGCTACTACTACCGCAAGGCCTACTACCGGTCGTTCTGGCTGAGCCCACCCGCATGCGGGGTCGCCGAGCCGCACGGTGCCTACTCCGGTGAGAGCCGGCTGCCGCTGATCCTCAACAACATCCACCGCTTGTTCTGGTACGCCGCGGTGGTCGTCGCGTTGATCCTCAGCTACGACACGCTGCTGGCGTTCGGGCCGATGGAGGGCGAGTCCGACGGCATCCACATGGGTCTCGGCACGTTGATCTTCATCGTCAACATCGCGCTCATCTGGCTCTACACGCTGTCGTGCCACTCCTGCCGCCATGCCGTCGGCGGCCGGCTACGTCACTTCTCCAAGCATCCGGTCCGCTACAAGCTGTGGACCTGGGTCTCGAGGCTGAACGCCGACCACGCGAAGTACGCCTGGCTCTCGCTGTTCTCGGTGGCGATCGCCGACCTCTACGTCTACCTGCTCTCGACCGGAGCGATCGAAGATCTGAGGTTCTTCTAGATGGCTCGCCTCACGAGATGACCGGCAACGAGATGTCCTACTACTCCGAGGGTGGGATCGAGCGGCACACCTACGACGTCGTCGTCATCGGTGCGGGAGGTGCCGGGCTGCGCGCGGCGATCGCCGCCCACGAGGCCGGCGCCAACACCGCGATCGTCTGCAAGTCGCTGCTGGGCAAGGCCCACACGGTGATGGCCGAGGGCGGCATCGCCGCGGCGATGGGCAACCGCTGGCCGGAGGACAACTGGGAGGTGCACTTCCGCGACACCATGCGTGGCGGGAAGATGCTCAACAACTGGCGGATGGCCCAGCTGCACGCCCAGGAGGCGCCCGAGCGGGTGATGGAGCTCGAGGACTGGGGCGCCCTGTTCGACCGGACCGAGGACGGCCTGATCTCCCAGCGCGACTTCGGCGGCCACCGCTACGCGCGGCTGGCGCACGTCGGCGACCGGACCGGCCTGGAGATGATCCGCACCCTCCAGCAGCGAGCCGTGCAGGTCGGCATCGACGTCTTCATGGAGTGCACGGTCACCGAGCTGCTCCAGGACGGCGCTGGCGAAGACCGGCGCATCGCGGGAGTGTTCGGCTACTGGCGCGAGACCGGCCGCTTCGTGGTCATCGACGCCCCGGCCGTCGTCTTGGCAACTGGCGGCATCGGCAAGTCGTTCAAGGTGACCTCCAACTCCTGGGAGTACACCGGCGACGGCCACGCGCTCGCCCTGCGGGCCGGCGCGAAGCTGATCAACATGGAGTTCGTCCAGTTCCACCCGACCGGCATGGTGTGGCCGCCGTCGGTGAAGGGGCTGTTGGTCACGGAGTCGGTGCGCGGTGACGGCGGCATCCTGAAGAACTCCGAGGGCAAGCGGTTCATGTTCGACTACATCCCCGAGTTCTTCAAGGCGGAGACGGCCGACACCGAGGAGGAGGCCGACCGCTGGTACGACGACAAGAAGAACAACCGCCGCCCACCCGAGCTGTTGCCGCGCGACGAGGTCGCGCGGGCGATCAACTCCGAGATCAAGGCCGGCCGCGGCAGCGCGCACGGCGGCATCTACCTCGACATCGCCTCACGGCGTACCCCTGAGTTCATCCGCAAGCGGCTGCCGTCGATGTACCACCAGTTCAAGGAGCTCGCCGACGTCGACATCACCTCCGAGCCGATGGAGATCGGCCCCACGTGCCACTACGTGATGGGCGGGGTCGAGGTCGACGCCGACACCCAGCAGAGCGCCGTGACCGGCCTGTACGCCGCCGGCGAGGTGTCCGGCGGCATGCACGGCTCCAACCGGCTCGGCGGCAACAGCCTGTCCGACCTGCTGGTCTTCGGCCGCCGGGCCGGCGAGGCCGCGTCGGCGTACGTGGCCGGGCTGGGCGCTGATCGGGCGGGGGGCGGCCGACGGTCTCCGACGAGGACGTCCGGGCCGGGCAGTGGAGCGCGGTGACGCCGTTCGGCATCGACGGCGGCGAGAACCCCTACTCGATCCAGCACGACCTCCAGCAGTCGATGAACGACCTGGTCGGCATCATCCGCACCGAGCCAGAGCTGCGCGATGCGCTCTCGGCGATCGAGGAGCTGAAGCGGCGGGCCACGATCATGAGCGTCGACGGCCACCGCCAGTACAACCCGGGCTGGCACCTCGCTCTCGACCTGCGCAACATGCTCCTGGTCTCCGAGGCGATCGCGAAGGCTGCTCTCGAGCGCCAGGAGTCCCGCGGCGGGCATACCCGCGACGACTTCCCCGGCCCCGATCCCGAGTGGGGCGGCAAGAACCTCGTCGTGTCGCTCGCCGACGACGGCGAGTCGGTGATGCTGAACCCCCAGCCACTGCCGCCGATGCCCGACGACCTGAAGAAGTTCTTCGACTGACCTGACTCGGTGGTTGAGGTGCGAGGAGCGCTAGCGACGAGCCTCGAAACCACCAGATCCCTCTAGGAGACAAGACGTGGCCTACACCCTCAAGATGCGGCTGTGGCGGGGCGACAAGTCCGGCGGCGAGCTGAAGGACTACGACGTCGAGGTCGAGAGCGGCGAAGTGGTCCTCGACGCGATCCACCGCGTCCAGGCGACCCAGTCGGGAGACCTCGCGGTCCGGTGGAACTGCAAGGCGGGCAAGTGCGGCTCCTGCAGCGCCGAGATCAACGGCCGCCCGCGCCTGCTGTGCATGAGCCGGCTCTCCGACTTCGACGAGTCCGAGACGATCACCGTCACACCCATGCGCTCCTTCCCGGTCATCCGCGACCTGGTGACCGACGTCTCCTTCAACTACAAGAAGGCCCGGCAGCTGCCCGGCGTCGAGCTCGGCCCACGCGACGCCGACGGCAAGCGCCGGATGATGCAGGAGGACGTCGAGCGCGGCCAGGAGTTCCGCAAGTGCATCGAGTGCTTCCTGTGCCAGAACGTCTGCCACGTCGTACGCGACCACGAGGACAACAAGGAGGCCTTCTCCGGCCCCCGCTTCTTCCTCCGGTACGCCGAGCTCGACATGCACCCTCTCGACGTCGCCGACCGCCGCGAGCGCGCGCAGCAGATGGCCGGGCTCGGCATGTGCAACATCACCAAGTGCTGCACCGAGGTCTGCCCCGAGGGCATCAAGATCACCGACAACGCGATCATCCCCATGAAGGAACGCGTCGCGGACAAGAAGTACGACCCGCTGGTGTGGCTCGGCAACAAGATCGGCATCCGCAACAAGGACAACGACAGCCGCACCCCCGTCTGAGCTGCGTCAGGTCAGCAGCTCGACCTCGCAGCGGAGGCCGGGGGCGTTGGCCAGGCGGGCGTCGGTCGTCAACAGCGGGACGCCGAGCGTCTCGGCGAGCGCGACGTACGCCGCGTCGTACGGCGTGACGTTTTCGCGCAGCCCCCAGATTCGTGGCAGCAGCGGAGGGTGAGTGTGCCGTTCGACGCGCAGGCCCTGGAGTCTCCCGATCGCACGTTCTGCGGCCGTCAGGCTCAGCTCACCGCGATGGAGTAGCCGCCTCAAGGCATTGACGACCTCCAGATCGACCACGTGTGGTGCGGCAAGCGTCTCTGCGCGCAGTCGTTCGCGAAGCGCGCGCGCTTGTGGCGTGCGCTCGGACACCGCCATCACGATGGTGCTCGCGTCAGTGACTTTCACGGTCCTCGCGAATCAAGTCGGCGATCTCCTGCGGGGTGAGCGTCAGGCCGCCGCCCTCCCGCTCGAACTCAGCGTCGATCTCGTCGAAGATCTCGGCGTTCGTCGGGCTGGCCGCCTGCTCGATGAGCCTGGCCAGCAGGTACTCCTGAAGCGACTGGTGCGCGGCTGCGGCGCGCCGCGTCAAGACGGCGTGGGTCTCCTCGGGCACGTGCTTGATCTGGATGCTGACCATGGGTCCACGGTAACGCCGGTGGCGCCAGAATGGCGCCACCGTTTGCAGGCTCACCCGAGGCCCCGCAGCAGACGGCGGGGCAGGTGCGACAGACGTCGGTCGGTGCGTTGGTCGCGGGCAACCCATTCGACGTCGACCACGTAGCGTCCCCGGCGACTCACGAAGTGACCCCCCAGAACGCTCCTCGACGGGACGAGCCCGTAGAAGACGTAGTGGAAGACGCGTCGCAGCCCCGTACCCCGCCAACGGTTGGAGGAGACCACATGGAGCTCGCCGCGTCCGCGGTCGCCGGGCGTGTAGGTGCGGAGGCCCGTCTTGTCCAGGGCGATGTCGTACTCGCCGCGGTAGCGGCGCAGGTCCTCAGTGGTCCGACGTACATGCCTCCGCGCTGCCGCGACCGAGGGCCACGCGGTCACGATCCTGACCAGCTGCTCGCGCATGCCGTTCCCGTCGGGCACGGGGGCTCCGGTTGCCACCGTCGCCACGAACCATCGGACCTTGGCCAGGTCGGGCCTGCGGCAGCGCTCGTCGGTCCGGCCGCGGCACGTCAGCGCCACTGCGAAGCCGCGGGGCGGTTGCGCCCGCACCGCGTCGAGGGCGTCTGCCCGGTCGAGCCGGTAGGGCGCTGCTCGCGTCGCCTTCGTGGGCGGGCTGTCCTGGGGAGCGGCCGGACCGGCGCCCGCGGAGCAGGCGCCGAGCGGCAACACCACGAGGACGACGAGCAGGGCAACGAGCGGGGCGAGCGGGGCGAGCGTGCGAGACATCGAGGTTCCTTCCCGAGACGACGGCACGATCCAACGGGTCGTCAGGGGGTCGTCGCAACGGGGTCGCGGCGAGCTGTGGAGAACCGCTACTTCGGCTCCGTTCGCAGCAGCACCGAGTCCACCGGCGCCTCTGCCCCCGGCGCCACCGAAGTCCGGGCGAAGACCGTGCAGCGACCCGACGGCCCGGACCGGACGTCGTACGCCGACTGGTGCGGGCTGTCCCAGTGGACGCGCGGCAGTTCCTGGCGCGCGCCGAGCCGGAGGTCCAGCATCCCGAGGGTCAGCGAGCCGGCGGTTGGCCAGACCTCGACCGTGGCCATGCTCGGGACACCGCCGGACAGATGTACCTGCCGGGCGCCGAGGGGCGGCG
>CAWFEZ010000012.1:0-192630 GCA_963814935.1 uncultured Actinomycetota bacterium | reverse complement strand
GGTCCAGTCACCCGTCCAGTCGCCCACCCAGGCGGCCTACTCGGGGGCCCCTCCGCCCGGTCGACAACAGCTGATCCTGACCTACGTGTGACGCGTCCTTGGCCGGCCGTGCCACCGACTGTGATGGGGTAGCAGACGTGCCGAGCGACCAGCAGCCGACGCGACGGGTGCACCCCACGGTCGACGACCCCGGCCTCCGGGTGCTGAGCGAGGGCATCGGTGGTCCGGTCGGCAGCCGGGCCGGCCGGCACCCGTGGTGGACCCCGGTGCGGGTGCTCCTGGCGCTGACCGCCATCTGCTTCGCGCTCGGCCTGGTCAAGGACGTGCCCTGCTACAACGTCAAGTGGGGCGACTCCACCGTCAGCTACACCAACATGTGCTACTCCGACCTGCCCTACCTCTACACCGGTCGTGGGTTCGCCGAGCTGCACTGGCCCTACTCCGACGACGAGTCCGCGCGGGCCCGCTACGCCGCGATGGAGTACCCCGTCGTGATCTCCTACTGGGCCTGGTGGTCTGCCGAGATCACCCAGCGGCTCAGTGGCTCGCCCGACGTCGCGGAACGGGCCGGCGTACCGGCCAGCGACCTGGGCGCGCAGCCGGAGGTGCGCACCGAGATGCTGCGCTTCGTCGCGATCAACGCAGCAGGCTTCGCACTGCTGGCCCTGCTCGCGACGTGGCTCCTGGCAGGAGTCAATCGCGGGCGGCCGTGGGACGCGCTGATGTTCGCCGTCTCACCGACGCTGCTCCTCTCGGGGCTGGTCAACTGGGACATGCTGGCGGTCGTCTGCGTGGCCGGCGCGCTGTGGGCGTGGGCGCGCGACCGCCCGGTGCTGACGGGTGTCCTGATCGGGCTCGGCATCGCGACCAAGCTCTACCCGCTGTTCCTCCTCGGCGGGATCCTGGTGATCTGCCTGCGCAACCGGCGCCTGCGCGAGGCCGGCCAGGCCTACGCCGCGGCCGCGGTGACCTGGCTGCTCGTCAACGCGCCGGCGTACGTCGCCGGGCCGGAGGACTGGAGGACCTTCTGGCGCTTCAACTCCGACCGCGCCGCCGACCTCGGCTCGGTGTGGTTGGTGCTCGACCAGCGGTTCGACTGGGCGACCTCGGCCGACACCATCAACCTGTGGTCCTGGATGGTCTTCGGGGCCTGGTGCATCGGCGTCCTCGTGCTCGGCCTGACCGCGCCGGCCAGTCCTCGCCTCGCCCAGCTCGGGTTCCTGGTGGTCGCGGGCTTCCTGCTGGTCAACAAGGTCTACTCACCGCAGTACGTGCTGTGGCTGCTGCCCCTCGCCGTCCTCGCGCGGCCGCGGCTGCGTGACCAGCTGATCTGGCAGGGGACCGAGGTCTTCTACTTCGCCGCCGTGTGGTGGTACCTCGGCAGCTTCCTGGCGCCCGGCGACGGCGGCGACGCGGAGTTCTACTGGTTCGCGATCCTGCTCCGGATGGCCGGCGAGCTCTACCTCGTGGCCGTCGTGGTCCGCGACATCTGGTGGCCCAACCACGACCCCGTCCGCCCGAAGCGCTCGCTGCACACACCGCTGGTTGAGGAAGGCGCGCTAGCGCCTGTCACGAAACAGTGACTTGACCGCTCACGGGGTTTCGTGACGGGCCTGACGGCCCTCCTCAACCGACGGACGATGACGCGGTCGAAGGTCGTGGCCGTGTAACGCACGCGTACGTCGACCTCGTCGCCGACCGTGGGTACGTGCGCCCCCGAGGGCAGGAACAGCATCGAGGCCTGCATGTGGGGCGGTTCGGCGAACAGCCGCTGCTTGCCGTCGATCGTGAACGGCGACCGCACGAAGCCGACGGCGTCGAGTCCCCCGCGGGCCAAGGTAGCGGCGCGGGCCCGCATCGAGGAGCCGCCCGTGGGCGCCTCGAGACCGATGCCGTGGGCGGTCCCCCCGCTGATCACGAGGAGGTGGCCGGACTTCGGGGCGCTGCGGCCGCGGTAGCCGAAGACCTCACCGCGCTCGACCGCGTGGACGTCGAGCACGGTGGCGGTGACGCGCAGCGCGGACCGGTCGCCGAGCCACAGGTTGGTGCCGACGCGCGGGCGGATGTCGAAGTCGGCATGGGTGGTGCGCAGCTTGGCGAGCTCGTCGTCGGTCAGGTGCGAGACCCAGATCGTCGTACGGCGCCCGGCACCGGGCCGCGTGTTCGTCAGCCCCGCACCCACGACCGAGTCGACGAGCCGGTGCACCTCCGCGAGGTGCGATCCGCTCGCCAGCGGGAGGTGCAGGGCGATGCCGGCCAGGTGTCGCGAACCATCGGGGCCGAGCTCTGCGGCAGCCGCACGGAGCCCGGCTGCGTCGAGGCCGTGGCGCAGCATGCTGGTCACCAGCTCGAGGATGAAACGCGCCTCGGGTGTGCGTTGGCGGAGGTCCCTGAGGTCCTCCACGCGCGAGACGGTGTGGAGCACGCGTCGCTGCATTGCCTCGGGAACCTCCAGCGCCGGGCCGAACGGCCGCCACGGCGTCAGCACCAGCAGGTCACCGGAGAAGCGGGTCGCCACCTCGGGCAGCTCGGCGTAGGTGCCGACCGCCAGCGTGTCGCAGCCGAGCCAGTCGGACTTGCGGGCCAGCCGGCCGAGACCGAGGCCGTAGCCGTTGCCCTTGGCCACCGGCACCAGACCTGGATGCGCATCGGCCACCTTGCGCAGGTGGCCGCGCCAGCGGTCGCCGTCGACCGTGAGGGTCAGGCTCATCCCCTTCGCCTCATGGCGATCCGGAAGGCGCGGTAGAGCAGCGGCCGCAGGGGGAGATCCCACTCACCGGCGTGCTCGACGGCCTCGCCACCGGTGCCGACCTTGAACTGGATCAGCCCGGCGTGGGGGTCGTCGGGGTCGAGGGTGTCGGTGATGCCGCGCAGGTCGTAGACGGTGGCGCCGGTGGCGAGCGCGTCGCGCAGCATCGCCCACTGCGCGGCGTTGGAGCCGCGCACCTCGCGCTTCTCGGTCGAGGAGGCGCCGTAGGAGTACCACGCGTGAGTGCCCACGCGGACCGCGATCGTGGCGGCGACGAGGTCACCCTCGTGATGAGCCAGCCACAGCGTGATCCGGTCGGGATCCTCGGCGCGCATCGCCTCGACCATGGTGCGGAAGTAGCCGATCGGGCGTGGCGTGAAGTGGTCGCGCTCGGCGGTGTGGACATACAGGTCGTGGAACGCCTTGAGCTCCTCGAGCCCGCTGGTTGAGGAGGGCGCGCCAGCGCCCGTCACGAAACCAGCCCTCGAGACCACCACCCCAGCCTTGTCGGCCTTCTTGATGTTGCGCCGCCACTGCTGGTTCATGCCCGCGAGGAGGTCGGCCTCGGACAGCGGCAAGCCGTCGGGCGAAACCAGGGGGATCTGGAAGTTGTAGCGCGGCTGCCCGGCGGCGAACCCGCCCTCGTCGTCCGCGCCCTGGAGCCGCCAGCCGAGCCGGGGCAGCTCCGCCACCACCCGGGCGCCCACCGGCTCGCGACGGGAGGGCGCGACGTCGTCGAGACGGCGTACGTCGGGATCGGCGATGCCGTCCTTGACCTGCGTCGCCGACCAGCGTCGCGTCACCACCGGCGGGCCCATCCGGACCGCGAACGCGCCCTGCGCCTTCAGGTGCCGGGCCATCGGCACCAGCCAGGCGCCGAGGTCGTCGGTCGACCAGTCGACCACCGGCCCCTCCGGGAGATAGGCCAGCGTGCGAGGCAGTGTCCGGCGGGTCTTCGGGACGGGGATCGGCCGGTGCAGCACCAGCCCCGCGCCGACCAGGTCACCGCCGTCGAACCAGCCCAGCGACTCCGCCCGCCACTCGGGCTTCACCGCCGCCCACGCGGGTGTCTGGAGGAAGCTCACGGTCGGCTGCGCCCTCACGAACGCCAGGTGCTGCTCCGGGCTGATCGCCCGCACGCTGAGTTCGTCGGTCACCCGGCTCACGCTATCGGGCGCACCACCGCGCGCTGGTTGAGGAGGGCGCGCTAGCGCCCGTCACGAAACCCGGTGACCTGACGAGCGGCCTTGCCGCGTACGGGGTTTCGTGACAGGGCCTTCGGCCTTCCTCAACCAGCGGCTGGGGTCACGGCTCGACGGTGACCTTGATCGCCTCGCCGTTCTTGACGATCGTGAACGCGTCGAGGACGCGGTCGAGGGGGATGTGCTCGGTGATCAGGTCCTTGACCGGGACCTGGCCGGTGGAGATGTACTCCAGCGCCCGCTTGTTGTGCTCGGGAGCCGAGCCGTTGGCGCCGTGGATGTGCAGCTGGCGGTAGTGCACCAGGTTGCTGTCGCACTTGATGAACGGGTCGGTCTTGGGCAGGCCTCCGAAGAAGGAGATCCGGCCGTTGCGGGCGGCCATCGAGATGGCCTGCTCCTGCGTGACGTTGGCCGCGGTGGCGGTGATGATGACGTCGGCCCCGCGGCCGCCGGTCAGTTCCATCACGCGCTCGACGACGTCGACCTCGGCGCCGTTGATGGTCTCGTCGGGCTGGACGGCGTCGGCCGACATCTTGAGCCGCTCGGCGTTGACGTCCACGAGGTAGACCGGGCCGGCCTGGTGCACGCCGCGGGCGATGCGGATGTGCATGCAACCGATGGGGCCGGCGCCGAAGACGACGACCGTGTCGCCGGCCTCGATGCCCAGCAGCTCCTGGGCGTTGATGGCGCACGCGAAGGGCTCGGCGGCCGAGGCCTCGTCGTACCCGACGTTGTCGGGGATCCGGTTCAGCCCGTCGACCTTGAGCACCTGCTTCGGCACGATCATGTACTCGGCGAACCCGCCGTCGTACTGGTAGCCGACCGAGGTCTGGTTCTGGCACACCGCCATCCAGCCCTTCTTGCACTCGTAGCAGTCGCCGCACGGCACCGCCGCGATCACCTGGGCGCGGTCGCCGACCTGCCACTGGACACCGAATTGGCCGCCGTACGTCGCCTGGACGTCGGCGCCGACCTCGACGACCTCGCCGGCGATCTCGTGGCCGATGGTCCGCGGCGGGCTGAGGTTCTGGTGGCCGTTGTAGAAGATCTTCACGTCGGTGCCGCAGGTGGAGCAGTTCTTCACCTTCAGCTTGATCTCGTCGGGGCCGCACTCGGGTTCTGCGACGTCCTCGATACGGACGTCCTCGGGGGCGTAGAAGCGCAGTGCCTTCATGGAGGCAGTGGTCCTTTCACGCGTGGGGACGGGGGTGGGTGACGCCGACATTACCGTTTCCCATGGCAAAAAAGCCACACAAACGGGCAGAAAACTCTGTCCGAATGCTTGGCAATATGCCCGAATCGGTGCAGACTGAGCCATATCGAGACGTGACAGGCGTCACGCCCTGGAAAGAGAGGAATCTCGATGGCATCGACTGCCACGACCGCACCGCCTCGGGGAGGGGCGCGCGTACACGTGCAGAAGTTCGGCACGTTCTTGTCCAACATGATCATGCCCAACATCCCCGCACTGATCGGGTGGGGCTTGTTCACGGCCCTGTTCATCGAAGTGGGCTGGCTGCCCAACGCCGACCTGGCGACGTTCGTCGGCCCGGCGATCCACTACCTGCTGCCGATCCTGATCGCCGCGACCGGTGGTCGCATGGTGTACGGCGACCGCGGTGCCGTGGTCGGCGGCTTCGCGACCATGGGCGTGATCGCAGGTTCGGACCTGCTGATCGCAGAGTTCAACGCTTCGCTGACGGAGGGCCAAGACCCTCGCGGTCAGGTCCACATGTTCATCGGCGCGATGATCATGGGTCCGCTCGCGGCCTACGTGATGAAGCGGCTCGACGCCATGTGGGAAGGCAAGATCAAGGCGGGCTTCGAGATGCTCGTCAACATGTTCTCGGCGGGCATCACCGCCTTCGTGATGGCGGTCCTCGGCTTCTTCGTCCTCGCCCGGATCGTCAACGCGGTCATGAACGCCGCTGGCAACGCCGTCGAGTGGCTGGTCGACAACAACCTGCTGCCGGCGACCTCCATCATCATCGAGCCGGCGAAGGTCCTGTTCCTCAACAACGCCATCAACCACGGCGTGCTGACGCCGCTGGGCCTGCAGGAGGCGGCCGAGCAGGGGAAGTCGGTGCTCTTCCTGCTGGAGGCCAACCCAGGCCCAGGGCTCGGCCTGCTGCTCGCGTTCGCGTTCTTCGGCAAGGGTGTGGCGAAGGCCAGTGCTCCTGGTGCCGCCGTCATCCAGTTCCTGGGCGGCATCCACGAGATCTACTTCCCCTACGTGCTGATGAAGCCCAAGCTGATCATCGCCATGATCTTGGGCGGCATGACCGGTGTCGCCATCAACGTCGCGCTCGACGTGGGGCTGGTGGCCCCGGCGGCGCCGGGCTCGATCTTCGCGGTCTACGCGCAGACGGCGAGGGGCGACTACCTCGGCGTCACGCTGGGCGTCTTCGGAGCCGCTGCCGTGTCCTTCGCCGTCGCGTCCTTCTTGCTCCGTCTGGAGAAGGGTGATGACGAGGGCGACCTGGTCGGGGCCACCGCGATCATGGAGTCCAACAAGGGCAGGAAGTCCTCGGTCGCCGTCGCGCTGACCGGCAGGAACGCGTCCGAGACCCAGGAGATCCGCTCGATCGTGTTCGCCTGCGACGCCGGCATGGGCTCCTCGGCCATGGGTGCCTCGGTGCTCCGCAAGAAGATCCAGGCCGCCGGCCACGGTGAGGTGACGGTCGTGAACAAGGCGATCGCCAACCTCGACGACACCTACGACCTGGTCGTCACCCACCAGGACCTGACCGACCGGGCCAGGCAGAAGACCCCGTCGGCCATCCACGTGTCCGTCGACAACTTCATGGGCAGCCCGAGGTACGACGAGATCGTCACGCTGATCTCCCAGGCCCAGGAGGGCGAGGCACCCGTCGCCGAGTCGTCCGAGGGCGTCGAGGGTGAGGTGCTGGCGCCGAGCTCGATCGTCTTGGGCGGCACCGCCCGCGACCGCGACTCGGCCATCGAGGAGGCGGGCCGCCTGCTGGTGGACGCCGGCGCGGTCGACCCGTCGTACGTCGCCTCGATGCACGAGCGCGAGAAGTCCGTGTCCACGATGATGGGCAACGGCCTGGCGATCCCCCACGGCACCAACGAGGCCAAGGGCGCCATCCGGCGGACCGCCATCTCGTTCGTGCGCTACGACGAGCCGGTCGACTGGAACGGCAAGCCGGCGGAGTTCGTGCTCGGCATCGCCGGCGCCGGCAACGACCACCTGGCGCTGCTGGCCCGGATCGCCGAGACGTTCACCGACAAGGACCGCGTGGCCCAGCTGAGGGCTGCCCGGTCGGCCGACGAGGTGCTGGAGGTGCTCCAGGGAATCAAGGCCTAGCGCCCCCGAGACGAGGAGCCGCGCACCTTCCCCCCAGGTGCGCGGCTCTTCTTCGTCCGGGGGTCGAGGATCAGTCGCCGAGCAGCGAGCTGACCGTCCTGCCCTCCTTCACACACGCTCCCGGAGGAAGGCGAAGTCGGCGAGGTGCTCCGCCGCCCCTCCGGGGGTCTCGCAGATGACGGGCGCGCCAGCGTCGCGGACCACCGCTGCCAGGAGGTCGGGGTCGATGCGGCCGGACCCGAAGTTCGCGTGGCGGTCGGCGCCGGAGTCGAAGTCGTCACGGCTGTCGTTGGCGTGGACGAGGTCGATGCGGCCGGTGACCTTCAAGACGTCGTCGACGACCGTCTCGAGCGCGTTGCCGCCGGCGTGGGCGTGACAGGTGTCGAGGCAGAAACCGACCATGTCGGCGCCCTCGGCCGAGGAGAGGGCGTCGAAGACGCGGTCGATGCGCTCGAGGTGGCGGGTCATCGCGTTGTCGCCGCCGGCGGTGTTCTCGATCAGAAGCGGCAGCTTGAGGTCGGTGGCGGCGACCGCCTTGCGCCAGTTGTCGAAGCCGGTTTCAGGATCGTCGTCCTTGTTGACGTGGCCGCCGTGGACGATCAGGCCCTTGGCCCCGAGCGCGGCCGCGGCGTCGACGTGCTGCTGCAGGAGCTTGCGGGACGGGATCCGGATGCGGTTGTTGGTGGTGGCGACGTTGACGATGTAGGGGGCGTGGACGTAGAGGTCGACGCCGGCCGCAGCCGCGTCGTCGCGCAGCCCCTCGAGCCCGCCGGCGTAGCGCACCTCCGGCCCCTTGTAGCCCTGGGGGTCGCCCAGGAAGAACTGCACCAGGTCGGTCTCCCGGCCCTTCGCCTCCGCCAGCGGGTCCCGCTGCTCGACGTGCGCCCCGATCCTGACCATGCCTCAACGGTAGCCGCGGCGAGGAATCACCGGTGCACCGGTGATTCCTCAAGTTCTCGGGTGTAGCGACACCCGAGAACATGTGGGAGTGCCCGAGAAGCTCACCGATCCGGGGAGACTGGGGCCGTGGGACTCGATGTGAGGGGAAGGTTCGCGGCGGGGCGGGGGTACCTCGGGGCGGCGACGCTGGGGATCCCGGCGGACGTCACGGTCGAGGCCGTACGGCGCGACCTGGACCGGTGGGCCGAGGGGAGGGCCGATCACCTGGAGTACACCGCCCTGGTCGAGCAGGGCCGCGCGCACGCGGCCACCCTTCTCGGCGTCGAGCCGGGGCGGGTGGCGATCGGGTCGACCGCGTCGGCCTTCGTGGCGCTCGCGGCGGCCGCCGTACCTCCCGGCGCCGAGGTGGTGTGCGTGGACGGCGACTTCGCGTCGGTCGTCAGGCCGTTCCTGGCGCGAGGCGACGTGCGCGTGCGGCACGCGCCGATCGGCGACCTCGCCGACGCCGTGGGGCCGGAGACCTGGATGGTCGCCTTCGCCCTGGTGCAGTCCAGCACCGGCGTGGTCGCCGACGCGGCCGCCGTTGCCGCCGCCGCCCGCTCGTACGACGCCCGCGTGCTCGTCGACACCACCCAGGCGACCGGCTGGCTGCCGACCACCGGCCTGCTGTCCGACGGCGGGGCCGACCTCGTCGTCTGCCACACCTACAAGTGGCTCTGCGCACCGCGCGGCGCCGCGTTCGCCGCCTTCTCCGACCGGGCGTTGGCCGAGATCAGGCCCCTGACCGCCGGGTGGTACTCCGCCGCCGACCCGTGGGCCTCCTGCTACGGACCCGCGCTCGACCTCGCCGACGACGCGAGCCGGTTCGACCTGTCGCCGGCCTGGCACGCCTGGGTCGGTGCCGAGGCCGCGCTGGGCTTCGCCGTCTCGCTCGACGCGGGCGACGTGCACGCTCACGACGTGGGCCTGGCCGATGCGTTCTGTGAGCGGCTCGACATGGAGCCTGCGGGCAGCGCCATCGTGTCCTGGCCCGACCCGCAAGGCGCGGATCTCGCGGCACTGTCGGCGGCGGGAGTCACGGCCTCCGGCCGTGCCGGCCGCGCACGGGTCTCCTTCCACCTGTGGAACGACGACGAGGACGTCGACCTGGCCGCACGCGCGATCGGTCGCTGAGGGCCCGCCTGCGGCCCGACTTGTCGTCCCTTTCCTGCACTTGTCGTGGCTCCCTAGCCCCAACAAGTGAAGATTTCCCGGTCGACCGGGGAAATCTCGCGCCCGGCGGTCATGACCGAAATCCGGTCGTGGGGTGTCGGTGGTCGGTGCGACCATCGACGCGATGTCCGAGACCGCCGTCCAACCCAATGGCCTGCCGCCTCGCACGACCCTCAGGTCGTTCTGGGGCCAGCTGCCGCGCGAGGGCAGGTGGCTGCTGTCCACCGTCGCGATCCAGCTCTTCGGGCGGGGCATGACCCTGCCGTTCACGGTGATCTACCTCCACGAGGTGCGCGGCATCGGTCTCGACGTCGCCGGCCTGCTGATGGCGTGGATCTTCACCGTCGGCGTGCTGCTCACCGGGCCGGGTGGCCTCGCGGTCGACAAGTACGGCGCCCGCCTGGTGATCCTCTTCGGGTGCCTCGTCCACATGGTCGGCGTCCTCATCCTGGCCTTCGCCGAGACGGTGCCGGCGGCGATCGTGGCGACCACCTTGATGGGCGTCTCGGGCGTCACCTGGCCGGCGTTCAACTCGATGGTCGCGGCGATCGTGACGGGCCCGCTGCGCCAGCAGTACTTCGGCGTCAACTTCGCCCTGGTCAACCTCGGCATCGGTCTGGGCGGCGTCGTCAGCGGGTTCTACATCGACGTGTCCCGACCCGAGACGTTCACCACCATCTATCTCGTCGACGCGCTCTCGCTGCTCATCCCGGTCGTGCTGCTGCTCGGGCCGCTGCGTCACGTGCATGCCCGGGCCGACAAGCCCGACGACTCCACGGACGTCCCGACCTCCTACTGGCAGATCGCGCGCCAGCCGGCGATGGCCTGGCTGTTGCTGCTGACCTTCACCGCGATGTTCGTCGGCTACGGCCAGATGGAGGTGGGGTTCCCAGCGTTCGCGCGGGAGGCCTCCGAGGTCAGCACCCGCACCATCGGCTGGGCGTTCGCCGCCAACACCGCCATCATCGTGCTCGCGCAGTTCCTGGTCCTGCGCCGTATCGAGGGCCATCGACGCACCCGCGTGCTGATGGTGATGACCGTGGTCTGGATCATCGCGTGGACCGTGCTCGGCCTCACGGCCCTGGTCCCGGCCACGATCATGGCTGCCTTCGGCGTGCTCTTGTTCCACGTCCTGTTCGGGTTCGGCGAGACCATGCTCCAGCCGACCGTGCCGGCGATGACCAACGACCTCGCGCCCGACCACCTGCGGGGCCGCTACAACGCCTTGTCGTCCGGCGTCTTCCAGCTCGGCGGGATCGCGGGGCCGGTGGTGGCGGGGTTCATGCTGCGCCACGACCAGGAGACCGCGTTCATCGTGCTGCTCCTGGCCGGCTGCGCCTCCATGCTCTGGCTGGCGCTGGTGCTCGAGCGGCGCATCCCGGCCCGGGCCAACGGTGTCGACGAGCCCGAGGTCGAGGCCGAGCCGGTGCTCGAGCGGCCACATCCCGCGGTCGACGGCGCCTGACGCGTCGCCTGGCCGGGCTCACCTCAGCACCAGCCACGAGGCGAGCCCTCCCACCAGGCCAGAGGCAGAGAAGACGCCCGGCACGACCAGCGCGTACGCCGGCACCCGCCACCGCCGGCCGCGGCCGGGCCGTCCCGGGTCGGCGTACAGGTCCACCACGTCGGGTGGACGGGGTTCGTGCTGCCAGGGGGCGCCCGGCGGGACCCCGAGGCAGCGCAAGAGGTGCAGCGCGTGCGCCGCGGTGGCCGGCCGGTGCCGGGGATCGGTCGCGGTCAACCCGGCCAGGAGCCCGCCCAGCGGCCCGTCGGGTGGAGGCCGGCCGGGTTGCCCTCCTGTGAGCAGCTCGATGGCGACCACCCCGGCGGCGTAGAGGTCCTGACGCGGGTCGGGCGCCGCCCCGGCGACCTGCTCGGGGGCCAGGTACGCGCCGGTGCCGACGACCCCCGGGACCCGCGTGAGCCGGGCGTCGCCCTGGGTGACAGCCACGCCGAAGTCGCCGAGCCGGACCCAGGGCCGCCCCGTCCCCGTGGGCTCGAGCAGCAGGTTGCCGGGCTTGACGTCCCGGTGCACCACGCCCGCGGCGTGCACGGCGACCAGGGCCTCGAGCGTCTGCTCGAGGACGACACGGACATAGGAGTCGGGGAGCGGGCCGTGCCGTGCGAGCAGCTGCTCGAGGCTGCCGCCGCGGACGAGGTCCATCGTGAACAGCGTCCGGCCGGCTGGGTCGGGCGCGCAGTCGGTCGGCTGGAGGACGTGACGGTGCCGCACGCGCAGGCGCTGCTCGCGCACGAAGCGGTCGAGCGTCGCCGCGTCGTGGCGGCCCGGACCGCCCGCCAGCAGCTTGGCGGCCACCCACCGCCGCTCGTGACGGTCCCACGCCCGCCAGACCGTGCCCATGCCGCCGGCGCCGACCTGGTCGAGGAGGGCGTAGCGGCTGCGCATGACCCGTGGCACGTTACGCGCGGTGCGGGGCCGCGCGCCCCACCATCAGCGCCGCCTGTGGATTGGGAGGCCCTCCGCGCCCGCTGGTAGCCTCTGCGGGTTGCCCGGATCCGCCACCCCTGTGGCCGGAAGACCCGGACCGACACGCACAGCCCTCCTGCCACGGAAAGACCGTGGTCGCCGAGTCCAGAGGAGGTGGGTCGCTTTGCGTGCCTATGAACTGATGGTCATCCTCGAACCCAGTCTCGAAGAGCGCACGGTCGAGCCGTCGCTCGACAAGTACCTCAACGTCGTCCGCAAGGATGGCGGCAGCGTCGAGTCCGTCGAGGTGTGGGGCCGCCGCAGGCTGGCCTACGAGATCAACAAGCAGGCCGAGGGCATCTACGCCGTCGTGCAGCTGACCGCCGAGCCGGCCACGGTCAAGGAGCTCGACCGCCAGCTCGGCCTCAACGAGTCGGTGCTGCGCACCAAGGTGCTGCGTCCCGACGCTCGCTGACCCTCCAGTGGATGAGGCCCTGTGGATGGGACCTACCGCTTGTCGGTGGGCCGCGACACGATGAGCCCCGTCAGCACCGCCCTCGCGACGTACCAGCAAATTCTCTAGGAGACCTGACATGGCAGGCGAGACCGTCATCACCGTCGTCGGCAACCTCGTCGACGATCCCGAGCTGCGCTTCACCCCGTCCGGGGCTGCCGTGGCCAACTTCCGGATCGCCTCGACGCCGCGCATCATGGACCGCCAGACCAACGAGTGGAAGGACGGCGACGCGCTGTTCCTCTCCTGCTCGGTGTGGCGCCAGGCGGCCGAGAACGTCGCCGAGTCCCTCCAGAAGGGGATGCGCGTCGTCGTGCAGGGCCGGCTCAAGCAGCGCCAGTACGAGACCCGCGAGGGTGAGAAGCGCACCGTCGTCGAGCTCGACGTCGACGAGGTCGGCCCGAGCCTGAAGTACGCCACCGCCAAGGTCACCCGCACCACCCGCCAGGGCGGCGGCGGGGGCTACTCCGGTGGTGGCGGCGGCGGCCAGGGCGACGACCCGTGGGCCGGCCCGGCACCCCAGTCGGGTGGCCAGCAGGGCGGCCAGCAGGGTGGCCAGCAGGGCGGCTACTCCGGCGGCGGCCAGCCCGCTCAGGGCACCGGTCAGGGCGGCCAGTCCGCCCCGGCCAACGACCCGTGGGCCGCTCCCGGCGTCAGCTCGGCCGACGAACCGCCGTTCTGACCTGATCGGAGGTTTCGAGGCTCGTCGCTAGCGCTCCTCGCACCTCAACCACCGAAACACCCACCCATCCAGCCCAGCATTCCGGCGTGAGCCGGGCTCTACGAAAGGGAGCACCACAATGCCCAAGGCAGTCCTCCGCAAGCCCAAGAAGAAGGTTTGTCAGTTCTGCAAGGAGAAGGCGACCGGTGTCGACTACAAGGACACCACGCTGCTCCGCAAGTTCATCTCCGACCGCGGCAAGATCCGCGCCCGCCGCGTGACCGGCAACTGCGTCCAGCACCAGCGCGACGTGGCCATCGCCGTCAAGAACGCTCGCGAGGTCGCCCTGCTGCCCTACACGTCCACCGGACGCTGAGGGGACTCGACATGAAGCTCATCCTGACCCAGGAGATCGACGGCCTCGGCGCCCCCGGCGACGTGGTCGAGGTCAAGGACGGCTACGGCCGCAACTACCTCGTCCCCCGTGGCCTGGCCATGCGCTGGACCCGAGGCGGCGAGAAGACCGTCGAGTCCATCAAGAAGGCTCGCGCCTCTCGCGCGGTCCGCGACCAGGACCACGCCGAGCAGATCAAGACCAAGCTCGAGGCCCAGCCCGTGCCGGTGCAGGTGCGTGCCGGCTCCGGCGGGCGCCTCTTCGGTGCGGTGACCACCGCCGAGATCGCCGGCGCGCTCGCCGACGTCTCCGGCGAGCAGGTCGACAAGCGCACCATCGTGGTCCCCCAGCCGATCAAGACGCTGGGCGCCCACGAGGTCTCGATCCGGCTGCACGACGACGTCTCCGCCACCGTGGCGCTCAACGTCATCCCTGCCTGACCGCGCAACAACTACGCCCGGCCCCGGCCCCGGCCCGGGCCTCGTCACGAGGTCGGGGCCGAGCCGTTTCCCGGCTGCGTCGGCATCCTGACAGACCAGAGGGACGGGGTGCCGGAGCCTTGTCGTCATGAACCTGACGACCAAGCTGCTGTCCGCCGTGGCCGCCACGACTCTGAGCGCCGCCGCTCTCACCTTCACCACCACGACGCCCGCCGAGGCGCGGCCAGCCGGTCTCGCTGACCTGTGCCACTCGTTCGGCGGCACTCTGGAAGAAGGTTGGTACGAGTGGCAGTGCACGTTCCCAGAAGGCCTCTGGCAGGTTGCTGAACCTGCTCTGATCGGCGCCTGCCTCGACCCTACGGACCCCGAGGGTGTGGTTGGTGCGCGCGACTCCTCGGATTTCGACTAACATGGGGGGATACTATGTCGCCTGCGTCTACGGCTGATCTCGTCGAGTCGGTACCCACCGAGGAGGCCGGCAACAGGAGAAGGCCTGCCGGCTGCACGACGACATCGCCACCACCGTGGCGCTCAACGGCATCCCGCCTCGCACCACGCACTCGGCCCCTGCCCCGACGCTCGTCCGGCCGGGCCGGGGGCACTTCCGCGGAGTGTCAGCGGCCGGACAGACCCGAAGGCCCGCCGTTGGCACGATTCCGGCCATGAACACCGCCACCCGCGCCCTCGCCGCCTTCTTCGCCCCCGTCCTGGTCGTCGGCACCGCCGTGGCCGCCACGGCAGCATCCGCTTCCGCCGCTCCGGGCACCTTGGAGGCCACGCCCGCCTCTGTCTGCGCTGCGCAGCACGGCGACTTCGCGGAGTACGACGACGGCAGCTGGGACTGCTACTACCAGGACATCAGCGCGGCGAGCGAGGGTTCGCTCGCGGCGGTCTGTCAGGGCACGCCCGAGGTCCACCGTCTTCCCGACAACGGTGTGGTCACCTCTGCGTCGACGACCTTCTACTGCCTGCCCGCCCTGATCAACTGAACCGGTACGTCGTCTGGCCGTGCTCGTCGCCGAACACCAGGACCTTCGAGGGCCGCACCCGGAACACCTGGGCGCCGCCCTCGGTGCTCCCCCCGGAGTCGGTGACCTCGAAGAACTGCTCGTCGCGGACCTCCCAGCGCCAGTCGCCGTCGTACTTGTCCTCCCAGGCCTCGGCGAGCGCCCGCAGCGCCGCCTCGTCGGTGACCCGCTCGGCGGTGCCCTCCATCACGATGTCCTTGCCGCTGGACCAGCCGTCGGCGCCGAGCGGGCCGGCGGTCACGGCCACCCGCGGGTTGGCCACGAGGTTGCGCATCTTCTGCTCCTCGGCGCCCGTGCAGAACGCGAAGGCGCCGTCGTGCCAGACGCCGCAGAGCGGGACGGCGTGCGGGCGTCCGTCGGCTCGCACCGTGACCAGCCAGTACAGCTGGGCGCTGGCGAGCCGTCGCTCGACGTCGTCCCAGTCGGGTGCGGCAGCGCTCGCGTCGCCGTAGCGAGGGTCGATGTGTCCGGTGACCATGGTGGTGCTGACCCGGCGGCGGGCCGGAACTCATCGGCCCGTGACGAGCCAGGCATCGCCTCGAGCCCGGGGCACCAGCACGGCGAAGCGAGCCCCCATGAACACCCACGCGAACGCGACCCACACCAGCACCACGCCGCCGCCGAGCCCTCCGACCAGCAGCACGACGGGCGCGTAGACGGCGAGCACGACCAGGCCGGCCCAGGCCAGGTAGGTGCCGTCACCGGCCCCGATCAGCACGCCGTCGAGCACGAAGACGACGCCCGCGATCGGCTGGCCGACCGCCGCCACGAGCAGCACGGGGACGAGCAGGTCCTGCACGCGCTCGTCGCCGGTGAACAACGGCCCCAGGAACGGGCTGGCCAACGCGAGCACCACGCCAGAGGCGATGCCGCTCACGACGCCCCACCACACCATCCGGCGCGTCACGGCGCGAGTGCCGTCGCGGTCGCCGGCCCCGAGGTAGCGGCCGGTGATGGCCTGCGCTGCGATCGCGATGGCGTCGAGGCCGAACGCCAGGAAGGTCCAGATCGTGAAGGCCAGCTGGTGGGTGGCAACGGACACGGCCTGGTCGTCACCCGATGTGCTGCCCGCGCCGAGCACGACGGCGTACGTCGTCAGCAGGAGGGCGGCGCGCAACGTCAGGGTGCGGATGACCAGGGCCACGCTGGCCTGGGCCGCCCGCGAGATCCCGCGGCGGTCGGGCCGCAGCGAGGCGCCTTCGCGGCGGGCGCCGCGGACCACCACGAACAGCAGAGCAGCGGCGCTGGCCAGCTGCGCCAGCACCGAACCCAGGGCCGAGCCCGCGATGCCGAGCCCGTCGAAGCCGCCCCAGCCGAACGGGGCGCCGTAGACGAGCAGCAGGTTGAGCACGATGTTGAGGACGTTGCCGGCGACCGCGACGACCAACGGTGTGCGGGTGTCCTGGAGGCCGCGGAGGACGCCGGTCGTGGCCAGCATCACCAGCAGCGGCGTCACGCCGAGGAAGGCGATGCGCAGGTACGTCGTCGCGGGTTCGGCCACGGTCGGCCCGGCGCCCAGCATGCGCACCAACGGGCCAGTGCTCGCCACCCCCACCAGGGTCACCAGCAGGCCGATGACCACCGCCAGCCAGACGCCGTCGATGCCCTGGGCCAAGGCGGCGCGCCTGTCGCCCGCGCCGAGCAGCCGGGCCACGCTGGCGGTGGTGCCGTAGGCCAGGAACACACACAGCCCGACCAGGGTCTGGAGCACCGCGGCGGCGACGCCGAGTCCGGCCAGCTCGGTGGTGCCGAGGTGGCCGACGATGGCCGCGTCGGCCAGCAGGAACATCGGCTCGGCCACCAGCGCGAGGAACGCCGGCAGGGCCAGCCGCCAGATCTCCCGGTCGAGCTTCCGGTCGAGAGGGTGGGCCACGATGCGGCAGCCTAGGGTCAGGGACGATGGGGTTCGGGGGCAACCCCAGGTCCTGTGCACAATCGGGTGGTATTTACCGCCGAACGGACGAAAGTCGACATGGGGTTGCCTTCATCCCAGATGGCGGGAAGGTGAACAGAAGAAATCGCCAACAGTTTTGCCGTGCACACCCCTTGACGGCGTTTGCGCAGGTCAGAGCGCATGACGGCGACCTGGGTGACCGTGTTTTCACAGTGTCTCCCCAGGGCAGTGCACAGATCGTCGGCGGGTCATCCACGGCACCGCCTCGGTTGTCCCCAGGCTGGCTCAGAGCCTGTGGATAACGTCCTTCCATCGGGCCCGTCGCACGCCGTACGGTCACGTGCGCAGCAGCACTGCTGGCCGGAGCGATCGGCCGGGCGACCAGTGGCCGACCCGTCGGCTCCATCGTCGGCCCCATCGTCGGCCGGGCGATGTCGGCGGTGCGTCCTACTGTCACTCCTGTCACTTCCGTCGCACCCCAGAGCCGCCCCCGGAGGCCTCGTTGAGCATCGCCGAGCAGGGTCAGCGCGGCGTACCCGAGCCGCCGCTCGACGACTGGGGCGACGGGCCGGCGGCCTACGAGCCGGGGCAGCGCCCGACCCGTCCCGGCGACCGCACACCGCCGCAGGACAACGCCGCCGAGCAGAGCGTGCTCGGCGCGATGCTGCTGTCCAAGGACGCCATCGCCGACGTCTCCGAGACCGTGCGCGGCATCGACTTCTACCGGCCCGCCCACGAGGTCATCCACGACGCGATCATCGACCTCTACGGCCGCGGCGAGCCGGCCGACCCGGTCACCGTGGCCGCCGAGCTCCAGCGGCGCGGCGAGCTGCTGCGCATCGGCGGCGCCCCCTACCTCCACACCCTGTCTGCCAACGTGCCGATCGCGGCCAACGCCGCCTACTACGCCGAGATCGTCCACGAGAAGGCGATCTTGCGCCGCCTCGTCGACGCCGGCACCAAGATCGTCCAGCTCGGCTACGCCGGCCAGGGCCAGGTCGACGACGTGGTCGACCAGGCGCAGGCCGAGGTCTACAAGATCACCGACAAGCGCACGTCGGAGGACTACGCCCCGCTCTCCGACATCATGGACGGCGTCCTCGACGAGATCGAGGCGATCGGCAACCGTGAGGCCGGCCTCTACGGCGTGCCCACCGGCTTCGCCGACCTCGACGACCTGACCAACGGCCTCCACGCCGGCCAGATGATCATCGTCGCGGGGCGACCTGCGATGGGGAAGGCGCTGGCGCTCGACACACCCCTGGCCACTCCATCGGGATGGACGACGATGGGCGAGGTCCGCGTGGGGGATCTCCTCTACGACGCGCAGGGCAGCCCGACCCGCGTGGTCGCCGCCACCGAGGTGCTGCTCGACCGCCCCTGCTACGAGGTCCGGTTCTCCGACGGCTCGACCATCGTCGCGGATGCCCAGCACCAGTGGGTGACCGAGACCCGGGCGGCTCAGCGACAGGGATCAGGGCAGGAGCGACGGGCCAGTGCCGCCGTCGTCACGACGGAGCAGATGGCGAGCTCGTGCCGCATCAACCAGGACCAGCGAGCCAACCACTCCGTGGTCAACGCCCGTCCTCTGGTCGGTGAGCCGATGGCCCTGCCCATCGCCCCCTACGCGCTCGGCGCGTGGCTGGGCGACGGCCACAGCGCCGGAGCCCGCATCACGTGCGAGACCCCCGAGATCCCGATGCTCATCGAGTCTTGCGGATATGACGTCAGCCCGCGGGGGGCGATGCTCTACAGCATCCGGCTCGCCGAGGCGGAGCGAGCCGTGAACGGCGTCTGCTCCCACTGCGGTGACAGAGCTGCCGGCCGGTCGCTCTGTCCCTCGTGCTACCGCGAGCGTGGCAGCTTCGTCGCGCTGCTGCGCAACCTGGGCGTGCTCGGCGACAAGCACATCCCCACCTCCTACCTGCGGGCTCCAGAAGTGGAGCGGCGAGCCCTGCTGGCGGGCCTCATGGACACCGACGGAACGGTGGTCAAGGGCGTCGGCTCCTGCCAGTTCGCGGTGACCAACCAGCGTCTGGCCGACGACGTCTACGAGCTCGTCGTCAGCCTCGGCTACAAGTGCGGCCTGACGAGCAAGCGAGTGCGCGGCCGCTCCGAGGAAACCTCGACGTGCTACATCCTCAACTTCTCCACGACTGACGACGTCTTCAGGCTCCACCGCAAGCACCTGCGCCACAAGGAGGAGCGTCCCGCCACGACCAGACGCATCGGTCGACGCTACGTCACATCCGTGACCAGGGTCCCGAGCGTCCCTGTGCGGTGTGTCCAGGTCGACAACGACGACCATCTGTATCTCGCCGGTGCGGCCATGATCCCGACGCACAACTCGACCCTCGGCCTCGACATCTGCCGCGCCGCCTCGATCCACAGCAACATGGCGAGCTGCTTCTTCAGCCTGGAGATGACGCGCTCGGAGATCACCATGCGCCTGCTCTCGGCCGAAGCGCGGGTGCCGCTCAACCACATCCGCAACGGCCAGATGAACGACGACGACTGGTCGCGGCTGGCCCGCAAGATGGCCGAGGTCTCCTCGGCACCGATGTTCATCGACGACTCGCCCAACATGACCATGATGGAGATCCGAGCGAAGGCCAGGCGTCTCAAGCAGCGCCACGACCTTCGCGTGATCGTGATCGACTACATGCAGCTGATGACCTCCGGCCGCAAGGTCGAGTCGCGCCAGCTGGAGGTCTCGGAGTTCTCCCGCCAGATCAAGCTGCTGGCCAAGGAGCTCGAGGTCCCGATCGTCGCGCTGTCGCAGCTCAACCGTGGTCCGGAGCAGCGCGGAGATAAGAGACCTATGATGAGTGACTTACGTGAATCAGGCAGTTTAGAGCAAGATGCGGACATGGTGATCCTCCTCCACCGCGAGGACGTCTACGAGAAGGAGTCCGCCCGCCCCGGCGAGGCCGACCTGATCGTCGCCAAGCACCGCAACGGCCCCACCCGCGACATCACCGTCGCGTTCCAGGGCCACTACTCGCGCTTCGTCGACATGGCGCACTGAAGCTGACGGCCCGATCAGTGCTGGTTCGCGGAGACTTTTCTGCACCAGGCTCACGAAAGTCTCCGAGGTCCGGCGCCGACCGGGGCAGACGACCCGACGACTCGCGCCGCGGCGACCTAGCCGCAAACGCGTCCGAAAGCCAGGTTCCGAGCGATATGGTCGCGCCGTGGACTTCGACGACGTGAACTTCGACCCGGTGCTGATCTCGGTCGCCGTCGTCTTCGCGGTGTGCGCCATCTACCTGTTGTTCCTGCGCAACTCCGTGATGTGGGGCTTCTTGTGCATCATCGGCATCGTGGTCGTCGGCATCGCGATGGTCTTCCCCGACGCCATCAGCGACACCCTGAACCGCTAGCTCACACCCCGCCGGCCCGACCCGCCAGCAGGCGCAGAGCCCGCATCGCGTCGTCGCGGCGTTCCTCGGGCACGAACAGGTGGTCGTGGAAGTACCCCGCCACCACGTTGGCGCTGATGCCCTCGCGGGTCAGCGCTGCGGAGAACGCCGCGGTCAGGCCGACCGCGGCCAAGGCGGAGTGGACGCGCAGGGTGATCCACGAGGCCACGAAGTCGTAGGGCAGCCCCAGCTCGTCGGCACGCTCGCGCGGCAGCACGAGCGTCAGTCCTTCGGGCTCGGCCACGGTCACCACCGCGTCCTCGACGCCACCCGAACCGGCGGCGAGCACGAAGACGTAGCTGCCGTCGTTCAGGTGCGGTGACATGGTCGCCAGCAGCGTGGACAGGTCCGTCTCGCCGGAAGCCTCGCCGTCCCCGTCGTCCACTGGTCCAGCCTAGGCTCGCGCGCGTGCCGACCGACCCGCGAGACCTTCGTGGCGAAGCACCGCTGCTCGACGCGTGGCTGCGCTTCCAGGAGGAGGGCCCGACGCCCTTCACCATCCCCGGCCACAAGCAGCGGCTCGACCTGGTCGGCGACGTCGTCGCGGGCGACGTACCCCTCTACGCGGGCCTGGACACCATGAAGCTCTCGCGTGGTGTCCTCGCCGATGCCGAGTCTCGCGCGGCGCGTCTGTGGGGTGCCGACGTCTGCAGGTTCTCCGTCGGCGGGGCCACCCACGCCAACCAGGCGGTCGCGCTGGCGCTCGGTGGCGACGGCGACAAGGTCGTGGTGAGCCGCACCCTGCACCGTTCCGTGCTGTTGGGGCTGGTGCTGGCCGGGCTCACGCCCGTCTGGGTCCGGCCCGAGGTCGACCCGGCCACCGGGCTCCCCCTGGGCGTCGCGCCGGCAACCGTGGCGCGCGCGCTCGACGAGCACCCAGACGCGCGAGCCGTCCTCGTCGGGGACCCGTCGTACGTCGGCACCGTCGGCGACGTCGCAGGGCTTGCCGAGGTGGCCCATGCGCACGGCGTCCCTCTCGTCGTCGACGCCGCGTGGGCGGCGCACTTCGGGTTCCATGGGGACCTGCCGCCCCACGCGCTCCAGGCCGGTGCGGACGCGATGGTCGTCAGCGCCCACAAGACCCTGCCCGCGTGGAGCCAGGCCGCGCTGGTCCTCGCCCGGACCTCCCGGATCGACGCGGCCAGGCTGGACGCGGGGGTGGAGGCGACCGCCACCACGAGCCCCGCCGGCGCGATCCTGGCGAGCACGGACGCGGCGAGGGCGCTGCTCGAACGCGACGGCGAGACGCTGCTCGGCGCCGCGATGTCCGCCACCCGGTTGGCCCGGGAGCGCCTCGCGGACGTCGATGGCCTGGTCGTGCTCGACGGGCCCCGGGTCGACCCGCTCAAGCTCACCGTGCTGCTCGGCGGCACCGGCGCCGACGGGCTGGCCGTCGAGCAGGACCTGCTGGCTGCCGGCATCCCCGTCGAGGCGGGGGAGCGAGACCTGCTCATCGCCCTGGTGTCGCTGGCCGACACCGAGGCCACGCTGACCGCCCTCACCGACGCGCTGGCCGCCTCGGTCGAGCGACGCCGGGGCGAGCCGCGGCCGGTTGCCGGCGCGGGGGTGTACGCCGTCGACCCGGTCACCGTGCTGCCTCCGCGGGAGGCCTTCTTCGCCGCCAGCGAGACCGTGGCGACCGGCGACGCGGTGGGCCGGGTCAGCGCGGAGCTGGTGGCGCCGTACCCGCCCGGCATCCCGGTCCTCGCGCCCGGTGAGGAGATCACCGAGGCCGCTCTCGACGCGTTGCAGCAGGCCCGGGAGGCCGGCGTACGGATCGCCTACGCCGCCGATCCCGCGCTCGAGACCCTTCGCGTGGTCAGGTGAGGCGATAGACCGACACGTGCGAGGGCGAGTCGGCCGTGAACGCCGCGCCCTGCCAGTCGGCGTGCCGGCTCTCGAGCTCGAAGCCGGCCAGCCGCGCCATCAGGTCCAGCTCGCTCGGCCAGATGTAGCGGTGCGGGCTGCGCCCGAGGCGGGCCTCCCGCCCGCCGGACTCGTCGAAGGTGAAGTGGTGGGAGACGACGTGCTGGTGCAGCACGTCGTAGGTGTCGACGAGGATGTAGCCGTCCTCGCGAACGCCGACGGTGGCCGGCACACCCGGCGGCAGCCGCCGCAGCTCGGGCACCCACAGCTCGACGACGAACCGGCCGCCGGGCTCGAGATGCCCGGCGGCGTTCGCGAAGCAGGCGACTTGCTCGTCCTGGGTGAGCAGGTTCGAGATCGTGTTGAACACCAGGTAGACGAGCCTGAACTCGCCGGGTGCCCGCGCCGTCGCCATGTCGCCCATGACGACCGGGATCGTGGCCTCGTCGGCCTTCTCACGCAGCCGCGCCACCATCGGCGCGGACAGCTCGATCCCGGTGACCGGCACACCACGCTCGGCCAGGGGTACGGCGACCCGGCCGGTGCCGATGGCCAGCTCCAGCACCCGCCCACCATCGGCCAGGGCGGCCAGCCGGTCGACGGTCGGCCCGAGCACCTCGGGGGCGAACATGCCCGAGCCCGGGGTGTCGTAGCCGGCCGCGGCGTCGTCGTCCCAGATCTCGTCCTGCGGCAGGTGGGTCACTGCTCGCCCAGCTCCTCGAAGAGCGTCAGGTGCACCTCACCGGGCGCGTCGAACCGGGCGTTGAGGGAGTTCCACGGCGTGCGCGTCGGCGGCGCCACGGGTACGGCGCCCCCGGCGGCGGCTCGATCGCTGGCGGCCGCGCAGTCGTCGACCTCGAGCGCGACCCGGAAGTGCCCGGCGACGCGGCGACCTACCTCGACGTCGTCGATCAGGTCGGCCTGGGCGGAGTTCGCGATCTCGAGCGTCGCCCGGCCGGCGTCCAGGATGGTGACCTCGGCGCCACCGTCGCCGGCGTACGCCTCCTGTTCGGGCATGCCCAGCACGTCCCTGAAGAACCGCAGCGCCTCCTCGTAGTCCTCGGCGTGGACGACGAGCCTCAGCTGCTTGACTGACATGGAGCCATCCTCGCCGATGAGTTTGGGCTGCCGCCACCGACCAATTGCTGCGGCCGGTCGCCGAGGTTGCGGATCGTCATGAGACGCCTGCGGCGCGGCTTTGGCGGCCGTCGTCACCGACGGTCTGCGCGGCGGAGCTAGACGCGGTCGTCCCTCGACCAGCGAGCTGATACGGACGCATCACCTCGAGGCCGAGCCACGCCGCGAGGTCGTCGATCTCGGCGTCGACGGCCTCGGTCATCGCCGGCGTGAACGGCTCGTCCTCGTGGACGGCGTCGACCCGGAGCACGCCCTCGGCGCGCTCGGCGGTGGCGTCGAGCTTCCCGACCAGCCGGTCGCCGTAGAGGATCGGCAGCGCGTAGTAGCCCCAGAGGCGTTGCTCCTTGGGCTTGTACATCTCCAGCAGGTAGTCGAACCCGAACAGCGCATCGAGCCGCTTGCGGTCCATCACCAGCCGGTCGAAGGGCGAGAGCAGCGCGGCGCGGCCCTCGAAGTCGTCGAGGCCGTCGAGCAGCGCCGGCTCGACGCGCCACTTGCCGCGCACCCCGTCGATGACGGCCGGCTCGCCGGCGTCGCGGACGTACGTCGGCTCCGCGCGGTCCGCAGGCCCGGTCGGGCGGGCGATCCCGAGCGACCGCAGTCGACGGCGGTCACGCTCGGCCAGCGCCTCGTCGGGATCGGGCAGCGGCGCGTCGCCGTACACCCGCTCGGCCAGGTCCCAGAGCTTCTCGCGACCGGTGACCCGACGCAACCGCGACCTCGTCGCGCTGGAGCATGTACCAGAGCATCTGCTGGACGTTCTTGTTGTTGGTCCAGCCGGTCGAGCCCCAGGTGCGCTGGCAGGTGTCGGGGAGCTGGCGGTGGCCGGCAGCGGCCCCTCGGCGCGCAGCGGGCCAGGATGTCCTGGCGGCACTCCTCGTTGGCCGCGAACCAGTCGGCGACCTCGTGAACCCAGGGCTTGAGGTCGCCGCGCCCGGGCCAGTACGGCGCCTCGGCCCGGTGCAGCGGCAGGTCCTCGACCGGCCGGTAGAACCCGAGGTACTGCACGAGCCGCTGGTCCTCGACCGCCGCCTCCAGCTCGTCCGGGTCGTACGCCGACCCCAGCCGCGACCAGCACAGCAGGTCGTAGCTGGTCGCGATCGGTGCCGTCGGCTCGGTCGGCAGCAGGGTCAGGTGGCGGACCATCTCCAGCAGGTCGGTGGGCCGGTCGGCCGTCAGCAGCTGCGCCTTGAGCGCGACCCGCCGCGCGTCCTGCTGGGAGAGCTGATGTGATTCCACCGATTCGTCTGCGTTCCTGAGCGAGGAAAAGTCAGCTAGACCGCAGACGAATCGGGGTTGGTCCCGGCGAGGAGGCGCTCCATGCGGGCGGCCTCCTCGTCGAAGGCGCTGCGGCGGTGCGCTGGCCGCACGAGCTCAGCAGCCGGGCGAAGTCGGCGCCGGCGCGGTCGACGCGCTGGTCGAGCGTGCCCTCGTCGTCCGGCGCTCCGCTGGGGCGACCGAAGTCGTCGGTGGCGGCGTAGACGCCGGTGGGCGAGACGATCGCGCGGAGGTAGGAGAACAGTGGCCGCAATGCGTGCTCGAGCACGAGCGAGTGGCGTTCGGTGCCGCCGGTCGCCCCGATCAGCACGGGCATGTCGGTGAGCGACTCCTCGGGCAGCACGTCGAAGAACGACTTGAACAGCCCGCCGAAGCTGGCGTTGAAGGCCGGCGTCACCGCCACCAGCCCGTCAGCCGAGGCAACCGTCTCGAAGGCCTCCTCGAGCTCGGTGTTGGCGAAGCCCGTCGTCATCGAGTCGGCGATCGAGCGGGCGAGGGGCCGCAGCTCGACGACACGAGCGGTGACCGAGAACCCTTGTGCCGCAAGGTGTTTCGTCGCCGAGGCGGCCAGCCGGTCGGCCAGCAGCCGGGTCGACGACGGCTCCCGCAGTCCGCCACTGACGATGGTCAGCTCAGTCATCGGAGTTCTCCTTCGCGGCGACCAGACTCGCGTGCGTGGGCGCATCGGGTACGTCGTCGGGCCGGTCCTTCTCCATCTCCACCCGCAGCACCTCGACGACCTCGCCGAGCAGGTCGAGCTGCTCGAGGACGGTCTTCAGCGGCAGCCCCGCGTGGTCGACCAGGAACAGCTGGCGCTGGTAGTCGCCGACGTACTCGCGGAAGCCCAGCGTCTTCTCGACCACCTGCTGCGGCGAGCCGACGGTCAGCGGCGTCTGCGCGGTGAACTCCTCCAGCGACGGGCCGTGGCCGTAGACCGGCGCCACGTCGAAGTAGGGGCGGAACTCGTTGACGGCGTCCTGGCTGTTGCGCCGCATGAACACCTGGCCGCCGAGCCCGACGATCGCCTGCGCGGCGGTGCCGTGGCCGTAGTGCTCGAAGCGGCGCCGGTAGAACTGCACCATCCGCTCGGTGTGCGAGGCCGGCCAGAAGATGTGGTTGGCGAAGAACCCGTCGCCGTGGAACGCCGCCAGCTCGGCGATCTCGGGGGTGCGGATCGAGCCGTGCCAGACGAACGGGGGTACGCCGTCCAGCGGCCGCGGCGCCAGGGTGAAGCCGTGCAGCGGGGTGCGGAACTTCCCCTCCCAGTCGACGACCTCCTCGCGCCACAGCCGTCGCAGCAGGTCGTACTTCTCGACCGTCAGCGGCACCGCCTCCCGGATGTCCTCGCCGAACCACGGGTAGACCGGCCCGGTGTTGCCGCGCCCGAGCATCACGTCGACCCGGCCGTCGGAGAGGTGCTGCAGGACCGAGAAGTCCTCGGCGATCTTCACCGGGTCGTTGGTGGTGATCAGCGTGGTCGACGTCGAGAAGATCAGGCGGTTGGTGCGTGCGGCGAGGTAGCCGAGCAGGGTGGTCGGCGAGGAGCAGACGAACGGCGGGTTGTGGTGCTCGCCGGTCGCGAAGACGTCGAGCCCGACCTCCTCCACCTTCTCCGCGATCGCGACGGTGGCCTTGATCCGCTCGTGCTCGGTCGCCGTGCGCCCTGTCGTCGGGTCCGGCGTCACGTCGCCGACGGAGAAGATTCCGAATTGCATGGCTCCCACGTACCCATCCTGACAGGGACCGGGAGCTCGCCCGCGTGGCACCAATTTTCGGGAGTCACTGGCTTCCGGGTCGAGGCGACCGGACCATCGAACTCGGCCCGGGGGTGCCGGGCTTCAATGAGATCTGGGGGGATCCAATGTTCAGCAACCTCGCGCGTCCGCACAGGGCGCCACGGATCGGCCTGGCGGTCGCTGCCGCCAGTGCCCTCGTCGGGACGGGAGGCTGGGTCGCGCTGTCGCCGCCGGCCCAGGCCGCGCCGACGTTGCCGGCGAACTGCGTGCAGGGCACGGTCGGCGGTGCGGTCACCTGCACGTTCGGCTACACCGGCGCTGCGCAGAACTTCACCGTCCCGGTGGCGTCACGTCTGTCACCGTCACCGCCTGGGGCGGACACGGCGGCGACACCTGCCACGCAGCCTCTTCGGGCGGTCACACGCCGGGTGGTCGGGGTGGACTGGTGTCCGGCGACCTTTGAGGTCGACGGCGGGCAGACGTCTTGACGGTCACCGTCGGCGGTGATCGGACCGGGCCCGGACGCGGCGCCTACGGCCACGGCAGTCGGCGGGATCCTCCGACCATGCGAATGGCGCGCGGAGGCGGCGGTGGCATCGCGGTTGCCGATGACAGCACGCTGCTCCTCGTCGCCGGCGGCGGCGGAGGCGGCGGGCTGATGAGCACGCTGCAGCCCGGAGAAGTGTGCGGCGGCGATGCCGGCCAGGACGGCCAGGCAGGAGCGCTGTGCGTCGGCGGGTCGGACCGCGCCGGGGCGGTCGGCCGGGCACCGGCCGAGGCGTACCTCGACGGCCGACGGCACCAGCGAGCGTGCGACGGCGGCGGCGGAGGTGGCGGTGGCTACCTCGGAGGCACCGGCGGTCGGCGGGTAATGATGACGCTCGACGAGTCGCTGTGCTGCACTCGGGCGGCGGAGGTGGCGGCACCAGCTACGCCGCGCCCACTGCCACCGGTGTGTCGCTGTCGGGCTCAGCGAGCGGGCGCTCGGCAGAACGGCCTGGTGACCATCTCCTACCTGCCCGGCATCCGTCACCCAGCTGGTGTCTCCCCGCCTCGGCCACCGTGGCCGCCGGCCAGGGCCAGGCCTACCAGCTAGTCGGCTACGACGTCGGAGGGCGGCGACGCCGGGACGTCACGTCGGGCTTCGACCTTCACGATCAGCCCCGACGGGTCCTGCACGGGCGCCACGTGCACGCCGGCCTCGGCCGGCCCGCACACGGTGACGGCGACGTACGGCGCGTCACCGCGACCGCGTCGCTCGACGTCACCCCGCCGCCGCTGGTCTACGACTTCTCCGGCCTGCTCTCCCCGATCGACGCAGCGCCGGTGGTCAACAAGGCCAAGGCCGGCTCCAGCGTCCCGGTGAAGTTCAGCCTCGGCGCCGACTACGGTCTCGACGTCCTCGCCGAGGGCTCCCCGTCCTCCCGGACGGTCGCCTGCGACTCCGGGGCGACGGCCGACGAGGTCGAGCAGACCGTGTCGACCAACAAGTCGGGTCTCACCTACGACGCCGCGAGCGGCATCTACACCTACGTGTGGAAGACCGACAAGAAGTGGGGCGGCAGCTGCCGCAACCTCAGCGTCGAGCTGGCCGACGGCTCCACCCAGACGGTGAGCTTCTCCTTCAAGTAGCACGCGGGCCACGCGGGACGTCATACGAATCTGAGCGCTCGGACGACCACGTTCGTATGACGTCCCCGGCGTAGGTTGCCGTTCGTGGAGATCTCCGTGTGCCAGACGGACGAGGACTACGAGCAGTGGCGGGCCGTACGGATCGCCGTCCTACCGGGCGAGCGGACCGACACCGTCGAGGAGCTGCGCGCCCAGGAGTCGGCCACCCGCGTGTTCCTCCTCGCCCGGAGGGACGGCGTGGTCGTCGGCACCGGGATGGGCGACCGGTCCGAGACCGCGGGTGGTGGGTTCGCCGCACCGCGCGTCCTGACCGAGCACCGGCGTCAAGGCGTCGGTACGGCGCTCCTGCGCGCGCTGGCCGACCACTGCTCGAGCCTCGGTGTGCCCGAGATCCGCAGCAGCGTGGACGACGAGGGGTCCCTGGCCTTCGCACACGCCTTCGGCTTCGTCGAGGTCGACCGGCAGGTCGAGCAGGTGCGTGCGATCGGAGACGAGCCCGACCCCGGCGCTCCACCCGACGGCATCGAGGTGATGCTGCTGAGCGAGCGGCCAGAGCTGTGGGCGGCCGGCTACGAGGACTTCGGCCGCGAGGTGCTCGCCGACTTCGCGGTGTTCCAGCCGCTCGACGTCAGCGCCGAGCAGTGGAACGCCTACTGGGCCGGCGACCCGATGTTCCTGGCGCTGGTCGAGGGCGAGGTGATCGGCTGCGCCGGCCTGCACCTCGACACCGACCGGCCCGAGCGGGCCGAGAACTCGCTGACCGCCGTACGACGGACCTGGCGTGGCCGCGGGCTCGCGGCACACCTGAAGCGTCGCACCCTGCACTGGGCCGCGACCCACGGAATCCAAGAGGTCTACACCTGGACCCAGGCGGGCAACACCTCGATGCTGCGCCTCAACCGGCACCTCGGCTACGTCGACGGGTCCGTCAGCATCACCGTGAGCCGGCCGCTCCCCCTGCCTTCTTGACGTCGCCGGTGAGTAGGGTCCGGGGAGTGCAGCTGCCTCGTCACGCCGCCGGTGCCCTGGGGATGCTCCTGGTGGCCGGGACCCTCGCAACGACGCCTGCTTCCGGCAGCGAGGTCGACCCCAGGGCCGGCACCGAGCGGGTGTCGACGTCCTGCGTCGACGAGGGCGGCACAGGTGCTGTGCGGCCGCCGAGGCTCGTCCGGCAGATCGCCACCGGGGAGACCGGCTGGTTCTCCTCACCGGGCCTGGTCGACCTCGACGGCGACGGGCGGCTGGAGATCGTCGCGCCGTTCTACTCGACGTTCGTGTTCGACGCGAGGGGGCGCCAGCTCGGCCGGGGCACGTCCAGCGAGGGCCGGGTCTACCCACCCTCGGTGGTCACCGATCTCGAGGGCGACGGCGTCACCGACATCGTGGTGGCCGGCAACGAGGGCACGGTGGCGGCGTACGAGTTCCGCGGCGGCGCGCTCCAGGTGAAGAGCGGCTGGCCGGCGTCCACCGACAGCGGCGGGCAGTCGCCGGAGGCCCGCGGGCTCGCCGCCGCGGACCTCGACGGTGACGGCACCGTCGAGGTGGTGGCGACGACGACCAACACCTCGCCCAGCGGCGCCCAGGTCTTCGTGTTCGACGCGACCGGTGGGCTGTTCCAGCCGGAGGGCGGTCACGCCCCCGCCTGGCCCCGCTACAACCAGCTTCCCGGGCCGGGCAACGACCTGAGGTTCAACCAGGTGGGCAACCACGGCTACGGCGCCTACGGCGAGAACGTCGCGATCGGCAACATCGACGACGACCCCGAGCTCGAGATCATCACCACCTTCGACAACCACCAGATCAACGCGTTCAACCTCGACGGCACCTCGGTCCTCGCCTCGCCCTGGTTCACCAACCGCGAGTCCGGCGCCGAGGGCAAGCGGATGGGCTGGGGCCAGTTCATCCGGTGGGCGGATCCCAAGGTCGAGCGGCGCCACTACCACCTGCACACCGGGGCTTGGCCGAGCCCGGAGGACCACACCTGGCTGCAGTGGACCGCGTCGCCGCCGGCAGTGGCCGACCTCGACGGCGACGGCCGCAACGAGGTGATCGGGCTGCCCAACGCCGAGCGGCACATCCCCTACCGCACCCAGGGTTACGCGTTCATGGTGCTCGACGGGGCGTACGGCGACGGGCGTCGCTCGGCGAGGCGTCACCGGGGCTTCGAGAAGCTGCCGATGTCCAACCACCCGGTCTACCGCCCCAGCGGCGACTGGTACCCGCCCGACGGCATCCCCGCACCGACCGTGGTCGACATCGTCGGCGACGACCGGCCCGAGATCGTCGCGGCCCTACCCGGTGGCAGGGTCTACGCCGTCTCTCCGGACGGCGACAAGCTGTGGACCGCGAAGTACGCGCCGCGGCGTTCGAAGACCTTCGCCTCCGAGGTGGTCGCGGCCGACCTCAACAAGGACGGCAGGCCCGAGCTCGTCTTCGGCACCTACGCGCTGCACCGCAACGCCGGCCGCCTCGTCGTCCTCTCGGCGCACGGCAAGAAGCTCTCGGTCACCAGGCTGAGCCACCAGGGCCAGGACGGCAACGGCATCGGCGTGGCAGCCGCCCCGTCGATCGGCGACCTGACCGGCAACGGCACGCTCGAGATCGTGCTGACCACCTTCGACCACGGCATCGACGTCTACACCGTCCCCGGCTCCGGCACCGGGTGCCTGCCCTGGCCGACCGGCCGCGGCAACATCCTCCGCAACGGCATGGGCCCCGCCACGGCCCCCTGACCTCGCTCTCTATCGTGTGCGCGTGACCGACTGGCTGCAGATCTCGCTGTCGGTGCTCTCGTTGCTCGTGGCCCTGCTGGCGATCGGGTACGTCGTCCGCGACCGCGCGCCGGACCGCTTGCTGCTCGCAGCGGTCGGGGCCCTCGGCCTGGGCTGCCTGGTGCAGCTGGTCGTCGGCCTGGTGCTGCTACCGGGCGCCGACGACGACGTCCACCGCGTGGTCTTCGTGCTCTACCTGCTGGGCCTGGTCGCCGTCCCGCCGCTCAGCGCCTGGTGGGCGCGAGGCGAGCCGAGCCGTGCCGGCAGCGGCGTCGTCGTGGCGGCCGGCCTGCTGGTGCCGTTCCTCCTGCTGCGGCTCGACACGCTGTGGGGTGGCGGTGCCTGACGGCCGGTTGGTCGAGAGCCGGCCGCGCCGGTCGTCCTGGGGCCGGGTGCTGATCGCGGTCTACGCCGTGTTCGCGGTCGCCGCCACCGGCCGCTCGGTCTACCAGCTGGCCACCCAGGCGAGCGAGGCGCCGTTCCCCTACGGGCTCTCGGCCCTTGCCGCGGTCGTCTACATCGCCGCGACCCTCGGCCTGGCGCGCGAGGGCGAGGGCTGGCGCCGGGTGGCATGGGCGGCGTGCACGACCGAGCTGGTCGGCGTCCTCGTCGTGGGGACACTCAGCCTGGCCGACGAGCAGCTGTTCCCCGACGACACCGTGTGGTCGTCGTACGGCGCCGGGTACGGCCTCCTCCCACTGGTGCTGCCGTTCGCCGGTCTAGCGTGGCTGTGGCGCACGCGGACGCCGGGCTGACATCCTGCCCTTGCGTCTCGGAGAGGGGGTGGGTCCGATGAGCGCGTGCGCCGCCTGCGGCACCGCCCTGACAGACGGCGCCCGCTTCTGCTTCTCCTGCGGCTCACCCGTCCACGCCGGGCGTGCATCACCACACGCCAGGGCCGCACCTCGGCGATGAAGAAGCCGGACGAGACGCTCACGTCGTCCTCGGTGGCGAGGCGGGTCGCCTCGTCGAGCCGGTCCTCGCCGGGCAGCCGCAGGATCGTCATCCCCTCGCCGGGCCGGTCGGAGAGCGGACCCGCGGCCACCAGGTAGCCGGCCTCGGCCATCCGCTCCAGGAATGTGACGTGGTCGCCGAACCGCGGGTCGGCGAACACCCCGCCCGCCACCGACGGGTCGGCCGGGCGGTGGAACAGCGCGACCCAGGTGTCCTCGCTCACGCCGTGGCGGCCAGCTCGACGAAGCGACCCAGCACCACAGGCCAGCCGTGGTCGTACTCCTCGCGCGCCTGGGCGGCCTGGTCGCCGAAGATCTCCCACCCCGCGTGCTCGAGCGTGACCAGGGTCTTGCCCTCGGTCTCCTCGAAGGTGACCCTCACGTGGCTGGCCGCGGCGTCGCCGTTGCCGGGGTGCCAGGTGAAGGCGACCAGGACGCCGGGTTCCCACCGGGTGACGGTGCCCCAGACCGAGTCCTCGGCGCCCTCCTTGGACTCGACGATCCGCGCGCCGACGCCTGGGTCGACGAACCTGACCGACCCGCCCTCGCCGTGCACGCTGTGGCCGCCGAGCGGCCACCAGGCCCCGATCCGGTCGGTGAAGACGGTGAAGGCGAGGTCTCGGTCGGCGTCGACGAGCACCTCGCGACGCAGCGGCGGGACGGCCGCGCCCGAACCCGGGCTGCCGTGGCTGATGGTGGTGGTCATCGCGTTCCTCCTGGTTGCTTCTCGACCTTCCGACGCGCCCTGCCGCGCGGCCGTTCGCGTTCCTTGACTGCGTTGTCGACCTCGTCGGCGAACGCCGCGAGTGCGGTGTCCCACATCCCGACCAACCACTGCTGGGCCACGACCATCCCCTCCGGAGCGAGGGCGTACAGGTTGCGGGTGCCCCGCGACTCGTGGCGCACCAGCCCGGCGTCCTCGAGCACGCGCAGGTGCTTGCTGACCGCCGGCCGGCCGACCGTGAGCTGGTCGGCGAGCTTGCCGACGGGCGTCGGCCCGCTGCGGAGACGGGCGATGATCTGGCGCCGTACCGGCTCGCCCAGGGCGTCGAAGACGACGTCGGGGCTCGCGGCGCGGGCAGCTGATTGGTTGCTCATGGGTGACGGTTACTCTAGAGCAACGGTTGCTCCCTGGCAACGGTGGGACTTGATACGAAGTGGTCGCTAGGGCGAACAGGACGGATGACGTCCTGTCCTGTCTCATCGAACGCAGCGGCGCGCACGCCGGCTCATCCGGTGATCGGACCACTCTGGATCCGTCTTTCGGCCTCCGCCAGGCTCAGCCGCGGCGGCACGTACTCCTGCCACCAGTCGGCGCCGGCGTCGGCGATCGCCGCGACATACGCACGTTCGGCAGCGAGGTCGTCGCGGCGCTCGCGGCCGCCGACCAGCACGACGTACGACGGCCCTGGCGCGTCGGCGCGGAGCCCGGCCACGTCGTCGGGCGTGAGGTCCTCCCACTCGGGCGGCGGGACTCGGTAGAGGCACGAGCCCTCCCACCGCAGTGCGCGGGCTCGTGGTCCTGCCTTGGTGATCGCGCCGCCCACCCAGATCGGCACGTCGGGTGCTCGCTCTCGGACGTCGGCCAGGGCTGCCTCGAGCAGCTCGGCACGGGAACCACGCGAGCCCGACACGACCGGGTCTCCGCTGGGGTCGCCGGAGCCGACGCCGAGTGCGAAGCGACCGCCCGACATGGCGGACACGGTCTTCGCCTGGAGCGCGACCGTCGCCGGATGGCGGCACGGCAGCGGGGTGACCATGGTGCCGAGGGTCAACCGGGTGGTGGCCTGCGCCACCAGGCCGAGGGTCACCCAGACGTCGTACGTCGGCCCGCCGCTGGGGAAGTCGAGGTAGTCCTCGCAGAAGACGCCGTCCCAGCCGTGGTCCTCGGCCAGGGCGGCCAGCTCGGCGATCTGCTCGGGGCGTCCCCAATCTCCGGCAGAGGTGATGTCGAGTCCGTAGCGCATTTCCGCCATGTTGCCCGGGACCTCCGACAACCCCTTTTCTCTACTGTATTGGTTGACTTTCCCGTAACCTCACAGTCACCGGCCCGTCACCTGCGCCGGGCACGCTGACAGCAAACACCGACATCACCATCCGGGGGACCCACCGATGACCGACGCCGAGGCCTTCGACCACCGACTCCAGCAGGTCAAGGACGCCCGCCTGAGCAAGGAGACGAGGCACGCCAACGCCCTGCTCACGCTGCTCGACAAGCGTCCCGAGCTGCGCGAGGTCATCCCGCTCGCCGAGCTCATGGGCGAGCGCACGCTCTGGTGCGCCTGACCGACTACAGCACGACGGTGGTCGACGAGACCCCGAGAGCGACGAGGAATCCACCGCTCACCACGTCGGTAGTACGACGCCCGCGACGGCCGGCGAACCACGAGCGCGAGCGATCCACCAGCTGCACGCCGACGAGGTTCCACGCCCCGGCGAGCGCAGCCCAGGTGACGCCGAGCAGGACGGTGGTGGCCGCCGGGTCCTGACCCGGACCGACGAACTGGGGCAACAAGGACACCGCGACGATCCCCGCTCGGGGGTTGAGCACCGACGTCATCAGGGCCGGTGCGAAGCTGCCCGACCCCGGTCGGCGTCGCTCCACCGCGTCGGCGCGCGAACGCCGCACCCGCAGAAGTCCGTGGACGCCCAGCCCGACGAGGGCAGCGCTCCCGAGCAGCTGTAGCCCGACCCACACGCGAGGGTTGGCCTGGAGCAGCACCCCCAGCCCGCAGGCGACGGCCAGTGCCCACAGCAGGACGCCGGCGCTGGTGCCGGCGGTGGCCAGCCGCCCGCCGCGGGGTCCGGCCGCGATGGTCTCGCGCACCACGACCAGGTTGTTGGCGCCGGGGACGAGCACCAGGACGGAGACGACGGGCAGGAAAGCGATCAGTGACCTCACGCGTCCAGGGTGCGTCGCACACGGGTTGTCACAGAAGTGAGTTCTATATCAGGAAGTATTAGATTTCATTGACATGGCCCACGACCCATCACAGCTGCGCCTCCTCGCCCTCATCGACGCCCACGGCTCGCTGTCGGGAGCGGCGGCCGAGCTGGCGCTCACCCCCGCAGCCGTCACCGCGCAGGTCGCCCGCGCCGAGGCCGCTTGGGGCGTCCCGCTCGTGCACCGCGGCCCTCGGGGGGCACGCCTCACGGAGTCCGGCCGCGTGCTTGCCCGCCACGGCCTGACGGTCGACGAGGCCTGCGTCGCGGCCCGCCGCGACCTCGACGCTGCCGTTGGGGTGAGCTCCTCGCGCTTGCGCATCGGTACCTTCTCCTCGGCCGCGATCCGGCTGCTGCCCGAGGCGATGACGGCGCTCCGTCACCGTCACCCCGAGGGTGACTTGTCGGTCGAGGAGATCAGCAGCATCCGCGGCCAGGACCTGGTCACGTCCGGCCGCCTCGACGTCGCCGTGGTCGCGACGTACGACGACGAGCCGGCCTGGCCAGACTGGCTCCGCGCCACCCGGCTACTGGTCGACCCCCTGCTCGTCTGCCTCCCGGCCGAGCACCGCCTTGCCCAGGGCGAGCCTTCGCGACGCGTGCGCCTGGCCCAGCTGCGCGGCGAGCCGTGGGTCGCGATCATGCGTGGGGAGAGCGCGCGAGCGCAGTTCGACCGCGCGGCGGCAGCGGTCGACCTCCAGCCCCAGGTGATGTTCGAGACGGAGGCCTACGACGTCGCTCAGGCGCTCGTGGGCACCGGACTGGGCGCCGCCGTCCTCACGCGGCTCGCCGCCCGCGCCGTGCCGGGCGCCGTGCACCGCGAGCTCGAACGCCCGCGGCTGCACCGTCGGCTCTGGGCCCTCCACCTCACCGACACCCGGCTGACTCCGCTGGTCGACGACTTCGTCGCGTTGCTGCGCGAGGTGGCCGCAGACCTCGAGGCCCACTGGCGCGCCGTGCCGGTCTGGAGGACGGTCACGGCCTAGTGACCCGAACTCGAACTTCGCACGCTATCTCGCGGCCTGAGCACGCACCTCGCTTCGTCGACCGAGCTCGCGATACGCCCGGTAGCCCTTCGCTCCGTCGCCTCGCGATGCACGCACTCAGCCCACGATCCAGCGCACGCATTTCTCGCCCGGGTCACTAGCCGGACTTCGGATTGCCAGTCCCTGTCAACGAACCGCCTGACGACTCCGATGCGTTCTAGTCGTGAGGTCGGTCGGCCTCGCTGACAGATGGGCTGGGTGAGGGTCATGACGAAGCGCAAGTCGTTCGGCCGAAGGATCCTTCTCGGTGCCGGGCTGGCGGTGCCGGTCCTGGTGGGGGCGGCGCTGGTTCCCGGCATGGCCTCGGGTGAGGACAAGGCGCCTGCACACGATCACGCTGCTGATGGCGACACGAGGCATGCCGCCACCATGGGGGCCGAGCTCGCCCAGGTGCGCAGGGCCACCGCCAAGTTCCACCGGGTCGACAGGGCGATCGAGGCAGGCTACGAGCTCGGTTGGGTGAACGGCGCGGGCGTGCGGATCGTGGGGGCCTGTGTCGCCCACCCGACGGCCGGGGCGATGGGGTACCACTACTTCAACGCGGCGCTGATGGCTGACGACACCACCGATGCCCTGCACCCCGAGGTCCTGGTCTACGAGAAGACGCCTGAGGGCGAGCTCGACCTCGTCGCCGTCGAATGGGTCGTCAGGAGCGCCGACTCCAACCCGGCTGGCGTGTCGGAAGCCCCATCGGTCCTCGGGATGGAGATGCACATCCTGGCGCCGAAGCCCACCGGCCCGGCCTTCTACCTCACGCACGCCTGGCTGTGGAAGGACAACCCCGCAGGGATGTTCATGGACTGGAACCCGGACGTCACCTGCCCCTAGCGGCGACGATCACGCACGCATCAGGACGGTCTCGAGCTCGGCGAGGGCGCGGTCGGCGTACCCCTTCCACATCCGGCCGATGACGCTCATGGTGAGCCGCGCGGGCGATGCCTTCGGGTGCAGGACCCAGGTCCAGCCGATCCGCGCACCGGTTCCCTCGGGGGTGACCGACCACGTGCCGTCGACGGTGCGCACCCAGGGCCGCAGCGGGCCCTGGATCTCGTCGAGCAGGTAGGCGTAGCTGTCCGGTCGGTCGACGGACGTGAGGGTCTGGCGCAGGCTGCCGCCGTCGGCGAGCAGGATCGTGCGCGACTGGCCGACAGCGCCCCAGTCGGGCGGCTCGTCCTTCACGTCGCGGATCGCCGGAAAGGCTGCGTAGCGCCGGGAGAAGACCTCCGGCAGCCGGGCTGCGATCAACCGGTCGAAAGCCTGAGCTGGCTCGACCGCGACGAGCCGCGACGCCTCGACCCGATGACCTGGCATGACCGAAGGCTACGTCCATGAAGCCAAACCGTGCGCGAACGAACCGGTTGGGTCCACTATCGCGTTACAGGGGTGAACCAGCGAGAGGGGGTCACCGATGACCATCGACGAGGACTTCGCCGAGTTCGTCGGTGCTCGCTGGAGCTCGCTCTACCGGCTGGCCTATCTCCTGGCCGCATCGCCCACCGGCGCGGAGGACCTGTTGCAGACCACTCTCGAGAAGGCCTACATGAACTGGGCGCGCATCGGCCGGATGGAGTACGCCGAGGCGTACGTGCGGCGGATGCTCGCCAACACCATGATCTCGGGCCGTCGACGGGCCTGGACCCGTGAGCAGCCGTCGGACCAGCTGCCCGAGACGTGGGGCGACTCCGAGGAGATGCCGGTGCTCGACCGCTCGCTGCTGTGGCCGCTGATCTGCGCGCTCCCCGAGCGACAACGCGCGGTGATCGTGCTGCGCTACTACGAGGACCTGAGCGAGGCGCAGATCGCCGACGTCCTCGGGTGCGCGCCCGGCACGGTGAAGTCCCAGGCGTCGGCGGCGATGGCCGCGCTACGTCGAGCCGTCGCGGCAACGGGTGTCGGAGAGGCGGTGGACGGGTCATGACCAACCTCGGTGACGAGCTCAGGTCGACGCTCAACCAGCAGGCGGACACGCAGCTCACCCCCGGACCGAACGTGGACAGGTTGATCGCCGGAGGCCGCACACGCCGTCGCCGCCGCAACCTCACCCGGGCGGGCGGCGCGGCCCTGACCGTCGTACTCGTCGGCGGGGGTGCGTACGCCGTGACGCAGGACCGCAGCGACCCTGCGGGCTCGCGAATCGCGAACCAGCAGACGCCCGGACCGTCCGAGGCGGTCCCGACCTTGCCGGGTGACCGCGGCCAGTCAAACCTGCGGCCCGGCACCTTCCGGATCCTGGTCGGTGCCGACCCGGTGGGCGCCCCGATCTCCGCGGACCTGACGTTCGCGGGCACCGGCTGGAGCGCCGGGAACTTCCCGCTGCTGGGGGATGGCGAGAGCTTCGGCGGGGTGGGCGTCTACCAGCCCAGTGCCCTCGCGGCTAGGTCCGGATGCGACGGCGACCTGGTCACCAGCAACGTGGAGGGGAGCCCGTCCTCCCTCGCGCAGCAGCTGACGACGCTCCCGGGGAGCACGGTCCTCCAACCCGCCAAGCCCACCGAGCTCCTCGGCCGCTACGCCTTCCACGCCCAGGTGAGCATCCCTCAGTCCTGCCCCATGCACAGCTACTACCGAGTGGCGGAGACCCCGCGAGGCGGGCGCGGCATCACCTACGACAGGCCGGACCCGACGTGCCACCGGTGGTCATGGACTTCTGGGTGATGGAGCTGGAAGGACGAGCGATGGTGGTCGACACGTGGCACCAGCAGGGTGCTTCCGCGGACCTGGTGCGCCGGATCGCTGAGGCCCGTGACTCGGTCACCTTCGTGACCGACGAGTAGCTCCTGGCCGTCCCAACCGCTCCACATCCACAGGCGCCTTCGCTCTCGGGATGCTTCGGCGCGCCATCTCACCGAGGAGGAAGTCATGCAGAACGCAACCCGGCCCGACGTGGACAAGCTGATCAGCGGAGGACAGGCCCGCAAGCGCCGTCGCAACCTGACGCTGGGCCGTCGGCGCCGCCGTTGCGGTCGTCCTCGTCGCCGGTGGTGTGTACGCCGCCACGCAGCTCGACGGCAGCGACGCCGGCTCGACCGGGACCACCACCACGCCGCCAGGGACATCGGCACCGTCCGGGGACGCGCCCCCGCCGACCCTGTCGGAGGAGGGCGGCCCCCTCGAGCCCGGCACGTACCGGCTCCTGGTGGGCACCGACGCCACCGGCGCGGCGATCGAGGCGGACCTCACTGTCGAGGGCCCGGGCTGGGAGTCGGGGAACTTCCCGGTGGTCGAGACGGGTGCCATCCACGCCGGCCTCGGCGTCTACGAACCCTCGGCGCTCGCGGCCGGCACCGGCTGCAGCGGCGACGCGCCGAACTTCGCCGTGGGCGAGACACCGCGGGCCCTCGCGGACCAGCTCGCACAGCTCCCACGAAGCACGGTCGTGCAGCCCGTCACGCCCACCGAGGCGTACGGCCACGACGCCTTCCACCTGCGGCTGGAGATCGCCGACGACTGCCCCGAGGGCCAGGCGTACCGCGTCGCGGAGACGCCGCGGGGCAGTCGCGGCATCAGCTACAGCATCGTGCCCGAGACGGTCGTCATGGACTTCTGGGTCCTCGACCTGGACGGCGTCCCGGTGGTGGTCGACGCGTGGCACCAGAGCGACGCCTCGGCAGACCTGCTCGACCAGGTCGCCCAGGCCCGCGAGTCGATCGCGTTCGTGACCGGCGAGTAGCTGCGGCACGCCATCTCACCAGGAGGCATTGATGAACCCGACCCCACCCGAGGTGGACCGGCTGATCGCCGGTGGACCGGAGCCCACTCGCACCCGCAACCCGACGCACATCGGCGCTGCGGCTCTCGTCCTCGCCCTCGGCGGCCTCGGGGTGCACGCCATCATGCAGGACGGCGGCGACGACACGGCCCCTCCGGCTTCGGCGGCCGAGCCAACCGTGACGGCCGCGCCCTCCCGCGTCGTGATGGGTCCGCCTCCGCTGCCCTCGGACCCTGGCGGCCAGCCACTCCAAGCCGGCACCTACCGGCTCCTCGCGGGATTCGACCGGATCGGGAGCCCGCATCGACGCAGACCTGACGGTCGAGGGCGAGGGACTGGCTCGACGGGAACTTCCCCGTCTTGCGGGTTGGCGAGTTCTACGGCGGGGTAGCCGTCTACCAGACCCACGGTCTGGCGGCGGGGTCCGGCTGCAACAACGAGGAGCCGGACTTCGACCTGGGCCGTGCCGACCTAGCCGAGAAGCTCTCCCGACTTCCGGGGAGCACGGTCGTCCAGCCCGTCACGCCGGTGCGGGCGTTCTGGCACGACGCCCTTCACCTGCGGTTGCGGATCCGGGACACGTGCGCGCCTCGTGACACCTACCGCGTCGCAGAGACGCCGCGCGGCAGTCACGGGATCACCTACAGCGACGGGCCGACGACGGTGGTCATGGACTTCTGGGTCGTCGACGTCGCCGGAACCGACGTGGTGGTCGACACCTGGCACCAGCGCGGTTCGTCGGCGTACCTGGTGTCCCAGCTCGCCGAGGTCCGCGACTCGATCCTCTTCGTGAAGGGCAGGTAGGCGCCCGTACGCTGACCCGATGCTGCGACCCCTCGTCTCCACCATCGCGCTGACTGCAGGCCTTGTCGCCACGCCCGGCGTCGCCCACGCGAGCCCAGCGGCCGAGTACGCCGAGAAGGCGGTGAAGTGGACCAACCTCGCCCGCGAGGGCAACGACCGCAAGCCGCTGAAGGTCGACGAGTGCCTGGCCAGGCTTCGCCAGGAAGCAGGCGCAGGCGATGGCGAACAAGGAGGAGATGTACCACCAGGACCTCGGCCCGATGATGGAGACCTGCCACCTGGTCGCCGCCGGAGAGAACGTCGCCTACGGCTACCCGACCGGCCGCGCCGTGGTCAACCGAGGGTGGATGCAGTCGGAGGGCCACCGCGCCAACATCCTCAGCCGCGGCTTCAAGCTGGTCGCGGTAGCCGCCCGTCGCGACGACGACGGCACCTGGTACGCCGCCCAGGTCTTCGGCCGCCGTTAGCTTCGCTAGCCCTACTGACCGGTCCGGCCGTCGGTGACCTCGCGCAGCAGGTCGAGGTGGCCGCAGTGACGGGCGGTCTCCTCGATCATGTGCGTCAGTGCGTAGCGCAGGTTGAACGTCATCCCCTCACCCAACGCCTTGTCGTCGAGGTCCGCGCCGGCGATGGCGGCACCGGACCGCTCGCACTCGCGTTCGTACTCGTCGACGAGCGCCGCCAGCGTGTCGCCCTCCTCCATCCGGAAGTTGCCGTGCGGGTCGTCGTCCGGGTAGGGCCACGGGACGTCGAGCCCGGCGAAGTCGATGCTGAACCAGAACCGCTCGGTAGCGCTGAGGTGCTTGACCAGCCCGGCGAGGGTCAGCGTCGACGGCGGCACCGGAGTGGCGAACGCCTGCTCGTCGGTGAGCCCCTCCACCTTCATGACCACCGTGGCGCGCAGGAAGTCGAGCATCTCGGTCAGCGTCGCCCACTCGTCGCCATCCTCGACCGGCCGCGTTCGGTCGCTCATTCCTAGAGTGTGGCCCATGAGATTCGTCGTGTACGGCGCCGGTGCGGTCGGCGGGGTGATCGCGGCCCGGCTCCACCTCGCCGGCGCCGACGTCCAGGTGGTCGCCCGCGGACCGCACCTCGAGGCGATCAGGACCGGCGGCCTGCGACTGGTCACGCCGCACGGCGAGGACGTCGTACCGCTGCGCGCCGCAGCGTCGCTGGCCGACCTCGACGTCGCACCCGATGCGGCCGTGCTGGTCACCGTCAAGAGCCACCAGACGGCGGCCGTGATGCACGACGTGGCCCTGCACACCGCGCCCGACGTGACGCTGGTCAGCGGGCAGAACGGCGTGGCCAACGAGGAGACCCTCCAGCGCACGCGCAGCCATGTGCTGGGGATGGTGGTGATGCTGCCGGCCAGCCACCTCGAGCCGGGTGTGGTGATCCAGGCCAGCAGCAACGTGCCGGGGCTGCTCGACGTCGGCTGCTTCCCGAGCGGCACCGACGAACGGGCCGAGCGCGTGGCCGAGGGCCTGCGACGGGCGGGTTCGAGTCGGTCGTGCGGCCCGACGTGATGGCCTGGAAGTACCGCAAGCTGATGATGAGCGTCGGCAACGCCGCCCAGGCTGCCTGCGCCGCGGACGACGACCGCGACCGGCTCACCGAGCTGGCGCGCGACGAGGCCGAGCGCGTGGTCGCCGCCGCCGGCATCGCGATGGTCAGCGACGAGACCGACGTGGCCCGGCGGGGCGACCTGCTCGACACCCGCTCGATGCGGAGCCGCGGTGGCGGCTCGACGTGGCAGAGCCTGCGGCGCCGCACCGGCGGCGTCGAGACCGACTACCTCAACGGCGAGATCTCGATGCTCGGCCGCCGGGTCGGCGTACCGACCCCTGCCAACGACCTCCTGCGCGACGTCTCCTGGCGGATGGCCGCCGACCGCGCCGAACCCGGCAGCATCTCCGCCGCCGACCTGCTGAAGGAGCTGAAGCTGTGACACGACTGCCATCACCGCGGATGGACCGCCGATGAGCTCGACGACGTCCTCGACCTGATCGCGGCCGAGCAGGCGCACCCCGAGCCGCGGGTACGACCATGCTCGGCGACACGCGCGACGGCATCGCCGCGGAGCTCGGCGACGTCGAGCCCGACTGGACCCTCAGCGCTCCGCGTGGCCCGCCAGGACGGCCGCATCGTCGGCGCGGTGGTCGGCGACTGGGACGCCGAGGTCGGCCGGGCCTGGATCCTGGGCCCCTGGGTCGCCGGCGACGACGAGGCCTGGCGCCGTTGGGCCCGCCCCTCGTCGAGGTCGTGCTCGACCAGCTCCCCGACGGCATCCACGACTGGGAGCTGGCCGCCGACGTCTCGCACGTCCGGATGGCGCAGCTCGGGGCCGAGCTGGGGCTGCCGGCCAGCGAGGTCAACCACGTGTACTCCGTGGACGCCGCCACCGTCGAGACGCTGGCCGCGAGCCGGCCGGAGAGGTCCGGACCGCCACCCACGCCGACGTCGAGACGCATCCGTCCGCTGCACGACCAGGAGTTCCCCGCGTCGTACGCCGACCGCCGACCACCTGGTTCCCGAGCCTCCCGACGGCAAGTACCAGGTCGTCGTCGCCACGGACGGGCCGCAGCTCCTCGGCTACGCCGCCGGCCGGGTCCAGCCCGACGGCGAGGGTTACCTCGACTTCATCGCCGTCGCGGACGCCGCCCGCGGCCGGGGCATCGGACGCGACCTGATGGTCGCCGTCTGCCGCCCGGTGATCGCCGCGTCCACGACCGGCAAGCTGCACCTCACCGTCCAGGACCACCGCGCCCCCGCCCGCCGCCTCTACGAGTCCCTCGGCTTCCGCGCTCCCTCTCGATCGTGGGGTACCGCCACAAATCGGGATAGTCCGGTGTGTTTGGGACGCGGTGCTCGGCGCGATTGACCGACCCGTTCGCACGGGACTACCCCGGGGTGTGCGGTTGATCAGGCGGCGCAGGCCTCCGGCTCGGGCTCGGGGTCCGGCTCGGGCTCCCGGAGGCCTCGACCGGGGCGCCGTGGGCGTCGGCGCCACCCATGGGCTGGGGGCGGAGGAAGACGCCGCCGATGACGGCGGCCAGGGCGGCCATCACGGCGCCGGCGGCGAAGGCGACCTGGTAGCCACCGGTCAGTGCCTCGGGCAGCGCCTCACCGGAGGCGACGAGCGAGCTGGTCCGCGAGGAGGAGATCGCGACCAGGACGGCCAGGCCGAGCGCACCGCCCATCATGAACGAGGTGTTGACCACGCCCGAGGCGAGTCCCGCCTCGTGGGGCTCGACATCGCCCATCGCGGCCAGCAGGACCGGGTTGAAGGCGATGCCCGCGCCCAGGCCCAGCAGCACCATCGGGGGCAGCACGTGGACGACGAAGATGCCGTCGACGGGGGCGATCGCGAACAGGGCCAGCGACGCGGCCACCAGGGCCAGGCCGGCCACCAGCGGCGGGCGGACGCCGTACGTCATCACGAGCTTGTCGGACAGCCACACCGAGGTCGCTGCCATCACCGCGCACGAGGGCAGGTAGGCCAGCCCGACCTGGAGGGCGTCGTAGCCGAGCACGCCCTGGAGGTAGAGCGCGGAGAGGAAGAAGCAGGCGAACATCGAGCCGGCCCACAGCACGCCCACGACCTGCGAGACGACCACGTTGCGCAGCGAGAACAGGCGCAGCGGGACGAGCGGGTTGTCGACGCGGGCCTCGCGGACCACGAAGGCGACCAGCAGCACGACGGCGGTGGCGAGGATGCCGAGGGTGCGGGTGGAGGTCCAGCCGGCGTCGTTGCCGCCGACCACGCCGTAGACGGCCAGCATCAGCGCGACGGTGACCAGTGCGGCGCCGGTGACGTCGAGGCTGCCGGTGGACTCGTCGGGACGCTCGTCGGCGACCAGGCGGGTGACCAGGACCCAGACGGCGATGCCGATGGGGACGTTGACCAGGAAGATCCAGTGCCAGGTGAACAGGCCGGTCAGCACGCCGCCCAGCAGCACGCCGACGGCGCCGCCGCCCGACATCACGAAGCCGAAGACGCCCATCGCCTTGGCGCGCTCGCCGGGGTCGGAGAACAGCCCCATGATCAGCGCCAGCGCGACCGCGGAGACCGCGGCGCCGCCGAGGCCCTGGACCGCGCGGCCGACGACCAGGAACGCCGCCGTCGGGGCGAACGCGCAGGCCACCGAGGCGACGGTGAAGGCGGCGACGCCGCCGAGCAGCACGCGGCGGTTGCCGTAGAGGTCGCCGAGCCGGCCCGACAGCAGCAGGAAGCCGCCGAAGGTGAGCATGTAGGCGTTGACGACCCAGGCCAGCGCGTCGGCGGAGAACGACAGGTCGGCCTGGATCGAGGGGAGGGCGACGTTCACGATGTTCGTGTCGAGCACGATCATCAGGTCGCCGAGGCACAGGGCGTACAGCGCCAGCCAGCGGGTGCGGCTGGTGGTCTCAGTGGCGGTCATGTATGGCTCCTTGGGAGTGGTGCGGGAGGTGGTCTCGTCACCACCACGAACGGGGTACGTGCGATCCGACAGGTTCGTCGAGAGAACTTCTGCGGAAATTGCGTACGCCGTTCAGACCCGCGCCACCCCAGGAACTCATCGCTCGGGGTGGAGCCGTTCCGGTGGTTGAGGGCCGCCAGGCCCTCGACTCAGACCTTAGCTGGTTCTGCGTGCCTCCCGCGATGTTGACCATCCAGGCGACGCCGAACTTGTCGGTGACCATCCCGAACTCGTCGCCCCACATCTGCTTCTCCAGCGGCATCATCACCTGGCCGCCGTCGGCGAGCTTGTCCCAGTAGCCGCGCAGGTCGTCGTTGTCGTCGCCGCTCAGGCTGATGGTGATGTTGCCGCCGGGGCTCGACTCGGGCATGCCCTCGGGGGTGTCGGAGGCCATCAGGGTGAAGCCGTTGGGGGCCTCGAGCTGGGAGTGCATGACGCCGTCGCCGCTCCCGCCGTACTCGCCGAAGGTGTTGACGACCAGGTCGCCGCCGAAGACGTCTTGGTAGTAGGTCATCGCCTCGCGGGCGTTGTCCTTGAACTGGAGATAGGGGTTGAGCTTCGAGGCCATGAGTGGCCCTCCTCGGGCTTGGGATGCTCGGACCAGAGCAACCTAGGCCCCCTCGCCGACAGTGGCGAGTCACGCTTTGATGAACTCATGACGACGAGTCGTGACCCCGCCGCTCCGGTCGCGCGCATCGGCGCCGACCGAGCTCACACCGTCCGACCCGACGCCAGGGATGGCACGCAGCCTGGCCATGCACGACGCCGGCATGTGGACCGGCGTCGTCGACACCGACCCCGGCTCCGTCTCGGGCTGGCACCACCACGGCGACCACGAGACGACCCTGTACGTCGTCAGCGGACGGATGCGGATCGAGTCCGGCCCCGGCGGGGCCGAGGTGGTCGAGGGCGGCCCGGGCGACTTCCTGCGGGTGCCGGCGGGTGCCGTCCACCGCGAGTCCAATCCTGGCGGCGAGCCAGGGCGAGCCGTCATCGTGCGCTGCGGCACCGGCGACCCGACCATCAACGTCGACGGACCGGCGAAGCCGTGACCGGCGCAGGGCTCGACGAGCGACGCCGCCCTGGCGGCGGTCGGCAGCGCTGCGAGAGCGTTGGAGGGGGCGGGGCTCGAGCACTGGTTCTTCGGTGGCTGGGCAGTCGACCTCTGGGTCGGCCGAGTGACGCGCGACCACGACGACATCGACGTGATGGTGTGGCGCCACGACGATTCGCCAGTCCATGAGGCGCTCGTCGGCGCAGGCTGGCGGCACACGCCGACCCCGGAGGACCTCGTCGGCACGCTCTATGCGCGAGACGGCTTCGAGCTGCAGCTGACGTTCGTGGTGCCCGGAGAGGCGGGCGGCGTGGTGGTGCCCATGCCGGGTCAGCCGATGGTTCTCTCCGAAGGACCGCTGGACTTCGCGCTCCGTGAGCTGCATGGTGTCTCGGCGCGCGTCGTACCGCTGGCCCTGATGTTGGCGGGCAAGGCGACACCGCGTCCCGACGAGCTGGGCGGCGCCAAGGACCGAGCCGACCTGGCCGCCCTGCAGTCCGTTGCCGACGACACCCCGCAGGGAGGCGAGCCGGAGTCAGATCGCCTTGATCCACATGTCGCTGATCACCAGCCGCTGCCCGGGGAACCTGGCGGCGGCATCGGGCCCGGTGAAGACCCCGCGCCGCCCGCTGAACACTGCCGTCTGGAGGATGCCCTGCCACCCCTCGGAGAACGCCGCGTCGCAGGTCTCGAACGTGAGCCCCGTCGACGTGCACGAGTGCGTGCTGAACGCCTTGCCGTCGAGGAGGTAGGTGAGCTCGACCGTGCGCCGTACTTCGTCGGTCCGCTTCCTGACCGTCCACGCGTGCGGTCTCGTCCAGTCGATGGGTGAGGCGTCGGGATCGTCCGTGGGGGTTCCCGCGCCGACGGTCGCCTTCGTCGTCGTGCGGTCGGGGTTCCACATGCAGGTGGCGTGGGTCGTCGAACGGGCGTCGTCGGTCGAGGAGTACCACTCCAGGACGTCGATCTCGGCGTAGGTGTCGTCGCAGTAGTCCGCGCGCCAGTCGTTGAGCAACCACAACGCACTGCGCGCTCCGCCGGCCGCGTCCTGGGGAACCGTTGCGACGAAGCCCCACTCGAAGTCGTCCCCTGCCATCCCGAAGCCCTGCAGGTGAGCCCGGCCGACGGAGTACTGCGCTTCCGCTGGGTGACCCCAGCACAGTCCGGCAGTCTCGTTGGCGTCCGTCGGTGCGTCGCAGTGACGCCTGGCCAGGATGACCAGGTCCCCGTCCTCCAGCCTGACGTTCTCCTTGAGGTATCTGCCCTGACGGGTGCCGGCCTCGCACGACGCCTCCCCGGACCATCGTTCGATCGTGTACGTCACCGGTGCTGCATGGTGCTCGCTCGCCGGCAGCGACCACGAGATGGTGTCCGCCGGCTTGGCCAGGTCCGCCGGGCAGCTGGGCTGCCACGCCCTCGGGGAAGTGGGCGCCCCTCCGGCGACCTGAGGCTCCGCCCTTCCCTGCAGCACCAGGACGCCGAGGGCGGAGACCAGGAGAGTCGCCACGAGCGGAACGTTGCGCCACGGCATGGAGCAATCCAGACCCGCTTGCGGCCCCCTTGTCAACGAGGGGAGCGGCGGAATCCCCGGCTGACCGGGGATCCCGCCACTTGTGACCCCAGGGGACTGGATGCCTGCCAGAGAACCCGTCGGCTGGGGTCACAAGTCCGCGGTCTGAGCGACCGCGGGAGCCTCCGCGCGCTCGGTGGCGCCGATCAGCAGCAGCACCATCGCGCCGGCGACGACGTAGCCGCCGCCCTGGAGGGCCAGGACCTGGATGATGCCGATCGCGTCGCCGAGGAAGCCCGCGGTCACGGCTCCCACCGTGAGCGAGAGCGCCGACACCGCGAAGATCAACGCGAAGATCCGGCCTCGCTGGTCGTCGGTGCTGTGGTCCTGGAGCAGGGTGGTGCGCGCGGCGATCATCACCGCGCCGGGGAAGCCGACCAGTGCCATGCCCAGCACAGCCGGCCACGCGGCGACGTACACCGCGGGGTAGACGAAGATCGCGAGGTCGATCAACCCGAAGACGACGGCGCCCCACCCGAAGAGCACTCGCGGCGTCCACCGGCGCCCCGCGGCCGCAGCGACGAAGCCGCCCAGGATCCCGCCCACCGCCTGGGCCGAGCTGACGGTGCCGAGGGTGGCGGCGTTGCCCTCGAGGATGTCCTTCACGTACGGCGTGAACAGGGTGCCCATGATCCCCTCGCCGACCGCGGTGATCAGGCTGAAGGCGACCAGCACCTTCAGCACCCGTGACCCGCGCACCGTCGCGGCTCCCTGCCCCCACTCGACGACCACCCGGCGCAGGGCAGCCAGCGCCCCGGTCGCAGCGTCCTCGGCCACCTCACGCGGCGGCTTGGTCGGGGTCCGGATCAGCTGCACGAGCAGCGCCGCCAGCAGGAACGACGCCGCGTCGACGACCACGACGCCGGTCAGGCCCGCGGCGGCCGCGATCACGCCGCCTGCCGCGCCGCCGACCAGCCGCGCGACATGGCCCACCTGGCCGTTGAGCGCGTTGGCGGTGAGCCGCCCCTCGGCCGGGACGACCAGCGGCAGCATCGCCGAGTCGGCCGTGGCCACGAACACGTCGAGCACGGCGTTGGCCGCCAGCACGGCGTACACGATCCAGACGATCGTCGGCGCCGTGCACCAGCAGCAGCGGGGTGATGCCGGCGGCCATCAGGAGGTTGCCGACCACCATGGTGCGGGCCCGCGACCACCGGTCGACGAAGACGCCCGCGAACAGCCCGGTCAGCACCTGCGGCACGAACGCCGCCATCAGCGCCCCCGCCGACGCCAGCGTCGACCCCGTGACGTCGTACACCGTGTAGACCAGCCCGACCGACAACATCCAGTCGCCCGTCATCGTGACCAGCCCGGCCGCCAGCAGCAGCCGCAGGTCGCGGTTGCTGCCCAGCAGCCCCCGCACGGTGGTCGAGTCGTGCCCGGATGCAGTCACGCAGGACACCATAGTGACGTCATTGCGACATCGCAATGGTGTCGTCAGTGACGGCGTACGACGTCAGGACGCGAGTGGGCGGGACTAGCCGGGAAATCTCACCCGGGAAACCGTCAGACAGAACCCGTCGGCGAGCAGGCCGTCGAGCTTGGCGTATCCCTGGTTGACGCCAACCTCCATGCCGCTGCGCAACCACGTGTCGCGGCCCTCGAAGCTGTCGCACAGCGAGAGCGCGTGCAGGCGGGTGCGGCCGTCGCCGAGGTCCTCGAAGGTGATGGTCTCCAGGGCGACGCCGTCGGGCTCGCCGTCGAAGGTGAAGGTCTGCACGATGCGGTCGTCGCGGACCTCGTGGAAGCAGCCGTGGAACCCGTTGCTGTCCTCGCCGCGGCCGGCGGTGTAGGCGCCAGCTGCCGCCGGTGCGGGCGTCCCAGGCGGTGATCTGCATGTCCAGGCCGTCGGGCCCGATCCACCGCACGAACAGCTCCGGGTCGGTGTGCGCGCGGTAGAGCTGCTCGGGCGTGGCCTCGAAGTCCCGCGTCATCCGGATCCCCGGGATGGCTGGGTCGGCCTCGATGCGGGCTGTGGTGATGCGTTCGTCGGTCGTGCTGCTCATGATGCGTTCTCCTTGTCGGTGTCCGGATTCTCTTCGTGTTGCAGGTCGGCCAGCACGGCGTCGAGGCGCTGGTAGCGCTCCTCGGCCCGGCGCTGGTAGCGCTCGATCCACTTGGTCATCAGGTCGAAGACCTCCGCCTCCAGGTGCACGGGCCGGCGCTGGGCGTCGCGGCCCTTGGTCACCAGCCCGGCCCGCTCGAGCACCTGCAGGTGCTTGGAGACCGCCTGCACGCTGACGGCGTACGGCGCCGCGAGCTCGCCGACCGTCGCGTCACCCACCGCGAGGCGGGCCACGAGGTCGCGCCGGGTGGGGTCGGCGAGAGCCGCGAAGACGGCGGAGAGCTGGTCGGTCACGGTAGGCCTTTCTCAACTAACTGGTTGAACATGACGCTAGACTTCACCCCTTAGGTTGTCAACCACTCTGTTGAAGACAGCAAGAATCACTGCCTACCGCCGACCGCGCCGGAAGATCCACGGAGATTTCGTCCGGCTCTTCCTGAATCCGGGAGCCGGGAGGTTAGGTAGTCCGCGGCGCTCCCTCACTCGGGGGGTTTTGCGCGCCTCGGGAAAGGGAGCACGAACCTTGTCCAATCCATCTCCAGGACGCCGCACGCTGATCGCGGCCGCGTCCGTCAGCCTCGCGCTGGCCTCGCTCGCGACCACCGTCGCGACGGCCGACGCGAAACCAGGCCCCGGCGCCGCACCGGTGGCACCCTCGGCCGACCAGACGCCGGACGCCAAGAGCTACTCCGACGACTTCGCCACGCCGTTCCAGAAGCGTCACCAGGACCTGCGCGAGCAGGCACTCGCGGCGAAGCTCTCCGGCAAGAAGTGGGCTCAGGGCGAGGTCGTCAAGACGCCCAAGGGCCAGCACGTCGACCTCACCCTCGACGAGACCGACAAGATCTTCGTGGTGCTCGTCGAGTTCGGCGACACGCAGTACGAGACCGCCACGGAGAAGCGCTTCATCGGCCCGCCGCCGGACGGCAGCACCACCGACGTCGACGGCCCGCGGCACAACGAGATCGCGCCGCCGAACCGCACGATCGACAACAGCACCCTGTGGCAGCCCGACTACGACCGGGCGCACTACCAGGACATGTACTTCAACCGGATGAAGGAGTACTACGAGACCCAGTCCTCGGGCCGCTACACCATCGACGGCGACGTCACCGAGTGGGTCAAGGTGCCCTTCAACGAGGCGCTCTACGGCCGCAACTACTGCGGCAGCATCGTCTGCAACACCTCGCGTGCGTTGGTTCGCGACGCGCTGGCCATGTGGGTCGACAGCAAGCTGCATCCGACCGACGGCTCGACGCCCTGGACGCTGCAGCAGACCAACGACTACCTGGCGACCTTCGACGTCGAGGACCGCTACGACGCCGACGGCGACGGCGTCCTCAACGAGTCCGACCACGTGATCGACCACTTCCAGATCGTGCACGCGGGCGGCGACGAAGCCGCTGGTGACCCTCACCAGGGCACCGACGCGATCTGGAGCCACCGGTCCGCGGCTCCGCTGCAGGCCGGCAGCCCGCTGCCCGGCAAGGCCGCCGTGCAGGTCGGTACGAACACCGGCATCGTCAGTAGCTCACTGGTGCCGAACAACGCCACCGACTACTGGGTCTACGACTACACCGTCCAGCCCGAGAACGGCGGTCTGGGCGTGTTCGCCCACGAGTTCGCTCACGACCTCGGCCTGCCGGACCTCTACGACACCTCCGGCAACACCGGCGGCGCCGAGAACAACACGGCGTTCTGGACCCTGATGTCCTCCGGCGCCAACATCGGCGACGGTGGTCCTGACGGCATCGGCGACAACCCGACCGACATGGGCGCCTGGGAGCGGCTGATGCTGGGCTGGCTCGACGGCCAGGGCAACAAGGGCCCGTTCTACGAGGAGGTGCCGTTCGGGGAGACCCGCGACGTCGCCCTCGGCCAGAACACCCCGGTCACCAAGAAGCCCTCGGCCCTGGTGATGCCGCTGCCGGCACACGAGCAGAACCTCGGTGCGCCCGACTCCGGCGAGTGGCAGTTCTACAGCGGTTCCAGCGCGGACTTCGAGACCACCATGACCCATGCGGCCTCGGCCGGGGCGGTCACGGCTCGGGCCCGCTACCAGATCGAGACCGACTGGGACTACGCCTACCTCGAGGCCACCTCTGACGGCACCACCTGGACTCCGCTCGAGACCAGCCTGTCGACCGAGGAGGACCCCAACGAGCAGAACCAAGGGTTCGGCATCACCGGCACCACCAACGGTGCCTGGGTCGACCTGACGGCCACGGCTCCAGCCGGCACCACGGCCATCCGTTTCCGCTACTGGGCCGACCCCTTCACCAACGGACAGGGGTTCTTCGTCGACAACATCGCGGTCGCCGGCCAGACCATCGGCACGGCCGAGACGGCCGACGAGGGCTGGACGTTCGCCACCAAGTCGATCGGCGACAACACCGAGGACCCGGTGCCGGGCTTCAGCCGCCAGAAGGAGACGGTCGAGGGCGCACTGTTCGACCACTTCTACATCGCGGAGTACCGCCAGCACGACGGGTACGACGAGTCGCTGAAGACGGCGTACAACTTCGGGTTCGAGGACTCCGCGACGCCCGACAAGGTGGAGTTCCACCCCTACATGGAGGGACTGCTCGTCTGGTACTGGGACACCCAGTACTCCGACAACAACGTCGGTGACCACCCCGGTCATGGCGAGCTGCTGCCCGTCGACGCCCACCCGAACTTCAACCACTGGCCCAACGGGGACCTGATGCGCAACCGCATCCAGTCCTACGACTCGACCTTCGGGTTGAAGCCGACCCAGGCGCTGACCCTGCACAAGAGCAGGTACGACGCCCAGGGCGAGTTCGCGGAGACCATGACCGGGACCGTCGCGTCCCAGCCGGGTGTGCGGTTGTTCGACGACACCTTGCAGTGGTGGTTCCCCGACGACGACCACACCGTCAACGGCGTGCACCCGGGCCGCTACCAGCCGGCGTGGTACAGCGTCGACGTGCCCAAGACCGGGACCGACGATCCGGGTCGACGGGTTCGGAAAGAAGGGCAACCAGATCAACCTGTCGGTCAACTGACCGACACTCCTCCGCTGGTCGAGGAGGTTGCGCTGGCAACCGTCTCGAAACCTCGTGGGTCAACTGGCTTCGCGACTCACGAGGTTTCGTGACGGGCCTGACGGCCCTCCTCGACCAGCGGGGGAGACGGGCCTGACGGCCCTTCTCGACCAACGGCCGCGGGTGAGGGGTGTGGGGCATCACCCTGGCTCGCTAGGGTGGGTCCCATGTCCGGTGAGGAGGGGCCCGGCTCGCCCGTGCGCGTCGCCCTGATGAACGACTACGAGATCGTCGTCTCCGGGCTGCAGACCATGCTGGCGCCGTACGCCGCACGGGTGCGGGTCGTGGAGCTCGACAGCATGCTGCCGGTCCACAGCCCCGTCGACGTCGTGCTCTTCGACGCCTACGGCCGTCAGCGCGTGAGCAGCGTGGTGGCGCAGACGATCGACGAGACCGACGCCAAGGTCGTCGTCTACACCTGGCACCTTCCTCCCGAGATGGTGCAGGAGGCTCTGGCCGCGGGCGCGGCGGCGTGCCTGACCAAGACCCTCGAGGCCGTCGACCTGGTCGCGGCGATCGAGAAGGTGCACGCGGGTTCCGTCGTCGTCAGCGACGATCCCGGCCCCGGCGCCGCCGACGACACCGAGCTGGCGGAGGGCGACTGGCCCGGCCGCCGGCACGGGCTCAGCGCCCGTGAGTCCGAGGTGCTCGCCCTGATCGCGCAAGGTCTGTCCAACCAGGAGATCGCCGAAGGGACCTTCCTCAGCATCAACTCGGTGAAGACCTACATCCGCTCGGCCTACCGCAAGATCGGCGTCAAGCGCCGCACCCAGGCCGTGCTGTGGGCGACCAAGAACGGCTTCGTGCCCAACCGCTCGCGGGTCATCCTCGGCGATCCGTGAGGCGCTCACAACGTCATACGAATCGAGCCATCTATGGCTCGATTCGTATGACGTCCGGCCACCGTGGGCAGCGCTGACCGTTGGGGTGGAGCCGGGCGCCGGTTGTGGGGGCAGGATGAACCCATGGCCACCTACTCGGTGAACAAGGCTGCCGTCGCCCACTGCCGCAAGCTCATCGAGGCGCAAGCAGTACGTCCTCGACAGCGACTGGGGAGAGTCGCAGCCGCGGGCGGACGACGAGAACGCCTACCTCGACAAGCACAGCTGGGACGACTACGCCGCCTGGCACCTCGGGCTCACGGAGGGTGCCAACGACGAGACCAAGGCCCGCTTCGCCTTCGTCTACGGCGACCTGCGCCGCGTGCACCGCACCGGCCTGATCGCCTGCGTCTACCGCGCCAGCGAGTGGCGGCACAAGGACGTCGAGCTTGCTGCCCACGACCTGCTCCAGCTGCTCGACAAGACGAGCGGATGAGCCCGCGATGAGTCCGCGTCCACCCCGCGGCGAGGTGTCCAACCGCGGCCGGGCGTCCCGCAAGGCCGCCGAGAAGGCCTGGGAGCAGGAGCTCGGCATGGCCGAGCGCCGCGGCGCCAAGCGCCTGCGCGACCGGTTGCTGGCGCTGCGCGAGGACCACAGCCAGGTCGTCAACGGCATCGAGTACGTCGAGTGGTCGGCGCTGGCGGCCGCGCTCGAGGAGGAGGTCAGGCCGCTGGCTGACCCGACGGCTCGGCCCAGCCTGGTCGGGCCTCCGCCGGACGGCGAGGCAGGTCCCGCACCGACCGCGACAGCAGGGTGAGCAGGCAGATGACGACGTACGCGATCCCGGAGACGACCAGCACCTCCTGGTAGCCGAACGCCTCGCCCAGCGGCCCGTAGGCCAGCTGGCCGATCGGGCATCGCGATGAACGAGCCCAGCGCGTCGTAGGAGTAGGCGCGCGAGAGCATCGAGTCCTCGATGTTCTCCTGCATGGCGAGGTTCCAGCCCATCGAGAAGACCTCGGTGCCCGACCCGCGACGAACATCGCGACCACCAGCAGCGCCAGCTGGGGATGCGCGCCCAGCAGGATCATCGGCACGCCGAGCAGAGAGATGCCCAGCATGCCCAGGAACAAGCGGCCGCTGGAGCGGGACCCGGAGCAGCACGACCGTCATCAGCAGCATCCCGACCGACTCGGCCGACAGGACCAGGCCCCAGCCCTGCTCGCCGATGGTCTCCTTCGCGACGGCCGGGCCCAGGGTGAAGACCGCACCGACGTGGATGGCGTTGAGGAAGCCGAACGCCAGGACCACCACCCACAGCCAGGTGACGGTCCGGAAGAAGACCCAGCCCTCGCGCAGGTCTGCCAGCATCCCGGTGCGTTCGGCGGGCGCCTCGCGCGGAGGGATCCGCACGCCGAGAGCAGCGCCGCCGCGGCGAACCAGGTGAGGGCATCCGCGAAGAGCGCCCAGCCGGCCCCGACCGTGATGACCAACAAGGCGCTGACGGTGGGCCCATGATGGCCAGGCCGCCGCGCACCAGTGACATCAGGGCGTTCGCCCGCTGGAGCTGGTCGCGTGGGACCAGCTGGGGCAGCATGCTGGCCATGGCGGGGAACCCCATGGCCGAGAACAGGCCGTGCACCGCGCTGATCGTCACGAGCATCCAGATCTCCGCCGTACCCGTGATCACCAGCAGCGCGATGCTGGCCTGGGTGCAGCCGGAGGCGACGTTGGAGACCTGGAGCACCAACGCCCGCGGGAACCGGTCGGCGATCACGCCGCCCCAGAGCAGGAACACCACCATCGGCACGGTGTGGGCGGCGAGCACCCAACCCAGGACCGTGGCGGAGTCGGTGATCTCCAGCACCGCGAAGGCCAGCGCGACGCTGGCCATCATGTTGCCGAGGGTGTTGACGAATCGCGAGGCGAAGTACCAGCGGAAGTTCCGCTCCCGAAGCGGGGCCACCGAGTCCTTCCACTTCACGCTGGCCACCCGACCACGGTCACGAGACGATGGTCAAACGACTTCGGGGGTTCCGATGAGTTCTCCCGAGGGCAGGAGTCACACCACCATGAAGACGCAGCAGCAAGCGCTCGTCGAGTTCGACGAGACCCTCCGCAAGAGCCCGGCCACCGGTGGCTGGACGTACGTCGTGTGGCCACGGTCCGTGGAGTTCTTCGGCACGCGCGGACTGGTGAAGGTGCGCGGCACCGTCGACGGCCACCCGTTCGAGTCGTCGTTCATGGCCATCGGCGACGGCACCCACAAGCTCCCCGTGAAGGCGGCGCGTGCGCAAGGCCATCGGCAAGGCCGAGGGCGACACCGTGCACGTGGTGATCGCCGAGCGGCTCTAGTCGACCGCTGGTTGAGGAAGGCGCGCTAGCGCCTGTCGCGAAGCCTCGCAACGGACGTTCGTTCACGGTGGTTCGCGACGTCGCTCGCCGGCAGGGCGTGGGTCCCCAGCACGCCTTCGACGGCGTGCTGCTCGAAGGCCCGGATCGAGTCGATGTACTGTGCCTCGCCCCTCGGCACATCGGGCATTTGCCCGGGGTGGGCAATGATCGAGGCGTGAAGCCGACGGTCCTCGCCCGCTGGGTCGCCCGCAGTGTCCCGGGCGTGTACGGCGCAGCGCGGGACGCAGGGCTCGGCCGCCGCGACGCGGTCCGGGTGGTCGAGGCGTCGGCGTACGCGTTGCTCCTTGCGCGCAAGCGCTACCCGAAGCGGTGGCGGGCCGAGAACGCCGTGCGGCACTTCGTCTGGCAGGCGTGGCTCGCCGCGACGTACGGCCGCGAGGTCGCGGAGGCGATCGGCCGCGCGCACGAGCGGATCGCAGCCAGGAGTGCGGCCGGCCGGGCCGACAGCACCGTGGACCGGGAGAACAACCGGATCGGCCAGGAGCACGGCGTCGCGCACGCGGACCGGATCCGGGCAGACGCGATGCGGCCCGCCTTGTCGGCGCTGGCCGACGAGGCGGGCCGCCTCTGGGACGCGGGTCAGCTCAGGGTCGGCTGACGGGCCCCATCCGCACGACGGCTTCCGGCGCGGGCACGTAGCCAGGCACCGAGCGGCCGAAGCGGTGGACCCTCTTCAGGCACCCGGTCATCAGCCCGACGTGACGGAGCCCGGCGAGGTCGCCGGCCTGGAACATGCCGTTGTAGGCGTTCACGGCCGAGGGGTACATCTGCTGCGCCTGCTCGGGCGCGTGGCCGAGGCCGACGACGTGGCCGAGCTCGTGGACGATGATCGAGCCACGGGCGTTGGGCCCGGCGAACCCGGCCGGGGCCGCGAAGGTGTTGTCGAGCACCAGGCCCGACCGCGTGGTCTGCAGGGCGCGCTTGCCCTTGGCGGTCCGGGCGTAGACCGTCCTGATCTGGCCGCCGCGACCGATCGTGGTCCCCTGGAGTGGCCACTTGGTCTGGCTCGGGGAGGCCCAGGCGACGACCAGGTTGGTGTTGCCGGGCCACGAGCGCTTCGAGCCCGGGATCGCCTTGGTCTTGCCGGCGTAGACGAACCGGATGCCGGTGGCCGCGCTGACCTGCTTGACCGCGAGCTTGACCTCGGGCTTCACACCGACGGGTGCGTACTGGGTGTTCAGCCGCCAGCGCACGGGAGCGCACGGGTTGAACTGGATCTTGTAGCCGGGCGCGATCCGCGACCAGGCGCTGGAGCTGCCGGCCGGCGCGTAGTTCGGGTTGACGGTGAAGCCGCGGCCCTTGCTGGCGTTGCCCGCGGCCCTGCGGGTGGCCTGCACGACCACGCGCAGCTTCAGCTTCTTGTGGTACCAGTTGGTCTTGGCCTTCAGGTGGAACCGGCCCTTGCCGTTGGTCTTGTCCTTGTCGACCTTCTGCCAGCCCGACGGCAGCTTCTGTTGCAGGACGACGACCCGCTTCTTGCGCTTCTGGCTCTTGATCTTGCCGTTGACGTAGGTCGGGGTGCCGTAGACGGCGGGCGACGCGGGCCAGTGGATCTTCTTGAACTTCGTGGCCACCCGGCGGGCCGCCAGTGGCTCCTCGGCCTGCGCGGTCGGGATCGTCGCCATCCCGGCCACCAGGGCCAAGAAGGTGACCACCGCTGCCAGGGCGACCGGAGTCTTGTGGGTCTTGGGCACCATCACTCTTCTCTCGTCTGTCTTCGCGTCTCGTCATCCAGGCCGTTGCATGGGGGAGTGCTCGTGCCACTTACCCGCACACCCGCACCCCGAAACCCTCCGGTCGGGCGCGGTTGGTAGAAAGAAGTCATCGCCGAGGTGTCGGATCCACCTCGCACCGTTCGTGGCAGGGATGAGCGCGAGCCGCCCAGCCCGTGCCGAACTCGAAGGAGAGCAGACATGACGCAGTACATGATGAGTGTGCACACCGTGGAGGGCGAGGCCGAGCCCACCGGTGACGACCTGCAACGGCTCTACGCCCAGGTCGACGCCTTCAACCGGAAGGTCACGGACGCCGGCATCTGGGTCTTCGGCGGCGGCCTCGAGCCGATCGAGGCGACCACCACGGTCGACGCCACGGGGACCGACCCGATCATCACCGACGGTCCCTTCGCCGAGGCCAAGGAGTGGATCGGGGGCTTCTGGATTCTCGAGGCCCCCGACCTCGACGCCGCCCTGGCGCTGGCGGTCGAGGCCTCCGCCGCGTGCGAGGGGCCCGTCGAGGTCCGGCCGTTCCAGCCTGAGCCGAGTGACTCCTAGCCGAGTGACCGATCTCGAGATCGAACGGATCGTCCGCGAGGAGCACGGCCGCGTGGTCGCCTCGCTGATCCGCCGGTTCGGCGACATCGACATCGCCGAGGACGCCGCCGCCGAAGCGCTGCTCGCCGCTGTCGAGCGGTGGCCCGCGGACGGCGTACCCCCCAACCCTGGCGGGTGGCTGACGACCACCGCTGCCCGCAAGGCCATCGACAAGATCCGCCGCGAGTCGCACCGCGACGCCAAGTACCAGCAGGCCGCCATGATCATGGACGACACCCCGCACGGGCCCACCGGGCCGGTCGACGACGACCGCCTCCGGCTGATCTTCACCTGCTGCCACCCTGCCCTGGCCCCCGAGGCGCGGGTGGCGCTGACCCTGCGTCTCCTAGGTGGGCTGACCGTGCCAGAGATCGCCTCGGCGTTCCTGGTCACCGAGACGACGATGGGCCAGCGCATCACCCGCGCGAAGAAGAAGATCGCCGCCGCGAAGATCCCCTACCGGGTGCCGGCCGCCGAGGACCTGCCCGCCCGGCTGACCGGCGTGCTGGCGGTGCTCTACCTCGTCTTCAACGAGGGCTACCTCGCTACCTCGGGACCCGCTCCCGTGCGGGTCGACCTGACCGCGGAGGCCATCCGGCTGTGCCGGGTGCTGCGCACGCTGCTGCCGACCGAGCCCGAGGTGGCCGGCCTGCTCGCGCTGATGCTGCTCACCGACGCGCGCCGGACCGCCCGCTTCTCCGACGGCGTGCTGGTGCCCCTGGCCGACCAGGACCGCGCCTCCTGGGACCCCTCGGAGATCGAGGAGGGTCTGGCGCTGGTGCGCGAGTGCCTCGCGGTGAACCGCCCTGGCGCCTACCAGATCCAGGCGGCCGTGAACGCCGTCCACACCTCGGCCCGCTCGACGGCTGACACCGACTGGTCGCAGATCGCCGCGCTGTACGGCCAGCTGCTGTCGCTGAGCCCGTCACCGGTCGTCGCGCTCAACCGGGCCATCGCCGTCTCCGAGCTCGACGGCCCCGCCGTCGGCCTCGCCGAGGTCGACCGCCTCGAGCTCCCGACGTACCACCTCTGGCACGCCACCCGCGCCGAGCTCCTCCGCCGCCTCGACCGCCCCGACGACGCCCGGTCGGCGTACGACGCCGCCCTCGCCCTCACCGACAACGCCGCCGAACGCGCGTACCTCACCCGCCGCCGCGAAGCGCTGTAGGGATCCGCGCGATCCCCGGTGAGCCGGGGATCGCTCCGCTTCCAAGGCAATGCACTGGCCTGGAAGTAGAGCGTTTGCCCAAGAAGTTCTCCGCACCCTTGAATGGAGCGACCAGTCGCTCGTACCATCGCGATATATCGTGAACGGTCGGCGAGAGGTCGACCGTACGTCGACCACAGGAGCGATCGAGATGGGACAGGGAGACTTCAGCCGGCAATGGGGCCGGCACGGTGAGGAGCGCTGGGGGCAGCACCGCAGCGGGTGGGCCGGCCAGTGGAGCGGCGGTCCGTGGGGTGGCTGGGGCGGCCCGTTCGACGGCCGGAAGAACCGGCCGGGCCCGCCGCCGTGGGTGGCGGAGCTGTTCGGACTCTCGCAGGGCCAGCAGCAGCGTGGCCCGAAGGTACGCCGCGGCGACGTGCGCGCGGCGATCCTCGACATGCTGCGCGAGGAGCCGATGAACGGCTACCAGCTGATCAGCCAGATCGCCGAGCGCAGCGGCGGCGCGTGGAAGCCCAGCCCCGGATCGGTCTACCCGACCATCCAGCAGCTCGAGGACGAAGGCCTGGTCGAGGCCGACGACGAGCGTGGCCGCCGCACCCTGCGGCTGACCGACGAGGGCCGCACGTACGTCGAGGAGCACGCTGACGAGCTGGCCGAGACGTGGGCGCCGTTCGGCCGACAGTCCGGCGAGCAGCGCGGCGACGAGGTGCCGCCCGGTGGCGAGTACGCCGCCCTCAAGCCCGAGATCGGCCAGGTGATGGCCGCGGTGTGGCAGATCGTCACCACCGGTACCGACAGCCAGCGCCGCGAGGCGATCAAGATCCTGATCGAGACCCGCCGCAAGCTGTACGGCCTGCTGGCCGACGGCGACGACGAGCCGGCCGGTGTGGCCGACCTCGAGTCCGGCGAGGAGGACGAGGACTACCCGGGAGCCGACGGGGGTGAGCGGTGATGGCCCAACCCGAGGGGCCGGGTGAGCTGAGGATCGGCGACGCCGAGCGCACCGCCGCCGCCGACGAGCTGGCCGAGCACTACGCCCAGGGCCGGCTCTCGACCGAGGAGCACCACGAGCGGCTCGACCGCATCTGGGCGGCCCGCACGCCCTCCGACCTCGCGCCGGTCTTCAGCGACCTGCCGGGCAGCGCCTACCAGCACCCGGCCCGGCAACCCGCCGCGTACGCGACGGCCGACCGTCCCGGCGTCGGCCAGGACCGGCCGCGCCGGGGGTCGTCCCCCGGGCGGCGTCCTTTCCCGGGGCCTCCGTTCGGTCGCCCGCCCTTCGGCCGCCCGCCGTACGCCGGCCCCGCACGGCGGTTCGGGATGCTTCCGGTGCTGGTGCGGATCGCCCTGGCAGTGCTCCTCGCGGTCCTGGTGATCGCGCACCTGCCGCTCATCGTCCTGGGCGTGGTGATCTGGCTGGTGCTCACGCACAAGCACCGGCGCTGGCAGGGCTACCGCACCCGCTGCTGACGGGGTGACCTGGGCTGTTCCACCCCTCGGGGGGTGGCCGGGCTCGCTCGGGTGAGTAGCGTCACTCGGTGGTCCGCCCACCTCGGAGGTCACCAGCATGAGCGAATCGCGCCCGCCCGCGTCCCCGTCGCGGGGGCTGTGGATCCTGATCATCGTCCTGCTGATCCCCCCGGTCGTGCTGCCGCTGTGGGTGCCGCTCTACAACAGGACCGAGCCCGAGCTGAACGGCTGGCCGTTCTTCTACTGGTTCCAGATGGCGCTGATCCCCTTCGCCACCGTGATCACGGTCATCGCGTTCGCGCTCTCGCGGATCGCCGACCGCAAGGATCGTGAGGCGCGGGGCCAGCAGCTGCCGGAGGACGAGCGGTGAACGCCGTCGCGGTCAGCGTCTTCGTCTTCCTGTTCCTCGTCGTCACCGTCCTCGGCTTCGCTGCCGCACGCTGGCGCCGAGCCGAGAGGATGGACAACCTCGACGAGTGGGGCCTGGGTGGCCGGGGCTTCGGCACCTTCATCGCGTGGTTCCTGATCGGCGGCGACCTCTACACGGCGTACACCTTCATCGCCGTCCCGGCGACGTTGTACGCCGGCAGCGTGGTCGGCTTCTTCGCGGTGCCGTACACGATCATCGTCTACCCGATGATCTTCCTGTTCCTCCCGAAGCTCTGGTCGGTCTCCCACCGCCACGGCTACGTCACGCCGGCCGACTTCGTGCAGGGCCGCTACGACAGCAGGCCGCTCGCACTGGCCGTCGCCATCACCGGCATCCTCGCGACGATGCCCTACATCGCGCTGCAGCTGGTCGGCATCCAGGTCGTGCTCGACGTGATGGGCATGGGGCAAGACAGCGACAACTGGATCATCAAGGACCTGCCGCTGTTCGTCGCCTTCGTGATCCTGGCCGCCTACACCTACTCCAGCGGCCTCCGGGCGCCCGCCCTGATCGCGTTCGTCAAGGACACCCTGATCTACCTCGTGATCATCGTCGCGATCCTCTACCTGCCCTCCCAGGTCGGCGGCTGGGGCCACATCTTCGACGTCGCGAACGACTCCTTCACGGCCTTCAACACCGAGAACGCCGACGCGATCGCCGCCGGGGAGGTGGCCGGCAAGGGCATCATGCCGCCGCCCGTCGCGCAGTGGGCCTACGCATCACTCGCGCTCGGCTCGGCCCTGGCGCTGTTCATGTACCCGCACTCGGTCACCGCCGTCCTCTCCACCCGGAACCGCTCGGTGATCCGGCGCAACGCGGCCCTGCTGCCGGCGTACTCCTTCTTGCTGGGCCTGCTGGCGCTGCTCGGCTTCGTGGCGATCGCGGCCGGTGTGTCGGTCGGCGACCCGCCGAACCCCCAGCTGGCGGTGCCGCAGCTGTTCGAGAACGAGTTCCCGCCGTGGTTCGCCGGCGTCGCGTTCGCGGCCATCGTCATCGGCGCCCTCGTGCCGGCGGCGATCATGTCGATCGCGGCCGCGAACCTGTGGACCCGCAACATCTACAAGGCCTTCATCAAGCGCGGCGCGACGGATTCGGAAGAGGCACAGCAGAGCAAGTACGCCTCACTCGTGGTGAAGTTCGGGGCGCTGGTGTTCGTGCTGGCCTTCTCCAAGCAGTACGCCATCAACCTGCAGCTGCTCGGCGGGGTGTGGATCCTGCAGACGCTGCCGGCGATCGTGATCGGCCTCTACACGCGATGGTTCCACCGATGGGCGCTGCTCATCGGCTGGGCCGTCGGCATGGGCTACGGCACCTGGCTCGCGTACGGCGTCCCGCTGCCGGGCGACCCGGACTCCCACTTCGGCGGCCCGCTGGTGCTGTTCCCCGGCGCCGAGACGACCAAGGTCTACATCGCCCTGCTCGCCATCATCGCCAACCTCGTGGTCTCCATCGTGCTCACGTTCGTCTTCCGGGCGATGGGCGTCGACGAGGGCGTCGACCAGACCAAGGACGACGACTACTGGGCCGACGAAGGTGACGAGGGCGTCGAGCTCGAGATCGACCCCTTGAAGGAGCCGCACCCCTAACCAGCCGTTGGTCGAGGAGTCGCGCTAGCACCCGTCACGACCCGGAGGTGCATCTCATTGCGGGGTTTCGTGACAGGCGCAGCGCGCCTCCTCGACCAGCGGGTCGCCCCGGTTGACCCAGACGTCCGTGACGACCATGCCGACCTTCTCGTACAGGCTCAGCGCGCCGGTGCGCGAGTCGGTCGACAGGCCGGAGCGCGGGGCGCCGTGCTGGCGGCCCTGCTCGAACGCGTCGACCAGCAGCGCCTGGGCGAGACCCTGGCCGCGCTGGTCCTTGCGGACGGCGAGCCGCTCGATGTACCCCTCCGCGACCGGGTCCCCCGCCAGGATCAGCATCGCGGTGCCGACCACCTCGCCGGCCGGGTCGGTGACGACCCGCAGCATCCAGGGCTCGTGGCCGGGACGCCGTACGGTCACGGCGAGGAAGTCCTCGTAGGGCTCGCGCTCGCGCACCGACCACTCGAGGAAGGCGTCCTCGACGACGTTCCAGACCGCCTCGTAGTCGTCGGGCGTGGCGGCCCTGATGGTGTAACCCGCCGGGACCTCGCGATGCGGCACCGACGCACCCTCGGGCACCTGGAGCACCCAGCTGGTCCAGCGGACGTGGTAGCCGAGCTTCTCCAGCAGCCGGTCGCCGTCCGAGCCCTGCGGCACGGGGCCGCCGATGGCGGTGTAGCCGTGCTCCGTCGCCGCGCCCTCCATCCAGCGGGCCAAGGCGGTGCCGATGCCGCGGCGTCGGTAGTCCGGGAGCACACCGGCCTCGCCGCGGTTGGCCCCGATCAGCTCGCCGAACGCGACGAGGCGGTCCCCGATGTCACCGTCGTAGACGCCCATCGTCATCGTCGCGAAGTCGAAGCTGGGCCGCTGCCAGTCGGCCTCGAAGTCGGCCGCCTCGACGTCGACGCGCCCGATGTCGTGCTGCTGCTGGGCCGCTGCGACGGCGAAGACGGCGTCGAGGTCGGCGGCGGTGTACGGCGCGGCGGTCAGGCCGGCGGGAAGATCCATGCCCGTATTGAATCCGCGAGTCGGCGCATTTGCACCCCGAAATCGCGCCGAGTCGGCGCATCTGCAGAGCAGACGCGCCGACTCGGAGGATGGATCAGGCGCTCTGGATCGCGGAGATGTCGAAGTCCAGCTTGACCCGCTCGGAGACGAGCACGCCGCCGGTCTCGAGCGCGGCGTTCCAGGTCAGGCCCCAGTCCTTGCGGTTGATGGCGGTGCTGCCCTCGAAGCCGACGCGCAGGTTGCCGAAGGGGTCACGGGCCGAACCGGTCTGCTCGAACTCGATCGTGACGGGCTTGGTGACGCCCTTGATGGTCAGGTCGCCGGTGATGACCCAGGTGGTGCTCATCGGCGCGCTCCACCTCGGTGGAGACGAAGGTGAGCTCGGGGTTGTTCTCCACGTCGAAGAAGTCGGGGGAGACCAGGTGGCCGTTGCGGTCGGCGTTGCCGGTGTCGATGCTGCCGGCCTGGATGGTCACCTCGACCTTGGAGTTGGCGGGGTTCGCGGTGTCGACGTGGGCGTGGCCGGTGTAGTCCTGGAACTGGCCGCGGACCGTCGTCACCATCGCGTGCCGCGCGCTGAAGCCGAGACGCGTGTGGCTGACGTCGAGGGTGTAGTCACCCGTGATGTCGTCGACGGCCTGGGTGGCCTGCTCGAACTCGGTCGCCGTGGCGGTGGTCTTGCTGCGCGAGAACATGCTCATCTGGGTGCTCATCTCCTGTGTGGGGTAGTAGAACTTTCAATGACTAGAACCGGACCGCAGTCCACTTTCTTCCGGATCGTGTTGTGGGCTGGGTCACACGGGGCCGTTTGGTAGACAGGCGCCATGCGTCGCCCCCCTCTCGTCCGCCTGGCGGCGTTGTCCCTGACCGTCGGTGTCCTGGCCGCCTGCACCGCTGAGGACCCCGAGAGCTCCGGTCCCGACGCAGGCAGCGGCAGCGACTCGGGCACCGCGCTGGAGGCGGCCGCCGGCTCGCTGGCCGACGCCCTGGCCAGCGGCGACTTCTCCGCCGTGGGCTTCACCAGCGCCGACCCACAGGCAGTCGGCGAGGAGTACGCCGTCACCGTCGAGGGCCTCGAGGACCTGGAGCCGACCGTCACCGTCGCCGACGTCTCGGACCCGTCGGGCGAGCAGCCGACCGCCGCCGCGACGTTCGACTGGACCTGGCCCATCGGCCCGGACGGCTGGACCTACTCCAGCCAGGCGACGTTCTCGGAGGCCGACGGGCAGTGGGTGGCCGAGTGGGACGTGGCGACCATCGAGCCCTCGTTGAACCCGAAGGTCACCCTCGACCTGGTCAGCCTCGGCGCCAAGCGCGGCGACATCCTCGGCGCCGGCGGCCTGGCCCTGGTCACCAACCGGCCGGTCGTGCGGATCGGCATCGACCGCTCCAAGGTCGGCGCGGGCAAGGCGGCGGCGTCGGCTCGCGAGCTCGCGCGGCTCGTCGACATCGACGCCCGCGGCGTACGCCAAGCGGGTCGAGGCCTCCGGGCCGCTCGCCTTCGTCGAGGCGATCGTCTACCGCCAGGACGAGGTGCCGGGCGGCGTGCTGTCCGGAGTACGCCGGATCAAGGGCGGCGCGGTCATCGCGGCCGAGCTGCCGCTGGCGCCGACCAAGGGCTTCGCGGCGCCGATCCTCGGCTCGGTCGGCGAGGTGACCGCCGAGATGATCGAGGAGAACCCAGACTTCTACGAGGTCGGCGACGTGGCCGGGTTGTCCGGGCTCCAGGCGCGCTACGACGAGCAGCTGCGCGGCACGCCCGGCCAGGCCGTCAACGCGGTCGGCTCCGACGGCAAGACCCGCGAGCTCTTCCGCTACGACGCCGTCGACGGGCAGCCGCTGCAGCTGACCATGGACGAGCGGATGCAGGTCGCCGCGGAGCAGGCGCTGGCCGACGTCGGTCCGGCGTCTGCGCTGGTCGCCATCAAGCCGTCGACCGGCGAGATCCTGGCCGCGGCCAACGGTCCGGGCACCGGCGGTCTCAACATCGCGACCTTCGGGCAGTACGCACCCGGGTCGACGTTCAAGTCGGTGTCGTCGCTGGCCCTGCTGCGCGCGGGCGTGAGCCCCGGCACGGTCGTCCCGTGCACCACCTCGATCGTGGTCGACGGCAAGCGGTTCGAGAACTACGACGACTACCCGGCGTCCGGCGTCGGCAACATCCCGTTGCGCACCGCGGTGGCCAACTCCTGCAACACGGCGTTCATCTCCCAGCGTGGCAAGCTCGGCCAGGACTCGCTGGTCGACGCCGCTGCCTCGCTCGGCATGGGCGTCGACCACGACCTCGGCTTCCCGGCGTACTTCGGCAACGTCGTGCCGCCCGCCGGGGAGACCGAGAAGGCGGCCGACCTGATCGGCCAGGGCAAGATCCTCGCCTCACCGATGGTGATGGCGACGGTGATCGCCTCGATCCAGGCGGGCCGGCTCGTCGTGCCCTCGCTCGTCACGAGCGTGACGTCGGCGCCGCCCGACGGCGTGCAGGGTCCTGGTCCGGCGGAGGCGGAGGCGCTGCGCTCGCTGCTCCGCGGAGTGGTGACCAGCGGCAGCGGCAGCTTCCTGGCTCGACGTACCCGGCCCGCCCGTGATCGCCAAGACCGGCACGGCGGAGTTCGACGAAGAACGGCGCGATCCTCACCCACGCCTGGATGATCGCCGCCCAGGGCGACCTCGCCGTCGCGGTCTTCGTCGACGAAGGTACGTCGGGCTCGGGTACGGCGGGCCCGATCCTGGAGCAGTTCCTCAGGGCCGCTTGACTCGCTGGTTGAGGAAGTGACGAAGTACCTGTCACGAAGCCCCGCAACCGGTCCACGTCATCGTCACCGGGTCTCGTGACAGGCGCTAGCGCGCCTGCCTCGACCAGCGCTGCGGTCAGTGGTGGTCGCGGGGCTCGATCTGGCGGGCGACGTCCTCGGGCATGGGTTCGTAGTGGGCGAAGCGTGCGGGTGAAGGAGCCCGCGCCGTGGGTGGCTGAACGCAGGTCGACGGAGTACCTGACGAGCTCGGTCTGCGGGCACCTCGGCCTTGATGACCGTGCGGTCGTCGCCGACCTTGTCGGTGCCGAGCAGCCGGCCGCGGCGCGCCGACAGGTCGCTCATGATCGTGCCGACGAGGTCGTCGGGGACGATCACCGACACGGTGTCGAGCGGCTCGAGCATCGTCACGGTCGTGCCGCCCGCGGCCTCGCGCAGCGCGAGCGCACCGGCCATCTGGAAGGCCATGTCGGAGGAGTCGACGCTGTGGGACTTGCCGTCGGTCAAGGTCACGCGGAGGTCGACGACGGGATAGCCGTTGCGGACGCCGCGCTCCATCTGGGCGCGCACGCCCTTCTCGACCGACGGGATGAAGTTGCGGGGTACGGCGCCCCCGACGACCTTGTCGACGAACTCGAACCCCCCGCCCTCGGGGAGGGGCTCGACCTCGATGTCGCACACGGCGTACTGGCCATGGCCACCGGACTGCTTGACGTGACGGCCGTGGCCCTTGGCCGGACCGCCGAAGGTCTCGCGCAGCGACACCACGAACGGCACCTGGTCGACGTGCACGGAGTAGCGGTCGGCGAGGCGTTCCATGATCACGTCGGCGTGCGCCTCGCCCATGCACCAGATGACCAGCTGGTGGGTCTCGCCGTTGTTCTCGACGCGGACGCTGGGGTCCTCCGCGGCGAGCCGGCCGAGGGCCTGGGAGAGCTTGTCCTCGTCGGCCTTGCTGGACGCGACGATCGCGACCGGCAGCAGCGGCTCGGGCATCGACCACGGCCGCAGCACCCGCGGGTCGTCGGCCGCCGACAGGGTGTCCCCGGTCTCGGCGCGGGTGAGCCGGCCGATCGCGCAGAGGTCACCGGCGACGACGGCCTCGGCCGGCACCTGTGTGCGGCCGAAGGGGTAGGACAGCGCGCCGATCTTCTCGTCCTCGTCGTGGTCCTCGTGGCCCTGCTCGGCTCCGAAGAACGACGCGAAGTGGCCGGAGACGTGCACGGCCTGCTCGGCGGTGAGGGTGCCGGAGAAGACGCGGACGATGCTCAGCCGGCCGACGTACGGGTCGCTGGTCGTCTTCACGATCTCGGCCACGAGAGAGGCCTTGGGGTCGCACTCGATCGGGTCGCTCGCTGCCCCGGCGGGGGTGAAGACCTCGGGGGACGGGTGCTCCTGCGGCGACGGGAACCCGGTCACCGCGAGGTCGAGCAGCTCGGCGCAGCCCACGCCGGTCTGGGAGCAGACCGGGACGACGGGGAAGAACGTCGCGCGGGCGACGGCCGTCTCGAGGTCGTCGGTGAGCACCTCGGGCGAGATCTCCTCGCCGCCGAGGTAGCGGTCCATCAGGGTCTCGTCCTCGGACTCCTCGATGACGCCCTCGATCAGGGAGCCGCGCAGGTCCTCGTAGCGGCCGTCGCCGGGCTCGAGCAGGCCGGTCAGCGAGGTGACCTCGCCGTCGAGTCCGCTCGGGGCACGTAGAGCGGCATCACCTTGTCGCCGAACGCCGCCTGCGCCTGGGCGAGCACGCCGTCGTAGTCGGCGCGGGCCTGGTCGAGCTTGGTGATCACCACCGCGCGCGGCATGCCGACGTCGGCGCACTCGCGCCACAGCGCCTTGGTGCCGTCGTCGACGCCGTCGTTGGCCGCGATCACGAAGAGCGCGCAGTCGGCGGCCCGCAGGCCCGCGCGGACGTCGCCCACGAAGTCGGCGTACCCGGGGGTGTCGACGAGGTTGATCTTGGTCTGGCGATGGACGACGGGCGCGATGGCCAGGGAGACGGAGCGGCCGTGCTTCTCCTCGGCCTCGTCGAAGTCGCAGACGGTGGTGCCGTCCTTGACGGTCCCGGCTCGGGGGATGGCCCCCGCAGAGGCGAGCAGCGTCTCCACCAAGGTGGTCTTGCCCGAGCCTCCCGGCCCGACGAGCACCACGTTGCGGATCCGGTCAGGGCTGCTCGCCCCCAGATCCTGTCCGGCTGGTCTCCGAGTGTTTCCCTTGTCGGCCATTGAGGACCACCTCTCGATCAACGTCCAGGGTCCGAGGCAACTCCTCTTGCGGCAGTTTCGCAAGGGGTTCCGATCGTTGGTCGAGGAGGTCGCGCAGCGACCGTCACGAGACCCTGGCACCGACGCGCTGAGCTCTCACCGGGTCTCGTGACAGGCGCTAGCGCGCCTTCCTCGACCAGCGGGAGCGGAATGAAAGAACCCCCCGCTGCATGGGGTCAGCGAGGGGTTCACCGGTCCCGAGGAGATGTCCCTGCAACCCCCGGAGGTCCGCGCCAGAAGGTTCCCAGTCCCAGGAACGGCGGGGGGATGTTTCGCTCAAGTTGTGGACGAGTGCTTGGCTTTCTTTCATGTCCGGTCTAGATCTGCTTTCCCCTGACCACCGTCGGCTCTTCATCGGCGGCACCTGGCGCGAGGCCGACAGCGGCGCCACCTTCTCGGTCCGCGACCCCGCCGACGGGTCTGTCATCACCGAGGTGTCCGACGGCGACGTCAACGACGCGGTCGACGCGCTCGACGCGGCCGTGGCGGCCCAGCAGGAGTGGGGTACGTACGGCCCCGCGCGACCGCGGCGAGATCCTGCGCCGCGCGTTCGAGCTGATCACCGCGCGGGCCGACGACTTCGCCGAGCTGATGAGCCTCGAGATGGGCAAGACCGTCAAGGAGGCCAAGGGCGAGGTCACCTACGGCGCGGAGTTCTTCCGCTGGTTCAGCGAGGAGGCCGTGCGCATCCACGGCCGCTGGATGCAGAACCCTGCCGGCGGCAGCCGGCTGCTGACGATCAAGAAGCCGGTCGGGCCGTGCCTGTTCATCACGCCGTGGAACTTCCCGCTCGCGATGGGCACCCGCAAGATCGGGCCGGCCGTCGCGGCCGGCTGCACGATGGTGGTCAAGCCCGCCGAGCTGACGCCGCTGACGATGCTGGCGCTGGCCGCGACGCTCGAGGAGGCCGGCCTGCCGGCGGGCGTCCTCAACATCGTCACGACCTCCGACTCCAAGAGCCTGAGCAAGGCGCTGATGGCCGACGACCGGCTGCGCAAGGTGAGCTTCACCGGGTCCACGACGGTCGGCAAGGTGATCATCCGGCAGTCGGCCGACGAGCTGCAGCGGGTCTCGATGGAGCTCGGTGGCAACGCGCCGTTCATCGTCTTCGACGACGCCGACGTCGACGCGGCCGTCGACGGCGCGATGATCGCCAAGATGCGCAACATGGGCGAGGCCTGCACCGCCGCCAACCGGTTCCTGGTGCACGAGTCGGTCGCCGAGGAGTTCGCCGAGAAGCTGGCCTCGCGCATGGGCGCGCTCGTGGTCGGCCGCGGCCAGGACGACGGCGTCGACGTCGGTCCGCTCATCGACCAGAACGCCGTCGACTCGGTCAGCCAGCTCGTCACCGACGCCGTCCACGACGGTGCCCGGCTGGTGACCGGCGGCAAGCCGCTGGACGGACCCGACCATGCGGGCGGCAACTTCTACCCGCCCACCGTGCTGGTCGACGTACCCGCCGAGGCCGAGATCGTCAGGCAGGAGATCTTCGGTCCGGTCGCGCCGATCACCACGTTCGCCAGCGAGGACGACGCCATCGCGCGCGCCAACGACACCGAGTACGGCCTGGCCTCCTACGTCTACACCCGCGACCTGGCGCGCACGATCCGCGTGGCCGAGCGGCTGCAGTTCGGCATGGTCGGCATCAACTCCGGCCTGATCTCCAACGCCGCCGCACCGTTCGGCGGCGTGAAGGCGAGCGGCTTCGGACGCGAGGGCAGCTTCGAGGGCATCGAGGAGTACCTCGACACGACCTACGTCGCCCTACCTGCCGGCTGAGCCTGCCGGCCGCGCGTGGAGATCTTCGGCGACACGGCGACGGTCTACCGCGACTTCGCGCTGGAGGCCTACGGATCGCCGTGCTTCCGCGACTGGGCGTCCTCGGTGGCCGAGGACGCCGACGTGCTCGCGTGGCTGCAGACCCTGCCGGAGCGCAAGCGGCAGGCCAACCTGGTGTTCGCCGCGGCCCGGTGGCACGGCGTACCCGCCCCAGGTCCGTACGCCGCCCTGCGCGCAGCGCTGCTCGGTGACGGGCAGTCAGGGGGGCCCATCCGCCGCACGATCCTGGAGCGGGCCACCCAGACCAACGAGGTGGGACGGCTGGCGACGCTGTACCCGGCGTTCGTCGTCCCTGGCCCCGAACGGGCCGGGCCGGTCCCTGGCTCTGCTGGAGGTCGGGGCCAGCGCCGGGCTCTGCCTCTATCCCGACCGCTACCTCATCCGCTGGAAGTTCCCGAGCGGCGGCACGCCAGGAGACCGATCCGGTCGGTCCGTTGCTGGAGTGCGCGACGACGGGAGACATCCCGCCGTGGGCCTTGGCTCCCGTCGTCTGGCGAGCGCGGCATCGACCTCTCACCCGTCGACGTCACCGACGACGACGCCGTGCGGTGGCTGGAGACGATGGTCTGGCCCGAGCAGGAGGAGCGCCGCGAGCGGCTGCGCGCAGCCGTGCGGATCGCCCGCGAGGACCCGCCGTACCTCGTGCGCGGCGACCTGCTCGACGAGCTGCCCGCCCTGGTGGCGAAGGCGCCGGTCCAGGCGACCCTGGTGGTCTTCCACTCCGCGGTGATCGCCTACCTCGAGCACGCCGACCGCGAGCGGTTCGCCACGATGATGGCCGGCCTGGTCGCGGAGGGGCGCGTGCCACTGGGTCAGCAACGAGGGCCCGCGGGTGCTGCCGGCCCACGTGCCGCCCGGGGTCGACGTACCGTTCGGGCGGTTCGTGCTCGCCGTCGACGGCCACCCCGTCGCCCTGACCCACGGCCACGGCGCCGAGCTCGACTGGCTCTGACGGCCACCAAGCTGGGTAATTCTTCCGATGCCGCTCCCGGCCCCGGAGACGGACGATGGCGCGGTGTCGGTGTTGATCGTCGGCGGCGGGATCGCCGGGCTTGCGACAGCCAGAGCGCTGCGCGCACGTGGCATCGAGGCGCGGGTCCTCGAGCGCGCCGTCTCGCACTCGGCTCGCGGCACCGGCGTCTACCTGCCCGCCAACGCGGTCCGCGCGATCGGTGAGCTCGGACTTTCGGCCGGGCTGGCTGAGCGCGCCCACCGGATCTCTCAGCAGCGCTTCCTCGACCAGCGCGGCCGCGTGCTCATGGAGGTCGACCTGAACGACGTGTGGGGCGCCACCGGGCCGTGCCTCGCGCTGCCGCACGCCGCCCTGCACGACCTGCTCGAGGCCGGCCTCCCGGTGAGCCGCGGGTCGACGATCACGGCCCTCGACGCAGCGACGGCGGAGCACGACCTGGTCGTCGGCGCCGACGGGCTGCGCTCGTGGATCCGGGCGTCGGCCTTCCCCCGGAGCGGGCCGCGCTTCCTGGGGCAGGTCAGCTGGCGCTTCGTCGATGACCACGCAGCGGAGATCTCCGCGTGGACCGTGTGGCTCGGGCGTCGGGCGACGTTCCTCGCCGTCCCGCTCGGTGGTGGCCGGACGTACTGCTACGCCGCCGTCGACCGTCGTACGCCGATCGACCCTGCGGCAGAGGACCCGTCGGTGCTGACGGGGTTGTTCGAGGGTTTCGCGGAGCCAGTGCCGACCTTGCTGGCCGGCCTGTCCGGGCCGCCGTACTTCTCGCCGATCGAGGAGGTCGTCCAGGAGCCGTGGACGCAAGGCAACGTGGTGCTCGTCGGCGACGCCGCCCACGCCATGTCACCGAACATGGCCGAGGGAGTGGGCATGGCGGTCGAGGACGCCCTGGTCCTCGCCGAGACCCTCGCGGCGGGCCGGCCGCTGGCGGACTTCGAAGCGCGGCGCCGGCCGCGGGTCGGCAACGTCTTGGCCCAGACCCATCGCCGGGACAAGACGCGCAACCTGCCGGCGTTCGTCCGTGACCCGGTGTTGCGCAGGCGCGGACAGCAGATCTTCCGCGGCAACTACGAGCGTGTTGACGACCCCGCCTTAGGAGCCTAGGGGGCTGGCAGCGACGCCAGCACCTCGGCGTTGTGGCGGTGGCCGACCAGCTCGTAGCCGACGACGGTGACCCACGGCGCCAGCGTCAGCACCAGCAGGCTCGTCGTCAGCGAGGCGCCGGCGGCCGACACGGCGATGGCGGCCGCGACCACCACCAGCGTCAGCGCGACGAGGAGGAGGTGGAACGGGTCGAGGGTGCGGGTGAGCGCGGCGTACAGCAGGTAGAGCCCCATCAGGTAGATCGTCAGCGGCACGGCCACGGTCATCAGCGTGGCCGTGGCGCCGAGCCCGGAGTGGTGCTCCAGGTAGTACGCCGCCGCGTGCAGGCCGGCGCCGATGCCGACCACTGCGCCGAACAGCGGGATGTGGCCGTAGCCCCAGCCGAAGACGCGGGAGCGGTAGGCGTGCAGGAGGTCGCCGCACGGCACGACGAAGTAGGTCCACCAGACGCCGAAGGTCATCGCCGTGCCGGCCAGGCCGAGGAGCGCGACGTCGAGCGTCCAGCCGGTGACGTCGATCAGTGCGCCGAGCGCGGCGGTGGTGCCGAGCAGTCCCTCGCCGAGGGCGATGATCACCATCAGCCCGTACCTCTCGGCGATGTGGTGGGCGTGCCAGGGCGTCCCCCCGCGGACGTGCTCGGCCACGAACGGACCCACCAGCTCGATCAGCACCAGCACGGTGATGCAGGCGAAGGCGGCGCCGAACCCCAGGTCCAGGAAGAGCAGGCCGATCCAGCCGAGCTGCGAGACCACCAGGGTGACGATGAAGATCTTGCAGACCTCGCGGCGTTCGGGATCCTGGTGGGCGGCGCGCAGCCACTGCCCGATCATCGACACGCGCATGATCACGTAGCCCAGGACCATGACGCTGTTGTCGAGGTGGTCGCCCTCGACGAGTGAGGCGAACATGTCCTTCAGGCCCAGCGCCAGCACCAGCACGCCGGCCATCTGCACCATCGTGGTGAGGCGGTAGACCCAGTCGTCGGTGTCGTAGGCCGAGGCGAACCACGAGAAGTTGATCCACGCCCACGACACCGCGAACGTCGCGAAGCAGAACCCGATGATCCCCTCGCGCACGTGGTCGTCGGCGAGGAGGTGGGCCAGCTCGTCGGCCGCCGTACCGAAGGCGACCACGAACGCGAGGTCGAACAGCAGCTCCAGCGGCGTCGCGGAGCGCCCGCGCTCGTGGGGGTCGCGGCCGGTCATCCGGACGGCGGTGTGCCTGACGTGTCTCACTCACGGCGCTAGTCAACACCGATTCGTCTGCGTGGCCGAGCGGCAGAAGTCGCGGCAGATCCGCAGACGAATCGCCGGTGGAGTCAGGAGCCGAGCGCCTCGGCGAGGTCGTTGCGCGAGCGGATGCCGAGCTTGCGGTAGACGTGGGAGAGGTGCCACTCGACGGCCTTGACCGAGACCCCCAGCAGGTCGGCGATCTCGCGGTTGCGCATGCCGTCGCGGGCCAGCACCGCCACCCGGCGCTGGGTCTGGGTCAGGGTGTCGGCGGCCTCGGCCTCGCCGGGCTTGTGGCCCGAGCCGCTCCAGCAGCCTGGCGGCCCGGCCCCACAGCGGCCACAGCTGCTCGCGGAAGGCCAGCGACTCCACGGCGATGAGCAGCCTGGTCGCCTCCTCGATCCGCGCGTCGCGGTCGGGGTCGGTGGCGCCGGCGAGCACGAGCAGGCCGGCGAGGTCGGTGTCGATCTGGGCGCGCAGCCGGGCGGCCGGCTGGCCCTCGAGCAGGGTGCGGGCCGACCGCAGGACCGCGATCCGCTCGGTCGAGTCGGCGACCACGGCCAGGCCGCGCAACGCCAGCGCCTCGCCGTACGGCGACCCGGCGGCGCGGGCGACCGCGACCTGGTGGACGGCCATCGTGCGGGCCTTGGTGATCTCGCCGGTGCGCACCAGCGCCAGCGCCAGCGAACCGCGCCACGGCACGTCCTCGGGGTCGTCCTTGTCGCCCATCGCCTCGCCGGCTGCCTCGTAGCGCGGGATCGCGATGTCGGCGTCGCCGAGCGCGACGAGCACGTCGCCCAGCGTCTGGTTGGCGATGCCACCCAGCCGTCCGGAGCGGTGCTGCCACGGCACGATCTCGTCGGTGAGAGCTCGCGCCTGCGCGACCTCACCGCGCGCGAGCCGGCACTCCACCAGGGTCGCGATGACCAGCGGGGCGGTGTCTCCCAAGTCGGCCAGCGAGCGCGCAAGGGGTGCAAGTGTGTCCAGTGCGGACGTCACCTGACCCGCACGCGCATGCGTACGCCCCAATGTCAGGAGATTGAACTCAGTGCCCCCCGGCAAGCCCGCGACCAGAAAATCTGGTGCGTGCATGGGCACAAGATAGGGACCACGGGGCCCCAGGGGGAGTGGTTCGGCGGAATCTTGTCTTGTTTGTGGATCGGCGGCGCTCGGGCTGACCGCGAACTGGTCTGGTCACGCCCGGCCGAGGAAGCCGAGCAGCACCTCTCCCGAACCGGCGTCGGGATGGGTCAGCCGCGGCATCGCGAAGCGGCCGGGGCGGTCCTCCGGCGTCACCACGAGCGTGCGCGACGGGCATCAGCGCCCGGGCGAGGTCGTCGGGCAGCCCGTGGTGGGCGCCGGTCGCCTGGCCGACGTCCCAACCGTGGACGGCGATCTCCAGCGCCGCCGCCGAGACCAGCAGTCCGGACGGAACCGGACGGTCGCCGACCACGACGTACCCCGGGTCCGTCGAGTTCCACACGCCCGAGCAGGTGGCAGGCCTTGCGTCTGGAGCACGTCGACGTCGGCACCCGGCCGGAGCGAAGCCTCGATGCATACGGCGCCCCCGGCGGCCTCGAGGAACGCGTCCAGGCCGTCGTCCATGTGGAGCGAGCAGGTCGGCGAGGCTCCACCCCGCGCAGGACGTGGGGCCGTCGCGGTCCGGTCCGACCGTGGCCAGGGCGCCCCGGGTGTAGCCCAGGGCCCGCTCGAGCAGCTCCAGTGCGTGGTGGTGGGTCCGGCCGATGGTCCGGGTCACCGCTTCCCGGCGCCGGCGGGCACCGAGTCGGCCGGGAGCCGGGCGGGCAGCCCGAACTTCTCGAACAACCCCTTCTCGAAGAACGCCGTCACGTGCCGCACGCGGTCGCCGTCGAGGTCGAGGACCTGCAGGTGGAACGGCGTGAACTCGCTGTCGGGGTCGCCGGTGGTCTCGCGCATGTAGAGCGCGAACGTCGGCTGGCCGTTGGCGGTCGTCGGCAGCATCACCATGTCGTTGACGCCGCCGGGGCACTGGATCGAGATCAGCTTGCCGATGTTCTCGGCGCCGACGTACCAGTTCAGGAACGGCGGCATCTCCCAGACCGCCTCGTGCCTGAGCATGCTCGACGATCGCGTCGATGTCCTTGCGCCAGAACGCCTCGACGTACTGGTCGAGGAGCATCCGCTGCGCCGGCGAGAGCTCGTCGGTGACGGTGTCGGGGTCCGGGTGCTTGTCGGCCATCACGGCGTGGGCCCGCTGGAGCGCGGAGTTGACGGCGGCGGTGGTGGTGTCGAGGGCCTCGGCGGTCTCGGCGGCCGACCAGCGCAGCACGTCGCGCAGGATCAGCACCGCGCGCTGCCTGGTCGGCAGGTGCTGCAGCGCCGCGACGAAGGCGAGCCGGATGGTGTCCTTCTCGGCGACGACCACCGCTGCGTCCGGGACCGGCTCGAGCCACGGGATCTCGTGGTCGGTCTCGAGCGCGTCGCCGGCGATCTGGTCCTCGGTGCCGAGCCCCGCGGGCAGGGGCCGGCGCGGCCGGCCCTCGAGGTTGGTCAGGCAGACGTTGGTGGCGATGCGGTAGAGCCAGGTGCGCACCGACGAGCGGCCCTGGAAGGTGTCCGCCGACTTCCAGGCCCGGATCAGCGTCTCCTGCACGAGGTCCTCGGCCTCGTGCACCGACCCGCTCATCCGGTAGCAGTGCGCGAGCAGCTCGCGCTGGTAGCGCTCGGTGAGCGCGGGGAAGTCGTCGAGCTCGGTCGCGGTCTCGCTGCTCACAGTGGTCCCCGTCAGTCGTTCGGTCCGTTGTTCGGTCAGGGTCATCGGGCGCGCCTCCTCAGTCTGCCGTCGATGTACCGACCCGCCAACCTGTGGAAACTCATCGCCTGGCGCGATAGTCCGGCGTTGGGTCGCATCGACGTGAGCCCAGACGCACGGGACTACCCGCGAGGGCTGGGACGAGGGCTTGGCGGGCGAGGGGTTCGACGAGGGGCGGTCGGCGGGGACCAGGCCGACGCGGGTACGGCGGTCGAGGAGGTCGTCGACGTCGGCGGCGCCCTCGTGGGTCACCCCGAAGACCAGCTCGGCGAGGGTCACCGGGACGTGCGGGGCGGCCGGGAGCCAGGAGCTCCGCGTCGGACAGGCCGGTGGCCTCGCGGGCGGTGTGCAGCACCAGGCCGGCGTCGGTGCCGAACCGGCGTACGAGCCGCGGGTCCGCCTCGCCACTAGCGACGAGCCCGGCCAGGGTGGCCCGGTCGGCGGCGCCCAGCAGCGGCAGCCGGCGGGTGCGGCACGGCCCGAACTCATGGCCCGCTTCGGCGCCGGCCGCGCGCAGGGCCGCGTCGACGGCGTCCTCGGCCATCCGCCGGTACGTCGTCAGCTTGCCGCCCACGACCGTCACCACGCCGTCGGGCGAGGTGAGCACGGCGTGCCTGCGGGAGAGGTCGGCGGTCTCGCCGCCGCCGGTGTCCAGCAGCGGCCGCAGACCGGCGAACGCGCCGACCACGTCGTCGCGGGTCAGCGGCCGGGCCAGGGTCGCCGAGACCACGTCGAGCAGGAAGTCGATCTCGGACTCCGACGGCTCGGGTACGTCGGGCACCGGCCCGTCGACCGGCTCGTCGGTCAGGCCGACGTAGACGGTCCCGTCGGGCTGGGGCAGCGCCATCACGAAGCGGCTGGTACTGCCTGGCACCGGCGCCGTCACGCACACCCGCAGCCCGGGCAGCGACTCGCCCCGCAGCACGAGGTGGCTGCCGCGGCTCGGCCGCAGGCGGACGTCGGCGAGGTCGCCGGCCCACACGCCGGCGGCGTTGACGACCATCCGCGCCGCGACCTCGGTCTCGGCCCCGGTCAGCTCGTCACGCAGGCGTACGCCGTCGGCCCCGTCGGCTGCCAGCACGCGGGCGTGGGTGCGGACGTGGGCGCCGTACGACGCGGCGGTGCGGGCGATGGTCACGACCAGGCGGGCGTCGTCCTCGAGCTGGCCGTCCCAGCCCAGGATGCCGCCGCGGAGGCCGTCGACGCGCAGGCACGGCGCCAGCGAGAGTGCCTCGGTGGCCGAGACGTGACGCGGCCGGGGCAGCGTCTCGCGGGCGGTGCGCGCACCCAGTCGGAGCAGGTCGCCGGCCGCGAAGGCGCCACGGGTCACGGCCGCCTGGCCACGCGTCACCGAAGCGTGGAAGGGGACCAGCATCGGCAGCGCGTGGGTCAGGTGCGGCGCGGTGGACTCCATCAGGATCCGCCGCTCGACCGCGCTCTCGTGGGCGATGCCGACCTGGCCGTGGGCCAGGTAGCGCAACCCGCCGTGCACCAGCTTCGACGACCAGCGCGAGGTACCGAAGGCGAGGTCGTGGGCGTCGACCGCGAGCACCGACAGGCCGCGGGTGACGGCGTCCAGGGCGACCCCGGCCCCGGTCACGCCGAGGCCGACCACGACCAGGTCGACCCGGTCGGGCAGCCTCGATGCAGCCCGGGATCGGATCCTCACGGCAGCAACGCCCTGGTCAAGATCGCCCGGAGCTCGTCGTCCAGCGCCTCCTCGGACGCCAGGTCGTCGACCATCGTGTGCGCCGAGAAGACGAAGCCGTGGGTGGCCAGCAGCAGCGCCCGGGCCAGCACCTCGGGGTCGCCGTCCCGCACCTCACCGGCCGCCTGGCCCTCGCGCAGCTGCGCCGACCAGCAGGTCGAGGATCGCCTGCTGCGACCGGCCGCGTCGCGACAGCAGGTAGGGCAGCAGCAGCTCCGGGTCGAGCTCGACGATCCGCACGAACAGCTCGTTGTCGCGCAGCGCGCGCACGGTGCGCATGCGCGGAGCCGACGATGCGGTCGACGGCCCCTGTCCTGGCCGGCGTCGGCGATGCCGGCCGAGGCGACCAGGGCCGTCCACTCCCGCGTCATCAGGTCGCCGAGCAGCTGCGGCATGTCGGACCAGGTCCGGTAGATCGTCATCCGCGACACCCCCGCCCGGCGGGCGACCTCGGTGAGCGTCGTACGCCGCCACCCGACGTCGAGGATGCAGTCGCGGGCGGCGTCGAGGTAGGCGTCCCGTCCGAGCGGCTCGTCTGTTACGAAGTGACGTCACATGTCACACTGTAACGCATGACGCGAGAGATGCATCCCCAGCGCTGGGGCGACCCGGCCGCCGCCGCACCACTGCCGGAGGGCGCCCGCGCGCTCGTCGAGGCGGTGTTCGGGCCCGCCGACGCAGTCGAGCCGCGTCGCCGGCGTCCTGCCGCCGCCCGCCTCCCGCAGGACGCGCTCGGCGGCGCTGCGGAGCGCGGTCGGCGACGACCACGTGCTCCTCGACGACGACGTACGCCGCCTGCGCACGCGCGGCAAGTCGACCCCCGACCTGCTCCGCGCCCGCGCCGGCGACCTCGACGACGCGCCCGACGCCGTCGTCCGGCCGGGCAGCCACGACGAGGTGGCAGCGGTCCTGGCCGCGGCGGTCGAGCACCACGTCGCGGTCGTGCCCTTCGGCGGCGGCACCTGTGTGACGGGCGGCCTGGCCGCGCGCCGCGAGGGGTACGCCGGCCTGGTCAGCCTCGACCTCGCCCGCCTCGACCGCCTGCGTCGCCGTCGACCCCGTCTCGATGACCGCGACCCTCGAGCCCGGCCTGCGCGGCCCCGAGGCCGAGGCGCTGCTCGCCGAGCACGGCCTGACGATCGGCCACTTCCCGCAGTCCTTCGAGCACGGCTCGATCGGCGGGTTCGCCGCGACCCGCTCCAGCGGCCAGGCGTCGGCCGGCTACGGCCGTTTCGACGCGATGGTCGTCGGCCTGACCGTGGCCACGCCCACCGGCACGCTCGAGCTCGGCTCGTCGCCGGCCAACGCCGCCGGCCCCGACCTGCGCCAGCTGGTGCTGGGATCCGAGGGCGCCTTCGGCGTGATCACCTCGGTGACGGTCCGGGTCCGGAAGGCGCCGGCCGAGAAGGTCTACGAGGGCTGGCGGTGGCCGTCCTTCGCCGAGGGTGTCGCGGCGGTGCGCGCCGTCGCCCAGTCGGGGCTGCAGCCGACCGTGCTGCGGCTGTCCGACGAGGCCGAGTCCGCGGTCAACCTGGCCGACCCGTCCGCGATCGCGGGCGCGGTGACGGGGCGGTTGCCTGATGATCGTCGGCTTCGAGGGCTCGGCGGAGCAGGTCGCCCAGCGGCGGGAGGCCGTGACCGCGCTGCTCACCTCCCTCGGCGGCTACGCCCGCCGGCGAGGAGCCGGGCCGCGCCTGGGAGCACGGCCGCTTCCGGGCGCCGTACCTGCGCGACTCGATGCTCGACCTCGGCGTGCTCGTCGAGACGCTCGAGACCGCGACGTTCTGGTCGCGGGTCGAGGACCTGTACGCCGCGGTGAAGGCCGCGCTGCAGGAGCACCTCGGGCGATGGGCGCCGGCGCTCGTGCTGTGCCACGTCTCCCACGTCTACGAGACCGGCTGCTCGCTCTACTTCACCGTCGCCGCGCGACTGGGCGAGGAGCCGCTGGAGCAGTGGCTGCGGGCCAAGCGCGCCGCGAGCGACGCGATCGTGGCCCAGGGCGCGACGATCAGCCACCACCACGCGGTCGGCACCGACCACCTGCCCGTGGCTCGAGGGCGAGATCGGCCCGGTCGGCGTACGGATCCTGCGGGCGGTCAAGGCCGAGCTCGACCCGACGGGAGTCCTCAACCCCGGCGTGCTGATCCCCTAGCCCCTCATCCCCCGAACGGGTGGCGGCGACTAGTCCGGACGGACCAGGCGGATCCGCCGAAAGAACCAGTTCCCCGGCGGAGACCGTGGGGCGTCGGCAAGAATGACGGCACCATGAGCGCCGCCTATCCACAGCTGCCGCCCGGCTTCCGCTTCGGCACCAGCACCGCGGCGTACCAGATCGAGGGCGCCGCCGCCGAGGACGGTCGCGGCCCCAGCATCTGGGACACGTTCAGCCACCAGCCCGGCCGGGTCAAGGACGGGCAGACCGGCGACGTGGCCTGCGACCACTACCACCGCTACGCCGAGGACATCGGGCTGATGCGCGACCTCGGGGTCAGCGGCTACCGGTTCTCGATCTCGTGGTCGCGGGTGCTGCCACGCGGGCGCGGCGTGCCCAACCAGAAGGGCCTCGACTTCTACGACCGCCTCATCGACGGCCTGCTCGACGCGGGCGTCGCAGCCGATGGTGACGCTCTACCACTGGGACCTCCCGCAGGCCCTCGAGGACGACGGCGGCTGGCTCAACCGCGACACCGTCGAGGCCTTCGCCGAGTACGCCGCCCTGGTCGGCGGCGCGCTACGCCGACCGCGTCGAGCACTGGGTCCCGGTCAACGAGCCCAACGTGGCGACGTTCAACGGCTACGCGCTCGGCCAGCACGCGCCCGGCCGCACGATGATGTTCGACGCCTTCCCGGTCGCCCACCACCTGCTGCTCGGCCACGGTCGCGCGGCCATCGAGCTGCGCCGCGCGGGCGCCCAGAGCGTGGGCTGCGCCAACAACCACTCGCCGATGTGGCCGGCGTCCGACGACCCCGCCGACGTCGGCATCACCAAGCTCTTCGACGCGCTCTGGAACGGGCTGTTCACCGAGGCGATGCTGCTCGGCCGCTACCCGACCGACATCCTGCCGCTGCTCGAGGACTCCATCCAGGACGGCGACATGGTGACCATCCGCCAGCCCGTCGACTTCTACGGCGTCAACTACTACAACCCGCTGCGCGTCGCCGCCAACACCGACCCCGAGTCCGAGAACCCCTTCGAGTTCCTCGAGCTCGTCGGCTACGACCGGACCGACTTCGACTGGCCCGTCGTCCCCGACGCCCTGCGCGAGTGGCTGATCATCCTGCGCGCGCGCTACCGCGCCGCCCTGCCGCCGATCATGATCACCGAGTCCGGCTGCTCCTACGGCACGGGCCCCGACGCCGACGGCGTGGTCGACGACCAGGCCCGCATCGACTACCTCGACGCCCACCTCCGCGCCGTCGCCACCGCCATCGGCCAGGGCGTCGACGTCCGCGGCTACTACACCTGGTCGCTGATGGACAACTTCGAGTGGGCCGAGGGCTTCACCCAGCGCTTCGGCCTGGTCCACGTCGACTACGACACCCTCGAGCGCACCCCCAAGAACTCCTTCCACTGGTTCGCCGACATGATCCGCGCCCAGGGCCAGGCGGCCAACCAGGCCACCGGCTGAGCTCGACGACGATTTCCCCGGTCGACCGGGTAAATCTTCGCCGGTGACCCGGATCTGCTGCTCGACGGGCGCCCGCACGACCGGAATGGGTCACTGAGCCGCTCATCCACAGGTTCGCAAGCCCGTGGTTCGTGCGTACCCGGTTCGGGGCAGCGTCCCGGGCATGGCAGAGGGGTGGGATCCCGTCGCACGGCGGGTGCGGCGTGATCGCGCCGGTACGCCTCGACGAGCGAGGCCTGACCGGACCGACGCCCGGTCAGGCGCGCGGTCCGAAGTGGCGGCGTACGTCGGCGGGGTACTTCGTCCCTTCGTCCGTCACCGACGAGCCGGTCGAGCAGCGCATCGTCGAAGCGGCCAGTCGTCTGCGCACCGGCGCAGTCACCGGGTGGGCGGCCTTGCGACTGCTCGGTGGCGGGTACTTCGACGGCTTGGCGCCGCGACGGACTCACCCGGCTGCCGCGTGGTGCTGGCGGCCGGAGGCGACCGGTGCCGGTCTCGACCCGGCGTACGAGTGAAGCGGTGCGCGGTGCACGAGGACGAGGTGGTGATCAGGTACGGCGTGCGGTGCGTGACCGCGGAGACGGGCGCTGTTCGACGAGATGCGCTGGGCCGAGTCGCTGGAGACCGGGTGATCGCGATGGACATGGCGGCCGCCGCACAGCTGACGTCGATCCGCCGGATGGCCGCGTATGCGCGCGAGCCGCGTCGACGAGTCGGGTCGCGATCACGTCCTCTGGGCGCTCGGGCTCGGCCGCCGAAGCGCGCGCTCTCGCCGCAGGAAGTCAGGCTGCGCCTCCTGTGGGAGCGGCTCTGCGGCCCGACGACGCTGATGTGCAACCCGACCGTGCTGGACGGCGCGGGCCGGTTCGTCGGGATGCCGGACCTGCTCGAGGCACGGCACCGGGCTGGCCGGTGAGTTCGTCGGCGCCGTCCACCGCAGCCGCACCCAGCACCGCAAGGACGTCGCCCGCGCCGACCGGTTCCGGCGCGTGGGTCTGGAGCCGGTCGAGTTCGTCGGCGCGGACCTGGACGACGAGCGAGCTGGTGGCGGCGCGCGTGCAGGCCGCTCGCGAACGGGCCGGCCGCCACCCTCGGCGCTGGGTGGTGGCCAAGGCGCAACGCTTGTCCCTCGACGACCGTCTCGACCTGCGTGACCAGCTCGCAGGCCGAGGGAGGAGACCTGCTCGCGGCATCGAGTGACCCGGATCTGCTCTCGTGGGGCGTCCGCGGGAGCAGATCCGGGTCGCTTCCGTAGAATTCACCGGTCGACCGGGGAAATCTCGCGCGCCGACCCGATCGCGGTCAGACGGAGTGCTTCTTGGACATCGTCGCCCGCACCGGACTCCTCGTCGTACTCCTCACCGAGCCAGGCGAACATGGGGGCCAGGGTGGAGGGGTCGCGCGACGTAGTCGTCGAAGTGGACTCGGTACGCCGCGTCGCCGAGGCGGTCGGCGACCTCCAGCAACCGCCGCTCGATGTCGGCGAGGTGGTCGGACTTGTCGCCGCCCTTGGCCCACCACTTGGACTTCAGCACGGCCTCGTGCGAGCGGGTGTTGACGAGGAACCGCGCGCCGGGGAAGACCTGCCGCAACCACGCGACGTACGCGTCGAGGTCGTCGTGGCGCCACCAGCGGATCTCCTTGAAGCCGGTGACCCGGGTGTCGGCCTTGGGGCGCAGCAGGGTCTCCAGGGCCAGCCGGCGGGCGCCGGCGATCGAGGCGGCGGCCGGGAAGTCGCCCATGCCGAAGAACGGGTTGCTCCGCATCCGCATCCGCTCGACCGGCCAGAAGGTGCTGCGCTCGACGCAGGTCCGGTGGAAGTCGTAGAGGAACCGCATGGCGTCGTCGTTCTCGCCGCGGATCAGGTAGCCGGGAATGGTGTTGAGCAGGCCCATCAGCAGCGTCGACCCCGAACGGCCGTAGGTCATCACGAAGACGTAGGAGAGGTCGTCCGACAGCCGCCCGGTCACCGCGCAACGACCTGACCTTCGCCCGCAGCCGCTCCACCTCGGCCCGCAGGAGCTCGGCCTCGGACATGCCCGGAGTCTAGGCGGAGTCCACGAGTCCGTCGCATGATGGACCGTCGGGTGCCGTAGCCTCGTCGGGGACGACTAGGCTGCCCACAGTGTGGCCGAGGCGACAAGCCGGAGACGGGTGGAGGAATGACGAGCTCGCAGCCGCGGGTACGCCGCAACGAGTGGGGTTCCCTGCTCGTGCCTCCGCTGGGCTTGTGGCAGCCCCACCTCAACGTGAGCATCGTGATGCCGGCGTACGGCGCCCACCGCACCGTGCCCTACGTGATGGCGGGTCTGGCCGCCCAGAGCTACCCCAGCCACCTCGTCGAGGTGATCGTCGTCGACGACGGCGCCCACGCCGGACAGCAGCCGCTCGAGCTCCCCGAGGTGCGCCCCGACAACGCCCGCATCGTGCGCGTCGAGGAGGGTTGGGGCCGCGCGAACGCCTGCCACCTCGGCGCCGGCCTCGCCGAGGGCGACGTCATCCACTGGCTCGACGCCGACATGCTGCCCGCTCGCGAGCACGTCGAGGCCCAGCTGCGCTGGCACCACGAGATCGACTACGCGGTGGTGCTCGGCCACAAGTGGTTCGTCGACCCGGCGCCGCTCACGCGCGTCTCGCCCGCCGACGTGCACGAGGCCGTGCTCGCCGACCAGATGGACAAGTACTTCCCCGGCGACGTGCTCGAGCGGCACGAGTGGGTGGAGCGCTACTACGAGCGCTACGACGACCTGCGCACCATCGGCCCGCGCGCCTGCCGGATGAACGTCGGCGCGACGGCGTCCCTGGCGCGCGACCTCTACTTCGACTCCGGCGGCATGGACACCTCCCTCAAGCTCGGCGAGGACATCTCCCTCGGCTACCGGCTCGGCGAGGCGGGCGCGGTGTTCCTGCCCGACCGCGAGGCCCGCTCGTGGCACCTCGGGCGCACCCACGTGATGAAGCGCCGCGCCGAGGTCAACGACTACAACGACTGCTTCCTCTCCGACCGGCTGCCCGAGCTGCGCAACAAGCGCCGCGCCGGCCGCCAGTACGCCGTCCCCTACCTGGAGGTCGTCCTCGACACGACCGGACTTCCCTACGGCTCGGTCGTGGCCACCGTCGACGCGCTCCTCGGCGGCACGCTGCCCGACCTGACGGTCACCCTGGTCGGCCGGTGGAGCGAGCTCGACGACGGCCGTATCCACCCGCTCGACGACCCGATGCTCGACACCCGGCTGATCAGCGCGTCCTTCGCCGGCGACCCCCGCGTCCAGCTGGTCGAGGCGTTGCCGCGAGGGGCGCTGTCCGGCGATGTTCCGGATGACCCTCGAGAACGCCGAGTGGGCGCCCACCCACAAGACGGTGGCCCGGCTGCTCCACAACATGGAGCGCACCCACCACGGCCTGCGCGCTCGTCCGGATGCCCGACGGCTCCACCGCCCGCATCGAGCGCACGGCCGCCGTGTCGCGCGCCCACCACGTGATCAAGTCGGGCGAGTTCCTCGACGACGTCCTCGACGAGCTGTTCGGCGCGTGGACCTTCGAGGCCGCGGAGGTCGGCTTCTGGCCGTGCCAGGAGGTGCATCGCGCGCGGATGCAGGGCACCGCCGGCGAGGCCGAAGACCCGGCGACGGCGTGGGACCACACCGACGTCCCGCTCGCGCCCAGTCATGAAGGCCGGAGGCCCGGGCGGCACGCCAAGGCGCGCCGCGAACGCCGCCGGCCCCGCCCGCCAGCCGGAGCCCGCGCCCGCGTCGTCGCTCACCGGGCCTGGCGCGCTCCCTGCCGCCGTCCGTCGCCGCCGCGTCGCGACGCTGCTGGGGCGCCGGTGACCCACATGTCGTCCGACCCCGCGCCGGAGCCGGAGGCCGCAGCCCCCTATTCGCTGAGCGTGCCCGCCCAAGCGCCGCGTCGTCTTCGTCGTCGGCTCCGGCCGCAGCGGCACCAGCACCATGTCCGGCGCCCTGCAGACCCTGGGCATGCACGTCCCCCAGCCGGAGGTCGTCGCCGACGAGACCAACCCCAAGGGCTTCGGTGAGCCGCAGTGGGTGGTCGACCTCCACACCGAGCTGCTCCAGCGCTGCAACGTCGCGGTGTCGGACGCCCGGCCCGCGGCCTGGTTCGAGGCCGGCAAGCTCGCCAACATCGAGCGGCTGCGCACCCGCCTCCACACCTGGCTCGAGGAGCAGTTCGCCGAGGCGCATCACGAGGGCTGCCCGAGCTCGTGGTCAAGGACCCGCGGCTGGCCTGGTTCCTCGGCTTGTGGCGGTCGGCGGCGCTGCGCTGCGAGGCCGCGCCGGCGTACGTGACGATGCTGCGGCCGGTGACCGAGGTGGTCGGCAGCAAGCAGCGCTACTACTCCACCCGCTTCGGCGAGATCGACCGCACGGCCGCGTGGGTCAACATGATGCTGCACACCGAGCGCGCCACCCGCGGCTCCCAGCGCGCCTTCGTCCGCTACGAGGACCTGCTCACCGACTGGACCATCCCGCTGTTCGGCATCGGCCAGCGCTTCGACCTGTTCGCGGTGAAGTCCGCCTCGGCCAACGACATCCGCAAGGTTCACCAGTTCATCGACCCGGGCCTGCGCCGCGTCCAGCTCACCTGGGACGACGTCGACGTGCCCGGCCCGGCTGCGCGACATCGCCGAGGAGAGCTGGCAGGCGCTCAACAAGCTCGCCGACGACGGTGGCGACCGGCCCGACGTGCACGCGACGCTCGACGAGATGCGCGCGGCGTACGCCGACTTCTACGAGGAGGCCGAGGCGGTCGCGTCGTCGACGGCGCTGGCCGTCGCGCCGCGAGGGGTACGCCGACGGGGCGGCCGGACGCCTCGCCGATGGGCGACGGCCCGCGGCGCCGACCGCATCCCGCACGGCCTGCGCGCGCTGGTGCCGGCTTCGGCCCGCCGCGGGATCCGCAAAGCCATCGGCCGGGAGCGGTAACAACGTGCCGCGACATGCACGAGCCGGACATCGCGTGCCTGGAGGGGTACGCCGACTACGACGTCCGCTGGCCCTGGCAGCGACGGCGCCCTCGAGCCCGGGCCTGACCTGCGTGTTCCGGGTCAAGAACGAGGCCCGTAACCTGCCCTGGGTGCTGCCGCCGATGTTCGAGGCGGTGCAGCACGTCGTCCTGGTCGACAACGAGTCCGACGACGGCACGCCCGAGGTGGCCCAGCAGGTGGCCGCGTCGGCCGGAGCCGCCGAGCGCTTCACGCTGGCGTCGTACCCCTTCCGGGTCAGCCGGGCCGGCACCGAGCACCTCACCACCCCGCCCGACTCGGTGCACTCGCTGACCCACTTCTACAACTGGTCCTTCAGCCACGTGCGCACGACGTACTCCATGAAGTGGGACGGCGACATGGTGCTGACCCGCGAGGGCGTCGGCTATCTCGCCGACCTGTCGTGGCAGCTCGAGGACTCCAACGCGGTGGTGGCGATCCCGCGTCACCCGCTGTCGATCGTCAGCGAGTCGGAGGCGTGGATCGACCTCGGCTACAAGTTCCTCGAGCCGTGGGTCTACCCGATGGGCCCGGAGTTCACCTTCGTCAAGGCCTTCGAGTGGGAGGTGCGCGAGTTCCCCGACACCTCCCAGCGGATCGTCGCGCCCGAAGGCCTGTGCGTGGAGCTGAAGTGGCTCGACGCCGACGAGTTCGCCCACTGGAGCAGCGCCGGCCAAGCCGATCAAGCAAGGTTCGACCGGGCGCGCGCGCCGCGCAAGGCCCGCGAGTGGGACGTCTACACCGCCCTCGCCGAGGGCCGCGGGCGACGAGGTGCCCGGACTGCTGCGCGTCGAGGCGCCGCCCGGTGTCCACGTCATCGACTTCGTGACCAACACCTGGCTGCCGCGCGCGGAGCGGCCGCTCGTCCAGCGGCTGCCGTCGTGGGACCGCATCGATGGCTGACGCACTCCCGGAGCCCGTACGCGCATTCCTCGGCCAGGGCGGCGAGCAGGTCGTGCTCGCGACCGCGGACGCGCCAGTCGGTCGAGGGCGCGGTGGACCTCCCGTCGCGATCGATGTCCGGGCGCTACCAGCGCGTGCTGGTCGTCGTCGCCGACCGCGCCGACCTGCGGGCGGCCGTGCTGCCGCACGCCGTGCGTACGTCGACCGTCGCCGTCTGGGTGGCCTCGCTCGCGGCGGCGCCCGGGTTCGTTGCCCGCCCGGAGTGGCCGCCGATGAAGGCCTTCCGCGCCCAGCCGGTGGGTGAGGGCTACCTCGTCGTGGCGAGGTTCGAGCAGCCCGTGCGGGCGGCCAACGTGGTCGCGCGAGCTCGGCCGGCTCTCGGTGTGGCCGGCACCGGTGGCGCCGGAGGCCTGGTCGTCGACGACGGCTCCGGGCCCGACGTACCGATCGAGGAGCGCGACGTCCCGCCGGACGTCGTCTCGCGCCGACCGCGTCCGACCAATTGCCCGTGCACCACGTCACGGGGCGGGCGCCGGTGACGTAGCGGCGACGCTCTGACATCGGTCCCGTTCGACGAGCGAGTGTTCAACCCGATCGGTTTCGAGGCCGACGTCGACGGTCCGGCCGTCGCCCTGGACACCCTGCGGTCCGCGCGACCGACGGAGAGCCTGGTCCGGTCGCTGCGCCCGTCGCGCGGCGTGACCGGACGCCTCGACCGCTCCCAGGACGCCCCGCTGGTGGCAGCGCTCGCCATGGCCGGCGTCCCGGTGACGCTGGACTCCGTCGCGCCGGACGTCGCGTCGCTGCTCGGACGCATCCGTGGTCGCGGCCCTGACCGCGTCGGTCGACCTCGACGACCCAGCTGGCGCGCGAGGAGCACACGTGGTGCTGCGGCGCGCGGCGCTGCGGGCGTTCTCGACGGCGGCGTGGCGGCGCCGGCTGGCCGGCCTGGCCGGCGTACGCGTGGCTGCCGACCCGTCGGTGAGCGTGGTGCTCGCGACCAAGCGGCCGGACATGCTGGCCTTCGCGCTGCGGCAGGTACGCAAGCAGCGCGGCGTCGACCTCCAGCTGGTGCTGGCACCTCACGGGTTCACGCCGGATCCTGACGGTGCTGCGCAGAGCTCGGGTCCCGAGCCGCTTCGTCGTCCGGCCGAACGACGAGTCGACGCGTGTTCGGCGACGTGCTCGCCGACGCGGTTTCCGCCGCCGACGGCGACCTGGTCCTGAAGATGGACGACGACGACTGGTACGGCCCCGACTTCGTCGCCGACCTGCTCCTCGCCCGCGCCTACTCGGGCGCCGAGATGGTCGGCACCCCGGCCGAGCTACCACTACCTCGTCCGAAGCGACGTCACCGTCCGGCGGGGCCACAAGGCCGAGCTCTACGCGCCGTTCGTCGCAGGCGGGACCATGCTGGTCGAGCGCGGCCTGCTCCGCGAGGTCGGCAGCTTCCGGTCGGTACGCCGCTACGTCGACGCCCAGCTGATCGCGGCGATCCAGCGCGCCGGCGCCGCGACGTACCGCACCCATGGCCTCGGCTACCTGCTCCGCCGCAACGCCACCGGCCACACCTGGCAGGTCGACGATGACTACCTGCTCGACCCCGCCCGCGTCGCCGAGATCCGTCCCGGCTTCGCCCCCAGCCGCCTGCTCACCTACGACGACTCCGAGCTGCCCACCGCTGGTTGAGGAGGATGAAGTCCCGTCACGAAACCCGGTGACTGTCAGACCGCGCTCGTTCCTGCAGGGCTTCGTGACAGGCGCTAGGGCCTTCCTCAGCCAGCGACGACGGAGCGAACCAAGAGCCGCCGCGGAGCGTCCCAGCAAGAGTCACTGTGAGACACTGGCGGGCGCACGGTCCGCTGGGCCATTGCCCCCGACCGGACCCGTCGAACCAATGCAGGGAGGTGCTCGGACACATGGGTGTCCAGCCACAACGCACGGACTCCGCCACCGCGGATTCGGAGCTCTCGGACTCTCGGGCTCTCGGAGACACTGCCCATCTCCTTCGCACTCGTCGGGGTGCAGAAGGCCGCGACCAGCACGATCGCCTTCTACCTGCTGCGCCACCGTCACGTGTCGCGAGGAGAGCGCAAGGAGCGGCACTTCTTCGACAAGGACTTCCTCGACTGGGACAACCCCGACTACACCGACTACAGCTCCCCTCGTCACACTCCCGCCAGAAGATCGCGGGCGACTACACCCCGGCGTACCTCTTCTGGCCGCGGGCTCTCGAGCGGATGCATCGCTACAACCCGGACATGAAGCTCATCGCGAGCTTCCGCGACCCGATCGAGCGAGCGTTCTCGCAGTGGCAGATGGACTACGCCCGGCACGAGGCCTTCCCCCAGTTCGCCCAGGCCATCGCCCAGGACACCTTCGAGACCATCCCCGACCGTGTGCCCGAAGGGTGGCAGCCCGGCGAGCTGCGGCGGCGGGCGCTGGCGACCCGCGGCCTGTACGGCGCCCAGCTCGAGCGCGCCTTCGAGATCTACCCCGACCGTGCGCGCTGGCTGCTCCTCGACTTCCTCGACGTGGTGACCGACCGCGACACCCTCCTCGACACGCTGACCGACTTCCTCGAGATCGGCCGGTTCCAGGAGCCGCCCGCCCCGCAGGCCAAGAACGCCAGCCCCTACGTCGACGCCCGCCCACCGATGGCCGACGACATGCTGCGGCTCGCCGAGCGCTTCGCCCCTGACCTCCCGCTGTTCGAGAAGCTGTCCGGCATCGACACCTCCCGCTGGGCCACCTCGCGCATCCTCGCCGGCACCCTCGACCCCGCCGAGCTCGCCGAGAAGCTGGCCAAGAAGGCCGGGCTGCTGAAGTAGCCCGTCGCTGGTCGAGGAGGTCGCGCAGCGACCGTCACGAGACCCAGCAACGTGACTTTCGACCTCACCGGGTTTCGTGACGGGCCTTCGGCCCTCCTCAACCAGCGGACGAGGCACGCCGCCACCCTCGTACCCTGCTCGATCGCACGCTGGGCGTCGAGCTCGGCGGCCACGTCGGCGCCGCCGATGAGATGGCGGCCGTCGGTGTTGCCGGTGGCGACCAGGTCGTCGTACAGGTCGCGCACCGACTCCTGTCCGGCGCACAGCACGACGGTGTCGACCTCGTACGTCGCGGGCTCGCCGTCGACGGTGACGTGCACGCCGTCGTCGTCGACGCGGTCGTAGGTCACCCCGCTCACCAGCTTCACCCCGGACTGCTTGAGCACCGCCCGGTGGGCCCAGCCGGAGGTCTTGCCGAGGCCGATGCCGATGGGGGTGTGCTTGCGCTGCAGCAGCACCACGTCGCGCAGCGGCGTGCGCGGCTTGGGCTCGGTGAGCCCGCCGGGATGCACGGCCGGGTCGCCGACGCCCCAGTGGGCCATCCAGTCGTCGAAGCCGTCGGCCGGGTCGTGGACGAGGAAGTGCGAGACGTCGACGCCGATGCCACCCGCGCCGATCACCGCCACCCGCCGGCCGGGGACGACGCGCCCGCTCAGCACGTCGGCGTACGACGCCACTGACGGGTGGTCGACCCCCTCGAGCGCGGGAATTCGCGGCACGACGCCGGTCGCCACGATGACGTCGTCGTACAGCGCCAGGTCGGCGAGCGTCGCCTCGGCGCCGAGCCGCACGTCGACGCCGAGCACCTCGAGCCGGCGGCCGTAGTAGCGCAGGGTCTCGGCGAAGTCCTCCTTGCCGGGCACGGCCATCGCCAGCCGGAACTGGCCGCCGATCGCGTCGGCCTTCTCGAACAGCGTGACCGCGAAGCCGCGCTCGGCAGCCGAGACCGCGGCCGCGAGGCCCGCCGGTCCGGCGCCGACGACCGCGACCTTCGGGGGCTTGCCGACTGTCTGGGCAGGCACCGTCGGGAGGGGCAGCAGCACGAGCGAGGTCTCGCGGCAGGCGCGCGGATTGACCAGGCAGGTGGCGTGCTTGTTGGCGAACACCTGGTCGAGGCAGGCCTGGTTGCAGGCGATGCAGGTGTTGATCTCGTCGGCGCGGCCCGTCGGCGGCCTTCGCCACGAAGTACGGGTCGGCCAGCAGCGGCCGCGCCATCGAGACCAGGTCGGCGCCGCCGGTCGCGAGGATCTCCTCGGCCATGTCGGGGCTGTTGATCCGGTTGGACGCGCACACCGGCACCGACACCTCGGCCTTGAGCCGCGCGGTCAGCGAGCGCCAGGCGCCCGGCGGGACCTGGGTGATGATCGTCGGCACCCGCGCCTCGTGCCAGCCGATGCCGGTGTTCAGCACCGTGACGCCGGCGTCCTCGAGCCGGTGGGCGAGCTCGACCACCTCGTCCCAGGTCTGGCCGTCCTCGACCAGGTCGAGCAGCGAGATCCGGTAGACGATGGGGAAGCCCTCGGGCACCAGCTCGCGCGAGCGGCGCACGACCTCGACCGCGAAGCGCATCCGCTTCTCGGCGGTGCCGCCCCACTCGTCGGTGCGGTCGTTGGTGCGCGCGGCGAGGAACTGGTTGACCAGGTACCCCTCCGAGCCCATGATCTCGACCGCGTCGTAGCCCGCCTTGCGCGCCAGCGCCACCGAGCGGGCGAAGGCCGTCGCCGTGTCGTCGACCCCCTTGGTCGACAGCGCGCTCGGGCGGAAGGGCGTGATCGGCGACTTCTTCGCCGAGGCGCTGACGCTGAACGGGTGGTAGGCGTAGCGCCCGGCGTGGAGCACCTGCATCGCGATCGCGCCGCCCTCGGCGTGCACCGCGTCGGTGAGGTCGCGGTGCCGCATCGCCTGCAGGCGCGTGGTCATCTCGGCCGCGAACGGCTTGAGCCAGCCACGCTTGGTGGGCGCGTAGCCGCCGGTGATGATCAGCCCGACTCCGCCGCGGGCGCGCTCGGCGGCGTACGCCGTGAGCTTGGGCAGGTCCCACGGCCTGTCCTCGAGGCCGGTGTGCATCGACCCCATCACCACGCGGTTGCGCAGCGTCAGGCCGCCGAGGGTGATCGGCTCGAGCAGGTGCGGGTAGCGCGTCGGGGCTGTGCACGTCCGCCAGTGGATCGGACCCGAGCGGCCGGGGCAACGACCTGGTTGAGTGAGTCGTCTCACGTCGCTCGGCCAGGACGCGGGGCTCAGGGTCGGTTTGCTCAGGGTGGCCGGCCAGCATGGACAGCTCCTGGCGTACCGCGGTCACCGCGACCCTGCACTGCCTCACCGGCTGTGCCATCGGCGAGGTGCTCGGCATGGTCCTGGCGACCTGGTGGGGCTGGTCGACGGTGCCGAGCCTGGCGCTGGCGATCGTGCTGGCCTTCTTCTTCGGCTACCTGCTCACCTACACCTCCGTGCGTCGCGCCGGGCTCGGCGTCGGCGCGGCCGTGAGCACCGCACTCGCCGCCGACACCGTCTCGATCACCGTCATGGAGATCGTCGACAACGCCTTCCTGGTGCTGCTGCCCGGCGCGATGGAGGCGGCCTTGTCGAGCGCGCTGTTCTGGTGGTCGCTGGCCGCAGCGCTGGCGATCGCCTTCGTGGTCACCGTGCCGGTCAACCGCTGGATGATCGGCCGCGGCAAGGGCCACGCGGTGGTGCACGAGATGCACGGTCACGACCGCGAGTCGACGAGCCGCACGCCCATCACTGACCCGAATCTGTCGTGCCGACCTGCAGCGACAGCAGGTTCGGGTCACTGGTCGACGCGATACCCAGTCAGCCAGGTATTCCGACGGTCGGCGTTCACTGACCGGAAAGTCAGCAAGCCGGGTCTACTATTCGCGCATGCGACTGGTCATGAGCAAGAGGCGTCATCTGCTGGCCCTCGGGATGGCCCCCGTCTTGTTCCTCGCCCTCGCGTGCGCGCCTGCCGACGACAGCAGCACGCCCGATGCGGCCGACGACCCCACCTCGAGCGAGTCCACCTCGGAGTCACCTGAGGCCGACCCGGCGGCCTGCGCCGCCGAGGCGGTCAGGACCCCCGGCACGCTGACGATCGGCACCGACTCGCCGGCGTACGACCCGTGGTTCTCCAAGAACGACCCGACCAACGGCGAGGGCTTCGAGTCCGCCGTCGCCTACGCCGTCGCGGAGAAGCTCGGCTTCACCGGTGACCAGGTGCAGTGGACCAAGGTGCCGTTCAACTCGTCGTACGCACCCGGTCAGCAGAAGCGGTTCGACTTCGACATCAACCAGATCTCGATCACGCCCAAGCGCGCCGAGGTCGTCGACTTCTCCGACGGCTACTACCAGGCCGCGCAGGCCGTGATCGTGCTCAAGGGCTCCGAGGGCGAGGGCGTCACCAGCGTCGCGGAGCTCAAGGGCCTGCGGCTCGGCGCCCAGACCGGCACGACGTCGCTGACCGCGATCCGCGACGTGATCCAGCCCGACAGCGACCCGATCGTCTTCAAGGACACCAGCGCCGCCAAGCAGGCGCTGCTCAACGGCCAGGTCGACGCGATCCTGGCCGACCTGCCGACGGCCTTCTACATCACCGCGGTGGAGATCCCGAAGGGCACCATCGTCGGGCAGTTCCAGCCCGAGACCGGTCAGCAGGAGGAGTTCGGGATGCTCTTCGAGAAGGGCTCCCCGCTGGTCGACTGCGTCAACCAGGCGCTGGCCGTGCTCCGCGACGACGGCACCCTCGAGACGATCGAGACGCAGTGGCTCAGCGACGTGGTCGACGTCCCGGAGCTCACCCCCTAGCGGATGCCAGAGCCCGAGTCGGCGTGGACTCCTAGCCCGCGGCAGGTCGAGCGAGACGCACTGCGTCGCCGGATACGGCTTCGCTCGGCGACCGTCGCGACGGTGGCGACGGTCGTCGTGCTCGGGCTGCTGTCGCTGGGGGTGACCACGCTCGCCCGGCTGGCCGCGGGTCAAGGAGTTCTTCTTCTCCTGGGAGGACGCCAAGGCGGCGTTCCCCGACGTCTTGAAGGGCTTCGGCAAGAACGTCCTGCTCTTCATGCTCGCCGAGCCGTTGATCCTGGTGCTCGGTGCGCTCGTCGCAGTGGTGCGGTCGACCACCTCCGCAGCCCTGTTCCCGGCTGCGGCTGCTGGCGGTCTTCTACACCGACCTGTTCCGCGGCGTGCCGACGCTGCTCGTGGTGGTGCTGGCGGGCATCGGCATCCCGGCCCTCAACCTCCAGGGCGTCACCGCCGACCCGTTCTGGCTCGGTCTGATGGCCCTGGTGCTCTCGTACGGCGCCTACGTCGCGGAGGTCTTCCGGGCCGGGATCGACTCCATCCACCCCTCCCAGACGGCGAGCGCCGACGCACTGGGCCTCTCGCACGGGCAGGCGATGCGCTACGTCGTGCTGCCCCAGGCCACCCGCAGGGTGGTGCCGCCGCTGCTCAACGACTTCATCTCGCTGCAGAAGGACACCGCGCTCCTGTCGGCGATCTTCGTGTTCGAGGCGCTGTTCACCGCTCAGGACTACGCGGCGTACAACTTCAACTACACGCCGATCGTGGTGGTTGCGGTGATGTTCGTGGCGCTGACGATCCCGCTGGCCCGGTTCACCGACTGGATGGGCCGGCGGATGATGCGCCGCGAACGGGCGGGAGTTCGATGAACGCCACCCGCGAGCCCGTGCTGCGGGCCGAGAGCCTGCGCAAGTCCTACGGCGACAAGGTCGTGCTGCGTGACATCGACCTGGTCGTCGAGCCGCACGACGTGGTCTGCCTGATCGGGTCGTCGGGGTCGGGGAAGTCCACCCTGCTGCGCTGCCTCGACCTGCTCGAGGACATCGACGACGGCGCGATCCACTTCGAGGGCCGCGACATCTCCGACCCCCGGGTCGACGCGCGCGCCGTACGCCGCCGGATGGGCGTGGTCTTCCAGTCCTACAACCTGTTCCCCCACCTGTCGGTCCTCGACAACCTGACCCTGGCGCCGCGCAAGGTGCACGGCGTCGACCGGGCGACGGCCGAGGCGAGGGCGCGGGAGCTGCTGGCGTCGTTCGGGCTCGCGGAGAAGGTCCACGAGCACCCCGACCGGCTCTCGGGCGGACAGCAGCAACGGGTGGCGATGGCCCGCGCCATGGCGACCGACCCCGCCCTGCTGCTGCTCGACGAGGTGACCGCCGCCCTCGACCCCGAGCTCACCGGCGAGGTACTGGAGATCATGCGGCGGCTGGCGCTCGACGGCACCACGATGGTGCTGGCCACGCACGAGATGGCCTTCGCCCGCGACGTGGCCACCAAGGTCTGCTTCCTCCACGACGGTGCCATCCTCGAGCAGGGCACGCCCGCCGAGATCTTCGAGAACCCTCGCGAGGAGCGCACCCGCCAGTTCCTGCGGCGGGTGCTGCCGTCGTAACCGGTGGTTGAGGTGCCACTTCCAGCCTCGAAACCACCCCCGCCGGTTTGATCCGCCCCGCATCGGGGAAGACCGCTCTCGTGACCGACTACAGCCCCGGCGCTCTCGAGGACCTGAAGAAGAAGATCGCCCACTCCGCGATCAAGTGGGTCATGTACGACGAGCCGACCAGGTGGGACGGCAACGCCGAGGACGGCTTCTACGGCGCCAGCTGGGAGGGCAAGCTGCCGCCGGTGAGCGGGCCGACCGGCACCATCCAGCTCAAGTGGTTCCCTCCGCTGCTCGGAGCGTCGGCCGGCCCGCCTCCCGGCGCCAGGGTGGCCGGCGACGGCTACAACGAGGTGGGACAGGGCTACTACATCTACGAGGTCGACCCCTGGACCGACATCTACGAGCCGTGGATCGACCGCATCGAGAACGCCTTCAAGGGCTGGGAGAGCATCCCGGAGCCGGGTGACTTCTCCGGGCCGATCGAGAGCATCCGGGCCGCGGTCACCGCGCTCACCCCGCTGCCCACCCAGGACGGCGGCGGCAACCCCGAGGACGAGTTCGACACGACGTACGCCGACGTCGAGCTCGAGTCGGCGCTCGGTGTCATGGACGCCTTCATCGGTGGCGGCACGTCGGGGGCCGACGAGGGCCTGCTGATCTACGCCTTCCGCAACGGCTACGGGCCCGACCGCATCCGCGCCATCATGGGCAACCAGGCCCAGGCCGCGATCGTGCTCGGCGTGGTGCTGCTCGGTGAGCAGAAGGTCTGGGAGGGCGCCCAGAAGGACATCATGGCGATCGCCGACAAGGCCGCCGACAGCTTCCGGCCCGGCGGAGCAGGTGGCGACTCGATCGACCTCAAGGTGGTGAAGGCGTTCGTCGACCTCCTCGCCACGTTCGTGCCCGCGCCGGTCAAGCCGGTGCTGGCGACCGGGTCGGCCGCGCTCAACCTGGTCGACGAGCTGATGCCCGAGGACACCCCGGGCGACTCGTCCGTCGAGCTCGACGGCTACACCCCGGACGAGGTCTACAACAGCCTGGTCGAGATCATCGGCAAGCTCGAGCAGCGCGTCTTCGACCAGGAGTGGGAGCTCGCCTACTCGACCCTCTCGGGGCTGCGCGACTACATGTACGACAACGCGGGCAGCCAGTTCCACATCCACCCGACCAAGGGGATCGACACCGACCTGGCCGGGGCGCCCAGGCTCACCGTCCACCCGGAGTTCCTGCGGAAGATCGGCTACCAGCTCGTCCCAGGCATCGCCGCCTACATGGGGCACGCCGCCGAGGACGCGCAGGCGGCCGACAAGCCCGCGATCTGGAACCGCACCAACTACATCGGCCTGAGCCCCGACGGCCCCTACCCGAAATGGTCCGAGGTGCTCGGCGAGTTCGACGCCGTCACCACGGGCTCCGGCAAGGAGCTGGTCGAGGCCGGGCGGCTGCTCGCCGTCGGCGCCGGGTTCGTCGAGGACACCGACGGCGACGCGCAGGAAGCACTCCAGGGAGTCCAGGACGACCTCGACCGTGGCAGCACCGAGTGGGACAACGAGCGACCGGAGTATGGGTACCCCTACGGCTACGGCTTCGGGCCGCACTGAGCCTTCGGATCCCGGCTGCGGAGCAGCAGGGGGTGAGGCGCCTCATCCTGGGTACCGCGAGGGTGAAGTGACCGACACCCAGACCGAGGAGGTCCCCATGGGACTCGACGACAAGATCGGCAACAAGGCCGAAGAGGCCACAGGCAAGGTCAAGGAAGAGGTCGGCGACGCGACCGGCAACGAGCGCCTCGAGGCCGAGGGCCAGGCCGACCAGTCCGAGGCGAACATCAAGCAGGCCGGCGAGAAGGTCAAGGACGCCACCGACGACGTCAAGGACGCGTTCAAGAACTAGGCATCAGCCGGTTCGCCCGCGTGCGATCGGGGGTTTCGAGGCTCGCAAGCTCCTCAACCGCCGATCGTACGGCGGGCGATGCCCTCGCGCTTGGTGTCGTCCATGGCCACCTCGTACGCCGTGACGAGCGAGGCCACGGACAGCGGCTTGAGCCGCTCGACCACCTCGCGCAGCGCGTCCGGGGGAGCGCCGGACTCCTTGTACGCCGGCCAGACGAGCTTCTTGAACACGGCGTAGAGCTCCTCGGCGATCGCGCGCCCGTGGGCGGCGTACACCTCGGCGGCCGCCTTCGCGGCCTCGGGAGGGAATCCGTGGTCGAGCAGGCCGAGTCCGACCGAGAGGTGGGCCACCGCCACCCGGTAGCGGCCGCGGCCGGCCGGCGCGACGACGCCGAGGGTGGTCAGCACGGCGAGGTCGTCGGCGCTGAGCGCACGGCCGGCGCGCCTGTCCAGCTCGACACGTGTCAGCTGCACGGGCGGCTCGGCCTGCCACGGCGCCAGCATCGTGCGGTGCAGGGCGATGTCCGCAGGGGTGGCGCTGGCGGGGATGCCGGCGACGTACTTCTCGATCGCCGACAGGGTGAACCCGTGGCTCTGCAGGTCCTGCACGAGCTCGAGCCGGGCGACGTGGTCGGCGCTGTAGAAGCCCGAGCGCCCGCGGCGGATCGGCGGCGGGACCAGGCCCCGTGAGGTGTAGAAACGTACGTTGCGCACCGACATCGCGACCCGGTCGGTGAGCTCGTCGAGCGTCAGAAGTGTGACCGCATCCACAAGGTCGTCGTTGACCACCATGACAGTAAGAGTGTCACAATCGCTCCCATGAGGAACGCAGCGGCCGAAGCATTCGTGTACGACCACGTGAGGACGCCGCGCGGCAAGGGCAAGGCGGCCGGCGCACTCCACGAGGTGAAGCCGATCGACCTCGTCGTCGGGGTTCTCGACGAGGTGAAGGCGCGCAACCCGGGTCTCGATCCCGGCCGGGTCGACGACATCGTGCTCGGTGTCGTCACGCCGATCGGCGAGCAGGGCGGCGACATCGCCAAGACCGCGGCGCTGGCGTCGGGGTTCCCCGAGACAGTCGCAGGCGTCCAGCTCAACCGCTTCTGCGCGAGCGGACTCGAGGCCGTCAACCAGGCGGCGGCCCGAGTACGTTCCGGCTTCGAGGACCTCATCCTCGCCGGCGGCGTCGAGTCGATGAGCCGGGTGCCGATGGGCTCCGACGGCGGCGCCTGGGCAGCCGACCCCGCCACCGCGCTGCGCACCGGCTTCGTCCCGCAGGGCATCGGTGCCGACCTGATCGCCACCCTCGAGGGCTGGTCGCGCACCGACGTCGACGCGTACGCCGCCGAGTCGCACCACCGGGCCGCCAAGGCGTGGGCCAACGGCTACTTCGCCGAGTCCGTCGCCCCCGTGAAGGACCTGAACGGCGTCGTCCTGCTCGACCACGACGAGCTGGTCCGGCCCGACACCAGCGTCGAGGGCCTGGCCGGCCTCAAGCCGTCGTTCGCCGACATGGGTCGCGACGCCGGCTTCGACGACGTGGCGCTGGAGAAGTACCACTGGGTCGAGCGGATCGACCACGTGCACCACGCCGGCAACTCCTCCGGCATCGTCGACGGCGCCGCCATCATGGCCATCGGATCCGAGGAGGTCGGCACCGAGCTCGGCCTCACCCCGCGCGCCCGGATCGTCTCGGTGGCCGTCTCCGGCGCCGACCCGACGATCATGCTGACCGGACCTGCCCCCGCCGCGCGCAAGGCCCTGGCCAAGGCCGGCCTCGAGGTCGGCGACATCGATCTCTGGGAGATGAACGAGGCCTTCGCCGCCGTGGCCCTGCGGTTCATGAAGGACATGGGCATCACCCACGAGGTCACCAACGTCAACGGCGGCGCCATCGCCATGGGCCACCCGCTCGGCGCGACCGGCGCGATGATCCTCGGCACCCTGATCGACGAGCTGCGCCGCCGTGACCAGCGCCGCGGCCTCGCCACCTTGTGTGTCGGTGGGGGCATGGGCATCGCCACCATCGTCGAGATCGTCTGACCCAATTCCCCTCGCTGGTTGAGGAAGGCGCGCTAGCGCCTGTCACGAAACCCCTGCACCGAAAAGGACTCCTGATGACCGAGATGGTCTCGACAAGCTCGACCGGCGAAGCGACCGCCGTCCGCTACGACAAGGACGCCGACGGCATCGTCACCTTGACGCTCGACGACCCGAACGCGAGCGCCAACACGATGAACGAGATCTACGTCGAGCGGTCCATGCGCGCCGCTGTCGACCGCCTGTACGACGAGCTGGCCGCCGACCCCGAGCATCGGTCACGGGCGTCGTCGTGGCCAGCGCCAAGAAGACCTTCTTCGCGGGCGGCAACCTCTCGTTGATGGTGCAGGCCCGGCCCGAGGACGCACCCCGATCTTTCGCCGAGGTCGAGGGCATGAAGGCCGACCTGCGCCGCCTGGAGAAGCTGCCCAAGCCCGTCGTCGCCGCGATCAACGGCGCGGCGCTCGGCGGCGGGTTCGAGATCGCGCTCGCCTGCCAGCACCGCATCCTGCTCGACGACCCGAAGGCCGAGGTCGGCCTGCCCGAGGCGTCTCTCGGCCTGCTGCCCGGCGGAGGGGGCGTCACCAGGGTGACCCGGATGCTGGGGCTGCAGAGCGCGCTGATGGACGTGCTGCTGCAGGGCACCCGGTTCAAGCCGGCCGAGGCGCTGAAGAAGCAGCTGGTGCACGAGCTGGTCGGCGACGCGCGACGAGCTGGTGCCGGCCGCCAAGAAGTGGATCCTCGAGCACCGCGACGACGCCGAGGCCGCGCAGAGCCCGTGGGACCGGCCCGGATACAAGATGCCCGGCGGCACGCCCAAGTCCCCCGCGCTGGCGGCGTTCCTGCCGGCGTTCCCCGCGCTGCTGCGCCAGCAGACCAAGGGCGCGAACTACCCCGCGCAGCGCGCGATCCTGTCGGCCGCCGTCGAGGGCGCGATGGTCGACATCGACACCGCACTGCGCATCGAGTCGCGCTACATCACCAGCCTGATGGTCGGTCAGAACGCCAAGAACATGATCCAGGCCTTCTGGTTCGACCTCCAGGCGATCAACGCGGGCAAGTTCCGCCCGGACGGGCTTCGAGACCTTCAGGGCCACCAAGGTCGCCGTCCTCGGCGCGGGCATGATGGGCGCCGGCATCGCCTACTCGTGCGCTCGCGCGGGCATGGATGTCGTGCTCAAGGACGTCGCGCTCGAGTCGGCCGAGCGCGGCAAGGGCTACAGCGAGAAGCTGCTCGACAAGGCCATCTCGCGCGGCAGGTCCACCGAGGAGAAGAAGTCCGAGCTGCTCGCCCGGATCACACCCACCGCAGACGCCGCCGATCTCCAGGGCTGCGACCTGGTGATCGAGGCGGTCTTCGAGGACCCGAGCCTCAAGCACCAGGTCTTCGCCGAGGTGGCGCCGTACGTCAACGCTGACGCGCTGCTGTGCTCCAACACCTCGACGCTGCCGATCACCGAGCTGGCGACCGGCCTGGATCGAGGGGCGCGGCCGTCGTTCATCGGGCTGCACTTCTTCAGCCCCGTCGACAAGATGCCGCTCGTCGAGATCATCAAGGGCAAGGAAACCTCCGACGAGGCGCTGGCCAAGGCCTACGACGTCGTCCAGCAGATCCGCAAGACGCCGATCGTCGTCAACGACAGCCGCGGCTTCTACACCTCGCGGGTGATCGGGTTCATGGTCAACGAAGGCCTGGCGATGCTCGCCGAGGGCGTGCACCCGGTCTCGCTGGAGCGCGCCGCGACCCAGTCGGGATACCCCGTCGGGCCCCTGCAGCTCTCCGACGAGCTGAACATGGAGCTGATGCTCAAGATCGGCAAGGCGACCGCCGACGCCGCCGAGCGCGACGGGATCCCGTACGCCGAGCACCCCGGCGCCGCCGTCGTGAAGCGGATGGTCGAGCTCGGCCGCCCGTCGCGGCTCAAGGGCGCCGGCTTCTACGAGTACGACGACGGAGCGCGCACCCGCGTCTGGCCCGGGCTGGCCGAGGAGTTCCCGCCCGCCACTGACGCCGTCCCGTTCCAGGACGTCAAGGACCGGATGCTCTTCGCCGAAGCGCTCGAGACGGCCAAGTGCTTCGAGGAAGGGGTGATCACCTCGGCCGCCGCGGCCAACATCGGCTCGATCATGGGCATCGGCTTCCCGCCCAACACCGGCGGCGCCGCGCAGTTCATGACGGGCTACGAGTCCGCCTCCGGCGAGATCGGACTCAAGGCGTTCGTCGCCCGTGCCGACGAGCTCGCCGCGGCGTACGGCGAGCGGTTCAGGCCGACGGCGTACCTGCGCGAGCTGGCGGAGAAGGGTGAGACCTTCCCGGCGTGACGCCTGGCAGAGGTACCTTCCCGTAGCTGCTGGAACGGGTCAGACTCTCAACGTGACGTCCGCGATCGTCATCGGTGCGAGCGTTGCGGGGCTCCTGACCGCGCGGACTCTCTCGGCCCTCGTCGACGAGGTCGTCGTCCTGGAGCGCGAGCGGCTCACCGACGCTGTCTCCCCGCGGGGGCGCGTGCCGCAGGGCAAGCACCTGCACATCCTGCTGGCTGCCGGCCTGGACCTTCTGGAGGAGTGGTTCCCGGGGATCGACGAGGAGCTCGAGGCCCTGGGCGCGGTCCGGGTCGACGGCACCCGCGCCTGGATCTACCAGGCCGGCGGCTACCGCGCGCGGGGCGACTGGGGGCCGTCGGTCCTCAGCATGACCAGGCCGTTGCTGGAGCAGGTGGTACGACGCCGGGTGAGGTCGCTGGACAACGTGCGGCTGGAGGACGGCGTTCTCGTCGACGGGGTCGACGTGACCGACGGGCGGGTGACCGGGGTCGTGGTCGGGGACACCGTTCGCCGGGCGGACCTCGTCGTCGACTGCTCCGGCCGGTCCTCGCGCATCGTCGCACCAGCTCGAGTCCTCGGGGGCCCTGGCGCCGCCGGTGTCCCGGGTGACGATCGACTGCGCCTATGCCAGCGCCCTGCTCGCGCGCTCAGCGGACGACTTCGAGGGCAGTTTCCTGGTGTGCGCCACCTCGCCGCCCCGCTCGTTCCGGGTGGGCGCGGTGCTTCCGGTCGAGGACGACCAGTGGATGGTGACGCTGGCGGGCGTGCACGGTGACGTGCCGGGGACGACTGAGGAGGAGTTCCTGGCGTTCGCCCGGACCCTGCTGTCTCCAGCCGTGGCCCAGCTCCTGGCGCGAGCGAGGCCGGTGTCGTCGGTGGCGTCGTACCGCTTCCCGTCCAGCCAGCGTCGGCACTACGAGAAGCTCGCAGAGCTGCTCCCGGGGTTCGTCGCCCTCGGCGACGCGGCGTGCAGCTTCGACCCCATCTACGGGCAGGGCATGGCGTGCGCGGCCCTGCAGGCCGCGGCGCTCGGCGAGACGGTCCGAGAGGTGGGGCTGCGATCGGACGAGCTGCCCCGCCGGTTCCACCGCAGGGCGGCCAGGATCATCGACGCGCCCTGGGCGATCGCGGTCGGCGCGGACTTCTTGCACCCGAAGACCGTGGGCCCGAAGGCGCGAGGGACCGACCACGTGAACCGCTACGTCCTACGGGTCATCAAGGGCACCCACACCTCCGTCCAGCTCGCACGGTCGTTCAACCTCGTGCTCAACCTCGTCGAGCCGCCGTCCGCACTGATGCGGCCATCGGTCGTGGCCCGGGTGCTCACGTCCTTGGCGCTCGGCCGCCGTGGCCGGGCGCCGCTGGCTCATCCGCGAGTCGGCCCGCCCGCGCAGACCTAGCCACCGCGCGCAACGTCATACGAATCGAGCCATCTACGGCTCGATTCGTATGACGTCCTGGCCAACGGGTGGCCCCAGGCTTTGCCCCCGGGGGCTTCCCCGTTCGGGCGCTGCGGGCATACGTTGCCCGGAAGGCCGCGGCGGGGAGCCGCGCCGAGGGAGGGAACCCGCCATGGCACGTCGTCCTCGTCCGCTGGTCTCGATGCTCACGGCGGGAGCCGCGATCGCGCTCGCTGCCGCCGGGCTCCAGTCCGGCGGGTGCCGCCCAGGCGAAGCCGCCGGCCAAGCCGACCAAGGTCGTGATCATCCTCGTCGACGCGCTGAGCAAGGAGATCGTCGACAAGTACGACATGGACAACGTCCAGGCGCTGATGGAGCGACTACGTCGACACGCCCGAACGGGCTACCTCGGGCACACCGGCTCGGTGACGGTCGTGACCCACAACGTGCTCACCTCGGGCCTGCTCCCCAAGCACATGGGCTGGACCAACGAGGGCTACCGCGACGTCGAGGACGTGCTGCCCGAACGACACCGACCGACCAAGGGCCCGAACGTGGGCGAGGAGCTCTACATCACCAGCAACTTCGGCAGGAGCGAGCTCTTCGCGCTGCAGGACCACTACGGCTACCCGAAGCTGGCCGACTACCTCAACGACACCGGCTCGGTCTACACCGTCAGCCCCAAGGCGTACGCCGCCTACGGGTTCGGCGGCGTCGGCTCGACCTCGATCGATCACCTTCGGCAGCGTGACGCTGCCCTGTGCCGGAGACCGCGGGCCCGTGCCCGGCCGCATCTACGGCAGCCTGCGCGGCCCCACCGGCGTCAACGTGCCGTCGTACATCACCGGTGAGTGCGGCACCCGCTACTACGTCGAGCGCAACAAGACCTACGACACCTACAAGGAGCCGGCCAGCCTGTACTTCGCCCAGGACGACCGCTACCTCGTCGGCGACGAGCCGGGTCACGAGGGCGGCGACCTGTGGGCGACCGACGCGACGCTCGACATCATGGAGAACGACCCGGGCTGGACCGGCCTGTTCGTCAGCCTCCCGGGCGTCGACAAGGCCGCGCACATGTGGGGCGGCGTCGACGACCCGGAGGCGCGAAGGTCCCGACGGCGACCCGAAGACCCACATGGAGTTCGCGACGGCGACCGCCGACGCCCAGGTCGGCCGGATCATGGACGCCCTCGAGGAGAGCGGCGACCTCGACAACACCCTCGTCGTGCTGACGGCCGACCACGGATCGGTGGCCGCCGCCGAGGGCACTTCCACGGCACCTACGACCCGGAGCTCAACTACGGCTTCTACAACTGGTACTACGGCGACGTCGAGAACGACATCAGCCAACTACAACCGGCCCCAGCCGGCCCTCCAGCCGCTGGTCGACACCGACAACCTCGGGCTGTCCTACAGCGACTCCTCGCTCAACGTGTGGCTGCTGGACCAGTCGGCCGAGAAGGTCGCCGAGGCCGCCGGGATCATGGAGGACATGCCCGACGTCACCGCGGTGTGGCGGCGCGACGGCGACCACTTCACCCTGGTCTCCCCGGTCCGCTGGGACCTGATGCCCACCAAGGCCGAGCGCAAGTGGTTCGAGCAGCACGCCCAGGAGCTGGTCGACACCCAGGCCGCGGACTACGGACCCGACCTGATCGCCACGCTGCCCGACGACACGACGTACTCCGTCGCCGGCGACCACGGCGGCATCCAGCGGGCGACCCAGCAGATCCCGATCGTCTTCGCAGGCGCCGGGCTGGGCAGCCGGGACATCAAGAATCCCGTGCGCTCGGTCGACGTCATGCCGACGATCCTGAAGGCCATGGGCATCACCCCGACCGCCGCGATGGACGGGGTTGCCTACCCGCTGCCTCACTGAGCGCGTGACGATCGACCTGTTCGCCGGCCTGCCCGTGAGCGACCTCGGGAGGGCGCTCGAGTGGTATCCGCAGCTGCTCGGTGACGTGGAGTCCTTCGACCCCAACGACACCGAGCGGGTGTGGACGCTCGGGGAGCACCGCTACGTCTACGCCGTGCTGCACCCCGAGCGGGCCGGCCATGCGCTCGTGACGCTGTTCGTCGACGACCTCGACGGGTTCGTCGCCGCCGCGTCCTCGCGCGGCGTGGAGCCGGCCAAGCGCGAGACCTACGACAACGGCGTCCGCAAGATCACCTACCGCGACCCCGACGGCAACGAGATCGGCGTCGGTGGGGGACCGGCCTGACGGGCAGTACCGACAGGTCGCGGCCGGCTTCACCAAACCACTGACCGATCCGCCATCGGGCAGGCAGAATTCTCCGGGTGAGCCAGCCGGTCGTCGACATCCGCGGTCTCCACGTGCGCTTCGGCGAGGTGGAGGCGGTCGCCGGCATCGACGTCCAGGCGTACGCCGGCCAGGCCACCGCGCTGCTGGGGCGCAACGGAGCCGGCAAGTCCACGACCATGCGGGTGCTGGCGGGCCTGGTGCCGCCGACCGCCGGGTCGGTCTTCGTCGACGGCCTCGACCTGCGCAAGCACACCCTCGAGGTCAAGCAGCTCAGCGGCTACTGCCCCGATGTCGGCGGGCTCGTCCCGCGCGCGACGCCGTGGGAGCACCTCCAGCTCTCTGCGCGCCTCCGGCGGCTCGCACGACTGGGAGGACCGCGCCCGCGACCTGCTCGAGCGCTTCGAGCTCGGCGGCGTCGCCCATCGGATCACCGGCGGGTTCAGCCACGGCATGGGCCGCCGCCTCAGCGTCGTGCTCGCCTCGCTCCACGAGCCCAGGCTGCTGCTGCTCGACGAGCCCTTCGACGGCGTGGACCCGATCGGCGTCGAGGCGACCATGGAGGTCATCGCCGACGCCCGCGCGCGCGGCGCCTGCATCCTGGTCTCCACCCACCTGCGCGAGCTGGCCATCCAGGCCTGCACCGACGTGCTCGTGCTGCGCGGCGGCTCGCGGGTCGCGACCGTCGGCTCCGCCGAGATGGCGGGGGAGGAGGGGGCCCGTGCCTACCGGGCTCTCCTCGACTGACGCGGGCGCAGGCTCGGCGGGTACGACGAGCGCCACCAGGCGGCGTACGAGCCGGGTCGCCGCCGCGCGGCGCGCCGTCGTCGACGTCGGCCACCTCGTGCGCTTCCGGGCGGGCACCGTACGACGCCGGCGCGCGCTCCCTCTCACGGCCGGGATCCTGGCGGCGATCACCCTGGCCGCCTGCACGCTGCCGATGCTGCTGCCGGGCGCCCGCGACCTCGACGGCAAGGCCCGCGACGTGGTGCTGCTGCTGCCGACCATCTTTGCGGGGTTCCTGTTGCTCACCGTCGTCTCGTCGGTCGCCTCGGGCGGCGGCCGCGAGCTGCTCAACCGCGACCAGGGCGTCGCCTTCCCGGTCAGCCCCACCACCGACCACCTGGGCGCGCTGCTGATGGCGCCGCTCAACATCGCGTGGCTGCTCCAGACCTGGGCCATGCTCGGTTCGGCCGCCTACGCGCTGCCCCTCGACGACGTAGCCCCGGCCCAGATCGTCATCCTGCTCTGGGTGGCGGCCGCGACCTCCGCGGCGCAGATCGTCGCGTGGACGATGGAGGCCATCCGGCGCCGGCGCCACGGCCGTTGGGTCGTGCGGGCCATGGTGCTCGCCTTCGCCGCCGCGGCGGCCGTGATGCAGGTGCGCGGCACCCTCACCGACTTCCTCGACCGCCTGCCCACCGTTGCGGTCGTCGCCCGCGCGACGCGGGGCTTCGGGGCCGACTGGGTCACCGTCGCCCTGCTGCTGGCCGTGTCGATCGTCGTCGCGGTCGCGATCGGCGCCGTGCCCGCCCACCTGGCAGCGCGCCGGCCGCCACTCGACGAGGCCCGCGTCGAGAGCGGCCAGTACGCCGCCCGCCGCACGGCGGGCACGGTGATCGGCATGCTGATGCGTCTCGACCGGGGCTCGATCTGGCGTTCGGTCCCGATGCGTCGCGGCATCACCGTGCTGGGTGTCGGTCCCGGGCTGGTCGCGATCGTCGGCAACATGTCGTGGCAGTCGATGACGATCCTGCCCGGCCTGGTGGCGTCGGGCGGGGTGCTGCTCTTCGGCGTCAACGGCTGGTGCCTCGACGGACGTGGCCTGCTGTGGCGCGAGAGCCTGCCGGCTCGGCCCTCGCAGGTCTTCGCGGCGCGGGTGCTGGTGCTGAGCGAGTTCCTGCTCGTCGCGTCGGCGATGACGATCGTGCTCGCGGCCCTGCGGGCCGGCGTACCCCAGGCTCACGAGCTGGCCGCCATCGCGTGCCTGGTCCTCGTCGTCACCGTGCAGGTCGTCGCGGCCGGCATGCGCTGGTCGTGGCAGCGGCCGTACCCCGTCGACATGCGTTCCGCCCGTGCGACGCCCGCACCGCCCATGGTGATGGTCGGCTACTCGACCCGCCTCGCCCTGTCCACGACCTTCACCGGACTGGCCTTCTCGATGCTCGCGCGGGTCCCGGACTGGCGCTGGTCGTTGCTGGTCACGGTCCCGTTCGTGGCCTGGTCCGGCTTCCGTCTGGTGCGCGCCGCCCGGGTCTGGGAGGACCCCGCCGAGCGCGCCCGCGTGGTGATGACGGTCGCGGCGTAGCTGGTGAGATTTCCCCGGTCGACCGGGAAATCTTCACTTGTTGGGGCTAGGGAGCCACGACAAGTGCAGGAAACCCACGACAAGTCCGCACTTCGCTGGCCCGGATGTACTGCGCGCCGTCCTCCGAGCCGCGGAGCTGGCGAGAGGTCAGGAACCCACGCCAAGTCGGCTCAGCCGTAGCTCAGCTCGGCGCCGGGTCCCACCTCGACGCTGGCCAGGAACTCCACCATCTGCTCCTCGGTGAAGCCGGTGCTGTCGGGGTACTGCACGGTCAGACTGCCACCGTCGCGTCCGGGGATACGCGTGCTGATCATGGTGTACGCAGGGAGGCTCTCGGGCTGGCGCGGGTCTGCCCCCTGGGCGTCGGAGTTGTCGGCCGGGTCGTCGAGCGGGATGAGGTCCTCGGGGTCGGGAGCCTCGCCGTCGCTGTGGCGGACCCAGAAGTCGCGGCCGTCGTACGTCGTGTGCTCACCGCGTTGCTTGTTGTTCTCCAGGTAGAACACGAGCTTGCCCACGTAGCTGTTCGGGTCGTCGTCGACGCCGCCGGCGTCGGGCGCGAACGTGACCCCGGTGGGGCCAGCAGACTGCACCGACCAGCCCTCGGGCGGTGCCGCGAACGTAAAGGGCCCGGCCGTGACGGGATCCGAGGGCTCCGGGTTCGACGAGGACGAAGGCCCTGTGACGACGGTGGGCTCGGGCGCCGGCTGCAGGGTCTGGGCGACGGCGCCCACGAGGACGCTCGCGGCGGTGACGCCGAGTACGGCGACTGCTGCGCGGCGGCGGCGGCTGCGGGCGAGTGCGCGGCGGCCTCGGGCAAGGTCGCTCACGGCGTCGGAGTGCGGCGCCGGGCCGGCGGCCCGGTCGAGCAGGGTGGTCAGCTGGTCCATGTCAGTTCCTTCTGGTGGTGGTGGGTTCGAGCGCGGTGCGCAGGTGGTCGAGAGCCTTGGCGTTCTGGGACTTCACCGTGCCGGTCGTGCACGACAAGAGCCGTGCCGTCTCGGCCACGTCCAGGTCCAGCCAGTGCCGCAGTACGACGACCGCACGCTGCCGTGGAGGGAGTGCGGCCAGTGCCGCGAGCACGGCGAGGTCCCCGCCGCCGGCCTGGTCGTCGTACGTCGCGGTGTCCGGGACGACGTCGGTCGGCGACTCCCGGCGGTATGGCCGTCGGCGCTCGTCGACGAACGCGTGGGTCAGGCTGGTCCTCGCGTAGCCGACCGGGTTGCCGACCCGGCGGACGCGCGGCCACGCGACGTACAGCCGGGTCAACGTGGTCTGCACGAGGTCCTCGGCGAACGCGTCGTCGCCTGCCGTGAGCAGCCTGGCCGTCCGGAGCAACGGGCCCCGCTGGACCACGACGAACTCCTCGAACTCTTTGTCCCGATTCTTGTCTCGCATCCGTCCTCCTCTGCCTGGTTGACGTATGAGGGCGGTCCGCAGGTTGCCTGTGCACCAGATTTGCGTGCGACTAGCCTGCCCGGCATGGACTTCTCCCCCTCGCCCCGGGCCGCCGAGCTGACCGAGAAGGTCAGGGCGTTCATGGCCGAGGAGGTCGAGCCGGTCGAGCCGCAGTACCACCGCGACCTGGCCGCCGCCCGCGAGACCGGCACGCAGTGGACTCCCTTGCCGGTGCTCGAGGACCTCAAGGCCAAGGCCAGGACGAAAGGGCTGTGGAACCTCTTCCTCCCGAAGGAGCACGCCGGCGAGTACGCCGCGCGGTTCGGTACCGACGGCGGCGAGGGGCTGTCGAACGTCGACTACGCACCCATCGCCGAGCTGACCGGGCGCTCGGCGATCGCGCCGATCGTCCTCAACTGCAACGCCCCCGACACCGGAAACATGGAGGTGCTGCTGCGCTACGGCTCCGAGCAGCAACGCAAGGAGTGGCTCGAGCCGTTGCTCGACGGCCGCATCCGGTCGGCGTTCGCGATGACCGAGCCGGGAGTCGCGTCGTCCGACGCCACCAACATGGAGGCCACCTGCGTCGTCGACGGCGACGAGATGGTCGTCAACGGGCACAAGTGGTGGACCACCGGCGTCGGTCACCCTGACTGCAAGGTCTTCGTGTTCATGGGCGTCACCGACCCCGACGCCGACAGGCACCAGCGCCACTCGATGGTGCTCGTACCTCGGGACGCGCCCGGGGTGAAGGTCGAGCGGCTGCTGTCCACGATGGGCTACCAGGACGAGCCGATCGGCCACGGCGAGGTGTCGTTCACCGACGTCCGCGTGCCCCTGGCCAACGTCATCTCCGGTCCGGGTCAGGGCTTCGCCATCGCCCAGGGCCGGCTGGGCCCGGGTCGGATCCACCACTGCATGCGGCTGATCGGCCTCTCCGAGCTGGCGCTCGAGCTCGCGATCAAGCGGGGCACGAGTCGTACGGCGTTCGGCAAGCGACTCGTCGACCTCGGCGGCAACCGCGAGCGGATCGCCGACGCCCGGATCGCCATCGACCAGGCGCGGCTGCTGGTCCTGAATGCCGCGTGGAAGCTCGACGCAGGGCGGGCCGCTGAACGCGCTGTCGGAGGTCAGCCAGATCAAGGTGGTCGTCCCGAACGTCGCCCAACAGGTGATCGACTTCGCCATCCAGGTGCACGGCGGCGCGGGGATGTCCGACGACTTCCCGCTCGCGATGGCCTTCGTCAACGCGCGCACGCTGCGGTTGGCCGACGGCCCCGACGAGGTGCATCGAGGCATGGTCGCTCGCCTCGAGCTGGGCAAGCACGCATGAATACCCCACGAAAGCGCTCGCTCCCCCCGCTTCGCTCCTTCCGCTCACGCTTCCGCGGGGACCCCAAAGATGAGGATCCTCGTCACCGGCGCCGCCTCGGGGCTCGGCGCGGCGCTGACGCGGGCCTGGCGGCTGCGCGGCGACGACGTGCTCGCGACGGACCTCGCCGGCGACGACGTCGACCTGACCCTTGACGTCACCGAACGACGACCACTGGGCCACCGCCTTCGAGGAGGTGCAAACCCGCTGGGGCGGGCTCGACATCCTGGTCAACAACGCCGGCGTCGCGGGCGGCGGCCGCCTCGACATCGCCACGCTCGACGAGTGGCGCTGGATCACCGAGATCAACCTGTTCGGCGTCGTCCGCGGCACGCGGACGTTCGTGCCTCTGTTCAAGCGACAGCGGTCCGGGCACATCGTCAACGTCGCCTCCCTCGCCGGTCTCGTGCATCCGGCCGGCATGGCGTCCTACAACGCGGTCAAGGCGGCCGTCGTCGCGCTCACCGAGACGACCGGCCACGAGCTGGCGGCGTACGGCGTCCGCGCGAGCGTCGTCTGCCCGTCGTACTTCCGCACCAACCTGATGGACTCCCTCCAGGGAGCCGACACCACCCTGGCCGGCGTGGTGGCACACCTCGTCGAGTCCTCGCCGCTGACCGCCCACGACATCGCGGCGTCGGTCATCGCCGGTGTCGACGCCGGCCACGAGCTGATCGTCCCCGACGTCGCCGCGCAGAGCGCCTGGAAGATGAAGCAGACCGATCGCATGAACTATGAGCTGATGATGCGTGCCCAGGCCACCAAGCTGCACCGGCTCGCAGGCGAGGACGTGTGAGCACCCGCGACGAGAGCCGCCCTGTCCGCGACGAGGACGCCTTCGACGTCGCGGCCGTCGCCGCGTGGCTGCGGGAGCACGCGCCGGCGTACGCCGCTGAGCTGGTCGGGACGCCACGGGTGCGGCAGTTCCCGGGGGGTGCGTCCAACCTGACCTACTTGTTGGAGTGGGACTCCAGAGACCTCATCCTGCGTCGTCCACCTGTCGGCGCGAAGGCCAGGAGCGCCCACGACATGGCGCGCGAGCACGACATCCAGGCTGCACTGGCGCCGGTCTTCCCGTACGTCGCCACGATGGTCGGGCTGTGCCGCGACGCGTCGGTGATTGGTTCGGACTTCTACGTCATGGAGCGGCTGGAGGGCACGATCCCCAGGCGGCGCTTGGGTTTCGAGGCCACGGCCGAGCAGGTCTCGACGTTGTGCGAGCGGGCCTGGGACGTGCTCGTCGACCTCCACGCCGTCGACGTGTCCGCGATCCCGGCGTTGGCCGCTCTCAACCGCGGCGAGGGCTACGTCGCGCGCCAGGTCGCCGGGTGGACCGACCGGCTCGCGAGGGCGGCGACCGACGACCTCGGCGACTGGTCGCCGGTCACCGCGTGGCTCGACGCGCACCAGCCCGCCGACGTCGGGCAGTGCGTGATCCACAACGACTTCCGGTTCGACAACCTCGTCCTGTCGCCGGACCGGCTGGAGGTCACCGGGGTCCTCGACTGGGAGATGGCCACCGTCGGCGATCCGCTGATGGACCTCGGCGGGGCGCTGGCCTACTGGGTCGAGGCCGGCGACGACGAGTTCTTCCAGCAGTTCCGCCGCCAGCCGTCGAGCGAGCCGGGCATGTGGACCCGCCGGGAGATCGTCGAGCACTACGCCTCCCGCACGGGCCTGTCCGTGACGCCCGAGCAGTGGCGGTTCTACGAGGTCTTCGGCCTGTTCCGCCTCGCCGTGATCGCGCAGCAGATCTGGTACCGCTACGCCCACGGACAGACCCACAACGAGGCCTACGCCGTCTTCGGCCCGGCGGTCGCCTACCTCGAGCAGCGCTGCCGCCGGATCCTGGGGCTCTGACCGTGGGTCAGGTGCTGCTGGTCCGCCACGGCCAGGCGTCGTGGGGTGCGGCCGACTACGACGTGCTCTCGCCGCTGGGCGAGCGGCAGGCCGCGGCCGTGGGGGCCTGCCTGGCCGACGTACCGGTCCGGGTCGTGGTGCACGGCGCGATGCGGCGGCAGCGTGAGACGGCCGAGCTGCTGGTCCAGGCGGCCGGTTGGGACGTGGCGCCCTCGGTCGACGAGCGGTGGGACGAGATGGACCACCAGGGGGTGCTCGACGCCCACCCGCCCGAGTTCGACGGCGAGCCGGACGCGAGGCAGTTCCAGGCCTGGTTCGAGAAGGCCACCGCCCGCTGGCTGTCCGGCGACCACGACCACGACTACGCCGAGCCGTGGACCGGCTTTCCGCGACCGGGTCCTCGCCGGGTTCGAGGCGCTCGGCGACGGCACCACCGTCGTGGTGACCTCCGCGGGTCCCGTGTCGGTCGTCGTCGCGCACCTCCTGGAGTCGCCCGCGGCGTACCGGCGGATCGCGCCCGTCGTCGTCAACGCCTCGGTCACCAAGGTCGTCGTCGGCCGCCGCGGCCACACCCTGGTGTCGTTCAACGAGCACGGCCACCTGTCCGGAGATCTGCTCACCTACCGTTGACTCGCCGAAGCGGGTCAGTTCGTGATGCTGATGTTGAAGTTCGCGGGGTAGGCGAGAGACGGGTCGTGGCCCCTGGCCTCCATCGCGGCCTGGATCCCGCGGAGCCGGTCGAGCCAGGCCAGCATCACCCGTCGTCCCGCCTCGTCGGGGGCCATGTCCTCGACGTGGGAGTCGAAGAGCATGTTGAACGGACGCCAGGTCACGAACAGCACGGCGATCATGTCCAGCGCACGGAGCCGATCCATGTGCTCGCCCGAGGCCGGCACCACGCAGGGCACGGCGAAGCCGAACGTCGTGTAGTCCCACACCACGTTGTTGAGGATGTCGTGCTCGACCGTGGACAGGTGGATCACCGTCGCGCACACCCGGCCCACCCAGTCGCGGGTGAGCCCGTCCGGCCGTGCGACGGGGTTCGGTAACAGCCGGTCGAGCTCGTCGGCCCAGGCCATCAGCTCGTTGTCGGCACGCACGGCGGCGTCGTCGGGGTAGTACACGGCGACGTAGGCGCGCGCGTAGTCGAGGTTCGCGGCCCACAGCTCGAGCATGTTGTCGCGGTAGGGGTAGGGGAACGGCGTGTGGGTCGTACCGCGCCGCTCGAAGTGCAGGTCCGGGCTCAGGTCGAGCAGGTCGAAGTCACGCAGGTGCCGCGCCGCCAGAGCGGCGACCTCACTCGCGTCGTGCGAGAAGAGGGTCACCGAGAAGCTCTTGGGGCCGGCGAAGTGGGCGTTGCAGTTCTCGAGGTTGCCGATGAGCAGCGTGTGGAAAGTGTGCTGGAGCAAGCGCCTGACGGGGTGCCGGGCCGGGAGCCGGTTGATGGAGGCGATGGCCACGTCGGTGAGCACCACGTTGTGGGTGCCCAGGTTGTGCCGGAAGTTCGTCATGTCCTCGGTGAGACCGGCGACCATCGCGCGGCGCGTGAGCTCCGGGGCGACGTCGTCGTCACGGATCACCGCGCGCGTCGCCAGCCCGGACTCCGACGCGGTGAAGACCGCCTTGCCGCCGGGACGCAGCAGCCCGGGCTTGGCCGGGTGGCCGAGGTAGTGGGCGAGGTCCACGACGTACTCTTCCTCGGCGGCCTCTCCGGCCGCGACCTCCTCCGCCGTCGGGCGCCGGAGGTAGGAGCCGAACGGGCCGCGCACGACCAGCTCCGCCAGCACGTCGGCGGGAGCCCCGGGCCGCCCGCGCAGCTCGGGCGGCAGTACCGGCCGGCGTACGCCTGCCTTGTCGAACGCCGCGGGGTACACGGCCTCGAGGAACGCGCGCTCGTCGTCCGGCACCGGGGCGGTGTCCTTCGGCGCCAGGTCCACCAGCAGGCCACGCAGCCACATCTGCAACCGGATCTTGGTGCGACGTCGCTCGGCGTGGTCCGAGGGGATGAATGAGGCCGCCACGCGGACGCCGGGCAGCGGGAGGTCCGGCCAGAGGTCATCGTGAGCGACGTGGTCGATCTCGGTGTCGACGGGCTGGGCCAGCGGCTCGATCGGATGGTCCTTGAACCCGCGGCTCAGCGCGCCGGCCAGGATGCGTCGGTAGATGGCGAACCGCGGCCCCGTGAGCATGGCCCAGCATATGGCTGCGCGTCTGCCGGTCAGACGCAGACGGCGCTGCTCGACCAGGGAGCGACAGCGCCAGTAGCCCCGGGTGGGGGGCGGTCGGGGGGAACGACCCGGGGCTACTGGCGCAGCACGGGCACCGAGCAGGCGCGTCTGCTCAGTGCGATGAGGTCGGCGTCCGCGACGCGGGCACGGGTGACCCCGCGGCGTACGCCGTGTCGAGCCGCGGCGACGGCGACTGCGACCGATGGCGGCGACAAGGGGTCTTCCCGAGGAACATGGGTGGATCTCTTTCTACGTTCCCCCACAGCTCGGGTAAAGAGCGACCCCCGTCGCCGTAGAGAAGTTAAACAGAGGGCAACAGCCCCGCCGACCCATTCCTCGCTCAAACGCCCCGACGGGCTATACCACTGACCACCATGCAGGCTCGTGCATACGTGGTATACATACCCGGTATCCATCACGGGAGGCCGGACATGACGGTCAGGAACGCGTTGCTGGCGCTGCTGGAGCAGGGGCCGATGTACGGCTACCAGCTCCGGGCGGAGTTCGAACGACGCACCGGCGCCACCTGGCCGCTCAACGTCGGGCAGGTCTACACGACGCTCGCCCGGCTCGAGCGTGACGGCTTCGTCGCGGGCACGGGGGCCGACGACGAAGGCTGCACGTCGTGTACGTCGCGACGGCGGCGGGCGCGAGGAGGCCGCCGCGTGGTTCACCACGCCGGTCGCCCGCACCCAGCCGCCGCGCGACGAGCTGGCCATCAAGCTGGCGCTCGCCGTCACCGTCCCCGGCGTCGACGTCGGCAGCCGTCATCCAGCAACAGCGCTCGGCGACGATGACCGCCCTCCAGGACTACACCCGGCTCAAGCGCAACGGCGGCGACGAGGACCTCGCGTGGAGCCTGGTCCTCGACTCGCTCGTCTTCGCGGCCGAGGCCGAGATCCGCTGGCTCGACCACTGCGAGGCCCGCGTCGCGCCGCGCTGCCGCCGACGCGCCACGCTGGTTGAGGAGGGCGCGCAGCGCCCGTCACGAAACCGGGCGACCGAGCAGTCCGACGAGGAGGCGCTCCGATGAACGAGAACCCCGTCGTCCTCCACCTCGACCAGGTCACCCGCATCCACGGCGAGGGAGCCACCGAGGTGCACGCGCTGAGGTCCGTCAGCTTCCGCGCCACGGCGGGCGAGCTGGTCGCGGTGATGGGACCGTCGGGCTCGGGCAAGTCGACGCTGCTGACCCTCGCCGGAGGCCTCGACTCGCCCACGAGCGGCGCGGTCATCGTCGAGGGCACCGACCTCGCGACCCTGGGCAACAGCGGCCGCGCGCGGATGCGGCGTACGTCGATCGGCTACGTCTTCCAGGACTTCAACCTGATCCCCGCCCTCACCGCCGCCGAGAACGTCGCGCTCCCGCGCGAGCTGGACGGCGAACGCTCCGGCGCCGCCCGCAAGCTCGCCAGCGCCGCGCTCGCCGAGGTCGGCATCGAAGACCTCGCCGACCGGTTCCCCGACGAGATGTCGGGCGGCCAGCAGCAGCGCGTGGCCATCGCCCGCGCCATCGTCGGCGACCGCCGGCTGATCCTGGCCGACGAGCCGACCGGCGCGCTCGACACCGACACCGGCGAGGAGATCCTCCGGCTGCTGCGGGCCCGCTGCGACGCCGGCGCGGCCGGCGTGCTCGTCACCCACGAGGCCCGGCACGCCGCCTGGGCCGACCGCGTGGTGTTCCTGCGCGACGGCGTGGTGGTCGACGAGACCGGCGTCGACGCCGTCGAGACCCTCGTCGAGTCCGGTCACGCGTCTGGTCACGGGTCTGGGTCCCAGCTGATATGGCCGGTTGGAAGCCGGCGCTGCGGCTGGCCCGGCGCGATGCCTTGCGCCACCAGGGCCGCAGCATCCTGGTGCTGGTGATGATCGCGCTGCCGGTGCTGGCCGTCAGCGCCGCCGACGTGGTCTACCTGACCAACGACGTCAACAGCGTCGAGTCGCTCGACCGGCGGCTCGGCTCGTCAGACGCGCGGATCACCGCCCCGGCCGACGCCGGCCAGGTGCTGCAGGGCTTCGACGACGAGCAGAGCGCGTCGTGGGGTGGGGGCGAGCGGTGCGGCGACGATGGAGAGGGTCCGGCAGACGCTCGGGCGCGACGTACCCGCCGCCGAGATCCGCGAGGGCGCCGTGCGTGTGGACGACCGACTCGCGGCGTGGTCGACGCCGAGGCCGACCGAGCTCGACGTCGCCTCACCCCTCGTCGAGGGCCTCTTCGAGGTGACCTCGGGCCGCTGGCCGGAGTCGGCCGGCGAGGTGGTCGTCAACGCGGCACTGGCCGAGAAGGGGTTCGCCATCGGGTCCGAGCTGACCCTGGACGAGGGGCCCACCACGACGGTCGTGGGCATCGCGGAGTCGCACGACCTCCCGCAACTACCCGCGCATCGTGTCCGGGCTCGGCGGTCTCGGCGTCGACACCCACGGTCAGCACCGCTGGCTCGTCGGCGGCGGGCCCGTGTCGTGGGACGAGGTGCGAGCCCTCAACCGCGTCGGCGCGCTCGTGCTCTCGCGTGCCGTCATCGAGGACCCGCCGCCCGACTCCGCGCTTCCTGCTGAGATCCGTCAGTACCAGTCCGAGGTCGATGCCGCCTGGATCGCCGTCATCGTGCTGGTCGTGGCGATGGCCCTGTTGGAGGTGGTCCTGCTCGCAGGGCCGGCGTTCGCAGTCGGGGCCCGGCGGCAGGCGCGGACCCTGGCGCTGATGGCCGCCAGCGGAGGTACGCCGAAGCAGGCGCGCCGCGTGATCCTCGCCGGAGGGCTGGTGCTCGGCGGCGCCGCCGCGTTGCTCGGCGTCGTCCTCGGTGTCGTTGCCGGGTGGGGCCTGCTGCCCGTCGTCCAGCACTTCTCCGACTCGTGGCTCGGCCCGTTCGAGGTCAGCCCGCTGCACCTGGCGATGGTGGCGGGCTTCGGGTTGCTGAGCGCCTTCCTGGCCGCCGTGGTTCCGGCGTGGATCGCCTCCCGGCAGGACGTGGTGGCGGTGCTCGCCGGTCGTCGCGGCGACCGCAAGCCCAGCCTGCGGTCGCCCCTGCTCGGTCTCGTCCTCGTGGGTGCGGGGATCGCCGGGTCGGTGGCCGGCGCGACGCAGACCGGCGACGGCAGCGTGCTGATCGCCGGCTCCGCTGTCGTGGCCGTGCTCGGCATGATCCTGCTCGTCCCCGTGGTCGTCGCCACGCTGGCCAGGCTGGGCCGGCGACTGCCGCTGGTGGCTCGCTACGCCGTCCGCGACGCGGCCCGCCATCGCACCCGCACCGTGCCGGCCGTCGCGGCCGTGGCCGCCACCGTGGCCGGCGTGGTGGCGCTCGGCATCGGCAACGCCAGTGACGCGGCAGAGTCCGAGGCGACCTACCAGCCGAGCTACGGGCTCGGGTTGGGCACCATCTCGGTCTTCGAGTCTGACGTCGACTGGGGTGCCTACACCCGGCTTGTCGGGAACGTTGCCCCGGAGGTCGCGGTGAGCGAGGTGAAGTCCTACGACCCCTACGTCAGCGACGACACCTTCACCGAGCTGCGCTTACGGCGACCCGAGGTGCAGGGGCGGGAGACCCTGGCCATCGACATGAGCGGGTCGTTCGGCAGCGTGCTGGTCGGCGAGGACATGCTCGAGCTGGCGACGCCGGTCGACGAGGACGACCTCGAGCAGGCGCGAGAGACCATCCGACGTGGCGGCTTGGTCGTCTTCACCTCCGACCCGGTCGACGGCGACCGCATCCGCGTGACGGGCCGGGTCTACTCCGACGGCTCCGAGGGGCCGCGACGGCTCGGCCCCGTCGAGCTCCCGGCGTACTTCCTCCAGGTCAGGGGGCTGGCGCCCGGCGCCGCGGTCGCACCGGACGGTGCGCTCGACGAGCTCGGACTCAGCCCGGCCACCGCCGGGCTCCTGCTCGACGCACGGGGTCTCAGCGAGACCGCCGAGGAGGACCTGCGCGAGCTGGTGCAGGGGATGAGCAACCGCGCCTCGTTCTACGTCGAGCGCGGCTACCAGGAGGACGACGAGACCCTGATCCTGCTGGGCATCCTGTTCGGCCTCGGCGCCGTGCTGATGATCGGCGGCACCTTGACGGCGACGTTCCTGGCGCTGTCCGATGCGCGACCTGACCTCGCCACGTTGTCGGCCGTCGGGGCGGCGCCCCGCACTCGGCGCGGCGTCGCGGCGTCGTACGCGCTGGTGGTCGGGTTCGTCGGTGCCCTGCTGGGTGCGGCCGTCGGCTTCATCCCCGGCATCGCGATCACCTATCCGCTCACCTCGACCGAGTTCATGTCCAATGCCCTCGACGCACGCGGCAACGAGCTGCCCAGCCACTTCGTCGACATCCCGTGGTCGATGATCCTGGGTCTCGTCGTGGTGCTGCCGCTCGTCACTGCCGCGATCGTCGGGCTGACGGCGCGCTCCCGGCTGCCTCTCGTGGCCCGGCTCGACTGACGCGCGCACAAACAAGCAGGCTTGACTGTTTGTTCGTACGCCGCCACGATGGGTGGGTGCCGGCCGTCACCGCTCGCGTCCCGCAGGAGGAGCGCACCCGCGCGATGCGGGCGCGGCTGATGGAGGCGACGGTCGAGCTGCTTGGTGGAGCGCGGGTTCGCCGGCACGTCCACGACGCTGGTCAGCCAACGGGCGGGCGTGTCGCGCGGGGCGCAGCTCCACCACTTCCCGACCAAGAACGACCTCGTGGTCGCGGCCGTCGCGCACGTCACCGAGGTGCGTGGCGTCGAGCTCGCAGCGGCGGCCGAGCGCAGGCTGCCGCGGGGGGCGCGGCGTACTCGCGCCGTGCTCGAGCTGCTGGCCGACCACTTCACCTCCCCGGTCTTCACCGCGGCGCTGGAGCTCTGGGTGGCTGCGCGCACCGACGAGGCGCTGCGGCGGGCCGTGGTGCCACTGGAGCAGCGCGTCGGGCGCCAGACCCACCGGATGACCGTCGAGCTGCTGGGGGCCGACGAGTCCAGGGCGGGCGTGCGCGAGCTGGTGCAGGCGACCCTCGACCTGGTGCGCGGCCTGGGACTGGCCGACACGATCACCGACGATGCCCGGCGCCGCAAGCGCATCCTCGACCGCTGGGCGGTCACGCTCGACGAGGCGCTCTCGTGAACGCTCTGCTCGAGAGCGTGCTCGCGGACCTGGCCGCCGAGGGCGACCGGCTGGAGTCGGCCGTGGTGCCCCTCGACGAGGCCGGCTGGCACGCGCCGACGCCGGCCGTGGGCTGGGACGTCGCGACCGTCGTCGCCCACCTGGCCTGGACCGACGAGGCGGCGACTGCGGCGGCGACCGACAAGGAGGCCTGGGACGCCCTGGTCCTCCAGGCACTCGAAGACCCTGAGCACGCGGTGGACCAGGGTGCAGAGGCCGCAGCCGCCGCGCCGGCCGATGAGCTGCTGGCCCGCTGGCGAGCCGCCCGCGGCAGGCTCGCCGAGGTGCTCCGGTCCTACCCGGAGGGTCAGCGGATGCCCTGGTACGGCCCGCCCATGTCGGCGACCTCGATGGCGACCGCGCGGTTCATGGAGACCTGGGCGCACGGTCTCGACGTCTACGCCGCGCTCGGGATCGAGCCCGAGGTCAGCGACCGGATCAAGCACGTCGCCCACCTCGGTGTCCGCACGCGCAGCTTCGCGTTCGCCGTGCACGGCGAGCCCGCGCCGCAAGAGGAGTTCCTCGTGTCGCTGACCGCGCCCTCGGGCGAGATCTGGACGTGGGGGCCGCGCGATGCGGTTCAGACCGTGACCGGGCCGGCGTACGACTTCTGCCTCCTCGTCACCCAACGGATCCACCGTGCCGACACCGCTCTCGTCGCGGTCGGCCAGGACGCCGATCGGTGGCTCGACATCGCCCAGTGCTTCGCGGGTCCGTCCGGGGAGGGGCGTCCTCCTCGTGGCTGACCCGATCCGGATCGGCAACTGCTCCGGCTTCTACGGCGACCGGCTCTCGGCGATGCGCGAGATGCTCGAGGGCGCTGGTCACGGGTCTGGGCTGGACGTCCTCACCGGCGACTACCTCGCCGAGCTGACCATGCTGATCCTCGGCCGTGACCAGCTGAAGGATCCCTCCCTCGGCTACGCGCGCACGTTCGTCAGCCAGCTCGAGGACTGCCTCGGCCTGGCGCTCGAGAAGGGCGTGAGGATCGTCTCCAACGCCGGCGGCCTCAACCCCGCCGGTCTCGCCGACCGCATCCGCGAGGTCGCGCGCGGGCTCGGCCTCGACCCCACGGTCGCCTACGTCGACGGCGACGACGTGCGCTCGGTGGCCCCTCGACATGGGTGGAGCGCCGGCGCGCTGACCGCGAACGCGTACCTCGGCGGGTTCGGCATCGCCGCCGCGCTCGCCGGTGGCGCCGACGTGGTGGTCACGGGCCGCGTCACCGACGCGTCGCTGGTGGTGGGGCCTGCCGTCTGGTGGCACGGCTGGAGCCAGACGTCGTACGACGAGCTGGCCGGCGCCGTCGTCGCCGGCCACGTCATCGAGTGCGGCTGCCAGGCGACGGGAGGCAACTTCTCCGGCTTCCGCGAGATCCCAGATCCCGCTCAACCGATGGGGTTTCCCTTCTCCGAGGTCGCGGTCGACGGGAGCTCGCTGATCACCAAGCACGACGGCACCGGGGGCATGGTCACGGTCGACACCGTCACCGCCCAGCTGCTCTACGAGGTCCAGGGCACCGACTACCTCAACCCCGATGTGACCGCCGACCTGACCTCGATCCGCCTGTCAGAAGCGGGAGCCGACCGGGTGGCGATCACGGGCGTGCGCGGGTCGGGACCACCCGAGCGGCTCAAGGTCGGCGTCAGCGAGCTGGGCGGCTACCGCAACACCGTCGAGTTCGTGCTGACCGGACTGGACGTGAAGGAGAAGGCCGCCTGGGTCCGCCTGCAGCTCGGCCGCAGGCTGCGGGCAGCGTCGACGACGTGGACCTTCGCCCGGCTCCCTCAGGCGGACGCGGAGACCGAGGAGGGCGCGTCGACCGTTCTGCGGTGCACGGTCCAGGACGCCTCGCCCGAGGCCGTGGGCCGCGAGTTCTCGAGCGCCGCCGTGGAGCTCGCCCTCGCGTCCTACCCCGGCTTCACCATGACCGCGCCGCCCGGCCACGGCACGCCGTTCGGGGTCTTCCGGGCCGAGTACGTCGACCGCATGCAGGTGACGCAGACCGTGCACCACGCCGACGGCCGGACGGAGGTCGTCCCCGACCCGTTGGTCGAGGAGGTTGCGCTAGCAACCGTCACGAGACCCAGTGACCTGGCCGCGGACCCGTCGCGAGGTTTCGTGACAGGCGCTAGCGCGCCTTCCTCAACCAGCGGGGTAGCGCCTGTCACGACCAGCGGCGTAGCCCCTTCCTCGACCGGCGGCGTACGCGTTCCGCTGGGCACGTTCGTGCATGCCCGGTCAGGCGACAAGGGAGGCGACGCGAACCTGGGGCTCTGGGTCCGGCACGACCAGGACAAGTACGACGACCGGGTCGCCTGGCTGCTCTCGACGGTCAGTGCGGGCTTCGTCCGCGACCTGCTGCCCGAGGCGAGCGAGCTCGACATCGAGGTGCACCCGCTGCCCAACCTGGGCGGTGTGAACGTCGTGATCCACGGTCTGCTCGGCGAGGGAGTGGCGGCGTCCACGCGCTTCGACCCGCAGGCCAAGGGGCTGGGCGAGTGGGCTCGGTCGCGGCACGTCGAGGTTCCCGAGGAGCTGGTGTGAGCCGGGAAAGTGTGCGGGAGACGGCGCGCGAGTTCGTGCGGCGCGAGGTGGCGCCGTACCTCCAGCAGTGGGAGGACGCAGGCGAGGTGCCGCGTTCGCTGCACGCAGCGGCCGCCAAGCAGGGGCTGCTCGGTGTCTCGTTCCCCGAGTCCGTCGGTGGCGAGGGCGGCGACCTGCTGGACTCGATCGCGGTGCAGGAGGCGATGTTCGAGGCGGGTGCGTCGAGCGGACTGATGGCCGCGCTGTACACCGGCGGCATCGCGCTGCCCCATCTGGCTGCTTCTGGCAACGCGGACCTCGTCGAGCGCTTCGTGCAGCCGACGCTCGCCGGCGAGAAGATCGGCGCGCTCGCGATCACCGAGCCCGGCGGCGGTTCCGACGTGGCATCGATCCGGACGACGGCCCGCAGGGACGGCGACCACTACGTCGTCGACGGCACCAAGACGTTCATCACCAGCGGGGTACGTGCCGACTTCGTCACCACGGCCGTGCGCACCGGAGGGCCGGGTCACGGCGGCATCTCGTTGCTGGTGGTCGAGAAGGGCACGCCCGGCTTCACGGTCGACCGGTCGCTGGCCAAGATGGGCTGGCACTGCTCCGACACCGCCGAGCTCGGCTTCGCCGGCGTGCGAGTCCCGGCCACCAACCTGGTCGGTGCCGAAGGCAGCGGGTTCGCGCAGATCGCCGAGCAGTTCGTGGTCGAGCGGATCGCGCTCGCCGTCCACGGCTACGGCATCGGCGCCCGGTCGCTCGCCCTGACGGCGGCGTACGTGAAGGACCGCGAGACCTTCGGCAAGCCGCTGGTCGCCAACCAGGTGGTGCGTCACCGGCTCGTGGAGATGCAGCGGCTCGTCCGCGTGGCGCGCTGCTACGTCCGCGACACGGCGGCCCGACATGTCGCAGGCGAGGACGTGATGGTGGATGCCTGCCTGGCCAAGCAGACCGCTGTCGAGGCTGCGATCGCCGTCTGCGACGCGGCGGTGCAGCTGCACGGCGGCATCGGCTACCTGCACGGCACCGAGGTCGAGCGCCACTACCGCGACGCCCGCATCCTGCCCATCGGCGGCGGTGCCACCGAGGTGCTCACCGACCTGGCCGCGCGACTGCTGGGGTACGGGTCATGACGAGGGTGAGCACGAACCGCGAGGTCATGTTGGCCAAGATCGCCGACCTCGAGGCCGAGGTGGCGAAGGCCGTGGCCGGTGGCGGCGAGAAGTACGTCGACCGCCACCACGCCCGCGGGAAGCTGCTGCCCCGCGAGCGGATCGAGCTGCTCGTCGACGAGGGTTCCGCGTTCCTGGAGCTGTCGCCGCTGGCAGGCTGGGGCTCCGACTTCCACGTCGGCGCGTCGCTGGTGACGGGCATCGGGGTGGTCGAGGGTGTCGAGTGCCTGATCACCGCCAACGACCCCACTGTCAAGGGCGGCGCAAGCAACCCCTGGACGGTGAAGAAGGCCTTCCGGGCCGCCCAGATCGCGGAGGAGAACAACCTCCCCACCATCTCGCTCGTCGAGTCGGGCGGCGCGGATCTGCCGACGCAGAAGGAGATCTTCATCCCCGGCGGCAAGCTGTTCCGCGACCTGACGCGTGCCAGCGCACGGCGGCAGCCGACGATCGCGCTGGTCTTCGGGAACTCCACGGCCGGTGGTGCCTACGTACCCGGCATGAGCGACTACACGGTGATGGTCAAGGAACAGGCCAAGGTGTTCCTCGGCGGCCCGCCGCTGGTGAAGATGGCCACCGGCGAGGAGTCCGACGACGAGTCTCTCGGCGGCGCCGAGATGCACGCCCGGGTGTCGGGGCTGGCCGACTACCTCGCCCAGGACGAGCTCGACGCGATCCGGATCGGCCGTCGGATCGTGGCGCGGTTGAACTGGCGGAAGCGTTCGCCGCTGGTCGAGGAAGGCGCGCTAGCGCCTGTCACGAGACCCGGTGAGAGGTCGGCGTACCCCTCACCGGGTCTCGTGACGGTTGCTAGCGCAACCTCCTCGACCAACGGGTGGCGCGAGCCGGACGAGGACCCCGACGGCCTGCTCGACCTCATCCCCGAGGACCTCAAGGAGCCGTTCGATCCCCGCGAGGTGATCGCCCGGATCTGCGACGGGACCGGGCCTGGCAACGCGCAGCCGTTCGACGAGTTCAAGCCGCTCTACGGCACCTCGCTCGTCACCGGCTGGGCGCGGCTGCACGGACGCCAGATCGGCATCCTGGCCAACGCGCAGGGAGTGATCTTCAGCGAGGAGGCCCAGAAGGCGACGCAGTTCATCCAGCTGGCCAACCAGATCGACGTGCCGCTGCTGTTCCTGCACAACACGACCGGCTACATGGTGGGGGCGGCGTACGAGCAGGGCGGGATCATCAAGCACGGCGCCCAGATGATCAACGCGGTGAGCAACTCCAAGGTCCCGCACCTGAGCGTGATCATGGGGGCGTCGTACGGCGCCGGGAACTACGGCATGAACGGCCGCGCGTACGACCCGCGCTTCCTCTTCACCTGGCCCTCGGCCAAGTCCGCGGTGATGGGCCCGGCCCAGCTCGCCGGCGTGCTTTCGATCGTGGCGCGGGCGGCGGCCGAGGCGCGGGGCCAGGCGTACGACGAGGAGGGCGACGCCGGCATGCGGGCCTTCGTCGAGCAGTCGGTCGAGGAGCAGAGCCTGCCGTTCTTCCTCAGCGGGATGCTGTACGACGACGGCGTCATCGACCCCCGCGACACCCGGACGGTGCTGGCGATCTGCCTGTCCGTCATCGAGAACGCGCCGATCCGCGGGGCCGAGGGTTACGGGGTCTTCCGGACATGATCAGCCGACTCCTCGTGGCCAACCGGGCGGAGATCGCGTCCCGCGTCTTCCGTACCTGCCACCGCCTGGGCATCGAGACCGTCGCGGTGCACTCGGACGCCGATGCCGGCCTGCCCTACGTCCGCGAGGCCGACCACGCCGTCCGACTTCCCGGCACCTCGCCCGATGACACGTACCTCCGCATCGACCTGCTCGTCGACGCCGCTCGGCGGTCGGGCGCCGACGCCGTCCATCCCGGGTACGGCTTCCTCTCCGAGAACGCCGACTTCGCTCGTGCCGTGATCGAGGCCGGACTGACCTGGGTCGGCCCGTCACCGGAGTCGATGGAGGCGATGGGCTCCAAGATCGAGGCCAAGCGGATCATGCGCGAGGCGGGAGTGCCCGTGCTCGAGGCACCCGACTCGCCGACCGAGGACGACCTGCCCCTGCTGGTGAAGGCGTCCGCCGGTGGCGGCGGCCGCGGGATGCGCGTCGTACGACGCCTCGAGGACCTGCCCCACGAGATCTCCGCCGCGTCGGCCGAGGCAGCGTCGGCCTTCGGCGACGGCACCGTCTTCGTCGAGCCGTACGTCGAGTGCGGCCGCCACGTCGAGGTCCAGGTGTTCGGAAGCACGGTCCTCGGAGAGCGGGACTGCTCGATCCAACGGCGTCATCAGAAGGTGGTCGAGGAGTCGCCGGCCCCGGGACTGGCAGCCGGGACCGTCGATGCCCTGCACGACGCCGCACGCCGAGCGGCCGAGGCGATCGACTACCGCGGCGCCGGGACCGTGGAGTTCCTCTGCGACCCGGCGTCCGAGCGGTTCTGGTTCCTGGAGATGAACACCCGCCTCCAGGTCGAGCACCCCGTCACCGAGCTCGTGTGGGGCGTCGACCTGGTTGCGATGCAGCTCGGTGGCGGCCGGGCCTTGACGTTCCTGGCTCGACGCCGAACGGTCACGCGATCGAGGTGCGGCTGTACGCCGAGGACCCGGACGCCGACTACCAGCCGCAGTCCGGCGTGCTGACCCGCTTCGAGATCCCAGCAGGGGAAGGGATCCGGGTCGACGCGGGATACGAGTCGGGCTCGACCGTCTCCACGTTCTACGACGCCATGCTGGCCAAGGTCGTCTGCCACGCACCCACGCGCGAGGCCGCCGCCCGCAAGCTCGCCGACACCCTTGCCCGCGCGCGCATCCACGGGGTCGTCACCAACCGCGACCTGCTGGTGAGCGTGCTGCGGTCGGAGGCGTTCCTCGCCGGCGAGGTCAGCACCGCCTTCCTGGACTCGCCGTTGGTTGAGGAGGGCGCGCTAGCGCCCGTCACGAAACCACCGGCGTACGGCGTGGCGGCCGCGATCGCGCTGGCCGAGCAGGCCGGCGCCGAACGCACCGTCCAGCAAGGAATCCCGGTCGGCTGGCGCAACGTCCGAGCCAGCCGCAGCGCACGGAGTTCGAGGACGGCAGCGTCGTGGAGTGGTGGCGCGGCCGCGACGGCTACGTGGTCGAGAACGGTTCGGTGGTTGAGGTGCGAGGAGCGCCAGCGACGAGCCTCGAAACCACCTGGCAGGTGACCCTCGAGACCGACGGCGTGCGCACGACGTACGACGTCACGATCAGCGGCGACCGATGTCGACGTGGACGGCCCGACCGGCCACACCCGCCTGACGAGGAAGCCACGCTTCACCGACCCCGCCGACGCGGTGGCCAGCGGCAGCCTGCTGGCGCCGATGCCCGGCACGGTGGTCGGCGTCGCCGTCGAGAAGGGCGCGCGAGGTCACGGCCGGCCAGCCGGTGCTGGTGCTCGAGGCCATGAAGATGCAGCACACCGTGGCCGCGCCGCACGACGGCGTCGTCACCCAGATCGACGTACAACAAGGACAACAAGTGGCGGCGGGCGACGTGCTCGCTGTCGTGGAGGAGACGCAATGACGAGCTTCACCGAGTCCGAGGAGCGCCAAGAGCTGCGCAGGCAGGTGGCGAAGCTGGCGTCGAAGTACGGGCGCGAGTACTTCACCGAGAAGGCCCGCAGCGGCGGCAAGACCACCGACCTGTGGCTGGCGATGGGCAAGAACGGCTACCTCGGTATCAACATCCCCGAGGAGTACGGCGGCGGGGGCGGCGGCATCGGCGACATCGCGGCGGTCTGTGAGGAGCTGGCCGCGCAGGGCTGCCCGCTGCTGATGATGGTCGTCAGTCCGGCGATCTGCGGGACAGTCATCGCTCGCTACGGCACCGAGGAGCAGAAGCAGCGCTGGCTGCCCGGGATCGCCGACGGCACCGGCACGATGGCGTTCGCGATCACCGAGCCCGATGCCGGCACCAACTCCCACAACATCACCACGACCGCACGACGCGACGGCGACGAGTGGCTGCTGAACGGCCGCAAGATCTACATCTCCGGCGTCGACGAGGCCGACAACGTGCTGGTCGTCGCTCGGACCGAGGACGCGAAGACCGGAAAGCTCAAGCCTTGCCTGTTCGTGGTGCCGACCGACGCGGCGGGCTTGGAGTACCGGCCGATCCCGATGGAGATCGTCAGTCCCGAGCAGCAGTTCCAGGTGTTCATCGACGACGTCCGGCTGCCGTCCGACGCCCTCGTCGGTGACGAGGATGCCGGTCTGGTGCAGCTCTTCGCCGGTCTCAACCCCGAGCGGATCATGGCGGCGTCCTTCTCCACGGGCCTGGCGCGGTTCGCGATCGACAGGGCGACGGCGTACGCCAAGGAGCGCACGGTGTTCCAGGGCCCGATCGGCTCGCACCAGGCGATAGCGCACCCGCTCGCCCAGTCGAAGATCGAGGTCGAGCTCGCCCGGCTGATGACGCAGAAGGCCGCCGCGCTCTACGACGCCGGTGACGACATGGGCGCGGGCGAGGCGGCCAACATGGCGAAGTACGCCGCCGCAGAGGCCGCCTGCGACGCGGCGGACCGCGCCGTGCAGACCCACGGCGGCAACGGGATCACCCAGGAGTACGGGATGGCCGGCCTGCTGGTGGCCACCCGTGCCGGCCGCATCGCGCCCGTCAGCCGCGAGATGATCCTCAACTTCGTCGCCATGCACTCCCTGGGCCTGCCCAAGTCGTACTGAGCAACGCAGGACGTCATACGAATCGCAGCCACGGATGCGCTGCGATTCGTATGACGTCCCGCGATCGGGAACCTCAGTACTGGATGACGATCGCGCCGTTGCCGGACTGGTAGCCGTCCGTGTGCGTGACCTGGGTGGCGCCGGGCTTCACGTAGCTGCTGCCGCCACCACCGCCGCCGGCCGCGGCGTGCTCGGCGTCCCAGAAGGCGCAGTAGGCGCCGCCGCCGCCTCCCGCGCCGCCGTAGTAGCCGCCGCCACCGCCGCCGCCGCCGTGGTTCTCGTAGGTGTCCGCGCGGCCGCCGCCGGCACCGCCCTGGAACGAGGCGCCGGGCTGGCCCGCCACGCCGTTCTCCCGGTAGCGGCAGTCCGCCCCCAGGCCGGCGGCGTCACCGCCGGGCGTGCCCATGGCACCGGGCGGGATGCCGGGCAGGCCGCCCCATGCCGTTCGCCACGCTGGTGCCCCGCAGGCTGCCGCCCAGGTGGCCGCTGTCGCCGCCGTTCACGCCCTTCGCGGCGCCGCCGCCGCCGCCCGCGACGACGAGCGGGGTCGCGCCGGCGGAGACGTACGACGCGCCGCCGCCGCCGGCACCGTTGCCGAAGAACGCGTCCGCGCCTGCGCCGCCGCCGCCGTGTCCGCCCGCGCGGGGGTTCGGGTTGACGGGCTGGGCGCCCACGACGTAGGTGATCACCTGGCCCGGCGTGACCGGGACGATCGCCTTGACCTCGGCGCCGTGGCCGCCGATGCCATCGCCGAAGTCGGCCACCCCACCGCCCTGGGCGCCGTACGCCTTGACGGAGATCTGGGTGACGCCGGCGGGCACGGTCCAGGTGTAGGTGCCGGGCGTCCAGACCGTGATGACGCCCTGGTACGCCGACGCGGGCGAGGCCGCGTAGGCCACCAGCCCCGCGGTCATCAGGGCGCCCCTGGCGGTGGCCAGGGCGACGGAGCGGGCGACGGAGCGAGGCGCGGAGGTGCATGGCGAGTGACGCTACGAAGCTCGGTGCCCGCCGTTCCGTCGGACCGCCTGACACTTCCAGAAGGCTCAGGGCAGCTCGGCGAAGGGCTCCGTGAGGTGCGCCGTCGCCAGCGAGGCGCCGCGACGCCGCGCCTCGGCGTACACCCGCTCCCGGGTGGCCGTGGCAGCAGCCGGGTCGTCCTCGGCGGCGTACGAGATCTCCGGGAACAACAGCTGTACGGCGTGGACCAGCACGTCGCCCGTGAGCAGCAGCTCGTCGCCACCCGAGGACAGCCAGACCGACTGGTGTCCGGTGGTGTGGCCCGGCGTCGGCTCGACGTCGATGCCCGGCCGGAGCGCGTAAGGACCGTCGATCTCTCGCAGCAGGCCCGCGATCCGCAAGGGGTCGATGGTCGCCTCGACGATCTCTCGGTCGTCGGCAACCGCCGCGACCTCAGCCGTCTGGATGACGTGGTCGGCGTGGGCGAACAACGGGTTTCCGGAGGGGCCGAGCACCCAGCCGACATGGTCCTCGTGGAGGTGCGTGAGCACGACGGTGCCCACGTCCGCCGGCGAGATGCCGAGCGCGGCCAGGCCTTCCGGGAGCCGGCCGGGCCCCGGCGCCCACGACGCAGCAGGACTCGTTGCGGTGCCGACCCCGAGGTCGACGATCATGACGTGGTCGTCCGGCGCGACCACGGCGAACGCGCGGAACGGGAGCACCCAGGCGTCGGCCGATCCGAAGGTCGTCGGGTCGAGCGCCCGGGCGGCCGTCCACTGCTCCGCGGTGGCGTCGGGGAACGCCTCGGCCAGCGTGGTGTCGATCGGACCGGCCACGTCCACGAGGGCATGCACCCGGAACGCGCCGACGTCACGGGTCGTCATCGCAGGCTCATCGAAGGCTCATCGAAGGGGCACGAACCGGTAGGAGCCGTGGTGGGACTCTCGGGTCTCGTCGCCGTCGCGGGTCACGAGGGTCATCGTGCCGCGTACCGGGATCACCAGGCGACCACCGTCGCCGAGCTGGTCGACGAGCTGCTGCGGCAGGGTGCTCGGCTCGGCGGACACCAGGATCCGGTCGTACGGCGCGTGGTCCGGCACCCCGAGCACGCCCGGCGTGGCCTGCACGATCCGCGCCCACGGCTGGTTGGTCGCGGCCAGGTTGGCTGTGCCGAACCCCACCAGCGACGGCTCGAGCTCGACGCCGTACACCTCACCCTGCGGGCCGACCAGATGCGCGAGCAGTGCGGTCGTCCACCCCGAGCCCGACCCGACGTCGAGCACCCGCTGCCCGGGAGCGACCTCGAGCAGCCGCAGCATGTCGGCGACCGTGCGGGGCTGGGAGTTGGTCTGGCCCTCGCCGATCGGCAGCGGTCCGTCGTACCCGGCCCGCCGCCGTTCGCGCCTGGGCAGGAACCCCTCGCGCGGGACCGCCTCGAAGGCGGCGGTGACCGCGTCCATGATCCGAGTCAACACCGATTCGTCTGCGAGCGCCAGCGAGGGAAGTCGCAGAGAACCGCAGACGAATCGCGTCAGCCGCGGCCCAAGGCGTCCAGCGCCGCTCATCTGCTCCTCGGACAGCGCGAACCCGCCGACGTCGGCGTTGGCGCGGACCCGGTCGGGCTTGGAGGAGCGGGGGATGACGACGATGCCGTGCTGGACGTGCCAGCGCACCAGCACCTGCGCGGGCGTCCGGTCGACCTCGTCGGCGACGCGACGCACCACCGGGTCGTTCAGCGAGCCGCCGCGCAGAGCGCTGTAGCCCTCGAGGACCACGCCGCGCGACGCATGCTCGGCGACCAGCGACGCGTCGTACAGCGACGGCCGCCACTCGATCTGGTTGGCCGCGGGCATGACGCCGGACGACTCGGCGACGCGGTCGACCTGGCCCGACCGAGAAGTTGCTGACCCCGATGTCGCGGGTGTGCCCGTCAGCCTGCGCCGACACGAAGCTCTTCCAGATCGTCTCGTTGCGCGAGTCGTCGGGAGCGTGGACGAGCCAGAGGTCGACGTACGACAGCCCCATCGCGTCGAGGCTCTCGGCCAGTACGTCGAGCTCGGGGCGGCCGGATCGCGGGTTGTACTTCGTCGTCACGAAGACCTCGTCGCGCGGCACCCCGCTGTCGTGCAGGGCGCGGCCGACCTGGTCCTCGTTGCGGTACATCGTCGCGGTGTCGACGTGCCGGTAGCCCGCCTGCAGCGCGGCCAGCGTGGCGGCGTAGCACTCCTCGCCACGCAGCTGCCAGGTGCCGAAGCCCACCACTGGGAACTTGCCGCCGCTTGGCAGGTCCAGGGAATCTGCGGGGATGTCGACGTGAGCCATCCTTCGACACTAGCCAGGACGTCATACGAGTCTGGTCGCGATAGCGACCAGCAACGTATGACGTCCGGAGGGCTGCGCGCTTGCGGTCAGCGCCGAGGCGGCCAGGGCACGAACATCGAGGTCCGCGCGGCGTAGGCCCGGTAGCCGGGTCGCTCCATCATCGTCTGCTCCAGGAGTCGCGCGCCCGTCGCGTAGGCCAGGAAGTAGGTCATGGCGAACGGCGCCACGAGCGTCGCCATCGCCGGGAGCAGACCCGACGCGAGGGCGCCGGCCAGCCAGATGCCCCACCACACGCAGGCGTCGCCGAAGTAGTTGGGATGCCGCGTGTAGCGCCACAGCCCGGTGTCGAGCACCTCGGGCCGCTGGTCGCGCGGCTGCGCACGGTACGCCGCGAGCTGGGCGTCGCCGACCGACTCGAAGACCAGACCGATCACCGAGAGGACCACGCCGGCCCACACCAGCCACGGCCACAGGACTTCCGTCACGCCGGCGGCCTGCAACGGCAGCGACACCAGCCAGACGGCCAGCCCCTGGATGACGAACACCTGGCGCACGGCATCGCCGAAGTGGCCGTCGTCGATCTCGCCGCCGAGCAGCTTCACGTAGCGCGGGTCGTCGCCGTGGCCGCGCGAGCGCTTGAGGATGTGCCAGGCGAGCCGGCCGCCCCACACCGCGACCAGGATCACCAGCAGCCAGGCGCGCCAGGCGTCTGCGTCGGTCAGCGACGGCCCGACGAGCGCGCACACGACGGCGGCCGCGACGAACGCCAGCCCCCAGGTGACGTCGACGACCGAGGCCCGGTTGAGCCGGCGCGCCACCAGTGCGGTGATGACCATGGCGACCGCGACGACGACCAGTACCAACCCACTGACGACGGCGAGGTCGGCCAGCGTGGTGGGGGACACGCCTGATCTCACCACGAACTCACGGACGTTTCGGTCACCTCTCGAGCACGATCTGCTCGACGTCGAGGTAGCCCGAGGCGAAGCCGGCCCGCGAGTACCCCAGGTAGAAGTGCCACATCCGCGCGAAGGTCTCGTCGAACCCGAGCTCGCGCACCCGCTCGTGCGCCGCAGCGAAGGCGGCGTCCCAGCGACGCAGCGTCTCGGCGTAGTGGCTGCCGAACGACAGCCGCTCGGTGACCCTCAGCGTGGTGTGGTCGCGGGTGACCTGCTCGACCGCCGTGACGGACGGCAGGAAGCCGCCCGGGAAGATGTACTTGTTGATCCACGTGTAGGTGTTGCGGGTGGCGAGCATCCGGTCGTGGGGCATCACGATCGCCTGGAGCCCGATCCGGCCACCGGGGGCGAGCACCCGGTCGAGGGTCTGGAAGTACTCCGGCCAGAAGTCGTGACCGACGGCCTCGATCATCTCCACGGACACGATCGCGTCGTACGCCGCCATCTCCTGGATCGACCGGTAGTCGAGCAGGTCCACCTGCACCCGTCGGCGACGCCGGCCTCGGCGATCCGCCGGCGGGCGAGCTCGAGCTGCTCGGTGGAGAGCGTGACGCTGCGGACCCGCGCCCCGCGGCGTGCGGCCCGGATGGCCAGCTCGCCCCAGCCGGTCCCGATCTCGAGCAGGCGGGTGCCGTCGCCGACCCCGATCGCGGTCGAGCAGGCGGTCGAACTTGCGGCCCTGGGCCTCCGCGAGCGGCTCGGTCGCGGCCTCACCGCCCGGTGGGATCGCGACGAGGTGCTCGCCGTACTCCCTCACGGGGGTGTCGAAGAGCGCCGAGGAGTAGCTCATGGTCGGGTCGAGGAAGGTGGCGAAGAGCTCGTTGGACAGGTCGTAGTGGTGGGCGATGTTGCCGCGGCTGTTGGTGGCGGTGCTGCGGTGGGTGTGCGGTGGACGGGCCACCACCAGTGCGCGGGCCTTCTGCAGCGACGCCGGGACCAGCGTCGGCAGGTCGGCGGCGAGCACCGTGAGGAAGCCCGCCAGGTCCTCGGCGTCCCAGGCTCCGGTCAGGTAGGACTCGCCGAAGCCGATCAGGCCGTCTCGGCCCAGGCGGGCGAAGAACTCGTCGGGACGGGAGACGGTCATGGCCGGGCCGCCCTGACCGAGCAGCTGGCGGTGGCCGTCCGGGCCGAGTACGACGACGCTGACCGGCAGGCGGCTCACCGCGCCGGCGAACAGCCGGCGTGCCACCACGGCCGACACTGCGGCGCGCAGTCCCGTCGGGGCCGCGTCGAGCCCCGGCCAGGAGGCTCTGACCGGGGTGGTCGAGTCGATCGGTCATGACACTCCTGCTTGGTGGTGGTCGGGTCGGGGCTGGACGCGCAACCGGCGCGCCCAGAGCCACACACCATGCATTCGGATCAGAAGGGCCCCGCGGATGCCTGCGGGCGCCGTGCGGAGCGCGATAGCTAGACCGGTGCCGGCGATCCGGTCGCCGGCGAGCGACGCGCTGAAGGTGGCGTGCTCGTCGGTGCCCTTGCCCGTGTGGAGCGTGACCGCCACCGCGAGCCGGTCGCCCGGCGTGGGCACGGCGAGCTCGTAGGTTCCGTCGACGCCGTGGAACGGTGAGACGTACATCTGCTTGGGAGTCCGGGCGCGTCCCTGGTCGTCGGGGTGGACGAGGTAGGCGTGGCGGTCACCGTAGGTGTTGTGCACCTCCACGACCGTGGCGGCGGGTCGTCCGTCGCCGTCGAAGCACCAGAACACGCTGATCGGGTTGAAGCAGTGACCGAACGCGCGCGGGTGCGCGGCCATCAGGATGCGGCCCTGCCCGGCGGGCGTGGTCAGGTCGATGTCGTGCCGGGCCAGGTACGCCGACACGTTGCCGCGGAGGGACGCGTGCGGCCAGCCGAGGTGGTCGCGTGCCTCGAACCGCGCCAGGCGCCCGTGGTCCGGGCAGGTCGTCGAGATCGACCAGCCAGGTGTGCGACCGGTGGGTGAACGTCCGCTTCCACGGCGTGCGGCGGGTGTGGGTGATCGTGGTCCGGTAGACGGCGGGCGCCATCACTGCGTTGGTTGAGGAAGGCGCGACCCTTCGAGACGCCTCGTCCCTCGGCTCCTCAGGGCAAGTACCGCCTGTCACGAAACCCGGCGACACGACCGCAGACCGCTCGCGGGGTTTCGTGACGGGCCTGGCGGCCCTCCTCAACCACCGAAATCCCAGCCGCTCAGCAGCCGCCAGCCCCGAACGTGCGCCGTCCTCGTGGAAGCCCCAGCCGTGGTAGGCGCCGGCGAAGGCGATGCGGTCGGTGTCGCACTCGGCCAGGCGGCCTTGCGCCGCGACCGACTCGGGGGTGTAGAGCGGGTGCGCGTACTCGCGTCGCGCGATCACGGTGGTGGGGTCGACGAGGTCCTCGCCGCCGAGGGTGACCAGGTAGCGGGTCTCGGTCGGCAGCCGCATCAGCCGGGTCAGGTCGTAGGTGACCGTGACGCGGCCGCGGTCGTCGGCCACGCGGCGGAAGTTCCACGACGCCCGCGCCCGACGCGCGCGGGGCAGCACCGACTCGTCGGTGTGCAGCAGCGCCGGATTGGTGGAGTAGGGCAGTGCCGAGAGGACCTCGCGCTGGGCGGGCGTCGGGTCCGCCAGCAGCGACAGCGCCTGGTCGGGATGCGTGGCGACCACGACCGCGTCGTACCTCGCCGCGTGGCCGTTGCCGTCCACGACCTCGACGCCGTCCCGAGGGTCCCGGCGTCTCGGACACCGACGTGACCTTGGTACCGAGGCGCACGTCGTCGATCAGCGCGCCGACGCGGTCGACGTACGAGCGCGAGCCGCCGACCACCGTCTTCCACGGCGGCGATCCGAAGACGCCGAGCATGCCGTGGTGGTCGAGGAAGCTGAAGAGGTAGCGCGCCGGGTAGTCGAGCGCGACCGCCGGGTCGCACGACCAGACCGCGGCGACGACGGGCTCCATGAAGTGCCGGGCGAAGTACGCCGTGAAGCCGTGCGCGTCGAGGAAGGCTCGCAGGGTGGTGTCGTCGCCGCCCTCGGCCAGCAGCGCACGGGCGGCCCGGTGGAAGCGGGGGATCTCGCCGAGCATCCACAGGTACGCCGGCCGGCCGAGGTTGCGCCAGGTCGGGAACAGGCCGGCGGCTCCGAGTGCACCCGCCCACTCCAGGCCGCTGGCGTCGTCGCGGGTCGACATCGACATCTCGGAGTCCTGCGTGGCCACGCCGAGCTCGGCGAACATCCGCAGCAGCGTCGGGTAGGTGCGCTCGTTGTGCACGATGAAGCCGGTGTCGATCGCCAGCAACCCGTCGGGGCCGTCGACCAGGTGGGTGTCGGCGTGGCCGCCCAGCCGGTCGTCGGCCTCGTAGAGGGTGACGTGCGCGCCATCGCTCCTGGCGACGTAGGCGGCCGTCAGCCCCGCGACGCCGGAACCGATGATCGCGACGCGGCGTTCCTTGCCCACCTCAGGCGGCCTGGAGGTCGAAGAGCGCCACGACCTCCGTCGGTTGCTCGGACCCGCCCTCCGGTTCGAGGCTCAGTCCGACGCCGATCGCATCGTCGGCGTCACCCTCCAGCAGAGCGGTGGTGGCGTTCGCGGGCATCAGCCCCGCCGACACCATGTCGGCCGACGGCGTCTGCAACCACAGCTGGTAGACCTTGCCCTCCGGTGGTGCGGGCATGTTCTCGGTCACCAGCACCGCGCGGTGCTCCTTGGGCGAGCGCACGACGGTCGCCGTGGCGCCGTTGTCCAGCTCCTGGGTGACCCGCTGCGCGTCCGGGTCGGCGAGCACCCGGTCGGCGGCCGTCACCGTCGTGGACGTGTCGTCCTGCCACGGCTGCCAGACGGCCGCGCCGACGCCGACGAGGGCCAGGACGGCCGCCGCCACCAGCGCGGGAAACCACCTGCGCCGGATGACGGGACCCCCGTCCTCGTCATCCTCCGCGCGGTGGCTGCCCGGCTCGTGCGGGGGCAGCGGGCGGACCCGGCTGATCTCCTCGAGGACGCTGGCGCGCAGCTCGGGTGGTGGCGCGATCGCCACGTCGTCGGCCAACGCCGCCGTCGCCTCACGCAGGCTGGCGATCTCGGCGCGGCAGGTGGCGCAGCCGGCCAGGTGTCGCTCGAAGCCGACCCGCTCGAGCTCGTCGAGCGCGTCCACGGCATAAGCGCCCGACAGCGCGTGAATGTCACTCATGCCGCTCACCTCCCACTCCTAGTGCGTCTCTCAACCGGATCAGTCCGTCGCGGATCCGGGTCTTGGCCGTGCCGACCGGGAGGTCGAGCATCGTGGCCACCTGGGTATGTGTGTAACCGCCGAAGTAGGCCAAGGTGATGGCCTCGCGCTGGACCTCGGTGAGCCCCGACAGCGCCGTGCGCACCCGCCGGGCCTCGAACGACGCCTCGGCGGCGTCGGCGGTGGAGTCGTGGTCGATCGTGCGGCTGGCGTCGTGGTACGCCGCGTCGCGGCGGCTGGCCGCCTCCGCCGACCTGACCCGGTCGACCGCCTTGCGGTGCACGATCGTCATCAGCCACGAGATCGCGCTGCCCTTGGTGGAGTCGAAGCGAGCCGCGGTCCGCCAGACGTCGAGGTAGGCCTCCTGCGTGACCTCCTGTGCCTGGGCGGGATCGCGGACCACGCGGACGGCGAGGCCGTAGACCCGCGCCGAGGTGGCGTCGTACAGCTGTGCGAACGCCGCCTCGTCCCCGCGGGCGCTGCGGTGCAGCAGTCCTGCGAGGTCGGGCGCCGCACCGGCGGGCACCGGCTCGAGGTGGCGTGGCGTTGGCTCCACCTGCTCGATCCTTCCGTCGAGGACCGCCCGGGGAAACCCCCCGGGCGGTCGCAGTGTCGGTGGTTGAGGTGCGAGGAGCGCTAGCGACGAGCCTCGAAACCACCTCGTGGTCAGGACGGCATCAGCACCGTGTCGATGATGTAGACGGTCGCGTTGGCGGTGGGCACGTTGCCGCACAGGACCATCGCGTTCTCGGCGCCGATCTGGAAGTCCTCGCCCGAGCCCTTCACGGTCAGCATGTCGCCGGCCAGGGTCTCGTGCTCGCCCGCTAGCTGGTCGGGGCTCAGCTGGCCCGCGACCACGTGGTGGGTGAGGATCTTGGTCAGGGTCGGCTTGTCCGCGAGGACCGCCTTGAGGTCCTTCGGCGGGATCGCGGCGAAGGCGTCGTTGACGGGTGCGAAGACGGTGATGCCGTCGGCGGAGTTGAGCGTGTCGACGAGGCCGGCCTTGGTGACCGCGGTGACCAGCGTCGAGAGCAGCGGGTTGGCGCTGGCGGCCGAGGCGACCGGCGCGGTGGACATGCCGTCGAACGAGCCGTCGCCGTCGGCGGGGACCTGGTCGCAGGCCGGGCCGAAGACCTGGTCGGCGGCGGCCATGGCGGCCTCCGTGGTCTCCATCTCGGTGGGCGAGGACTCCTCCATCGGAGTCGACGAGGTCTCGTCGGTGGCGGCGGCGGGAGTAGAGCTGTCGTCGGAGCCGCAGGCTGCGAGCCCGAAGGACATCGTCAGCGCCAGCGCGGCCAGCCCGGTCTTGGCGACCCGAGTCCGAGTGCGGGTGGTGTTCATGGTGGTGCCTTCCGGTTGGTGGAGCTGGGTGGTCGAAAACGTGGCCCGACGTGTTGACAGTGGTTCGCTGCCGAGGCTCTTGCGGATTTGCTGGACTGGACCTGCTTCTCCCGGTGGTTGAGGTGCGAGGAGCGCCAGCGACGAGCCTCGAAACCACCCGTCAGCGATCGGATCGGTTCAGGCGACGTTGACGACGATCGACTGGACGCCGGTGGCGCCGTCGGGGAAGGGCGTCATCCGGGCGGAGGACTGCACCTCGCCGTCCGTGGAGATCGCCCTGACGGCGAGGGTGTGCTGGCCGGACCCTGCCCTGCCCGCGTCCCACTCGACGTACCACTGCCGCCAGTAGTCGTTGCCGGCGTCGGGGCCGAGGGTCGCGTCCTGCCAGTCGTCGCCGTCGATGCGCACCTGCACGCCCTGCAGGCCGCGGTGCTGGTGCCAGGCGACGCCCCCGATGAAGGTCTTGCCGGCCTTCACGTTCGCCAGTGGCTTCGGGGTGTCGATCCGGCTCATCAGCTTGATCGGGGCGTCGGTGGCCCAGCCGCGGTCGGTCCAGTACGCCTGCTTCTCTGCGTACGTCGTCAGCGTCATGCGGGTGATCCACTTGCAGGCGCTGACGTAGCCGTAGAGGCCGGGCACCACCATCCGTGCGGGATAGCCGTGGTCGCGGGGCAGCGCCTCGCCGTCCATGGCGATCGCGATCATCGCGTCACGCCCGTCGGTGGCCAGGTCGAGCGGCGTGGAGATCGTCATGCCGTCGACGTCGGTCGAGAGGATCTGGTCGGCGGTGCTGCCGACCTTCGCGCGGTCGAGCAGGTCGGTCAGCCGCACGCCGGTGAAACGGGTGCCGCTGACGTACGGGCCGCCGATGTCGTTGGAGACGCAGGTCAGCGTGATGTCGCGCTCGATCAGCGGCATGCCGAGGAGGTCGTCGAAGGTGAACGTCATGTCTTCCTCGACGTCGCCGTCGATGGTGAGGGTCCAGGTGTCGACGTCGATCACCGGCAGGGTGAGGCGGGTGTCGATCCGGTAGAAGTCCGCGTTGGGCGTGCGGAACGGGGCGACCCCGGGCACCTTGCCCTCGATGCCTTGCGGGAACGCCGGGGCCGGGTCGGCCGCAGCCGGGAGGGTGAGGTCCTTGATCACGCCGCGGGCCCGGGCGATCTGGCGGCCGGCGGCGCCCATGGCCACCGCCGCCGCGGCCATCACTCCGGCGGTGACCAGGACTCCGCGGCGGGTGGGTGCCTGAGTCGCTGGTCGAGGAGGTCGGTCGCGACCGTCACGAGACCCGTCGAGCCGGACCAGCCACCACAGCGCCGCGAGCCCGACCACGCCCGCCGCAACCGCGGGCAGGACGTCGGCGACGGTCCGCGGTCGGTCGCGACAGGGCGGCCGCCCCGGCGAGCGCGACCAGGGCGACGAGAAGGCCGGCGCCCAGCAGGAAGCGACGACGGGCGAGGACGCCCGCCACGGCCGACAGCACCAGGACGCCCGCGAACACCGAGCCGATCAGGATCGGCTTGTCCTTGGTGCCGAACTGCGCGACCGCCCACTCCTTGACCGGCGTCGGAGTCAGGTCGATCACGGTCGAGCCGACCGCGAGCACGGGCGAGGACGCCGGGTCGGTGAGCGACGCCACGAGGTGGCCCGTCGCGACGCCCAGGAGCGTCGCGAGGACGCCGTACGCCGCGTAGGTCAGCCGTTCCCTCATACGTGGTGTTCGGAGGGCGGCCCCCCGCGGATGGGATCAGCGGGCTCGCCAGGGCTCGCGCCACGTCGGCGACTGCGCCGGCTGGCGCCGAGGACTGAGCGGCCCGCGGGCCGTGCAGAGTTTGCGAGGATGCTCGCCATGACGCAGGCCGACGACACCACCCTGGTCCGCTACGTCGTCGAGGGACCCCGGGCGACCATCACCCTCGACAGCCAGCACAACCGCAACGCGCTCAGCCGGCAGCTCGTCACCGAGCTGGTCGCCGCCCTCGAGGCGGCGGACGCCGATCCCGAGGTCCGCGTGGTGGCGATCACCGCCGCCGGACCGGTGTTCTGCTCGGGCGCCGACCTGGCCGAGGCGACGAGCGAGGGCATGGAGGTCGGCGCGCGCCGGATCGTCGCGCTCCAGCGGCAGATCGCCACCATGTCCATACCCGTCGTCACACGCGTGCACGGGGCCGGTCCGCGCAGGCGGGATCGGGATCGTGGCCGCTTCCGACATCGTGATCGCGCTCGACGAGGCGACCTTCGCGCTGACCGAGGTGAAGCTCGGCCTGGCCGCGGCGATCATCTCGCTGACCGTGCACGCCCGCATGAACCCGCGCGCCGCGGCGCTGACGACCCTGGGCGGCGAGGTCTTCACGGGCGTCGACGCCGCGGCGTACGGGCTGGTCACCGAGGCCGTGCCCGCCATCGCCCTCAACGCGCGGATGGCCGAGGTGTGCGCCCAGCTGGCCACCGGGAACCCTCAGGGGCTGCGCGAGTCGAAGGCGATCCTCAACCGCGACCTGGTCGCCCGCATCGACGCCCACGGCGAGGAGATGGCCGAGCTCAGCGCCCGGCTGTTCGCCTCCGACGAGGCGCGCGCGGCGATGACGGCCTTCCTGAACCGCAAGAAATAGGGTTCCAGGCCCCCTCTACGAGTAATGTTGAGGACTTGTCTGCCGCTGTCCGGCAGGCGTCACGGGGAAGCATCGGTGAGGGGTCAGGTTTGTCGGAGGATCTGCTCGCGAGTGAGATCGCGGGGGAGCAGGCGTTCGTCGACCGGGTGTACGTCCAGCTGGAGAAGTCGGCCAAGGCCGCTGCGCAGCTGGCCCGCGAAGGTCACGACCGGGGCCGCCTGGGCCACGAGGGCGGACTCGTCGAGCGCGACGCGATGGTCTTCCAGGCCGCCAAGCGGATGGCGCAGCTCGACGCCGCCCACGAGGGGCTGGTCTTCGGGCGTCTCGACCTGCGGGCCGAGCTCGACGCCGACCCGCGCTACGTCGGCCGCATCGGCCTGCGCGACGACGACCACGACTCCCTGCTGATCGACTGGCGCGCGCCCGCGGCCGCGGTGTTCTACCAGGCCACGGCTGCCGACCCCAAGAACGTCGTACGCCGCCGCGTGCTCCGCAGTGCCGGCCCCAAGGTCGTCAGCGTCGAGGACGAGCTGCTCGACGCCGAGGCCGGCAGCGACCTGCCGATCGTCGGCGAGGGTGCGCTGATGGCCCAGCTCTCCCGTGCTCGCGACCGCTCCATGCACTCGATCGTCGCCACGATCCAGGCCGAGCAGGACCGCGCGATCCGGGCGCCGTCGCGCGGGGTGACGTCCATCTCCGGTGGCCCCGGCACCGGCAAGACCGTCGTCGCGCTGCACCGGGCGGCGTACCTCCTCTACACCGACCGCCGTCGCTACGAGTCCGGTGGCGTGCTGGTCGTCGGACCGAGCGGCGTCTTCATGCGCTACATCGAGCGGGTGCTGCCCTCGCTCGGCGAGACGGCCGTCGCGCTGCGCTCGCTCGGCGAGGTCGTCGACGGTGTCCGCGCGACCCGTCACGACGAGCCGGCCGTCGCCGCCGTCAAGGGCTCGGCCCGGATGGCCGAGCTGATGCGGCGTACGTCGCGCCAGCAGGTTCCTGGTTCGCCGCGCGAGTTCCGCATCTTCTGGCGCGACGACGTGATCCAGCTCGATGCCGGCCGCCTCGGCCAGCTGCGCCGCCAGCTGATGGGCTCCATGAATGCCGGGGGCCGCCGCAACCGACAGATCCCGCGCGTCGCCTCCTCGCTGCTCGACGTGATGTGGCGCCAGGTGCGCGGCGAGCGCGGGCGCGAGCGCGGCCGCGAGGCCTTCAACGACGAGATGCTGTCCAACCAGCTGTTCGTCGACTTCGTGGTCGAGTGGTGGCCCCCGCTCGATGCGCCGACGGTGCTGGGCTGGCTGCGCGACCCCGAGTTCCTGGCGCGGGTCGCCGAGGGGGTGCTCTCGGAGGAGGACCAACGGCTGCTCACCAAGTCGTGGGCCGACCAACCCGCTGGCCAGTCCACCCACTCGGTCGAGGACGTGCCGTTGCTCGACGAGCTGCGCTACGCGCTGGGCGACGTGCCGACGCGAGCCGAGGACGACCACGAGCTCGACGACTTCCTCGGCGGTGACGTCCAGGAGCTGACGTCCGCGGTGGAGCGCGAGTACGGCTCCGGCGGCCGCCGCTGGACCCCGCCGACCAACAGCATCGAGGACGACCCGTTCGCCCACGTGCTCGTCGACGAGGCCCAGGACCTCACGCCCATGCAGTGGCGGATGGTCGGCCGCCGGGGCCGGACCGCCTCGTGGACGATCGTCGGCGACCCCGCGCAGTCGTCGTGGCCGGTGCCGGCCGAGGCGGCTCTCGCGCGAGCCGCGGCCCTGGAGGGCAAGGAGCTCCACGAGTTCCACCTGTCGACCAACTACCGCAACTCCGCCGAGATCTACGCCTACGCCGCGGCGTACGCCGAGCGTGTCGGCCTCGACGCCGACCTCCCCGCCGCCGTACGCCGCACCGGGGTCGCGCCGCGCGAGGTCACCGGGGTGAGCGACCTCGAGGCCGCCACCCGCGAGGCCGTCGCCGACGTCGCCGGGCGGGTCGAGGGCACCGTCGGGGTCGTCGTACCCGTCGCGCGCCGTTCCGACGTCAACGCCTGGTTGGCCTCCTGGCCCGAGCTGGCCGCCCACGCCCCCGGCGCCCGCGCCGCCATCGACTCCTCGGTCACCCCCTCCGGCGACGACCGGATCGTCGTCCTCACCGGCCTCGACACCAAGGGCCTGGAGTTCGACGCCATCGTGGTCGTCCGCCCCCAGGAGATCGAGGACGAGTCCGCCACCGGCACCGCCACCCTCTACGTCGTCTTCACCCGCGCCACCCAGCTCCTCACCGTCATCTCCTGACCGCATCTTGCGGTAGTCCGGTGTATTTGGGCTGGCGTACCCGGTGTGTGGCGACCCGATTTACACCGGACTACCCCGAGGTATCAGCTGCGCCAGAGTTGGTCGGCGCGGCCGGTGCGGACGAGGTACTCGTGGACCGTCTCGCTGCCGCGGTCGCCAGGGCGGGGGCTCGAGGGTCCAGGCGCGTGACTCCGGGGGCAGGAACTTGGCACGCCGCGGGCGTTCCACATCCGCTCGACGACCAGCTGACGATGCGAGAGGTCGCCGCCGACGACCTCGAAGAACTCCAGCCCGTGGTCGCGGAACTTCTCCTCGCGCTCGACGTCGTCGCCGGTGATGCTGGCCCATCCTTGTGGTCCTCGCCCTGGTACTCGCCGACCAGCCCGGCCTCCTCGTCGAAGAGATCGGGGATGCCGATCAGGCGCCCGTCGAGGTCGAACACCTCCCGGTTGAGCAGGGGCATCGGGAAGCTCGGCGTCCAGGAGCCAGACCATCAACATCCGGAACTCCTGCGGCGAGCGGCAGTCGTCCACTGCCAGGCGTACGGCGTCGCGGGCGCCCTGGATGCCGGTCCACGGGCCGCGGTGGGCGACGTACTGCTCGAACAGCCGCATCGAGATCAGCCGTGCCGCCGCGGCCATGGCGATGGCGTTGGCCTTCTCGCGCACGCCCTCGATGCGACGTACCTCGTCGAACAGCGCTCGCTGGACAGTCGTCGACGGGCACGCCGTCGACCAACGTCCACTCCGTGCATGGCCAGCTGGTCTTCGGTCATGGTGAACCGGGGGTCGGGGTTCGGAGCTTGCGTGTGCGACGATCGAGCGGGACCGGCAGTCGCGCAGCGCCGCCGTCGCACGTCCCGTCGAAGAACGTCGCGCCCTGCCACCGCAGCGATGCCCAAGCCGTCACCGCGCCGTAGGACCTGATCCGGCGCCGCCTGCTCGAGGATGCGCTGCTCGACGACCCCGTCGTCGACCTCGGTCGGCACGTACATGCCCGACGACGTCTGACGCCAATACGGCCCTCCTGCCTGACCTCGTGTCGGCCCGGTCACGCCCGCCGGGTCGACCCTGACGGGAGCGACGAGTCCAGGTGGCCGTCGTGCACCTCGGATCCCATCGGTGGCTCATCTCCCAGAACGTGCGCCGCGTGCACCACGCCCAATCCCGGCTGCTCGGTCCCTGTGGACCGATGGCGTCCCGGACGTCCTTGTGGACAGGAACGAGGGCGCTGGGCTCGCGGGGTAGTCCCGTGCATTCGGGTGCCAATTCGCGACGCTTCGCGACCCAAACACACCGGACTACCCAGCCAGGGCGCTGGACAACTCTCTCCGGGCCGACTGGCGGAAGTAGGGTTCGCGCATGTCGGAGGGGCAGGCCACGGGCGGCGCGCGAGGCGATCGAGGCGCTGCGGGAGCACGAGGCGTGGGCGATCATCCGGCGGTCGACGCGGGCAGGGGACCGCGACACCGTCGGGCTGGTCGGCGGTCGCGGCAGCGTGGTCGAGTCGCTCCTGGACGTACCGCTGGAGCACGGCGCACCCGAGGACGGCCACATCGCCGACCGGCTGCTCGGCGATCCCCTTCCGCCAGGTGCGCGAGCGCGGGTTCGAGGCCCACGACGACGGCACTCCGCTGGTCGTCGTGGACGTCGAGAGCGAGCGCGAGTTCACGGTCGCCGAGGTGGTCGAGGCGATCGACGACGCCGAGGTGACCTTCGCCGACCGCGGCGGCTTCGAGACCGACGACGACGAGTACGCCAAGCTCGTCGAGGCCGTCATCGCCGACGAGATCGGCCAGGGCGAGGGCGCCAACCTGGTCATCGGCCGCCACTACCGCGCCACCGTCGCCGACTGGGGCGCCGACAAGGCGCTCGCCGTCTTCAAGCGGCTGCTCGAGCGCGAGCGCGGCGCCTACTGGACCTTCCTCTTCTTCACCGGCGACCGCTACCTGATCGGCGCCAGCCCCGAGCGGCACGTCACGGTCCACGGCGGCGACGTGCGGATGAACCCGATCAGCGGCACCTTCCGCATCGCCGCGAGGCGACGGCGACGACCTCAAGCGCCGTCTCCTCGGCTTCCTGCACGACGAGAAGGAGATCTACGAGCTCTTCATGGTCGTCGACGAGGAGCTGAAGATGATGTGCGACATCTGCACCGAGGGCGGCCAGGTGCTCGGGCCGTTCCTCAAGCCGATGAGCCGCCTGATCCACACCGAGTACCTCCTCGCCGGCCGCACCACCCGCGACCCGCGCGAGGTGCTGCGCGACACCATGTACGCCGCCACGGTCACCGGCTCGCCGGTCGAGAACGCCTGCCGCCTGATCAAGCAGTACGAGACCGAGGGCCGCGGCTACTACGGCGCCGCGCTGGCGATCCTCGGCCGCGACGCCGACGGCGAGCCGGTCGTCGACAGCCCGATCGTGATCCGTACGGCGGACGTCGACCTCGACGGACGGCTCACGGTCACGGCCGGCGCGACGCTCGTGCGCGACTCCGACGCGGCCTACGAGGTCGCCGAGACCCACGCCAAGGCGGGCGGCATCCTGAGCGCCTTCGGCCTCGTACCTCCCGCACCCGTGCCGAGCGTCAACGTCGCCGAGCTGGTCAACGACGAGGACGTGCTGCTTGCCCTGAACTCGCGCAACCAGCAGACTGTCCAGCTTCTGGCTGACCGACCAGGCCGGCACCCCGCCCGACCCGCGGCTGCGCGGCAAGCACGTCGTGGTCGTCGACGGCGAGGACGACTTCGTCAACATGCTGCGCCACGTGCTCGGCGTGCTCGGCCTGACCAGCAGCGTGATCCGCCACGACGAGTACGACGCCGCGACGCACGACCCGGTCCTCGACGCCGCCGACCTCGTGATCGTCGGGCCCGGCCCCGGCGACCCGCGCGACGAGAACGACCCGAAGATGGCCGTCATGCGCGGAGTCGTCGACCGGCTGCTGGAGCGCCAGCAGCCGTTCCTCGCCGTCTGCCTCGGCCACCAGGCGCTCTGCCACCGGCTCGGTCTCGAGCTCGGCTTCAAGGACATCGTCTTCCAGGGCACCCAGTCGCCGGTGTCGATCGAGGGCCGCACCGAGCGCGTCGGCTTCTACAACACCTTCGTCGGCCGCACCGGCGGACGCGACCTGCCCGCCGGCGTCGAGGTCGAGGCCGATCCCGAGTCCGGCGACATCCACCTGGTCCGCGGCCCGCACTTCCGCGGCATCCAGTTCCACGCCGAGTCGATCCTCACCCAGCACGGCTACGACCTGATCCACGACCTGGTCCGCGACCTGGTGCGCTGAGTCGTCGCTCAACCGGCGACACGCAGGTCCAGCTGGGCCATCACCTGTACGTCGCCCACCGCGGGCGGCGGTACGACCCGCCATCCGTTCGCCCCGGCCTCGGCGCCGCAGGGGACCGGGGCCCCGTCGCCTCGCAGCGGCATGCACGCCAGTGACAGCAAGGTGGCGTTGCGGAACGCGATGGTGTCGATACCCCTGGCCCCGTCGTAGCCGACGTTCAACGACGTCACCCAGGCCAGGGCTCTGCCGTCGCTGCCCGACCTCTCGAGCGCCCCGGCGATCCGGTACCTCAGGTAGACCTGGGGCGCCGGATCGAAGGTGAGCCGGGTCGGCTCGGTCAGGCTGTCCGGCGTCCGCACCCGCTTCGCCCCGGCCACCACGTGGAGGCGGGTCACGCGCACGTCCCCCGGCGTGGTCTCGAGAGCCGGCGGCGTGAGGTCCAGGCCGGACAGCGGCCCGGACCCACGGATCCACTGCTCGACCGCCAGCTCACCGGAGTCCAGGACCCGCACCTCCGTGTGCTCGGTGCCTGGACGCAGCTCCACCGGCGGGGCCGGGGCCTCGACGACGGTGGCCGCAGCGGTCGTCGCCCGCTCAGCATCGGTGTCGTCAGTGCCGTCGCCACCCCTGCTCCACCACCACGCGCCAGCCCCCACTGCGAGGACGACCACGGCAGCGACTGCGACCAGGCGCCGGGTCCGCGCCGTACGCCGACGCCGTACGGCAAGCTCGGCCTCCAGCTCCCGCATGCGCTGCCATCCGCTGCGTCGAACGCGGCCTCCAGCTCCTGTGCGCGCTGCCAGAGAGGCGACCTGCTTCTTCGACGGGGCCGGCGGCACGCGCGGGTTCAGGCGCCTCCGGTCCGCCCCACTCTCTGGCGCGGTGGCCGCCGCGGCCTCGGCACGCGACTGCACGAGCTCTTGCTCGACCCACGCCACCCACTCGGGCGAGGTCACCTCAGGCTTCTCGTCGAGCGCCTCGGGGTCCGCGTCGAGGTCGGCGCCCGCTGCCATGGCGTACCCGATCACCTCCTCCGCCGGCTCCGGCGGCCGCCAGTACGTCCGTGGCGGCATCCGGAGGGGGTACGGCTGCCGGGAACTGGGCCGCGCGTCTGCTTTCACGAGGACGACCTCGGTCGAGGAGCGGTCGTGGGGCGGGCCGTCACGATGGCGAGGTTCTGGTAGCCGCCGCGGTCGGGGTCGAACGGCCCGGCGCAGGTGACCATCACGAGCCGGCGGCGACCCGACGCCGAGAAGATGTCCGTCACGCCGGCCAGGGAGCTGCGGGGCACCAGCCGCAGCGAGGTGACCCGGAAGTGCTGCACCAGGTGGGCCGAACGCACCCTGATCTCGTCGTTCCGCTCCACGCGAAGCAGCTCGACGTACGGACCGAGCCCCTGGGTCTCCGAGTCGATGTGCGCCGCGATCAACGTCGCGCCGAAGGGGTCGCCGAGCCGCGAGCCGCCGCGCCACCAGCCGGCGGTGCGGACGTCCTCGGGCACGTCCAGCACCCCGTCCGGTCGCGTCGACACCGACCGCACCGGCAGCGCCTTACCACTCGGCAGCCGGATCTCCCGGGGCGCTTCCGGCGTCGTCCCCTTGCGCTGGGCGGGTGTTGCCGGCCCGGCCGTGCGGCGAGGGGCCGGAGCGCGTCGGCGCGGACGACCGGCCGGACTCGTCGCGGGCGCCGATTTCCGGCTCGTCACCGCGGTCGAGGGAGGCAGCCGTCCACGTCAACCCAGCGGCGACCAGCACGACGGCGGAGAGGATCGGGGCCGTCCGGCGCCGTGCGCGCCGTCGTACCCGCTTGCCGCCCATGCTCTCGCCGCCGCCCTCAGGAGGGCGGGCCCCCAAAGGGGGTCACGCTTACATCGGCGGCCAGACCCGCCGACCCGGTGCCGATCATCGACGGCACCACGCTGCCGTCGGCGGCCAGCTCGGCCGAGTGCGCGACCAGGCTCATCGAGTCGTCGTCGGGGTTGCCCATCGCGTAGACCATCGTGACGGTCTGTGGCGCGAGCTCGACGGTCAGCGGCCCGAGGATCGGGTCGGTGTCCTGACCCGTCGGCAACAGCGCGACGACGTGCTCGCCGGACGGCACGTCGGCCGTGGCGAACTCTCCGTTGGCGATGTTGGCGAAGACCACCTGTGCCGTCGACCTTGACGTCCGCAGGTGCGACCGTCGCGGTGTGGGCGACCAGCACCCGCGCCTTGTCGGGACCGATGGGCTCCGTCCGGGGTCGAGTACGACGTCACCACAGCGGCGCCGCCCACCGATGCGGGCAGGTGCAGCACCAGGTCCTGGTTGGAGCCCGCATCGACCTCGACCGTGGCGGCCTGCTCGAGGCCGTCCGAGCCGGTGAAGTCGACCTGGTGACTTCCCGGGGACAGCGGGTAGGGCCCCAGCACCTCGCCCGCGGCCACTCCGGACTCGACGTTCTCGCCGTCGATGGCCACGTCGACGCTCGCACCCGGCACCGCCTGCACGATCGCGACATGTCCAGCCGCCGCGGCCGACGCCGACCGCGCCGCAGGTACCGCTGGTGCCGGCCCCCTGGCGCTGACCGCCACGGCGCTCGGCACCAGCGTCAGAGCGGCGCACGCCGCCAGGCTCAAGACAACTCTCATGACAACCCCCTTTTCCGGTCAGCCGGTGGAGAACCAACCGGCCGGGGGGGTGCGAAGATTCCTCCTAGGGTGCCGGTAAGCCCGGATCGTGGCAACCCCCGAGGGGTGGGCTAGATCGGGTGCCCTGAATGGCCCGCGACCTTGGGTCTGCCGTCAGAATTGACGTGGGCATTCGTCTCGGGAGACCGCAGGACGACGGGGGGCGGTTGATGCGTCGGGTACCGATCGCAGCGATCGCGGTCGCGGTCACCGCGCTGGTGGCGGCCGCCTGCGGCACGCCGGTGAAGGCGGCAGACGGTGTCGACCAGCTCGACCGGCGGGTCGTGGTGGCCGCCGCCCCCGATCGGACGGTGCCGCCCCGTCGGCCCAACATCGTCTTCGTCCTGATGGACGACTTCTCCCTCGACCTGCTGCCCACGATGCGCAGCGCGCGCATGATGGCGCGCCGCGGGGCGTCGTACGACAACGCGTTCGTCGTCGACTCGCTGTGCTGCGTCTCGCGCAGCGCCACGTTCACCGGCCAGTACCCCCACCAGACCGGCGTCCTCACCAACACCAGCAACCTGCCGAACCGTCGCGGACCCCTCGGCGGCTGGCGCGCCTTCGCCACCCACGGCAACCAGGCGCGCACCTTCGCGGTGGGGCTGCAGGAGTCGGGCTACCTGACGGGCTACATCGGCAAGTACCTCAACGGCTACGAGGTGCGGTCGCGTCGTCAGCTGCTGCCGCAGGTCCCGCCAGGGTGGTCCGACTTCCGCGCCATCTTCGGCACGGCGTACGACGGGTGGGACTTCCAGGGCACTCGCACCACGAGCAAGGGCGCCACGGTGCTGCGCAGCTGGCCGGCCCCGCCGCCGAGCGCGTCGCGGAAGACGCGGGACCGTGCGTACGCCGGCACGGTGATCGGCAGCCTGGCGATGAAGTTCCTGCGCCAGCGACGAGGGGACCCGCGGCCGTTCTTCCTCCAGGTCGCGCCGTACGCCCCGCACGGCCGCGTCGACGACCGGCCGGCGTACGCCGGCGAGTCGTTGTTCCCTGCCGCGTTCCGCGACCAGCCGGGCGGCTCCCGGAAGCGTGGCGACTGCGGCCTCGTCGACTGCCGCGACCTGACGGTGAAGGACCTGCCCGGGTTCGGCGACCGGCGTGGCGACAACCGGCCGGCCGACGTGGACGGGCGCAAGGCCTCGCAGTGGAACGCCCACCCCCTGACCCTGACGAAGTCCCAGGCGCAGACCAACCTGCGCGACCGGGCGCGGATGGCCCAGTCGATCGACCGGCTGGTGCTGCGGATCCTGCGGACGGTGCCAGACGACACGTACGTGGTGCTCACCTCCGACAACGGCTTCCACCTCGGACAGCTGGGACTGCTGCGCGGCAAGGGCACCGCCTACGACACCGACACCCACGTGCCCCTGCTGGTCGTGGGCCCCGGCGTCGTGCCCGGGGCCCGCGAGGCGACCGTCAGCAACATCGACCTGGCGCCGACGTTCGAGGACCTTGCGGGCCTCGAGTCGCCGGCGTACCGGTCCGGGATCTCGCTGGTGCCGACGTTCGCCGATCCCTCGATCGCCTTGCAGGACTACGTGTTCTTCGAGCACACCAGCTCGAGGAGCCGGCCGGGTGCCGACCCCGACCGCGCCTTCACCGGCGGCGGCTTGAACGTGATCCCGTCCTACGTCGCCGTACGCAGCCGCACCGCCCTGCTGGTCCGCAACGACCTCGACCGGCGGTGGAACAGACACCGCTACGTCTATGAGTTCTACGACCTCACGCGCGAGCGCTGGGAGAAGACCAACAGGTACGCCGACCCCGCGCATGCCGCCGAGGTCGCGACCCTGATGGCCAAGCTCGACGAGTGGAACTCCTGTTCCCGTCTTCGGGGATCGCAGCCTGTGTCAGCGCCCTGTCAGTCCCTGACATCGGGTTCCCGCTTGGCATCCACCGAAGCGGTGAGTGTTTCCCCGGCGCGATAGAACGACGCCTCTGCGTGCCCCGACGCTTTCGGTCCCTGGCCCCCACGGCCACGAGCGACCGAAGGGAGTCGGCACATGTCCAAGCACAACGTCCGCCTGGCATTGGCGGTCATCGTCATCGCGCTGCTCGCTGCCGCCTGCACGTCCGGGGTTCGCGTGGCTCGCGACCTGCCCGATGAACACGGCCGGTCCTCAGGTGTGGTTCCTGACGTCGGCGTGGTTCAGGCCGTCGGCCATCCTGCGGCTGGGGATCGGCAGCCCAACATCGTCCTCGTGCTGATGGACGACTTCTCCAAGGACCTGCTGCCCACGATGCGTAGCGTTCGCTACATGGCGCGTCACGGTGCGTCGTACGACAACGCCTACGTCGTCGACTCCTTGTGCTGCGTGTCGCGGGCCGCGACCTTCACGGGCCAGTACCCCCACCAGACCGGGGTTTTCACCAACAGTCCCAACCTGCCCAACGCTCGCGGGCCGATGGGCGGGTGGCGCGCGTTCGCCGAGAACGGCGGGGAGGGCCGCACCTTCGCGCTCCGGCTCCAGGAGTCGGGCTACACGACCGGCTACGTCGGCAAGTACCTCAACGGCTACGAGGCGATGCGCGGCCACCAGGTCCCGCCCGTCCCGCGGGGCTGGTCGGACTTCCGGGCGATCTTCGGCACGGCCTACGACCAGTGGAAGTTCCACGCCAGCATCCCGGACGAGCACGGCGTCAACGAGCTGGTCGAGGTCCCCGCTCCGCCGGCCTCCGCACCGGAGCGGGTGCGGGACCGGGCATACGCCGGCATCGACTCGCCTTCCTTCCGCTCAGGCGTGTCGATCGTGCCCACCCTGCGTGACCCGGCGGCGCAGCTCCATGACTACGTGTTCTTCGAGCACACCTTCTCCAGGACCCAGCCCGGGAAGGACCCCGACCGGCCGTACACCGGGGGTGGTCTCAACGCCATCCCGTCCTACGTCGCCGTCCGCAGTCGCACCGCCCTGTTGGTCCGCAACGACCTCGACCGGCGGTGGGGCCACGCCGACCACGCCTACGAGTTCTACGACTACAGCGTGCAGTCGTCGGAGCGCATCAACCAGTTCGACGACCGGGCCTACGCATCTGAGGTCGCGACCCTGATGGCCAAGCTGCAGGAGTTCGACGCCTGCCATCAGCTCCAGGGGGGCGACCCGGTGACGCCCGAGTGCGCGGCCTTGACCCGAGAGGCACCGCTAGGTTGAGCCGGTGCCCGTGCCCGGACGTGGTCGTGGTCGACCACCACGACTCCTACACGTGGAACCTCGTGCACCTGCTCGCCTCGGTGACCGGCGTGCTGCCGACCGTCGTCCAGCACGACGACTCGTCCGCGGCGTACCTGCTCGGCTTCTCACACGTCGTCCTCTCGCCCGGCCCGGGGACGCCCACCGACAAGGGCGACTTCGCGGTCGGGCGAGAGGTGCTGCTCGACGGGTCGGTCCCGGTGCTGGGGGTGTGCCTGGGCATGCAGGGCCTGGTCGACGACGTACGGCGGCGTGGTCGACCGCGTCGCCCCCGCACACGGCGACGTGACGCTGGTGACGCACGACGGGTGCGGCGTGTTCGCCGGGGTACCGCAAGAGTTCAAGGCGGTGCGCTACCACTCGCTGGCGGCGCTGTCGGTGCCCGACGCCCTGGTCGTGACCGCACGCGGCGACGACGGCACGGTGATGGGGGTGCGCCACCGCTCCCTCCCGCTGGAGGGCGTGCAGTTCCATCCCGAGTCGATCCTCAGCGAGCACGGCGCGCTGCTCGTCGCGAACTTCCTCGGGCTCCCTGGTGGGACCCGGTGGGTGACCCGGTGGATGACGTCGTCCCCTTCTTCACCGAGATCGCTGCCGAGCACCCGCGCTGCTTCTGGCTCGACGGTGGCGGCGCCCGGGAGTGGTCGGGGCGCCGTTCGATGGTCGGCTGGCTCGACGACGACGACGTCTCGTTCACCTTCCACGCCGGCGCGCGCGAGGTACGCCGTCACGCCGCGCGGCCGCGTCGAGGTGGTCGGCTCGGACGTGTTCGAGGTGCTCGAGGCCGAGCTCGCCGCAGGTTCCCCCGACGACCAGTGGTTCGGCTACTTCGGCTACGCCGCCCGGCCCGACCTGTTCCCCGCCCGCCCCGACCCCGACCTCCCCGACGCCGTCTGGATGCGCTGCTCCCAGCTGCGGTTCTTCGACCACGGACCGCTCGGGACGTCATACGAATCGAGCCTTCATCCACCTCGATTCGCATGACGTCCCGCCCACACCCCGGGAGTACGCCGCGGCGTTCGGGCGCGTCCAGGAGCACCTGCATGCGGGCAACTCCTACGAGGTCAACCTCACCTACCGGGTGGACACGCCCAGCGACCTGGTCCCGCTCGACGCCTACCTCCGGCTGCGCGCCCTCAACCCGGCGCCGTACGCCGGGTTCCTGCAGCACGACGTGCCCGGCCACCGGGCGTGGCTGCTGAGCTCCTCGCCCGAGCGCTACGCCCTGGTGACCTCCGACCGGATCCTGGAGACCAAGCCGATCAAGGGCACCACGCCTCGTGGCAGGACCGCCGCCGAGGACGACGCGGCACGCGACCGCCTGGCGAGCGACCCGAAGTTCCGCAGCGAGAACCTGATGATCGTCGACCTGCTGCGCAACGACCTCTCGATGGTGTGCGAGCCCGGGTCTGTCGAGGTGCCGGTGCTGATGGACGTCGAGTCCTACCCGAGCGTCCACCAGCTGGTGTCGACGGTGCGCGGACGTCTCGCCGAGGGCGTGTCGACCGTGGCGGCGCTGCGGGCGCTCTTCCCCGCCGGGTCGATGACCGGCGCCCCCAAGCTGCGCACGATGCAGGTCATCGACGAGATCGAGGACACCCCGCGAGGCGTGTACGCCGGGGCGTTCGGCTGGCTCGCCGGTGACGGCCGCGCCGACCTCGGGGTGGTGATCCGCTCGCTGATGACCGACGGCGACGGGTCGTACCGGCGTACCTATCGACTGGGCACCGGCGGCGGCATCACCGTGCGCTCTGACGTGGCGGAGGAGTACGCCGAGTCGCGCTGGAAGGCCGAACGCCTGCTGTCCGCCCTGTCCGGCTAGCGGTTCCCCGACACCACCAGGCGCGCCAGCCTGACGGCGACCATCTCGCCACGCCCGAGGTCGTCGACGCCGAGGATCACCGAGTGCGTGACGAAGCCCTGCTTGACGAACACCGTCACCAGGTCGTCGTCGGGCTGCAGGATGACCTCGGCGTCGTCGGCGCCGTCGATCTCGACGGGGTGGTGCTGCAGCCGGTCGACACCGATGTAGAGGCCGACCCATCGCGTCGAGGGGGGTCGGGTCCGGCGTCGACTGGACCTCCAGGAACGGTGCGTCCCGGTCCTGCTCGTCCGGACACGTAGCTGCAGGTGAGCGTGCGCGCCGCGAGCTTGCTCGTCACCTTGTGGGCCGTCACCTTCTCCCCGAGCAACCGGCCGACGGTGCTGGCAGGCACCGCCTGGCACGGGTGGCGGAGGTCGGTCGGCGTGTGCGCCGCGAGGTCGTCGCCCGGCGCCGCGGACGATGTCTCCGGAGACGGGGGCTCGGCGTCGGGCGACTCCTCGCCCGAGCAGGCGGCCAGGATGCTGGCGACCAGGACCACGGCGAGGAGGCGCACCCCGCCATCGTGCCCCGCGCGTGGATGGAACACCGCGGACGCCGACGGCGCCGTCTGTGGGGGACGACGCCGCCGACTGGATTTGACGCTAAGTCAGCCGCAGCGGGCGATCTCCACCCGCGCGGGTGTGTGTCAAGGATCGCTCGTCACGGACCCGGGTTCAACGCGGCGGGCCTCGGACTCGTGGCCCTGCGGCACCAGGGGCTGGTGGACCGGCGGACGCGGGATCGTCACGGGTACCGGGTTGCCCGGCAGCCACATCGTCATCCGGGTGCCGCCGCCGGGGGCGTCCCCCGCGGTGACGGCGCCGGAGTGCCGCTCGACGATCTGGTGCACGATGGCCAGACCCAGCCCCGAGCCGGGCATCGAGCGCGACTCGCGCGATCGGTAGAAGCGCTCGAACACGTGCGGCAGGTCGGCCGGGTCGATGCCCGGCCCCTGGTCGTCGACGGTCAGCACGCCGTTGGCCAGCCGGACCGTGATGGTGCCGTCGGCCGGCCCCCACTTGGCCGCGTTGTCGAGCAGGTTGGTGACCGCCCGCTCGACGGCGCCCGACTCGCCGACCACCCACCAGGGCAGCGTGGCGACGTCGAACTCGCTGCGGGGCGCGCGCAGCCGCACCCGCGCGGCGGCCCGGTCGACCACCTCGGCGAGGTCGAAGCTCTCGACCACGTTGGCGGCCGGTGGCTCGTCGCGCGCCAGCTCGACGAGGTCGCCGACGAGCGTGGACAGCTCCTCGAGCTGCGCGCGTACGTCGGCGAGCAGCTCGGCCTTCTGCTCCGGCGGCAGCCCGCCGGTCTCGTCGGCCTGGGTGAGCAGGTCGAGGTTGGTGCGCAGCGAGGTGAGCGGCGTGCGCAGCTCGTGCCCCGCGTCGGCGACCAGCCGCCGCTGCCGGTCTCGCGAGGCCGCCACGGCGGCCAGCATCGCGTTGAACGCCGTCGCGAGCCGCGCGATCTCGTCGTCCCCCTCGACGGGCAACGGCGCGAGGTCCTCGGTGCGGGCGATCTCCTCGACGGCCTCCGTCAGGCGGCGTACCGGCCGCAGCCCGTTGCGGGCCACCGCCCAGCCGGCCGCCGCCGCGCCCACGACGCCGGCCAGGCCGAACAGCAACATGACCGCGCCGAGCCGCTTGAGCACCGTCTCCTGGGCATCGAGCGACTGGACCAGCACCAGTGCCTGACCCTGTCGTTGATCGGGCGCGGCGGCGACGCGGTAGTGCTCGCCCCCCGCCACGATGGTGCGCATGCTCTCGTCGCGAGCGCCGGTAGCCACGTCGTACTCGGGCTGGCCGAGGTCGATCCTCGGTCCTCTCGTCGAAGGAGAAGGCCTGCCGGTCCCGTTGATGACGAAGATGATGCGGACGTCGGCGGCGCCCGTGGCGAAGGCCGGGATCTGGTTCGTCGATCAGCTCGGCCGAGGGCGGGTGCGTTGGCGGCCGCCTTGCTTGGTGCGGTTGAGCAGCGACTCGTCGAGGGAGGCCTGCATCTGCAGCCGGACGGTGAGGAACACCGCCAGCGCGACCAGCGCCACGGCCAGGCCGACGGCCATCGTGGTCAGCAGGATCACCCGGCTGGCCAGGGACCGCCGGTAGTGCCAGCCGGACTGCGGCCAGACCGTTCCGTTCACGGCTCGACCATCGCGGCCTAGGACTCCTTGAGCACGTAGCCGACGCCGCGCACGGTGTGGAGCAGCCGGGGCTCGCCCTCGGCCTCGGTCTTGCGGCGCAGGTAGCCGACGTACACCTCGAGCGAGTTGGCCGTCGTCGGGAAGTCGTAGCCCCAGACCTCCTCGAGGATGAACGAGCGCTCGAGCACCCGTCGCGGCCGGCGCAGGAACATCTCGAGCAGCGTGAACTCCGTGCGGGTGAGCGGGATCTCGCGGCCGCCGCGCCGTACGTCGCGGGTCGCGGGCTCCATCGTGAGGTCGGCGAAGGAGAGCACCTCGTCGTCGCCGCCCTCGGCCGGCACGACCCGGCGCAGCAGGGCGCGCAGCCGGGCCAGCAGCTCCTGGAGCGCGAACGGCTTGGTGAGGTAGTCGTCGGCGCCGGCGTCGAGCCCCTCGACCCGGTCGCCGACGGCGTCGCGCGCGGTGAGCACCAGGATCGGCACGTCGTTCTTGGCGGTGCGCAGTGCTCGGGTGGTCTCGATGCCGTCGAGGCGGGGCATCATCACGTCCATGATCACGACGTCGGGATCGGTCGCGCCGATGCCGGCCAGCGCCTCGGCCCCGTCGGTGGCCAGGAGCCACCTCGTAGCCGTTGAACTCCAGCGACCGCCGCAGCGACTCGCGCACGGCCTTGTCGTCGTCGACGACCAGCACGCGCGGCTTGGTGCCGGCACCGGTCGGAGTCATGGGGGCCATGCTGCCAGCCGTCCCTGAACCTCGCCTGAGGATGCCGAGTCGGCGCAAATCGCCCTCGAAATCACGCCGAGTCGGCGCAGGCCCAGTCACGCTGATGACGCCGAGCCGGCGCTCAGTCGTCGTTCGAGGCGCGCACGGACTTCGTCCCGGCGAGCGAGTACGAGCCGGGGCAACTTGCGCCGACTCGGGGGACATCTGAGGGCGATTGGCGCCGACTCGGCGTGGGTCTAGAGGTAGCGGGCGGCGGTCGCGCCGGCGCGGGCGCCGTAGCCGCCGCCGAACAGGCAGGCGTGGACCAGCAGCGGGAACAGCTGGTGGACACCGGCGCGGTCCTGCCAGCCGTCGGCGAGCGGCGAGGCCTCGGCGTAGGCGTCGAGGACGCGCGGCAGGTGTGGCAGCCCGAACAGCGCCAGCATCGCCAGGTCGGTCTCGCGGTGGCCGCCGTGGGCGGCCGGGTCGATCACCCAGACGCGCTGCTCGGTGCCCCACAGGACGTTGCCGTTCCAGAGGTCGCCGTGGAGCCGGGCCGGCGTCTCCTCGGGCACCAGCTCGGCCAGCCTGGCGACGACGCCCTCGACGCGCTGGGCGTCGTCGGCGGAGATGCGCCCGTTGTCGCTGGCGAGCTTGAGGTAGGGCAGCACCCGGCGCTGCGCGAAGAACTCCGCCCACGTCGGGGCGGGCTTGTTCAGCATCGGCAGCCGCGCGACGAAGCCGTCGGTGTCGCCGCCGTACGACGTGGCGCCGGCCTGGTGGGTGGCCGCCAGGGCTCGGCCGAAACCGGACGCCGCGTCGGCCGAAGGCCGGCCGGGCTCGACCCAGCGCAGGATCAGGCAGCCGTCGTCGGAGGCCAGCACGTCGGGCACGCCCACCCCGCCGGCGTCGCGCAGCCAGCGCCAGCCCGGCGGCCTCGCTGGCGAAGAACTGCGGCGGTGCGTTGTTGAGGGTCTTCATCAACGCCGTGGTGCCGTCGGAGAGGCGCAGCTTGGTGGCCACGCACACGTCGCCGCCGTTGACCGGAGCGGTCGCGACGACGGCGGAGCCGAGGAGCTCCTCGGCGTGCCTGGCGACCAGCGGCTGGCGCGTCATCGGGCCGCCTCCGAGGTGTCTCCGACGGCGTCGGCGATCAGTCGGCGATCAGGTCGGCGAGGGAGGCCGAGGTGCGCTCGACCATGGTCAGCACCTCCTCGAATCCGGCGTCCCCACCGTAGTACGGGTCCGGTACGTCGCCACCGGTTCCCACCGGATCGAAGTCGCGGAAGAGCCTCACGCGGGTGGAGACGCCACCCAGGTCGTGCCAGGTTGTCCGAGTCCATGGCCAGCACCAGGTCGAACCCGCCGGCCGACCCCGCGTCGTACTGACGGGCGCGGTGGCGGGTGGCGTCGTACCCCGCCGCGGTCAGCGTCGCCGCGGCCCGGCGGTCCATCGGGTTGCCGACGTGCCAGCCGCCGGTCCCGCTGCTCTCGACCTGGACCCGGTCGGCGAGTCCGGCGTCGTCGAGCCGCGACTCGAGCACGACGTGCGCCATCGGTGAGCGGCAGATGTTGCCGAGACAGACCAGCGCGACCCGGTAGTGACCGGCCTCGTGGGGAGTCGGGAGCGCGGGCGTCACCGGTCGAGCGCGTAGTTGATGCCCCAGGTGACGATCGTGATCACGATCGCGCCGCCCACCGCGGTCATGAAGCCGTCGACGTGGAAGCCGATGTCGAGCTTGCCGGCCAGCCACGAGGTCAGCTGGAGCATGAAGGCGTTGATCACGACCAGGAACAGGCCGATGGTGATGACCACCAGGGGCAGCGAGAGCAGCGTCAGCACGGGCTTCACGATCGCGGTGACGACGCCGAGGATCAGCGCCACGATCAGCAGCGGCAGCAGCTTCTCCTCGATCTCCGCCCGACCCTGCGACGGGCCGGTGAACCAGATCCCCTCGAAGAGCCAGGCGGCCACGGCCAACGCGACGGCGTTGGTGACCAGCCAGGTGACGAACCGCATGAAACGCACGGGGGGAGCCTACTGACCGGCTACTGGCCGGGTTCGAGCCCCAGGCGTTCGAGGATGGCGCTCTCGGCGCCGGCGAGGTGGCGCCCGAGCTCGGCCACGGCCTCGTCGACGTCGCCCGTCTCGAGCAGGTCGAGCAGGTGCTGGTGGGAGTCGGCCTGGTCGGAGGCGTTGCGGCGGACCCGGTCGACCTGGGCCAGCGCCAGCCGCAGCTCGGCCGTCAGCTGCTCGGCCATCGCCACCAGTCGCTGGGAGCCGGTCAGGCCGACCAGCGACAGGTGGATGGCGAGGTGCCGCCGGTTGAGCTCCTCGTACGACGCGTCGCGGCCGACCGCGGCGCCGTACTCCTTCAGGGCGGTGCGCACGGCCTCGCGGTCGACGTCGTCGGCGGTCGACCAGTGCTGGACGCCGGCCAGCTCGAGCACTCCCCGGGCGCGGGAGACGTCGCCGATCGACTCCGGGTCGGGAGTGGCGACCGAGACGCCGCGGTGCGGCTCGCGGGTGGCGAGACCGTCGGCGACCAGGACGGTCAGCGCCTCGCGGACGGTGGGCCGGGAGACGCCGAGCGACTCGGCGAGCGCCACCTCGCGCAGCGGGGTGCCGGACTCCAGCTCGCCCTCGAAGACCGCCCGCCGCAGCTCCTCGACCACGCGGTCGACCGTCGAGGTCTGCTCGAGGCCGACGGTGACGAGCGAGCCGAACGGGGCGTCTCCCGCTGTGCCCTCGGATGTGTCAGACGTCATGCCACCAAGTGTCTGACAACTTTCGGCAGCCGCCACATCCCTGTGGCACACTCTGGCTTGTCAGATTGTCAGACAATTCGTGTGGAGGTGTTCGGTGGAGCTGCAGTGGGGTCGTCGCTACGTGATGGTTCGTCCCGACATTTCCGGGTCGACTACCAGATCAACCCCTTCATGGACCTCACCCAGCAGCCCGACCCCGCGCTGACCCGCCGTCAGTGGGACGCCCTGGTCGACGCGATCCGCGCCGCCGGCGGCCAGGTCGAGGTCGTCGAGCAGCGCGCCGACGCCCCCGACATGGTCTACGCGATGAACCTCGGCTTCGTCGTCGAGCGCCCCGAGGGCCCGCTCGTCTCCTCCTCGGCCGGCCACGTGGTGATGTCCCACATGCGCTACGCCGAGCGCCGCATGGAGACCTCCACCGCCGCCGCGTTCTTCGCCGGCCGCGGCTTCTCGGTCTCCTACGTCGGCCGCGAGGGCGTCGGTGCCCACCTCGAGGCCGGCGACGCCTTCGCCTGGGGCGACGGCCTGGTCGTCGGCTACGGCCCCCGCACCGACGAGCTCGGCCTCAAGGCGCTCGCCACCGAGCTCGGCGTCCGCGTCCGCGGGCTGCGGATCACCCACCCCGGCATGTACCACCTCGACCTCGCCTTCTGCCCGCTCGACGACCGCCGCGCGATCGTCTGCCCCGCGGCGTTCGACGACGAGTCGGCCGCGGCGCTGCTGGCGCTGGTGCCCGAGCCGCTGGTGATCACCGAGGAGGAGGCGCTCACCACCTTCGCCGCCAACTCCATCGTGATCGGGCGCACCGTGCTGATGCCCGCCTGCCCCAGCCGGGTCCGCGCGCAGCTCGAGGAGTGGGGCTTCTCCGTCGTGGTCGTCGACGTCTCCCAGTTCCACCTCGGCGGCGGCTCGATCCGCTGCCTGACCAACCCCATCGACGTCCGCCTCGGCCGCGACGTCCCGATGCTGACCTCCGGCGAGGTCGTCCTCCCCTGATCCCCCGGGCGGTCGCAGGTTCGAACCTCCTGCGGCCGCCCGGGTCACCAAGCCCGTCAGTAGCCTCGCCGCATGGCACCGACGGGCGGCATCGACGCCATGCTGCTCGGGGCCGCGCTTTCCGGAGTGGTCTTCGCGGTCCTTGCCCTGGCGACGAGGCGACGGCTGGGATCGGTGACCGCGTGGGCGATCGCCGGCTTCCTGTGGACGCTCGTCGTGATCGCGCTGGTCACCCTGCTTCCGACCGACCCCGACGTCGGGATCGTGCCGGCGGAGGGGCGCGCCACGTCGTGCTCCACCGACATCGGCGGCCCGGCGCCCGAAGGGTTCTGGGTCTTCGCCGGGGGTCAGCGGATGCTCAACACCGTGCTGTTCATCCCCGCCGGCGCGTTGCTCGTCCTGGGCGCGAGCCGCTGGCGGATCGGCTGGGTGCTGGTGCCGCTCGGTCTCGCCGGCCTGGCGGCGTACTCCGTCCTCATCGAGCTCACCCAGCTCGAGCTCGCCCGCATCGACCGCGCCTGCGACCTGACCGACGTCGATCGACAACGTCTCCGGCGCCGTCGTCGGTGTCGGCCATCGGCCTCGTCCTGATGCTGCTGTTCCGACCCTGGCGCCACCGGAAGTTCGGTGGTTGAGGTGCGAGGAGCGCTAGCGACGAGCCTCGAAACCACCGCGTCGTCAGGTGGTTTCGAGGTTCGGGCCTGGCGGCCCTCGCACCTCAACCACCGAAGGCGAGTCGCCTCGATAACGTGCGGGGCATGACGTCCCCGCAGCCGCGCCCCGCGATCGCCAAGATCCCGCCGTACGTCGCGGGCAGGCCGCCGGCGCCGCGCGCGGACCTGACGACCTACAAGCTGTCGTCCAACGAGAACCCCTACCCACCGCTGCCCGGGGTGGTCGACGCCGCGACGGCGGCCGTGCAGACCATGAACCGCTATCCCGACATGGGCAACGTCGCGCTCTACGACGCGTTGTCGGCCAAGCTGGGCGTACCCACCGAGCACCTGGCCCTGGCCACCGGCTCGGTGGCGCTGATCTACCAGCTGGTGCAGGCCTTCTGCGACCCCGACGACGAGGTCGTGTTCGCGTGGCGCAGCTTCGAGGCCTACCCCATCGCGGTCACGGCGGCCGCGGCGCGGATGGTCCGCGTACCCGTCACCGCCGACGGCCGCCACGACCTCGACGCGATGGCCGACGCCGTCACCGACCGCACCCGCGTCGTCCTGGTCTGCACGCCCAACAACCCCACGGGGCCGGCCGTCTCGCAGGCCGAGCTCGACGCCTTCCTCGCCAAGATCCCGCCACAGGTGCTGGTGGTCGTCGACGAGGCGTACGTCGAGTTCGTGCGGATGGCCGACGCCGTCGACGGAGTCGCGACCTACCGTCGCCACGACAACGTGCTGCTCACGCGGACCTTCTCCAAGGCCTACGGGCTGGCCGGGTTCCGCGTCGGGTACGCCGTCGGGCCGGCGCCGCTGGCCGGCGCGCTGCGGGCGGTCTCCCTGCCCTTCGGCGTCTCCGGCGTCGCGCAGGCCGCAGCGGTCGCGTCGCTCGAGCGCGAGCCGGAGCTGCTCGAGCGGGTCGACGCGCTGGTCGCCGAGCGCGACCGGGTGGTCGCCGGGCTGGCCGACGCCGGTTGGCCGGTGCCGGAGCCGCAAGGCAACTTCGTGTGGTTCGACCTCGGCGAGCGGACCGCCGAGTTCGCGGCCGCGGCCGACGAGGTCGGCATCGTGGTCAGGCCGTTCGCCGGCGAGGGCGCGCGGGTCACGATCGCCGAGCCCGAGGCCAACGACCGGCTGGTGCGCCTCGTCGAGAATTGGGTACAGGGAGGCTGACCCCACCAGCCACGGCATCTCGGGAGGTTCGATGAGCCCGCAGGCAGCGGCGTACGTCGCCGAGGAATCGTTCGAGCGCGACACCGACTACATCTCCGACCGGATCACCCGCGACGAGCGCGACGGATGGCCGGTCGAGCCGGGCCGCTACCGCCTGATCGCCGCCAAGGCCTGCCCGTGGGCGACCCGCTCGATCATCGTGCGCAGCCTCCTCGGCCTCGAGGACGTCATCTCGCTGGGCCTGGCCGCTCCCGTCCACGACGACCGGTCGTGGACCTTCGACCTCGACAGCGGAGTGGACGCGATCCGGTGCTCGGCGTGCACCTCCTCCGCGACGCCTACGAACGCCGTTTCGCCGGTTACGACAAGGGCATCACGGTCCCGGCGATGGTCGACATCCGCACCGGCGCGGTCGTCACCAACGACTTCCCGATGATCACCCACGACCTCTTCTTCGAGTGGTCGGACCACCATCGCGACGATGCGCCCGACCTGTGGCCGGACGCCGTCCGCGACGAGATGCAGGCCGTCATGGACCGGATCTACGAGGACGTCAACGACGGCGTCTACCAGTGCGGCTTCGCGGGCTCGCAGGACTCCTACGAGCGTGCGTACGACGCCTTGTTCCGCGCCCTCGACTGGCTGGAGGAGCGTCTCGCGACGCGCCGCTTCCTGATGGGCGACGCGATCACCGAGGCCGACGTCCGGCTGTTCACCACGCTGGCCCGCTTCGACGCGGTCTACCACAGCCACTTCAAGTGCAACCGCAACAAGCTGACCGAGATGCCGGCCCTGTGGGCCTACGCGCGCGACCTCTTCCAGACCGCGGGCTTCGGCGACAACACCGACTTCGCCCAGATCAAGGCGCACTACTACTGCGTGCAGGACGACATCAACCCGACCGAGATCGTCCCGAAGGGACCCGACGCGGCCGTCTGGCTCGACCCCGCACGGACGCGGAGCACCTCTCCGCTGGTTGAGGAAGGCGCGTCAGCGCCTGTCTACGAAACCCCTCGAGCCGCAGGTTCGTGACGCCCGGTGGCCCCTACGGCTTCACCGTCGGCGAGCCGCTGTCGGTAGCGGTCGCGGTGTCGGTGACGGTCGGCGAGTCGGTCGGCGTCGACGGGCTCACGGTCGGCGACGCCGGTGACGGTGGGCTCGGGTGGGCGTCGGGGTGGGTGTCGGCGTCGGCGACGGAGTCGGGGGTGGCGGTGGCGGCAGCACCGAGCCGATCCAGCTCTCCACCGACGGGCCGGCCGGCGGGGTCCACCGCAGGTTGGCGCCGTACAGGGCCCGGACACCGTGGCGCTTCTGCGGCCGGTCCTTGTTCCAGTCGGGCGGGCACGGGTAGGGCCCGCGGTAGCAGGTCCACGCGTGGAAGTAGATCTGGGTGCGGCCGTCGCGGCGCGGCAGCACGTCGGCGCCGCCGGGGCCGCACAGGGCGTTGGCCGTCGACAGGAGGAGCTTGGGCTCGGCGCGGGTCCAGTCGCTGAAGTCGGGCGAGCGGCGCCAGTAGGTGCGGTAGCCGCAGTGTCCGAACCAGCCGACGGAGGTGAACATCACCCACTTGTCGTCGCGGCGGATGATCACCGGGTTCTCCTCGATCCCCTCGTGGCTGGTGAGGAACCTGCTCTTCTGGCCCGCTGGATCCGCCGGCCGCGCGCGAGAGCTTGACCAGGCGGATCGACGACGGCTGGCCCTGGGTGCGGTAGACCAGGTACCGCTGGCCGTTGTTGCCCTGAACGCCGACGGGTCGATCACGCCGCGGGTCTGCACCTTGCCGAGCACCTTGGTCGGCGGGTTGTCGGCGGCGCGCGGGACGCCGGGCACGACCGGGCACACCAGGGCTCGTTGCCGACCGGGGTGAAGGGGCCGAAGGCCTGGGTCGGCCGCGACGCCGATGCAGCGCGAGTTGTGGTCGGCGCCGGTGAGCCGGCGGCGAAGTACATCAGCCACCCGCCCGGGTGCCCGCTGGATGTCGGGTGCCCAGATGTCAGCGGACGTCGCCCAGCTCGGTCGGCGCGTCAGCGCCGGCGTGTCGAGGACGTTCCACGGGCCCGACGTCGACCGGCGAGCGGCCGATGTTGATGTCGGGCGCGGTGGCGGCGCCGACCAGCCCCACCCGCGACTCGACGACCGTCGGGTCGGGGAAGCCGCGGTCGTAGAGCAGCGGGCGCGGGGATGTCGAGCCGCCGCTGGCAGCACCGGCGGTCGAGCCGTCGGCAGCGTGAGCAGGAGCGAGGAGCGCGAGCACGCCGAGGAGGGCGACGGCGGCCACGGCCACGCCCGCGTCGGTTCCCGGAAAGGCGACGGTGGGCCCGGGACATCGCTCTAGTCTGACAAGCGTGGGCGCTGGTCACGGGCACGGGCATGCAGCCGGGCGCGCCGCCGACCGCGGTCGGCTGCGGCTGGTGCTGGCCATCACCGCGGTCGTGCTGGTCGTCGAGCTGGTCGGCGCCTACCTCGCCTCGTCCCTGGCCCTGCTCGCCGACGCGGGACATCTCGCCACGGACGCCGCCGCTGTCCTGCTGGCGCTCGGGGCGTCGTACGTCGCGGTCGTGCCGGGCGGTCCGCGCTCGACGTTCGGCTACCACCGCGCCGAGATCCTCGCCGCGATGGCCAACGCCGTGGTGCTGCTCGTGGTGTGCGGCTACCTGGCGTGGGCGGGCTTCAACCGGCTGCGCTCACCCGGCGACGTCGAGGTCGAGGCGGGCCTGCTGATCGGGTTCGCGCTGGTCGGCCTGTTGGCCAACGCCGTGTCGCTGTGGTCCTGCGGCGGTCCGAGACCGGTTCGCTCAACCTGCGCGGCGCCACGCTCGAGGTGGCCGCCGACCTGGTCGGGCTCGGCCCTCGCGCTCGGCGCCGGCGTCGTGATCGCGGTGACCGGCTGGGTGCAGGCCGACGCGGTCGCGTCCCTGCTGATCGCGCGCTGATCCTGCCGCGGTCGTGGTCGCTGCTGAAGGAGTCCTCGGCCGTGCTGCTCGAGATCGCCCCCGCGGGCCTCGACCTGGACGACGTACGCCGTCACGTCGCCGCGATGCCCGGCGTCATCGAGGTGCACGACCTCCACGCGTGGACCATCACCAGCGGCATCCCCAGCCTCTCGGCCCACGTCACGGTGACCGACGAGGCGCTGGCCGAGCACGGCGTCGGCGGCATCCTCGACCGCCTCTGCGAGTGCGTCGCCACCCACTTCGACGTCCGCCACGCGACGTTCCAGGTCGAGCCGGTCTCGCACCGCTCCCACGAGGACCTCGGCGACCTGCACGCCTAGGCCAGGTACGGGAGGACCAGCTCGTCCCAGAGGTCCTGGTGGCGGGCGCGGAAGAAGCCGTGGTGGCCCATCCGGTCGACCTCGAGCTGGGCCGGGCTGTAGCGCTGGCGGACCTGGTCGGCGTTGCGGAAGCGGTCGTGGAGGTCGGCGATGCTGGCCCCGCTCATCAGCGCGTCGTCGGTGAACGACAGCACCGTCATCGGCGTCGTCACCTCGGCGAACCGCTCGTCCGCGTGGGGCACGTCGACGCCGAGGTAGTCCTCGTGCATGCACCAGCGGCCCCACTGCCGCATCACGCCGGCCGGCACGTTGTCGAGGACGCCGAGCCGCCGGCCGGGGTAGTACCCCGCGACGCGCGACGCGACGGGCGCGATGCCGCGCCAGAGCAGCGGCGCCCGCCAGCGGATCGCCGGCGGGTTGAGCCGCCAGTAGCCGGTGCCGGAGGCGACGTTGACGATCCGGTCCAGCCGCGAGTGGTCGACGAACGGGACCGCCTGGCCGCCGAGGCTGTGGCCGACCCAGCTGACCGGCAGGCCGCCCGACAGCTCGGCCTCCTCGAGCACGTGGTCGAGGGCGTCGGCCATGTCGCCGAACCACCGGAGCACGTCGGCGTCCTCGGCCTTCATCGCCGCGACGCTCTCCGTGCCGCGGAGGTCGAAGGTCAGGGTGCGGTAGCCGTGCGAGGCGAGCCAGGTCGCGAACGCCGCGTAGTAGGCCGCGGGCGTGGCCATGGCGGGCGCGAGCAGGACGGCGCCGATGGCCGCGTCGTCCACCGGTCGGCTCGAACCAGGTCGCGGCGAGCTCGCGGCCGTCGTCGGCGGTGAGGGTCAGGGGGTTGCGTCGTACGTCGTTATGACGGTCGTCATAGAGCATGAGACGCAGACTATGACGACTGTCTTAGAAGTGCAACACTGGGCCTCGTGACGCCCGACACCCGCAAGCGGATGATCCACGGAGCGGCCCGCGCCATCGGCACCCGCGGCGTCGGCGCGATGAGCCTGCGCGACCTGGCCAAGGAGGCCGGCGTGCCGCTCGGGTCGACCTACCACCACTTCCCCGGCGGCAAGGCCCAGCTGGCCGAGGAGGCCGTCACCTCGACCGGCCGCCAGGTCGCCAAGCTCGTCGAGTCCGCGCGGGAGCAGGGCATCGAGGGCGGCGATCGCCGCCTTCACCCGCGTCTGGCGCGAGCTGCTCGTCGAGACCGACTTCCGCACCGGCTGCCCCGTGCTCGCCGTGGCCACGGGGGACGACCCCGGCTCACCGAGACCGCCCGCGGGATCTTCGCGTCCTGGCAGGACCTGATGGTCGACGGGCTGGTCGACGGTGGCGTCCCGGCCGACCGGGCACCGGGCCTGGCGCGGATGATCGTCGCCTCGCTCGAGGGCGCCGTGGCCGTCAGCCGCGCCGAGCGCTCCCTCGAACCGCTCGACCAGGTCTCCGCGGAGCTGATCACCCTGGTGCAGGCCGCCCGAGGTCGCGAGTAACCGACCCCTGTCGGCACTTACTGACCCGCTCAGCGGTCACGCGAGTCCCAGACGGTCGGTTACTCGCAGGCCCACCGGATTCGCACCCGACCCGGCCGCCCCGGTACCTTGGAAGCCACACGGGTGTGGTGCCGGTCACAAGCTGGGCCTGCCCGTGCTCCACGGTGGAACGGTCGGCGGAGACCCCGCGGCAGCCGGTCAAGAGTGAGGAGTCGTACGTGAGCCCAACCGATGACAGGGCAGGTTTCGGCCCCGATCTGGCCGAGGTCTTCGGACCCGGCCAGCAGGACGGCGGCCCCGAGCTCGTCCAGCTGCTGACGCCCGAGGGCGAGCGCATCGAGCACCCCGAGTTCTCCTTCGGTGCAGGTCATGTCGGCCGACGAGGAGGCCGAGATGATCCGCGGCTTCTTCCGCGACATGGTGCTGACCCGCCGCATCGACACCGAGGCCACCGCGCTCCAGCGCCACGGCGAGCTCGGCATCTGGGCCCAGCTGCTCGGCCAGGAGGCCGCGCAGATCGGCGCCGGCCGCGCGCTGCGACCGCAGGACTACGTCTTCCCGACCTACCGCGAGCACGGCGTCGCCTGGTGCCGCGGCGTCGACCCGCTCGAGCTGCTCGGGCTCTACCGCGGCGTCGACCAGGGCTCCTGGGACCCCGCCAAGTACAACTTCCACCTCTACACGATCGTCATCGGCGCGCAGACGCTGCACGCGACCGGCTACGCCATGGGCATGCAGCGCGACGGCGTCGTCGGCACCGGCGACCCCGACCGCGACGCCGCGGTCATCGCCCACTTCGGTGACGGCGCCTCCTCGCAGGGCGACGTCAACGAGGCGTTCATCTTCGCCGCGTCCTACAACGCCCCGGTCGTGTTCTTCTGCCAGAACAACCAGTGGGCCATCTCCGAGCCGATCGAGCGCCAGACCCGGATCCCGCTCTACCAAAGGGCTCTCGGCTTCGGCTTCCCCGGCGTCCGCGTCGACGGCAACGACGTGCTCGCGACGTACGCCGTCACGCAGGCCGCGCTCCAGCGGGCCCGCGACGGCCAGGGCCCGACGTTCGTGGAGGCCTACACCTACCGGATGGGCGCGCACACCACGACCGACGACCCGACCCGCTACCGGCTCTCCGACGACGTCGAGCGCTGGCGGCTCAAGTACCCGATCGAGCGGGTCAAGGCCTACCTCCAGCGCAACGGCCTGGCCGACCAGGACTTCTTCGACGCGGTCGCGGCGCGAGGCCGACGAGCTCGGCGCCCGGCTGCGCGAGGGCGTGCAGCAGCTCGCCGACCCGTCGCCGCTGAGCATCTTCGACCACGTGTACGCCGAGATGACGCCCGAGCTCGAGGAGCAGCGCGCGGGCTTCGCGGCGTACCTCGACTCGTTCGAGGGGAGCCCACTGATGACGAAGATCACCCTGGCCAAGGGCCTCAACATGGGCCTGCGCAAGGCGATGGAGGACGACCCCAAGGTCCTCATCATGGGCGAGGACGTCGGCAAGCTCGGCGGCGTCTTCCGGATCACCGACGGCCTCCAGAAGGACTTCGGCGAGGACCGCGTCATCGACTCGCCGCTGGCCGAGTCCGGCATCGTCGGCACGGCGGTCGGCCTGGCCCTGCGCGGCTACCGGCCGGTCGTCGAGATCCAGTTCGACGGCTTCGTCTACCCGGCCTACGACCAGATCGTCTGCCAGGTCGCCAAGATGCGGTTCCGCTCGCAGGGCCGCTCGGCGATGCCGATGGTCATCCGGATCCCGTTCGGCGGCGGCATCGGCGCGGTCGAGCACCACAGCGAGTCGCCGGAGGCGCAGTTCGCGCACACGCCCGGCCTCAAGGTGGTCGCCTGCTCCAACCCGATCGACGGCTACTGGATGATCCAGCAGGCCATCGCGTGCGACGACCCGGTGATCTTCCTCGAGCCCAAGCGGCAGTACCACGCCGACAAGGCCGACCTCGACGAGACCGCCACGCCCGACCCGCTGTTCGCCTCGCGCGTCGTCCGCCGCGGCACCGACGCCACGCTGCTCGCCTACGGCCCGACGGTGAAGACCGCGCTGAAGGCGGCCGAGGCCGCCTCCGGCGAGGGCCGCTCGCTCGAGGTGATCGACCTGCGCACGCTGAGCCCGCTCGACATGGCGCCGGTCTACGACTCCGTACGCCGCACCGGCCACGCCGTCGTCGTCCACGAGGCCCACGTCAACCTCGGCCTGGGCGCCGAGCTCGCCGCCCGGATCACCGAGGAGTGCTTCTACTCGCTCGAGTCGCCGGTGCTGCGGGTCGGCGGGTTCGACACGCCGTACCCGCCCTCGCGGATCGAGGAGGAGTGGCTCCCGGACCTCGACCGGGTGCTCGACGCCGTCGACCGCTCGCTCGCCTTCTAGAGCCCATAAGGAGCCCTGATGCCTGAGTACAAGCTGCCCGACGTCGGCGAGGGTCTCACCGAGGCCGAGATCGTCACCTGGAAGGTCAAGGTCGGCGACGTCATCGCGATCAACGACATCGTCGTCGAGATCGAGACCGCCAAGTCGCTGGTCGAGCTGCCGTCGCCGTACGCCGGCACCGTCACCGCCCTGCTCGTCCCCGAGGGCGAGACCGTCGCCGGTCGGCACGCCGATCATCGCGATCGGCGACGCGGCGTCGGCGCCGGCCGAGGCGCCGGCCGCCGCACGCCGCAGGCCGACCTCGCCGAGATCGACCTGTCCAACCCCGCCGCCAGCGGTGGCGGAGAGGGCGAGAGCCTGGTCGGCCGCAACAAGGCCGAGCGCGACTCCCTGCGCCGGCCGCGCAAGGCCACCTCGCCGGCCGCGGCGGCCGCCGCGCAGCACCGACCCACGAGCAGCTCGCAGGCGTCGTTCGCCCCCGGTGAGCTGGTCGAGCCCGGAGGTCGTCGAGGCCGACGAGCCGGCCGTTCCGGCGTACACGCCCGGAGGCCGCCGCTGCGCTGCGCGTCCGACGGCGACGTCCGCACGCTCGCCAAGCCGCCGGTCCGCAAGCTGGCCAAGGACCTCGGCGTCGACATCACCTCGCTGGTCGGCTCCGGCGAGGGCGGCGTCGTGACGCGCGAGGACGTCGCAGGCCGCGTCGAGCTCGCCGTCGGTTTCGAGACGGGCGCTAGCGCGCCCTCCTCGACCAGCCGGAGCGGCGAGCGCGAGCGGCGCGAGCCGATCAAGGGCGTGCGCAAGATGATGGGGCAGGCGATGGTCGACTCGGCCTTCACCGCGCCGCACGTGACCGAGTGGGTCACCGTCGACGTCACCCGCACGATGGAGTTCGTCGAGCGGCTCAAGAGCCGCCGCGAGTTCCGCGACGTGAAGGTCTCGCCGCTGCTGGTGCTGGCGCGGGCCGTCGTGCTGGCGATGCGGCGTACGCCCGAGATCAACTCCTGGTGGGACGAGCCGGCCCAGGAGGTCGTGTTCAAGAGCTACGTCAACCTCGGCATCGCGGCGGCCACCCCGCGCGGCCTCGTCGTGCCCAACGTCAAGGACGCCCAGGACCTCTCGCTGCTCGACCTCGCCGGCGGCGCTCAACGAGCTCACTGCGACCGCCCGCGACGGCAAGACGCAGCCGGCCGACATGAGCGGCGGCACGTTCACGATCACCAACGTGGGCGTCTTCGGGATCGACGCCGGCACGCCGATCATCAACCCCGGCGAGTCCGCGATCCTGGCCTTCGGCGCCGTGCGCAAGATGCCGTGGGTCGCCGTACCGGCAGGCGACGAGATCGTGGTGCGCCAGGTGACGACGCTCGCGCTGTCCTTCGACCACCGTCACGTCGACGGCGAGAAGGGCTCGCGGTTCCTGGCCGACGTCGCCGCGATCATGGAGGACCCGGCCGCGGCCCTGCTGTTCTGAGCGCGCCCATCCGACACCGCGCCGGGATAGTCCGGTGTGAATGGGTCCTCCGGGAGTCGGATCCACGACCCAAACGCACCGGACTACCCAGACCCCTCACACGTACCGCGCCGCGCGAACATCAGGGGTCGAGGGGCCACGGGAGAGCAGCTCGGAGAGCTCGTGCTGGAGCATGGCGCCGACCCGCAGGCAGAAGGCCTCGGGCTCGTCGGCGGCGTCGGGCAGCTCGGCGACGACCCGGTCGACGATGCCGAGCTCGTAGAGGTCGAGCGCGCGCACTCGCTGGGCGCGGGCCATCTCGGGGGCGTGGTCGGTGTCGCGGTGCACGATCGCCGAGCCCCCTCGGGCGGCAGTGGCGAGAGCCAGGCGTGCTGGGCCGCGACCACCGGTCGGCCGGCAGCAGCGCGAGCGCGCCGCCGCCGGAGCCCTCGCCGAGCATCAGGCACAGCGTCGGCGCCCTCGAGCGATGACGAGGTCGAACAGGCAGCGGGCGATCTCGCCGGCCAGCCCGCCGTTCTCGGCGTCGGCCGACAGCGCGGCGCCCTGGGTGTCGATGACCGTGACCAGCGGCAGGCCGAGCTCCTCGGCCAGGTGCATCCCGCGCCGCGCCTCGCGCAGCGCCTCGGGACCCATCGGCCGGTCGCGGCGTCTGGCCGCGGCGGTCCTGGCCGAGGAACACGCACGGCACGTCGCCGAACCGCACCAGCGCGATCAGCAGCCCGGGATCGGCCTCGCCCTGGCCGGTGCCGTTGAGCGGGATCGTGTCGGAGGCGGCGTACCTCAGCAACCGTCGTACGCCGGGCCGGTCCGGCCGCCGCGACCGGGTCACGGCGTCCCAGGTGTCGACGTCGGGCACCGGCTCTTCCGGCGGCAGGGGCACGGGGGCGACGCCGACGCGCGGTGCCATCAGGATGTCGAGCGCCCGGCCGAGCAGGTCCTGCACGTCCTCCGGCGCGACGACGCCGTCGATGATGCCGCGGGCGAAGAGGTTCTCGGCCGTCTGCACGCCCTCGGGGAACGGCCTGCCGTAGAGCGCCTCGTAGACGCGCGGCCCGAGGAAGCCGACCAGCGCGCCGGGCTCGGCGACCGTCACGTGGCCGAGCGAGCCCCACGAGGCCATCACCCCGCCGGTGGTCGGGTGGCGGAGGTAGACGAGGTACGGCAGCCCGGCCGCGCGGTGCGCCGCGACCGCTTGGGAGATCCGCACCATCTGCACGAACGCCGGCGTGCCCTCCTGCATCCGCGTACCTCCCGACACCGGGCCGGCCAGCAGCGGCAGGCCCTCACGGGTCGCGCGCTCGATCGCGGCCACCAGCCGGTCGGCCGACGGCGCGCCCGATCGAGCCGGCGAGGAACGCGAACTCGCCCATCAGCACCGCCACCCGGCGTCCGCGCATCAGCCCCTCACCGGTCAGGACCGACTCGTCGGCGCCGCTGCGGTCCTGCGCGGCGGCGAGCTCGGCGGCGTACTCCTCGGAGATGCCGGAGCGGTCGGGGGCGGTGTCCCACGACGTCCACGAGTCCTCGTCGAGGACCAGGTCGATGAGCTCGGCGGCGGAGAGGCGCTGGGGTTCAGCCATTGCGCGGAGCCTATGGGGAGCTCGTGGTCGAGGAGGTCGCGCAGCGACCGTCACGAGACCCCGGTACGGGCCTGCGTGCCTGTCACCGGGTTTCGTGACAGGCGCTAGCGCGCCTTCCTCAACCAGCGGGCGGTCGAGGACCTCGGCCTCGCGCTCGCCGCGTCATGCCGGTGCGTGGGGCGTCGGGGTTGTCGCGCAGCCAGGCCAGGGTGTCGCGGGCGGTGTCGGCGAACGGCCGCACGGTGAGGCCGGCGTCAGCGGAGAGGTCGAAGCGATGGGTGATCATCCCGTCGTACTCCGGCCGGGGCAGCCACAGCGGCAGCGCCTCCGGACCCATCCACGGCTCGACCTTCTGGTCGGTGAGGAAGTCCTGACCCGTCCACACCAGCTCCGGCGTCGCGCCGACGCCCTCGGCCGTCTGCGCGAGGACGTCGCCGGCAGGCGTCGACGGCCCGATGCCGTCGTAGACCCCGGTCGTGCCGTCCTCGACGCTGCGGACGATCCACTCCGCCAGGTCGCGCACGTCGATGAACTGCACGCGGTCCTTCGGGTCCGCCGGCGCGAGCACCCGGCCGCCATCGGCCAACCTCTCCGGCCAGTAGCCGTAGCGGCCGGTCGGGTCGCCGGGGCCGACGATCAGCCCGGGCCTGACCACCATCGACCGCGTGGCCCCCTCGATCACGGCGTTCTCGCAGGAGACCTTCATCGGGCCGTAGGCCTCGGGGTCCTCGCGCAGGTCGCGGTCCTCGTCGATCGCCTCGACGAGCGGGCCGTCGGTGCCGGGGTCGGGCGTCTCGTTGTCGGCGTACACGTTGATCGTCGACACGAACACCCAGTGCGCACCCGGCCAGGCCGCGACCGCCTTGCGCACGTGCGACGGGATCCGCGAGACGTCGACCACGGCGTCGAAGTCCTCGGCGGCCAGGCTCGGCCGGTACGTCGTCCGCCCGGTCCCACACCACGTGCCGCGCGCCGTCGGGGACCTCGCCCGACCGCCCGCGCGTCACGCACGTGACGTCGTGACCGCGGCTGACGGCATCCGCCGCCACCGCCTTGGAGAGGAACACGCTGCCGCCGAGCACCAGGATCCGCATGCGCCCACCCGACCCCGTCGCCTACCTCAGGGGCAAGCGATTCCGCTCTGAGCGGACGTTCACCGTGTGGTCGAGGAGTCGCGCAGCGACCGTCACGAGACCCGGTGACGAGGCGCTCGTCGTCGAGGTTTCGTGACAGGCCTGCGACCCTCGCAACCAGCGCTGTCGAACTTCGGCGAGCGCTTGGCCAGCAGCCAGCCGTCGAACAGGTCGGACAGCTCGGTGCCGGTCTGCTCCTCGACCCAGGCGAGGTAGTCGTCGCGGTTGCTGCTGCCGTCGGGGTCGACCGACGGCCAGGCGCGCACCATCTCCCAGAACTTCTCCTCGCCGACCCGCCGGCGGACCTCGTCCCACATCAGGGCGGGGCCGTAGTACACCTGGGTCTCGCCGAACGTCTTCGGGTCGTAGGCGGCCGGCGGCCCGTTGACCTTGCGGGACTGGCGCTCGGTGCGCGCGGCCTGCTGGAGGATCTGGTCGAGTGGCACGCCGGTGTCCTCGGCCTGCCAGACGAGCTGGAGGTACATCGCCATGCCCTCGTTCATCCAGAGGTCGCTCCAGTCGGACGGCGTGACCTGGTCGCCGTACCACTGGTGGACGATCTCGTGGACGAGCACCGCCTTGCTGGTGGCGTAGGGAGTCGCTCCCAGCGTGATCATCGTCTGGGTCTCCATCCCGCTCTACGAGTCGACGAGCAGGACGCCGAGCGACGACCAGGGGTAGGGGCCGAGCTTGTCCTCGACCCAGTCGAGGGCCTCGGAGGTGAAGCGCAGCTCGTCGAGGTACTGCCGCGACGACGTCGGGACCCAGTAGCTGATCGGGACGCCGCTCGAGGACTCGTCCTCGGTGACCTTGTAGTCGCCGAAGGCGACGGTGACGAGGTACGACGACGTCTTGCTGTCGAGGTGCCAGGTCGTGGTCGACGTGCCGTCCAGCCTCTCGTGGCTCACCAGCTCGCCGTTGGCCACGCCGACCATCGGCGCGGGCGCAGCGCAGGGTGAAGTCGTAGAACGCCTTGTCGGACGGCTGGTCGTTGACGGCGTACCAGGAGTAGGCGCCGAACGGCTCCTGCATCGTCCATGCCGAGCCGTCGCTGGCGATCGTGAAGCCGGTGGTGCTGAAGTCGCGGCGGGTCGTCGGCGCCTCCACCGGCTCGGGCGTGCCGGAGTAGGCGACGGAGACGGCGTACTGCTGGTCCTCGAGGAAGTCGCCGTCGACCACCAGGTCCTTGCCGGTGTGCTCGAACTCGGCGTCCTCGCCGTCGACCTCGACCGCCGACACCTCGAGCTGCGGGCCAGGTCGAGCTGGACGTGGTCGGCGTCGCCGGTGGAGCGGAAGGTCAGCTCCTCCGCTCCGGTGAGCGTCGCGCGAGTCGGGGTCCCAGGTGAGGTCGAGGCCGTAGTGGAGCGCGTCGACCGACGGGTCTCCGACGTCGGGGTAGACGCTGTCCTCGACGGGCTCGCTGAACCGCGGGGTCGACGGTCGTCGGTCTCGCCCGTCGGCGACGGGTCGGCACCGGTCCTCGACGACGAAGGCGCCGGGTCGGCCGTGGACGTCGAGGACTGGTCGCCGCTGCAGGAGGTGAGGCCGGCGAGCAGTGCGGTCGCCGCCAGCGCTGCTGCCAGTGGGGAGCGGGTCACTCGGATCCTCTCAACATCGGTCGCACCAGCTTGCGTCCGTGGTGGATCTGGGCCTTGACGGTGCCCAGCGGAGCTCCGACCTGCTGGGCGATCTCGTCGTAGGCCAGGCCGTAGACGTCGCGCAGCAGCAGCGGCTCGACGTACTGCGGGTGGTCCTGCTCGAGCGTCTCGAGCGCGTCGAGGAGGTCGAGGCGGGTGCCGGCGATCACGCTGGTGGTCCGCGGGTCGGGCTTCTCCAACGGCAGGAAGTCGCTGGCGACGGCCTGGTTGCGCAGCCGGCGGTACGTCGACCGGGCCGAGTTGACTGCCACCACGTGCAGCCACGTGGTGAACCGACCGTTCTCGCCCCAGCCGGCGATCTTGGTCGCGACGTTGAGCAGGGCGTCCTGGCAGGCGTCCTCGGCGTCGGAGCTGTAGGGCAGCACCCCACGGCAGATCGACAGCGTGCGCGGGCGCACGGCCGTCAGCAGCGCCTCCAGCGCGTCGCGGTCGCCGGCCTTGGCCCGCCGGGCCAGGTCGTCGATCTCGTCCGGCTCCACGCCGTCGTGCCTCCCCGAAGTCTGTTACCAAGTCTTCCGGAAAGATAATGCCCTGGTGTCCCTACCCACCCGGATCGGTCGCTACGCCGTGCGGCGGCGGATCGGCTCGGGCGGGTTCGCCACGGTGTGGCTCGGCTACGACGAGAGCCTCGACTCCCCGGTCGCCATCAAGGTGCTCGCCGACAACTGGTCCGACGACCACCACGTGAAGCAGCGGTTCGTCGACGAGGGGCGGTTCCTGCGCAAGGTCGAGTCGCCCCACGTCGTCCCCGTCTACGACGCCGGCGAGCTCGACGACGGCCGGCCGTACCTCGTGATGGGGTACGCCGACCAGGGCACGCTCGCCGACCGGCTCGAGACCGGGGGTCTGCCGCGTGACGAGGCGCTCGAGGTCGTCCGTCAGGTCGGGCTCGGCCTGACCTCCCTGCACCAGCAGGGAGTCGTGCACCGCGACATCAAGCCGGCGAACGTGCTGTTCCGCACGGTGGAGGGCCCGGCAGATGATGGGGCCGATGATCGGGGCGAGACCATCGAGGTCCGCGCCATGGTCGGCGACCTCGGTCTCGGCAAGACGGTCGACATGTCCTCGCGGTTGACGATGATCGCGGGCACGCCGACCTTCGTCGCGCCGGAGCAGGCCCAGGGCGAGCGGATCGACGCGCGCGCCGACCAGTACTCCCTGGCCGCCCTCACCTACCTGCTCCTCACCGGACGCCCGCCCCACGCGCACGCCACACTTGGCGGCGGCGGCCAGCCCCGGTGAGCCTCAGCCGATGTCGACGCCGGACTGGCCGGTCCCGCCGGCCGTCGAGGCCGTCGTACGGCGTGGCCTGGCGTCCGACCGCGACGCACGGTGGCCGACGGTGGCAGCCTTCACCGCAGCGCTGGCCGACGCCGCGGGCGCCAGCGACCCCGGCCCTGTGGGCAAGCCGCGGGTGCTCGCCATCGATCCGCAGCGCACGCAGCCGGGCGCCCGGCCGTCACCCCTCACCGCGCAGCCGCCGCTCCCCGAACCCACTCCGCCTCCCGTCCGGCGCCGGCGGCGGGTGCTCATCGCCGTCGCCGCGGCCACGCTGCTGGTCGCCGGCGGCGCCGTCGGGTACGCCGCGTGGCAGGGCCTCGACGGCACCACCACGCTCTCCGACTCGCGCAGCACGCTCACCGTGACGGTGCCGGACGACTGGGACACCACCACCGCCACCGACGGCTGGCAGCCCCCGGAGTCCGACACGACGTACCCAGCGCTGTCGGTCGGCTCGTCGTCCGAGTGGGAGACGTCGGGCGGAGAGGGCGTCTTCGTCGGTGTGCTGCCCGGCACCAAGCTGCCCACGAACGTCCCCGGCCACCCCGAGTGCGGTTCCGTCGAGGGCACCATCGACGACGACCGCAACGGCGACCGGTCGAAGACCGTCTACTTCACCGACTGCCCCTTCGTGACCGTCGAGCGCGTCGTCCAGGTCGCCGCCAACCGGCTGTTGTGGGTGCAGGTGCGCGCCGACACCCGCAGCACTGCCGTCGCCGTCCTCGACTCGGTCGTCACGCACGGCCTCTGAACAGCACGGGTGGCCAGGACGTCATACGTTCTGGTCGTCATGGCGACCAGAACGTATGACGTCCCGGGGCGGTGGCAGGCACGGCCGTCGAGTCGGCGCGGCACCGCGAGGGGATCGGCTCCGCGCTGTTGGAGCGGGCTGAGCACGCACTCGGCAGCGAGGGGGTGCGCTACCTCCAGGTCAAGACCCTGGGGCCGAGCTTGTCGGACGACAAGTACGAGCGGACCCGCTGGTTCTACGAGGCGCGCGGCTTTGTCGCGCTCGAGGAGATGATCGACTTCTGGGACGACGAACCGATGCTGCTGCTGGTCAAGGCTCTGTGAGCCCGACGCCTCAACCGGCTTCTTCGAGGGTGCTCGCGAACGCGGCGAACAGCGCCTCGAGCCCGGCCTCGTCCGCGCGCCGCCCGGCGACCGACATCTCCAGTGACGCCTCGGACGACTGCTGCCCGGTGAAGTAACGGAAGAAGTTGTAGCGCAGGTGGTTGGCACCGTCGCGGAAGGTGAACTTCACCGAGTCCGTGGCCCGGTCGAGGACGTCCACCTCGGGGTAGGCCTCGCGGACCGCAGCCAGCCGCTGGGCCACCATCGCGCTTGCCGGGACGTGGTTGTTGATGGTCTTCACGCGCAGGCTGTAGCCCCCGGTCTCGTCCTCGTCCGGCGGCCGGAACCTGAGCTCGTCGTACCCGCTGCGCTGCTTCCTCGGTACGGGCTCGTCGCCCGGCACGGTGAATGCCGCCCACCCCTTCGGCACCGGCACCTTCCAGGCCTGGACGGAGTTGCCCATGGCCAGCAGCGAGAACCTCAGCCCAGGAGCCAGCGGTGGGTAGTCGATGTCCGGGGCGTATGGCGCCACCGTCGTCGGCGGGTCGACCGGCACGCTCGGCGAGACCGCGGGGACAGGCGTCGCGATGCCACCCGAAGCGGGCTGCGGCTGGCGCAGGTAGCCCACACCGAGGCCGCCGCCGACGCCCACCAGCGTCGCCAGCAGCAAGACCCCGAGAACCCGTGCGCGCACGGGCACAGGGTAGGGCCCTTGGTTTCGAGGCTCGCAGGCTCGCACCTCAACCAGCGAGGATGGCGGCATGACCTCCAAGCCCGTCGACCCCACGGCCCTGCTGGAGCGGCACCGCGAGCGCCTCGACCAGGCGGTGCGCGCATGCTCGAAGCGCGAGTACTACTCGGCCTTCGACGAGTCGCCGTCCCCGCGCATCTACGGCGAGGCCGCCGCCGCCGACGGCAAGGCGGCCTTCGAGGCGTGGCTGGGCTCGACGTTCCCGCTCGACACCCCCGGGTCGCAGGGGTACGTCGCGACCGAGCGGTCGCCGTACGGTTTCGACCTCGAGATCTCCTACCCTCACACCACGGACGCCGACCCGCTGATCGAGGCCTCGCTCGCAGGTCTGCGTGACTGGCGTGACGCCCGGCCCGAGGGCCGCACCGGACTGTGCCTCGAGATCCTCGACCGTCTGCACGGCCGGATCTTCGAGCTCGCCAACGCGGTGCAGCACACCAGCGGGCAGGCGTTCGTGATGGCTTTCCAGGCCGGCGGCGCGCACGCGCTCGACCGCGCGCTGGAGGCGATCGCGTACTCCTGGACCGAGATGACCCGCACGCCGACCACGGCGCTGTGGGAGAAGCCCACTCGCGGTGAGCCGTTGCTGATGGAGAAGACGTTCACGGTCGTGCCGCGAGGGCTGGCGCTGGTGATCGGGTGCAACACGTTCCCGACCTGGAACTCCTGGCCGGGGCTGTTCGCGTCGCTGGTGTGCGGCAACCCGGTGGTCGTCAAGCCGCACCCGTCGGCCGTGCTGCCGCTGGCGATCACCGTCCAGGTCTGCCAGCAGGTGCTCGAGGAGTCGGGCTTCGACCCGCACCTGGTGACCCTGGCCGCCGAGGGACCCGACGACAAGCTGGCCGCGACCCTTGCCGTGCGGCCGGAGGTCAGGCTGATCGACTACACCGGCGGCAACGCCTTCGGCGACTGGCTGGAGGACAACGCCCGGCAGGCCACCGTGTTCGCCGAGAAGGCCGGCGTCAACGCGGTCATCCTCGACTCGACGTCGTCCTTCGCGGCGATGTGCCGCAACCTCGCCTTCTCGTTCGCCCTCTACTCCGGCCAGATGTGTACCGCCCCGCAGAACGTCTACCTGCCCGCCGACGGGATCGGGACCGACGAGGGCCACAAGTCCGTCGCCGACGTGGGCGCCGGCCTGTCCGCAGCGTTCGACAAGCTGCTCGGTGACGACGCCCGTGCGGTCGAGCTGCTCGGCGGCGTGGTCAACGATGGCGTCCTCGAGCGGCTCGAGGCCGCGCGCGGCGCACGGGCGAGGTGCTGGTCGAGTCGCGGGTCGTCACCCACCCGTCGTACGCCGACGCGACGGTCCGCACGCCCACGGTCATCGGCCTGACGTCCGCCGACGCCGAGGTCTACGCGAACGAGTGCTTCGGCCCGGTCGCCTATCTGGTCGCGACGTCCGGCATCGACGAGTCGATCCGGATCTTCCAGGACACCGTGCGCCGCCAAGGTGCGATGACGGCCTCGGTCTACTCGACCTCCGACAACGTGGTCGCCGAGGTTCGGGAGGCGGCACTCGACGCCGGCGTCGCCCTTTCCGAGAACCTGCTCGGAGGCGTCTTCGTCAACCAGTCCGCGTCGTTCTCCGACTTCCACGGCACCGGCGCCAACCCCGCCGCCAACGCCTCGTTCACCGACGGCGCGTTCGTCGCCTCGCGGTTCCGGATCGTCCAGTCGCGACGCCACGTCTGACGCGGTGCCAGGCTGGGCACATGAACCCCGCGCTGCGCGACCTCGTCGCGACCGGCCCGCTCTGCCACCTCAGCACGCTCAACCCCGACGGGAGCCCGCAGGTCACCGTCGTCTGGGTCGGCGCGGACGGTGACGAGCTGGTCACCGCGCACCTCCCGCACAACCAGAAGGTGCGCAACATGGAGCGCGACCCGCGCGTGGTGCTCTCCTTCCTCGGGCCGCACCGAGGAGGGCGCCTTCCTGCAGCCGTACGCCGTCGTACGAGCGCGCGCGACCGTCGTCCCGACTCGGACGACGCCTGGGACGTGCTCGACCGGCTCACCAAGACCTACATCGGCCCGGACGTGACCTTCCCCGCGCCGCGCAGTCCGGGGTTCGTGGTGCGGTACGCCATCGAGCAGGTCGGCGGCATCGGCCCCTGGGCTACGTGATGTCCGCGTCGTGCCCCTGAGCGTGCGCTCTTGCGCACTCTCAGCCACACGACTCGCTCATAGGCCGTGAACGGTCATGCCTGCGTCCTGATTGCCCGAGTGCGGTCGAGCACGGGCTGCCGGGCCCAGGTCATGACGAGGTTGCCGACCACGCTGGTCGTGCAGTCTGTGGGAACGCCGTCGCTCACGCTGCGGGAGCGCGCAGGTCACGACGGTGCCTACGCCGACTGGGACGGGCTCGACCGATCGGCTCCAGGACCGGCATCTTCAGGCGATCCCGCCGCCGGGCTGACAGATGATCATGTGCTTCTCAGGCGGCGGGCCGGTCGCATGCCATGCCTCGTAGTCGTAGGCTGGTTCGACCGCCATGGTGACCGGGCCGACGGACATCCTGAGACTGCCGCTCTCGCTGAAATCGAACGTTGTCAGCTTGGCGGACACGCACCTTTGGATCGCAGCCACTGCTCGGTCCGCTTCGGTGCGCGAGTCAAACGCTTCGTCGCCGTAGTCCGACGCAGTGCGTCGTCCTCGATGGCGACGTTGACCAGCCCGTCTGTGCGCTGTCAGGTCGGCAGGACGCATCCGACGATCGACGCTGATCAGCGCCAGTGACGGTCAGGTCCGGGAGTCCATCGTGGCCGCCCACTAGGCGATCCCGCCCGCCGGGCTGGCAGATGATCATCGTGCTTCTCGGGCAGGCGGCCCGAGTGCGTGCCACGCCTCGTAGTCGTACGCCGGATCGACCGCGCAGGGTGATAGGGCCGACTGACATCCGGAGACTGCCGCTCTCGCTGAAATCGAACGTTGATCGGCTTGGCCGACACGCACCCTTCGATCGCAGCCACTGCTCGGTCCGCTTCGGTGCGCGAGTCGAACGTCTCGTGGCCCTCGTCATCGACGAAGTCGTTTTCGACCCTCGACGTACCAGCCACCGATCGTGTCGATCTGTAGTCGCAGGAACTCCTGGTCCCACTGCACGGCCTCAATGACCTCACCTGCCGGATCAGTGCTCATGGGTTCCAGCCCTTCGGGATTGGGTATGTGCCGTCCGGCCTGATCCGGATGTGGTGCTGGCTTCGGTTCCCGGGTTCCGTCGAGCTTCAGGGGGTGATTGTTGCTGTCTCTGAAAAGCACGTGGCCGTATGGGTAGCGATCTGTCGGCTCCATGATCCGGATCGAGTCGCTGTCCCTCGGCGCGCCCGGGCCGCTGCCACACTTCGCCCTTGCCGTTCCTGGTGACCTGTCCCTCCCAGTCGGCCCCAGCCGTCGGCGGCCGGGTCGCCGGGTCGAGCGGGTCGCCCGGCCTTCGCGGTGGCTTGTGGTGCGGCACCTTGCCCGCCAGGCTTCGCCGGCTTGCCACCCTTGCGCAGCCGCTTGGCGGACTTGAGCCGCTCGAGCACCTTCCGCAGCGGCCGCACCTTCTCCACCACCGACGTCAGCCGGGCGACGGCACGGGCCTTGGCCAACGCCTCCAGCGCACGCAGGGTGGAGAGGACCTTCTTCGCGGCTGAGACGATCCGCCAGCCCGCGATCGCACCGCCCGCGGCCGCGCCACCCCCGAAGGTGAAGAACCCGACGACGGCGCCGGCGGCGAGGGTGAGGCCGGCCTCGACGGCGAGGTCGGCGAGGATCGCTTCGACGATCGCGCGGTGCTCCTCGACGGTGGCGGCGTACTCGTCGCAGGCGTCGCCCACGGACCGCAGCGAGGAGGACAGGTCGAGCACCGCGCGGCGCAGGTCGCGCACCGCCTGGGTGGCGAGCGGGATCTCGGGGGAGTCCTGGCTCTCGAGCTGGGAGACCGCGGAGTCGCAGTACGTCGTGAGCCCCTCGACGTCGTCAGCCGCAGACCGCCACGTGGACGCCGCGTCGCGCAGCCGGCCGGTGTCGGCGTTCGGCCAGGCGTAGCCCTCGAGGTGGTCCATGACCTCGTCCCAGAACGCCGGCAGGTCCGAGTCGTTGGCGCCCAACGACGACGCCAACGCGGACCGACCCCACGTCGACCGTGCCGGGCACGAAGTCGAGCCCCTCGGCGTCGGGAGCGGGGTGCCCGTAGACGGCTGCGGCATCGGCACGCCGGTGGTTGACGTGGGACTGGCCGGCCAGGCCGCAGAGCGTGGCGAACGCGTCGACCACGTCGTCGAGCCCGTCGACCGCCTCCTGCGCCGCGGCGTCGTACTGCTGGGCGAACTCCTCGGACGTGTCGTCGTCGCCCGCCATCCCCGCGAACCCCACCAGCTTCTGGGTGAGCGTGCCGTAGTGGAGGGCGGCCATCTCGTTGCCGCCGCGCAACGCCTTGGCGGCGCTGTGGTAGCCGCCGCCGTCGACCGCCACCTCATTCTCGGCCTCATGTCACCTGACGCCACATGTCGACGTTGGTCGTCGCGGCTTCGACGTAGTGGTGGTGGGCCAGCCGGGCCGCAGCCCGCAGCTCGGAGAGCGCGGCGTGCATCGCGGCCATGCCCCGCGCCCACTCCTCGTGCGCCTCACGCTGGGCCGTGGCCGCGAGTCCCTCCCAGGTGCCGTGCAGCGCGACCATCTGATGCTCCAGGTCGGCGACGAGCAGGCTCAGGTCGCGCTCGCACGCCTCGAGGTCGCCGACGACGTCGTCCAGCTCGTCGACCTCGATGACGAAGTCCCCCGGCTCGCGCATCAGCCGAGCCGCTCGACGATGCGGCTCGCGACGGCGTCGAGGTGAGCCTGCGACGAGGCGTCCTGTGCGTGGAGGTCGCGCTGGGTGGCGTCCATCAGCTCGGCCATCGCGACCAGCCCCTGCTCGACGTCGGTGGCGGCGATGCGCCAGTCGTCCCACGCGGACACGAAGGCATCGGCCGCGACGCCCTTCCAGCCGGCGTGGACGAACCCGGTGACCCGCTGGTCGGCCTTGTCGCGCGCCGTACGCAGTCGGTGTGCGGCTTCGCGGACGTCGCCGCGCCCGCGGTCGAAGGCATCGTCGTGCAGGTTGATGGTCAACGTTCCTCGCCCGAGTGAGGTGCCCAGCTTAGAGGTGCCCGGCTCGGGAGGTGCCCAGCATCGCCTCGCGCCCGCGTCGGCGGAAGTCGTCCCCACGCGGCTGTGGACAACCCCCTACATTGCGCGCATGGACTTCCTGCTCCGGCGCGCGCGGATCGTCGAGCTGGAGGACGGGCCGGGCTGGGCCGGGCCCGTCGACGTGCTGGTCGAGGCCGGCCGGATCCGCGACATCGACCACGACCTCCCCCGGCCACCGGGGTTCCCGAGGTCGACGCGGACGAGCGCTGGCTGATCCCCGGGCTGTGGGACCAGCACACCCACCTCAGGATGTGGACGGCGTCGTCCGGCCGGCTCGACCTCGCCGGCACACGATCGGCGGACGAGGCACTGAGCCGGCTCGCGAGGCCGGCTTGCCGCCGCTCCCGAGCGAAGCCCGTCATCGGCTACGGCCACCGCCCGGTCACCTGGCCGGTGCAGCCCAGCGTCGCGGCGCTCGACGAGGTGGCGCCGGACGTGCCGGTGGTCCTCGTCAGCGGCGACGCCCACCACGGCTGGCTGAACTCGCGCGCCCTGGCGGTGCTCGGCGTCGCTCCTCGCGACGACGGTGCTGGTCGAGGCCGAGTGGTACGCCGTGTACGCCCGGTTGCACGAGATCGCCGGCGACGAGGCTTCGCCGGAGGCCTACCTCCGGATGGAGCGCGACGCCGCCGCGCTGGGCGTCGTGGGGGTGGTGGAGCTCGAGTACGGCGAGGGCGTCGATGCCTGGCCGCCGACCGGATCTACGACGGCGTCGACCTCCTTCGCGTCCGCCGCGGCGTCTACCCCGACGCGCTCGACGCGGTGGTGGCGGCGGGCCTTCGCACCGGCGACCCGCTGGGTCGAGGGCCGCGAGCCGCCGGGACCTGCTGACGATGGGGCCGCTGAAGATCATCAGCGACGGTTCGCTCAACACGCGTACGGCGTGGTGCGAGCACCCGTACGCCGACGGGTCGGGCAGCGGCGCCCCGAACCAGTCGCCCGAGGAGCTGCGCGCGCTGATGACGCGGGCCGACCGAGCACGGGCTGCGCACCGCGGTGCACGCCATCGGCGACGCGGCCTGCCACGACGCGGTGGCGGCGTACGCGCAGACCGGGGCGCGCGGGTCGATCGAGCACGCCCAGCTGATGACCCGCGAGGACGTCACCGAGATGGCGCGGCTCGGCGTCGTGGCGAGCGTGCAGCCGGCCCACCTGCTCGACGACCGCGACATCACCGAGCTGATCTGGCCCGACCGCGCCGACCGTTGCTTCCCCTTGCGGTGGATGGTCGACGACGGCGTGGAGCTGGCGATGGGCTCCGACGCGCCGGTCTCGCCGCTCGACCCGTGGCTGACGATCGCCGCCGCCGTGCACCGCTCCGCCGACGAGCGCCCCGCCTGGCACCCCGAGCAGGCACTCACGCCGAAGGAGGCGCTGGCCGGCTCCGTCGACGGCCAGGGTTCGGTGCACGCCGGCATGCCCGCCGACCTGGTCCTCCTCGACGCCGACCCGCTCGACCCCTCCGGCACTCCCGAGGACCAGGCCGCCCGCCTCCGCTCGATGCCCGTCGCCGCCACCTGGGTCGCCGGCCGCCTCGTCCACGGCGACGACGCCGTTCGCTGGTTGAGCCGGCATGGCGGTTCGAGGCTCGGCCGTGAACGGCCTCACACCTCAACCACCGAAGGCATCGGGGTTGCGGTGCGGGACCGTCGCGACGAGCCTCGAACCACCGGCGACTGCGCACTCAGCGCGATGGTCAGCTCCAGGACGGTCTCGGGGTCGTCGAGGGCGTCGCCGTACAGCTCGCGGAGCTGGCCCATCCGGTAGCGGACGGTCTGCGGGTGCACGAACAGCTCGGCGGCGACGTCCTCGCGGCGGCCGTGGTGGAGCAGCCAGGAGCGGAGGGTGTCGGCGAGCTTCTCGGCCACGGCCGGGCGCAGGTCGGCGAGCGGCGCCAGGGCCTTGCGCGCGCAGGTCGGCGAGCGCCTCGGGGTCGGCGGTGAGCACCAGCCGGGTCAGGTGGTCCTCGGTGTCGCCGGAGAGGCCGTCGGCGTGCGCCCGCAGCGCCCGGTCGTACGACGCCCGCACCTGCAGCCACGGACGCGCCGGGCCGGCGATGCACCCGCGTGCGGTGAGCGGTGGCGAGCAGGCCCGCCCGCCGGCGACCGTGGGCGTCGGGCACGAGCAGCAGCGTCGAGTCGTCGGGCATGTCGGTCCGGTCGACGGCCTGGAGGACGACCCCTGGCAGCGCGCCGCGCACGGACCTGCGCCTGCGCCTCCGGCACGATCACCGCCGTCAGCGTGCTCGGTGGCGTCCACTCGGCCCGGTCGGCCGCCTCCTGCACGTGCTCGGCCGGTGACCCGTCGAGCAGGTCGGCGGCCAGCCGTTCGAGGAGCCGCTCGCGGACCCGCCCGGTCGTGGCCAGCTCGTCGGTGTGGCCGGCCACGCTCGCGGCCGACAGCTCGTCGATGTAGGCGAACACCAGCTCCGCGAAGCCCGCGAGCCGGTCGGCCGGGATGCCGGCCGCGACGGCGCGCGCCGACATCTCGCGCCAGGCCACCCGGGCCCCGATGCGGTAGGCGGACAGCAGCGCGTCGGTGGAGCGGCCGTTGCGCGCCTCGCCACGGCCGAGCTGGTAGGCGCCCTCCATGGCGGGGGCGGTGGGCGTGCCCGGGTCGGCGCCGCGCCGGCCGCCGGCCAGCGAGAGGAAGCCGCCCAGCGCCAGCTGCACGGCGTTGCCGATGATCTCGCCCATGCCGCCGCTGAGCGCGCCCTCATAGCTGGGGACCTCGTCGATGATCGCCGCGACGGTGCGATCGGCGACCTCCGGCAGATGGGCGCGCATGTCGGCGATCACATCGGGGGACAGGAGGACACCGTGCCCCGCTGTGCGGCGTGGGGTTCGTGAGGCCATAGCGTCTCCCTTTGTTCTTCACGCACAATATCGGGCAACCGATTCACCCGCAAGGATCATGATTTTGTCACTTCTATCCGTCAAGATGGTCTCGTGATTCCCTCCTGCCGCTTCTCCGACCCCCTGGCGCGCCCTGCGCTCCCAGCTGGGCCGCGTGGCGGAGGCCGCCAGCAGCCCCCTGGTGCCCGCCGACTTCCTCGACCTCTTCGCGCCGCTGCGCAAGGGCGCGGAGCTGCGCGGCCGGGTCGTCTCGGTGCACCCCGAGACCCCCGACGCCGCGACGCTGCTGATCAAGCCCGGCGCCGACTGGGCCGGCCACGTGCCCGGCCAGTACCTCCGCATCGGCATCGACGTCGACGGCGTCCGCCAGTGGCGGGCCTACTCCCTGACCCACGGCCCGCGCCCCGACGGGCTGATCTCGATCACCGTCAAGGCCGTCCCCGACGGCCTCGTCAGCCACCACATCGTGCACGACTGCAAGCCCGGCACGCTGGTCTACCTCGAGCAGGCCCAGGGCGAGTTCGTGCTCCCCGACGACCTGGTCGGCAAGCTGCTCTTCATCACCGCCGGCTCCGGCATCACGCCGGTCATCGGCATGCTGCGCAACCTGTTCCCCTCCACCGACTCCGGCGTGCTCCGCCCCGAGCGCAGCGCCGACTACGACATCGTCGTGCTCCACGTCGCGCCCAGCCGGCCCGACTCGATCTTCCGCCGCGACCTGCAGGCCCTGCACGACGCCGGCGCGATCCGGCTCGTCGCCAGGTACGACGACGAGCACGGCCTGCTCGACCTCGACCGGCTGACCGAGCTGGTGCCCGACCTCGGTGCGCGCACGACGTACGGCTGCGGCCCCTCGGGTCTGCTCGACGCCCTGTCCGCGCATCACGAGCAAGCCGGCCTCACGCTGTTCACCGAACAGTTCCGCACCACCCGGCTCGCCGACCCCGGCGAGGGCGGCACCGTCACCTTCGCCAGCAACGACACCGTCGTCGAGGCCGCGGGCGACACCCCGATCCTCGACGCGCCGAGGCTGCCGGCGTGCTGATGCCGAGCGGCTGCCGGATGGGCATCTGCTACGGCTGCGTGCTGCCGCTCAAGGAGGGCAGCGTGCGCGACCTGCGCACCGGCGCCGTCACCACCGCCGTCCCGGGTGAGGGCCCCGCCATCAAGATCCAGACCTGCATCCACGCCGCCGCCGGCGACTGCCACCTCGACCACTGACCCCCCAATCGACGACACGACTCCATCTCTCGAAGGAGACCCCATGACCACGATCCAGAAGAAGTCCGACAACCCGATCGCCCACCTCACGCCCGAGGACATCGAGATGCTCGGCATCGAGCTCGACGCCATCCGGCAGAGCGTGATCGACAGCCGCGGCGAGAGCGACGCCAAGTACATCCGCAAGGTCATCAAGACCCAGCGCAGCCTCGAGCTGGGCAGCCGGGCCGTGCTGCTCTTCTCGATCTTCCCGCCCGCCTGGTTCGTCGGCACCGCCGGGCTGTCCGTGGCCAAGATCCTCGACAACATGGAGATCGGCCACAACATCCTCCACGGCCAGTGGGACTGGATGCGCGACCCCAAGATCCACTCCACGACCTGGGAGTGGGACCACGCGACGCCGGCGGAGCAGTGGAAGGTCTCCCACAACGAGCTCCACCACAACTTCACCAACGTCGTCGGCAAGGACAACGACCTCGGCTACGGCATCATGCGTGTCGACGAGGAGCAGAAGTGGATCCCCTTCTACCTGCTCCAGCCGCTCTGGAACGCCTTCAACGCGATGTTCTTCGAGTACGGCATCGCCGCCTACGACCTCGAGCTCCGCGGCGCGCTGAAGTCCGGCCGCACCAAGGACCCCGCGTTCAAGAAGCAGGCCCGCAAGGTCGTCGACAAGATCCGCAAGCAGGCCACCAAGGACTACGTCGTCCACCCGATCCTGTCGGGCCCGTCGTTCCTGCACACCCTGGCCGCCAACTTCACCGCCAACGTCGTGCGCAACGTCTGGGCGCACTCGATCATCATGTGCGGTCACTTCCCCGAGGGCGTGGAGACCTTCGAGAAGAAGTCGATCGAGGGCGAGACCCACGGTGAGTGGTACATCCGCCAGATGCTCGGCTCGGCCAACATCTCCGGCTCCCCGCTCATGCACATCATGTCCGGGAACCTCTCCCACCAGATCGAGCACCACCTGTTCCCCGACCTGCCGTCCAACCGCTACTCCGAGATCGCGCCGAAGGTCGAGGCCCTGTTCGAGAAGTACGGCCTCAACTACTGCGCCCGCCCGCTGCCGCAGCAGGTGTACTCCGCGTGGCACAAGGTGGTCCGCCTGTCGCTGCCCAACGGCTGGCTGGCAAGTACCACCCCCAAGAACCTTCCCAGCCAGCTCGGGAAGCTGTACAAGATGGTGACAGGCACCCCGCGCGAACGACGCCTCATCCAGGCGTCGCTCACCCGAGAGGTGCACCGCCTGCAGCAGGCGGCCTGAGGACGCCCCTTTGGGGGGGCTGACCGGCGGTGGAGGACCCAAGGTTCGCGGGGGGCGAGCCGGGACCACCACCGCCGGGCTCCGCTGTCTCACTGCAGTCTTGGGTAGAGCCGACCGCCGAGGTCCTGCGAGCTTCGCAGGAGTAGTCGGCGGCCGGCACCCGTTGCTCGCCAGAGTCCGGGGAGGTTTCCGGACGAGTCGCCGAAAGGCTGGACCCCCCGTCTGCCCATGGCAAGCAAATGGGTGGGTGATCGTCGAAGTCTGCGGACCTGATTAGACCGAGCGGTAACAGACCGTCCTCAAACCGGTTACGTAGCGGCATCCCGCACGGACATCGCTCCCCGTGCTCCTAGTCTTTCGCCCCGGTGTGCAGCAGCACATACACGTCATCGGGCCCGCTGTCGTGCGGGTTGGGGGGAAGCACATGAGCAGCTGGAAGCGACCGCAGAGCGAGCCTGCCGCGGTGGAGACGACTCGTACCATCCGTCGGCGCACCGTCGCTCGGGGGGCGGTCTGGGCGGCGCCGGTGGCGTTGGTGGCGGTGAGCGCCCCGGCGTTCGCGGCCTCGACGTCGTGCCTGTCCGCAATGTGGACCGAGGCCGCCTACAGCGGAGCCAACGGGAAGTGGAGCTTCTGCTTCGCCTTCTCGAACTGCGGCACGGCGGAGATCTTGGTGACGAAGATCGACGTCTACACCAGCTACCACGCACCGGCGACCAACACCGCGGTGAACCAGCTGGTCCACACCATCAACACGAGCACCACGGTCGGCACCAATGCGCATGGGGCCAACCCGACCAGGCTTTGCACGGACAAGCAGGTGTTCAACACGCCTCCCGAGGACGGTTCCAGCAGCCTCCTTCCGGAGTACTACAACGACTTCCTGCCGACCGACACCGACGGTGAGATCGACTGCGTCGCCAAGGACGACAACGACTCGGCGGTGTTCCCCGCCGACCCGCTCTACCCGGACTCCTGCAAGCGGCTGCGGGCCGACAACACCTACCTGATCATCACCTACACCATGTCCGGCGACACCCAGACGCTCTTCCTGCCCATGGACGACAACGTCGGGTGCCGGGTGACTGCCGGGTGCTCGGGCTGAGCCATCGGGCCCACGGCCTCCTCGTCACCGAGGAGTCCGATGTCGAGCTGGTCTGGGAACCGGCCGCGGAGGTCGTGGGCGGACCCGCTGCGGAGAGGGAGATCCTCGTGCCTGGGGTAGCCACTTTCCGCGTGTCGGGCGGGTGTCGGGTCACCATCGACAGGGTCGCGGGAGCGGACCCGGTGGAGGTCGAGGCCAGCCTCGCAGGGCGGGTGTGCGCCGCTTTGTTGCAGCAGCGCCGTACGTTGCCGCTGCACCTGGCGGCGGCCGTGGTCGGAGGCCGGGCGCTCGGCTTCGTCGGTCCGCCGGGCTCGGGCAAGTCCAGCCTCGCGTGCGCGCTGGCCGACCGGGGACACACCTTGCTCACCGACGACCTCGGTGCCGTCACCGGCCTCGCAGGCGGGTCTCCGGAGCTGCACCCCGGCCCGCCGGTGGTGCGGATCTGGGGGCGAAGCGCTCGCCAGCTCGGTTGGCCGACGGACGACGGCCACCGCATCAAGGAGGGAGTCGACAAGTTCGCCTACGAGCGGCCGGATCGCTTCGCTGACCGACCCCGCCGGCTGGACGCGGTCTACGTGCTGGTCAAGGATGCGGGCGCCGACGTGCAGTTCGTCCCGGTCACGGGCTTCGCGAAGTTCGAGACCTACTTCTCCGGTGCGACGTACAACCGCGAGTTCCTCGACGACGCCTCCGCCCGGGCTTGGCACTTCGCCGCGGTCTGCCGGCTCGCCGACCAGGTCCCGACGTTCATGCTGCGCGACCCTGCCGGCGGGGCTGCGCTGGGCAAGCTCGCGATCGAGGTGGAGCGGCACGCTGCGTCGCTGCTCGGGCGGGCTTGACGATGGCGTGGACGCGCGCCACTCAGGTGGCCAGGGGCGAGGGTGTCGTGGAGGGCGCCGTGGACGGCGTCCTGATCGTGATGCAACCCACCACAGGGGAGTACTCAGGCCTGGAGGGAACGGCCGCCAGGATCTGGCAGCTGCTGGCCGAGCCCACGACCTTCGGCGAGCTCGTCGACCAGCTTGCTGTCGAGTACGACGTGTCGCGCGGCGAGTGCGCTCCCGACGTCGCCCAGTGGCTGGAACAGGTACGACGCCAAGAGCTCGTCCGCGCCGACCTCACACGTACCTGAACGCCTTGCGCTCCGCCCGTTCCCAGCGGCCGCGGAACAGCCGCAGCAGCACGCCGTACGCCGGCCCGGCGTCCTCGACGATCCGCTGCCGGACCTCGACCGGCAGGCCGGCGGAGACCCACGGGAGCAGGAACGGCAGCATCGACAGCGGGTAGGCCCGCTGGGCCTGCTCCTCGAACGCCGCGTTCTCCTCGACGGTGAGGCTGCGCTGGAGCAGGGGCAGTGCCTCGGTCTCCTCGTGGGCCAGGTGCTCCAGGAGCGCCGACCGGGTTGACGTCACGTGCACGTCGAGAGCGTTGCGGTGGTCGTCGCAGGGATGCTCGGCCATCGCCCGGAAGCCTTCCGCACAGGCGGTCAGCGCGGGGTCGATGCCGTCGTGCTCGGACTCCATGGCGTGGAGCAGCGCCGCGCCCTCCTCGTCGCCGGCGGTCGCGGTCTTCCGCAGCAGCGTCGGCCACAGGTGCTCGTCCTCGACCGAGTGGTGGTGGTGCAGCACCGTCGCGAACGTCCGCCACCGCTCGCCCAAGGACCGCCAGGTCGCCGCGTCGCCCACCGGCGTGGCGCGGACGGCCGCCTCGAACGCCGCGAGGTCCCGGCGGAAGGCGTGGTGGATGACGTACATCCCCGACTGGTCGTGCGGGCCCTCCGCGACGGACGACTGGCCCGGCAGCATGATCTGCGGGCGGGGTGGGTGGCTGGTCATGACGAGCGCCTTCGACCCGCGGAGCGTGCGCCGGCACACGGGCGGCCTCGCGGGCGCGCAGCAGGGCGAGCACTCCGACCGCGCCCGTGACGGCCAGCAGCAGCACCTGGAACGCCGCGAGGCCGGGGGAGAGCGCGTCGTTGCCGAGACCGCCGTCGAAGAACCCGGACGCCACGCTGACCAAGCACGCCGTGGCGAGGAGTCCCGCGGCGACGACCGCGCCGCGACCCTGGCTGCGGACGGCCACCCAGGTGAGCAGCACCTGGACCGCGATCATCGGCAGCGGGGCGGCGAGCAGGGCCTTCCCGCCCCAGGCGTCGGACCAGGTGTTGACGTCGGCGGCCACGGCCAGCAGGCCGCCGGCCAGGTCGGTGAGGAGCAGCACGCCGACGGCCTGGCCGATGAGTGCGAGTGCGGCGCGCGGTGGGTGTCGGTGTCATGGCCGCAGCCTGCTGGTCGCC
>CAWFEZ010000011.1:0-83760 GCA_963814935.1 uncultured Actinomycetota bacterium | reverse complement strand
CATGCCCTGCCAGCCGACCTCCTCCTTGACCTCGGGGTAGGTCACGTTGCACCCGGAGCCCCTTCTTCGCGACCTGTCCGATGACGTGGGCGTTGGAGACGTAACCGGTCCAGGGGTTGATCGCGATCCGCAGGTCGCCGCAGTCACTGCCGCCGTCGCCGGAGTCGGCCTCCTCGATGTCACCGCCCCCGCAGGCCGTCAGGCCGAGGCCGATGACTGCCGCAAGGGCAACCAACCGCGTGTGCCTTGATCCTCGTGCCATGGTGCTCTTTTCCCTTCGTACGCCTCCGCGACCGCCGCGGAGGAAACCTTTGGTGTCATCGCCCGTAGCGCGCCGCCGCGTAGCGGGCGATCCGGTCGAGCATCACGCCGAGCGCGGCGATCGCGATGCCGGCAGCGAGGCCCTTGCCGAACAGCTGGTCCTGCGAGAAGCCCGAGACGACGATGTAGCCGAGGCTGCCGCCGCCGACCATGCCGCCGATGACGACCATCGACAGCACGTAGAGGAGCCCCTGGTTCGTCGCCAGCACGAGCGACTCGCGCGCCATCGGCAGCTGGACCTTGGAGATCATCTGCCAGCGAGTGCTACCGGTGGACCGGGCCGCCTCGACCGTGGTCGGCGAGACGCCGCGGATGCCGTCGGCGACCAGCTTGGTGGCGATCGGGACGGCGTACGCCGTGGCGGCCATGATCGCGGTGAACCGGCCGGGCGCGAACAGCGCCAGCGCGGGGACCAGGTAGACGAACGGCGGGATCACCTGGAACGCGTCCAGGAACGGCCGGATCGACACATCGGCCTTTCGGCTCCGCCCCATCGCCACGCCCAGGCCGACGGCGATCAGCATGACCAGCGCGGTGGCGATCAGCGTCATCGACAGGGTGACCATCGTGTCGTTCCAAAGACCGGTCCAGAAGATGACCGCCTCGCACACCACCGTGATCGCCGCCGGCCGCCAGCCGCCCAGCACGTAGGCCACGGCCAGCAGCACGATGGCCATCACCCACCACGGGGACTGCGCCAGCAGGTCCTGCAACGGGTTGATCAGGTACACGGTGACCTGGTCCTTGATCCAGATCGTGAACGTGTCGACGTTGCCGACGAACCAGTCGGTGAACTCGTTGATCAGGCGGGTCAGCTCGGGCCCGCTGATCCACTTCAGCACCGGCGTCTCGCTGACGTCGGGGAACACCGCAAGGTTGAGCTGCTGGCGGGAGAGGTAGACGCACACGGCGACCGGGATGAACAGCACCGTCAGCAGCAGCCAGCGACCTGCGGTGGTGACGCGCGGGAGCCGCTGGCCGGGCCGGCGTCCTCGGTGGCCCACCTCGGCAGCCGCTCGAGCACGACGCCCGTGAGCATCACGCCCATGCCGCTCGCCGAGCCGACGTTGCTCCGGCCGCTGCCTCGTTCGCTGGCGGCGGTCGTGGTGCGGTCGAGCATGATCGCCATGAAGACGATGGCCAGGCCGGCGACGGAGGCCGCACCCACGTTACGTCTGGAGCGCCGAGACCACGGGCTTGCCGAGTCCGGGCCCGTTGACCAGGGCGGCGATGGTGGCCATCGACAGCGCGGCCATCATGCACTGGTTGATGCCGACGACGATGGTGCGCGCGCCATCGGCAGCTGCACCGACCGGAGCATCTGGCCCCCCGTCAGTCCCAGGACCGGGCCGCCTCCTGGTGGTCGGGGAGACCGAGCGGATGCCGTGCTCGGTGATCCGCACGATCGGGGGCAGCGCGTAGATGATCGTCAGCACGAGCGCGCACGCCGAGCCGATGCCGAAGAACAGCGCGAGCGGAGCCAGGTAGCAGAAGGGCGGGAACGTCTGCATGATGTCGAGGACCGGCGTGACGGAGTTCGACACGGGTTTGCTGCGAGCCATCCAGATGCCGAGCGGGATGCCGACCACCATGCAGATCACGACCGCGAGCAGCGTGATGATGAGCGTGTCCATGCTGTCCGACCACAGGTCGACGACGCCGAAGAAGAGCAGCGTGGCGGTGACCAGGATCGTCGAGCGCAGACCGGCGAAGGCGTAGGTGATCCACGCCCCCAGGGCGACGACTCCGAGCCAGCCGATCTCGGGAACCGGACGCGGGAACGCCGGGATGGCGATCAGCTCCTGGAAGAACAGGACGATGGCGTTGAGGGCGTCGGAGATGGCGCCGAAGACCCCGCCGAAGAACCAGTTGTCCGCGCCCTCGAGCTGCACCCAGTCGCGGGCCTCGTTGAACTTCTGGTGCAGGTCGGTGGTGTCCTGGAGACCCAGGGCCTTCGTCATCTGGCCCTGGAGGGCGAAGTAGCCGACGAGCCAGAAGACGAGGATGCCGAGGAGCTTCAGGCCGGTACGACGCGGCTTGTGCTCTTCGACGTACGGGAGCTGCTCCTTGATCGTCGCGATCTCGGTGGCGTCCTTGACGTCGGCTGCGGTCATCCCAGCCCCTCCTCGGCGACGACAACGCGCAGGATGTCCTCGTCGTCGACCACGCCGACGACCTTGTCACCGTCGACCACCCGGCACGGGCCGTGGTGGTCGAGCACGACCCGGGCCGCGTCGCGGACGATCAGGTCGGACTTCAGGATGGGGCTGTCGGGCCCTGCCTCGCCCGGCTCGCCGTCGCGCATCACCCACTTGAGGGTCAGCACGTGGGACTTGGGCACGTCGCTGACGAAGTCGCGGACGTAGTCGTCCGCAGGCGCGCCGACGACCTCGTCGGGCGTCCCGATCTGGATCATCTCGCCGTCGCGCATGATCAGGATCCGGTCGCCCAGCTTGAGCGCCTCGGTGAGGTCGTGGGTGATGAAGACCATCGTCTTGCCGACCTCGCGGTGCAGCCGGATGACCTCGTTCTGCATGTCGCGGCGGATCAGCGGGTCGAGGGCCGAGAACGGCTCGTCGAACATCAGCATGTCCGGGTCGGCCGCGAGCGCGCGGGCCAGCCCCACGCGCTGCTGCATGCCGCCGGAGAGCTGGTCGGGGAAGTTGTTCTCATAGCCCGACAGGCCGACCAGCTCGACGATCTCCTGGGCGCGGTTGCGGCGCCCGCCCTTGTTCTCGCCGCGCACCTCGAGGCCGAAGGCGATGTTGTCGACCACCTTGCGGTGCGGCAGCAGGCCGAAGTGCTGGAAGACCATCGACACCTGCGGCGGCGGGTGTCGAGCAGCGCCTTGTCGGCCATGGCGGTGATGTCCTCGCCGTAGACTTCACGGTGCCGGCCGTCGGCTCGATCAGCCGCGTCAGCAGGCGCACCAGCGTCGACTTGCCCGAGCCGGACAGACCCATCACGACGAAGACCTCGCCGGGGGCGACGTCGAAGCAGACGTCGCGGATGCCGACCACGTGGCCGGTCTTCTCCTGCAGCTCCTTGCGGGAGAGCTCGGCGTCGGGACTGCCCATGATCGCGTCGGCCTTGGGTCCGAAGATCTTCCAGAGGCCGTTGACGTGCACCGCGGCGTCGTCGGCGCCTGGGGTGGTGGCGGACGTGGGCTGGGCCGTTGCCGTCATGACGGCTCCTCGGGGTTGCGGCTGTCGCCGGGCGGGTAGAGCGGGCTGCCGTCGCGGAAGCTGTACCAGGGCGCTTCCGACGGCGGCAGCGGAGTGTTCCCGAGGATCAGGTCGGCGGCCTTCTCGGCGACCATCATCACCGGGGCGTAGATGTTGCCGTTGGTGACGAAGGGGAAGACCGAGGCGTCGACGACGCGCAGGCCGTCGACGCCGTGCACGCGCATCGACGTCGGGTCGACCACCGACATCTCGTCGACGCCCATCGCGGCTGTGCACGAGGGGTGCAGCGCGGTCTCGGCGTCGGCGCGCACCCAGTCGAGGATCTCCTCGTCGGTCTCGACCGAGGGGCCGGGGGAGAGCTCGCCGTCGTTGTACGGCGCGAAGGCCGGCTGGTTGAGGATGTCGCGGGCCACGCGGATCGCCTCGACCCACTCGCGCCGGTCGGTCGGCGTCGAGAGGTAGTTGAAGACCATCGACGGGTGCTGCTTGGGGTCGCGCGAGACGATCCGGATGCGGCCGCGGGTGTCGGCGTACATGGGGCCGATGTGCACCTGGTAGCCGTGGCCCTCGGCGGGCACGCTGCCGTCGTAGCGGATCGCGATCGGCAGGAAGTGGAACATCAGGTTGGGGTAGTCGACGTCCTCGTTGCTGCGGGCGAAGCCGCCGCCCTCGAAGTGGTTGGTGGCGCCGAGCCCGCGGCGGTGGAAGAGCCACTGGTAGCCGATGCCGGGGCGCTTGTGCCACCGCAGGCCCGGTGCGATCGAGACCGGCTGCTTGGAGGCGTACTGGATGTAGACCTCGAGGTGGTCCTGGAGGTTCTCGCCGACGCCGGGCAGGTGGTGGACCACGTCGATGCCGAGGCCGGAAAGGTGCTCCTGGTCGCCGATGCCGGAGAGCTGGAGCAGCTGCGGGGTGTTGATGGCGCCGCCGCACAGGATCACCTCGCCGGCGGCCACGCTGCGCGGCCGGCCGGCGCGGAGATAGTCGACGCCGACGGCGCGCTTGCCCTCGAACCGGACGCGGGTGCCGAGCGCGAGCGTCTGGACCGTCAGGTTCTTGCGGTGCCGCACGGGGTGCAGGTAGGCCCGCGCGGCCGAGAGGCGGCGGCCGCGGTGCACGTTGCGGTCGAAGCGGGCGAAACCCTCCTGGCGGTAGCCGTTGACGTCGTCGGTGAGGTGGTAGCCCGCCTGTTGCACGGCCTCGAAGAACGCGCCGAAGAGCGGGTTGGTCGCCGGACCCTGCTCGAGCACGAGCGGGCCGTCGCCGCCACGCCACTCGTCGGCGGCGACGGTGCCGTCGACGAGGAGGCGGGTCTCCATCCGCTTGAAGTAGGGCAGGCAGTGGGCGTAGCCCCACTCCTTCATGCCCGGCTGGGCGGCCCAGCGCTCGTAGTCCAGCGGGTTGCCGCGCTGGAAGATCATCCCGTTGATGCTCGACGAGCCGCCGAGCACCTTGCCGCGCGCGTGGACCACGCGGCGGCCGTTCATGTGCGGCTCGGGGTCGGTCTGGTACTTCCAGTCGTAGAACCGGTTGCCGATGGGGATCGGCAGCGCCGCCGGCATGTGCACGAGGGGGTCGATCCGCCAGTCGGAGTGGCCCGCCTCGAGCACCAGCACGCTGGTGCCGGGGTCGGCGGAGATGCGGTTGGCGAGCGCGCAGCCAGCCGAGCCACCACCGACGATGACGACGTCGTACCGATCTGCGCTCATCTGCCCCCCATCCCGTTCTAGTCCTCGAACCAGTTCTGAACCGCTGGACGCAGGTTGTGCCAGACGTGCTTGGTCTCGCGGTACTCGTCGAGCCCGGCCTCGCCGAGCTCTCGACCCACGCCGGACTGCTTGTAGCCGCCCCACTCGGCCTGCGGCACGTACGGGTGGTAGTCGTTGATCCAGACCGTGCCCATCCGCATCCGGCCGGCCACCCGCTGGGCCTTGCCGGCGTCCTGGGTCCAGACCGCGCCGGCCAGCCCGTAGATGCTGTCGTTGGCGGTCGCGACGGCCTCGTCCTCGCTGGTGAATGTCTCGACCGTGAGCACCGGGCCGAAGGACTCGTCCTGCGTCACGGTCATCTCGCTGGTGCAGCCGTCGAGGACGGTGGGCAGGTAGTAGAAGCCGTCCTGGAGTTCCGGGTCGTCGGGTGCCGAGCCCCCGCACCTCAGCACCGCGCCCTCGGCGACGCCGGCGGCGACGTACGCCGCCACCTTCTCGCGGTGCGCGGCGCTGATGAGGGGCCCGGTCTCGGCCTTGGCGTCGTGGGGGCCGCCGAGGCGGATCGACGCGGCCCGCTCCACCAGCTTGTCCACGAAGTCGTCGTGGATGGTCTCCTCGACCAGCAAGCGCGCTCCTGCCGAGCAGACCTGGCCGGAGTGCAGGAACACCGCCGTGAGCGCGAAGTCGAGAGCGACCTCGAGGTCGGCGTCGGCGAAGACGATGTTGGGGTTCTTGCCGCCCAGCTCGAGGGCGATCTTCTTGACGGTGGCGGCGGCCGCCGCCATCACCTTCCGCCCGGTGACCAGACCTCCGGTGAAGGAGACCAGGTCGACGCGGGGGTCCTCGGTCAGCGGCGCCGCGGCGTCCGCCCCGGCTCCCAGGACGAGGTTGCCGACGCCGGCGGGGAGCCCGGCCTCCTCGAGCAGCCGCATCAAGATGATGCTGGTGTGCGGCGTGAGCTCGCTGGGCTTGAGCACGAAGGTGTTGCCGGCCGCGAGGCAGGGCGCGACCTTCCACGAGGCCTGCAGCAGCGGGTAGTTCCAGGGCGCGATCAGCGCGCACACGCCGAGCGGCTCGTGCACGACCCGGCTCAGCACGTCCTCGCGGCCGGTGTCGACGATGCGGCCGGCGTTCTCGGCGGCGATGTTGCCGTAGTGGCGGAACACCGAGACCACGTCAGCGACGTCGTACTGGCTCTCGACCAGGCGCTTGCCGGTGTCCATGGACTCGGCCAGGGCGACCTCGTCGGCGTCGCGTGCCAGCAGGTCGGCCACCGCGAGCAGCAGGTCGCCCCGCTCGCGCGCCGGCGTCGCCGGCCAGGGCCCGTGGTGGAACGCCTCGTACGCCGCCGCGACGGCCGCGCGGGCGTCGTCGGCCCCGGCCTCGTCGATCTCCGCGACGAGCGAGCCGTCTGCCGGACAGCGGATGGTTCGTCGGCCACCGGCCGACGCGGCTGCCCACGCCCCGTTGATGTAGAGCTCAGGCATCAGGCCCGTACCGTCCTCTCACCGTCGCACCGCCGCCACGGTTGCGCGATCCGCAACGCAGTGCTCATACCGCAACGACTCGCTACCCCGGAGAATAGGTGACCTGGGCCACACGTCAAGGGTCCCAACCCGATTGTGACCCCGTCGTTCCCTCTCCCGCCAGGGGTTGGGCGGGCGCTTTGGCGAGGTAATGCCGTGCGCTTCCGGGCCTGGAGGCCGGAATGACCCCGGAACCGCCCGGGAGTCTCCCGGCGGCGAGGCGCCATGGTCAGGTGCGCTGGCCCCAGCCGAGGCGGTGGGAGACCTCGACTGCTGCGGCGACGAGCAGAGGGACGGTCTCGGCGAGGCGGTCATCGTCGAGGCGGAAGGTGGGGCCGGAGATGCTCATCGAGGCGATGATGTCGCCGTGGGCGCTGCGGATCGGGGCGGCGGCAGCGGTGAGCCCGACCTCGAGCTCGTCGACGGCGAGGGCGTAGCCGTCGTCGCGGACCTTGGCCAGCTCGTCGCGGAAGCGGGGACGGGTGGTGATGGTCGTGTCGGTGAAGCGTGGCAGCTCGCGCAGTGCGGCCTTGAGCTCGGCGTCGGGGAGCTCGCTGAGCAGCACCTTGCCGTTGCTGGTCGCGTGCAGGGGGATGTGCTGGCCGACCCAGTTGTGCGGCTGCAGGGCCGAGGATCCGGCGACCTGGTCGAGGTAGAGCGCGGAGGTCTCGGAACGGACGGTGATGTTGACCGTCTCTCCGGTGTCGGCGGCGAGCTGCCGGCAGACCGGTCGGGCCTCGGTGACCAGGTCCAGGCGGGCGGTGGTGGCGCCGGCCAGGCGCAGGTTGCCGACACCGAGCCGGTAACGGCCGCGGTCGCCGTCCTGCTCGACCAGGCGGTGTGCCTCGAGGGTCGCCAGCAGGCGGAACGCCGTTGACTTGTGGACGGCGAGCTCGTTGGCGATCTCGGTGACGCCGGCCTCGCCGTCACGGGCGAGGAGCTCGAGGATGGACAGCGCGCGGTCCACCGACTGCACGATGGTGCCGGCCTGGTCTGCTGCGGGGGCGGCGTTCACCAGGCCGTTGCCCAGCAGGCTCCCCCCGCTGGACCCAGGGTCGCTCGCCATGCGCGCACCCTAGCCCACGGTGTTGCGTATCGCACTCGGCGTTCCGGTGACCGCAACGCTCGATCGCTGGGCTCGCCCGGCTCGACCAGCGATGGGGGCTAGCGGAACACGACCGTGCGGTGGCCGTTGGGCAGCACCCTGGTCTGGGAGTGCCAGCGCACGGCCCGCGAGAGCACCTGGGCCTCGACGTCGCGGCCAACCGCCACCAGCTGGTCGGGGCTCAGTGTGTGGTCGACCCGCGCGATGTCCTGCTCGATGATCGGGCCCTCGTCGAGGTCGCCGGTGACGTAGTGGGCCGTCGCGCCGATCAGCTTGACCCCGCGCTCGTGGGCCTGGTGGTAGGGCTTGGCCCCTTTGAAGCTCGGCAGGAACGAGTGGTGGATGTTGATGGCGCAACCACTCAGGTGGCGGCACAGGTCGTCGGACAGGATCTGCATGTAGCGAGCCAGCACGACCAGGTCGATGTCGAGCTCGTCGACCACCTGCACGAGCCGGGCCTCGGCATCGGCCTTGGTGTCGGGCGTGACGGGCAGGTGCAGGTAGTCGATGCCGTAGGACTTGGCCATCGGCTCGGCGTCGAGGTGGTTGGACACCACGAGCGGCACCTCGATCTGGAGGTCGCCGGTGGTGGTGCGGAAGAGCAGGTCGTTGAGGCAGTGCAGCTGCTTGGAGACCATGATCAGCGTCCGGTACGGCGTCCGGGCCGACCACAGCTCGTAGGTCATCGCGAACTTCTCGGCCGTCGCCGCGAAGGCGGTGCGGAGTGTGTCTGCGTCGGTGGCGTGCGCAGTCTCGAAGCCGATCCGCATGAAGAACCGGCCATGCTCCCGGTCGCCGAACTGCTGGCTCTCGCGGATGTTGCCGCCGTTGTCCAGGAGGAACGCGGTGACGGCGTGCACGATGCCCGGCTGGTCGGGGCAGGCAAGCGTGATGACGTAGTCGCCGAGGGCCTCGGCGCTGGTGGTGGTCATGGTCGGTCCTTCGGCTCCAGTCTCCGGGTCAGTCACCGAGCTCGGCGCGCCGGCGGGTGACGTAGGCCTCGAGCTCCTCACGGATGCTCTCATCCAGCGGCGGCGGCTCGTACTCGGCCAGCTTCTTCTTGTAGAGCTCACCTGCGCGGGTAGCAGTGTCCTTGGCGCCGTTGCGCATCCATCGCTCGTAGTTCTCCGATGAGGAGAGCATCGGGCGGTAGAAGCAGGTGCGGAACCGCTCCATCGTGTGTGCCGCACCCAGGAAGTGGCCGCCGTGGCCGACCTCCTCGTGGGCGTCGAAGGCCATCGAGGCCTCGTCGACCTCGAGCGGGGTGAACTCGTGCTTGAGCATCTGGACCAGCTCGACGTCGATGATGAACTTCTCGAACCCGGCGACCAGCCCGCCCTCGAGCCAGCCGGCGGAGTGCATCACCCAGTTGGCACCGGCCAGGAACGTCGGCAGCAGCGTCATCAGCGCCTCGTAGCCGGCCTGGGCGTCGGGGACCTGCGAGGAGGTCAGGCCGCCGCCGGTGCGGAACGGCAGCCCGAAGTGACGGGCGATCTGGCCGGTGCACAGCAGTCCCAGGCCCGACTCCGGCGTGCCGAACGTCGGCGACCCGGACTGCATGTCGATGTTGGAGAGGAACGAGCCGAAGACGACGGGACAGCCCGGCCGGATCAGCTGGGACAGCGCGATGCCCGACAGTGCCTCGACGATCTGCTGCACCAGCGCCGCCGGGATGGTCACCGGCGACATCGCGCCCATCAGGATGAACGGCGTGAGTACGACGGGCTGGTTGGCGGCGGAGTACTCGAACTGCGACTCGAGCATGCGGTCGTCCCAGCGCAGTGGTGAGTTGCAGTTGATCAGCGAGATCAGCGCTGGCGTCTCCTCGATCGTCTCGCGCGACCCGAACAGGATCTCGGTCATCGCGATGGTGTCGGCGGCGTTGACGCCCGCGACGACGTTGCCCATGTAGATCTTGTCGGTCAGCGTCTGCAGCGCGTAGACCATGTCGAGGTGACGGCTGTCGAGCGGGGTGTCGTTGGGCTCGGTGACCACGCCACCGGCGGAGTCGAGCGCCGGGAAGCTCTGGGCGAGCCGTGCGAAGTTGCGGAAGTCCTCCATCGTGCCCTCGCGGCGTACGTCGCCCTCGCGCACGAACGGCGGCCCGTAGACGGCGCCGAAGGCCATCGAGTCGCCACCGATGTGCACGCTGTTGGCCGGGTTGCGGGCCTGGAGGTCGAACTCGCGGGGCGCCTTGGCGGCCTGCTCCAGCACGAAGTCGGGGTCGAGGAAGACCGTCTTGTCCTCTACCTTCTGACCTGCCTGGCGGAACAGCTCGAGCGCGCGGTCGTCCATGAACTCCACGCCGATCTCGGTCATCAGCCTGCGCCACCCCTTGTCGAGGGTGGCCATCGCATCCTCCGAGAGCACCTCGTAGCGCGGCATGCGGTTGACGAACATGGAGCCTCCTGAGCTACCTCATGATGTGGGACTACGGTTCCACATCATGGAACACAGCGGAAGACCCCGCCCGCACCGGGTGCACGTCGGCGGCTCAGCACGTGAAGCCGATCTTCCCCACGCCGATGTGCTGGCCGATGTCACTGCTGGTTCTGACAGTGTCGGCTGCGCTGTAGGTGATCACTGCACCTGCGGTACCGGACCCGCCCATGTCACGTCACGTCACGCGGCTGCTGACTGATCCCGCCGTTGACCTGGCTGCGGAACGGTTGGCCACCGTGTGCCCGCTGCCGATCACGTTGGCTGCGCTTGACTGCCGTGAAGGCCCTGCGGGGCTGACGCACACGTGGTCGATCCACTCGGTGCTCGGCCCTGTCGATGTCGGTGATCGTGAGCGACAGGTTCGTGACCGGCTGGCTGAAGCTGAGGGTCAGCGTGACGGTGTCGTTCTGCGTCATCCCCTCCGGATGGTGGAGCTTGAGGTACCGCCAGTTCGGTGCCGAGCATCGTCACAGCGTGCACCTCGCCGGTTTCGCCCGGGGTCTGGTCGTTGCCGGCAGCCCCCGTCGAGGTACCACCCGATTCGCCGTGACTCGTCGACGGCAGGAACTGCAGCAGGCCTGGGTTTGGTCCCGGACGTCAGGGAGCTTGCCCGCCGACGCAGGGCCCGCTCGCGGCGTACGCCGGGGCGGCCACCGACGTCACGAGGAGCGGTGTCGCCCAGGCCGCCCCCTTGGTGATTGTCCGGCGGCTCAGGCCGGAGCCCTCCTGTGATGCGCCTTGGTCTCGGCGCGCGTGCCAACCCATCCTGATGACCCCCCACGAGCCCGTGGGCTCAGACGTGCGTGTGCTGCTGCCCAGGTGGGCAGTCCGGGCGAGGCTAGGTGGCGCGATGTCGCCCCACCTGCGAAGAAGAACGAAAATTGACGAACTGTCGAGAAGGCCACCTCCAACTGGTGTCAGGGGCGTCCAGATGTGGGTTTCCTGCCGCGAAATAGGTGTCATCCGATCGGACTCCCGGCGTTCGGTTGCGCAATCCGCGACCCCGTGTCTAACCTCATCATGTGGGACCGAGGTTCCACATCATGGAACCAACCGGACCAGGACGAGGAGCGTGACCGGTGGCCCAGCCCACGACCGAGCCGGCGAGCAGCGGGACCCAGGCGCTGGACCGCGCCGTCCAGCTGGTCTCCTCCGTGGTCCAGGCCGACGAGCCCGTGTCCTTCGCCGACCTCCAGGAGTCCAGCGGGCTGGCCAAGTCGACGACCTCGCGGATGCTCGCGGCGCTGGAACGCGGCGGCCTGCTCGAGCGTGACGACTCCGGTGGCTACGTCGCCGGCAGCCTGTTCTGGCTGTACGCCGCCCGGCACGACCCGTGGGAGGAGCTGGTCCGCCTGGCCCGCCCGGTGATGGAGCAGGTCGGCGAAGACACCCAGGAGTCGGTGCACCTCTCGGTGCTCCGTGGCGCGAAGGTCGTGCAGGTCGCCCAGGTCGACTCCCGCTACCTGCTCGGCACGCGCGACTGGACCGAGATCGACGTACCTGCCCACACCTCCGCCCTGGGCAAGGTCTTCCTCGCCTGGGGCGCGCTGCCTGTCCCCGACGCGCGGCTCGAGAAGCTCACCCGCGCGACCATCGCGAGCAAGTCCCGGCTCGACCGCGACTGCGCCACCACGCGGGGCCGCGGCTACGCCACCACCGTCGACGAGCTCGAGGACGGCTTGACCGGCATCGCGGCCCCGGTCCGGGGCGTGCGCGGCGATGTCGTGGCCGCGATCGGCATCTCCGGACCGACCAGCCGCCTGTCCGTCCGGCTCGACGAGCTCGGCCGCAACCTCACCGTCCGGGCCGCCGCGCTCGAGTCGGTGCTGCACGGACCTACCACCATCAACACGAAAGGCGTCGCATGAGCACTCCCGACGAGATCCTCAAGGGCCTCTACGACGAGACCCTCGTGGGCAACGCCCCGCGAGTGCTCGAGCTGACCGAGGAGGGACTGGCGCTCGGCATGGAGCCGCAGACGCTGCTCTTCGACGCGCTGATCCCCTCGCTCGAGGAGGTGGGCGCGCGCTTCGAACGCGGTGACTTCTTCGTGCCCGAGATGCTGATCGCCGGCAGGGCGATGGCCGGCGCGATGGAGCGGCTCCGCCCGTTGCTGGCCGAGACCGGCGTCGAGACCGTCGGCAAGTTCTTGATGGGCACCGTCAAGGGCGACGTCCACGACATCGGCAAGAACCTCGTCAACATCATGCTCGAGGGAGCGGGCTTCGAGGTCATCGACCTCGGCGTCCAGGTGGCGCCGGAGAAGTTCGTGTCGGCCATCGAGGAGCACCAGCCCGACATCGTGGGCTTCTCGGCGTTCCTGACCACGACGATGCCGATGTTCAAGGCCAACATCAACGCCCTGGAGAAGGCCGGCCTGCGCGACCAGGTCGTCATCATGGTCGGTGGTGCTCCAGTCACCCAGGAGTACGCCGACGCCGTCGGGGCCGACGGCTACGCCGCTGACGCGTCCGCGACGGTCAAGAAGGCCAAGGACCTCCTCCAGAAGCGCCGGGCCACGGTGAACGCATGACCGACACATCTGCCCAGTCGCCGGCGGAGCCGCTGGAGACCAAGCTGCGCAGCGCCACCAAGGAGGTGGTGCTGGGCCACGGCCACCGGTTCTGCATCATCGGTGAGCGCATCAACCCGACCGGCCGGCGGATCTTCCAGGAGCAGCTGCGCGCCGGTGACTTCTCGGCCATCGAGCGCGACGTCAAGGCGCAGGTCGAGGGCGGTGCCGACGTGCTCGACATCAACATGGGCGTGCCCCTCACCGACGAGCCCGACCTCTTGGCCAAGGCGATCAAGATGGTGCAGTCGCTGACCGACCTGCCGATCTGCATCGACTCCTCGGTCGTCGAGGCCCTCGAGGCCGGGCTCGCCGTCTACGAAGGTCGCGCGCTGGTCAACTCGATCACGGCCGAGGACGACCGCATGGCGGCGATCCTGCCTCTCGTCAAGAAGTACGACGCCGCGATCATCGCGCTGCCCAACGACCACGACGAGATCCCGATGGAGGCCGACAAGCGCCTCGTGCTGACCGAGAAGATCATCCGCGTCGCCACGCACGAGTACGGCATCGCCCAGGCCGACATCGTCATCGACCCGCTGGCCATGCCGATCGGCGCCGACACCGGTACCTCCCTGGTGACGATGGAGTGCATGCGCCGGATCCGCGACGAGTTCGGCGTGAACATGACGTGTGGCGCCTCCAACGTGTCCTTCGGCATGCCCGCCCGTCACACTCTCAACTCGGTGTGGCTGCCGATGGCCATGACCGCCGGTCTGACCAGCGCGATCATGGACGCCCGCACCCCGCAGATCGTCGAGGCAGTCAAGGCCGCCGACGTGTTCCTCGGCCACGACGACTGGGGGATGGCCTGGATCTCCGCCCACCGGGCCCGTCAAGCTGCCGGGCAGGCCGCCTCGGCATGAACACGCCGGCATGACCACCTCTGGCGACGAGCCCGACCTCACGGACTACCCGCTCGAAGCCATCCGCCGCGAGGGGCTTCTCGCTCCTCGTGGCGCCGAGCCGGCCGTCCACGACGGCACTGGCCGGGTGCAGCTGTCGTTCACCGTCGAGGACAAGGAGGCGCCGCCGACCCAGCGCAGCGTGCGCGTGCCGCCGGGTGTCAGCGTCTTCGACTCCGCGTCGTGGAACGGCATCGCCATCGACTCCACGTGCGGTGGCCACGGCACGTGCCACAAGTGCAAGGTGCGCGTCGAGCCGGCCACGCCGGTCACGCGGCACGACGCGCGCACCTTCAACCCCGCCGAGCTCGGCGCCGGCTGGCGGCTGGCCTGCCTGGTGCAGGCCACGCGCGACCACGACGTCGTCGTACCCCCGCTGGTCACCCGCCCCAAGGCCGCCACCGTGGGCGTCGGCCGGCAGGTGATCCTGCGGCCCGCGGTCCAGAAGCGGTACGTCGAGCTGACCGAGCCGACGCTCGAGGACCAGCGTCCCGACCTCGACCGCCTGCTGCAGGCGATCGACGACCTCGAGCCGGTGCCCGACCTCCACGTCCTGCGCCGGCTGCCGAAGGTGCTGCGCGAGGCCGACTTCAAGGTGACCGCGGTGGTCGTCGACGAGGCACTCGTCGACGTCGAGCCCGGTGACACCACCGGCGTCCGCTACGCGATCGCCTTCGACCTCGGCACCACCACCGTGGTGGCCACCCTGCTCGACCTGGTCACCGGCACCCCCGTCGCTGTGGCGTCGATGCTCAACAAGCAGCAGCCCTTCGGCGGCGACGTGATCTCCCGGATCAGCGCCACCATGCTCGACCCCGCAGCGCTGGGCCGGCTGCAGCAGGCGGCGGCCCAGACCCTGTCGACGCTGGCCGAGCAGGTCTGCCGTGAGGGTGGCGTCGACCCGCTCCACGTCTACGAGGCGGCGCTGGCCGGCAACGCCACGATGACCGCGCTGCTGCTCGGCATCGACCCCGAACCTCTCGGGGTGGCGCCGTTCGTGCAGACGACCGCCACGCCGCCTGCCGTGCTGGCGAGCGAGATCGGCCTCGAGCTCCACCCGCGAGCGCGAGTCGCGCTGTTCCCGGCCCTCGGCGCCTACGTCGGCGGCGACATCGTGGCCGGCATGCTGGCCACCGGCATGGACCGCGACAAGCGGGTCCGGCTGTTCATCGACGTCGGCACCAACTGCGAGATCGTGCTCAGCGACGGCGAGCGGATCCTGTCCACCGCGGCGCCCGCCGGGCCGGCGTTCGAGGGCGGCGCGATCCGGTGCGGCATGCGCGCGGCCGACGGAGCCATCGAGGTCGTCAAGCTGACCCCCCATGGTTCGCCAGACGGGTCGCCCGACGTCGAGCTGGGCGTGATCGGCGACGTCGCCCCGCGCGGCCTGTGCGGCTCGGGGCTTGTCGACGCCGTCGCCGAGCTGGTCAAGGCCGGCCTGCTGGACTCCAGCGGCCGCTACGCGACCGACGAGGTCGCCAAGGAGGTCGCGCCGGGTCTCGCCGACCGGCTGACCTACATCGGCCAGGAGCGGGTCTTCGTGCTCCACCGCGAGCGACCTGACAGCGACCCCTCCGACTCCGTGGTGCTCTCCCAGCGCGACGTGCGTGAGCTGCAGTTCGCCAAGGCGGCCATCTCGACCGGCTGGACCCTGCTGATGGAAGAGCTCGGGCTCGAGCCCCGAGACATCCAGCAGGTGCTGCTCGCCGGGTCCTTCGGCAGCTACCTCTCGGCGGCCTCCGCGGTCCGCATCGGGCTGGTGCCCAAGCTGCCGGTCCTGCGCATCGTGGCTGCCGGCAACGTCGCCGGCGAAGGGGCGAAGATGGCTCTGCTGTCCATTCGCGAACGCGCAGGTGCCCTGGCGCTGCTCGAGGAGGTGACCTATGTCGAGCTCTCCGACCGCACGGACTTCAACGACCGGTTCGTCGACCTCCTCGCCTTCCCGGGCTGAGCGGCCCCGGCGGATCGCCCTCGTCGCGTGTGGCGCGCTGGCGCAGCCGGCTGCCCAGGTGGTGGCGCGGCGTGGCTGGCCGGTCGACGTACATCCGTTGCCGCCCCTGCTGCACAACCAGCCGCACCTGATCGCCGACGAGGTGCGCACGCTGGCCACTGCCCTCGCCGACGACTATGCCGGCGTCGCCGTGGGCTACGCCGACTGCGGGACGTACGGCGCCCTCGACCAGGTCTGCGAGGAGCTCGGGCTGCGGCGGATGCCCGGCCTGCACTGCTACGACCTGTTCGCCGGAGAGTCCGACCTGGCGGCGAGGCTGGACGCCGAGCCCGGAACCTACCTGCTCACCGACTTCCTGGTGCGCTCCTTCGAGCGCACCGTCGTGCGCGAGCTCGGACTCGACCGATGGCCTGAGCTGCGCGACGACTACTTCCGCCACTACACCCGCGTGGTGTGGCTCGCCCAGGAGCCGGATGCCGAGCTGCGCACGCTCGCCCAGCAGGCCGCCGACCGGATCGGGCTGCCTTTGACGGTCGTGCCGACGGGCACAGGTCGCCTGGAGGCTGCCATCGCGGGTCTGCTGGAAGGCCTCGTCGAGGACGGTCAGCCGCAGCCCGTGCCGTAACCTCGTGTCAGTGAGAATCGCAATCGCGGGCCTGGGCTATGTGGGCCTGGCCAACGCAGCGGTCCTGGCTCGGCACAACGAGGTCGTCGCGGTCGACCTTCTCGCCGAGCGTGTCGACGTCGTGAACCGCCGCGAGAGCCCGTTCCACGACCCCGAGCTCGCGAACTTCCTGGCGACCGAGGAGCTGGACCTGCGAGCCACGCTCGACGCCGAAGAGGCCTACCGGACCGCCGACTTCGTGGTCATCGCGACGCCTACCGACTACGACCCCAACACGCTCGCCTTCGACACCTCGTCGGTGGAGTCGGTGATCCGCACCGTCGTGGAGGTCGCGCCGAACGCCGTACCCGTGGTGAAGTCCACGGTCCCCGTCGGCTTCTCCGAGCGGATGACCAAGGAGCACGGCCGGCTGGTTCTGTTCTCGCCTGAGTTCCTGCGCGAGGGTCACGCGCTCCACGACAACCTGTACCCCAGCCGGATCATCGTCGGCGACGCGACCGCGGAGGCCAAGGTCTTCGCCGACCTGCTGCTGGCGGGCACGGCGTCGCAGGACAGTCCGGTCCAGATCGTCGGTTCGACCGAGGCCGAGGCCATCAAGCTGTTCTCCAACACCTACCTGGCGATGCGGGTGGCGTTCTTCAACGAGCTCGACACGTTCGCCTCCCAGCACGGCCTCGACCCGCGGTCGATCATCGACGGGGTGAGCCTGGAGCCCCGGATCGGCCTGGGCTACAACAACCCGTCGTTCGGCTACGGCGGCTACTGCCTGCCCAAGGACACCCGGCAGCTGCTCGCCAACTACGACGACGTCCCCCAGCGCCTGATCGAGGCGATCGTGGACTCCAACGACACCCGCAAGGACTTCGTCACGGCGCGAGTGCTGGACTTCCAGCCCCGCCGGGTGGGGATCTACCGGCTCGTGATGAAGGAGGGTTCCGACAACTTCCGGTCCTCCAGCATCCTCGGCATCGTCGACCGGTTACGCGAGGCGGGCGTCGAGATCCTGGTCTACGAGCCGGCCATGGAGGCGGGCGAGTTCGAGGGGCTGCGCGTGGTCGAGGACCTCGACGAGTTCAAGCGGTCCGTGGACGTGATCGTCGCCAACCGGCAGACCGCCGAGCTGACCGACGTCGCGGACAAGGTCTACAGCCGCGACATCTTCCACGTCGACGACTAGCAGGCTCCTACCGCTTCGCCCTCAGCTGGTCGAGCAGCTCGGCGCGCCACCTCTCGGTCTCGGCGACCTGGTTGAAGGTGAACACGTGCACGCCCTCGACGCCCATCTCAGGGGCGGACAGCTCGGCGGCGCACTTCTGCAGGAACTTCTCGCCGGTGAAGCCGCCCGGCGCGGCCAGCCGCGCGAAGGTGCCCTTGTGCTTGACCAGGAACCGCGTCGAGTCGCCGACCCCGATCTTGCCGGCCATCGCCAGCAGCTTGGTGCGGTCGACCGGTCCTGGGATGCCCAGGAGCACAGGCATGGAGATCCCGCGCTTCCTCATCCGCCGGACCCATGTGGTCAGCATCTGCGGGTCGAAGGTCAGGTTGCTCACCACGTGGGTGGCGTAGCGCCGCTTGTCCCACATCGACTGGATGGTCAGGTCGTCGTCGATGGTCGGGTGCGACTCGGGGTAGCCGGTGATGCCGACGTGGGGGAAGGGGCTGCCCAGCTCCTTGAGGTCCTCGAGCATGCTGAGCGCGTCAGGATAGGCACCGGGCGGGTCGGCGTCGCCGCCGGGCACGAAGACCCGGGTGATGCCCTTGCCGCTCAACCGATCGCAGATCTCGGCCAGCTCGGCCTTGTCGCGCACCATCCTGGCGGCGAGGTGGGGCACGGTGACGTAGCCGTGGCCGGTCAGCCGCTCGGCCAGGTCGAGCGTCGGCTCCAGGCCCTTGCTCGGCGAGGCCGTGACGGTGAGGGTGCGGTCGACGGGGACGTGCTCGAGGAGCTTGTCCTCGATCGAGGCCGTGGGGAGCACCTCGTAGCGAGCGTTCTCGAGCAGGCGGATGGTCGTGGTCGCCACTGCGGTCTTGTTGCGCATGGTGCACCCTGTTCCGTGATGCGCATCGGTCGTCGTACTCTAACGGGGCGGGCGCCCCGCCGTCGACCAGTGTGGTGGCCACGATTGGGAGACGTCTTCGCGCATGGGTTAGAGTTCCACCCGCTTCAAGTGACACGCCAGGCCCCGTAGCGCAGTTGGTTAGCGCGCCGCCCTGTCACGGCGGAGGCCGCGGGTTCGAGTCCCGTCGGGGTCGCAGCACTGCACCGCGAGTTGGTCCTGGTCGGGGCCCGCGGTGGGCCGCACGGTTGGTCCTCGCCCATCGAACCAACCCTCACCCACCGATCAGCGCCACGAACCAACCCTCACCCACCGCGGTCGAGCACACTGGGGGCATGCCGGTCGAGCTGGGGCGCGAGGAGTTCGAGGAGCTGGTGGGCGAGGCCCTCGACGAGATCCCCGACGAGATCGCCACCTTGATCCAGAACGTCGTGGTGCTCGTGGAGGACGACGCGCCGCCCGACGACCCCACCCTGCTCGGCCTGTATGACGGCATCGCGCTGCCCGATCGCATCGCCAACCACACCGGCCTGCCCGACCGCATCTTCATCTTCCGCAAGCCGCTGCTCGACATGTGCGAGGACCTCGAGGACCTCGCCGAGGAGGTGCGGATCACCGTCGTCCACGAGGTGGCCCACCACTTCGGCATCGACGATGCCCGCCTGCACGACCTCGGCTACGCCTGACTCTGTTCGCTGGTTGAGGAAGGCGCGCTAGCGCCTGTCACGAAACCCGGTGACTGAGGAGTCCTGCCTGTTGCGAGGCTTCGTGACGGGCCTGACGGCCCTCCTCAACCAGCGGATGTCGCGAACCCCAGCGCGCAGGCAGCGACGGCGAGCAGCACGGTCGCGGCGGCGTACGCCGCCCCACAGCGGCCCCGCGGCCGCGCCCCTGGTCACGGGTCTGCACGGCGAAGGCCGAGTAGGTGGTCAGGCCGCCGCAGAAGCCGGCGCCGAGCAAGGCGACTGCGCCCGGCGAGGGTTGCGCGCCGACCACCAGGCCGAGGACGAACGAGCCGGCCACGTTGACCAGCAACGTGCCCCACGGGGTGCGCCCGTCGAGGTGGTGCGCGACCCAGAAGCGGAGCAGGGCGCCGAGTCCGGCGCCCGCGGCCACCAGCAGCGGCGTCACTCGTTGCCTTCCTCGGCGTCGAACTCCCGCTGCGCCGGCCGCGAGGACAGGCGGCCGGCGAGCGTGACCGCGACCAGGCAGGCGGCCAGGGTGCCGAGCAGGTACGCCGCCGCGAGGCCTGCGCGGCCGTCGGCGAGCAGCGCGCGTCCCTGCTCGGCGTACGTCGACAAGGTGGTGTAGCCGCCGAGGACGCCCGGCCCCAGCCCCACGGTCAGCAGCGGCCGGCGGCGTACGGCGGCGAGCGCGGGCAGCGCGGCGAGGGCCAGCGAGCCGGTGACGTTGATGGCGAAGGTGGTCCACGGGAAGCCTTCGCCGTCGGGCACCAGGTCGCCCAGCCACCAGCGCAACGTCCCGCCCAGAGCACCGCCCGCCGCGACGGCCAGCAACAGAGGAAGGCCCGGTCGGGCCGCGGTCATGACCGCGTCACGCGGGGGTCACGAAACGCTCTGGTGCCGGCTCACCGCTGGCCCCGGGGTTCTCCAGGGCAGTGCGTCGGCGCCATGGGTCTGCCGCACGAACTCGCCGAACATCCAGGTCTGGAAGTTGACCTGCTCAGGGGTGCGCTCCAGGGTCAGGAGCCGCTCCTGGCGGCAGAACGCGTCGGCCAGCTCGAGCAGCTCGATGAACCGCTGGAAGTCGTCGCCGGCAGCGCGCGGCACGGTGATCGTCAGGTCGAGCTCGTCATCATCGTCGAGCAGGGCAGTGGAGAGCCGCTCGTCGCGCAGGCCACGCCAGAACGTCGCGTCGAGCTCGGCGAAGAACCGCGAGAGGGAGGCGGCCAGCGGGTAGTTGGCCTCGTGCCCCATCGCCAGCAGCCGGAGCTCGCGCCGCAGCTCGCGCAGGTGCATCCCGTTGGACTTCATCTCCGGCAGCGGCAGGCCGATCAGGGTGACCTCGACGGGATCGTCGACGAGGGGAGGATCCTCGCGCTGGAGGGGCTGGAGCTCGGTGATGATGCCCTGGACCCCACGGCCTTCGGCGAGCTCGACGCGCGGCACGAACCAGACCGTCTTGCCCTCCTCGTCGATGTCGGCGCCCCAGGCGCTCGAGACCCGGGCGACGATCGACAGACCGCGGCCGAAGGTGAGCAGGACGTCGTCCTCGGGGTTGCCGTCGAGGTCGGGCAGGTCGGGCGGCTGACGTGAACCGTCGCGCACCTCGATGCGGGGGTGCTCACGGGTACCGCGCAGCCGCACGCTCACCGGCTGCTCGGCGTGCAGCAGCGCGTTGGTGATCACCTCGGAGACGCTGATGGAGGCCGCCTCGACCAGCTCGGCACGGTCGATCTCGGTCAGCACCTGGGCAGCCCACCGCCGCGCGTCGGAGACGCCTCTCGGCCCGGGCGTCAAAGCCTGGGCAGGGCGGTTCAGCGGCATGCGGACTCCAGGGCGGGAGGGGGAACGCCAATCTCTGGCTCTCGTACCCCGTGGAAAACCAGATCAAACACGTTCCCTGGTGACCTTTGTATCGGCCGAACGGACATTTTCGTATGGCATTCGCGGCGGCACGCCGAGAAATGTCGCGGAAACCGTGTGCTCCGTGCGCGTAGCGGCACCTCGGATATTCCCGCTTCTGCCGTGAGAACAGAGACGTGGACACCGGTTGGGCGTCCAGCGCCGGGAGGAGGAAGATCGGAAGTGGAAGAGGTCCCCGCAGATCCGTCGTCGAGGAGAGCGCATGGCTCACAGCCCAGCGTCAGGCACCCGGCACCGTGTGGTGGTCATCGGGTCCGGCTTCGGAGGACTGTTCGGGACCAAGGCCCTCAAACGTGCCGACGTCGACATCACCCTGGTCGCCAAGACCAGCCACCACCTGTTCCAGCCGCTGCTCTACCAGGTCGCCACCGGCATCTTGTCGCAGGGCGAGATCGCGCCGTCGACGCGCGAGATCCTCAGCCGGCAGGGCAACGCCAAGGTGCTGCTCGGCGAGGTCGTCGACGTCGACCTCGAGGCCCGCACGGTGACCTCCGACGTGCTCGGCCGCAAGACCGTGACGGCGTACGACTCGCTGATCGTGGCCGCCGGGGCCTCGCAGTCGTACTTCGGCAACGACCACTTCGCCGAGGACGCGCCCGGCATGAAGAGCATCGACGACGCGCTCGAGCTCCGCGGCCGCATCTTCGGCGCCTTCGAGATGGCCGAGCTGGGAGCCAGCCGTGGGGATGACGTCGACCACCTCCTCACCTTCGTCGTCGTCGGCGCCGGCCCGACGGGCGTGGAGATGGCCGGCCAGATCGCCGAGCTCGCGCACCGCACCCTCAAGCGCGACTTCCGCGCGATCAACACCCGCCAGGCGCGGGTGATCCTGCTCGACGCCGCGCCCCAGGTGCTGCCGCCGTTCGGCAAGAAGCTCGGGGAGCACACCCAGAAGGCCCTGGAGAAGCTCGGAGTCGAGGTGATCCTCGGCGGGATGGTCACCGACGTCGACGAGCGGGGCATCGACGTGGCCTTCAAGGACGGCCGCAACCAGCGCATCCTCGCCGTCACCAAGATCTGGGCCGCCGGAGTGCAGGCCAGCTCGCTCGGCAGGACCCTGGCCGAGCAGAGCGGCGCCCCGCTCGACCGTGCCGGCCGGATCGGCGTCAACCCCGACCTGACCCTCCCGGGCCATCCCGAGGTGTTCGTGGTCGGCGACATGATCGCCCTCGACAACCTCCCCGGCGTCGCCCAGGTGGCCATCCAAGGAGCCAAGTACGCCGCCAAGTCGATCGAGCGCCGGATCTCCGGCAAGCCGCCGCAGCCGCCGTTCAAGTACTTCGACAAGGGTTCGATGGCCACGATCAGCCGCTTCAAAGCGGTGGCCCTGATCGGCAAGATCCGCCTGACCGGCTTCGTCGCCTGGGTGGCCTGGCTGGCGCTGCACCTGATCTACATCACCGGGTTCAAGAGCCGGCTCACCGCGCTGATGCACTGGTTCGTCTCGTTCCTGGGCCGCGGGCGCTCGGAGCGGACCACCACCGAGCAGCAGATCTACGCGCGGGCCGCCCTGCAGCGGCTGCGCGGCGGCGCGGCCGACCTGGTGTCGTCACCCGGTGCCTACGACCGCGCGCAGGAGATCCTCGAGGTCACCCGCCGGGCTGAGCTGGAGGCGCGAGCGTTGGAGGAGGCCCGGCTCACCGACTCGGGCGAGCGTGGACAGCACCAGGAGCAGCGGGCCTGATGCCTGTGCTCGACCACCGATGGGCCGAACTCAGGCGACGTGGTGGTAAGCCTCGAGCACGCGGGTGAACGCCCTCGGGTCGACCATCGTGCGGTCGATCACGAACGGCGTCTGGGCCGGCCGCTCGATGAGCACCCGCCACCGGTTGCTGCGCGGCTTTCCCTCGGTGCGGATGATCGTGTAGTGGCTGGTGAGGTCGAAGCGCTCGCTCTTGCCGGCGCGCTGCACCTCGAGGATGCCGCCGTGGACGTGCAGGTGTGAGACCGGCGAGGCAGCCCAGGCCGCCCACAGCACCACGGTCAGGACGCCGACCGTGGCGGCGATCCCGATCGCCACGGTGGACCCGTCCTCGTAGGCGTACCAGCCGAGGTAGATGGTCGCCACGATTCCGACGAGGGTGAGGAGCCCGACCACGCGACGACCGGTGCCGCGCGGCTTGAACTCGACCGAGTAGACCGAGGAGTCGACCATGCGGCGCCCGGTGACCGGGTTGACCGAGCCGTTCTCGCTACTCACGGAAAGCAAAATAGCCCCGATCGGGGATCCTTGACACGTGAACAGGAAAGGTGGTCCGGACCGGTTGTCATGCCGGTCGCGGCCATCGGGTGAGCAAGGGGTAGGCCCCGTGGGACTCGAACCCACAACCTAAGGATTAAAAGTCCTCAGCTCTGCCAATTGAGCTAGGGGCCCGGGCGCCGCCGGGTGGCACCCTTTCGGGGGTGGTCCGGCCGGGTGGTACTGCGCCGCGAGGGCTCAGGATAGGCCCGTCGGGAGAAACCACCCCGATGGGCGGTGAACCCCCCCTTGTCATCGGTGACCACGTTGGTAGGGTTTGGTTCGCTCAGGTGCAAGTTCCAGCAGGTCAAACGCCCGCGGAGTTTGTGATCCGACGGCGTATCGACCACGTGCGATCCACTCACGTCAGTCGAGGCGGCGTGTCACCGCACCCGGGTGGGTCGCCGAGGTGGCGACTCTCGCCTCGAAAACAGGAGTAACGAGCACCATGGCTCAAGGCACCGTGAAGTGGTTCAACGCCGAGAAGGGTTTCGGCTTCATCGCGCAAGAGGACGGCGGCGACGACGTCTTCGTGCACTATTCGGCGATCCAGACGCAGGGCTACAAGTCCCTGGACGAGAACCAGAAGGTCGAGTTCGACGTCACCCAGGGGCCCAAGGGCCCTCAGGCGGAGAACGTCCGCGCGCTCTGACGCCGGATCCCAGCGACTTCGGCGAGGCCTCGTCCCTTCGGGGGCGGGGCCTCGCTCCGTTTCGGGCACGCCCGCGTCAGCCGCGGGGTGGTGCGGCACCGCTCGTCTATACCGGAGCGGCGTCAATCGATTGATTCGTCGGTCAAACGCGGCGGTGTGGTTTAGGTTCTTACCTTGGGGGAACCATGCTTCGGGGGTAGGGCTGGCTGCTACGCGTGCCAGGGAAGCTGAGGGGAGAAGGCGTGCACGACCAGTTCGACGTCACGCTGGAGGATCAGGACCTGCTCCGTGAGGTGGAGCTGACCACCAACCTGATCATTGCCGCGAGCGAGACCGACGAACATCTGACGACCGACGAGATCGACCAGATCCTCGGCGTCGAGCCGCAGCGCGCCCAGGGCTGAGCCTCCTCACCCAGGTCTCGGCGGTGACCAAGGCCCTGCACCCGCCTCGATCGGCCTGCTCGAGGACCACATGAACCACTGTGTCGCCTCCGTCACCGAGGAGCTCGGCGGGGTGCCGGCGTCGACAGCGCCGACGTCGTCCTCGAGACCGGTGCGGTCACCATCACCAGCAGCGTGCCGCTCGACCCGGCCGACAGCCGGGCGCATCGTGGGGCCGGTCGGCTCGCGCAGGCCGACCTCGCCTGCGACGGGCACGGGTGCCGACGTCGCCTCGAAGCGGCCGACCTGACGATCGTCGGAGGTGACCGGCGGGCCGCCGCGGTCGCCGTACGCCTCTCGCGCGCCACGCTGCGCACCGTCAAGACCAACCTCGCCTGGGCGTTCGGCTACAACCTGGCCGCCTGCCACTCGCCGCCGCCGGCCTGCTCAACCCGATGATCGCCGGCGCCGCCATGGCCCTCCCCAGCGTCGCCGTCGTCACCAACAGCCTCCGCCTCCGCCACTTCCGGTAGCCGGTACTTGGTGCTCATCAGCACCACCCATCACTTCGGCGAGAACAAGCGCGCGGATTGCATCACCTTTGTTCACTTTCTGTTCAGAGTCGACGGACCTCTCAGACACCGGCGCTCCCTAGCGTCGAGGGCGACAGGACCACCCGGTCGCGCGCAGTTGCGCGCTGACTCTCCCTGAGAGGCAACTCCCTGTGAAGCGAAAGACCCAGCTCTTCCTGGCGCCCGCCGCGATGCTCTGCGTGCTCGCGCTCGCCGCGTGTGGCGGCGCCGATGCGGGGGCGGACACCGGTGACGGTGACGGTGGCGACGGCGGCGCCAGCGGCAGCGTCATCGTGGACGGCTCCTCGACCGTCTTCCCCATGAGCAACGCCGCGGCCGAGCTCCTCAACGAGGAGAACCCCGACGTCGAGGTGTCGGTGTCCGAGTCCGGCACCGGCGGCGGCTTCGAGAGGTTCTGTGCCGACGAGACCGACATCTCCGACGCCTCCCGTCCCATCGAGGAGGAGGAAATCACTGCCTGCGAGGAGACCGGCATCGAGTACACCGAGCTCCAGGTGGCGACGGACGCCCTCACCGTGGTGGTCCACCCGGACCTGGCGGTCGACTGCTTGACCACCGACCAGCTCATCGAGCTCTGGGCGCCCGGCTCCAAGATCAACAACTGGAACCAGCTCGACCCGAGCTTCCCCGACCAGGAGATCTCGCTGTTCGGGCCCGGTTCCGACTCGGGCACCTACGACTACATGGCCAACGACGTCATCGGAGACGACTCCGAGACCACTCGTGAGGACTACGAAGCCTCCGAGGACGACAACGTCCTCGTCCAGGGCGTCGCGGGCACCGAGGGTGCGACCGGCTACTTCGGCTACACCTACTACGAGGAGAACGCGGACTCGCTGAAGGCGCTTGGCATCGACGACGGGAACGGCTGCATCATGCCCTCCGCCGAGACCGCACAAGCCGGCGAGTACACCCCGCTGGCGCGGCCGCTGTTCATCTACGTCAACAACGCCAAGTACAACGACAACGCCGCCGTCAAGGAGTACGTCGACTTCTACATCGAGAACCTCGCGGCGATCGCGGAGGTCGGCAAGTTCATCCCGCTGAGCGAGGAGCTGTACGCCGAGACACAGGCCAACCTCGAAGGCATCGCCTCCAGCTGAGCGGAAGGCTCCCTCACTCAATGAGCAGCATCAGCGCTGGTGCAGGCCCGTCGCCGACGGGCCTGCACCAGTCCCCGAATCTCGGACGGCGTGCTCGGCCCGCCGAGTCCGTGATCAAGGCCGTCTTGATGGCGTCGGCGTTGATCTCGGTGGCCATCACCGTCGGTATCGTCATCGCGCTGATCCGGCCGGTCATCGACTTCTTCGGCACGGTGGCGTTCTCTGACTTCTTCGCGACCGAGGGCAAGTTCGCAGTGATCCCACTGGTCACGGCGACCGCGATGGTGACCGTCATCGCGCTGCTGGTGGCGGTGCCCCTCGGGCTGGGAGCCGCGATGTACCTCTCGGAGTACGCGTCGCGGCGAGCGCGCAAGTACCTCAAGCCGACCGTGGAGCTGCTCGCGGGCGTCCCGTCGGTCGTCTACGGCTTCTTCGCGCTGACCTTCGTGACGCCGACCCTGCTGCAAGAGATCCTCAACGTCGAGGTGGGCTTCACCAACGCCCTGGCCGCCGGCCTCGTGTTGGGGGTGATGATCATCCCGACCGTCGCCTCGCTCGCGGAGGACGCGATGTCTGCCGTACCTCAGGCGCTGCGGCAAGGGTCGCTGGCCATGGGTGCGAACCGCATGCAGACGACGCTCCGGGTGGTCTTTCCCGCCGCTCTCTCCGGCATCGCGGCCGCCGTGGTGCTGGGCTTGTCGCGGGCTGTGGGCGAGACCATGATCGTCGCCCTGGCGGCGGGCGCTCAGAAGAACCTCAGCGCCGACCCTCGCGAGGGCATGCAGACCATGACGGGATTCATCGCCCAGACCGCAGGCGGCGAGACACCGGTCGGATCCATCGAGTACAACACCCTCTTCGCCGTGGGGCTGTTGCTCTTCATCATCACGCTGGTGATCAACATCATCAGCATCAGGTTCGTCCGTCGATTCAGGCAGGTGTACTGATGAGTCTCGCGACCCCGACCAGAACCGCGCGCGAGGTCACCTCGAGCCTCGCAACGACGGGACGGAAAAGGGACCGGAACAACAAGTCGCTGGTTTTCCTGGGGCTGCTGTGGTTCTCCCTCTTCTTCGGTGTGATGGTGCTCCTGGTCCTCATCGTCGACACCGCGATCGAGGGATCCGCTCGCTTCGACAAGGAGCTGATCGTCAACTACGACTCCATCGTCCACCCCGAGACCACTGGCTTCCGTGCCGGCATCCTCGGCTCGCTGTGGCTGATGTTCTTCACCGCCCTGTTGGCGGTGCCCCTCGGGATCGCTGCGGCGCTCTACCTGGAGGAGTTCGCCAACAAGGACCGCTGGTACAACCGCATGATCGAGGTGAACCTGCAGAACCTCGCGGCAGTGCCCTCGATCGTCTACGGCTTGTTGGCCGTCGCAGTCATGGCCCTGCTCGGCTTCCAGCAGACCGGAATCGTCCTCGGCGGCGCCATCGCCTTGGCCCTGCTGATCCTGCCCGTCATCATCATCACCACCCGCGAAGCCGTGCGCGCCGTGCCGACGGACATCCGGCACGCATCCCTGGCCCTGGGCGCCACCACGTGGCAGACCACCTGGCGCCAGACGTTGCCCTCTGCCGTTCCGGGCATCGCGACCGGGACGATCCTGGGACTGTCCCGGGCCATCGGCGAGGCGGCCCCGCTCGTCGTGGTCGGGCTCGCGGGTTCCCTGCGCTTCGACCCCACGGGCGTGCTGAGCCAGGTGACCGCACTGCCGATGCAGATCTACTCGCTCACCTCCCGCTCGCAGGTGGAGTTCAGGGAGGCAGCATCCGCCGCGATCATCGTCCTGCTCGTCATGATCCTCGGGCTCAACGCCCTGGCCATCTTCATCCGCAACAAGTTCGCCCGGACCTGGTAAGGGAGCCCACGTGTCTACCAAGGCAGCGACCTACAGCACACGCACACCGACCGACGTGGGGGACTTCGAGATCGCCATCAACGACCAGCCGCGCCAGGACGGGGTTCCTGACGTGCCTCCGGAGCCGGTGATGGAGACGCAGAACCTCAACGTCTTCTACGGCGACTTCCACGCCGTGCACGACGTCAACCTCACCTTCGGCAAGCACGAGATCACCGCGCTGATCGGCCCCTCTGGTTGTGGCAAGTCGACCGTGCTCCGTTGCCTGAACCGGATGAACGACCTCGTGGCCGGCGCTCGCGTCGAGGGTCACGTGTCCTACCACGGCAAGAACATCTACACGCGCGACATCGACCCCATCGCCGTGCGGACCCACATCGGCATGGTCTTCCAGAAGCCGAACCCGTTCCCGAAGTCGATCTACGACAACATCGCCTACGGACCCCGGGTCACGGGGATGAAGGTCGACAACATGGACGACCTCGTGGAGCAGGCGCTCCGGCGTGCCGCGCTGTGGGACGAGGTCAAGGACAAGCTGAAGCAGTCGGCGTACGGACTCTCCGGCGGCCAGCAGCAGCGGCTCTGCATCGCTCGCACGATCGCGACCCAACCCGACGTGATCCTGATGGACGAGCCCTGCTCGGCACTCGACCCGATCGCTACCGCCCGCATCGAGGACCTGATGCTGGACCTGACCCAGCAGTACACGATCATCATCGTCACCCACAACATGCAGCAGGCCGCACGTGTCTCCGACCGCACTGCCTTCTTCACCGCCCGCCCCGACGAGACCACCGGCAACCGCACCGGGCTCCTCGTGGAGTTCGACCGCACCAAGACGATCTTCTCCTCGCCCAACGACGAACGCACCGAGCAGTACATCTCCGGTCGCTTCGGCTGAGCCGGCGTGAGCGGAGGACTGGGGACGTCTTCAGGCCCCACGCAGCTGCTGGTGGTCGACCCACATGCCTCCGACGGCACCTTGGTCGCGGAGATGACCGCATGGGGCGTTCGCGTGTCCACCGTGGCGTCAACGATCGACGGACTGGTGGAGTTCGGCCGCAGCAACCCAGCGACCGTGATCGTTGCGTCTGATGCCGCCGGTGTCCCCGCCGCTGAGTTCGTGAAGGCCATCCGGCGCTACGCCAACCCCTTCGTCATCGCAGTGCTGGATCCGCGCAGCTGCACCGCTGCCGACGAGCTCAGCATGGCCGGGGGCAACGCCGCGATCGAGCGCCCGTACAACGCGGTCGACGTCTGGGGGATGCTCGAGGAGACCTGGAATGGCTTTCGCGCCCCCACTCCACTGGCGTTCGGGCCTCTCGAGCTGGATCCCCGCGCTTACAGCGTGAAGGTCAAGGGGGAGCGGATCCGGGACCTGCCCCTCAAGGAGTTCGAGCTTCTGCGCACCCTCATGCACCGTGCACCCGAGGTCCTGCCCGATCAAGACGTGTGGCGTGAGCTCTGGGGTCACGAGCAGATCAACGGCAACACCCTGGCCGTGCACGTCGCGCGCCTGCGCCACCGCCTGGAAGGAGTGGCGCGGATCAGGAGGATCCGCGGTCGCGGGTACCTGCTCGCACTTGACTGACCCGTGCGATCCCGATCAGCAAGTCGCGTACAGGACCGGGCCCGAGCTCAGGTCGCTGAGCACGTACTGACCCTTGACCGGCCGCATCTCGAGCATCACCAGCGATCCGTCCGCTCGGGCCGAGCGCAGGGTGAAGCGGTCGGTGAAGTCGCCCCCCTGGCCCACGGCGGGGCCGGCCGCGAGGACGGCCCGGGTATCGGCGTTGGTGCGGGCCTGTTCGTCGTTCGCGAACCGCATGGCAACGCGGACGTCTCCGTCGGAACGGACGCCCATGGCGAAGGCGAGGTACGGGTCCACGGTGCCGGCTGCCGCCGTCAGCTCGGCGGCCTGGGCCTGGTCGTCGGCGTCGGCCTGCGCCATGGCCAGAGCCCCGCAGGCGTAGTCCCCACTGTAGGCAGCGGCCGACAGCGGCTCTTCCAGGGCGGCTGCGACGGCATCGAGGCCGTCGACGCGTGCGCCGTCGCCGGTCGCGGACCGGATAGCCGTCTCGAGGTAGTCCTCCTGGTCCGAGGCCAGGACCAGGTGTTCCTGGGCGTCGAGAGCGAGGTAGGCGAGCTCGGGGGTCAGTGCGGTGGAGATGGACGAGACCAGGTCCGGACCGCCCGCCCAGACACCAGTCACGGACTCGGGGCGCAGGTATCCGAGCTCCTCCAGCCGGCCACCGAGATCGACGAAGTCGGTCTCATCGGGCAGACCCAGGGTGACTACGGCGCCTTCCCGCGACTGGCTGAACAGCTCCCACTCGGCCGATGCGGGGGAGAAGCCGAACCTCGCCTGCAGCACCGGCGCCGACTGCAGCAAAGCCGATCGCGAGGTCAGGTCCGCTTCGTAGCCGTCGTCCAGGAAGGCTCTCAGCTGGTCCACACTCGAGCGTGCGTCGACTGCGCTGCCCAGCTCCCGCCGTACGCCGGCCCAGTCGGTCCACGAGACACGCTCGGTCCCGGCCGGGGTGCTGGCCGCAGCCGTGGCGAAGTCGTCCCGCCCGGGCCCGAACGGATGGATCACCCCCGCGCCTACGAGCACGACGGCCGCCAGGAGCACCACACCCACAGCCACGACTCCGACGCCCATCGCCCTGGTGTTCAGATCGGGCACGCACCCTCCGTCTCCGCTTCGAGTGATGTGAGACTAACGACCATGTCGCCGACCACCCGGTCCGCTGGAGACGTCCTGGCCGCAGGGGCTGTCGTGCTCCGGAACGACGCCGTGCTGCTCGTGCATCGCCCGCGCTACAACGACTGGTCGTTCCCCAAGGGCAAGCTCGATCCCGGCGAGACGACGCCCGTAGCCGCCGTTCGCGAGGTGGGCGAGGAAACCGGCCTCCGGATCAGGCTGGGCACGCCGCTGAGCTCGCAGCGCTACCCCCACGGGGACCGCATGAAGAGGGTCTCCTACTGGCACGGACGGGTGGTGGGCGAGCACTCCGTCGACGAGTACCTGGTGAACGGCGAGATCGACGAGGTGGCGTGGGTCCCGGTCAGCAAGGCGCGCGGGCGGCTGTCCTACACCTTCGACAAGCGCACGCTCGATGAAGCGCTGTCCACGGAGTGGCGCACGCGGGCACTGGTGGTGGTCCGGCACACCAAGGCCCGGGCGAGGAAGTCCTGGCGCAGGGATGACCGCCTGCGCCCTCTGATCAGCCTTGGCAGAACCCAGGCTGAACAGCTCATCCCGCTGCTGACGGCCTACGCGCCCACGCGACTGGTCAGCTCCAGCAGTGTGAGGTGCGTGCAGACCGTGGCGCCGTACGCCGCGTCGAGCGGTTGGCCCTTGCAGGAGACCGACGCGCTCAGTGAGGAGGACGCGACAGCCGAGGGTGTCGTCGAGCTCGTGGACGAGCTGATGCAGAGCAAGGAGTGCGCTCTGGTGTGCACACATCGCCCTGTCCTCCCGACGGTGCTCGACTCCCTGGGGATCGTCACTGACAAGCTGGCTCCGGGCGAGCTGGTAGTGGCGCATCACCACAAGGGCAAGGTCGTGGCGTTCGAGCGCTACTGACCGCTCACCCGCGTCAGACGAACAGGCTGGCAATCGCGTAGCACAGGGCCGCGGCGAGGGCGGCCATGGGGACGGTGAGGACCCAGGCGACGAGGATGGATTGCGCCACGCCCCACCTCACGGCGGAGAGCCGGCGGGTGGCGCCCGCGCCCGTGATCGCCGACGTAATGATCTGGGTCGTGGAGACGGGGGCCTCGAAGACGTACGCCGTGGTGTAGAGCACCCCCGCACCGACGGTCTCCGCCGCGAAACCGCGGGCGGGGTCGAGTGCGATGATCCGGCGGCCGAGCGTCCGCATGATGCGCCACCCGCCGGAGTACGTGCCGAGCGAGATGGCCGCGGCGGACGTGACGACCACCCACAGCGGCAGTTTGTCGCCCTCCGCGGCATATCCCGTCGTGATCAGGGCCAGGAAGATGACGCCCATCGTCTTCTGCGCGTCCTGCAGCCCGTGCCCCAGCGCCATCGCGGCTGCCGACACGGGCTGCATGATCCGGAACTGGCGTTGAACCCTCCTGGGGTTGCGGCTCCGCAGGATCCACATGAACGAGAGCATCAGCAGGAAGGCGAGCGTGAAGCCGGCCAGCGGTGAGACGATCATCGGGATCAGGACCTTGTCGATGATCGTCTCCCAATGCACCACGGCGCCGGCGGCGAGCGCCGAGCCGACCAGGCCGCCGATCAGTGCGTGGGTCGACGAGGACGGCATGCCGAGCCGCCAGGTCGTGAGGTTCCACGCGATGGCTCCGAACAGGCCGCACATCACGATCGTCAGGCCGTGCATGGCGGAGAAGCCGGAGGTGTCGATGGTCTCGCTGACGGTCTGTGCGACTTTCTGGCCGAGCAGCGCGCCGACGAAGTTCATGATCGCCGCCAGCACCAGGGCCACACGTGGGGTCAGCGCCCGCGTCGACACCGAGGTCGCGATCGCGTTGGCGGCGTCGTGGAAACCGTTGGTGTAGTCGAAGGTCAGGGCGACGACGACCACCGCGATCAGCATCGCGAGCTCCATCCGGTCAGGACTCCTTGACCGCGATCTGCTCCACGCGCTTGGACACGGTCTCGAAGGCGTTGATCGCGCCCTCGAGCTTCTCGACGACGTCCTTGAGCTTGAGCACGTCCATGGCGTCGTAGTTGCCGCTGAACAGCTTGGAGATGATCCGCCGGAAGCTCTTGTCGCCGGCCTTCTCGAGGCGGCCGATCTCGAGCCAGTACTCCTCGAGGTCGAGCGACTGAAGTCGCGGCATGGCGGCGGCGGTCAGCTCGGCACAACGCTGGATCAGCTCGACCTGCTTGGCGAACTCGGCGGGGAACGCCGCGATGTCGTAGAGGTTGATGAGGTCGGCCGCCTCCTCCATCTCATCCATGGCGTCGTCGAGCCCGTAGGCGAGGGCATGGATGTCCTCGCGGTCGAAGGGCGTGACGAAGGTCCTGTTGACCCGCTGGATGATCTCGCGCGTCGTGCTGTCGGCCGCACTCTCGGCCTCGCGCATCTCCTTGGCCTTGGCGGCGCGGTCGGTGCCCTCGGCGAACATCTCCGCCAGCAGCCCCGAGCCCGTGACCAGGTGCTGGGCCGACTCGGAGAAGAGGGTGTAGAACGCGCCGTCCACCGGACGGATGCTGAAGGCCACGGGTACTCCTGGGAGGGTCGGGGCGCGGACCGTGGACCATCGTGGGGGTCGGGTGCACCACGGTGCAACTCGGGGGCACCCCTCGCGGGATGACGTCCGTCGCACCGCGGCGTCGTTGCAGGTCAGCAGGGGTGCCCGGCGGCGACCACGCCGTCAGGAGCAGCCAGCTCAGGAGCTCCGGCGCTGGCTCTCGATCAGGCTCTCCTGGAGATGCACCTTGCCGTCGTTCTGCTGCCACGAGCCGTCGCGGTGCAGCAACCAGGCGTGGGTGTCGGGGTCGAAGGCCAGGTCGAGCAGCTGCCCCACCTGGTCGCGGCTGTCGGCGCCCGGCAGCCTGACCAGCACCTCGACGCGCCGGTCGAGGTTGCGGTGCATCAGGTCGGCCGAGCCGATCCAGGCCTCCGGCTCGCCGCCGTTCTCGAACCAGAACACCCGGCTGTGCTCGAGGAAGCGCCCCAGGATCGAGCGCACCTCGATGGTCTCGGACAGTCCCGGCACCTCGGGCCTCAACGCGCAGATCCCGCGCACGAGCAGCTGCACCGGCACGCCCTCCTGCGAGGCGAGGTAGAGCGCGTCGATGGTGGCCTCGTCGACGATGGAGTTGGCCTTGAGGCGGATCCGCGCCGGCCGGCCGGCACGGTGGTGGGTGATCTCCTGGTGGATCCGGGCGACCAGTCCGTCGCGCACCGAGTCGGGCGCGACCAGCAGCGTGTCGTACGACGGCTTGCGGCTGTAGCCGCTGAGGTTGTTGAACAGGTTGGCGACGTCCTCGCCGATGGCCTCGTCGGTGGTGATCAGCCCGAGGTCCTCGTAGGACCGTGCCGTCTTGGGGTTGTAGTTCCCCGTGCCGATGTGGGTGTAGCGCTTGATGCCGTCGGGCTCGTCGCGGACCACCATCGCGAGCTTGCAGTGGGTCTTCAGCCCGACCTGGCCGTAGACGACGTGGCAGCCGGCCTGCTCGAGCTTGCGGGCCCAGCGGATGTTGGCCGACTCGTCGAAGCGTGCCTTGATCTCGATCAGCGCCAGCACCTGCTTGCCCGACTCGGCGGCGTCGACCAGGGCGTCGATGATCGGGGAGTCGCCCGACGTGCGGTAGAGCGTCTGCTTGATGGCCAGCACGTGCGGGTCGGCGGCGGCCTGCTCGAGGAAGCGCTGCACGGACGTCGCGAACGAGTCGTACGGGTGGTGCAGCAGTACGTCGTGCCGACGGGCTGACTGGAACACGTCGACAGGCGACGACGACTCGACCTCGGTCAGCTTGCCGTGGGTGATCGGCACGAAGGCGGGGTACTTGAGGTCCTCGCGAGGAAGGTCGGCGATGTCGTGCAGCCCGCGCAGGTCGAGCGGGCCGGGCACGCGGACGACCTCCTGCGGCGAGACGCCGAGCTCGGAGATCAGCAGGTCGAGCACCTGCGGGGTGATCGACTCCTCGACCTCGAGCCGCACGGGCGGGCCGAACCGCCGGCGCAGCAGCTCCTTCTCCAGTGCCTGGAGCAGGTTCTCGGCGTCGTCCTCCTCGACCTCGAGATCCTCGTTGCGGGTGACCCGGAAGGTGTGGAACTGCAGCACCTCCATGCCGGGGAACAGCCGCTTGAGGTGCTCGCCGATGACGTCCTCGAGCGGCACGAAGCGCTGGTTGCCGAGGGAGACGAAGCGGCTGAACGTGGGCGGCACCTTGACCCGCGCGAAGTGCTCCTTGCTGGTCTTGGGGTTGCGGACCAGCACGGCCATGTTCAGCGAGAGCCCGGAGATGTAGGGGAACGGGTGAGCCGGGTCGACGGCGAGCGGCGTGAGGACCGGGAAGACGCGCTCCTTGAAGAACCGCTTGCAGAACTTCTGCTCCTCGCGGTCGAGGTCGTCCCACCGCACCAGGTCGACCCCGTTGGCCGACAGCGCCGGCACCAGGTCGTCGCGGAAGAACTCCGCGTGCCGCTGGCTCTGCTCGGCGGTGCGGGTCCAGATCGCCTCGAGCATGTCGCGCGGCATCAGCCCGGACGCCGCCCGAACCGCCATGCCGGCCGCGATCCGGCGCTTGAGGCCGGCCACGCGGACCATGAAGAACTCGTCGAGGTTGCTGGCGAAGAACGCCATCGACCGCACCCGCTCGAGAAGCGGCAGGTGGTCGTCCTCGGCCAGCTCGAGCAGCCGCAGGTTGAAGCGCAGCCACGAAAGCTCGCGGTCGAGGAACCGGTCGTCGTACTTCGCCAGGTGCTCCAGCGCCTCGGGTTCGGGCACGTACGGCGGCTCGACGTCGAAGGTCTCGTGCACGGCGGCGTGGTCGGGCACCGGATCGTCGGCAGGGCTGCTCGCGGCCCGGGTGATCGATCTCGGCGTGGTCATGGATCTCAAGTGTGGCACCGCTCGGTGAACGCGGGGTGTCCCTTCGCTCACGTCAACGGGATCCGGCCGTGCCGCAGGTACCAGTGTCCGCCGGCGCTCGATCCGGTCGAGGATCGCGCGCTGCAGCGTCGTGCTGCGAGGCAGCGATGCCCGGCTCTCCGTCGTGGTGTCTCGCCGCCGGAAGACGAAGAAGACCGCGTCGTCGTCGCCGAGGTCTGCGTCGCCGTACAGCTCCCAGCGGCGCTGGAAGCGGACCATGTTGCTCTCGCCCGGAAGCACCTCGGCCAGCTGCGGGTCCAGCAGCCAGGAGCGGCAGTGGAGCTCCTCGGCCGGCAGGTCCGCGAAGTGCGTGCCGAACACCTCGCGAGCCCGTGCGAAGGAGTCGTCGACCGACCCGGGTGTCAACGGCCCGCTCTCGGGGATGTGGGTGTCGATCACCCACCGACCGTCGAGTCGCATCAGGTTGAACGCGAGCCGGCCGAGCCAGAAGTACGCGCCGGACCAGACGCACACCAGCCAGCCCTGGGTGTGCAGCCCGAACGCGCCGTACGTGCGGCGGTGCACCGACACCTGCTGGCCGAGGTCACGCAGGCCGCTCGCCGAGACCTCCGGCGGGACACCGCGGCCGGCGTGGAACCGGCGTACGGCGTCCGCGGACGCGACCAGGGCGAGCAGCGGCAGCAGGCCCATCGGCCGCCCCGGCTCGTCGCGCAGGTCCGCGAGGACCCGCGGCCACGGGTGCTCGAGGTCGCCGACCCGGGCTTCGAGACGCCCCGCCGCGTCGGCGACCCGGGCGCGGTCGTGGTCGTCGAGCCGGGCGGCATGCTCGAGAGGTCGGCTCGGTCCTCCGGCCTGAGGCCGAGGCTCTCGAGGTTCGCGTCGTCCAGCCCCTGCTCCAGCACCGGGCCAGGGTAGGTGGCCGCGATTCACGGCGCGTTCCATACCGCCGGTAGGGTTGCTTCCAGCATCCCGCTCTGTCTCGCCTCGGGTTGCCCGCGCCGGCTCTACCGACATCGCAAGCCGCGCCGCCTCACACGTGAGGCCCATGCTTTCGCCCCACCGCCGGTGGGGCTGCCGGGTGAGACACACCCACCGAGAGCGAACTCTCTTGTCCCCGTCTGCTTCTTTCCGCCGACCTGGGCGTGCCCGCGAACCTCGCGTCCGTCCTGGCCGGCCTGTCCATCACCGACCCCACTCCCATCCAGGCAGCCACGCTGCCCGACTCACTCGCCGGGCGCGACGTGCTCGGCCGCGGCCGCACCGGCTCCGGCAAGACCTACGCCTTCTTGTTGCCGTTCGTGGCCCGGCTCCAGGCTGGTCAACAGTGGCCAGCGGCGTACCCGTCCGGGCTCGCCGCGCGCCCTGATCCTGGCCCCGACGCGCGAGCTCGTCGGCCAGATCGACGTCGCCCTCAAGCCGCTGGCAGCGGCGGCCGGGCTGCGCACCCAGACCATCTTCGGCGGTGTCGGCCAAGGCCCGCAGGTCAACGGCCTGAGGGCCGGCGCCGACATCGTCGTCGCCTGCCCCGGCCGCCTCGAGGACCTCATCGGCCAGGGCCACTGCAAGCTCGGCGACGTCGAGGTCACCGTCCTCGACGAGGCCGACCACATGGCCGACCTCGGCTTCCTGCCCGTCGTACGCCGCCTGCTGTCCCGTACGCCGGCCGGCGGCCAGCGGATGCTGTTCTCGGCCACCCTCGACAAGGCGATCGACGTGCTCGTTCGCCAGTTCCTGAACCAGCCCAAGACCCACCAGGCCGACTCGGCCCAGGCGACCATCGCGACGATGAGCCACCACGTCCTGCACGTACGCCGTGAGCAGCGGATCCCCGTGCTCGTCGACCTCACCAGCGCTCCCGGCCGCAAGGTCGTCTTCACGCGCACCAAGCACGGCGCCAAGGCGCTGGCTCGCCAGCTCAACCGCAGTGGCATCCCGACCGTCGACCTCCACGGGAACCTCAGCCAGGGCGCGCGCACGCGCAACATGGAGGCCTTCCACTCCGGCCGCGCCACCACGCTCGTCGCGACCGACGTCGCCGCTCGCGGCATCCACGTCGACGACGTGTCGCTCGTCGTGCACGCCGACCCGCCGTCCGAGCACAAGGCCTACCTGCACCGCTCCGGTCGCACGGCCCGCGCCGGCGCCGAGGGCACCGTCGTCACCTTGATGACCGACGAGCAGGTCCGCGACGTCCGCGCCCTGACCCGTGCCGCCGGCATCCAGGTGACCACGACCAAGGTCAACGGCGTTGCCGACGAGGTCCTCCGCCGCCTCGCTCCGGGGACCCGGTCGCTCCCCGGCGGGTTCGCGGAGACTGCTCCGGCTGCCCGGTCCACGCCTCGCAACGAAGCCGCGCCGCGCCCCTGTCGTCGGGGAGTCGGGACGCCCGCAGCGTCAGGGCCGTCCGTCGTCCGGTGGCCGCAACCGGGGCCGTCGTCGCGGCCAGGGCGGCCCCGCAGCGGGCAAGACTGCAGTCGCGTCCGCACAGCGCGGCCTCGTTCAGCTCGCGGTCTCGCTGACAGGCTGAGCGGCACGCTCGTACATCACGTGCGTGTCGCTCGCTGCGTGCGTGAAGCCGAGCTTCTCGTAGAGATGCACTGCCGGCGCGTTGTCCGACTCGACGTACAGCAGGACCTCTTCGAGCCCCAGCGCGCGCAGGTGTGCAGGCCCCAGCTGACCAGCGTCTGTCCGAGGCCGCGGCCCTGGGCAGCGGGGTCGATCGCCACGACGTACACCTCGCCCAGCGTCGCGGAGTGCCGCTTGGTCCAGTGGAAGCCGTGCATCCGGCCCCGCTCGACCGCGACGAACAGGTCGGCGGGGTCGAACCACGGCTCGGCCATCCGCTCGGCCAGCTCCGTCGGCGTCCATCGAACCCTGCTCGGGGTGGTGGGCGAACGCTGCAGCGTTGACGCGCAGCAGCTCCGCCTCGTCGCCCTGCTTGGAACGTGCGGATGTCGATGTCGGCGGGTGACTCCGAGGGCGTGGCGGTCGGGCCGGAGAGCGGCCTTCGCATCACCCACAGCTCGCGTACGCGCTCGAACCCGGTACGACGCGCGAGTGCTGCCGCGGCCGGGTGGTCGCCGTGCGACCAGGCCTGCCACGGGCCTGAGCGGTCACCCAGGGCGTCGGCCAGCAGCCGGGCGCCGAGGCCCCGCTGGCGATGGTCCGGAGACACCACGAGGTGCACGAGGTCGCCGTCCGTGATCGCGAACCCGGCGCCCGGTTCGACGCGGACGTCGAGCTCACCGCCGTGGTGGCGCAGCCGGCGCCAGGCGCCCTCGTCGAGCGGTTCGGCCTCGTCGGCCGCCGCGCTGGCGGTGGCGATCTCCTCGATCGCGTCGCTCGACTCGGTCACGCTGACGACTCTAGGTACCACGGCTGGTTGAGGAAGGCGCGCTAGCGCCTGTCACGAAACCCCGCAAGAGGCACGGCAGCCTTGCACGTCACTGGGTTTCGAGACGGGCCTGACGGCCCTCCTCAACCAGCGATGGGTCCGGTTTGGCCGGGATGACGAAGCGGTAGCCGACGTTGCGGACCGTGCCGATCAGCGTCTCGTGCTCGGGGCCGAGCTTGGCCCGCAGCCGGCGGACGTGCACGTCGACCGTGCGGGTGCCGCCGAAGTAGTCGTAGCCCCAGACCTCCTGGAGGAGCTGCTGGCGGCTGAAGACCCGGCCGGGGTGCTGGGCGAGGTACTTCAGCAGCTCGAACTCCTTGAACGTCAGGTCGAGCGAGCGGCCGCCGATCTTGGCGGTGTAGGACGCGTCGTCGACCACGACCTCTCCGGAACGGATGACGTGGGCCTCGGGGTCGTCGGCGTCGCGCCTGGCGGCGAGCCGCCCGGTGGACAGTCGGATGCGTGCCTCGAGCTCGGCTGGGCCGACGGTGTGGAGCACGATGTCGTCCATGCCCCAGTCGTGGTTGGCGACGGACAGGCCGCCCTCGGTGACCACCAGCAGTACCGGGACGTCGGCGCCGGTCGTGCGGATCAGCCGGCACAGGTCGCGGGCGTGGGCGAGCTCGAGCCGGCCGTCGACCAACAGGAGGTCGGCGTCGGGGGCCTCGAGCAGCGCGCTGCCCTCGGCGGGCAGGATCTTGACCTGGTGGCCGAGCAGGGCCAGCGCAGGCATGACCTCAGCCGAGGGCTGCAATGCGTTGGTCAGCAGCAGCAGGGTGCTCATACTGCCTCCGAGGATCGGATGGCGGCTGGGTAGACAAGTCTGGGCTCGGACGTCCTTGGCCGATGGGGAAGGATAACGAGCCATGGGGCCGACCACCGACACCTCGGGTCAGGTTGAGACGGTGACGCTGCGCTACTGGGCGGCCGCCAAGGCCGCGGCCGGCGTCGCCGAGGACGTCGTCCCCGTCGCCGGGCCGGTGACTCTTGCCGAGCTCCTCGACCGCGCGGTCGCCCTGCATCCCGGCACGCGGCTGGACGCGGTGCTCGGCGTCTGCTCGGTGCTCGTGGGCGAGCGGCCCGTGGGCTCGCGCGACCCCGGGTCCGTCGAGGTCGGGCCCGGCGACACCGTGGAGTTCCTGCCGCCCTTCGCGGGAGGGTGACCCGATGACCACGGGGAACGTCGGGCACGAGATGCCCGGAGGCGGGCCGCAGCGCTGCCCGCAGTGCGGGAACCTGCACTTCGAAGAGGGCTTCGTCGAAGACGTCGGCGATTCGGGCGCGTGTCACGCGGTGGATCGCCGGCCCGCCCGAGCGCGGCAGGTTCGGCGGCATCAAACGGGCCGGAAAGCAGCGCCATCCGATCCTCGCTTTTCGGTGCACGGTCTGCCACCACTTGTCCCTGTACGTCGGTCCGGGTTGAGCACGCCAGGAATGCGCCGGAGACGAGCGCGGTTGAGGCAGTCGTGACGACCGGACTGTGGGTGCTGCTCGTCAGCGTGCTCCTGGTCGTCGGCTTCGCCGTCTACCGAGTCGCCACCGACGGCCGCTTCCGCAGCCGTCGGCCGGTCGCAGGTGCCGCCGCCCCAGCCGTGGCGAACGTGCTGACCGACGCCGGGGTCGCCGTACCGCTGGGGGAGCGGGCGACGCTGCTGCAGTTCTCCTCGGCGTTCTGCGCGCCGTGCCGGGCCACCCGCCGGGTGCTCGGCGAGGTCGCCGGCCTGGTGCCGGGCGTGACTCACGTCGAGGTGGACGCGGAGCAGCACCTCGAGGTGGTCCGCACGCTCCGGGTGCTGCGCACGCCCACCACGTTGATCCTCGACGCCGAGGGTCGCGAGGTATCCCGGGCCGGCGGGCTGCCCCAGCGTGACCAGGTACTGGCTGCGCTGGCGCGGGGGACGGCATGAACTTGTCCGAATCGCGGACACAACGTCCAGATATCGAGACGGTCCGTTCTTCGGGGGACTGGTTCGGCCCCTACAGTGACCGTCATGTTCTCGACCATGCTCACCAAGCGCCGCGCAGTGGACCACTGCCGCACGCGCTCGGCGCTGTGTCGAATGTCCTGATAGGTCGCGACCCCACCTGAGGCGTTCTTCCTCGAGTCGCGACCGCGCCTCCACCTCCAGCGTGGGCGCTCGTCAGTCGCAGGCATTCGAAGGAGACACATGTCCCAACAGATCGACCCACGCGGGCAGCAGCTCGCGGCGGTGGTCACCAGCGCCGTGCTGGTCGCGGTGCTGCTCACCGCGCCCGGCCCGGTCGGGCTGGTGCTGCTCGCGGCGCAGGCCGCCCTGTTCGCGACCGCGGTGCTGCGCGGCGTCCAGCGCACGCCCGTCGCGGCGCTGTTCCGCAGCGTCGTGCGCCCGCGGATCGGCCCTCCGGCCCACTTCGAGGACGCCGCGCCGCCCCGCTTCGCGCAGGGCGTCGGCCTGGTCTTCGTCACCGTCGCCCTCGTGGGCTTCGCGGTCGGCGCCGACCTGGTCGGCTACGTCGCGACCGCCTTCGCCCTGGTGGCCGCCCTCCTCAACGCCACCATCGGCCTGTGCCTCGGCTGCGAGGCCTACCTGATCGGTCGCCGCGTGCTGGCCGCCCTGAGACTCATCCGATCGTTCGCCACTCACCGCAACAGGATCAAGGAGCAACCCATGAGCCGCGAGAACACTCTCGTCTCCGCCCAGTGGGTCGAGGACAACCTCGACAACGACAAGGTCGTCCTCGTGGAGGTCGACGAGGACACCACCGCCTACGACAAGGGTCACATCCAGGGAGCGATCAAGCTCGACTGGACGACCGACCTCCAGGACCAGGTGCGCCGCGACTTCGTGAACAAGGCGCAGTTCGAGGCGCTGCTGAGCTCCAAGGGCGTCGCCACCGACGACACCGTGGTCCTCTACGGCGGCAACAACAACTGGTTCGCGGCCTACGCCTACTGGTACTTCAAGCTCTACGGCCACGACGACGTCAAGCTGCTCGACGGTGGCCGCAAGAAGTGGGAGCTCGACTCCCGCGAGCTGGTCTCCGACCTGCCCGAGCGCGCCGAGACGTCGTACACCGCGAAGGACCAGGACACCAGCATCCGCGCCTTCCGCGACGAGGTCGTCGAGGCGATCGGCACCAAGAACCTCGTCGACGTGCGCAGCCCCGACGAGTACGCCGGCCGGTTGCTCGCCCCCGCCCACCTGCCGCAGGAGCAGGCGCAGCGCGCGGGTCACATCCCGACGGCCGCCAACGTGCCGTGGAGCAAGGCGGCCAACGACGACGGCACCTTCCGCTCCGACGACGAGCTCAAGCAGATCTACACCGAGGCCGGCGTCGACTGGAGCAAGGACACCATCGCCTACTGCCGGATCGGTGAGCGCTCCTCGCACACCTGGTTCGTCTTCCACGAGCTCCTCGAGGAGCCCAACGTGAAGAACTACGACGGTTCCTGGACCGAGTACGGCTCGCTCGTCGGCGTGCCCGTGGCCCTGGGCGACGAGAGAGGCGAAGCCTGATGTGCGGTGCGATCCAGGGAGGGCTCTCCCTCAACGGAGTCAACGTGGCCAAGGAGGCCATCATCCAGGGCCAGGTGCTCCGGGTGGACGCCTCCGGCCAGCAGGTCCCGGTCGAGAACGCCTACGTGCGCCTGCTCGACCGCACCGGTGAGTTCACCGCCGAGGTGCCCACCAACGAGAACGGTCACTTCCGCTTCTTCGCCGGCGACGGCGAGTGGACGCTGCGCACCCTCGCCCCCCGGGCCGAGGCCGTCGACCAGAAGGTCGTCGCCCAGGTCGGCTCGGTGGCCGAGGTCGCCATCGCCGTCTGACCCAATCGCTGGTTGAGGAAGGCGCGCTAGCGCCTGCCTCGAAACCCGGCGAGGGACAGACGTCACTGCGCGCTGGCCCGCCCGAACACCTTTCACCTTTCGGGCGGGTCAGCGGTGTGTCGTGCGCACGCCGCGGTCTGCCAGCCACGCCAACTTCTCCTCAGGCACCAGGACCACGTTGCCCAGGTTGACCGGCGGATCAGGCTTCTCCTCGAGGACGAGTCGGTCTGCGAACGAGAAGCACCGGTAGCCGAGCGGCTCGAAGAACGCCCACACGTCGTGGAATGTCTTGCCCCGGCGAGGCATCAGCTCATTGTTGAACTCGCCGTAGACGATCGGCCGGAAGCGTTCGAGGGTTCGCCGTCCTCCGGCGAAGACCTCCCACTCGAAGCCCTCCACGTCGATCTTGACCGTGTCGAGCCGCTCGAGGCCGAGCGCCTCACAAGTGGCGTCGAGGGTCTCGACCGGGACCTCGAGACCGGGCTCGCCCGCGAGTGCGACCACCGCGTTGTCGGACGTGCTGGCCGAACCCTCCTTGACCAGCCTCAGCACTCCCGGCTTCGCGCCGAGGGCGATGTTCAGCAGCGTGGGCTCGCGCGCCGTCGGCTCGTTCGCAAGGCGGGCAGCCGTCAACCTCTCGAAGTTGACCGGGACCGGTTCGACCGCGATCGCACGTCCCGTGGTCACGCTCCGCCAGACGGGGATGAAGATCAGGCCGACGTTGGCGCCCACGTCGATGAAGACGCCGTCCGCCGGCGTCGCAGCATGCAGGAAGTCGATGTCGTCCTCGTCGTACACGCCGCTCCAGAGCATCTCGCACTCCGTGCGGCTGCGCGCATCCACCACGAACACGCCGCGGTCGGTGCGGACGGTGACCAGGGGGTTCGCGCCAGCCCTGCTCAGCACGGTACCGATGACGCGGCCGATCCTCGTCTTGGTGCGCGACTGCGGTAGCCGGCGGCTCATTGCCGACATACCGCCCAGCAGCGTCCGGCGCACCCCCGTGGTCATCGTGCGAGGCTAACGACCCGGCGGGGGCGGTGAGTCAAGCACCAGCGTGATGGGACCGTCGTTGACCGAGCTCACCCTCATGTCGGCCCCGAACACGCCGCGCGCCACCCTCGCGCCGAGACGTTCGAGCTCGGCGCACACCGCGTCGTACGCCGGCTCGCTCACCGGCCCCGGGGCCGCGGCCTGCCACGTGGGGCGGCGTCCTTTCCTGGCCTCGCCGTAGAGGGTGAACTGGCTGACCACGAGCACTGGTGCGCCGGTGTCGGAGAGCGACTTCTCCTCGCGCAGCAGCCGCAGGTCCCAGATCTTGCGGGCGGTCCACGCGATCTCGGCCGGCCCGTCGCCGTGGGTCACCCCGAGGTAGACGAGCAGCCCGGGCTCGTCGAACGCGCCCACCGTCTGCCCGTCGACGGTCACCGACGCCGACAGCACCCGCTGGATCACCGCTCGCACGCCCCGCCCCTCCCGCAAGCCAGAGCGTCCACTCTGACACGATGCCGAGGTGGCGTTGCGGGGTTGGATGGCCGACACGCGGCCCCTCTCCAGCGAGCACTTCCGCCGCCTCTGGTTGGCCAACATCGTCACCGTCGTCGGCGCCCAGCTGACGGTCGTCGCGGTCCCGGCGCAGATCTACGAGATCACCGGCTCGTCGGCGTACGTCGGACTGACCGGCCTCTTCGGACTCGTCCCCCTCGTCATCTTCGGGCTGTACGGCGGCGCACTCGCCGACGTCATGGACCGGCGGACCCTGCTCGTCGTCACCACCTTCGGCCTGATCCTCACCAGTGCGGCGTTCTGGCTGCAGGCCGCGCTCGGTCTCGACAACGTGTGGCTGCTCCTGGGTCTGTTCTCAGTGCAGCAGGCGTTCTTCGCCGTCAACCAGCCGACGCGGAGCGCGATCCTGCCCAAGCTGGTGCCGCTCGAGCAGCTGCCCGCGGCCAACTCGCTGAGCATGACGGTGTTCCAGGCCGGCGCCATCGCTGGCCCGCTGGTCGGTGGCGTCCTGATCCCCGTCCTCGGCTACTCGTGGCTCTACCTGGTGGACACGGTCACGCTGCTGGCCACCCTGTTCGCGGTGGTGAAGCTGCCCAGCCTGCGGGTCGAGTCGCCCACCGGCCCGGCGGGCTGGCGGTCGGTGATCGACGGGTTCCGCTACCTGCGCGGCCACCCCGTGCTGCTCACGTCGTTCCTCGTCGACATCATCGCGATGGTCTTCGGGATGCCGCGCGCGCTGTTCCCGGAAGCCGCCCACGTCGCCTTCGGCGGACCCGAGAGCGGTGGCCTCGGCCTTCGCGCTGCTGTTCGCCGCCATCCCTGCCGGCGCCGTGCTCGGCGGGATCTTCTCCGGCTGGGTCTCGCGCGTCGAGCGGCAGGGCCTCGCGGTGATCGTCGCGATCGTGGTGTGGGGCCTGGCCATGGTCGGCTTCGGCGTGGCGATCGGCCTCGCCGACGGCAGCCCCGACGTCTTCCTCTGGATGGCGGTGCTGATGCTCGTCATCGGTGGCGCGGCCGACATGGCCTCCGCGGCCTTCCGCGTGTCGATGCTCCAGGCCTCCGCCAGCGACCATGTCCGCGGCCGGCTCCAGGGCATCTTCATCGTCGTGGTGGCTGGTGGTCCTCGCGTCGCCGACACCGCCCATGGCGCGGCTGCTGCGCTCGTCGGTACGGCGGCCGCGGCTGCCGGTGGTGGCGTGCTGGTCGTCGTGCTGGTTGTCGCCGTGGCGCTCGCGGTGCCGGCGTTCGTGCGATACCGGATCGTCGGCTGACTCTCCTTCTCACCGAGCAGCCTTGGATGCTCGGCAAGCTTGTGGGCTTGCGCGACGGGCTTCGACGGACATCATCGAGGCAGTGAGTCCGCCGACGGCCGTCTCGAGTTTGCCTTGGGGTCGGATCCAGCCGCCCAGGCTGGTGACCTCGATGCGTGCGGCCATTGCGTCACGTGGCGTGACTTCTAGGCCTGAACACCGTTTGCCCGTTCGTACGCTCCTCGGTCCGATCATGGGCGAGAATTGTGCGGTCGTGGTCCGAGGGGCCAAGGTAAGCGTCGATGCCGGTGCAGCGCGGGGGGACTTCGGGTGACGGTTGAGCGGACCGAGCCCTCAGGCGAGCGCTTCGACTGCTCGACGCCCTCAGGGGCGTCGCTGCAGTCTCGGTCCGGTTTCCACCTGTTCAACAACGCGCCTCTACGCGGACGCGGCTCGAAGTGCGCTATCGTCCTGGATGATGTGGCTGCCCGATCACGCGCGGAGTGCGGTCGCGTGCTTCTTCGTCATCTCCGGTTCGTGATCGCCGACTCCACCCGTCACCGCGGTCCGATGTCGGGTGCGGGACGGGCATCGTCGGTGCGGTCGACCCGCCTACTACGTCGTCGGCCTTGGCGGTACTACGCCTCGGCATCGACGGCGAGTCTACGTCCCGCGCGAGTCAGTCTGCGGGTGAACGACGCGTCACTTCCTGGTCCCGTAGGACCTCGGCAGGCGCGCTTCGATCCTGGGCCGCGCTGTTCGACATGGCGGTCTGCCTCGAGGTGCGCCGATCACCTTGGCCGCCGAACGGGCCGAGACGGCTTCGTCGCCGACCTGGTGCAGGCATGCGCCGGCGATCGTGTTCAGCGCGGCGACGCCGTCTCCTAGGGTGGCATCCACCACGTCAACGAGCAGTGGCCGGACTATTCTGGATCCGGCGTGTTCGATGCAGCACGGGTGTCACACTGCTGGGCAGCGTGTTCGCGGCGGCTTCACCCGCGTACGACCATGGCGTCTCCTGGGTCTCTCGTGCAGATCCTGCTCCAGGCCGCTGGGCACGCCGATCCATGGGGTGGTCGAGTGTACCGCCTGGGCGACCGGCGTCTCTCGTGCTCGATCGCCATCGAGACCCGTCAGCACCGCGAGTCACGTTCCTGCCTTACCTGCTGTACGGCGGGCGCCGTGTCCTACTCGCTGTACCTGGTCCGACCTGCCGGTGATCGACACCGTGCTGGGAGCCATGTTCAAGGTCACCGGCGACGACACTGCCTGGGCGTTGCGTCAGCCTGGCCGTGGGCGCGGTCGCGTGCTTCGTCGACCGCCCACGTGCTGCTCAGTCCTCGTGGAGCGTCCGTGGCCATGCAGTGGGCGAGGATCGACTGCGGCGCGCCCGTGTCGAGTGCTCGACCCAGGTCGTGAGTGGGTTGCCGAACTACCCGATCGGATGGTCCCAAGAGTGGGCCGGAATGCCGACAATCAAGCATCGGTAAAGTCGAGCAGAGGAGTGGCCAACGACGAGTCGGCTGCCCTCGCGAAGGGGGACTCGGGTGGTGACGGGAGTGCGACGCATCGCCGTCGTGATCCCGACCCACAACGGAGCGGCCACGCTGGCCGACACGCTCGAGTCGATCCGTCGCCAGACGACTTCGGCGGCCGAGGTCATCGTCGTCGACGACGGCTCCAGTGACGACTCGGTGAAGGTCGCGGAGGAGCATCCTCTCCGCCCGCGGGTCGTCTGCCTCGACGGCAACCACGGCGTCGCGTTCGCGCGCAACGTGGGCCTGCAGGCGGCTGCATCCGAGCTGATCGCCTTCGTTGACCAGGACGACCTGTGGATGCCGGATCGGCTCGAGCGGGTTGATGCCGCTTTCGCCGAGCACCCGGACTGGCGGGCGCTGGTGACCGACGAGGCTGTGTTCGCCGCAGACGAGGACCGCGAACAGCTGGCAGCCATGGGGCATCCCGTTCCTCCCGTGGGTCGAGCACTGGCGCCCCCGCGACAAGGTGCTCTCGCTCCTCGACGACCTGGATGGGCACTTCCACCCAGCGGCCGACGCTGAGCGGATCCCGGCCCGTCGGATCATCTCCGGCAGCATCACGGTCACGACGTCCTACGTGCTCGACCGAGAGCTCGCGCTGGCATGCGGGGGTTCGCCGGCTGGCTTCGCTCAGCCGACGACTGGATCCTGCTGCAGACCCTGAGCCAGTACACCGACATCTGGCGGCTGCACGGCGCCCCGGTGCTCTACCGCGTGCACCCGACGAACACCTCGACCACCACTGACTGGCCGATGCCTCTCATGGTCGCTGCGGCCGCCGTGCGGATGGGTGGCCGGGTCGTCCCGCGGGGAGCGGAGCGCGACCCGGTGGCCGTCGGTCCTCTGAGCTCGTCGCCGTTCCTGCAGCACGTCCTGCAGGCTCGGGCGCGCGCCGGCGGCTGGCGCGCTCGCGCGGACGCCGTGGCTGCCTGGCAGCTGCTCGCGACCGACGCCGCAGACCGTCGCCGTTCGGGTCGCATCCTGGCCCGGTCGCTGCTCGGCGGCGCCACGCCGCCCTGGCTCCGCTCCTCGGTGCGTCGCCTCCGAGGAGGTGCCCGATGACCAACGAGTACGCCGCCCGTGCCGTCGCCTTCTACCTGCCGCAGTTCCACCCGATCCCCGAGAACGACGAGTGGTGGGGGCCGGGCTTCACGGAGTGGACCAACGTCGCCAAGGCCCGCCCGCTGTTCCCGGGCACCGCCAGCCGACCTCCCGGCCGACCTGGGCTTCTACGACCTGCGGCTGCCGGACGCTCGCGAGGCGCAGGCCGACGCTCGCCGAGCAAGTACGGCGTCGAGGCCTTCTGCTACTGGCACTACTGGTTCGGCGGCGGGCCGACGCATCCTCGAGCGGCCATTCGCGCGAGGTGCTGGCGAGCGGCCGGCCGTCGGTCTCCGTTCTGCCTGGCGCTGGGCCAACCAGACCTGGACCGGCATCTGGCACGGCGCCGCCGACCGCGTGCTCATCGAGCAGACCTATCCGGGCCCGGAGGACGACCAGGCACACTTCGACGCGTCCTGGCCGCGTTCCGCGACGACCGCTACCTCAGGGTCGACGGGCGGCCGCTGTTCTACGTGTTCCGACCCGAGGAGCTCCCCGACGCCGCCGCGTTCGTCGACCGGTGGCAGGAGATGGCGCGCCAGGCCGGGCTCGAAGGGCTCTACCTCGTCGCCGAGGCCAGTGACCTGCTCGGCCGGGGACCGAAGTACGTCGACGGCAAGCGCGACGGCTTCGACGCCTCGGTCTACATCAGGCTTCCGGTGCGGACCGAACCCAGCGACGTCCTCAAGATGCGCGCCCGGCGCAAGCTGCTCCGCGGTCTCGAGGTCTACCCCTACGCCCGCGAGCCGATCCCGATGCCTGACCACGTCGACGCGACGTACTACCAGCCGGCCGTCTACCCCAACTGGGACAACACCCCGCGATCGGGACGGAGGGGGCTGGTGCTCCAGGGGTCCTCGCCCGAACGCTTCCGACCACACGTCCGGGCGGCCGTCGAGTCGCTCGCGTCCAAGCCGGCGGACGAGCGGCTCCTGTGGGTCAAGTCGTGGAACGAGTGGGCCGAGGGCAACCACCTCGAGCCCGACCTGCGGTTCGGCCACGGCTGGCTCCAGGTGCTGCAAGAGGAGCTGCGCCGTGGCTGACGACCCGCTCCGGATCGCGATGATCTCCTACTACCTGCCGAGCGAGAGCAAGATCGGCGTCGGCTACCAGGTGCACGCTCTAGCCACGGCCCTGGCTGATCGCGGGCACGACGTGACGGTTCTCAGCGCGTGCACACCCGTCCCCGGTGCCCGCTACGGCCATCGGCTCGTCCGACCTCGAGGCAGGCTGCGCACGTTCCGTTTCGCCACGCAGCTGCGCCGGCTCGACCTGTCGTCGTACGACGTGCTGCATGCCCATGGCGACGACTACTGGATGTGGTGGCCGCGCGCCCACGCACACGTGCGCACGCTCCACGGGTCGTGCTTCGAAGAAGCACTGCACATCCGCGGCGCGGTCGAGCGGACCCGCATGGTCATGCTCGGGTTCAGCGAGGTGCTGGCCAGCGTCGTTGCCGACAAGAGCGTGGTCGTCTCACCCGCCACTCGCAGGTGGACGCCGTGGGTCCGCGCCGTGATCCCGAACGGCGTCAGCCTGCCGCCCGCTCCGGACGACGTCGGGCGGTCGGACCACCCCGCCGTCCTGTTCGTCGGCACGTGGGAGGCGCGCAAGCGCGGTCGGATGCTCGCCGACGCGTTCGTCAAGCACGTCCTGCCCGCTCTGCCTGACGCCGAGCTCTGGATGGTCTCGCGAGACGTCCCGGAGGACGTTCCACCCCAGGTCAAGCGCCTCGGTCGGGTCAGCGACGAGGAGCTCGCGCGGCTGTACGCCCGCGCATGGGTCTTCTGCCTGCCGTCGTCCTACGAGGGATTCGGCATCCCGTACGCCGAGGCCATGTCCGCGGGTCTACCGGTCGTGTCCACGCGAAACCCAGGGTCTCGCTACGTCACCGACGAGGGCCGAAGCGGGCTGCTGGTCGACGACGACCGTGTCGGTCCGGAGCTGCGCGACCTGCTGCTCGACGACTCCCGCCGGACGGAGTACGAGAAGGCTGGCCGCGTCCGCGCCGAGCTCTTCTCGCTCGACCACGTCGTCTCCTCCTACGAGCAGCTCTACCGTGAGGTCATCGCAGCCCGCGCAGGGAGGGCGGCATCATGAGGTGGTCGCCACCGGTTTCGGAGGCAACCGGTGTATTGCGTAACCACGGGTTGCCGTCGGTCGTTGATGATGTCAGCCTCGATTCGGCTGACCTTCGGTCGCGTCCGTGGGACTCTGAGGTGCGTCGAGACGGACTCGGGAAGAGAAGAGACCAGGTGTACCAACGGGGGATGTATGTGCGCGGTGGCGCGCTGCGAGGTGACCTCCCGTGACGCGGATCGTCTTTCTCACCCACTCCGGCGCCGACTCCGGTGCCGAGCAGAGCATCGTCTCCTACCTCGCCCGCTGGCCCTACACCAGCCGGCGTCCGGCGCTGCTCCTCGCCCAGGGCGGCGCGATCGAGGACCGGGCCAAGGCCTCCGACGTCGAGTGCTTCACCGTCGAGCTCGACCCGGTCGTAGCCGGCACCCGCCGCAGCGAGCGTGGGATCCGCCGTCTGGCCGCGACCATCGTGGGACTGGTGCGGCACGCGTCGAAGGTCCATTGCGTCGTGCGAGATCGATCCACTGACGTGGTCGTCGCGATCAGCCTGAAGGCGCTGGTGTTCGGCTGGCTCGCGGGTCGACGCGCCGGCACGACGGTGGTCTGGAGCCTCCACGACCGCGTGCACCGCGGCTACTTCCCATGGTTCGTCGTTCCCGTGCTCCGCTACGTCGTGCCGCGGATGGTCGACGGGATCATGGTCAACAGCAAGTCGACGCTCGGCACGATCAGACCGGGGCGGACTCCGGTGATCGTGGCCACGCCGTCCATCGAGCTCGACACCCGCTCCTTCCACCCGCCGGGCGATGAGGTGCAGCGCGTCGTGATGCTCGGCCGCCTCTCGCCGTGGAAGGGACAGGACCTGTTCCTGCGGGCGTTCGCCGAGGCGTTCGAGGGCTCGAACGCACAGGCCTACATCGTCGGCGGTGCACTCTTCGGAGAGGACGACTACGAGAAGGAGCTTCGCCTCGAGGCCGAGGATCTCGGCATCGCCGACCGTGTGCACTTCGTCGGCCACGTGTCGGACCCCTGGGCCTGGCTGGTCGACGCCGACGTGCTCGCTCACTGCTCCCGCATCCCTGAGCCCTTCGGGCGCGTCGTCGTCCAAGGGCTCTGGGCGCGGTGTGCCGTGGTCGCGACCCGGCCTGGGGGTCCCCAGGAGGTCATCACCGACGGTAAGGACGGACTGCTCGTCCCTTGCGGCGACGAGCAGGCCATGACCGAGGCGCTCCGCCGGTTGCGCACCGACGCGGACTTACGGCGCCGCCTCGCCGAGGGCGGCCGGGCGACCGCGCTGCGCTACGACGCCGCCGTGATCGCGCCCCATCTGGGCGGTTGGCTGACCGCCCTCCATGACGGCAAGGTGCCGACCGGCAGCATCACGCCGTCAGCGGGCGGCCGGCCTCAGATGAGGTCCGCGAACGTTCTGTAGCACCAGCCTGCGCCAGCGACCCGAGCAGTCGCGGTCTCAGGAGTCGAGAGAGATTCGCGGTCGCCGTCCCTCGAAGGCGATCCGAGCAGGCAATGTCCTGGTCACCACCAACACAGCCAGGCACACGACCGACCATGCGACTGCCACCGCGATCCAGGACGTCCAGGAGCCCACGTCGGGCATGACCAACAGTCCGGCGCCGACCGCAAGCCCCACGATCACAAGAGGACGCAGGACCTGCCGGGCGCTGGTCTTCGCGTCCCGCCTCCGGAGCATGTAGAAGATCGTGAGGGTGGAGCCAATCGCCCCGAGCAGCGACCCGATGGCAGCGCCTTGGGGTCCCCAGCCCGGGGTGAGGGCGAGCGTCCCCACGAGGTTGATACCGAGGCTGACCAACGCACTCGTCACGACGATGCCCTGCCATCCCCGTCCCATCGCGTAGAAGTACCACGGGTAGCCGATGACGCCCGCGACGGCCGCCACCACCAGGATTCGCGAGACGCCAGCAACCTCCGAATAGGCCGGGCCGAGCCACAGGTCCACGAAGCTCGGCACGAGGACCACCACTCCTCCGGCCAGGAAGAAGGCCCCCGAGTACGTCGCCTTCTCGGTGAGTCTCCTCAGCCGGTCGAGCTTGTCTGGATCGGACCGCACCAGTTCGGCCGTCCCCGCCAAGAGCAGGCCCGCCGGCAAGCCGGCGAGCATCGACGGCCCCGCAGTCAGGCTGGTCGCGATCTGGAAGATGCCTGCTGCATCAGCGCCTCGAATGCTGGTGAGCACGAACTTGTCAATCTGCCGATCGGCGATTTGAGCGACTGCGGTCATCATCAGAAACGTCGACGCGCCAAGCAGGGCCGTCAGCTCGGCGAACGAGACCCGTGCCGGGCGCAGGGCGATGTCGGGGCGGACCTTGCGCATACCCCGAAGGGGTCCGGCCCAAGCCACCAGGCTCTGCGTGACCGTCCCCCAGAAGAGGGCCCAGATCCCGAGGCCAGCGGAGAGGAGTAGGGCAACGGCTGCGGCATTCGCCAGCGACCCGACGACAGCGGCGTACGCGCCGAAGTCATGCCGCTGCAGTCCGCCCAAGGTCGCGAACCACGTGGCTATCACGAGGCTCACCGCCAAGAGCAGCACGGTGCAGAGCCAGACTTCTTGCAGCGTGCGCAACTCGGCTGACGAGGCGCCTTCGAAGAGTGGAGGGATGATGGCTACGGCGCCAACTGCTCCAAGAGCCAGGAGCCCGAGACTCAGCAGGCACATGACGCTGATGGCTTGCTGGACGGCCCGGCGTGCCGCAGCGAGGTCGCCGTTCCCCTCGGCGACGGCCACCCGACGAGCCACCTCGGTCGGGATCCCGCTCTCGGTCAGCCTGGCGATGGCGAGCAGCCCACCGAGCGTGACCCATGCGCCGTACGTCTCGAGCGACGTCTCGCGCAGGATCAACGGGAGGATCGCGAGCGAGACAAGGACGCTCATGAGCGACGAGGTGACGCCGCTGCGGAGGGACCGGAAGACCGTGAACCGGGAGGTTCCAGTCTGCTTCGTCACGACTTCCCTTGCTCAGACCTCTCGGCCACACGTGGGCGCTCACTCGGCTGTATGCGGAACCTAGGCTACGGGTAGCGAGCGAGCCCCAGCCGGAAACCTGGTCAGTCCCAGGATCAGGTCCAGATCGGGCCGGCTCGGGGGTCGAGCTTCACGCCGCGCGAGGAGCTCTCGACGATGCCGCACCGCCGGCGGGGGCTTGACGCTCCTGCTCAGTCGGAACGACGCGCAAGAGCAAGAGAGGCGATGACCGTGGCCATGGCGTCGGCGCGCTCGTCCCAGGAGGCGACCTTCGCCGGCGGAGCCGCAGGAGGAGGAGAGGCGAGCACGGCGGACACCGAGGTCGCGAGCGTCCCCGCGGGGCCGACGCGCACCCTGTCGTCCACAACCTCGCGGAAGCCCGCCACCGGAGTGCTGACGACGGGGCGCGCGGCGGCGAGGTACTCGTAGACCTTGATCGGGTCGAGGCTGTCGGTGAACGGCGTGACGACGTGCGGGACGACCAGCACGTCGGCGTTCGTCAGGTACGCCGGCACAGCTGTGTGCTCGCGGGGTCCGAGGAGCAACGCGCCCGCGGAGGACAACGCCGCTTGGTCGGCTTGGTCCAGGGCGACGGGGCCGACGAGGACCACGCGAGCCTGGTTGCCGAGCGATCGCGCGAGCTCGGCGGTCAGCTCGACGTCGAGCCGGTCGCGGTGCAACGTTCCGAGGTAGAGCACGACGGGTCCGGATGGCAGGTCGGCCGGCCGCGGCAGGCTCCGCGCGGTAGGCGTCGACGTCGACGGCGTTGGGGATCAGGGTGACGTGGCGAGCGTGCTTGGTCTCCAGGAGTCGCGGCGAGCAGACGACGACCTCTTGGCAGTGCTGCAGGAGGTAGGTCTCGTCGTCGACCACCCGCTCGCGCTCGCGGGACGAGCGGTCGGCCGCCAGCCAGTCATCGGTGATGTCGTAGAGCGCCGGCCAACCTGACTGCCGCAACAGCTCGGCTGCGGCCGGGTCGTTGACCCACAGCACCGGAGCCGACATCCCGAGCTGGGCCGCCGCCTTCCGAACCGACTTCGCGAGCCGTCTGTCGGCCCCAGGGTCCAGGCGCCGTGGAAGCCACTTGGTGGGCTGTAGTGCCCACAGCCGACCCTCGCGCCAGACATGTCGATGGGTCGCAGGCCGCGGCCGGCGCGAGGAAAGGCCCGGCGGGTCAACGCGTGGGTGGGGTCCGCCGGAGGTTCCACGAACAGCACCCGCATCTCGGGGTCGCGAGCCAGGAGCCGCGACACCAGGTGCTGGTTGCGCCGCCAGACGCCGTCCCATGCCTCCAGGCTCGCCACGACGAGGTCGGTCACAGGAAGCCCCGGTAGGCCGCGTCGGTGTTGCGCGCCTGGATGTCCACCGTGAACTGCTCGCGCTGCGCCACCTGCAAGCGGCGGCCGTAGTCGTCGCGCCGCGCGACGTCTGCTGCCAGGTCCTTGAGAAGCCGTGCGGCTTCCTCGGAGTCGTCGGGACCGAACAGCGCCGCTCCTGGAACCGAGCCGACGGTCTCCAGGTGTGCCCCCGAACCGGCCGCCACGACCGGGAGGCCTCGAGCCATCGCCTCGACGACCGAGAGCCCGAAGGCCTCGTCCGGCCGTGTTGCGACGAAGATGGCCGCGCTGCGCATCAGGTCGTGGACGTCGCTGCGGTGGCCGAGGAACTCCACCGAGCCCTCCACGCTTCAGCTCGCGGGCCAGCCGCTCGAGCTCCGACCGCATGGACCCGTCGCCGCAGATGCGGAGCAGCCACCCTTCCTGGGCCAGACCCGACCCGGCGAAGGCGCGCACGGCGACCTCGGTGCGCTTCTCCACCTGGAGGCGCTGGGCCAGCAGTATCCACGGCTGCCGATCTGCCGCCGGCACCCGGCCCTCGTCGACGGGCACGCCGCTCAGCACGACCGTGCTGGCCCCGTCGACGTGGTCGGCGACGTAGCGGGACACCGAGATCTGGCCGGCCAGTCTCCGCCCGACGGCGCGTACGACGGGCGCGGAGCAGGGGTACGGCGCCCCGGGCGGCCGCGAAGTGGCGGGTGCTGACCATCGCGGCCGATCGGTGGCGCGGCGACAGGAACGCGCCCAGGTCGGCGGCGGTCATGTGGGTGTTGACGACGTCGAACGGTCCCCGGAGCCGGGTGAGCGCGACGCGTCACCCCCGCCGTTCGTGCGGCTGGGAGCACCGCGGATGTCGGGCCCAAGTGCGGCGGCCATCCGGCGCGGGTCGCCGCCGATGACGGTCACCTCGTCGCCGCAGGCCCACTTGGGCACGAGCCAGCTCGGAGACATGGCGCTCGACCCCGGCCCATCCGTCGGACCGGATCACGTGCACGATCCTCATCCGTGGGCCGGGACCACGGAGCGAATTCGGGACAGCTCGCCGAGGTATCGCTCGGCCACCGCGTCCCAGGTCAGTCGTTCGGCGGTCTCACGGGCCCGTGCCCGCATCGCGGCCCGATCGGCACCCAGGTAGGCAAGGACGGCCTCGGTGACGGCGGCACTGTTGGCCTCGACGACCCAGCCGTTCGTTCCGTTCACCACGACGTCGGTCGTGCCGCCGGTCGGCGTCACGATGACGGGCAGGCCGCTGGCCAGGGCCTCGAGCACGACGAGCGGGTAGGCCTCGTAGGCCGACGGCAGCGCGAAGAGGTCGGCGGCGGCAAGCGCAGAGCGGGGGTCGGGCACCCGGCCGACGAAGTGGAGCCGGCCCGAGACACCGACCCCGGCGGCGTGCTCCTCGGCAGCCCTGACCATGTCGGCGTCGCCACCGACCACCACCACGCGAACCAGGTCAGGCAGCCCGGTGAGCGCGGCCACCAGGTGGCGCAGGCCCTTGCGGTCGAACTCGTGGCCGACGAACGCGATGACCACGTCGTCGTCGGCGAGACCCAGCTCGGCGCGTGCGCGGCCGCGCTCGTCGGGCGAGGCGGGGGTGAAGCGTTCGATGTCGACGCCGTTGCCGATGACGGTCGTCTCCGCGCTCAGGCGCGGGTGCCTGCGATGGAGGGCGGTGTCGTCCTGGCTGCTGAGGTTGACGACCAGGCGGTGCGGGCCGTGGGCGCCGTACCGCCACCGGTCGCGGACCCACGTGACCAGGTGCAGCGGGTTGCGCACCATCCTGAGCATGTAGTTGCCACGAGCCCGCATGGCCTCCTCGAGGATGCCGTGGTTGACGTAGACGTCACCGGCGAGCGCGTCGTTGTGGCAGACCGATACGACGTCCGGCTGCCGGGCGAGGTGGCGTCGTGCCGCGACCGTGCCGACGGATGAGAACCACACGACCCTCAGCGCATGGGCGAGGTGGCCGCGGAGACCGCCGAGGCCGGTCGGGATCCAGGCGCCGTGGGCGTCCGACATGGTGAACCGGGACACCTCCAGGCCGTCGGCCAGCCATTCCTGCTCCAGGGCATAGGCGACACCGGCGACCCCGGAGCCGGGTCCGATGTCGGGTGCGATCTGGACGATCTTCATGCCCGGGCCGCCTCGGCTGCGCGCTCGGCCGGGACCGATGGGACCAGGCCCGGTGGCAGCGGTGGTCTGTCCCGAGCCAGCGCTCCCAGCGCGATGCCTGCCACCAGGAACGGGATCGAGGTCTGCACGGCGACCCAGAAGAGATCGAGCTGTCCCTGCACGAGCCGGTTGAGCAGGACCGTGAAGGCGACAAGACCGTAGGTCGGGTCGATGCGCCACAGCACGACGAGGCACCCGGCGACCATGAGCACGAAGCCAGCAAGCCCGAAGATGCCAGCGGTGCTCAGCTGCTCCATCACCACGTTGGGTGGCTGGAACCTCTCCTCGAAACGATCGGTGTACCACCATCGCAGCCCGACCCCGAACAGCGGGTCGCTCTGCCAGATCTCGATCGACTTCTTGAACCACTCGATGCGCTGGAAGAAGGAGTTGTACTCCTTGCCGCTGGCGATCTGGCTCTGCACGAGGGACGCGACGATGGCCACGGCGGGGAGCGCGGCCAGCAGGATGAGCTTGGACCGTCGTTCCTTGCTCGACCCTTGGCTGCGCAGGGTGATGACGACCAGGGCGACAGCGAGCCCGACCAGGGCCTGGCGAGACTGGGCGGCCAGGATCCCTCCGATGGCGATCCAGAAGTTCACCTGGGCGAACAGCGTCGGCCAGCGGACCCACGGCGGCCGGGCGTAGGCGATGCCGGCCGCGAGACCGCAGAGGCAGCCGATGGCGTTCTTGTGCAGGGGGTAGGGCCAGCTGGGGTAGACCGCGTCGAAGTTGCCGTGGCTGTACTGGATCAGCGCGGTGACGATCGCGATGACCGCGACGGCCGAGCTGCCGAGCAGTAGCAGCGTCATGCCGAGGCGGGCGTGGCCCTCCCGCCCGATGCTCCAGCCCACCACGAGCGCGCCGATGGTCAGCAGGCCGGAGTGGACCCACTCGACGACGTTGGCCGTGTAGGGGTTGGCGACCACCGTGAAGAGGATCGAGGCCTGGTAGATGACGCCGAACCAGACCATGGAGCGCATGGCCGGCGACCAAGGCCGCTCGGCGAAGAAGAGGGCCGGGAAGAACGCGAAGAACAATGCAGCGTCAGAAAGGCTGAGGTCGACTCCGCCGGCCGCAATGCGCATGCTGACGAGCACCGGGAGCGATCATCAGGAGTGGGACGATGGCGGAGTCCATCAGCGTCAGGCCGAAGAGACAGACGAAGAGGGCCGCGAGCAGCGCGATGGCCGGTCGCTGGGGGACGTAGTAGCCGACGCCGAGCACCAGCGCGACGCCGATCAGCATGAGCGACGCCAGCCCGACGACACGCAGCACCTGCCATTGCGACCAGGTCACAGGCGCGCCTCGACCTTCAAGGGTCCGCTGCACGTAGAGAGCGGCACGATGGCGAGCCTGACGACCACGCTCACCCGGGAGGACGACGCCTCGGGCCGCCGAGCCGAGTACGACGGCTCCGCGCGCGAGCTGCCACCTCGTGGTCCCGTAGTGCTTGCGCAGGTAGCGCTCCTGGGAGGCGTGGAAGTGGGTGTCGCGACGAGTCCGGTCGCCGCTGGTGGCAGCGCCGATGTGCTGGGCGCGGATCTCCGGAGACCTCGCGGTGCCGCCAGCCGAGGCGATGGGCGCGGTAGGCCCAGTCGGTCTCCTCGGCGTACAGGAAGAAGTCCTCGTCGAACCCGCCCACCTGTGCCAGGGCCTCGTTGCGGATCATCAGCACCGATCCGATCACGAATCCGGCGCGCGCACCCAAACGGCCCAGTCCCGCGGCCGTGAGCACGGCGCGCCCGGACGTCGGGAACGGCCAGGAGACACGGCCCGCCGAACCGTGCTCGTCGACCTGGGCGGGCGCGACCGACGCCAGGGTGGCGTCGGCGAGCAGCGCCTCGTGGAGGCGGTCCACCTCTTCGCGCCCGATGACGGCGTCGGGGTTGAGCAGCAGGACGTCGGCCTGCGGGTCCAGGCGGTGGGCCAGGGCGTGGTTGACGCCGGCCCCGAACCCGCCGTTGCTGCCGGGGTCGAGGTAGCGCACGCCCAGCTCGTCGCACACCGCGGCGACCTCGGGCGAGGAGGAGTTGTCGACGACCGTGACCGGGAGGGAGCGCACCGGCTCGACCGCAGCGGCGAGCAGGTCGGGGCGTCCGTAGGCCACCACGACCACCTCGACACCGCGCGGGCGGAGTCGAAGGTCGTCGCAGCGCTCGCGCGTAGAGCCCCTGGTAGGCCGCGGCCACCTCGGGCCAGGAGCACGAGCGCGCCCGCTCCAGACCTCGGCGGACCATCTCGTCGCGCTCGGGAGTGTCGTCGACCGCGCTCATCAGCGCCTTGGCCAGCTGGTCGGCGTCTCCCGGGGGCACCAGCACGCCGGCGTCGCCCACGACGTCGGGCAGGGCGCCGGTGTCGCTGGCCACGACGGGGACGCCGCACGCCATCGCCTCCACGGCCACCCGGCCGAACTGCTCGAGCCAGCTCGGGGTCGGCAGCGACGGGACGGCCAGGACATCGAGGCCTCGGTAGAAGTCGGGGAGCTGCTCCTGGGTGAGCGGGCCGACGAGCTCGACCCGTTCGTCGAGACCTCGGGCCGCGATCGCAGCGCGCAGAGCCGCCTCGTCCGGGCCGGCGCCGGCGATCCGGAGCCGCACGCCGTCGAGCTGCGCCACGGCGTCCAGGAGCACCGTGACGCCCTTGTGAGGGGCCAAGCGGCCGACGTACCCGACGACGGGGCCCTCGTCGCGGCGGGTGGACCCGCCCGGGGAGAAGAAATTGGTGTCCACGCCGAGCGGAATCAGCGTGGCCCTGCCCGGCAGGCCCTTGCGCTCGCAGATGCGGCCGGCCTCCGCGGTTGCAGACGCTCAGCCCGGCGGCGTTGCGCAGCGCCCAGCGTTCGAGCCACCGGAAGGGGACGGGGTAGCGCTTGTCGATGTTCTGTGCGGAGTAGAGGACGTACGGCGCCCGCTGGCGGCGCAGCCGGCGCAGCAGCAGGATCTCGGCCGTGGCGAGCGCGAAAGGCTCTTCCTGGACGTCGATGACGTCGTAGGAGCGGCCGAGGGCCCGCCAGAGGGGGAGCGGCGAGTAGACGAAGAGCGCGGGGTGCCGTCCCCAGGTGCGCAGGCCGATGACGGGCTCGCCCGGACGGGGCTCCAGCCGGACGTCCGAACCGCCCTCGTTCCAGCGTTCGGCGGTCAGCAGATCGACCTCGACACCCCCTGAGCGAAGGTGTCGTTCCCTCTCCCGCCAAGCGTCGACGACGGCGCTGTGGAAGACCCGGAGAACCCGCATTTAGTCTCACTCCCCGCGACGACGACCGTGCTCAGGTTATCGTGGACCGGTGCGACGGACCGGATAACGGCCATCCGTCCCGCGTCACGCTGGGTTGGCGCGATCGTCGAGGAACGGAGTGAGTGCCGTGAAGTTGCGCGACTTCCTGCTGGTGCTCCGCACCCGCTGGCTGATCGTGCTCGGCGTCACGCTGATCGTCACCGGCATCGCGGCGGCCTACACCTACACCGCGACGCCGGTCTACACGGCCCAGGCCACGTTCTACCTCGCAGCCGAGGCCGACAGCGGCAAGAACACGAATCCGATCATCGTCACCATCGACGACCTCAACACCTACGTCGCCGTCCTCGGCTCACCGGCGGTGATGGAGCCGTTGCGCGAGACCCTGGACCTGCCGCCCGGCACGCCCATCGACGTCTCTGCCGAGGTCACCGAGACGAACCTGCTCCAGGTCACCGCACACAGTTCCGACCCGCAGCTCGCGGCTGACATCGCGAACTCGGTGGGCCCTCAGCTGGCCGGCGTGGCCCCACGAGTTCAACGTGCTGCTGCGGTCCTCGGGCCAGGAGATCGAGTCGACGAGAGGTGACGCCGGCCGGCGTGCCCGGCACGCCGACCTCTCCCGTGCCGTCACGCAACCTCACCCTCGGTGTCCTCGCCGGGCTGGTCCTCGGCATCGGCATCGCCTTCGTGCGTCACTCGCTCGACACCAAGGTGCGGGCCGAAAGCGACATTCGCGCCTTTTCCTCGCGCCCCATGCTGGGCGAGCTGCCGATCGACCGCAGCAAGACCAAGGAGGTCACCCTCGACCGCGACCCGCACGGCGGCTACTCCGAGGCGATCCGGCGGCTGCGGACCAACCTCCAGTTCGTCGACGTCACCACCGGCCGTCACTCGTTCGTGGTCACCTCCGCGACTCCGGGCGAGGGCAAGACCACGACCACGGTCAACCTCGCGATCGCGATGGCCACCACCGGCAACAAGGTCCTGCTGGTCGACGGCGACCTGCGCAACCCCTCGGTCGCCCGGACGCTCGGGTTGGAGGGCGGTGCGGGTCTCACGACGGTGCTGCTCGGCAACGCGGAAGTCGCCGACGTCATCCAGCGGTGGCGCGACACCAGTCTCTACGTGCTGGCCGCGGGCCAGATTCCGCCGAACCCCAGCGAGCTGCTGGGCTCCGAGCCCATGCGTGAGCTCTTCGACAAGCTCACCCACGACTTCGACTTCATCCTGGTCGACAGCCCACCCGTCGTACCGGTCGTCGACGCGGTGCTCCTCGACCGGCTCACCGGCGGCACCTTGATGGTGGTCGCCTCACACCGCACCAAGAAGCGCGACGTCGCCAGTGCGGTCAAGCAGCTCGAGACGGTCGAGGCGAGGCTCGCCGGCTTCGCCTTGAACTTCGTGCCGATCAACGAGTCCGATCCCTACCGGCACGGCTACTACCGCTACCAAGAGACGATGAAGAAGGCCGAGGCCTCCAAGTCGATGAAGATCAAGCCCTCCAAGTCGAAGGGCCGTCGGGCCGCCAAGTAGGGCTGACGGCGCGCGGTGCGTCAGGACGCAGAAGCCGCCGGTGCACGTCGCGGCAGCGCGAGGTGCAGTCGTTCTTCGTGCTGTGCAGGGCTGGCGGCAGACCCCGCCGGCAGCAGGTGCAGGTTGCCGCCACACGGGTTGCTCACGCTGCAGGTCGGCGCACAGAAGTGCGCGTTCGACGCAGGTGTAGCCGGGCGCGCACTGGGCGTTGCCCTCGCACTGCGAGCCGTAGCCGCCGCAGATGTGGTCGGTGAACGGGACGGCGGGGCTGGTCGAGGAGCACGTGCACTGACCCGAGTTGCCGTTGCAGTAGATGTTCTGGGCGGCGTCCGGAGTCGCAGCCGGCGGTGCCCTGACCTTCGTTGGTGCAGGTGCCGCCCAGGGTGCCGTTCTGCGCGCAGAGCCACGCGTTGTTCGCGTCCTGGCTGCAGGTGTACTGGCCCGGCCGCAGTGCCGATCGTGCCGGGACAGCAGAACTGCAGCTCGTTCGGCGGCCCGCAGATCTGACCGGTGGTGCAGCCCGAGATGCCATAGGCGTACGCCGGCGAGCTGGTCAGCACGCGGCGCCGCCCAGGCAGCAGCCACGACCGAGCCGCCTGCGAGCACACGGCGTCGCGAGACGCTGTGTTGCACAGGCGCGGACGTGCGAGCGGCGCGTTTTGCGTACGCGTCGAGCCAGCTAGACATGCAGAACTACCCCCCAAAGGGTCCGGACCCCCATCCAGACCTCTGCGGACACAGTAGGGAGGAAATTGGTGTCTGAACAGCCCTTGCGCGAGTTGGCCCTGGTGGTCTAGGCGCTTGGTGGGCGGCCCCTCGTGAGGGGGGAAAGTCAGTTGCAGTAGCCGGCGCCCGTGTTGCAGGTGGTCATCTTGGGGCAGGGGGTGTCGTCCGAGCAGGTCTTGCGGCACGTCGAAGTGCGCGCCCGTGCGCGATGCACGCGAAGCCGGCCGGGCAGCTCACTGAGCCGCCGCACACCTCGTAGCACACTTGGCCGCTGCAGGCGTAGCCAGGCGAGCAGCCGGTTGCGCTCCCGGCGGCGCTGTTGCAGGTGGCGCCGTAGCCGCCGCAGGTGTGGGGGAAGTACGTCGGGGCGACGCTGCCGGCCCCACAGGTGCAGTTGGTGGCGTTGCCGCTGCAGCGCCCGCCACCGCTGTTGCAGGACCCGTTGCCGTTGTTTCCGCAGAACCCGCCGTTGCCCGAGATGGCGTAGCAGACGTTGCCGCCGGTGTCGGAGTCGACGGCGCACGTGTGTGTCGTTCCCGGGCCGGAGACGACCCCCGTGCAACAGATCTGGAGGGTGTTGGACGCGCCGCAGATGCGGTTCGAGGCACAGCCTGAGACGCCGTACGCGTAGGCGGGTGCACTGCTCAGGAGCGGGACCGCCCAGGCGCCCGCGACGACGGCGGAGCCACCGGTCAGCACGCGGCGGCGCGAGACGCTCGGCGCCTTGACGCCGGACGCTCTGGCCGAGCGCTTGGCGTGGGTGTCGAACCAACCAGGCATGTGTAGGGAACCCCCGTCGATGGACCGGGCGGTTCCCGGGTCGTGCACAGGTTAAAGGCCACCGGTCATCTCGGCTGATCGAATCGCCAGAAATGCACGATCGGTCAACGCGACGTAGTCATTTCCCCCAGCAGCCCGAGACCCACGAGCTGCTCGACCAGCCGGGTGGCCTCCTCCGCGACTCCGGACCCCGGGTAGGCGCTCTCGAGCTGGGTGATGGCCGCCGACAGTGAGTGGCCCGAGGTCACCAGGTCCCAGATCGTCGACCCGCCGCCCTCGAGCACGTGCCGGTCGCCGGTGGCGAGGTCGAGGAGGACCACACGTCCTCCGTCGATGCAGGCGCCGACGTGGTCGGGCCGGCGGTAGTGCGGCCCGGGCGAGGGCCCCTCAAGGTCGAGCAGCCCGTGCTCGACGAGCAGGTCGAGTGCTTCGGTGACGTCGGTTCCGAGAGCCCGGTTGAGGTCCGCCACCGAGCGGATGCCGTCGACGGCCCTGGAGACCGCTGCCGCAGCCCCCGTCAGGCGGGTCAGGGTCTCGCCGTCGAAGGCGAGCACGTCGTCGCCCACCTCCTCGAGGACGACGTCCGGACCGAGCGAGGGGACGTGGTTCAGGTCGGCCACAGCCCCAGCACCTTCTCGGAGGCCACGGCGCTGTCGGAGTAGCGCAGCCGGTAGGCCGTGACGCGACGGGCCAGGCGGGCGAGCGCCGGCAGCGGACCGCCCGCGACGTCTCGCAGCCGTGATGACTGGGTGCCGACCAGGTACGCCGCCTCGCCGGGCGAGACCTCCTCCACCACGGCGGCCGGGGCCTCCCGGTCGTAGGTCGGGAAGACCAGGAGCCGCGGTTCGAGGGGAGAGGTCGGCACGGCGACGTCCCTGATGTCGGCACTCGGCACCAGCCAGACGTCGTCGTCGGTCGCCCACGCGGGCTGCACGTCCGCGAACACGGCGTGGGACCCGACCTTGAAGGACAGCGGCTTGGGGAAGGGCTGCACCTCGAGGGTGTCCGGGTCGAGCACGGAGGTCTCGTCGGTGAGGTAGGCGCAGCCGCGTCTGAGGAGCTCGCCGGCCAGCGTCGACTTCCCGGAGCCGGATGCACCGCACAGGAGCGCCACGGACCCGTCAGATCGGGCCATCGCTGCGGCGTGCGGCATGAGGGTCCCGGCGCCCAGGCGCACGGCGGCGAGGTTGATCGTGCCGACCAGGGCGTGAAGCATCGTCGCCGCGTCGGGGCCGCCGGCGTGAACGGGCTGGTCGATCGTCGTCGCAGGTCAGAAACCAGGTCTGCGAGGACCGAGCCGAGCGTGGTCTGCGCCTCGTCGGTGTCGAACTCGAGCAGTAGCCCACGGCCGAGTACGTCGATCGAAAGGGTCGCAGAAGCCTCAGGCGGCACAGGTCAAGGTAGATGCATTGTCGTTCGACGGGACGTTGCACGCGGCGCCACCCGGGCAGGGGTGCGTAGCGTCGCACACCCTCCGGCACCGGCAACTTGAACCGCTGCCATTGGCCTCCGCGAAGCCTGCGGCGCAGACCGCGACGCCCTGGCAGACGGCGCCCTGGCCGCCACACTGCCCGATCGCTGCAGCTAGTCGAAGAACACAGGGTCCCACCGGTGCATGTGCCTCCACCGCTGCTGCAGTTGCCCCCGGGCGCGTTGGCCGTGGTCGACGCACGTGTTGCTCGCTGCGCCAGGGGTGGAGGTGCACTGGAAGGCGTTGTGCGCAGCAGACCTGCTGCTCGCTGACGTTGGTGCCACAGGTGTTGGCGGCCGAGCAGCCAGAGACGCCAAAGGCGTAGGCCGGAGCGGAGACCAGGCTGGACGCGGCCCAGGCGCCACCGGCGACGGCGGTGCCGCGCACCAGGACCTGGCGTCGGTTCATCCCGAGCTGCGGACCCTGTCGGCGGGCGGCGCTGCGGCGAGCGTGGCTGTCGAGCCAGTTGTTACCCATTTGTTAACGAACCCCCAATAGCGGCGTCTCCCGTTGGCACCGTGATTGGAACGCTAACACGAGGCTCCGGTGACACCACAACCGCGATCCCAGAATTGGCCGATCGGCTAGTCGCGGAGGGCTGCCTCGCTGGAGACCGACCTCAGCAGGGCCATCACCTCGGGACCGCCCACAGCCACGTCGGAGGCGAGGGCACCGTCGCGGATGCGCGCCGCCGACGGGGTGCCGGGGACGTGCAGCCACGACTCGAGGTCGGCGAAGGCGTCGCGCAGGATCGGGCTGGTCAGGCCCGTCTCGCGGATCTGCTCGGTGGTCGAGGTGGTCACGATGAGCAGCGGCAGGTCGGACTCGATGTCGCGGACCTGGTCGACGATCTGCGAGCAGAAGCCGCAGTCGAAGCGCCAGAAGAGCAGCACAGGATTGTCGGCGAGCGCGTCGACGGTGGCCCACTCCTCGCCCGACTCGGTGGTCAGGGAGGCCACCTCGGGAACGGGGTCGCCCGGGGAGACCGGGCGTTCCTCGATCTGGTGGACGTGCTGGTGGTCGCCACCGGCCGCTCCGGCCAGGGAGTTGACCATCGAGGCGTGCATGAGCCGGATCGGCTCGGCGCCGTGGGCGGGCGGGCCGATCAGGCGGCCGTCGGTGCCGATGAGGACGGCGCCGGGAGTGCCCTGGATGCCGAGCGGCGCCAAGAGGTCGTCGTCGCTCTGGAGCAGCGTGCGCAGCCCTGGGAAGTCGGCGAGCTTCTCGCGGTTGGCCTCGACGGGGCCGTTGGTGAGCACGAGCACGCCGATCGCGTGGTCGGCGTCGGTCTGCCAGGTCTCGAGCTCGGGCAGCAGCTCGGTGCAGATGGCGCACGACGGGCTGATGAAGACGACCATCACGGGCCGACCCTCGTCGAGGACCTCCTGGAGCTCGGTCTCGTTGCCGTCGAGGTCTGGCAACCGGAACGGCGGCGCCTCGGGCGCCTCGGCCAGCCCGGTCGCGACCTCGAGGTTCTCCAGCCGCAGCAACACCTCGCCGTACTTGCTCATCAGCGTCTGCACGACGTAGCCGAGGAACACCACGGCGCCCACGAGCAGCAGACCGCCGGTCCAGAGCAATGCCTCGTCGCCGTCGAGGTCGGCGGCGACCGACCAGACAGCCGACTGGGAGCCGGCGCCGACCAGCGAGATCAGCGCGAGCACGAGGAACGCGCCGTTGCGGGCAACGGTGCCCCAGCCGATCTCGGCGGTGTCGCTCATCGAGCCGAAGCAGTGGCACGCGAAGCGGTTGCCCCGCACCAGGTTGGTCACGATCGCGGCCGTGAAGCCGGCCAGCAGCACCAGGGCGAGAACCGAGCCGGTCGTGGCCGCCGGGTCGGGGAGCACGAGCAGGACGGCGGCGGCCAGCTCGGCGACCGGCAGGCCCGCCGCTACCGCACCGACGAGTGCGGTCGGTACGCCGAAGGCGACGACGGCCTCACGTGCGCCGGAACGGTCGCGAAGCTTGGCGATCGCCGACACGACGAAGACGCCCGCGAGAACAAGGCGCGCAACGGCCACCAGCTCGGTCATGGGCCCCAGGATAGGAGAAGGATGCGGTACATCTGCCCTTTACGGCTGACGTCGGACCTCGCGCAGCTCTCGCCACGAGCGCCTCAGGCCGCGTACGCCGTCGCGGTATCGGACGGCGTACGCGCGCGCCATCCGCCAGGTGCTCCCCGCCGCCGTGGGGTCGCGGTAGCGGATCACGGCGGGTGACGGGACCACCCAGCCAACGACCGCCTTGACCTTCGCGGCGGGTCCCAGGTTGCGCAGCTCCTCGATCCTGAGGGCCGTGCGGCTGGAGCCCTGGACCCGCAGCCGGGTGACGGCCGAGATGGTCACGTCGGCGAGCGCAGTGCGCGCGACGAGGTCGCGGCCGTCGGGGTCGAGCTCGAGGCCGGCCCGGAGGGACTCCAGGGCGTCGAGACGCGTGGCCAGTCCGATCGCGCGTGCCCAGTCGCGGTCGTCGCCCGAGGCCACCAGCCTGCGCAGGTCCTCGCGGGCGCGGCCGCTGCCGGGATCGCGGGCGACGTTCAGCACGACGAGCAGTGCCCGGGTGGTGAGGTCGGGGAACCAGACGTCGAGCTGCGCCAAGGTGGCCGGCTCGCGCCTTCGCCACAGCTCCTCGAAGGCCCGCTCGGGGTCGGTCTCGATGCCCTGGAAGCGGTGGTGCACGTCGACCTCGGCAGCCCCGGACGGGCCTTGGACGCCGGCCGGGGTCGTGCCAGAGGGTGATTGCGTGGTCCTCGCTGGTGCGCCAGCGCAGCCCGCGGTCGCGGTAGGCGAAGCCGGAGTCGATGAGCACCTCGAGGGCGTCGTCCATGCGGGCCGGGGACACCAGGATGTCCACGTCGCCCCACGGCCGCTCACCCTCGTCGTACAGCCAGGTCGCCACGGTGGGCCCCTTGATGTGCAGGCATGGCACGCCGGCGAGCCGGAGGAGGGTGCCGACCTCCGCGTGCAGCAGCTCGCTCCAGGCCCTGGCCGAGACCGGTTCCACGTCGCCTCCTCTCGTCAGGAGGATAGGTGGAGGCCTCGGGCCACCTCGAAGGCCACCACCTCGGTCGCGGCATGCGCCAGGTCTGCCGCCTCGCGGTGCAGGCTCGCAGGTCCGCCGATGGGGTCAGGTACGTCGAGGGCGTCGCCGCGGTCTGCGACGGACCCCCGCCAGTCGGCGGCGGCGGCGACCACCGCTCGCATGTCCGCCGGCTCGCCGGGCCACGGGCGCTCCTCGAGCAGGGCTGCCAGCTCCCGGAGCGTGAACGTGCGCCTGAGCGCGGCTGGTGCGAGCTCGACGACCTGGCTGCGGAGCTGGCGGGTGGCGGTCAGCACGAGGTCGGCGTCCTTCACCAGGTCCGCGGTGAGCTGGCGGGCCACGAAGCCCGAGGGGTCTCCGCCGAGCCGGCTGAGCTCCAGCGCGGCCGAGGCGTCCATGGGAGCGCCGACCACCGCGCGCACCCCTGCGCTGTTCACCCGCACGCCGGGTGCGTCGGCGAGGCGCAGCCTGAGCAGCCGCTCGGCCAGCGGAGACCGGCAGAGGTTGCCCAGGCACACCACCAGCACGTCGAAGGTCTCGCTCACCGCGCGCAGTCTGGCAGGTATCGCTGGTTGAGGAGGGACGCCGGGTTCATCTCGAGGGGCCCGTCACCAAGCCAGCGCGAGATGTCAGGTCACCGGGTTTCGAGACGGTTGGCTGCTCGATCTCACCAACCACGGTGGGAGCGCAATCGCGATCCAGCGCTGTCGGTGGTCCGCGTGATGCTGTGTCGTCATGGCAGAGACGACGCTGAAGGACAAGATCGCGCTGGTCTCCGGCGCCTCGCGCGGGCTGGGCCGGGCCGTCGCGCTCGAGCTGGCGGCCGCCGGCGCCCACGTGGTCGCGACCGGCCGCAGCAAGCCGGGCGCCGCCACCCAGACGAGCGTGCCCGACCTGACCGTGCAGCGCACGGTCGAGCTGGTCGCGGAGGCCGGCGGGTCGGCCGAGGCGGTGATCTGCGACCACACCGACCCCGACGCCGTACGCCGCCTGGTCGACGACGTGCTGGCCCGTCACGGCCGCATCGACGTGCTGGTCAACAACGCGTGGGGCGGCCACGACCACCACGACGAGGCCAGTGATGAGGCTAGCGGTGAGGAGGTCTGGGACGAGCCGATGACGCAGTTCCGCGACATGCTGCTCGCCGGCGCCTACTCCGACTTCGTCACCGACATGACCGTGCTCAAGCACGCGATGGGCCCCGCGGGCCGGGGCATCATCCTCACCACCACCTGGCACACGCCGGAGCCGCCGGCCTGGGTGCCCTACGAGTCGAGCAAGGCCGCCAAGAACCGCCTGGTCTACGCGCTGGGTCACCACCTGCGCGAGAAGGGCATCGCGTGCATCGCGGTGGCGCCCGGATGGATGCGCACCGAGCTGATGGAGGCCCACCACTCGCCCGGCGAGCTCGACGGACGCACCGAGACCCCTCACTACGGTGCCCGGGCCGTCGTCGCGCTGGCCGCCGACCCCGACGCCATCCGGTTCACGGGCCGCACGATGGACGTCGCCGTCCTCGCGCGCGAGTACGGCTTCACCGACCTCGACGGCACCCAGCCCGACCTGAACGCCGGACGGTTCGTGACCTGACCGATCGTCGGTCGAGCGAGGTCGCGCAGCGACCGTCACGAGACCCGGTGCGACGAGCGACTTCCGTCGAGGGGTTGCGTGACGGGCCTGGCGGCCCTCGCTCAACCAGCGGCAGCGCGCTCCGCCGGACGTTTTGCGGTGTCGACCGACGAGATGCTCGGAAGATCCACGGCTGCCAGGATGTCCCCGTGACGATCCCAGCCGACCGCCTCCTGATCACCGTCGCGCCGACTGGCGCCGAGACCGCCAAGGCCGACTGCCCGCAGCTGCCGACCACGCTCGAGGAGCTGGTCGAGACCGCCGTCGCGTGCGAGGCGGCCGGCGCGGCGATGATCCACGTGCACATCCGCGACGACGACCACCGGCCCACGCTCGACGGCCAGCGGCTCAAGGACACCGTCGACGCGCTGCGCGAGCGCACCGACCTGGTCGTCCAGCTCTCGACCGGCGGCTCCGTGCACGACCCGCTCGACCTGCGCCTGAAGGTGCTCGACGCCGAGCCCGACTCGTGCAGCCTGACCATGGGCACCACCAACTTCGGCGACGACGTCTTCTCCAACCCGTGGCCGTTCGTGACCGAGCTCTACCAGCTCAGCCAGGAGCGTGAGGTGGTGCCGGAGTTCGAGCTGTTCGACCTCGGCCAGGTGCACGCCCTGACCCGGCTGCTGGACAAGTACGGGCCGCCGTACGGCGGGAAGGTGCACTGCGACCTGGTGATGGGCGTGCCCGGGCGGCATGAACGGCACCGCCGACGCGCTGGTCGCGGCCGTCCGTGACCTCCCCGCCGCGGTGACCTCGTGGTCGGCCACCGGCATCGGGCGCTCCACGCTGGCGGTGATGTACGCCAGCCTGTCCAAGGGCGGCCACCTGCGCGTCGGCATGGAGGACGTGCTCACCATCAGCAGGGGAGTGCCCGTCGAGTCCAACGCCCAGCTGGTCGAGCGCGCGGTCGAGGTCGGCCGCCTGGCCCAGCGCACGCCCATGACCACCGCCGAGGCCCGCGAGCTGCTCGGCGTCAAGGACCGTCGTTGATCGTTGGTTCAGGAAGGCGCGTTGAGCCTGGCCCGAATCCTCGAAGAGGCGCCGTACGGGCCATCGAATGCACCATTCGGGCTCGACTCGACGCTCCTCGACCAACTCGAAGAGTGGTCAGTAGACGAGGGCCTGCGTCCTTCGGCGAGGACCTCCTCGGTGAAGGTGGCCGCGCCGGCGATGCGGACGCCGGGCAGCAGGTCGGCCTCGACGATCCCGCGGCGCTGGGCGCACTGGGTGCAGAGGTGACCTGGCCCGCGGCGAGCGACCGCGGCCAGCAGGTCGGCCAGCGGCGCGGCGAGCGGCAGGTCGAAGGCCTCGGCCCGCCCGGGGACCGCGAACCAGGCCGCCTCGCCGGTGAGCCACAGCCCGACGTCGGCGCCGGCGGCGACGGCGGAGGCGGCCACCGTGAACGCCTGGTTGCAGCGCTCGGCGTCCTCGGCTCCGCAGGTGACCTTCACGACCAGTCTTCGGGTCGGCTCGGACGGCATGTGCCAACACTAGAGTGAAGGTCATGCCGTTCGAGATCCCCGAGAACATCCACGAGCTGTGCGCGCCGCTCGCCTGGATCATCGGCAGCTGGCACGGCAACGGCCACGGCGACTACCCGACGATCGAGGGGTTCCAGTTCGGGCAGGAGCTGGTCTTCCAGCAGGACGGCCGGCCGTTCATCCACTACTTCAGCCGGGCCTGGATCGTCGACGACAACGGCGACCTCGTGCGCAACGCCGCCCAGGAGACCGGCTTCCTGCGCCCGCAGGCCGACCGCACGGTCGAGGTGGTGATGACCCACAACACCGGCTTCGTGGAGGTCTGGCACGGCGAGATCCACCCCGACCAGCCCCGGTTCGAGATGGCCACCGACACCGTCGCGCGTACGGCGACCGCCAAGGCCTACACGGCCGGCAAGCGCCTCTACGGGTACGTCGACGGCGACCTGCTCTACGCCTACGACATGGCCGCCATGGGCCAGGAGCTCCAGCCGCACACCTGGGCGCGCCTGCAGCGAGAGGGTGGCGGCGGCCGTCACACGGGTCATCACGCGGAGGCGCCGGGGTGACCGACCTGCGTGACCGGCTCCGCGACAGCGGCTACCGGCTGACCCCCCAGCGCGAGCTGATCCTGGCCGCGGTGGAGAAGCTCGGTCACGCCACGCCCGACGAGGTGCTGGCGGAGGTGCACCAGCAGTCCTCGGCGGTCAACGCCTCCACGGTCTACCGCACGCTCGAGGTGCTCGAAGACCTCGGTCTGGTGCGTCACGCCCACCTCAGCGACCGCGCGCCGACCTACCACTCGGTGACCGACCACGAGCACTTCCACCTGGTCTGCAGGAATTGCGGGCGGGTCGGCTCGGTTGGACCAGACATGCTCGAACCGCTGACCGACCGCTTGCGCGCCGAGCACAACTTCGCCGTCGACGTGGGTCACCTCACGGTCTTCGGCACCTGTGTCGAGTGTCCGTCCGAGTCGCACCACGAGGATCACGCATGACCAGCCCGCTCCTCGACCTGCCGGGCGCTGTCGCCGGCAACGGTGTAGACGCCGGCGTGGCCGCCCACTACGGCTCGTTCAACGCCGAGCAGCGCGCGCTCGAGGCCCACGACGGGTTCGTGGACCTGTCCCACCGCGACGTGGTGCGCATCAGCGGCCCCGACCGGCTGACCTGGCTGCACTCCCTGACGACGCAGTACTTCGAGGGCCTTGCGGAGGGCGTCTGGACCGAGGCCCTGATCCTCTCGCCGCAGGGCCACGTCGAGCACGCCTTCGCCGGCGTCGACGACGGCGAGGCCTTCACCGCCCACACCGAGCCGGGCAGCGCTGCCGCGCTGGTGGAGTTCCTCGACCGGATGCGCTTCATGATGCGTGTCGAGGTCAGCGACGTCTCCGAAGAGCTCGCCGTGGCCTGGCGCCCGACCGAGGACCGCGACGACGCGTCCTACGACCTCGTGCCGCGCGACCGCCTCACCGCGTACGCCGCCGCAGCCGGCCACCCGGCCGGCACCTGGGCCTTCGAGGCACTGCGCATCGCGCGCGGCGAGCCGCGGCTCGGTCTCGACACCGACCACCGCACCATCCCCAACGAGGTCGGCTGGATCGGCCCGGCCGTCCACCTCGACAAGGGCTGCTACCGCGGCCAGGAGACGGTCGCCCGGGTCCACACGCTGGGCCGCCCGCCCCGGCGGCTGACACTGCTCCACCTCGACGGCACCGAGAACCGGCTGCCCCGCCAGGGCACCGACCTGCTCCACGACGGGCGCACGGTCGGCATGGTCGGCAGCTCCGCCCGCCACCACGAGCTGGGCCCGATCGCGCTCGCCCTGGTCAAGCGCAACGTGCCGCTCGACGCCACCCTCGACGCTGACGGCCTGCCCGCGGCGCAGGAAGCCGTGGTCGACCCCGAGGTCGGCCTGCACGTGCGACCGAACCTGCGCTGAGCTCCCGCAGCCGTGTCAGGTGGTTTCGAGGCTCAGGCCGTCAGACGGCCTTCGCACCTCAACCACCGATCGGTGGTTGAGGTGCGAGCTCGCGAGCCTCGAAACCACCTGGCGTCGAGCGGTGAAGCTCAGCTGGCGTTGTTGATCATCCCGGCGCCGACCGTCACGCCCGTGGCCTCGTCGACGAGGATGAACGAGCCGGTGGTGCGGTTCTTGGAGTAGGGGTCGCACAGCAGCGGCACGGTGGTACGCAGCTGGATGCGGCCGATCTCGTTGAGGCCGAGCTCCTTGGTCTCCTGGTCGCGGTGGAGGGTGTTGACGTCGAGGCGGTACTGGATGTCCTTGACCAGCGCCCGGCCCATCCGCGTGGTGTGCTTGATGGCGAGCTTGGCCCGCGGCCGCAGCGGCACGTTGGTCATCCAGCAGATCATCGCGTCGATGTCCTGCGACGGGTTGGGGGCGTTCTTGAGGCGGGCGATCATGTCGCCGCGCGAGACGTCGACGTCGTCGGACAGGCGTACGGTCACCGACATCGGCGGGAACGCCTCGTCGACCTCCTTGTCGAACAGGTCGATCCCCTCGATGGTCGAGGTCATCCCGCTCGGCAGGACGACGACCTCGTCACCCTTCTTGAGAACGCCGCCGGCGACCTGACCGGCGTAGCCGCGGTAGTCGTGGTGGGCGTCGGACTTGGGGCGGACGACGTACTGGACCGGGAAGCGCGTGTCGACCAGGTCGCGGTCGGAGGCGACGTGGACGTGCTCGAGGTGGTGCATCAGCGTCGGGCCGTGGTACCAGGGGGAGTTCTCGCCGCGGTCGACCACGTTGTCGCCGTTGAGCGCGGAGATCGGGATGACCTCGAGGTCGGGGATGTTGAGCTTGGTGGCGAACTGGGCGAACTCCTTGTGGATCCGCTCGTAGACCTCCTCCGACCAGTCGACGAGGTCCATCTTGTTGACGCACAGCACCAGGTGGGGCACCCGGAGCAGCGACAGCAGCACGGCGTGACGGCGCGACTGCTCGGTCAGGCCCTGGCGGGCGTCGACGAGCACCAGGCCGAGGTCGGCGGTCGAGGCGCCGGTGACCATGTTGCGGGTGTACTGAACGTGGCCGGGGGTGTCGGCGATGATGAACTTGCGGTTGGGCGTCGCGAAGTAGCGGTAGGCCACGTCGATGGTGATGCCCTGCTCGCGCTCGGAGCGCAGCCCGTCGGTCAGCAGCGACAGGTCGGTGTACTCGTGGCCCTTGGAGACGCTGGTGGCCTCGACCGCCTCGAGCTGGTCCTCGAAGATCGACTTCGAGTCGTAGAGGAGCCGGCCGATGAGGGTCGACTTGCCGTCGTCGACCGAGCCCGCCGTGGCGAAGCGGAGGAGGTCCATCAGAAGTAGCCTTCCTTCTTGCGGTCTTCCATGGCCGCCTCGGAGAACCGGTCGTCACCGCGGGTCGCGCCGCGCTCGGTGATCCGGGCGACCGCGACCTCCTCGATGATCTTCTCGATCGTGTCGGCCTCGGACTCCACGCAGCCGGTCAGCGTGATGTCGCCGACGGTGCGGAACCGGACCGTGCGCTCCTCGATGGTCTCGCCCGAGCGCAGCGTGTTGTGCGGGCTCTCCGACATCAGCATGCCGTCGCGCTGGAACACGCGGCGCTGGTGGGAGAAGTAGATGGACGGGATCTCGATGCCCTCACGGCCGATGTAGTCCCACACGTCGAGCTCGGTCCAGTTGGAGATGCGGGAAGATCCGCATGTGCTCGCCACCGTGGATCTTGCCGTTGTAGAGGCTCCACAGCTCGGGGCGCTGCATCTTGGGGTCCCACTGGCCGAACTCGTCGCGGTGGGAGTAGACGCGCTCCTTGGCCCGGGCCTTCTCCTCGTCACGCCGGCCGCCGCCGAACATCGCGGTGAAGCCGTTCTCCTCGATGGCGTGGAGGAGGGTGCCGGTCTGGTGGCGGTTGCGGCTGGTCTTGCCGTCGTCGACGACGACGCCGTTCTTGATGGCGTCCTCGACGCTGGCGACGATCAGGCGGACACCGAGGCGGTTGACCCACTGGTCGCGGGTCTCGAGCACCTCCGGGAAGTCGTAGCCGGTGTCGATCTGGATCACGGGGAACGGGATCTTGGCCGGGTAGAAGGCCTTCTCGGCGAGCCGCATCATCACGATGGAGTCCTTGCCGCCCGAGAACATCAGGGCCGGCTTCTCGAACTCGGCCGCCACCTCACGGAAGATGTGGATCGACTCGGCCTCCAGCTGGTCGAGCTGGCTCAGCTGGTAGTCGACGTGGGTCGGGGGTGCGGTGGTCATCGTCTCGTCAGGTACCTCTCGGGTGTGGAGTTCAGCATGCTATCCGGGGCTCGGGGGAGCCCAGCGAATCGCGACGGGTGTGCGCGCGCTCACTCGGTAGGCCGGGTGGCGATGGGGTCGGGATGCTCGCCCTCGAGCTCGGCGACGGTCGGTGAGCCGAACATCGGCATGCCCTGCTGTCGACGAAGCACCCCCCAGACCAGGGGGACGACCACGATCATCACCAGGCCGACCACCGCGACCAGGACTCGGGTGGGTCTCGTCGTCGCCGGCGCCGAGCGGGGCCCAGCCCGCCTTGTCGAGGAGCGCGACGCCGGACATCGTCAGCACCACCACGATGCCGCGGCGGATGAACGACTGCGGCACCCTCGGTGCGATCTTGGCGCCCAACAGTGTGCCGGGCACCGATCCGATGACCAGCGGGATCAGGATCGACCAGTCGAGGCCGTGGAGGGCGATGTTGGAGATCGCGGCCGCCAGCACCAGCGGCACCGCCTGCACCAGGTCGGTGCCGACCAGCTTCACCGCGGCCAGGCCGGGGTAGAGCATCAGCAGGGCGATCATGATCACCGAGCCGGAGCCGACGCTGGTGATGCCGACGAGCAGGCCGCCCATGGCGCCCACGAGCAGCGTGGGGATCGGGCGGACCGGAGGGTTCTCGTCGGCCTCGGGGGCGCCGCTGCGCACCCGCCGGAGGTTGATGTAGAGGCGCAGCGCGTAGGTGGCCGCCGCCAGCAGCAGCGCGAAGCCGATGCAGAGCTTGAGAGTGCTGTCGAGGTCCTCGGGGTCGACGAACCACGCGACCAGGTGGGGACCGAGCAGCGCCATCGGCACCGAGCCGATGATCAGCCACTTGGCCAGCTGCATGTGGGGCGAGCCCTCGCGCTTGTGCACGATCGCGCCGCCGGTCTTGTAGACCGCCGCCGCGGTCAGGTCGGCCGTCACGACGGTCGCCGCGTCGCCGACGCCGAGGAAGATCAGGGCCGGCGTCATCAGCGCGCCGCCACCCATGCCGGTCAGGCCGACGACGACGCCGACGAAGAATCCGGCGGCGAGGATGGCGAAGAAGGAGTCGCTGATCAGGTCGGCCATGGGGTCCTCGGGGTGGCGTACGGCAAACTTCAATAACTCTACTGATTCAAGCGGCTATTCAAACAACTCGGCGAGCACCTCGTCGCGACAGTCCTCGATCGTGCGTCCCGTGGTGTCGATGCGCAACAGAGCGTCGTCCGGCTCCTCGTAGGGGGAGGAGATCCCCGTGAACTCCGGGATCTCGCCGCGCCGCGCCTTGGCGTACAGGCCCTTGCGGTCGCGGCGTTCGCACTCCTCCAGGGGCGTGGCGACGTGCACGAGGAAGAATGCGCCGCCAGCGGCCTCCACCATCTGCCGCACCTGCTTGCGGGTCGCGTCGAACGGCGCGATGGGCGAGCACACCGCCAGCCCGCCGTGCCGCGAGATCTCCGCGGCCACCCACCCGATGCGGCGGATGTTGGTCTCGCGGTCCTCCTTGGAGAAGGTCAGCCCCGCGCTGAGGTGGCGGCGTACGACGTCGCCGTCGAGGCTGGTGATCGTGCGGCTGCCCTGCTCGAGCAGCCGGTCCATCACCGCCTGGGCGAGCGTGGACTTGCCGCTGCCCGACAGGCCGGTGAAGAACAGCACCACCCCCTGCTCCCCGGGCGGCGGGCGGTCGTGGTCGACGATGGCGGCGATCTCGTCGCTGAGCGAGGCTCCCGTCTCGCTGGTGTCCTCGGTCAGGGCGAGAACGGCGTCCTGGCCGGCGTAGGCGCGCAGCACCCGGACGCCGAGCTCGTGGTCGGTCTCGGCGTCGCCGTGCGACGCCAGGGGTACGGCGACCACGGCGGCGTCCGCGAGCCGGCCGGCGGCGGCGAGGCTGGCCCGCAGGAGACCCACGGGCGACAGGGCCGCGGTGCCGTGGCCGACCAGGGCCACCAGCACCACCCGGCCGACGACGTCGGCGAGGCGGCCGACCTGATCCTCGTCAAGGGCATCGGTGACCGGCACCCAGGTGGCGCCGGCGTAGGCCTCCCTGGCCTGGGTGGGGGTCAGGTAGAGCCGGCGGAAGGGGCCGTGCTGGGCGTGGGTCAAGGGCGTGACCGACCCGTCGGCCGAGACCCGCGCGAGGGGGAGTCCCTCGGGGTCGACGAGCTCGACCTCAGGCTCACCCTCCAGGCCGTCGGGCAGCAGCAGGGTGATCGGCGAGCCGGGCTCGTTGAAGCGGCTCGTGGGGTGCAGCGCCCCGGACGTCGAGCAGCTCCAGGTCGTCGAGCTCGCGCGGGCCGGGGTGGTGCTGGGCCGGTTGGTGGGCCGGTTGGTGGGCCGGTTGGTGGGCCAGTCGGTCGGGCAGCGGCACGGCGGCCATCCTGCCACCCGTTCCTCGCTGGTCGAGGAGGGCCGTCAAGGCCCGTCGAGACCCCGTCACCTGATGGTGGACCAGGTCTCGTGACGGCGCTGCGCGGCTTCCTCGACCGGCGGTGTGTCAGGTGCGGGTGAGCAGGCCCAGGTGGACGAGCTCGTCGACGAACGCGACCACGTCGTCCCGGATCGTCTCCACCAGTTGTCCCGACTCCTCGGCGACGCCTGCGACGACCTCGTCGAGCGACCCGCCCCTGGCGGCCACGAGGAAGATCAGGGCCGCCGTCTCGCGCAGCACCATGGGCGGACCGTCGGGCAGGCCGCTGGCGTAGACCGCGTCCTGCCCGGAGCCGGCCCCATGATCAGCGGAGTCGAGCCACGCCACGCGGTCGGCCAGACGTACGGCGCCGTTCACGAGGTCGCTCATCGGGCCCCCCCGCGGCCACGACGACGCAGGGCTTCGGCAACCTCTCGCGACAGCACCCGGACGCGCCGCCACTGGCGGGCGACCAGCTCACCGCGCGAAGGAACGTGCCCCAGCTCCATGCGCAGGTGGTCGCGGTTGACCACGAGGGCATCGGACAACAGGTCGAGACGTTCGCGGAGAGTCGTCGTCGCGCGCCAACGGGCCTTCCACTCGTCCAGCCGGCTCCCGGCCTCCTGCGAGTAGAAGCGCCACAGGTCCGCCGTACGGTCGCCGACGACGGAGTCGAGCTCGCCGATACCGGCGGCGAAGGCGGTACGGGCCTGCAGGCGGTCCGCCAGCTCGCGGACGGCGTCGCGGTCCTCCTGCGCGATGCGGTTCCACGCGAGCTCGATGTCGCTGTTGTAGCCGTGTGAGCGGGCGGCGTGCAGGACCAGGATCAAGATCTGGGCGGTCCGGTTCGGTACCCGGCAAGAGACGTGGGCGATCTCATGCTGGTGCTGGCCCTCGGCGAACGCCGCGTACACCTCCTCGGGGCTGACCCGGGGCCCGGGCCAGCGGGCGTGGACGTCGACGTATCCCCAGTTGTCGTGGAACCAGTTCGCCGCATGGCGGAACGCGGATCCGGAGGCGTAGCCGGTGCGGCGCTCCCATCCGTGGAGCGTCAGCGCCTGCTCGAAGCGGGCCAGGTGCGTCCGGCGAGACGAGGACGTCGACATCGGAGCTGCCGCGCTCCCTGGCGCGCAGGTCAGGCAGCAGCGCCGGGCCCTTGATGTGCAGCAGGTCGACGCCAGCATCCAGGGCGATGGTCTCGATGGCCGCGTGGCTCAGGTGCACCCGTGCGCTGAGGGGAATCTGCGCTGTATTCATTTGCGCCTCCGCCAGCTTCGGCGCGTGTCCGAGCGCGCTGCGGCGCCCTGTCTTCCCTCGTCGCTGGCTCGCTGGCACTCGCCTCGCTCCTCAGTCCAGACAGGGCGGCGCGCTCGGACGATGGCGTGCATGCCTGCGAATCGCTCTACTCGTCGCCGCGGAGGGTGAAGGACCGCAGGCGGTCGCTGGCGAACCAGAGGGAGCCGGCGGTCAGCACGGCTGCCGCGAGCACGGCGTAGACCAGGCCGGTGCCGGGGTCGTCGACCGCGTCGCTGACGGCGGCCGCGACCTCCTGCCCCCAGGCGCCGACCGCGAGCCATCGGATGCCGTCGAGCAGCCCGCCGAGGAGGCCCTCCCAGAGCAGCACGAACAGCAGACCGACGACGACCGCGTGACGGGTCAGGGCCGCGAGGCCCAGGAACAGAGCGGTGTACGCCGTCCCGGCCACGGCGCCCCCGAGGGCCCAGGCGAACGCCTTGCCGGGTGCGCCTGCGTCGAGGACCAGGCCGGCGAGCAGCAGGGGAAGCGCGCCGAACGCCATCGTGGCGAGCCAGGCGACGGCGTACTTGCTGAGGACGACCACCCGGCGTGGCACGGGCTTGGCGATCAGGTAGACGATCGACCCGTCGTCGATCTCGGGGCCGAGCACCGCGGAGGCGGCGAGCAGGGCGACCAGCGGCAGGGCCAGCGTGAAGCCCACCGCGTCGATGATCTCGTAGCCGGTGCCGGCCTCGGTGAGTGCGCGGACCACGATCGCGAGCGCCACCACCACGGCCGGGATCAGGGCGAGCACCAGGCCTCGCCGGCGGCCGAGCAGGGCCTGGGTGGACAGCCTGAGGATCGTGGCGTTCATCGAGGCGTGCTCACCGCCCCACCAGGTAGGAGAAGACGCTCTCGAGCGACTCGTCGGTCGGAGCCAGCTCCAGGAGCCGCACGCCGGCGTCACGGGACAGCCGCGGCAGGCGCAGCGCGAAGCCGCCCAGGTCGGACACCGACACGTCGACCCCGCCCAGACCGCGGACCTGTGGGCGCAGGCTGACCGCCATGACGGCGGGGTCGGCGATCAGCGCGCTGGCGAGCCGACGGTCGTCGTCGCTCACCACGACGTACTGCACCGGCCGGTCGGTCATCAGCCGCCGGATCTCGCCGAAGTCGCCGGAGGCGGCGTGCCGACCGGAGACCACGACCTCGATCTGGCGGGCGACCTGCTCGACCTCCTCCAGGATGTGGGAGCTGAACAGCACGGTGCGGCCCTCCGCGCCGAACCGCTGGAGCAACGCCATCAGGTGCAGGCGCTGCCGGGGGTCGACACCGTTGAAGGGCTCGTCGAGGAGCAGCACACCGGGGTCGTGCACGAGCGCGGACGCGAGCTTGACCCGCTGCCGCATGCCCTTGGAGTAGGTGCCGATCCGCCGCGCGGCCGGCTCGACCATCTCGACGACCTGCAGGGCTCGCTCGGCGGCTGCGCCCGGGTCCGGCAGGCCGTGCAGCTCGGCGTTGGCGAGCACGAACTGCCGGCCGGTGAGGTAGCCGAAGCTGATCTCCCGCTCGGGGACCAGGCCGATGGTGCGGTAGACCTCGGTGTTGCGCCAGATCGTCGCGCCGTCGAGCGTGACGGTGCCGGCCGAGGGCGACAGGAAGCCCGCCATCAGCGCGATCAGCGTGGTCTTGCCGGCACCGTTGGGGCCGAGCAGCCCGGTCACGCCCGGCCCGACGGTCATGGTCATGCCGTTGACGGCGACGACGTTGCCGTACCAGCGGCTGACCGCGTCGAGGCTGATCGTGCTCACCCGTGCCTCACCGCCCCGCGATCCGTCGGTAGCGGATCACGATGGCGGCCAGCCCGGCGACGCGCGACCAGGATCATGACGGCGAAGTAGGCCGCCGTCTGCGCGGTGCCGGCCGGCGGGGTGAGGAAGAGCTCGTCGGTGAGCGCCGATATCGCCGCCGCGGTAGAGGGAGTACGGCGAGAACAGCCCCGCCACCTCGCCGACGTCCGCGCTCCCACTGCTCCTCGGAGATGCCCTGGATCGCGGTGACGACGCCGTTGCCGAGCAGCAGCACGGCGATGGTCGCGACCACCGCGAAGCCTCGGCGCACCGAGACCGACGCGATCAGCCCGCCGATCCCGGTGAGCATCAGCGCCAGCAGCACCGCGAGCAGCGCCGCCTTGGCCGCCTCCTCGGTCTGCTCCGCTGAAGTCCAGCTCGGCCAGCACGGCGCCGACGTACAGCGCGATGATCGGCACCAGCAGGAAGACCAGCGTCGCGGCGAGCAACGCGGCCCAGCGCGCGACGGCGTACGCCGCCGACGACAGCGGGCGGGCCAGGTAGAGCGCGATCGAGCCGTGGCGCAGGTCGCGCGAGAACAGCACGGGAGCCTGCGCCGCCACGAAGATGCTCAGCAGGATCTGGGTGGCGGAGGCGTAGCGCGCAGTAAGCCGAGCGGCAGCTCGTTGACGTCGAACAGAGTCATCGCGCCGACGATGATCACGGCGGGCAGCAGGTTGAGGCCCAGCAGCAGGAACGGCAGCACCTTCGACTTGCCCGACCGGCCGAGCCCGAAGGCGTTGCGGAACCCGCTGAGGAACAGTGCGGGCGCGATCGCTGCCGCTGCCGGCGCGCGGGCCGTCGTACGGGCGGTAGCCGAGGTCGTGGATGACACCGGTGCGTGGCACTTCAGACATCGGCGAACACGTCCTCGATGCGGCGGTGGTCGGCCTGGATGCGGACCAGGCCGAGGCCGAGCTCGAGGGCGGTGTCGCGCACGAGGTCGTGGACGTCGACACCACTGTCGGGCCCATCGTCTGGTGGGGGGTCGAGGGCGAGCAGCCCACCACGCGGCTGCACCGGGACTCCGGCGGCCGCGAGAGCCCGGCCCATGCGGGCCTGCGCGTCGTCGCCCAGCACCTCGACCAGGAGCGTGCCCGTGGCGTTGAGGAAGTCGCGGGTCTCGGAGGCGCGCAGCAGACGGCCGCTGTCGAGGATCACCACGTGGTCGCTGACCCGCTCGAGCTCGCCGAGCAGGTGGGAGGTGACGAGCACGGAGATGCCGAAGTCCTGGCCGACCCGCTGCACGAGGCCGAGCATGTCGTCGCGGGCTGCCGGGTCGAGGCCGTTGGTCGGTTCGTCGAGCAGCACCAGCCGCGGGTCGTGGGCGATCGCCTGCGCGAGCTTGGCGCGCTGCTTCATGCCGGTGGAGTAGCCGCCCATCGGCCGGTAGCGCTCCTCGGCGAGCCCGACGTGGCGCAGCACCTCGGCGGCGCGCTCGCGGGCGGCCACCCGGGGCAGGCCGGACATCATCCCGAGGTGCACCACGAAGTCGCTGGCGCTGACGTCGGGCGGCAGGCAGTCGTGCTCGGGCAGGTAGCCCACCCGGCTCCGGATCGCGGCCGCGTCGGCGGCCACGTCGAGACCGAGCACGGAGGCCTCCCCGGAGGTCGGCGGCACGAGGCCGAGCAGGATCTTGATCAGGGTCGACTTGCCCGCACCGTTGGCGCCGACCAGGCCGGTGATGCCGGGCCCGATCGAGATGGTGAGGTCGTCGAGCGCGAGCACGGCGCCGTAGTCCTTGGTCAGCCCCCGCGTCGCGATGACGGCGCCGGCGACCGCGCTCGCTGCCTCCACGCCGGTCAGCCTACGAGGCCCTCCAGCAGGGGGCACGGCATCTGAGGGGTGCGGCAGCGCGGCGAACTCGGCGGCGACGGCGCGCGCCTGCTCGGCGTACGACGGTTCGTCGAGCAGGCGCGGTACCTCGGCGCACGCCCGCGCGACCGAGCCGGGCCCCATCGGGACCGCGATGCCGGCTCCGACGGCGGCGACGTGCTCGGCGTTGACGACCTGGTCGAAGGTGAAGATGGGCACCACGACCTGGGGCACGCCCGCGGCGAGTGCGCCCATGGTGGTGCCGAAGCCGCCGTGCCCGATCATCGCCGCAGCGTGGGCGAGCACGTCGCCCTGGGGCACCACTGCTCCACGTGGGCGTTCGCGCGGCCACGGCGCAGGTCGGCGGGGTCGATGCCGTCGCCCGACGGTCATCAGCACCCGGGCGTCGAGGTCGGCCAGGCCGTCCAGCGCCTCGCGGAAGACGCCGTCGAAGTGCCCGAGCGACCCGGTGACCGAGCCGAACGTCACGTAGACCAGCGGCAGGTCGGGGTCGCCCCACACGGGCAGGTCCGCGCCCGTCGGCGGGTGGGCTCGTGGAAGCGCAGGTACGTCGCGGCCTCGGGCGGGAAGTCGCCCGCAGCATGGTCGAGCGGCCTCGGGCACCAAGCTGAACACGGTCTCGGCCGCCAGTCGCCGCGGTCGCCTGCCCGTCCGCGAGCCCGGCCAGCCGGCCCAGCTCCTCGAGCGGTTCGGCGACCGCGATGGCGAAGCCTTCGGCACGACCTCGTGCATGCCGATGCAGACGTGCGCATGTGGCACCCCGGCGCGCTCGGCGGCCGCCAGGGACGCCAGCTCGGCCGACTCGCGCAGCACCACGTCCGGGCGCCAGCGACCGACGGTCTCGGTGACGGCGGGCAGCCCGGCCTGGGCGTCGATCCGGGCGAACACCTCGCGGATGACCGTGTCGTCGGCCTCCTCGAACGGCATGGCCGGCAGGCTGGCCATCACCGGGCCGATCAGCTCCGGCGGCGCGTCCGCGAACGGCTCGTGCGCGAAGCCCGCGCGGTCGCACCGCCTCGGCGTACGACGCCGGCGCGGCGACCCGCACCTCGTGCCCCGCCGCCGCGCAGGCGCGGGCGAACGGCAGCAGCGGACCGAAGTGGCCGTCGTTGCCCGTCGTCGCGAACAGCACGCGCATGCGGCAACGCTAGCGTTCGCCGCATGCCCCCCGTGTCTCTGCCTGTGGTCGCCGAGATCGTCCGCTCGGGGTTCGTGGAGGGCCACCACCACGGTGCCGTGGTCGCGCTGGACTCCTCTGGCGAGGTCGACTGGTCGGTAGGCGACGTGGCCTCGCCGATCCTGCCGCGGTCGTGCAACAAGCCGCTCCAGGCGCTGGCGATGGTGCGCCTCGGGCTCGACCTCGAGCCGGAGCTGCTCGCGCTGGCGTGCGCGTCGCACTCGGGTGAGGAGTTCCACGTCGCGGGTGCCCGGCGGATCCTGGCGTTGGGCGGCCTCGACGAGTCCGCGCTTGCAGACGCCGCCCGACTACCCGCTCGACGACGCGGCGCGCGACGCGGTGATCCGGGCCGGCGGGGCCAAGCAGCCGGTGCTGATGAACTGCTCGGGCAAGCACGCGGCGATGCTGCTGACCTGCGTGGTCAACGGCTGGGACACCGCCACCTACCGCGAGCCAGACCACCCGCTGCAGATGGCGATCAAGGACACCTTCGCCGAGCTCACCGGCGAGCCCGTCGA